>NZ_JAALXU010000003.1:0-1444627 GCF_013317225.1 Neorhizobium sp. AL 9.2.2
GTTGACGCCGATATCGGTTGCCTGCGCCGACAGCGCCACGGCAACGACGAGCGTAAACGGGTTCACGTGCTCGAGCTCGCCCTTCGGCTCCGGCCGCTGCACCGAGAAGCGGCGGAAGATCTCCACCATTTCGTCAGGCGTATAGGCCGGCTTGAAGCGTTTCGGCTTCTGGCTTTTGGCGGTGCTGCTTTTTGTCGCCGGGGTTTTCGTGGATTTGATTTTCGCAAGGGCCATGACACTGTATAGTCTCGCCCCATGACGGAAATCAACGCGCAGCCGATCGATGAGAAACCGGTCTTTGCAGCCGAACTGACGCCCTATCGGTCGCTTGGCCGACGCGGGTTTTTCGTCGTGCTGTCGATATCGGGTGCCGTCTGCCTGTTCTACGGCCTTTTCTTCCTGGCGACCGGCGCCTGGCCGATCGGCTTGTTTCTCGGTTTCGATTTCCTGCTTCTCTATGGCGCGCTGAAACTCAGCTACCGTTCCGGCCGGCAGCGCGAGGAAGTCACGGTGTCGAGGACCAATCTGTCGATCCGGAAATTTTCTCCAACGGGGCGGATGGTGGAGCATCGCTACAACCCGTTTTGGGCGCGATTCAATGTCAGCAGGCACGAGGAATTCGGGATTACGGCGATGCAGGTCTCGGGTGAGGGACGGCAGACCGAAATCGGTTCGTTTCTGAACCCGGACGATCGTGAGAGCTTTGCGAGGGCATTTCGCGGAGCGCTTGCGACCGTCACGAGACGGTTGTGATCCTGTCAAGAAACGGGTGGCTCTGATGGGATCGAGCGTGCATCTATAGGGCACAGGGAGATTGCCATGAACGCTCTTGCTTCGCTTTCCAGGCCCGACATGTCCGCACCCGGCATCGACGTGACGCCTGATGGCTCCGACTACGAGACGGTGCGGCGTGTCATCGAGATGCTGACGCTCGATTATCGCGCGCAGCCTTCGCTCGAAACGATCGCTGCCGAACTTGGCCAGTCGCCGACACAGTTGCAAAAGGTGTTCACCCGCTGGGCGGGTCTGTCGCCCAAGGCCTTCCTGCAGGCGGTGACGCTCGATCATGCCAAGCGGCTGCTCGGCCAGGAAGGTCTGCCGCTTCTGGAGACGTCCTATGAACTCGGTCTCTCGGGACCCGGCCGCCTGCACGATCTGTTCGTGACCCATGAGGCGATGTCGCCGGGCGAATGGAAGGGAAGGGGCGCGGGTCTGACGATCCGCTACGGGTTCCACCCGTCGCCATTCGGCATGGCGCTTGTCATGGCGACGGAGCGTGGGCTTTCTGGCCTGGCGTTTTCCGATCTCGGCGGCGAAAAGCCGGCCTTCGAGGACATGGTGCGGCGCTGGCCGAATGCGGCCTATGTCGAGGACAGTGAAGCGACGGCGCCTTATATCGGCCGCATCTTCGACCGGGGCCAATGGACGGCCGACCGGCCGCTCAATGTCGTTCTGATCGGCACTGATTTTCAGCTCAAGGTGTGGCAAAGCCTGTTGAAGATCCCGTTCGGCAAGGCGGTCACCTATTCCGCCGTCGCCTCCGATATCGGCCAGCCGACGGCAAGCCGGGCAGTGGGTGCCGCAATCGGCGCCAACCCGATCTCCTTCGTCGTGCCCTGCCACCGGGCTGTGGCGAAGAACGGGGCTTTGACCGGGTATCACTGGGGTCTGACCCGCAAGCGGGCGATCCTGGGCTGGGAGACAGGCAACGCCTGAGCCGCACAGTCCGCCCGACAACCTGCCGTCCTTCAGGTGCGTGTCAGCAAACAGGCCGAAATGATTGCCATCCTGCACTTCAACGGACGGCAGCATGGAACAGTCACGCGTCAGAAGCTGGTTTCGCATGGGAGCCTCGGCGATTTTCGCTGCCGCTCTGGGTTTGGGGGCCTATCTCGGGTATCTGCAGCTCAGCGGCAATTTCCATACGGTGATCGACGGCGAGCTCTACCGGTCTGCCCAGCCGGGTGCCGCCGATATCGAGACCTATGCAAAGACCTACGGCATCCGCACCATCGTCAACTTGCGCGGTGAGGACGACAAGGCCGGATGGTATGCCGAGGAGGTCTCTGCCGCAAAAAGGCTTGGCCTGATGCATCTCGATTTCCGGATGTCGGCTTCCAGGCAGTTGAGCGAAGCGGAGGCGGACCGGCTTGTCACGATGATGCGGGACGCACCGAAGCCGATCCTGATCCATTGCCGCTCGGGTTCCGACCGCACCGGCCTTGCCGCCGGACTTTACAGCAGCGAGATCGCCGGCATGTCCGAAGAGATCGCCGAGCGCCAGCTTTCCCTCTACTTCGGCCATATCGGTATTCCGGTCATCTCGTCGGCCTATGCCATGGATAGGACATGGGAGCGGCTCGAGCACCATTCCTGGCGCGACAGGATTGCATTGCTGACAACGGATATCGATCTCTGACGTCGTTGCGGCCGAGGCTGGGAAACTCTGCCGGCAGTTGGCGGGTCGTGCCCAATGCGCTGGGATCTCGGCCAGTTCCAAGGAGCCAACATGCCAACATGCAACGTCGTTCTGACAGAGCACCACCAGCAGGTGATCGCGCGGCTTCTGGAAACGGGACGCTATCAGAACGCCAGCGAAATCGTGGGCGATGCACTGCGGCTTATCTGCCCAGGCCGACATCACCAAGATCATTGCCTATACGGATGAGAACTTCGGACGCGGCGCAAGGCGCCGTGACGAACAGCTTCTCGTGACTGCCTTTCGCGATTTGTCGCAAGACCCGACCCGGCCGGACTCAATCGATAGGGCGGAGCTTGGGGCAGGCATACGCAGCTTCCATCTCAGGCATAGCCGGACGAGGGCTAAGCACGCAAGCGGACCGGTCGTGCAGCCTCGCCACTTCATTCTCTATCGGTATCTTGAACCGTCGCTTGCCGGGATCGGTCGCGTGCTTCATGACGCTGTCGATCTCGAAAGGCACCTCACGTCAGCATTCGGCGATGAAAGCGAGCGGTCCTAATCCACATCCGCCAGCCGCAGCAGCTCCACTGCGGCGGTTTCGTCGGTGATGAGGGTGTTGCAGCCGATGCGTCGGATGGTGGCGCGGATGGCGATGGCGCGGTGTGTGCCGCCGGAGGAGAGGACGATGTGCTTTGCCTTGGCGAGCGTATCGAGATCGACAGACATCACCCGCTCGTTGAGCTTCTGATCGACGGACCGGCCTTCCTCGTCGAGGAAATTGAACATCGTGTCGCAGACACAGCCGGCGGCGATCAGCCGCTCGAGTTCGGTGGCTGAAATGAAGCCTTCCGACAGCGAGGTCGAATGCGGGCCGATATCACCGCAGCTGACGACGGCGAGATCGAGGCTCTCGGCGAGGTCATAGACGGCATCGAGGCCGCATTTCTCGATCAGCGCCCGTTTGGTGGCGACGCTGTCGACCAGAAGCGGGGCAAGGAACATGAAGCATTCGGCGCCCAGCTGACCGGCAAAGCGCCAGGTGAAGTCGATCGGGTTGGTCTGGTGGACGGCGACGATGCCGCCGAGCAGCGAGACGACCTTGCAGCGTTCGCGACGGGGCGGGCGGAAGCTCGAAAGCGCCGCGGTCATCGTGCGGCCCCAGCCGACGCCGATCGTCATGTCGTTCTGGATCGCTTCCGACAGGAACTGGCCAAGCGCCAGACCGACGGCGCCGGCCAGCGCATCGGCGCTGTTGTCACGCGGGGCAGGCACCACGACTGCCTCGTCCAGTCCGTAGGCGCGTTCCAGCTTGGTCGCCAGCTCGACACAGGTGTCGATGCCTTCCGAGATCCAGATCTGTACTTCGGAGCGTTTCATTGCCTCGTCGAGCAGGCGGATGACGGTCGAGCGACTGATGCCGAGCCGCTCGGCTACCTCCTTCTGCGTCAGGCCCTGGTTGTAGTAGAGCCAGGCAGCGCGAAGCCGCAGGGAGGACGCTTCCGAATATGCGGTGTGGGTATCGCGTCTCAGCTTGGCCAAATTCTGATGTCCTTTTTCATTCAGGACCATAGGGCTGACGTGAAACATATGTCAATTGTGAAGGACAAATGTCTTGACTTCTTTACCCTGAAGGGTTGTTATCCGGTCAACAGCGATCCAGAAACCATACGACGCCCCGAGCGTTTGTATTCGCTTAACAAGGATTTATTCGGATGACGTCGAAACTAGAGCAGCTTCGTTCCATGACAACGGTCGTCGCCGACACGGGCGACATCGAGGCGGTGACCCGCCTCAAGCCGGTCGATTGCACCACCAACCCGTCGATCGTTCTGAAGGCGATCGGTTCGCCGGCATTTGCCGACACGTTCCAGGAAACGGTTGCCTGGGGCCGCAAACAGGGCGGCAGCGACGACGCGATCACGGTTGCCATAGCTGACAAGCTCGCCATCGACGTGGGCGCGGCGCTTGCTGGAATTGTCCCCGGCCGCGTTTCGACCGAAGTGGATGCCGACCTTTCCTTCGATACCGAAGGTTCGATTACCAAGGCGCACAAGATCATTGCAGCCTACAAGGATCGCGGCATCGAGCGCGAACGCATCCTGATCAAGCTTGCCTCCACCTGGGAAGGCATCAAGGCTGCCGAAGTCCTGCAGGCCGAAGGCATCGACTGCAATCTGACGCTTCTGTTCAGCCATGCCCAGGCCGTTGCCTGCGCGGACGCCAAGGCGTTCCTGATCTCACCTTTCGTTGGGCGCATTCTCGATTGGTACAAGAAGTCGACCGGTGAAGACTACACGTCCGAGACCGATCCGGGCGTCGTCTCGGTGCGTTCGATCTACAATTACTACAAGGCGAACGGCATCTCGACGATCGTCATGGGCGCCTCGTTCCGCAATGTCGGCGAGATCGAAGCTCTTGCCGGTTGCGACCGCCTGACGATTTCGCCGAACCTGCTCGACGAGCTCGACAAGGCTGAAGGCACGCTCGAGCGCAAGCTTTCGCCTGAAAAGTTCGAGCCGGCCGCGCCGATCAAGATGGACGAAAAGACCTTCCGCTGGATGCTCAACGAAGACCAGATGGCGACCGAAAAGCTTTCGGACGGCATCCGGGCGTTCAACAAGGATCTCGGCGCGCTCCGCGAGCTCGTGAAGAAGGAACTGGTCCGCGCCGCGGCCTGATTTCCTCAACGTTTTCCAATGACAAGGCCCGCCTCGTGCGGGTCTTTTTCGTTTTCCTAATGTGCACGGCCGAGGCACAGGGTTAACCGAACGTTTAGCCGGAACTCCTAGATCTTTCAGCCTACAAATCACTTTGAAGCTGGAGCGCATCGATGGCTGGGATTTCTTTTGGCCGTATCTTGTCCAACGCCGCCGTGATCAAGGCCCTCAACCGGTCGCAGGCGATCATCGAATTCGACCTGAAGGGCATCATACTCGATGCCAACGAAAACTTCTGCAATGCGCTCGGCTACCGCCTGGACGAAATCGTCGGCAGGCATCACAGCATGTTCGTCGATCCGGCCGATGCAGCTTCCTCAGATTACTCGGCGTTCTGGGCACGGCTTTCCACAGGCGCGTTCGATCAGGGCAAATACAAACGCGTGGGCAAAGGCGGCCGCGAGATCTGGATCGAAGCCACCTACAATCCGATTCTGAAAGGCGGCAAGCCTTACAAGGTCGTGAAGTTTGCGACCGACATCACGGAAGCGCGCAAGCGGGCGCTCGAGGACCGGGGCAAGCTTGAGGCACTGTCGCGGGCGCAGGCGATCATCGAATTTTCGCCGACAGGCGAGATCCTCAACGCCAACGACAATTTCTGTGCCGCCGTCGGCTACCGTCTCGATGAGATCGTAGGCAAGCACCATTCTATCTTCTGCGAACCCGACTATGCGCGCTCGTCGGACTATCAGGAGTTCTGGAGGAAGCTCGGACGCGGCACCTTTTCGGCCGATCAGTTCACCCGCATCACCAAGACCGGCGAGAAGATCTATATCCAGGCATCCTACAACCCGATCATCGACGACAGCGGACGGGTGTTCAAGGTCGTCAAGTTCGCAACGGATGTGAGCGAACGGGTAAGGGTGGTCAACGATCTCGGCACCGGACTTGCACGTCTCGCCGATTGCAATATCCAGCAGACGCTGGATACGCCCTTCATCGTGGAATTCGAGCCGCTGCGCCGGGACTTCAACGCCTCGATCGGGGCGTTCCAACAGACGCTGATGGGGGTCCTGCAGCAGACTTCCAGCCTCAACGACAGCAGCCAGGACATGCAGGTGGCGGCCGACCAGCTGTCCGCCCGCACCAAGGAGCAGGCAGCGTCGCTTCGAGAAACGACGGCGGCGCTGGAGCAGGTGACGGAGACGGTAAGGTCCTCCAACACCAATGCGGAGGAAACCCGCAAGCTGGTCAAGGGCGCGCTGCAATCTGCGACCACGTCCTCCTGCGTGGTGCAGGAAACCATCACGGCGATGAAGCGGATCGAAGGCGCATCGTCCGAGATTACCAAGATCATCAGCGTGATCGACGAGATCGCGTTCCAGACCAATCTTCTGGCGCTCAATGCCGGCGTCGAGGCGGCCCGTGCGGGCGAGGCGGGCAAGGGCTTTGCGGTTGTGGCACAGGAGGTGCGTGAACTGGCGCAGCGTTCCGCCAAAGCCGCCAAGGAGATCAAGGGACTGATCGAGAATTCCGGCCGGCAGGTCACGGAGGGCGTGCGCCTTGTCGACGCGACGGGCGCCGCGCTGCACGAGATCGAACGGTTTGTCGCCTCGATCGACCAGAATGTCCAGTCGCTGGCCACTGCGGCGCAGGAACAGTCGGGTGGCCTGTCCGACATCAACCAGACGGTTTCGCAGCTGGACCGGATGACGCAGCAGAACGCGGCGATGGTGGAGCACACGACCGGCATCAGCCGCCAGCTTGCAAGCGGCGCGGCTCTGTTGTCGGAACTGGTCGGACATTTCAAGCTCAACAGGCGCGGCGAAATGCGCGAAACGGGTTCACCGCGTGCCGGCGGCGGCCGCAGGGCCGCCTGACGCAACAGCGAGCGGACCGGTGGAGAGGCCCGCGTCATGCGGGCCTTTTGTCGTCTGAAGGTCAAGCATGATGGGCGATGGGCCGGCCGGAGCGTGGATGCGCCTCGTGAGCCTCATTCCGGGACAGGCGTTGGGCGAAGGAAAAGCCCAGGCTTAAAGCTTCTTCAATCAGAGTAGCGCAGACTGCGGCTTGAGTATTCCATGTCTTGTTGTGCGTGATGGGGTGAAGATGCCGGAGTTCGGCGCGTGAAGATACGGCTATCGAAGAAGCTGCTCGCGGTCGTCGGCGGTGTTTCCGTGCTCTGCGCCGGCAGCGGCGCGGCGGCCGTGTTCGTGGGCAAGGAAAAGTTTTTCGGCCCGTCCTACGCCGATCTCAACGGCCTGACCTGTTCTGTGTTGCAGACGTTCACGACCAAGCGCGACGGACGCACCTGGGTGCGCCGCTATGTGAATGCCGACGAGGTTGCCTCGGCGGATGGCGCCGGTGACGGCATGGCCCGCATCCGCACCGCGTTGCGCGTGGCAAAATCCATCCAGGAAAAGGAAAAGGCCGACATCGTCCAGGTGGCGATGGTCTCCAAGGCAGGTCCGAAGGACCGTGCCGAAATGCGCGGCCGCATGATTGGCGCGCAGGTCGTCTACATTCCAGATGTTTCCAAGGCACCTGATGGCGCAGCGCGGGAACCCTATTCCGCATTTTATGTCGAGGGTGCTGCGACATCCAAGGGCGAGTATTACGGCCAGCGCATCGACATGCCGCTCGCCGATATCGAGCATCTCGAAGCAAGTCTCACCGACAAGACCGATTGTATCGACCCCGTGGCGATCGCCGCGGCCGAGGCTGCAGCCGCAGGGGGACACGGCGCCACCAAGGGGCATGACAAGAAGCCTGCCAAGGGTCATGAACCTGCCGGACATGGCGAAGCCTCCGGTGGGCATGACGCACCTGCAGCTGACGGAGAGGCGTCGGCAGCCGAGCACGGCAGCGCGCCTGCCGAAGGACATGGCGAGGCAGCGGCCTCGGGCCATGGCGAGGGCGGGGAACCTGCCGCCAAGGAAAGCGGCGGTCTCCTGAGTTCGGTTACTGGCATGCTCTTCGGTTCGAAAGAGGAAGCAGCGCCTGCCGCCGCCGCGCATGCGCCGGACGGCGAGGGGCACGCTGCACCGCAAGGCGGCGAGCATCCAATCGACGCGAAGTCGGATGGTCATGCACCAGCTCCAGCCGCAGCGGGGGATGACACAGCCGACGGTTCGAAAGAGCATGCCGCAAAGGTTGAGCCTATCTCTGCGCCGGCAGAAACACCTGCACCGACCGAACAGAAGAGTTTTGTCTCTTCCATGAAGGAGATGCTCTTCGGTTCCAGTGACAAGGCTCCGGACGCGGCGCCGGATGCCACACATGACGAAGCCTCGGCTGAGCCGGCTTCGCCAAAGACCGAGCCCGCGCCAGAGCCCCGCACCTCTGCCGAGGGCGGCAAGCGCTGGTCGAAGCAGGATGGCAACGACGAGATCCGTTCCGGCCGGCCTTCGGCTGCCGACGCCGTGCATGACGACAAGGCCGCCGAGCCAGCCGCTACGGTCGCGTCGGATCAGCCGGGCGCGGCAGCAGGCGGGTCCAATGCCGCGGATGCGGCCGGTGCCGCGTGGCTTGAGAAGCTGCGGGCGCAACAGGCTGGTTCGGCCAGCAAGCCCTAGTCAAAAAACAACCTATCGGTTGCTCCATCGTCCAGAGAGGCCCTTGCCATCGAGCCCCGTTGGCGCGGCGGGGCGGGGACAGCATGTTGGCTGTTGCTGCGTATGGTCGGAACTTGCGAGAAGATCCACTAATCCTCTGCCCGTTTCAGGGAGAGGAGTCAGGCTGCTGACAAAGGTTTTATCAAACAACTCTTGATGTCACTTTGGAACCGATGCGGTTCGCAACCTCCCCTCATCCTCGCCCTTTTGGCGGGGATCCCGTCAGCTCAAGTCCTTGAGCTAAGAGAGTCTTTGACCCGACGGACGTCGTGTCGCTGGCTCCCCGCCACAAGGGCGGGGATGAGGGAGAGTGTGGTGTCCCTCTCGCCAAACAAGCTTATTCAGCGTTTGTCGGCAGTCTGACCCTCTCCCTGTTTCAGGGGAGAGGAGCAGGTCTGTCTGATCAATCCGCCTTGGCGCGGCGCGCCGGGAAGAGGATGACGTCGCGGATGGACGGGGCGTTGGTGAGCAGCATGATCAGGCGGTCGACGCCGATGCCGAGGCCGCCGGCGGGGGGCATGCCCTGGTCGATGGCGTCGAGGAATTCGTCGTCGAGCTGCTTGTCCTTCTCGCCGCGGGCATGGGCCTGCTCGAGCTGCTCGACCATGCGCTTGCGCTGCTCTTCAGGGTCGTTCAGTTCCGAGAAGGCATTGCCCAGTTCCCAGGCGTTGCAATAGGTCTCGAAACGCTCGACCAGACGCGGTTCGCCCGGAACTTCCTTGGCAAAGGGCGAGATGTCCTTCGGGAAGTGGGTGACGTGGCTCGGCTGGATCAGCGTGGCCTCGACCTTTTCCTCGAAGATGAAGGCGAGGCATTCGCCCCAGGTCCAGTCCTTCTCGACTTCGAAGCCGGCGGCCTTGGCTGCAGTGCGGGCTTCCTCGTCGGTCTTCATGGCGAGGAAGTCGATGCCGGTGACTTCCTTGACGGCGTCTGGCATCGGCACGCGCTTGAACGGGCCCTTGAACGACAGTTGCTTGTCGCCATAGGCGAACTCGGTCGAGCCGTGGATCTTCATGGCAAGGTCGGCGAACAGGCGTTCGACGAGGTCCATGATGTCCTCGTAGTCGGCATAGGCCCAGTAGCATTCCATCATCGTGAATTCAGGATTGTGCCGGGTGGAGACGCCTTCGTTGCGGAAGTTGCGGTTGATCTCGAACACCTTGTCGGTCAGGCCCGACACAAGCGTGCGCTTCAAGAACAGTTCCGGCGCGATGCGCAGGTACATGTCGAGCTTCAGCGTGTTGTGGTGGGTCTTGAAGGGTTCGGCCGTGGCGCCGCCATAGACGGAATGCAGCATCGGCGTTTCGACTTCCATGAAGCCGTCGTCTTCCATGAAGCGGCGGATGCCCGACACGATCTTCGAGCGCTGCTGGAAGCGCAGCTTGCTTTCCTCGTTGCTGAGGATGTCGAGGTGGCGCTTGCGGTAGCGGATCTCGACATCGGCAATGCCGTTCCACTTTTCCGGCATCGGCAAAAGCGACTTGGTCAGCATGGTGATTTCGCGGGCGCTGATCGACAGCTCGCCGCGCTTGGTGCGGCGCACGATGCCGGTGACGCCGATGATGTCGCCGATGTCGATCAACGCCAGCATCGCCCGGGCTTCCTCGGGCGTCACGTCCTTGTGGGAGAAGATCTGAATCTTGCCGCCGGCGTCATGGATGTCCATGAACATGCCGGAATTGCGCGAGGAAAAGACGCGGCCGGCAACCGTGACGACATCGGTGGTTTCGACGTCAGCCTCGAGATCCTTGTACTTTTCCGCCAGTTCCGCATTGGTCATCGTGCGGTGGAAATGGGCCGGATAGACGTCGCCGACGGTTTCGCGCAGCTTTGCCAGTTTCTGGGCGCGCACTTCTGTCGCGTCGGAGGAGAGGGCGGTTTCGGTCTTGGTGTTCTCGGTCATGGTTTTTGCCTTCGAGGCTGGTTGTTCTGGTTCGCCGATGCGGCGGGCTCGGCTAACCCTCCCCCTTGTGGGGAGGGTCGGAGCGCAGCGACGGGGAGGGGTATCCCGGCTTGCGTAAGAAAAGGCCCCTCCCTAACCCTCCCCACAAGGGGGAGGGAAGCTGTCGCCGCAGGTATTACTTCTGCGCACCCACCATGGATGACACCACGGCGGCGGCGATTTTCAGGCGCTGGCGTACGACCGAGCGGCCGAGGATTGCCATGCTGTCGAACAACGGCAGCGAGCGCTGCGAGCCGGACATGGCGATGAACAGCGGCGGGGTGACGACGCGCAGCTTCTTTTCGAGCTTGTCGGCGACGGCGCGCAGTTCGGCATCGATCGCCTCGACGTTCCATTCGATCATCTTTTCGATGTCGGCCTGGACCATGGTGATGATCGCGAGCGTGTCTTCCGGCGAGGTCTTGAGGCCAGCGAACGAGGCAGGCGTCAGGTTGACGTCGGCGGCGAGCAGGAAGCCTGCGAGGTTCGGCAGGTCGCCGAGCTTGGAAACGCGGCTCTGCGAGTGCTTCAAACCCTCGATCAGGCGCTGGTTTTCCATCGCCCATTCCAGCGTGCGTGACACGAACTCTTCCGGCGACAGCTTTTCGCGCAGCCAGCGGCCGTTCACCCAGTCCAGCTTCTGCAGGTCGAAGATGGCGCCGGCCTTGGACAGGGCTTCCGGATCGAAGCTGCTGATCATCTCATCCATGGTCAGAAGCTCTTCGCCTTCGGCGATCTGCACGAAGAACAGGCCGAGGAAGTTCATCAGGGCTTCCGGCAGGTAGCCGAGCGCCGAGTAATAGCTGATCGAGGTCGGGTTCTTGCGCTTGGACAGTTTCGACTTGTCGGCATTTCTCATGAGGGAGAGATGCATGAAGACAGGCGCTTCCCAGCCGAAATAGCGATAGAGAAGAATGTGCTTGGGCACCGATGCCAGCCACTCTTCGCCGCGAGCGACGTGGGTGATCTTCATCAGATGGTCGTCGATGACGTTGGCCATGTGATAGGTTGGCATGCCGTCGCCCTTGATCAGGACCTGCATGTCGACCGAATCCCACGGGATCGAGACATCGCCATAGACGCCGTCGGTAAAATCGCACGAGCCTTCGGTCGGGATCTTCATGCGCACGACCGACTGTTCGCCGGCCGCCATCTTTTCGGTGACTTCCTCGGCCGAGTATTTCAGGCAGAGACCGTCATACTTCGGCGGCTTGCCGGCGGCGCGCTGGCCTTCGCGCATCTGCTCCAGACGCTCCGGCGTGCAGAAGCAGCGGAAGGCGTGGCCCTTGTCGAGCAGATCCTGCGCGTGCGGCCAGTACATGTCCTTGCGGTCGGACTGGCGATAGGGGCCGTAGGGGCCGCCGATATCAGGTCCTTCCGCCCAGGTAAGCCCGGTCCATTTCAGCGCGTCCAGCACCTTCTGCTCGTATTCGAGCGTCGAGCGGGTCGCGTCGGTATCTTCGATGCGCAGGATGAATTCGCCGCCGTGCTTTTTCGCGAAGAGGTAGTTGAAGAGGGCGATGTAAGCGGTGCCGACATGGGGCTCGCCGGTGGGCGATGGAGCGATGCGGACGCGAGGGGTCGGATTGATCATGGATGCTGCTCTTTCCACGGCGCGCATGGCTGCGCAAAGCCTGTGCCTTTGAATAGGGATTGGCGCAGGCTTAGGCCATATTCAGGCGGGAGCGTCAAGGTTTTTGGCGAAAACGGCTGCCCCGATCCCCTCGTTGAAGGGACGGGGTCAGCCTGGGTGGGTCGAGCTCGGGGAGGACTAGTTTACCGGCCAGATATAGAGGAGGGCCGGGACGCTGACGACGATGATCAGGAACGACAAGGGCAGGCCTAGCCGCGGATAATCGGAGAACTTGTAGCCGCCGGGGCCGAACACCAGTGTGTTGCACTGGTGGCCGACGGGGGTGAGGAAATCGCAGCCTGCGCCGATTGCCACCGCCATCAGGAAGGGCTCGGGGCGAAAGCCGAGATTGGTGGCAAAGCTTGCGGCGATCGGCCCCATGACCAGCACGGTTGCTGCGTTGTTGAGGAAGGGCGTGACGGCCATGGCGGTGACGAGGATCAGGCCGATCGCGCCCCAGGCGGGCAAGGTCGCCGCCGCTTGGCCGAGCCATCCGGCGATCAGTTCGCTACCGCCGGAGGTTCGCAGAGAATCCGAAACCGGGATGAGCGCCGCCAGCATGACGAGGATCGGGCCATCAACGGATTTGTAGAAATCGGTCAGCGGAATGGCGCGGAAAACCACCATACCGAGAGCGGCCGCGAAGAAAGCGACCGGCACAGGGGCAAGCCCGACGGCCGTCGTGCCCATCGCCAGTGCCAGGATGATCAGTGGAATGAAGGCCTGCCTCCGCGTGCCGAGCAGCACTTCGCGCTGAGCGAGCGGCAAAAGCGAGAAGTCCTGCATCACCGTCGGCATGTTCTTGCGGCTGCCCTGCAACACGATCACGTCGCCCGCCATCAGGGTAATGGTGCCAAGACGCTGCTTGAGGCGTTCGCCATGCCGGCTGATTGCCAGAAGATTGACGCCACGGGTGTAGGAGAGCGCCAGTTCCTTGGCGGAAAGCCCCTTCAGCGGTGAATCCTGGGTGATGATCGCCTCGATGGAGATGACATCGGCCTGGGCCTGTCCGTTTTCCATCAGCGGCTTGCCGGAGAGCTGCAGCCTGCCGCCGGATACCATCCGGTCGAGCGCCTTTGACGGGCCTTCGAGCAGCACGACATCGTTTTCACGCAGGATGAGGTCCGGGAACGGTGCCATGCGCGACGGACCGCGCAGGACGGCATTGGCAATCACCTCGCCATCGCCGATCTTCAACAGCTCGGCGACCGTTTTTTCAAGAACAGTCGACAGCGGGGTAATCATTACCTCGGACGTATAGTTAGTGATCTCGACTGCTTCCTCGAGGGAATCGTTCTGCTTTGTGCGGCTGGGCACCAGCCAGTGGAAGAACAGAAGAAAGGTGATGCCGACAAAGGCGAGAATCGCACCCATCGGGGTGAAGTCGAACATCGTGAAGGATTCGCCGGTCAGTTCCTGGCGGATCCGCGACACGACGATATTGGGCGAGGTGCCGATCTGCGTCATCAGGCCACCGAGCAGAGCGGCGAAAGCCATCGGCATCAGGTATTTCGACGGCGAGGCACCGGATTTGCGGGCGAACTGGAACGCTACCGGCATCATGATGGCAAGCGCGCCGATATTCTTGATGAAGGCCGACAGCACGGCGACGACGATCATCAGCAGTGCCAGCTGGGTATGCAGCGTGTTGAGGTTGGGGAAGAACTTCTTGATCGCCATGTCGACGATGCCGGAGCGGGCAACGCCTGCCGAAACGACCAGCGCGCTGCCGACGATGATGACGATATCATCCGAGAAGCCGGAAAACGCCTGGTCGACCGGAACGATCCCCACCGTCACCGCCACGACGAGCGCACAGCAGGCGACCACATCGTAGCGGAAGCGATCCCAGATGAAGACGGCCATCATCACAGCGATGACGGAAAAGGCAAGGATCTGCTGGGTTGTCATGTGGCTCCGGGGGCGCTGGAAATGGGATGCAGCGATAGGCGATGATCGGCGTGGTGATAAGATCGTGCCCTAGAATGCCCCAGTGCCACAAATGTTGCAAAGTCTGATGACGTTTCGCAAAAGGCGTCTATCGCCGCTCAGGGCGTGTCTGCTGGACAAACCGTGGTGGACGCATAAGTAGACAATATCAACTGCAGTTGTTTGCGCCAAATCCCCTGCGCCAAAGCCCCCGGAGCCGTCATGACCGATATCCTTGCCATCCCCGTCAAGCTTGCCGACGGCCGGAACACGACGCTTGCCGAATACCGTGGAAAAGTCATGCTGGTGGTCAACGTCGCGTCCAAATGCGGCCTGACCACGCAGTATGAAGGGTTGGAAAAACTCTATGAACAAAAGCGGGACAGGGGCTTTGTCATCGCAGCCTTTCCGGCCAACGACTTCATGGGGCAGGAGCCCGGCTCGGATACGGAAATCGTCGAATTCTGCCAGCTGACCTATGACGTGAAGTTTCCGATCTTCTCAAAGATTTCCGTCAAGGGCGATGCCAAGCATCCGCTCTACAAGGCGCTGACCGCAGATCCGGTGCCCACCACCGGCGACGGTCCGATGAAGGCGCGCCTGCGCGGCCGCGGCATGGACATCAAAGATGGCGAGATCGTCTGGAATTTCGAAAAGTTTCTGATCGGACGCGATGGTCGGATCAAGGCACGCTTCGCGCCTGACGTGACCGCAGACGATAACCGGCTGCTCGAAGCGCTGGACCGGGAACTGTCCGAGCGGTGATCCGCCGGGACCAGGCGTTTGGACTGAACACAAAAAAGGGCGCCTCGCGGGCGCCCTTTGCGTGTCGATGTTTGTGGCAACGTCAATGCAGCGTACCGGAGGCCTTTTTCTTGGCGCGGGCGCCCTTCGCGAACATGTTGAGGGCCTCGACGCCGGCCGAGAAGGCCATGGCGGCGTAGATATAGCCCTTCGGAACGTGCACGCCAAAACCTTCGACGATCAAGGTGCCGCCGATCATCAGCAGGAAGGCGAGAGCCAGCATGACGATGGTCGGGTTTCTCTCGATGAAGTTGGCGAGCGGGGTTGCTGCCAGAAGCATCACGGTGACAGCGGCGACGACGGCCACGATCATGATCGGCAGATGCGGCGTCATGCCGACTGCGGTGATGATGCTGTCGATCGAGAAAACCAGGTCGAGGATCAGGATCTGCACGATGGCGGCGCTGAAGCTCATCTGCACGACTTCCTTGCCGGCGCCGACCATGTCTTCCTTGTTGTCGACCACATCCACGGAATGGTGGATTTCCTTGGTCGCCTTGTAAACGAGGAACAGACCACCGGCGATCAGGATCATGTCCTTCCAGGAGAAGGGGTGACCGAAGGCTTCAAAGACCGGATTGGTAAGCTGAACGATCCAGGCAACGGTGCCGAGCAGACCAAGACGCATGACCAGCGCCAGGCCGATACCGATCTTGCGTGCCTTTTCCCGATGCTCAGGTGGCAGCTTGTTGGTGAGGATGGAGATGAAGATCAGGTTGTCGATGCCAAGCACCACTTCCATGACCACAAGTGTAACGAGCGCTACCCAGGCCGTCGGGTCTGCTACCAGCGCTGCAATGTCCATCCATCTCTCCTGTTTTCAATCAAAGGGCGCAATTTCCCGCCGCATTTGGGGATCGACCCATTAAAAACAAGAGTAGGTTGAATATGGACCGACCAGAATCAGGCGGAATCAGCCCCATTATCGATCACGGGTTTGTTATGACAACCATAGGCCGCCATGAAAACGCGGACTGCACCTTGGATGGTCCGGTGGATTTCCTCGTCTGACGGGGCGTCTTCCATCGACCCGAACAGACGAACCTTGAAATAGCCGCCGCTGACGAGGTCGATATACTGGCCTGCGGCAAGTTCGATATCGTCGATATTCAGCCTGCCGGCCTCGACGTGGAGGGCGAGAAAGTCGCGCATCACGGTGCGCAGATTTTCGGGTCCGCGGAAAAAGCGCCGACACAGGTCCGGCATACGCTCGCGGACGCCAAGCACGGTGCGCATCGCGGTGATGATTTTCTCTTCCGTCATGTGGCTGAGGAACGAGACGCCAAAATCGTAGAGGCTCTTTTCCACATTGCCGTTGGTCGACAGAACGGACCGAACAGTGGCGAGGAAGGCGGCGCGCTCCTGTTCCACCATGGCGACGAACAAATCTTCCTTGTTCTGGAAGTAGACGTAGATCGTTCCCTTCGAAACGCCGGCCTCGCGCGTGATGTCGTTCATGCTTGCGGCTTCGAAACCAAGCTTCATGAAAACCCGCGTCGCGCCTTCCATAATCTGGCTGCGCTTGGCTGGATCCTCGCCCGCAGCAAAACGCCCTGCAGTGCGGGGGGACGTGTCTCGCGGCGCGGATCTCTTTAACGGTTTCGGCATTATAATTCAGCATTCCGGTTTTTTTCGAACCGATTGGTTCGATGTGGTCTTGATATGTGTGATCGAAGGCTTTATGTCAACGCTCCGAACTGATCGGTTCGATCGGTTTTCGCTTTTCAAAGATGGTTACGACAATGACGGCCTCCAAGAATGCCGGCGCGCTGCGCACCGTAAAAAACGAAGATGTGAATGCCGATGACACGGCGCGCGACGACGCGTCGCCGGCTGCCGAGAAACCTGCGGCACCTGTTGCAACGCCATCGCCCGAAGCCAAGGCCGACGCGCCGGCAAAGAAGGGCAAGCGTGGCCTTATCCTGCCGATCATCGTGCTGGCGCTGCTCGCCGGTGGCGGCTGGTATGGATATCAGTGGTGGACGACGGGCCGGTTCATGGTGTCGACGGACGATGCCTATATCGAAGGCGATATTGCCACGATTTCCCCAAAGGTCACGGCTTTCGTTTCGAAAGTGAATGTCGCCGCCAACCAGCAGGTCAAGGCCGGCGATGTGCTGGCGACGCTCGACAATGGCGATTACCAGAACGCGCTTGATCAGGCCAATGCCGCCATCGAAACCGGAAAGCTGTCGCTGACTCGCATCGATGCACAGGTCGAAGGTGCGCAGGCAACCCTTGCCCAGGCGCAGGCCTCCAAGGTTGCACTGCAGGCAGCGGTCCGCGGTGCCGAGATCACGCTCAAGCGCCAGACCGAGCTTGCCGCCAAGTCGGTCGGCACGACCGCCGATCTCGACAGCGCCACGATTGCGCTCGATCAGGCCAAGGCCAACCTTGTCGGCGGCGATGCGTCGATCAAGTCGGCAGAAGCCAACATCACCATTCTTGAAGCGCAGCGCAAGGAAGCCGAAGGCCAGGTCCGGACGCTGGAACTGCAGCGCGACAAAGCGGCCCGCGACTTGTCCTTTACCGTTCTGAAGGCGCCCTATGACGGGATTGTCGGCAATCGCTCGGTGCAGGAAGGCGATCTCGTTTCGCCGGGACAGCGGCTGATGGCGCTGGTGCCGACGCGCCAGCTCTATATCGACGCCAATTTCAAGGAAACGCAGATCCAGCATCTGGAGATCGGCTCCAAGGTGGAAGTGCATGTAGATGCCTATAGCGAGGAGCCGATCATCGGGACGGTAGAATCGCTTGCGCCGGCTTCCGGCTCGGTATTCTCGCTGCTGCCGCCGGAAAACGCGACGGGCAACTTTACCAAGATCATCCAGCGCGTTCCGGTCAGGATCGCCCTGCCGCAGGATGCGCTCGACAGCGGTCGTCTCAGGGCGGGTCTGAGCGTTGTCGTCGACGTGGACATCCGCACCGCACCCAAGACGTAACTGGGCTTTGGCCTAACAGCCCCATCGGGGCGGAGGTGGTCCCATGGCTGGGAGCGCAACGACAACTGCAGGATCGATATCGTCCGCGGCACAGGCATCGTCTGCTCCCAAGGTGGACGAGAAGATGCCGACCGGCCGGCTGATCGCGTTTTTCGCGATGGTCGTCGGCATGTTCATGTCGATCCTCGACATCCAGATCGTGTCGGCGTCGCTGTCTGAAATTCAGGCGGGTCTTTCGGCCGGTTCGGACGAAATTGGCTGGGTGCAGACGTCGTATCTGATCGCCGAAGTCATCATGATCCCGCTTTCTGGCACCTTGGCGCGTATCGTCTCGACGCGCTATCTGTTTGCGTTCTCGGCTGCCGGCTTTACGGCTGCGAGCGCGCTTGCGGCGACGGCATCCAATATCGACCAGATGATCGTCTACCGCGCGATCCAGGGTTTTATCGGCGGCGGCATGATTCCGTCTGTGTTTGCGGCAGCCTTCACCATTTTCCCGCCGTCGAAGCGGGCGTTCGTCTCGCCGATCATCGGGCTCATCGCGACGCTTGCGCCCACGATCGGACCAACGGTCGGCGGTTATCTCTCGAACGCGTTTTCGTGGCACTGGCTGTTTCTGGTCAACATCATTCCCGGCATCTTCGTGACGATCCTGACCTGGCGGTTCATCGACTTCGACAAGCCGGAACTGTCGCTGTTCAAGAAGTTCGACTGGTGGGGTCTTGTAGCGATGGGCGTGTTCCTCGGCGGTCTCGAGTATGTGCTGGAAGAGGGCAATTCCAACGACTGGTTCAACGACCACATGATCGTCATCGGTGCCATCGCATCGGGGCTTGGCTGCCTGGTCTTCTTCTATCGCGCCTTTACCTCGGAATTTCCCGTCGTGGACCTGACGGCGTTTACGAACCGGAACTTCGCGTTCGGCTCGATCTTCTCCTTCGTGATGGGTATCGGGCTCTACGGGCTCACCTATATCTACCCGGTCTATCTCAGCCGCATCCGCGGTTACGACAGCCAGATGATCGGCGAGACGATGTTCGTCTCGGGTCTTGCCATGTTCGTCACGGCGCCGATCGCAGGCAAGCTGTCGACCAAGATGGACCTGAGAGCGATGATGGTGATCGGTTTCATCAGCTTTGCCTCCGGCACGTATATCATGACCGGCATCACCGCCGATTGGGACTTCTACGAGCTTCTGATCCCGCAGATCCTGCGCGGTTTTGGCCTGATGATGTGCATGGTGCCGATCAATAATATCGCGCTTGGCACTTTGTCTCCGGCCCGCATCCGAGGGGCGTCCGGCCTGTTCAACCTGACCCGCAACCTCGGCGGCGCGGTGGGGCTTGCGATCATCAGCACGCTTTTGTCCAACCGCCAGGACGTGCATTACGAGCGGCTGCGCGAGCATCTCGACTGGGGCAACCGGATCGCCTCCGACCAGCTCGACTCGATGGCATCCAACCTGAATACCTACGGGCTGGATGGTGCGACCGGCGCGATCCGGCAGATGGTGCAACTGGTGACCAAGCAGGCCGTGGTGATGTCGTTCTCGGACGTTTTTCTGATCCTGACCGTGCTGTTTGCGATGATGATCCTCGGCGTTGCCGCGATCGAAAAGCCGGCGCCCCAAAGCGGCGGCGGTGGCAGCGGCCACTGATCGCGGATTTAGCGCTTAACATTTCAAAGAACCACCGCCTGCAGAGGGGTCGTCGCAAACCGCGGCGGCCCCTTTGCGATTCGTAAGGCGGAGCGTGATGAAATAAATCTGATTTACGTACCTCAAAAACTTCGTTACGAAGATCGGCGGAGGACCGCATGAAGCCAACCGTACACGATATCGCGCGTAGCGCCGGCGTCAGCCTGGCGACCGTCGACCGTGTGCTGAACGGTCGGCCGGGCGTGCGGCGCATCACCCAGGAGAAGGTCGAGGAGGCGATCGCCGTCCTCGGCTACGTGCGCGACGTGGCGGCGGCGAACCTTGCCAAGGGACGGACTTACGCCTTCACCTTCGTGCTGCCTGAGAACGACAACTCGTTTATGATCGGCTTGCGCGAAGAGGTGGAGCAGGCGGTTGGTCGCTCCGGTGCCGAGCGAACTCGTATCCGCGTCGTCGACGTGCCGCCTTTCGACGGGCAGGCCTTGTCGACCATGCTGGACGGCGTGCTTGCCGACAGGCCTGACGGCGTCGCGTTCGTGGCGGTGGAAAGTAGCGACGTGCAGGCCGCAGTCGCAAGGCTGCGGGAGGCGGGCATCGCCGTCGTGACGCTGGTGTCGGACCTGCCGGGCTCGCAGCGGCACCATTTCGCCGGGATCGACAACCACGCGGCCGGGCGCACCGCTGCCAATCTCCTCGGAAGGTTTCTCAGCGGTCGCGACGGGCGGGTGGCGATGGTTGCCGGATCGATGCTGGTGCGCGATCACCGCGAGCGGCTGGAAGGGTTTCTGTCCGTGCTATCGGAGGATTTTCCGCGGCTTGCCATCCTGCCGGTGATCGAAGCGCGCGACGATCCTGCAATTGCCGAGGAATTGGTGACGGGCCTGTTTCGCCGCTATCCGGATGTGATCGGGCTCTACAGCCTCGGCGCCGGCAATCGCGGGATCCTCAAGGCTGTGCGCAGCCTGCCGGAAGCACGCAGACCTGTGATTATCGCGCATGAGCTGACGCGATCGACGCGCGCAGCCTTGGCCGACGGTGTCGTCGATGCGGTGCTGAACCAGGATGCGGGCCATGAAGTGCGCAGCGCCATAAGGGTTCTGAAGGCGAAGGCGGACGGGCTTCCCGTGATCGCCGCGCAGGAGCGCATTCGTATCGACATATTCTTGAAGGATAACCTGCCCTGACGGGCAATCGTGCTCCGGATCGTATCAAGCGGACCGGACACGACGCGTGATGAAACAAAGATCTGCCGAAACGCGGCAGCAACAGGAGAAGTCAAGCATGTATCTCGGTCTCGATCTGGGCACTTCCGGCGTCAAGGCGATGCTGATCGACGGCGATCAGACGATCATCGGCTCGGGGAACGGGACGCTCGACGTATCGCGCCCGCATTCGGGTTGGTCGGAACAGGAGCCGGCTCACTGGATCCGCGCCTGCGAAGAGGCGATCGACGGGCTGAAGGCGAAGTTTCCCAAGGAGCTTGCCGCAGTCAAGGGCATCGGCCTTTCCGGCCAGATGCATGGCGCGACGCTGCTCGACGCCGACGACAAGGTGCTGCGGCCCTGCATTCTGTGGAACGACACGCGCTCGTTTAAGGAGGCGGCAGCGCTCGATGCGGATCCGCGTTTCAGGGCCATCACCGGCAATATCGTATTTCCGGGCTTTACGGCGCCGAAGCTTGCCTGGGTGAAGAACAACGAGCCCGAGATCTTTGCCAAGGTCGCCAAGGTTCTGTTGCCGAAGGATTACCTGCGGCTATGGCTGACCGGTGAGCACATTTCGGAAATGTCCGATTCGGCCGGTACGTCCTGGCTCGATACGGGCGCCCGCAAGTGGTCCTCCGAACTCTTGGCAGCGACCGATCTTACCGAGGATCAGATGCCGTCGCTGGTCGAGGGCACCGAGGAAGCCGGTCGCCTGCGGGGCGAGCTGAAGTCGAAATGGGGGATTGCCGGCGATGTGGTCGTGGCCGGCGGTGCCGGCGACAATGCGGCATCGGCCTGCGGCATGGGGACGGTCGCCGAGGGAAATGCGTTCGTCTCGCTGGGAACATCCGGCGTGCTGTTTGCCGCCAACGCCTCCTATCTGCCGAAGCCGGAAAGTGCCGTACATGCGTTCTGCCACGCGCTGCCGAAGACCTGGCACCAGATGGGCGTCATCCTGTCAGCCACGGATGCGCTCAACTGGCATTCGAAAGTGTCCGGCAAGCCTGCTGCCGATCTGGTTGCCGAACTCGGTGAAGGCCTCAAGGCCCCGACCGGCGTCACCTTCTTGCCCTACCTTTCCGGCGAGCGCACGCCGCATAACGATGCCGTCATCCGCGGCGCATTTCTCGGGCTCGAACATGAGAGCAGCCGTGCGGTGCTGACCCAGGCGGTGCTGGAAGGGGTGACCTTTGCGATCCGCGACAATCTCGAAGCGCTGAAAGCCGCGGGAACCTCGATCTCCCGCGTCACTGCAATCGGCGGCGGTTCGCGCTCGCGTTACTGGCTGTCGTCGATTGCCACTTCGCTCGGCGTTCCCGTGGATATTCCGGCCGACGGCGATTTCGGTGCGGCGTTTGGCGCGGCCCGGCTCGGACTGATCGCGGCAACCGGTGCCGATCCGGTTGCCGTTTGCTCCGCTCCCAAAACGGAAGCGGTGATCGAGCCGGAGGCTGGGCTTCACGATGCCTATGAGGCTGCATACCAGCGCTACCGGGCTGCCTATCCAGCAATTCGCGGCTTGCTGAACTAACCGGCAAAGGGGAGGAGAAATCTCCTCCCCCCAAGTCGGGCAACTCGAACCACGCTTTACCGGCTACAGTGAGGTACGTACCTCACCTTGACGCACTTACCAGAACCAAGTTTCTACCAAGGAGGAAACCACCATGAGCACAGGCTTTTTCGGCGATATCACCAAGATCAAGTACGAAGGTCCTGACAGCACCAATCCGCTGGCATTCCGGCACTACAACCCGGATGAAATGGTCGGCGGCAAGCGGATGGAAGAGCATCTGCGGTTTGCCGTTGCCTATTGGCACACATTCACATGGCCGGGCGGCGATCCCTTCGGCGGTCAGACATTCGAGCGTCCGTGGTTCGACGACAGCATGCAGGCGGCCAAGCTGAAGGCGGACGTCGCGTTCGAATTCTTCCAGCTGCTCGGCTCGCCTTACTACTGCTTCCACGATGCGGATGTGCGTCCGGAAGGCGCAAACTTTGCGGAAAACACGAAGAACCTCAACGAGATCGTCGACTACTTTGAGAAGAAGCAGGCGGACACCGGCGTCAAGCTTCTGTGGGGCACGGCGAACCTGTTTTCGCATCGTCGTTACATGTCCGGCGCTGCTACCAATCCCGATCCCGACGTTTTCGCCTTCTCGGCGGCGACCGTCAAAACCTGCCTGGACGCCACCAAGCGTCTCGGCGGTGCGAACTATGTCCTGTGGGGCGGCCGCGAGGGGTACGAGACGATCCTCAACACCGATTTCACCCGCGAACTCGACCAGATGGGGCGCTTCCTCAACCTGGTGGTCGAATACAAGTACAAGATCGGCTTTGAAGGCACGATCCTGATCGAGCCGAAGCCGCAGGAGCCGACCAAGCACCAGTACGACTACGACGTTTCCACCGTCTATGCCTTCCTGCAGAAACACGGGCTAGACAAGGAAGTGAAGGTCAATATCGAACAGGGCCACGCGGTTCTCGCCGGCCATTCCTTCGAGCATGAAATCGCCATGGCGAACACGTTCGGCATTTTCGGCTCGATCGACATGAACCGCAACGACTACCAGTCGGGCTGGGATACGGACCAGTTCCCGAACAACGTGCCGGAAATGGCGCTGGCCTATTATCACGTGCTCGCCGGCGGCGGGTTCAAGAACGGCGGCACCAACTTCGACTCCAAGCTGCGCCGCCAGTCGCTCGATCCGGCAGATCTGCTGATCGGTCATATCGGCGGTATGGATTGCTGCGCCCGTGGCCTGAAGGCTGCAGCGAAGATGATCGATGACGGCGCACTGAAGACGCCGCTCGATGCGCGCTACGAAAAGTGGGACAGCCCGGAGGCGCAGAAGATGTTGCGCGGCGAGTACAAGCTCGACGAAATCGCTGCTCGCGTGGAGAAGGAAGGGATCAATCCCGAGCCGAAGTCCGGACGCCAGGAATATCTCGAAAACGTGATAAACCGCTACGTCTGAGACAAGCAGCCTCGTCCCCCTGTGACAAAGGCGTGAACGGCCCCGGAATGGCGAGAAATCGCGCAACATTTCGGGGCTGGAAACGTTTGATCCTGTGCTTATGTTATGGCTTGGCGAACGGGATTATCCTGCGACCCTTTCAAACGTGAGTTCTGCCGGGGCCTCGGTCGCGAAAGCGGCTGGCTTAAGGCCTCCAACGACACGAAGGAGAATGACATGAAGTGG
Source organism: Neorhizobium sp. AL 9.2.2 (assembly GCF_013317225.1). Lineage (NCBI taxonomy): Bacteria > Pseudomonadati > Pseudomonadota > Alphaproteobacteria > Hyphomicrobiales > Rhizobiaceae > Neorhizobium > Neorhizobium sp. AL 9.2.2. Next base: position 24,006 of record NZ_JAALXU010000003.1, read on the forward strand.
ACTGCACCTAAGTTTGTTGAAGTAAGCTGCGGCATGGAAATCAACCGTTACGCACCTGCAGACGGCAGCGAGCCGGTTCTGTTTTAATTATGAAGAGCACGGGACCCATGACCGGTCTCCGGTTTCTGGTGCTCGGCTCTGCAGCCGGCGGCGGATTACCGCAGTGGAACTGCAATTGTTCCAACTGCGCCGCCGCCCGCGATCCGTCTTCGGGGATTTTGCCGCAGACGCAGTCGTCGCTCGCTGTCAGTGTTGACGGAGAGACCTGGGCGATCTTCAACGCCTCGCCGGACATTCGCCAGCAAATCCAGCAGACGCCGCAGCTTCATCCGAAAGTCCTCCGCCACAGCCCGATCGCAAGCGTCGTCATTACCAATGCCGATGTGGACCATATCGGCGGTCTTCTGACGATCCGCGAGAAGCAGGCGTTTTCACTGTTTTCGACCGCCGCGATTGGGTCCGTGCTCGATGCCAGCCCGGTCTTCAGAGTGCTTGATCCCGATTTCGTGGCGCGCAAGACGATCCGTCTCGACGAGGATTTTTCACCGCTCGACGGGCTGGAGGCACGCATCTTTGCCGTGCCCGGCAAGGTTGCGCTGTTTCTTGAGGATGGCGAGCCCGAGCTTGGTCTCGAAGGCGAGCAGACAATCGGCGTCGAATTCGTGGCGAACGGCAAGCGTGCCTACTATATTCCGGGCTGCGCGACGCTTCCGGACTGGCTTTGCGACCGCATAAGCGGAGCCGACCTCGTGTTCTTCGATGGCACCGTGTTTACCGATGACGAGATGATCCGCGTCGGTACCGGCATCAAGACCGGCCAGCGCATGGGCCACATGCCGATTACTGGCGACGACGCCGGGGGCGGCGGTAGCCTCGAAGCCCTGTCCAAGCTTGGCATAGGCCGCATGGTCTATGTCCATATCAACAATACGAACCCGATCTGGCGCCAAGGCCCGGAGCGGGACGCTGTTACCGAAGCCGGCTTCGAAGTCGGCCATGACGGCATGGAGATCGAACTTGCCTGACGCCCTGAAGCCTGCCCTGAACAGAACCGATTTTGAAGCCCGGCTGCGCGCCATCGGTGCTGCGCGCTATCACGACAAGCATCCGTTTCACGGCATGCTGCATGGCGGCGGATGCTCGATGACGCAGGTTCGCGCCTGGGTGATCAACCGCTTCTATTACCAGAGCCGCATTCCGCTGAAGGATGCCGCCTTCATGTCGCGCTGCGAGGATATCTCTATCCGGCGCGCCTGGCGCAAGCGGATCGAGGACCATGACGGCGGGCGGGAAGAGGGAGGCGGTATCCGGCGCTGGCTGAAGCTTGCCGAAGCGGTCGGGCTCGATCCGGATTACGTCGAATCCACCCGGGGCGTTCTGCCGGGCACGCGGTTTGCCTGCGACGCCTATGTGCGCTTCGTGCGCGACATGCCGATGCTCGATGCGGTTGCCGCTTCGCTGACCGAGCTGTTCGCGCCGACCATCCACAAGAACCGCATCGCTGGACTGCTCGAGCACTACGCGTTTGCCAATGAAGACGCGCTCTCCTATTTCCGCAAGCGTCTGGACGAGGCGCCGGTCGATGTCGCCTTCGGGCTCAACTACGTGCTCGACCATGCCGACACGCTGGAAAAGCAGGATGCGGCTGCCGCAGCGCTGACCTTCAAGACCGACGTTTTGTGGGCGCAGCTGGATGCGTTGCAGAGCGCTTACGTATCGCCGGCCTTGTTGCCGCCGGGTGGCTGGGATGGCAAGGAGGGCGTCATCGGCGCTCTCGACCAGCCGGCTCTGAGAGAACCTGTGCGGGGAGCTGCCGAATGAGCGAACCTTCCGCAGTCACCGTGACGGCGCAGACGATTGCGAAGCTTGCCCGCGGTGTGCGGCTTCGGGAAGACCCGGTGCGCGGTCAGACGGTGCTGCTTGCGCCAGAACGGGCGCTTGCGCTCGACGAGATCGCCGTGATGATCGTCAACGCGCTCGACGGTGTGCGTGATCTCGATGCGATCGCGCAGGAGTTCTCCGTAAAATTCGAAGCGCCCAAGGAGCAGATCCTGGTCGACGTGATTGCCTTCGTCGACGAGTTTTCCAAGCGGCGCATGCTGGAGTTGAAATCGTGAACGAGCATGTCAGCATTGCGCGGACAAGCGCCAAGACCAGCGACAGAACGAGCGAATGGACCGGCAGGGACGGGGTGACGGGTCGTATCCGCATTCCCGCACCGATCGCCATGCTCGCGGAGCTGACGCATCGCTGTCCGCTGGCTTGCCCCTATTGCTCCAATCCGCTGGAGCTGGAAGGCATCAGCACCGAGCTTTCCACGCAGGAATGGATCCGGGTGTTTCAGGAAGCAGCAGCACTTGGCGTTCTGCACCTGCATCTCTCCGGCGGCGAACCGGCGTCAAGGCGCGATCTGGTGGAACTGACGGCGGCGGCCGCCAAGGCCGGGCTTTACACCAATCTGATCACGTCCGGCATCGGCCTCAACGAAAAGCGCATCGCCGAGCTGTCCGCAGCCGGGCTCGACCATCTGCAGCTCTCGATCCAGGGCGCGACGCCTGTTCTGGCCGACAAGGTGGGTGGTTACAAAGGCGGTTACGATCGCAAGATCGCGGTGGCCGAGTGGACGCATGCGGCCGGCATTCCGCTGACCGTCAACGCCGTTTGCCACAAGCAGAACATGGACGAGCTGGGCGCCATGCTGGATCTTGCCGTCGAACTCGGTGCGCGCCGCATCGAGATCGCCACCGTGCAGTTTCACGGCTGGGCCGAGAAGAACCGCAAGGCGCTGATGCCGACCAAGGAACAGGTGCTGCACGCCAATGCCTTTGTCGAAGAAGCCCGCAAACGGCTGGAAGGCATCATCGTCATCGATTATGTGCCGGCCGATCACCATTCGACCTTTCCGAAGGCCTGCATGGGCGGCTGGGGACGCACCGGCCTCAATGTGACGCCATCGGGCAAGGTTCTGCCCTGCCATGCGGCCGAAAGCATTCCGTCGCTCAACTTCGAGACTGTGCGCGACATGTCGCTGACCGACATCTGGTATGACAGCCAGGCCTTCAACGCCTACAGAGGCGATAGCTGGATGCCGGATCTCTGCCGGTCCTGCGATCGCAAGGGCGTGGATTTTGGCGGTTGCCGTTGCCAGGCGATGGCGCTGGCCGGCGACGCTGCGACCACCGACCCGGTCTGCATCCTGTCGCCGATGCGCCACCTCCTGGTCGAGCAGGCAGAGATCGACAGCCGCGCCGAGCCGCCTGAATTCGTCTATCGCGGCCGCTAACGCCACTTCCGGTGGTGTCGCGAATGTGAACGAAGCTCATGAGCTGAAACTGCTTTACGTACCTCAAATTCTTCGATAGCCTGAAATTCAGGGAGGAATTTCAGTGCATCACACCACTTGCGAGGAGGCAGGTGTTGTGGGCGTGCCGCGTTGCGGCTGCTTCACGACGCTTCTGATTTTGAGGCCGGTGCATGGTTGATGCGCCCGGGCAAACGGCTGCGCCTCTGCTCGATGCGCGCGGCCTTTCAAAGACGTTCGGCATTGTCGAAGTCCTCAAGGATATCGCGCTCACTGTTCGTGCCGGAGAGGTCCACGCCATCATCGGCGAAAACGGCGCCGGCAAATCCACCTTGATGAAGATCCTTGCCGGCAACCATCAGCCGACAAGCGGCGAACTTGCGATCGACGGACAGGTCGTGAGTTTCTCGGGCCCGGTCGATGCGGAAAAGCATGGCATCGTGCTGGTGCATCAGGAGATCCTTCTCGCACCGGATCTGACGGTGGCGCAGAACATCTATCTCGGACGCGAGGTTCGAAAGGGCATCGCGCTCGACGACCGGGCGATGAATGCGGGCGCAGCAGAGGCGATCCGCGATCTGGGCGCCGACATCGATCCCGAGACCATCGTGTCGCGACTTTCGATCGCGCAGCGCCAGCTGGTGCAGATCGCGCGCGTGCTGCTTGTGCCGCACCGCATCGTCATCTTCGACGAGCCGACGGCGTCGCTGACGCCGCACGAAACCGAAGCGCTGTTGAAGGTCATCACCGATATCCGCGCCAAGGGCGTCGGCGTGCTCTACATCTCGCACCGGCTGCCGGAGGTAAAGGAGATTGCCGACCGCGTGACGGTGCTGCGCGACGGGCGGCTGGTTGCTTCGCACCCGGTAAGCGAGCTGGAACCGGCCGACATGGCGCGGCTGATGGTGGGTCGCGACGTGGCAAAGCTCTATCCGGACCGGCAGGCGGCCATCGCGCCCGAAACGGTGCTTCAGGTGGAAGGATTCGATGTGCCGGGCTACGCGCGCGAAGCGGGGTTCACCCTGCACAAGGGCGAAATCCTCGGTTTTGCCGGGCTGATCGGCGCCGGTCGCACCGAACTGATGGAAGGGCTGGTCGGACTTCGACCGGCCAAGGGCAAGGTGACGCTACGGGGCCGGCCGGTTCAGTTTACCGACGTGCATTCGAGCCTCAAGGCGGGCGTCGCCTATCTGTCCGAGGACCGTAAGGGCAAGGGCCTGCTCTTGACCAAGGACCTGACCGTCAACCTGACGCTCGCCTCGCTCGGCAAGTTCATCCGTGGCCTGCAGATCGATCGCAAGCGAGAGGCGCAGGCGCTCGACAAGGCGATCGAGGATTTCGACATCCGCACCGGCACGAAGACGATCCTTGCGGGCCAGCTTTCCGGCGGCAACCAGCAGAAGCTGCTGCTTGCCAAGATGATGCTGCTCGATCCGCAGGTCGTCATCATCGACGAGCCGACGCGCGGCATCGATATCGGCAACAAGGAACAGATCTACAAATTCATCGCCGCTCTGGCTGCGGAAGGGCGCTCGATCATCGTCGTCTCTTCCGAAATGCCGGAGCTGATCGGCATCTGCGACCGCATTCTGGTGATGCGCGGCGGCCGGATCGTCGGCGAAGTTCAGGGAGACCACATGACGGAAAACGAGATCGTCCAGCTTGCAACCGGTGTCAATGTCGGCGCGGGGGAGGCGGCATGAGTGCGGTCGTAACCGAGACGAAGGCGCCGAAGACTTCGCGCGACTGGGACATGGCGGCCATCGCGCCGTTTGTTGCGCTGGCGCTGCTTCTGGTGCTCGGCTATTTCGCCAACCCGAATTTCGTGTCGCTGGCCAACCTCACCAACGTCATCACCCGCAGCGCCTTTATCGCCGTGATAGCGCTTGGGGCGACCTATGTGATCTCGGCGGGGGGACTGGATCTCTCGGTCGGGGCGATGGTGGCGTTTGTCGCCAGCCTGATGATCCTGTTCATGAACTCAGGCGTGATTGCCGATCCGATGCTGATGCTGATGGCCGGCATGGCGGTGGCGCTGGTTCTGGGGGCGGCCTGCGGGCTGGCGAACGGGCTTATCACCACGCTCGGGCGGATCGAGCCGTTTATCGCGACGCTCGGCACGATGGGGATCTATCGCGGCCTGACGACGTGGCTTTCCCAGGGCGGCGCGATCACGCTCAAGGACCGCCAGCTGCAGCAGCTTTACCGGCCGGTCTATTTCGGCGACGTGTTCGGCGTGCCGATCCCGATCATCGTGATCTTCGTGACGGCGGCACTCGCTGCCTTCGTGCTCTACCGCACCCGGTATGGCCGTCATGTGATCGCCGTCGGATCGAACGAGGAAGTGGCGCGCTATTCGGGCATTTCGGTCAACAAGGTGCGCACCATCGCCTATGTGGTGCAGGGGCTCTGCGTGGCTGTTGCTGTCATGATCTACGTGCCGCGGCTGGGATCGACGTCTGCGACGACAGGCATCCTGTGGGAATTGCAGGCGATCACGGCGGTCGTTGTTGGCGGGACGGCACTTCGGGGCGGGGTGGGTCGCATCTGGGGCACGATCTGCGGCGCTTTCATTCTGGAAATCGTCGGCAACATCATGATCCTGTCGAACTTCGTGTCGGAATATCTGATCGGAGCGATCCAGGGCGCGATCATCATCATCGCCATGCTGGTGCAGAGGTCGCTGATGCGAAAGTAAGAGGTTGTTACGGGACCCCTCCGGCCTGCCGGCCATCTCCCCAACAAGGGGGGGAGAAGACTTGCCGCAATCGCCTGCCTCGATCGAGTGTTGGCGATAGCTGCCGGGTTAAGCCCGCCCCCTTGTGGGCAGGGCGGGGAGGGGTTTCGGGTCGCTGAGACCAATGGTTTGGCCGGGCCTCTGGGGCGGGTCCGGTTTCGGGAGGATGACCCCTTAAACTCTGGGAGAGAGAACATGCATAGAAGAACATTCGGTCTCGGCGTTGCAGGTCTTGCAGCGTCGGTTGCCGCCGCACCAAGCCTCGGGCTTGCACAGGAGGCGAAGAAGGTCACGATCGGCGTGTCCATTCCGGCAGCCGACCATGGCTGGACGGCGGGCGTGGTGTTCCATGCCGAACGCGTCGCGAAACTTCTGATGGCCGAGCACAAGGGCCTCAATGTCATCGTGAAGACCTCGGCGGATCCGGCGAGCCAGGCAAACGCGGTGCAGGATCTGGCGGTGCAGGGCATCGATGCGCTCGTCATCCTGCCGAGCGATCCGGATCAGCTGGTCACCGCGATCCAGCAGGTGAAGGACGACGGCAAGTTCGTGGCGCTGGTCGACCGTGCACCATCGGTCAACGACAACACGATCCGTAATCTCTACGTGGCCGGCAACAACCCGGCGCTTGGCGAAGTGGCTGGAAAGTACATCGCCGAGAAGACGCCGGAAGCGCAGGTCGTCGTGATCCGCGGCCTGCCGATCCCGATCGACCAGCAGCGCCAAGACGGGTTCGACAAGGGGATCGCCGGTTCCAAGGTGAAGGTGCTGGAGCGCCAATACGGCAACTGGAGCCGCGACGACGCCTTCAAGGTGATGCAGGATTTTCTGACCAAGCATCAGAAGATCGATGTGGTCTGGTGCCAGGACGACGACATGGCCGTCGGCGTGCTGGAGGCGATCGAGCAGGCGAAGCGCACCGACATTCAGTATGTCGTTGGTGGTGCCGGCTCCAAGGACATGATCAAGCGCGTCATGGACGGCGATAAGATGATGCCGGTCGACGTGCTCTATCCGCCGGCGATGGTGGCAACCGCCATGCAGCTGACGGCGGCCAACTTCTACGATCAGGTCCCGGTCAGCGGCAACTATATCCTCGACGCCACGCTGGTGACGAAGGAGAATGCGCAGAACTTCTACTTCGCCGACTCGCCGTTCTGAGATCACCAAGGCGAGAGGGGGCGTTTGTCGCAAGACGCCCTCTTTCCTCGCGTCATCCCTGTGCTCGTGACAGGGATTCAAGCCAGCCCAAGTCGCTGGGCTGAAGAAAATTGCTCTGACCCGACGGAAATCGGGTCACTGGATTCCTGTGACAAGCACAGGAATGCCGGAGAGTTTGCGGAACGCACCGAGCCCGACATCGAGGGCGGCATATCGGAAAGGAAACACCATGAAGACGATCAAGGGTCCGGGCATTTTTCTCGGTCAGTTTGCCGGAGACAAGGCGCCGTTCGACAGCTGGGACGGCATCACCAAATGGGCGGCCGACAAGGGTTATCTCGGTGTGCAAGTGCCGACCTGGGCGAGCCAGCTGATCGACCTCAGACAAGCTGCCTCGTCGAAGGATTACTGCGACGAGTTCGCCGGTGTCGCCCGCCAGAACGGTGTCGAAGTGACCGAATTGTCCACCCATCTTCAGGGGCAGCTGGTCGCCGTGCATCCGGCCTATGATGACGCCTTCGACGGCTTCGCTGCGCCGGAAGTGCGCGGCAATCCGAAGGCACGTCAGGAATGGGCGGTCGAGCAGGTGAAGATGGCGATCACAGCCTCGAAGCATCTCGGCATCACGGCGCATGCCACCTTTTCCGGCGCGCTCGCCTGGCCCTACATCTATCCGTGGCCGCAGCGCCCGGCCGGTCTGGTCGAGACCGCCTTTGACGAGCTTGCCCGCCGCTGGACGCCGATCCTCGATCATGCGGACGAAAACGGCGTCGACGTGTGTTACGAGATCCATCCCGGTGAGGACCTGCATGACGGCGTCACGTTCGAGATGTTCCTGGAGCGGGTGAAGAACCATCCGCGCGCCAACATGCTCTACGATCCGTCGCATTACGTGCTGCAATGCCTGGATTATCTCGACAATATCGACATCTACAAAGACCGGATCAAGATGTTCCACGTCAAGGATGCGGAGTTCAATCCGACCGGGCGCCAGGGCGTCTATGGCGGCTTCCAGAGCTGGGTGAACCGAGCCGGACGGTTCCGTTCGCCGGGCGATGGTCAGGTGGATTTCGGGGCGATCTTTTCCAAGATGGCGGCCAACGATTTCGACGGCTGGGCCGTGGTCGAATGGGAATGCGCACTGAAACACCCCGAAGACGGTGCCCGCGAAGGCGCGGAATTCGTCAAGCATCACATCATCCGGGTGACGGAACATGCATTCGACGATTTCGCCGCCGGCGGAACGGACGAGGCTGCCAACCGGCGGATGTTGGGGCTTTCATAGAAACCCCTCCCCACAAGGGGAAGGGCTTAACCTGCCGCACCCTTCGGTCATGACCCGAGACGGTGCGGAGGGGTCTCTCCCCCTTGTGGGGGAGATGGCCTGCAGGACAGAGGGGACTTTCCCCGCAATGAATTTCCAAGGAGACATCATCATGACCATCGAAGCCAAGGACGAACAGACACGCGCACCCCGTATCCGGCTCGGCATGGTCGGCGGCGGATCAGGTGCCTTTATCGGCGCGGTGCACCGGATGGCGGCGCGGCTGGATGACCGGTTCGAGCTTGTCGCCGGCGCGCTTTCCTCGACGGCGGAGAAATCGGCGGCATCGGGGCGGGAACTCGGGCTTGATACGGACCGAACCTACGGCTCCTATGAGGAGATGGCGAGCCGCGAGGCGGAGCGTGAGGACGGCATCGAGGCGGTGTCGATCGTCACGCCGAACCATGTCCATTTCGATGCCGCCAAAGCTTTTCTCAAGCGCGGTATCCACGTCATCTGCGACAAGCCGCTGACCTCCAACCTTGCCGACGCGAAGGCGCTCAAGCAGGTGGCTGACGAGAGCGGTGCGCTGTTTATCCTGACGCACAATTACACCGGCTATCCGATGGTGCGCCAGGCCCGCGAGATGGTCGAGGCCGGCGTGCTCGGCGATATCCGCATCGTTCAGGCGGAATATCCGCAGGACTGGCTGACCGAGGCGGTCGAACAGACCGGCGCCAAGCAGGCGGTGTGGCGCACCGATCCGGCCCAATCGGGTGCCGGCGGCTCGACCGGCGATATCGGCACGCATGCCTATAACCTTGCCTGCTTCATCACCGGACTGACGCTGGATAGCCTTGCCGCGGATCTAGACAGTTTCGTTGAGGGCCGCCGGCTCGACGACAATGCCCATGTCATGCTGCGCTTCGCGGCAAGACACGGCGAGAAGCCGGCCAAGGGCATGCTCTGGTGCAGCCAGGTGGCGCCGGGCCACGAGAACGGCCTGAAAATCCGCGTCTACGGCACCAAGGGCGGCATCGAATGGGTGCAGGCCGATCCGAACTACCTGTGGTTCACGCCGTTCGGGCAAGAAAAGCGGCTGATCACCCGCAATGGCGCCGGTTCCGGCGCCGCTGCTGCGCGTGTCTCCCGCATTCCATCGGGTCATCCGGAAGGTTATCTCGAAGCCTTTGCAACGATCTACACGGAGGCGGCACTGGCAATTCACGCCCACCGGACGGGCGCGAAACTGGACGAGGCGGTTATCTATCCAACCGTCGACGACGGCGTGAAGGGCGTCGCCTTTGTCGAGGCCTGCGTGGAGTCGTCTCGGAACAATGGTGCTTGGGTGAAGGTGTAAAGACTTGGTGGGCGGCGTCTGCCCCTCACCCTAACCCTCTCCCCGTAGACGGGGAGAGGGGACGTGGCTCGATCGGGGCAAGGCGCGTGCGGCAAAGGACCTTCTCCCCAACTGCGGAGAGAAGGGTCCGCAGGACGCAGCCGGATGAGGGGCCTGGGGAAGAGGTGGCGGCACCCGGATAGGCGTTGGAACCCTCGCCGCGGCCGGATCTACCTCCAGTGTCAGGAGCCCAATATTGACATTTCCATTCAATCTGTACAGATATATGTACATTCTGAGAGGAGAGCATTGTGGCCCACGTTCGTCTGACCGAGTTTAGGCAGAACATTGCGACCCACTTCGACAACGTGATCGCCTCTCGCGCTCCTTTGCTGGTCACGCGTCAGGGGTCAGAGGCGTTGGTTCTGATTGCTGAGGGCGAATACGAGAGCATGCAGGAAACTCTGCACCTTCTTTCCACTCCAGCGAATTCTGATCGGCTGCGCGAGAGTATTGCGCAGCTTCGCGAAGAAGAGCTGATCGAAAAAGACCCGACTCTCTGACATGAACCTTCTCTGGACGGGAAACGCCTGGGAAGAGTACCAATACTGGCAAAGCGTCGATCAATCGATGGTCGAGAAAATCAACGAGCTGATCAGGGATACGAAGAGATCGCCCTTCAAGGGGCTTGGAAAACCGGAACCGCTGAAGGGCAGTCTCTCCGGGTTTTGGTCGAGGCGCATTCTTGGGGAGCATCGACTGGTGTATTGTGTGTCGGGTAAAGGAAGCACCCAGCAACTTCAAATCATCCAGTGCCGTTTTCACTATGAGAGATAGTATAGAGCGTACTTAAGACGATAATCGCGAACGAGCTCGTCGCGCTGAACGGGTTTTCGCGCTCCAAAACCTGTACAACGGGCGGGCATTTGGGTACACGTCGCTGCTATGACGGCCGGGGTCATTGTCTCGGTCGCACCTCCATATGGCGGCATCCTCATGACTGATCCCAAAATTCTCGCAGCCCGCTTCCCGGGTGACTTCACGTTTGGCGTTGCGACCGCCGCCTACCAGATCGAGGGATCGACCAAGGCGGATGGCAGGAAGCCGTCCATTTGGGATGCGTTTTCCAACATGCCGGGGCGGGTTCACAACCGCGACAATGGCGATATCGCCTGCGATCACTACAATCGCTGGGAAGCGGATCTCGATCTGATCGCGGACATGGGCGTTTCCGCCTACCGGTTCTCGCTGGCGTGGCCGCGGATCATTCCTGAGGGCACCGGCCGGATCAACGAGCAGGGGCTCGATTTCTATGACAAGCTGATCGACGGATTGAAGGCGCGCGGCATCAAGGCATTTGCGACGCTCTATCACTGGGACCTGCCGCTGGCGCTGATGGGCGACGGCGGATGGGCGGCGCGATCGACCGCCTACGCGTTCCAGCGCTATGCCAAGGTGGTGATGGCGCGTCTTGGGGACCGGCTGGATTCGGTTGCGACATTCAACGAACCCTGGTGCTCGGTGTGGCTGAGCCATCTCTACGGCGAGCATGCGCCGGGCGAGCGCAACATGGAGGCGGCCCTTGCCGCCATGCACCACACCAATCTTGCGCATGGACTGGCGGTGGAAGCGATCCGGCATGTGACGCCGAACGTGCCTGTTGGTCTCGTCCTCAACGCGCATTCCGTCATTGCGGGTTCCGATAGCGCGGAAGATAGCGCTGCTGCCGAGCGTGCCTTCGATTTCCACAACGGCGCCTTTTTCGGTCCGGTGTTCAAGGGCGAATATCCGGCGTCGCTGATGTCGGCGCTCGGCGATCGCATGCCGAAAGTGGAAGAGGGCGATCTTGCCGTCATCAGTCAGAAACTCGACTGGTGGGGCCTCAATTATTACACGCCGATGCGCGTTCTTGCAGATACCGCTGAGGGTGCGGAATTCCCGGCGACAAAGCCCGCGCCTTTCGTCGAAACGGCGGTGACCGATATCGGCTGGGAGATCTATGCGCCCGCCATGAAATTGCTGGTCGAGGATCTCTACCGCCGCTACGACCTGCCGGAATGCTACGTCACGGAAAATGGCGCCTGCGACAATACCGATATTGGTGCCGACGGCACGATCGATGACACGATGCGGCTCGACTACTATGTCGAACATCTCGGCGTCGTCGCGGATCTCGCCCGCGACGGTTATCCGATGAAGGGCTATTTCGCGTGGAGCCTGATGGACAATTTCGAGTGGGCCAAGGGCTATCAGATGCGGTTCGGCCTCGTCCATGTCGACTATCAGACGCAGGTTCGCACGATCAAGCAGAGCGGCAAATGGTATCGGGATCTGGCTGTAGAGTTCCCCAAGGGTAACCACGCACCGGCTTAATTTTGCGCTGCGTAGAAGATTTTTTCTCGTTTCCGCTGAATTTGAAATCTCATCCCTGTAAAATGTGGCGGAGGCGGGGCATTGATGCGCCATCAATAACGAGGCCTCCCGGCTTCCATTGAAAGCCGATCGAATGCTCCGCAAAGTCACCTGTCATCGAATGTGCCGCCCGGCTGCATGAATTGAGACGGCGACCCTTGTCGCCGGGATGACCTGACTGAACGTGTGAGCTTATCATGACACTTGTTACTGCCGTGGCCGATGCCGCTTCGCCTGACGTGGCGAATGCTGCGCCCATGGTTTCGTTCGAAAAGGTGGTGAAGCGGTTCGGCGGTGCGTCCGGACAGCCCGAATTCACCGCGCTCGACGGTATCGATTTTTCGGTCGCTCGCGGCTCCATCGCCGGTATCATCGGCCGTTCCGGGGCCGGGAAGTCGACGCTGATCCGGCTGGTCAACGGGCTTGAAAAGGCGACGTCCGGCACGGTCGTGGTCGATGGCGTCGAAGTGGGCGGGCTTAGCGAAGACGGACTGCGTTCGCTGCGCCGTCAGGTCGGCATGATTTTCCAGCATTTCAATCTGCTATCCTCGCGAACCGCGTTCGACAATGTGGCGCTGCCGCTCGAGATTGCCGGTGTGGACAAGGCGGCGATCAAGGCCAAGGTCGGGCCTCTGCTCGATCTCGTCGGTCTCGGCGACAAGGCCGGGCGTTACCCGTCCGAGCTGTCGGGCGGGCAAAAGCAGCGCGTCGGCATTGCCCGTGCGCTGGCCACAGATCCGAAGCTGCTGCTCTCAGATGAAGCCACCTCGGCGCTCGATCCGGAGACCACGCATTCGATCCTTGATCTTCTGAAGCGCATCAATGCCGAACTCGGGCTGACCGTGCTCTTGATCACCCACGAAATGGAAGTGGTGAAAACGGTCGCCAGCCATGTGGCGGTGATCGATGCCGGTCGCATCGTTGAGGCCGGGCGCACGTTTGAGGTCTATGCCGATCCCAGGCACGAGACGACGCGCACGCTGCTTGCCTCGTCACTCAACCTGCCGGAATGGCTGCGCAACGGCATCAAACGGCAACCATCGGCGGGGGACCGGGCGCTGGTGCGGCTGGTGTTCTTCGGCGATACGGCCTTCAAGCCTTTGACGGGACGTCTGGTTGCCGAACTGGGCGCCGACGTCAACATTCTGGCGGGCGCGATCGAGGAGATCGCGGGCGAGCCGTTCGGATCGCTGGTCGTTTCCTATTCCGCCGACCCGGCCGTGATGGCGCGAGCGCAACAATTCTATGCCGAGACCGGCCTGAAGACGGAGGTGCTCGGCTATGTCGCTTGAGATGCTCATCAACCTTCTCACCAAGGCGCTGACCCAGACGCTGCAGATGGTGGCGATCGCCGGCCTGATCGGCTCGGCCATCGGGCTGCCGATCGGCATTTTTCTTGCCACCAGCGGCCGTGGCGAGCTGTTTCCGGCACCGGCGGCCAACCGCGTCATCGGCCTCATCGTCAATGCCGCGCGCTCGACGCCGTTCATTATTCTGGTCGTTGCGATCATACCGTTTACCCGGTTGATCACGGGAACCTCGATCGGTACCAATGCGGCGATCGTGCCTTTGACGATCGCCACCATTCCGTTCTTTGCGCGCCTTGTGGAGGCGGCGATCCGCGAGATCGACAGCGGTCTCATCGAAGCGGCCCGCGCCATGGGTGCATCGCCGATGCAGATCGTCTTCAAGGTGCTGCTTGCCGAAGCCCGGCCCGGCCTGATCTTAGCGCTCACCATGACCATGGTCAGCCTGATCGGCTATTCGGCAATGGTCGGCGCGGTCGGCGGCGGTGGTCTCGGCGATCTCGGGATCCGCTACGGGTACCAGCGCTTCATGCCGGAAGTCATGCTTGCCGTCGTCGTGGTGCTGATCGTTCTGGTTCAGCTGGTCCAGAGCGCCGGCGACAGTCTGGCCCGCCGTTTCGACAGGCGTAACCGCAAGACCTGATCAACAACAAGCCATTCATTCTTTCAAATCCAAGGAGACAGACATGAAGAAAATCATTCTCGCGGCCGCCTTCAGTGCGCTCACTGCCGCATCGGCCTTTGCCGAAGACATCAAGATCGGCGTGACGCCCGGTCCGCACGCGCAGATCATGGAAAAGGTCAAGGAAATCGCAGCGCCCAAGGGCCTCAACATCGATATCCTGGAATTCTCGGACTATGTCGTTCCGAACCAGGCGCTGGCGGATGGCGAGCTGCAGGCGAATTCCTTCCAGCACAAGCCGTACCTCGACAATCAGGTGACTGACCGCAAGTTCGACCTGATCGCCGTCGGCACGACCGTCAACTTCCCGATGGGCGTCTATTCCAAGAAGGTGAAGACCCTCGACGAGCTCAAGGAAGGTGCGACGGTTTCCATTCCGAACGACCCGACCAATGGCGGTCGCGCGCTGCTGATCCTGGCCGACAAGGGTCTCATCAAGCTCAATGCCGAAAAGGGCCTCAAGGTAACGCCGGCCGACGTCACCGAAAACCCGAAGAAGATCGAGTTTGCCGAACTCGATGCAGCCCAGCTGCCCCGTTCGCTCGACGACGTCGATGCGGCCGTGATCAACACCAACTTCGCCGTCGAGGGTGGTCTCAACCCGGCCAAGGACACGATCGCCAAGGAAGGCGAAAAGGCACCTTACATCAACATCATCGCGATCAACGCGAAGGACAAGGATGCCGCCTGGGTGAAGACGCTGGTCGACAGCTATCACAGCCCTGAGGTGAAGCAGTTCGTGCTCGACACGTTCAAGGGCGTGGTCATTCCGTCCTGGTAACACGTCGAAAGACGATAGGATCTCAGAGTGAAGTGATCTAATCGAGGCCGGTCTCCGCGGAGACCGGCTTTTCTTATTGAAGTTAACGATATCTGAAGAGATCGCCGTCCAATGTGGCCCCCTTAATGAAGGGGCGGGCTATTGTTGTTCATGCCGTCACATTTCCGGCGTTCCGTTCCGGCCGGCCGTCGGTCTGTCGTGGCGATGCAACTTGTCCTGTTCGCAGTCGTCGTCACGCTCGTGACCGTCTTCATTCTGACGGCCGTCGGCCGCATTGCAGATTATGCCAACCGGTATGACGACAGCCGCTCGATGCAGACCACCGAAGGCGCGCTGCAGACCTTCCGAACCCAGCTTCAGGCCACCCTCAACGATTATTCGGCATGGGATGATGCTGCCCAGTTCGTCTATGCCCCGGATGGCCAGGATTGGGTTGTCAGCAATTACGGCGATATGACGTCCAACAGCGGCCTGTTCGATATCGCGATCGTGATGGACACCGAGCGCAACGTGCTGATGTCCTATCAGGAGGGACGTCCGGCGGAATGGAACCCGCGCGAGTATTTCGATACGTCGCTCTGGACCTTGTTCGATCGGGTCCTGTCCACGGGTCGCGACGGTCTGCCGGAAGCCACGGGCTTTGTTCAGACACGCGACGGCGTTGCGGCTGTCGGCGTCGCCCTGGTGCGCGAAAAATCCGGCGCGCTCGACAAGCCGCTCTCGGAGAGACGGTTTCTCGTCTTTGTCCGCCAGCTGGACGAAAGGAAGGTGGCGGAACTTGCAAGGACCTATGTTGTCGAGGGTTTGCGGTTCATCGACAAGACCGATCAGACCAGCAACAGTGTCGAACTTCGCAACCTGCACGGCAAGCTTTTGGTCAAGCTGTCGTGGCAGCCGCGGCGTCCGGGCGACCTCGGCTTCTCCCAGGTGCAGCCTCTGGTCTATGGCGCGCTTGCCATGGTCGGGCTGTTTTTCCTGCTGCTCGTGGTCAGTGGCAGCATCACCCTAAATCAGCTCAAGCGCGACGAAGCCGATGCGAGACGGCTCGCGATGTGCGACCGGTTGAGCGGGCTTTTGAACCGTTCAGGTTTCTTTACCGCTCTCGACGCCCTTGTTCTCGAAAGCCGGGCGCAGGGCGCGCATGTTTTGCTTCTCTATCTGGATCTCGATGGCTTCAAGGAAGTCAACGATGCCTATGGTCACGGGACCGGCGACAAGCTGATCCGCGGCGTGGCGGCCGGGTTGAAGACGCTTGTTGGCAGCGAGGCGATCCTGGCGCGCGTCGGCGGCGACGAATTCGCTATTGCTCTTCCGGTGATGGGGGCATCTCCGGTGGCACCTATTCTCTGCGACCGCATTCTCGGCTTCTTCGGCGAGCCCTTCGTCATCGGCGAACGGGTGGCTGTGATCGGAACCAGTATCGGTGTCGCCATCTCGCCGCGCGGCAACGTGCCGGGAGAAGAGCTTGTCCGTCGGGCCGACATGGCGATGTACCGTGCCAAGGAAACCGGCCGCGGCCGCTATGAGAATTACCGGCCGGAAATGGATGCCGAGCGCGAGGAGCGCAACCGGCTGGAAGTGGACCTGCGGATCGCCATCGAGCGGCGCGAAATCAACATCGTCTACCAGCCCGTGGTGGATGCGACGAACTGGCGGCTGATCGGCGTCGAGGCGCTGGCCCGCTGGACCCGCAAGGGTTACGGACCGGTGCCGCCGGATGTGTTCATTCCGATTGCGGAATCAAGCGGACTGATCGACCAACTGGGTCTGTTCGTCATGCACCGGGCCTGCGAGCGCATCGCCGACTGGCCCGGCATCAAGCTTGCCGTCAATATCTCGCCCGGCCAGTTCCGTGATCCCGAATTTTCGCAGCATGTGGCCTCGATGTTCCGCAAGACCGGAACCGATCCGTCGCGCATCACGCTGGAAATGACCGAGGGGTATTTTATTCAGAACCCAGACCGCGCTCGCGCAGCGATTGCCAGGCTGAAAAAGCTCGGGGTCGAGATCGCTCTCGACGATTTCGGCGCTGGTTTTTCAAGCGTCGGATATCTGCGGCAGTTCGGTTTCGACCGGATGAAGATCGATCGCTCGCTGGTGCATGCAATGTCCGAGGGTGACCACGCGGTTCAGACGTTGCAGGCGACCGTGGCGCTTGCCCGTTCGCTCGGCATGCCGGTGACGGCGGAAGGCGTCGAGAGCGAGGACCAGGCGTTGAAGTTGCGGATGACGGGCTGTGATGAATTGCAGGGCTATTTCTTCGGTCGGCCGATGGAAGCCCATGAGATCGACGTCATCTACCGCACCGACCGGGGACGGGACGGAAAGCGGATTGCATGAAAACGTCTCAGGCTAGAGATGCTGCGGCACCTTTGTCTTCAGGATTGCAATCAGGCCCGCATCCATGAAGTCGGAATCGTCAGGTATATCGAGACAGATCAGCCGCTTGCCCTTGAGCTTCGATCGGTATCTCTGCTGGATCTTTGCCCGGTGGGTCCGTTCCATGACGAACAGGATGTCGGCCCATTCGATCAATTCGGCTGAGAGAGGGTTTTCGGCATCATTGTTGGTGCCGGCGGACGACACCTCGACGCCGGGCCACTCAGCGAAAACCTGCTCCGCCGTCGGGCTCCGCAGCTTGTTCTGGCTGCAGACGAAAAGGATGTTTTTCAGGTTACTCCATCCTTCTCGTGGACGCTTTAGCTGCCGATATGCTTGACGCCGCGCTGTTTGGCGAGGGCGATCTGCAACTGCCGCTGACGGTAACGCAACCGGTCTTCCTCGGTGCGGCTGTCGTAGCAATGGGAGCAGGAGACGCCTTCCTCATACTTGGGCGAGGTGATCTCTTCGGCGGTGATCGGATTGCGGCAGGCGTGGCAGAGCTTGTGGTTGCCTTCCTTCAGTCCGTGCTCGACGGAGACGCGCTCGTCGAACACGAAACACGCGCCTTCCCAGAGGCTTTCTTCTTCCGGCACCTGTTCCAGATATTTCAGGATGCCGCCCTTCAGGTGGTAGACGTCCTCGAAACCCTGCTGCTTCATAAAGGCTGTCGCCTTTTCGCAGCGGATACCACCGGTGCAGTACATGGCGATCTTCGGCTTGTTGTGCAGGCCGGTATTGTTCTTCACCCAGTCCGGAAACTCGCGAAACGTCTTGGTGTTGGGGTCGACTGCTCCCTTGAAGATGCCGATCGCCGTCTCGTAATCGTTGCGCGTATCGATGACGATGGTCTCGGGATCCGAGATCAGCGCGTTCCAGTCCTTCGCCTCGACATAGGTGCCGACGATTCTGTTGGGATCGATATCCTCGACCCCCATCGTGACGATTTCCTTCTTGAGCTTAACCTTCATGCGCACGAAGGGCATTTTCGACGCGCGGCTTTCCTTGTGCTCCAGGCCAGAAAATTCCGGCTGGGCGCGCAGAAACGTCAGAAGCTCGGCGATATCAGTGTCGGAGCCTGCAATCGTACCGTTGATGCCTTCGCGGGCGATCAGCAGCGTTCCCTTGATGCCGCGCGCGTCGCAAAAGGCCTGCAGCGGCGTCTGGAACTCACCAAATCGTTCGAACCGCGCAAAGTGATAGAGCGCGGCAACGAGAAATGCGCCCGTGGCTTCGGGGCGGGGGAGAAGGTGGCTTTCGGTCATGCCGGTCCCATACAACCAGATGCGCTGTTGCGCAATGGATTGGGCGCTGTCGTCTTCACGACGCCGCGTGTTTCCAGAGGAGCGCGATCATCCTGCTTTCGGTGGCGGCACTATCGGAAAACACCGATTGGGCGATCGGCAGCGCTTCCTTCCGGAGCGCCTGCTGGCGGGCGATGATGGCGGCGAGTAGCCGCGCCAGCGTGTCGCTGTCGCCGAAAAGGTCGGGGCTTTCGTTGACGAGGCCCGAGAGAACGGAAAGATCGTGCTCGTGACCTAAAAGATCGACCAGTGATTTCGCCTCGGCCTGTTTGGCGCGCATCGCCGACGGCCAGATGTCGCGCAGGAGGGCAAGATGCATCCAGTAGGTCTGGCCGCTCTTGCGCAATTCGTGGAATGCCTCGGCATGGGCGTTGCCTTCGCATTCCTTGATCGCCGCCAGCGCCTGCAGGCGCTGTTTCTTCCAGACCTTGGCAAGCCGGTGGGCGGTCTTTTCCGGCTTGTCGTCCAGCGACAGGCCGTGCAGCGCGTCGATTGCCTCGTGACAGATGATCACCGCCGTCGCCATGCGGGCGGGCAGGTCTTCCTGGCTCTCGGCAATCTCGTCGCGGCGTTTGGAAAGCGCGTCGCGGGCGAATGCAAGGGCTGCCTGTTCTTCCGGCAGAGTAGATTGACCGGCGAGATAATCGACCGTTTCGACAAGTGCCGTTGCATCGCGCACGGCAGAGAGGCTGCGGGCCATGTCGCCGATACGCTTGTTTTCGCGGCTTCTGAACTCTTTGGCGTCCGGCTGGATCAGGCGGTACAGCGCCCGCACGCGCTTGAAACGCTTGCGCGCATCGTGGATCGCCGTGTGAGCCCCATCGGGCTTGTCGGCGAGATAGCGGACCGCCTTCGACAGCTGCTGCTCGGCAACCGCGACAAACTCGACGGTAAACGGCTTATCGGGTCGCAGGTGGTAGGCCATCGAGAAGCTCCCGGCTCAGATCCTGGTTGGCCATGACGGCGTTGGAATAGCGGCGATCGCCTGTGACGTCGTCGCCGATCCAGTCCGGTATCGGCGGACGTTCGGTTTCGCTTTGAAGTTCGACCTCGGCGACAACCAGGCCGTTATAGACGCCTTCATACACATCCACTTCCCAGGTGTAGCCCTGATGCTCGACATTGAAGCGGGTCTTGTCGAGGACGATGCCGGTGGCACCAGCTGCCATGTCCTTGGCATCGGCGAGCGGAATCTCGTATTCGAACTCCGAGCGCGAGAACAATTCCGAGCCGATCTTGATCGTCAGCTTGGCCTTCTCGTCATCCATGATGCGAACGCGAACCGAGCGATCAGCGGCAACGGCGATATAGGCCTGCAGGAACCGCGAGGAGGATGCGACCTCGTTCCGCCAGGCATCGTTCTTGACCAGATACTTGCGCTCGATTTCCTGTCCCATGGGCCTCGTCTTGGTTGTGGAGATGTACCGTAGCGCAAAGATGCACAAGGGCAAGAGTATCGGCAAGAGCATGGTAAAGCGGTGCTTCGGCCGGGTGCTTAAGAGAAGTCGGCAAGGGGCCCGAGGTTGCGTGGATCGGGGGATTTGTTCTCGACAATGACGTGATCGACCGTTATTTCCGGGCAAGGGATTTCAATCGTTTTAGGGAGTGTTCTTCATGGCTGACCAGAATCCGGGCCAGAACCCAAGCAAGACTGAAAAGCTGCTGACCATCCTGAAATTGCAGCCCGTCGTTCCGGTGCTGATCGTTGACGATGCGAAGTCTGCTGTCGGGCTTGCGCGGGCGCTGGTCGCCGGCGGACTGCGGGCGATCGAGATCACCATGCGCACGCCGGCAGCGCTCGACGCCGTGAAGGCTGTTGCAGCCGAAGTCGAAGGCGCCAATGTCGGAGCCGGCACGATCCTCAACGCAAAAGACTGGGAAGCCGCCGTCAAGGCCGGTTCGACCTTTATCGTGTCTCCGGGCGTTTCTCCGGGTGTTCTCGCGGCCGCCAAGGATTCGCCGGTTCCGCTTCTTCCGGGTGCAGCGACTGCCAGCGAAGTGATGACGCTCCGGGAAGCCGGTTACAACGTGATGAAGTTCTTTCCTGCCGAACAGGCCGGTGGCGCCGCCTATCTGAAGGCCCTGTCGTCGCCACTCGCAGGCACGCTGTTTTGCCCGACCGGCGGCATTTCGCTGAAGAATGCCAACGACTACCTGTCGCTCCCCAACGTCATCTGCGTCGGCGGTTCCTGGGTAGCCCCGAAGGAACTCGTCGCAGCCGGCGACTGGGCCGCGATCACCAAGCTCGCCTCCGAGGCTTTCGCGCTCAGGGCTTAAATCCGTTCTGACATTTTCGTTATCGGCAGCGCGGGAAAATTGTTTTCCTGTGTTGCCGTTCCTATCTCCGTGTTCGAATTCAACAGTAGGAGATACGGATGTTCGACGCAAAGAAGCTTCTTGACCAGTTCCTGGGCTCGCAGGTTCCCGGTCTTTCGGGAAGCGTGAAGGGCCGGGCTGGGCAGTTCGGCGATATGGCGAAGAACAATCCGTTGAAGTCTGCCGGCATTGCCGCAGCACTTCTCGGCACCAAGACCGGCCGCAAGATTGCAGGCAATGTGGTGACGGTGGGTGGCATCGCAGCTGTCGCGGGTCTCGGCTATCTCGCCTACAAGAATTACAAATCCGGCCAG
Organism: Neorhizobium sp. AL 9.2.2; assembly: GCF_013317225.1. NCBI lineage: Bacteria > Pseudomonadati > Pseudomonadota > Alphaproteobacteria > Hyphomicrobiales > Rhizobiaceae > Neorhizobium > Neorhizobium sp. AL 9.2.2. The sequence continues at coordinate 45,303 of NZ_JAALXU010000003.1, forward strand.
TCGCCGCAGGCAGCGCTGCAGCCGGCTCCGTCTGCTGCCGAGCCTATCGCGCTGCCGCCGCCGGACAGCCCGTTTTCGCTGCAGTCGCCTGAGCTTACCAACGATTTTGCCCTGACCCTGGTGCGCGCCATGATCGCCGCCGCCAAGGCGGACGGTCATATCGATGCGGCCGAGCGGGCCAACATCATGAACAAGGTGCATGAAGTCGATCTCGGCGACGAGGCGGAAGCCTTCATCCGCGACGAGCTTGCGAACCCCGTCGATATCGACGATCTGGTCGCCGCTGCCCGCACCGAGGAGCAGAAGGTGGAGCTTTACACCGCGACCCGCATGACCATCGATCCCGATACACGGGCCGAGCGCGGTTACCTCGATCTTCTCGCGGGACGCCTGGGTCTGCCCGATGCTCTGCTCGAGCATATCGATGCGACGGTCACCGCGGCAAAAGTGCCCGCTTAAAGGGCGAGAACATGGGTAACGATCTCGGTGACATCTACCGCGATTACATCCATTGCCTGAACCGGCAGGACTGGGAGCGGCTCGGGGACTTTGTGGATGACGATGTCATCCATAACGACCGGCCGCTCGGGCTGTCCGGCTACCGCGACATGCTCGTCGGGAATTTCAGCGATATTCCCGACCTTCGCTTCAGCATTGATCTGCTGGTCGTCGATCCGCCGCATGTGGTCAGCCGGTTGCTGTTCGAGTGTTCGCCTCGGGCCGAGTTTCTGGGGCTTCCGGTCAACGGGCGCCGGGTGTCGTTTAGTGAAAACGTCTTTTACGGGTTCCGCGACGGCAAGATCGTGCAGGTCTGGTCGATTGTCGACAAGGCCGCCATCGAAGCGCAGCTGTGAGCTCCATCGATCGTCTCCGCCGGTTGCCTTTCGACAGGTGCTGGCCTAAGCCTTGATGCCTCATCTGCAGCGGTTGCGACGCAGCCGCTGCGCATCTTGCTGGACCTGCCCGAATGCGCGATCTTTTCAATTACAAAGTTGCCGCCCCCAGCCCCGTCACCCTGACCGGACGGTTCGTGACGCTCGAGCCCTATGACCGTAAAAAGCATCTGGCTGATCTCTGGGAGGCGCTGGGCGGTGCCGAGGGGATCAACGAGCTGATCCGCTATTTTCCGAACGATCAATATTCGACCGCCGAAGAGTTTGGCGCGTGGCTGGACAATGTGAATGCGAATCTCGGCTTCGTAACGCTGGTTGCGCGTGAAAACGCCTCTGGCGCGGTTGTCGGCATGGCGAGCTATATGCGGCCGGACCCGAAGAACGGTGTGATCGAGGTGGGGTCCGTGGCGCATGGGCTTGCCATGAAGCGGTCGCCGATGTCGACGGAGCTGCATTACCTGATGGCTCGCCACGTGTTCGAGACGCTGGATTATCGTCGCTACGAATGGAAATGCCACAACGAGAACGAGCCTTCCAAGGTGACCGCGCTGCGTTACGGCTTTACCTTCGAAGGCGTGTTCCGGCAGCACATCATCTCGCGCGGTGCCAACCGCGATACGGCCTGGTTCTCGATGATCGACAGCGAGTGGCCGGTGATCAAGGCCGGGTTCGAGGCCTGGCTCTCGCCCGATAATTTCGACGATGCCGGCCGGCAGAAAAAGCGGCTGGAAGATCTGAGGGCCGAATTTGCCGGCGGGAAAACCACATGACGCCAGAAGCGAAATCACAGGCGATCGCGGCTGCCGCCATTCTCTTCGGCGCGGCGGTGGTCATCTATCTCATGCCGACCATCGTGTTGTGGATCGGCAATTACTCGCCGCTGCTGGCGTTTTTCGTCGGCGCGCTGCTGGTTCTCGGCTTCTTCCTGATCTTCTGGCTGCGGGCGCGGTACCAGCGGCGGAAGTAATTGCAGGGTATGGTCGGGCGCAAGCGTGAAGACGTTCTCATCCCTGTGCCTGTCACAGGGATGAGTGTGGAAAGCTAGCCGCTCGCCCTTAAGCCGCTTTGGCGCCGATCGCTTCCAGCTCCGCCATCACATCTTCCGACAGTTCGATGTCGGCGACGGCGAGGTTTTCGCGCAGGTGCCCGCGCGACGAGGTGCCCGGGATCAGCAGGATGTTCGGCGAGCGCTTCAGCAGCCAGGCCAGTGCCACCTGCATCGGCGTTGCGTCGAGCCTTGCTGCTACATCCGACAGCGTCGAGGATTGCAGGGGCGAGAAGCCGCCGAGCGGGAAGAAGGGGACGTAGGCCGTGCCTTCTGCCGCCAGATGATCGATGAGGTCATCGTCGTCGCGGTGCGCGAGATTGTACTGGTTCTGGACGCAGACGATCTCGGTGATCTTGCGGCCATCCTCGACCTGCTTTCGCGTCACGTTCGACAGGCCGATATGCTTGATGAGGCCCTCGCGCTGGAGTTCGGCGAGGATCGTCAGCGGTTCTTCCAGTGATCCTTCGGCGGGGCCATGGACATCCAGCATGGAGCGCAGGTTGACCACCTCCATCGCATCGAGACCGAGATTCCTGAGGTTATCGTGGACGGCCTTCGTGAGTGCTTTTTTCGAAAAGGCCGGGTTCCAGGATGCGTCCTCGCCTCTGAGGGCGCCGACCTTGGTGACGATGACGAGACCTTCGCTATAGGGATGCAGCGCTTCGCGGATGATCTCGTTCGTAATATGCGGACCGTAGAAGTCGCTGGTGTCGATATGGTCGACGCCGGCTTCGATGGCCTCGCGCAGCACCGCAACGGCTTCCGCGCGGTCTTTCGGCGGGCCGAACACGCCCTTGCCGGCTAGCTGCATGGCGCCGTAGCCGAGACGTTTTACGTGTCGGTCGCCGAGTTTATAGGTGCCGGCTTTTTCGAGATTGGTCATGGTTTTACTCCCTGTAGGATGAGGCAGAGATAGGGCTATCCAGGCCGCGCGATAATCGGTTACAATTCGGACGGGCTGTACGACAGGGCGGACAATGAAATACGACGCTGGTGATCTCGGGGCATTCGTCGCGGTAGCGAGGACCAGAGGGTTTCGCGATGCGGCCCGGCTGACCGGTGGCAGCGCTTCGGGATTGAGCGACGCCGTCCGGCGTCTGGAAGAGAAGATCGGCGTCCGGCTTCTCAACCGCACGACCCGCAGCGTCACCCCGACGGAAGCGGGCAGGGCACTGCTCGACCGGCTGGGACCGGCGCTATCGGAAATGGAAGCGGCGCTCGACATGGCTGCCGGGTTTCGGGGGCGGCCGGCGGGACTGTTGACGCTGAATGTGCCGGCCAGTGCGGCGCGGATCGTCCTGCCGCAGATCGTGCCGGCGTTTCTGGCTGCCTATCCGGACATCCGTCTCGACATCATGACCGACGAGAGCTTCGTCGATATCATCGCTGCCGGCTGCGATGCCGGCATTCGCTATGACGAACGGCTGGAGCAGGACATGATCGCCGTGCCGATCGGTCCGCGCGTACAGCGTTTCGCATTGGCGGCGTCTCCCGCCTATCTTGCCGCGCGGGGCCGACCGGGCCATCCGCGGGATCTTTTGGCGCATTCCTGCATCCGGAGCCGGTTCAGGGACCGTCCGGTCACGCCCTGGGAGTTCGAACGCGATGGCGAGGAGGTGGTGGTGGATCCACCGGCGCAGCTGATCGTGCAGGCGGGTGGCGGGTCCGATCTCGGTGTGGACGCGGCGATTGCCGGCACCGGTATCGTCGCGCTGTTCGAGGACTGGCTGAAGCCGCATTTTGACAGTGGTGCGCTGGAGCAGGTGCTCGAGCCGTGGTGGCCCTCATTCTCAGGGCCGTTTCTCTACTATCCAGGGCGACGGCTGGTGCCGGCTCCGCTGCGCACCTTCATCGATTTCATCAAGGCGATGCCGCAGCCGGGTTGAGCGTTCAGCCCTGCAGCGAGGCGCCGAGCAGGGAAAGGCCGATCAGCAAGATGAACAGGGCGCCGCCGATCTCGATCGCATGGCCGATGCGTCGTCCGCTGCGCGAGCCGGGGCCTGCGAACTTGAGCGCGATATCCTTGGCGCCGACGGCTAGCGTTGCGAGGATCGTCACCGTGATCGCCGTGCCGATCGACATGGCGAGGACAGACAGCACGCCGCCGAGATAGAGGCCATTCAGAAGCGAGAAGCTCATGACGAGGATGGCGCCGGAGCAGGGGCGAAGTCCGACAGCAATGATCGCCGACCAAGCTTCCTTGAGGTTGAAGTTGCGGGCGCCGAGCGTCGACGGGTCAGGCATGTGGCTGATGCCGCAGGCCTCGCAGGTGTCGCTGTCTCCCTGAAATGCGTGGTCGTCGATCTCGACTGCCTGGAATTTGAGACCGGTCGCGCGTCGTCCGTTGGAAGAGCCGTCGAACAGCATGGCGGTCGATCCGCCGGCTGAAGTCGCCGCTGCCGCTGTCCGGCCGCGGTCTGGAGCGCGCACGACCCGCATGCGGAGTGCCCGGATCTTCTTGACCAGCAGCCAGGCGCCGAACAGGGAGACCATGGCAAAGCTTGCAACCTCCATGGTCCAGGTGGCCTGGGTCATGGTGATGCCGGTGCCGCGGAGCAGGACGAAGGCAGCGCCGACCACGAGGATCGCGACCAGGCCCTGCAAAAGCGCGGAGATGAAGGAGATCGTGACGCCGCGGCGCAGTTCGACTTCGTTGGCGATCATGTAGGAGGAAATCACCGCCTTGCCGTGGCCGGGGCCGGCGGCGTGGAAGACGCCATAGGCAAAAGACAGGCCGATCAGGCCGACAAGTGCAGACGGATCCTCGCGCATCGCCCGCAGCGCGCCGGTCAGAGAGCGGTAGAAGCCCTGCTGGTAGGCGTTGATCCACTGGAAGAAGGGGGCAAGCGGCCCGCCCACCGAGAAAGAGGGTTCCGCTGCACCGACGCCGAGCGGCGACTGGGCGTGCGCGGCGGTGGCGACCAGCGCCGCAGCGAAAGCGGCAAACAGCAGACCGGTAGACGCTTTCCTCAGCATGTCACTTCCATGCGGGTGGCAAAGAGCTTGGTCATGTCGGTCCCCGTCGGATCGTTGAAGAAGGCATCGGTGAGCGAAGCGCTGTTTTGCGAAATCACGTCGTCTGGATCGGGCCGTACGACCTTGTGCTGGCACTTCTCGAAAGCGGCACCCTTCAGCACCAGATCCTTGTCGGTGGGGAAGTCGATCGCCGTGTACATGGTGGGGTCGTAGATGCCGAAGGTGAGCTTGCCCTTGAGAGGGACCGGCTTTTCAGGCTTCACCGCAAAGATCAGCATCAATTGCTTGTCCTGCATCGTGGTGTGAAAGACGTCCGGCTTCTGGATGCCGATCTGTGCGCCATCCAGCGTCACGGTGGAGAAGTAGTGGTAGTCGGCAAGCGAGGTGCGGATGGTTTCGCCGAGTTCGGCGAGTTCATGCGGATCGAGCTTGAGATCGCCGTTCTTGTCGAAATCGAGGATGACGCTCGAGGAGAACACTTCATCGAAGCGCCAGACATTGCGCAGTTCCTGCACGGTGCCATCGGCGCCTGCGACAATTTCCAGCCGCGCCTCGGCGAAGATATGCGGATGGGCAAGAGCCGGTGCGGGAACGGCCAGGGGTGCAGCCAGGGCCGCTGCCGTCAGAATTGTCGCAAGTCTGTTTCGCATATCCGAGCAGGTCCAGCATAGTTGCGCAGCGGCATTGCGTCCGGACCTGCGCCAAATCAAAAGGGGTGTCGTTCGTCCGCAAGCTGTGGTCTGGCCCCGAAATGGGACGGAATTTCGACTGCGGCGTTACAGCATTACAGGTCAGCGCGGCTGGCGGAACCAGTTGGCGAGGAAATCCACGAAGCTTCTCACCTTGGCCGGGAGGTAACGGCGATGCGGATAGACCGCATAGATGCCGCGTTCACGGGTGATGTATTCGTCGAACAGATTGACGAGTTCGCCCGACTGGATCGAGGCCATGGCGACGAAGTCTGGGATGATCGCGACGCCGAGACCGGCGCGGGCCGCGCGCAAGGTTGCCTGCGGACTGTTGACCTCGATCGGGCCGGAGACCGCAACTGAAATCATCGAGCCATCAGGATCGACGAAGCGGATATTGTTGTGCCAGCGCGAATTGGTGTCGATAATGAACGGCACCTTGTTCAGCTGCTGCGGATGCGTCAGGGGCCCGTATTGCGCCACGACATCGGGCGTTGCCACCGCATGGACCCGGAAATCGGCGAGCTTCTTGGCGATCAGGCCGGAATCCTCCAGCCGGGTGATTCGGATCGCCAGATCGAAATTTTCCTCGATCAGGTCGACAAACCGGTCATCGGCGACGATTTCCAACTGGACGTCCGGATGCGCCTTGGCGAAATCGATGAAAGATTGGCCGACCTCCGCATCGATGAAGGTGCGCGGTACGGAGATGCGCAGTCGGCCCTTGAGATCGGCATTGTTCTCGCGAACGAGGTCGGCAAGATTGTCGATCTCCTTCAGGATGTCGGCAGCGGTGCGGTAATAGGTGTGGCCCGCCTCCGTCATCGAGAACTGGCGGGTAGTGCGGTTGAGAAGAAGCGCGCCGAGATCGTCTTCCAGTTCGCGGACATATTTCGACAGCAGCGCCTTGGAACGGCCGGTGCGACGGGCGGCGGCCGAAAAGCCCTCGGCCTCGACCACGTCGATAAAGGCGCGCATGCGGGTGAGTGTGTCCATGGGCGAAGGATGCTCCCGATCTCAGAAGTCTTCTGTCTCCGCCAGGGAAAGCAGAAATACAAGCGCTGTGCTGAGCCGACGCATGTCTTTCTGGCTGACGGCGCCGATCTGCTGCCAATTTCAAGCAAGCGACGCCGATGAACTTGTCCGTCATGACCTGTGACGGATGCCGCAGGCCATTTTCCGGATCGGGTTCGACAAGGATGCCGAAGTCGAGATCAAGACGTGTCGATGTCATCGGGCAGACGACGACCGAAGGACAGGTATCGGACAAATCGTTCGTCTGGATCACGATGGCCGGGCGCGGCTTCCCGTAGTCGCCGGAGATGGAAACGGTGACGATGTCGCCTCGTTTCATTCTTGCCGCGTCCCGCCTGGCTCGTCCTCATTCCAATCCGCAACCCTCTCCATCCATTCGAGGATCTCACGTTCCTCTTCCGGACCAAGGCTTGCGATCACGGCTGCCAGCCGAGCCTGGGCCTCGGGGCTTTTCAGCTCCAGAAGCTGCTCCCGAATTTCAGGTGAGATCACCGTTGAGGACGGTGATCCATGTGTGGTCTGCTTCTCAACCGTCGGCATCCAGTATCTCCAACGCTGGCCTGTTCCACCAGTGGAATCGTGCGCGTGCCCTCGCGGAAATTCTACCGGGGGCTGCCTTTTGATTATTTTCCCCCCGGCCCAAAATACCGCTTGATTATGACCGCGAATATTCTTATCTCCCGTGCAGCCCAAAGTCGCACGTGCCCGTGGGTGTCCGCCGACCCTCTATTTGGTGAGGTCATCGGTAAGGTACCTGGAACTAACCCCTCCAGTCGCTATTCCGGCCATCCGGGAAATGCGAGGACATCTAAAGCAACGACGGTGCGGGCCTTTTTGTTCTCTCCCGGCTTTCCAACAGCCGGGGTTACTGAAGAGGCACACCATCATTGCCGGAAGTGCGGTAGGGACCTCCCTCCAATCCATGGCAGACAAAGCCGGATTTTCGTTCTTGGCAGAACGTTGATCCACTTACCGCGCGTTTGAGCGTGTCAGGGAACCGGTGTCTCCACCGACTGGATCCTGGCGCATGTTCATCCGTCCTTTGTCCTCCGGTTCGCAAGCCGGAGCCTTTGAGATTTGGAAGGGATTGACCATGACCACTGCCCGCATCCTCGACTTCATCAAGACCCAGCGTCCCGATGGTCCCTACCTCGTGGTCGATCTCGATGTCGTGCGCGACAATTTCAACGCCTTCCGTCATGCCCTGCCGGACAGCGCGATCTACTACGCCGTGAAGGCCAATCCCGAGCCGGCAATCCTCAAGCTTCTTGCTTCGATGGGTTCCAACTTCGACTGCGCCTCCGTCGCCGAAATCCAGATGGCACTCGATGCCGGTGCAAACTCATCGCGCATCTCGTTCGGCAACACGATCAAGAAGGAACGCGACATTGCGCGTGCTTTCGCGCTCGGCGTTGGCCTCTACGCCGTCGACAGCCATGAGGAAGTCGAAAAGATTTCCCGTGCAGCTCCCGGTGCAAAGGTGTTCTGCCGCGTGCTGACCGATGGCGAAGGCGCCGAATGGCCGCTGTCGCGCAAGTTCGGCTGCGTGCCGCAGATGGCCGTCGACGTTCTCGTCTACGCACACCAGCTTGGTCTCGAAAGCTACGGCGTCTCGTTCCATGTCGGTTCGCAGATGACGAAGGTCGATGCCTGGGATGCGGCTCTGGCCGATGCCAAGCGCGTGTTCAGCCAGCTCGCAAAGCAGGGTATCGTTCTGCAGATGGTCAACATGGGCGGCGGTTTCCCGACCAAGTACCTGCGTGACGTGCCGAAGGCTGAAGAATACGGCCAGGCGATCTTTGCTTCGCTGCGCAAGCATTTCGGCAATAACCTGCCGAAGACGATCATCGAGCCGGGTCGCGGCATGGTCGGCAATGCAGGCGTCATCAAGGCTGAAGTCGTTCTCGTGTCGAAGAAGTCCGACAACGACAACCACCGTTGGGTCTTCCTCGACATCGGCAAGTTCGGTGGTCTCGCCGAAACCATGGACGAGGCTATCCGTTACCCGATCCGCACCGAGCGCGACGGCGACGCGATGGAGCCTTGCGTTCTGGCCGGCCCGACCTGCGATTCGGCCGACGTGATGTACGAGAAGAACATGTACCCGCTGCCGATCTCGCTTTCGATCGGCGACGAAGTTCTGATCGAGGGTACCGGCGCCTACACGACCACCTATTCTGCGGTCGCGTTCAACGGCTTCGATCCGCTCAAGGCCTACGTCATCTAAGGCGTTACAAGCGTCTCTACTTTCGCGGTTCCCGACCTCCAGACGGGAGCCGCAAATTCACAATGATCGTCCGATACCGTTTGAAACGGTTTTAAGTACGGGAGGCCAAGATGGCCACTGTTCTTGATTCTGTCCGTGCGCTGTTTGCGCCCGCGTCCACATTCACCATCACTGCCGAAACTCCGGCCGATGTGGTGGCGCGTGAAACTCTGCTCGATCGTGCCATGGGCGCCGACCGACGCTTGAAGTCGTCCGAAAAGATCCGCCAGAACCGCGTGCCGGCCGAAGGCCTGGCGCTGGTTGCGCGTGATGAGGACGGTCATGTGATCGGCACCGTGCGCCTGTGGAACATCGAGGCCGGCATTTCGCCAGAAGGCAACGCGATCGACGCGCTTCTGCTTGGACCGCTTGCCGTCTGCTCGTCGCATGAGGGCAAGGGCATCGGTGCGGCCCTGATGCGTGCGGCGATCGGCCAGGCGCATGAGCGTGGCCACGGCGCCGTGCTTCTGGTGGGCGACGCTGCCTATTACGAGCGCTTCGGCTTTTTCGGCGGCAAGACCCAGCATCTGGTGATGCCCGGCCCCTGCGACCGCGCGCGCTTCCTGGCGCTGGAGCTGAAATCCGGTTGGCTCGAAGGTGCAGCCGGCATGATCGTTGCGAGTGGGCGCAAGCTCGCCTGAGCTGCATTTGCTTTTGAGAGATTCATAGGACCCCGTCTTCCCACAAAGGAGGCGGGGTCTTTCATTTTTCGACGGGCGAGGGCTGGCGCAATGGTCTCACGCTCCGTCACCTTCGCGTGAATCGGTGGGCGCGGCCATAGTCGCGTGCGGGTCTCGGCCTAGATTGACGTCCATGATCACACGCCGCACAGCTTTCCTTGCCACTCCCTTCGTCCTCACATCGATGCGCGCCTTTGCGCAGCAACCCGGCGGGGCGGGCGTGGCCCAGGCGCCGCAGACGTTGAAGGCCGTGCTCGGCCGGGCGCCGGGTCTCGAACCCTTGAAGGTGGTGATGGTGTCGCGCAAGGGCGAGACGATCGCGAGGGAAGCATTCAACGGCAGCGGCCTCAACGCCTCGACCAACATCAAGTCGGCGTCGAAATCGATCATCTCCTGCCTTGTCGGCATCGCAATCGATCGAAAGCTGCTCGAAGGGCCGGACCAGAAGATTGCCTCGATCCTGAAGGCCGATCTGCCGCGCGATGCGGATCCGCGTCTCTCCGAGGTCACCATCGGCAATCTTCTCTCCATGCAGGCCGGTCTGTCTCGGATGTCCGGTCCGAATTACGGGCGCTGGGTGGCCAGTTCCAACTGGGTGCGGTTTGCGCTGTCGGAACCGTTCGACGGCGAGCCGGGCGGCCAGATGCTTTATTCGACGGCCTCGACGCATCTTCTGTCGGCTATCCTCACCCGGGTCGGCAAGCGGCCGACGCTTGCGCTGGCGCGGGACTGGCTGGAGCCGGTTGACGGGTTTCGCATCGGGGCCTGGGAGCGCGATCCGCAGGGCATCTATCTCGGCGGAAACCAGATGGCGATGACGGCGGCATCCCTGCTGGCATTCGGCGATCTCTACCGCAACGGCGGGAAAACCAAGGGCGGCCGGCAGGTGGTATCGCAGAGCTGGATAGAGCAGTCCTGGACGCCACGCACGAACTCGCGCTTTTCCGGCGACGGCTATGGCTACGGATGGTTTCTGCGTGAGATCGGCGGACAGGATGTGAAGTTCGGCTGGGGGTATGGCGGGCAAATGGTCTACGTGGTTCCCGCGCTCGACATGACCGTGGTGATGACGTCGAAGGAGAGCGGTCCGTCTGCCCGAAACGGCTACCGTGACCAGTTGCACGACCTTCTCGCCGAGATTATAGGCGCTGTCGCGTCAGCGTAAGCGCCAAGCGTTCGCATAGCAGAGGTCGTCCTGACATGCGCTACGAGCATGCGGGGCCGTGTGAGCCCCGCATGTTTCATTGCAAATTGGACTGCCGGCTTAGCCGGAAATGTCGATGACGCCGCAGTCGCCGGCTTCCGAGGAAAATGCCAGCAGCTTGCCGCTGGCGCTCCAGCTCATGCCGGTGATGGCGCCCTTACCGGGCCGGCGCAGCAGCGCTTCCTTGCCGTCGGCAATGCGAACGCCGAGGATCATACCGTCGATAAAGCCGATGGCGAGCACTTCTTCCAGTGGATGAAACGCCACCTGCGTCACCATGATATTGGCGCGCGTGCCAAGTTCCATCGGTGCCTTGCCCATCGGGCCGTCCTTCGCCGAAAACGGCCAGACGATCGCGGCCGGCGCGCCGGAAGAGGCGAGCCACTTTCCCTTGACCGACCAGGACAGCGATTTCACCTTGGCCGGATAGCCGGTCATCCGCATGTGGCGGCTTTCGCCCGACTTGCTGTCGAGCTTCCAGCCGTGCAGGGCGTTTTCCTGCATCATGGTGACGAGGAAACGGCCGTCCGGAGAGAAGGTGACGCCGGTATGGGCGCCTTTCCAGTCGAGATCCTGCATCGGACTGTTGGTGCCGACCCAATGCAGCGATACGCCGTTATAGCGTGCAGCCGCTATCCGCAGGCCCTTGGGCGCGAAAGCGATCGCTTCGACGCTGCGCTCTTCCTTCACTTCCTTGACGGTGCCGTCGGAGAGCTTGACGAAGCTCGATTTCCCTTGCGCCCAGGCGACCGCACCCTGAGGGCCACCGGCAACGACGGAGATCCACTTGCGCGGCGTTTCCGAAATCGTGCTGACGGTGCCGTCATGGGAGATGCGCTGCACCCTGCCGTCTTCGCCGCCACTCAAAAGCGTGGCGCTGAAGGGGTCGCGGATGCAGGTCAACAGGCCGTGATGCGCGTCCGTTACCTTCTCACCGCCGTCAAGGCGGTGAATGGTGCCGGCTGCGGTGGCAAAGATCGGGATGTCGCCGAGAAAGTGAGCCGCGACGACATGACCGTCGATATCAAGAGGTGCAACGGTTGGCATCAGGCGACAGCAACCTCAGCCTGGCAAGCCATGAAGCTCTTCTGGATCTTGTCGAAATCGAGCTCGCGGCCGATGAAAACGAGGCGGCTTTCACGCTTTTCGCCATCCTTCCACGGACGCTGGTGATCACCTTCGACGATCATGTGCACGCCCTGGATGACATAACGCTCCTCGTCGCCCTTGAAGGCGATGATGCCCTTGAGGCGCAGGATGTTTGGACCTTCCGCCTGGGTGATCTTCTGGATCCACGGGAAGAAACGATCCGGGTTCATCTCGCCGCCGCGCAGGGAGACAGACTTCACCGTGATATCGTGGATCGGCGACATCGCATCGTGATGCGCATGATGGCCGTGGTCATGATGCTTGTGATCGTGCCCGTGATCATGATGATCGTGGTCGTGCGCGTGATGGTCATGCGCGTGGTGATCGTGGCTATGGTCGTGACCGCAATCGGGGCCGCAGACATGGTCTTCGTGGTCGTGGTCGAGGAAATGCGGATCGTTTTCCAGCGCCCGTTCCAGATTGAAGGCGCCCTGATCCAGCACGCGGGCGAGATCGATGCCCGAGCGGCTGGTGTTGTAGATACGGGCCGTCGGATTGATGGCGCGCACCACGTCTTCGACGATCGCCAGCTCTTCCGGGGTCACGAGATCGGTCTTGTTGATCAGCACGACGTCGGCAAACGCGATCTGGTCTTCGGCCTCGCGGGAATCCTTGAGGCGCAGCGGCAGATGCTTGGCATCGACCAGAGCAATGACGGCGTCGAGTTCGGTCTTTGCGCGAACATCGTCGTCCATGAAGAAGGTCTGGGCAACAGGAACCGGATCGGCCAGGCCCGTCGTCTCGACAATAATGCCGTCAAAGCGGCCCGGGCGGCGCATGAGGCCCTCAACGACACGGATCAGGTCGCCACGAACCGTGCAGCAGACGCAGCCGTTGTTCATCTCGTAGATCTCTTCGTCGGACTCGACGATCAGATCGTTGTCGATGCCGATTTCGCCGAATTCGTTGACGATCACGGCGTATTTCTTGCCGTGGCTCTCCGACAGGATGCGGTTGAGCAGGGTCGTCTTGCCGGCGCCGAGATAGCCGGTCAGCACGGTCACAGGAATTGGCTTTACAGCGACGGGAGCGGTGTTTTCAGTCATGGGAAACCTCTAAGGGTTCTGGAGCGCTCGGGGGAGCGCGGAAGCGTGTTGGCCTCATATAAGGGCAAGGCCGCGCGAGTTCAAAGGGGTTTTGAATGTTATATGATCACATCAGGGCAATGTAACCGCGTCGGTTTGCCGAAGAAGCTGGTCAAGCGTGAGAAGCGGCTCGCCGGCCAGTTTTGCATGCGCGTAATGGAAACAGTCGAAGTTGCTCAGGTGCCGCTTACCGATGCCATGTTTCTGAGCCACCGCGACAGCAAAGCTCAGAAGCGCACGCGGCGAGCCCGCCTCACGAATATCAATGCCGCGTGCGTCGAGCCATTCCACGACAGCGCTTTCTGCCTGGCCGTAGGCGCAGTCTAATTGGTCGGGCCGAGAAAGGACGATAATTGCTTCCCAGGCAGCGAGAGGAGACGTGAATGGCAGTGTCGATTTTGCCAACGCCCTTTCATAGGCTTCCGCGGTATCTTCGCCAGCCATCAACGATACGATCGCACAAGCATCGACAAACATGTGCGATCAATCCAGGTCGTGGTCGAGATCGTGATAGGCGGAAGCTGGGGGCACGGGTCGAGTCTGTTTGAAGGAAAGCCCGTGCTTTGCAAGGATGCGGCTGGCTGTCTCGCCTGGCGTCTCCTGCTGCGCGCGCTTGTCGATGGTTTCCCGCAGTGCGGTGACCACCGCTTGCGTGATTGTCGTTCCATCTATCTGCGCGAGCTCTTTCGCAAGTGCCTGAGCTTCTTCACTGCTAATGTTGAGGGTCATGAGACACCACCTTCGTATGCGCAAGTCTCGCACATTATGCGGCTCAGCGCTACTTCAACGCGTCAACATCAAACCGTGCCACATCCCGTAGCAACTCGATGATGCCGTTGACCGCATGCTTCACCAGCTGCTCGCCCCGTTCTGCGGTGGCAGCGGTTGCGTTGCCGGCGGCGCCCTTGGCGTTGAGGTCAGACATCTTCCACCCGAACGCATGTGGGCCGTAGGCGCGCAGGTGACGAAAGTCTTTCGCGAAATCTGTCTGGCGCGATGGGAAGTTTTCGGCCCTCTCCATGTTCACCCGGTCCGGCCACAGTGCCAGCATGACGGAGGTCTCGATATCGCCGCCGTGGATATCGATTGCCTTGTTTTCCGGAGCGATCCAGCCTTCGGGCTGGCCGAAGCGCGTCCAGCTCGTCGCCACCGCCAGCATGTTGAAACGGACGCGGGCCTCTGTCGTGACGGTCGTCAGCAGCGGCGCGTTGCCGCCATGGGCATTCAGCATCACCAGTTTGCGGATGCCTTGCTGGTGAAGTTCATCGGCGATGCCGAGCCAGCGGTCGATGGCCTCGGCGGCGGCCAGCGTCTTCGTTCCTGCCACATCCATGTGCTCGATCGAGTAGCCGACCGGCTCCACCGGGAGGAAGGTGACCGGAAGATCAGCCGGAAGGGCAGGGATGATGCGGTCGACAAGGCCCTGTGCGATCAGCGTATCGGTCTCGAAAGGCAGGTGCGGACCGTGCTGTTCGTGGGCGCCGAGCGGCAGAACGGCGATCCAGTCGCCTCTTTTAGCGCTTTCTGTGGACGGGGGCGTAACATCGTTGTCATGATAGCGCGGCAAGGGATGCGGCATCTGGCGGTCAATTCCGGGTTTCGATAAGGGTGGCGTGGTATATTTATAGCGCCGACTTCCATGACGCAAAACGGGCGGAGCCTATGAGCAAGAAAAAAGGCGACAAGAAATCCAAGTCGGGCAAGAAGAAGGACGGCGCTGGTCTTTCTGCAACCGACCTTGCGCCTGTCATTACACAGACCGCCCGGTCAATGCGCACCGCGTTGTCCCGCAGTCTGGTCGAAAGCGGCCTTTATGCCGGGCAGGACGGGGTGATCCTGGCGCTTTCCGAAGAAGACGGCATGACGCCGGGTCATCTTGCGAACCGCATGGGCGTCAAGGCTCCCACCATGACCCGCACGATCGGCCGCATGGAAGCGCAGGGATTTCTGGAGCGCCGGTCGGATGGAACGGATGGTCGCCTGACCAAGGTGCATCTGACGGAGACTGGTCTGAAGAGCGTCGAGCAGATCGGCCGCGCGGTGGCCGAGTGCGGCGAACTGGCGGTCAAAGGTCTTTCGGACAAGGAAGTTCGCACCCTTCTCAAACTTCTCAAAGCCGTCGAGCACAATCTTCAGTCGGATGAGGGCGATCGCGACTGAGGGTTGCGTTTGCCAACCTGCTCGTCCGAAAAATCCCGTCACAGGATTGTCGCATGGAATTAAATTGTTTATTTAAACTTTAATTCGGGTGCTCTGCGTGGGAATGCAGGCTGCATGGGAACGCGGGGGTAGATGGCGCAGAAAATCAAACTGTCGACGATTGCCGAAAGTCTCGGTCTTTCTACAGCCACGATTTCGCTTGCACTCAGGGACAGTCCGCTCGTGGCTTCCGATACCCGCGAGAAGATCAAGGAACAGGCGCGGGCGCTTGGCTACATCTACAATCGCCGTGCCGCCAGCCTGCGCACCTCGCGCTCCGGGATCATCGGTGTCGTCGTGCATGACGTGATGAACCCGTTCTACGGTGAAATTCTGAAAGCGATCGAGAGCGAGCTCGACCGCAGCCGGCATACGTTCATTCTCTCCAACCATTACGATTCGGTCGAAAAGCAGCGCACGTTCATCGAGACGCTGCTGCAGCTGGGTGGCGACGGCGTGATCATGTCGCCGGCGATCGGGACGCCGATCGAGGACATGAAGCTTGCCGAAGAAAACGGCATGCCGGCCATTCTTGTCGCCCGCTCGATGGAAGGCCTCGACCTGCCGACCTATCGCGGCGACGATGCTTACGGCATTTCGCTTGCCACCAACCATCTTATCGGACTGGGCCACCGGGCGATCGCCATGATCGGCGGCACCGACCAGACATCGACCGGTCGCGACCGTTACCAGGGCTACGTCAACGCGCTGCTGAAAGCCAATATCGAGGTCGATCCGAACCTGCGCATTCCGGGACCCCGTTCGATGCAGGGCGGGTTCGAGGCGGCGGTGCATTTCCTGTCCCTGCCGCAAAAGCCGACGGCTGCGGTCTGCTGGAACGATCTGGTGGCGATCGGCCTGATGAACGGCATCGCGCGGGCCGGGTTGACACCGGGCGTCGATATTTCCGTCACCGGCTATGACGATCTGGAACAAGCTTCGATCTCGACGCCGTCTCTGACCACCGTTTCCAACGGACAGGCCGATGTCGGGCGCTTAGCGGCGCGGGCACTGCTCGATCGTCTTGCCGGGAGCCATGAGCCTGACGGTCTCCATCTGATCAAGCCGGAAATGCGTCTGCGCCAGTCGACCGGCGTCTTTCGTCCACGCTGATTATTCTTCATAAAGAGGTTGCTGCATGTCTGAGAATCCTGCCACCATCTTCGTGCCGGGCCGTATTCATCCGCGCGTTCTGGAGCGTCTGAACGAAAGTTTCGAGGTCATCTCGGCTGCGAATGCGGAACTGGCATCCGTCGACGCCGAAACGAAAGCGCGCGTGCGTGGCATCGCGGTTTCCGGCAAATGCGATGCTGCCATCATCGATGCGTTTCCCAATCTCGAAGTCATCTCCAGCTTCGGTGTCGGTTACGACGGCACCGATACGAAGAAAGCTGCCGAGCGCGGCATCATCGTTACCAACACGCCTGACGTCCTGAACGACGAAGTGGCTGATACTGCCATTGCGCTGCTCCTCAACACGCTGCGCCAGTTTCCGAAGGCGGAAACCTATCTGCGCGAGGGACGCTGGGCGAGCGAAGGCCCGTTTCCGCTGTCGCCGTTTTCACTAAAGGGCCGCAGCATCGGCATTCTCGGCCTTGGCCGCATCGGTCTCGAGATCGCAAAGCGGCTTGAGCCGTTCAAGGTGACGATCGGCTATTACAGCCGCAGCCAGCGCTCGGATGTCGGCTATATCTACTATCCGTCCTTAAAGGAGATGGCTGAGGCCGTCGATACGCTGATCTGCATCGCGCCCGGGACGCCGGATACGTTCAAGATCATCAATGCGGAGATCTTCGAAGCGCTTGGGCCGGGCGGCGTGTTTATCAATGTCGGACGTGGATCGAGCGTTGACGAGGAGGCAATGATTGCCGCCCTCAGCGACAAGACAATTGCCGCAGCCGGCCTCGACGTCTTCTTCGACGAGCCGAACGTACCGGCGGAGCTGATCGCTCTCGACAATACCTGCCTTCTGCCGCATGTCGCATCCGCGTCGGTTCAGACCCGCAATGCGATGGCCGATCTTGTCGTCGACAACCTGATCGGCTGGTTCAAGGACGGCCGCGTGCTGACGCCGGTTCCGGAAACCCCCGTCAAAGGATAACTGGCAAACACGGCGAGGGTGTTTGATTCACGCGGTGCGGGCAACCGGTGTGCTGGTCTCACCGCTCGCCGATGCCGCGTAGGCGCGGACCGCATCGCCGAACGCCTTGAACAGGGCGGCCGAGGGCGCATCGGTTTCGGCCCAGTATTCCGGATGCCACTGGACGCCAACGGCGAAATTCTTCGCGTCGATCACCGACACCGCCTCGATCGTGCCGTCTGCGGCCGTCGCCTCCACCTTCAGGCGGGGAGCGGTCTTTGCAATCGCCTGGCGGTGGAGCGAATTCACCTGGACTTCGCCGGAAAATCCGAGGAAATCCGCGATGCAGGAGCCTTCCTTGACGAAGACCGGCTGGCGGATCGCGTACATCGCGTCGCGGTCTGGCACGTCGGGCTTGCGGTGGTCCCAGTTGCCCGGCTGATCCTGGATCTCGCTTGCCAGCGTGCCACCCAGCGCGACATTCAGCTCCTGGATGCCGCGGCAGATGGCAAGAAGCGGAATACCGCGTTCGATCGCGCGGCGGATCATCGGCAGCGAGGTGGCGTCGCGGCCGTGATCGAAGGGGCCGTCTCCCTCGGTCGCTTCGCGGCCGTAGAGCGACGGGTGGACGTTGCTGACGGCGCCGGAAACCAGCACGCCGTCGACCCGGTCGAGGATCGTGTCGACATCGTTGCCCTCCTCGAAGGCGGGAACGATGAAGCTCATGACGTCCGCCACTTTCAGCGCCGCGTTGACATACTGGTTGGGTGTGGCGTGCCAGAGGGCGCCTTCGAATTGCCTGAGATCGGCGGGAACGGCGACGATGGGCTTGCGGCACGAGACGGGCATGAACAATCTCCAGGCGGGGCAGTGGTTCTTATCCCGTATTGCTGCCGGAGGCGGGGTGAAGTCAAGCCGTAGCGACGCCGTGCAGCGTGAACCACGACGATCGCGGAAGACGAAAGTATAATGCGGTTTAACCTTGGCCCGCCGTCATTGTTACATGGTCTGCTTGCAAGCATTCAAGCAACATGATTACCTCATCTAGGACTGGCGAGGTATGGGAGGAGACATCTTCGCGGTCTGTTCAACCCGGGAGGATTTTTGATGGATCGTCGTTCATTCCTGAAAAAGACGGCAGTCGGCGGCGCGGGAGCCGCTGCAGCCACAGTGCTTGCTGTTCCGCTTTCGACACCTGCCATTGCCCAGCAGAACCCGAAGATCAACTGGCGCCTGACATCGTCATTTCCGAAATCGCTGGACACGATTTATGGCGGCGCCGACGATATCGCGAAGCATGTTGCAGCCGCCACCGACGGCAATTTCACGATCCAGCCGTTTGCAGGTGGTGAGATCGTCCCGGGTCTGCAGGCGGCCGATGCTGTCTCCGCTGGCACGGTCGAGATGTGCCATACCTGCTCCTACTATTTTGTCGGCAAGGACCCGACCTTTGCGATCGGCACGGCGATCCCCTTCGGCATGAATGCGCGCCTGACGAACTCGTGGTTCTACCAGGGCAACGGCAATACGCTGATGAACGAGTTCTATGCCAAGCATCAGATCTACGGCATGCCGGCCGGCAATACCGGGGCCCAGATGGGCGGCTGGTTCCGCAAGGAAATCAACACCGTCGACGACTTCAAGGGCGTGAAGATGCGCATTGCCGGCATTGCCGGGAAGGTGCTCGAAAAGCTCGGCGCCGTACCGCAGCAGATCGCCGGAGGCGATATCTATCCGGCTCTTGAAAAGGGCACGATCGATGCGGCGGAGTGGGTCGGTCCCTATGACGACCACAAGCTCGGCTTCTACAAGGTGGCCAAGTATTACTACTATCCGGCTTTCTGGGAAGGCGGCCCGACAATCCATGCCTTCATCAACCTCGACAAGTGGAACAGCCTGCCAAAGCACTATCAGTCGGCGCTGACCGATGCCTGCGCCTTCGCCAATACCAACATGATGGCGAAATACGACCTGAAGAACCCGATGGCGATCAAGCAGATCGTATCGCAGGGGACGACGTTGCGGCCGTTCAGCCAGGATATCCTCGAGGCCTGCTACACGGCGGCAATGGACGTCTACAAAGGTATTTCCGCAACCAACGCGGATTTCAAGAAGGTCTACGACGACCAGGTCGCATTCAAGAAGGAAGGTTACCTCTGGATGCAGCTTTCGGAGTACACGTTCGACACGTTCATGATGATCCAGCAGCGCAACGGCAAGATCTGAACGTCTACAGCGTTGCTCAGACACGTACCCCGGATCGCAAGGTCCGGGGTTTTCTTTTGCAGCCGAGGGATGGCGCCAGACTGGATTCACGCAATAGACGCGCTGCACGTATGCCCGGTTGTGTCGGCTCGACAATCACACGCTGGTATCTATGATGGTGGCGTTCGAAGGCAAAAGCAGAGCACTCCGTGGCCAGCCGGAGTATCGGTGAAGACGGGCTTCACCGACTTAAGGCAAAAGCCTTGCCGTCGAACAGGAGGTGATGCGATGTGGTTTCCACTGAGCATTACGTTGCTGGTTAGGAAATACCGGACGGGCTGGTCAGTGTCCGTCCGGTTCATTTTCTACATCAGATAACAAAGGGAGAGCAGAGTTCGCGCTTTGCTCTCCACTCCAATGTACTACTGCGCCGGTTTTCTGGCAAGACGAAGCCGTTAAGGGTTGATCTTGGGTGGCTCGCCGAAGTTGGGCATGCCGGGTAGTCCGGGGGCAGGTTGCGCGCCGCCGCCCTGACCGGGCGCACCATCCATCGGCGGCAGGCCAAAATTGGGCATCTGGTTGTTGCCGCTATCATTGCCGAAGCCGGGGATTTCGATCTTGATCGTATTGAGATCGACGTCTGGAGCCTTGTCCAGCCAGTAGGTGACGGATTCCGGCCAGAAGATGATGATGGCGACGAGGATCAGCTGCATCCCGAGCCACGGAATGGCGCCGAGATAGATGTCCTTCGTCTTCACAGTCTTCGGCGCGATCGAGCGCAGGTAGAAGAGTGCGAAGCCGAATGGCGGGTGCATGAACGAGGTCTGCATGTTGACGCAGAGCAGCACGCCGAACCAGATCAGGTCGATGCCGAGCGCGGTTGCGACCGGTGCCAGCATCGGCAGGACGATAAAGGCGATCTCGAAGAAATCCAGGAAGAAGGCCAGGAAGAAAATGAAGATGTTGACGAAGATCAGGAAGCCGAGGGCGCCGCCCGGAATATGAGACAGCAGGAATTCGATCCAGAGCCCGCCGTTCATGCCCTGAAAGACGAGGCTGAAGCAGGTGGCACCGACGAGGATGAAGACGACCATCGAGGTGATCGTCATGGTCGAATGCATGGCCTGCTTGACGAGGTCCCAGGTCAGGCGGCGGTGCATGGCAGCAAGCGCCATGGCGCCGACGACGCCGAGCGCGCCGGCTTCCGTCGGTGTGGCAAGTCCCATGAACAGGGTGCCGAGGACAAGGAAGATCAGCACGACCGAAGGGACCATGCCCCACAGCACTCTCAACACCAGCGCGGCATTGAGTTCGCCGCGGGCCTCCGGCGGCAGCGCCGGAACATCCTGGGGGCGGACGATCGAGGTGAAGAGAATGAACAGCAGGAAGATCACGACCTGCAGGATCGAAGGACCGATGGCGCCGAGATACATGTCGCCGACCGAACGGCCGAGCTGATCGGCCAGAACGATGAGGACGAGCGACGGCGGAATGACCTGGGTGATCGTGCCGGAGGCTGCGATTACGCCGGTCGCCAGCCGCGGATTGTAGCCGTATTTCAGCATGATCGGCAGGGAAATCACACCCATGGTGATGACGGATGCGGCAACCGTGCCGGTGATGGCGCCGAGGATCGCGCCCACGATGATCACCGCATAGGCAAGGCCGCCGGGAATTGCGCCGAACAGTTTTCCGGTGCCTTCGAGCAGGTCCTCGGCAAGACCGCAGCGTTCAAGAATGGCACCCATGAAGGTGAAGAAGGGAATGGCGAGAAGCAGGTCGTTGGAGACGATGCCGAAAATGCGCAGCGGCAGGGCCTGCATGAACGCATACTCGAAATGACCGGTGTAGATACCGAGGAAGCCGAAAAACAGCCCGACCGCGGAAAGGGAAAAGGCGACCGGAAAGCCGTAAAGCATGAAAATGATCATGCCCAGAAACATGGCCGGTGGCATTACGCCGTATTCAAACATGAGCTTGGTTTCCCCCCGGAATGGCGCGGTCTTATTGCAGTGGCTTTTCGTAGGTCGTGTCGACCTGGAGGGTGCCTGTAAGGCCGGCGATCCGCTTAATCAGCTCGGACAGGCCCTGAAAGGCAAGGAGCACGAACCCCGAGACGATGATGAATTTGACGGGCCAGCGGATCAGGCCGCCGGCATTCGAAGACACTTCGCCTTGCATGAAAGACAGGGAGAAGAACGGCCAGGACAGCCATGCCAGAAAGAGGCATGCCGGGATCAGAAAGATCACCAGGCCGATCGCATCGATCCACAACCGCTTGCGATCCGAGACGGCGCCGTAGATCAGATCGACGCGGACGTGTTCGTTGAGACGAAGCGTATGGGATGCGCCCAAGAGAACGATAAACGCGAACAGATACCACTGGATTTCCAGCCAGCCATTCGAGCTGTAGTTGAACGCATAGCGAATGCAGGCATTACCGGCACTGATCAGGCAGCAGGCCAGAACGAGATAACCCGCAAATTTTCCGACGATTTCGCTGACACGGTCAATTAACGCGCTGAATTTCAACAGGCCCGCCATACTCGCTCGCTCCCCAGCAGGTCTTTACCTCTGCCCGAATGAGGCGATGTAAACGAACGCTTATTAAAAGAAAAGACCCCCATAGGTCGCATAAATGCCGTTTCCAGGCATTGCGCGAAATATTATTGCGAAGGTGGTCGCGAGAGCGCATAATTGAGTTTGGAGAGTTTTAGCAATCCCTGTTACTGTTCATTGATCGCTTTTCGACGAACCCCCACAATCCAAGGGGTCGCACTCCGACAACAATCAATTTTTAAAACGTTTTCTCCATTGTCGGTCTGATGGCAAGGGAATGTGCCCCTATGAAGAATGCGGAAGCGCAAACGCTGCCGACAGAAGTGTATCTGTCGTTCGTCGAATCGCTGTTTAGAAATCGTGGAACGCTGTGGACTGGAATGGTGGTCCATATCCTGTCGTGCGCAGTGATTTTTGCGACGACGGGCTCTACCTTCTATATCATGCTGATTGCGGTGTTCTTGGCCGTCTTCACGTTCCGGGTCATCTCGTTCCGTCGCTTCGACAGTCTCGACCGTGCGGTTCTTTCCCGCGACGAGATCGAAAGCTGGGAAACACGCTACGTCTACGGCGCCGCGGCGACTGCTTTTCTTCTCGGTATCAGCAGCGCCTACGCGGTTCTTGTTCTGCGGGACATGATGGCCGCCTTCATGTGCATCGCGGTCACCATGGCGTCGATGGTGTCGATCGTCGGCCGCAACTACGGGTCTGCTCGCGCGGTTGCGCTGCAGACGACCGGCTGCTGCCTGCCGCTGATCATTGCCTGCGTGCTGACCGGCGAAATCAATCTTGCGCTAATGGCGCTCTTTCTCGTGCCGTTCGGGTTGACCACCCAGTCGATGGCGACGGGGGTGCGGGAATTTCTCTACAAGAACGTCATCGTTTCGCGCGAGATGAAGACGGTTGCCGACCAGCTCGACAGTGCGCTCAGCACCATGACGCATGCGCTGATCATGCTGGACGCCGATGGCCGGGTGCAGGTCGTCAACCGGCGCGCGCACGAATTGCTGGGACTGGGCGATGCCGAAGACCTGATGGGCGCGAGTTTCATTGCCGCCCTGCGCGACCGCGAAAACGCGTTTCCGGACGAGATCCTGACGCAGATCGGCGGCCTACTGGAAGGGCAGGCGGGCAAGACGCTGCTGCGTCTCAATGACGACACCTATCTGGAATTCTCGCTCAGCCGCCGTTCCGAGGGCGGTCTCGTGATGATCTTCGAGGATGTCAGCGCAAGGGTCGCTGCCGAAGAGAAAATCCTTCACCTTGTTCGTTTCGACACGCTGACCGGCCTGCCGACACGGGGACATTTTACCGAACAGGTCAAACGTCGGCTGGCAAATGCAGGTCCGGAGATGTGGGCCGGGCTTGCTATTCTTGATGTCGACGGGTTCAAGCATGTCAACGACATGCGCGGCCACGTGGTGGGCGACAAGCTTCTTGCAGCAATTGCCGAACGGGCAGCGGCGTTTGCGAGCGACGAGGTTCTGATCGGCCGGCTGGTGGGCGACGAGTTCGTTCTGCTGGTGACCGGCAAAGACGGTTCTTGCGCGATCGAGGCGCGTATCCGCGAGATTCATCGGACATTCGAGGGGGATTACCGGGTCGACGGGCTCAGTCTTTCGGTATCGCTCAACAGCGGTTGCGTCATTCTGCCCGCTGAAGATTTCGACATGGAATCCTGGCAGATCAAGGCGGACCTCGCCCTCAACGAGGCAAAGTCGACCGGCAACGGCACGGTTAGAACCTTCAGGCCGGAAATGGATGGTCGGTATGTGGCCGAGCAGCGTCTGCGGACCGATCTGCGCCATGCCATCGAAAACGGCCATCTGTCCGTCGTCTACCAGCCGATGTACCGGCCGGACGGGTCCGAGATGGAATGCTGCGAGGCACTGGTGAGATGGTCGCATCCCGAGCGCGGCTGGATCGGACCCAACATCTTCATCCCGCTTGCCGAAAGCATGGGCTTGATTTCGGACGTCACCCGGTTCGTGCTCGACAAGGCATGCGCCGACTGCGCCGAATGGTCGGGCGGTATGGCGGTCTCCGTCAATCTCTCGGTCAAGGATCTTCGTGGCGGTGCGATCACGGCAATGGTGGCCGAGACTTTGGCGCGCTACAGTCTGCCTGCCGCACGGCTGCATCTGGAAGTAACCGAAAGCTGCTTCATGGAGGAGCCTGTCGCCGTGAGTGCGACGCTCAGCCGGTTGCGCGCCAACGGCGTGACGATCGCAATCGACGATTTCGGCACCGGGTTCTCGAGCCTCAGCTATCTGGATTCCCTGCCGATCGATATCGTCAAGATCGACCGCGCCTTCGTGCGCGACATCGGTACCGATCCGCGCCGCATGAAGCTTTTGAGCGGCATCGTGCATCTTTCACGCGAGCTCGATCTCCGCATCGTTCTCGAAGGCGTCGAAACCCAGGAACAGCTGGATCTCGTGCGCAAGCACAATTTTGCGGACCTGGTTCAGGGCTACATCTTCTCGCCGCCGGTGCCGGTCGATGCGCTGGAGAGTCTGCGCGTTAACGGCGTTGCTCTCAGCAAGGCGGGTAGTCGTGCCGTATCGGGCCGCAAGAACGACGCGCCGCGGTCACTGAGCGCGGCTGGCTAGACGCGCTTCCCCATATCTTCACGGGCTATTTTTTGCACCCGCGGCATAAGGTTACCGTTGGCGGTTAACTATTTCTGTTTAAAGTTTGTTAAACATAATTTCGGCGATTGCGATCAAGGCTCAGTTCACGGTTAATCCTGGGTTAACGTCCCATGGATAATTCACATGCCGATAAAGCAATCTGTTCCTGAAGCACCATTTTCCGAAAAGCTCCTCGCATCCCTCGACCACATCGAATACCGCCGCATTCAGAGCGCCGAAGATTTCGAAGATATCGCCAGATTAAGATACAAAGCCTACAAGGCGCAGGATGTTCTCCCCGTCGGTGCGGTGGACATGCTCGATGAGATCGATTTCGACCGCAACGCCTATGTCTTCGGCATTCATCATTACGAAGAACTCATCGCGACGATCCGCGTCCATTACGTGACGCCTGACCATCGTGTGTGCCAGTCGACAGGCGTGTTTCCCGATGCGGTCCACGCTTTCCTCGATGCCGGGATGACGCTGATCGACCCGGCCCGGTTTGCGGTCGATCCGGCTGTCGTCGCCGAATTGCCGACGATCCCTTATATCACGCTGCGGCCCAGCATCATGGCTGCGATCCATTTCGATGCCGACCGGGTGTTGCAGCATATCCGCCCGCCGCATGCCTCGTTCTACAAGCGCATCTTCCTGGCGGATATCGTCGTGCCGCCAACGATGGCCGGCATCTACGGCTTCGAGCTCACGCTTCTTGCGTCACGCGTCAAGGAGGTAAGGCCGCAGTTGATGCGGCGGTTCCCGTTGTTCCGGTCGGAGGCCTATGAACGGCGGATGATGTTCGGCAACGAAGCGCAGTTCGACAGTCCGCCACTCACCGTTCTGCCGACCGCGAGGATCGCGGGAAGGCCGACCTCTCAGGAAATGGCGTTCGCCGAGTAGGTGTTAAAGCACCAGCCGCGGCGTGGCGCGATTGCGCTTTGAAGCGGTGTGTGTAATCTGGATCGAGAGGCGCTTTTCGGTGATCTGCCAAGGATTCGAAGAGCGAGGAGGAGGCTACCGCGCCACCCCGCCGTGATCGGCTCGTGGGCGCGGCATTGAAGGAGATCGATGATGGACAATCACCAGAGCGGACCTATGGAGACCGGTGCTCCCATGGATTATCGCGAGCACGAGAAAACCTACGAGGGTTTTCTGGCCGCTGCAAAATGGGGCACGATGTCTACCGTCGTTCTGATGATCGCCATGGCGGCCGGCTTCTTCGGCGGCGCCGGACTTCTCGGCGGCCTCATCGTTTTCATCATCCTGAATATCGCTGGCGTCTTCCTGCTGCGCTAAGCCGGATCTGTTTCTGTCGGAGCGCGGGTGTGACGTTGCACCCGCGCGACCCTGCCGACAGGTACTCCAGACGCTATTTCATTCCATCTTCACAACACTCGTTCGCAATCTGCGAACAATCCGTCTGCGCCCAATTCGCGGCAGGGCCCTAACGGATGCTGCTCCGGCATGCCATGTAGGGGGCAACACCTCTTCTCATGCGCATATTGCCGGAGCCCTATTATGAAGAAAATCGGTTTCCTATCATTCGGCCACTGGACGCCGTCGCCACAATCGCAGACGCGCTCTGCGGGCGACGTGCTGTTGCAGTCGATCGATCTTGCCGTCGCTGCCGAAGAACTCGGTGCCGACGGCGCCTATTTCCGCGTTCACCATTTCGCCCGCCAGCTGGCTTCGCCGTTTCCGCTTCTGGCCGCCGTCGGTGCGCGCACGTCGAAGATCGAGATCGGCACCGGCGTCATCGATATGCGCTATGAAAACCCCCTCTACATGGCGGAGGACGCGGGATCCGCGGATCTGATTTCGAAAGGACGCCTGCAGCTCGGCATCAGCCGCGGTTCGCCGGAACAGGTGATCGAAGGCTGGCGCTATTTTGGCTACGAACCGGGCGAGGGGATGACGGATGCCGATATGGGCCGCCGCCACGCCGAAGTCTTTCTCGACGTGCTGAAGGGCGAGGGTTTTGCCAAACCCAACCCGCGCCCGATGTTTCCGAACCCGCCGGGCATGCTGCGTCTGGAGCCGCATTCGGAAGGGCTGCGAGACCGCATCTGGTGGGGCGCAAGCTCCGATGCAACGGCAGTCTGGGCGGCCGGGAAGGGCATGCATCTGCAGAGCTCGACCCTGAAGAACGACGAGACGGGCGAGCCTTTCCACATCCAGCAGGCAAAGCAGATCCGCGCCTATCGCGACGCCTGGAAAGCGGCCGGCCATCAGCGCGAACCGCGGGTATCGGTCAGCCGCTCAATCTTCGCGCTGACGGACGATCGCGACCGGGCCTATTTCGGCCGCGGCGGCAAGGAGCAGGACTCGGTCGGATATATCGACGACAGCACGCGGGCGATCTTTGGTCGTTCCTATGCGGCAGAACCGGAAGCCCTGATCGAGGAGCTGCGCCAGGATGAGGGCATTGCCGAGGCCGATACGCTGCTTCTGACCGTGCCGAACCAGCTCGGCGTCGACTATAATGCCCATGTCATCGAGTCGATCCTGAAGCATGTGGCGCCAGCGCTCGGCTGGCGCTGAGGGCTGTCAGCTAAAGCGCGACAGACGGTAGGGGGCGAGAAGCGGTTCTTGCGCCCCTTCCAGGATTTCGGTGGCGGCGAACAGGCCGATCGCCGGAGCGAGCGTGATGCCCGAATGGGTGACGGCAATGTAGAGGCCGGTGAGGGTTTGACCGGTCTGATCTTCGGCACGTCCGATGATCGGAAAGCCGTCCTTTGGCGTGGGGCGATAACCGACGGTGTAGAAGTCCATGACCAGGCTGTCGCCGCCTTTGACGAACCGCTTCAGTTTGCCGAACAGCTCTTCCGCCGCGCCATCCGGATCGGTACCCGGATCCATGCCGCCGAAATCGGTCCCGGCGACGAGCCGACCCTCGGCGGTTTGCCGGACATGCAGTTCCGGCGCAATGACAAGGCCGTTGAGGATCGGTGCGACCGGCGTCGAGTGGACGAGGAGACCCGGTGGTGTGTCGACCGGAACGTCTATTCCGACAGAAGCGGCAAGGGTCGTGGTGCCGGCGCCGGCGGCGAGCACGATTTCACGGGCTGTGAATTCGCCGCTGTCGGTGACCACAGTTGCAACATGGCCTTCGCCATCGCGCCTGAGGGCAGTGACCCGGATGCCTTCGGTGAGAAGCATGCCGCGTCTTTGGGCGTCTGCGATGAGGATCTCGGCGCTCGCCTGCGGCTCGGCTACACCCTCCATCGCGGCGTAAAGCGCGGTGTTAGGCACGTCGTTCAAGGCCGGTTCGATGGCGGCAATCCTGACGGCATCGACCTCAGCGATATCGTAGCCCCAGCCGGAATGCTGGCTGGCGTAGGTCGTCAAGTCAGCCTGCGACATGTCCCAGCATAGGCCGCCCGCGAAAGATAGGGGCAGGGTGGGGACGTCCTTCGCAAGGCGTTTCCATTCGGCGATGGAGCGCATGCGCAGGTCGAAATAGGCGCGCGGATTGCCCCAGCTGGCGTTGATCCAGGCGAAGGAATTCGGCGTCGCTATGCCGCCTGGTTTTTCAAAGAGAAGATGGACTTTGGCGCCTGACACTGTGAGGTGCCAGGCAATCGAGGCGCCGACAATCCCGCCGCCGATGACGATGATATCATGGCGACCGGACTGCTGCATCGTCATGGCTCCGCTTAGCTATTGCCGCCGCGCGTACGTGCCGCGCCGTCCTGGGCCGGCTTGTAGTTCGGGTCCAGACGGACGGCATGCGAGAACGAACGGTTGGCGCGGGCACGGTCGCCGCGATGCTCATACACCAGTGCCTGGTTGGCCCAGGATTCGGCGAGCTTGTCGTTCAGCTCGATAGCGCGGTTGAAGTCGGCAAACGCATTCTCGTCGTCGTTCATGGCGAGATAGGAAATACCGCGACCGTTATAAGGCTCGGCCGAGCTGGAGGAGAGCGAGATCGCCTTGGAGAAGTCGTCGATCGCCTGCGCGTGCTGATTGCGGGCCTGATAGATCAGGCCGCGGTTGTGGTAAGCGCGACCATCGGTCGTATCGAGATCGATGGCCTTGTTGAAGTCACTGAAGGCTTCGTTGAGGCGGCCGGCCTGGCGATAGATATTGCCGCGGCCGATCAGGGCGACGTCGTAATTGGCATTGATCTGGAGCGCGCGGTTGTAATCGTTCGCGGCTTCGACAGGCTTGCCCATGTTGCGATAGACGAGCGCCCGGTTCGCATAGGCCTGGTAGAACTGCGGATTGATCTGGAGCGCGCGATTGAAATCGTCCAGCGCCCGCTTGAATTCGCCGGCGCGGCCGTAGGCCGACCCGCGAATGTTGTAGCCTTCCGGATCAGACGGGTTGGAGCTGATGACGGAGGACAGGGACGAGATGTTCTGTTCCGACCCCTGGGCGCGATCGACGCTGATCATGTCCGTCGACGTGGTCGTCGAGCAGCCGGCCAGCGCGAGCACTGCCACGATACCGATCGGAGCGAGGGCCTTGCGAATTGGGGCGACGGTCAAGGAATGGCCGGAGTTTCGGGTTCCATCGGAAAAAACGGCAGTCTTGGCGGCCATCAGGCGCTTGTCCTCGTATCGGGCTGTCAGGATCGGCAGAACGTGTCGGAATGTCGACTGTTCCGAATCAAAAAAGCGGCGGCGCCCATGTCGCCACCGCTCATAATCACATGAAAACGTCGAAAAAACGACCGATCAACGAGCAGCCGGACGGGCGGTTGCCGGGCGCGGCGTTGCCGGAAGAAGACCTTCGCGCTGCATGCGCTTGCGGGCCAGCTTGCGGACGCGGCGAACGGCTTCAGCCTTTTCGCGGGCGCGCTTTTCCGAAGGCTTTTCGTAGTAATCACGCATCTTCATTTCACGGAAAATGCCTTCGCGCTGCATCTTCTTCTTGAGAGCGCGAAGAGCCTGATCAACGTTGTTGTCCCGGACAAGTACCTGCACGTGAAATCCCGTTCCTTTGGTTTGTTATCGCCAGGGAATCTGCAGGATTCGAGGCGAGAGAATGTCGGAGCCCGGCGGATAGCCGAAGCGATTGGTGAAGGCACTTAACAGAGGAGATGTCAAAAGTCTACCCGCGGCTGCGGGCTTCTCAAGAATTTTACAGCCGCTGCTCCGCGCGGGGTTATATCAGCCCAGCGATGTCCTATATCCGCCACCAAGCCATAGTCGATTTGCGCCCATGCGGGAACCTGTTCCCAACCGGCCCAAGCCTTGTCCTGCTGAGCCACGCGGGACCGAACGGAGAAATCTCATGCGTAGTGCCATTCATTCCAGTTTCGGCGATCCGTCTTCCGTCCTGTCGATCGAGGATCGCCCAATTCCGCAGCCCGGCCCCGGCCAGATCCGGATCCGCATGTCGATGGCGGCGATCCACAATCACGATCTTCTGACGGTTTCCGGCGATTACGGCTACAAGCCCGACCTGCCCGCCGTCGCCGGCACCGAAGGAACCGGTGTCGTTGATGCGCTGGGCGAGGGTGTCTCGCACCTGAAGGTCGGGCAGCGTGTGGCGGCCTCAGGGCAGGGCACCTGGGCGGAGTATTATATCGCGTCGGCCATGGCGGCCGTGCCGCTTCCCGATTCGATTTCCGATGAGGCCGGCGCGCAGCTGATCTCGATGCCGCTCAGCGCCCTGACACTGCTCGATTTTGCGGGTGTCGAAAAAGGTGACTGGATCATCCAGAACGCGGCCAATGGTGCGGTCGGCAAGACGCTCGCGATGTTTGCCAAGCCGCGTCAGATCAATGTCATCAACCTCGTCCGACGTGACGAGGCGGTGCGCGAACTGGCGGATCTCGGCATCCAGAATGTCGTCTCGACGTCGCAGACCGGATGGCGCGAGACGGTCAATGCGCTCTCGGGCGGATCCTCGATCAAGGCGGGGGTCGATGGCGTCGGCGGCCCGGCCTCCGGAGACCTGCTGTCGGTGCTTGGCGAAAACGGCCTGCTGATCTCGTTCGGACTCATGTCGGGAACGCCGATGCAGCTTTCAGCCAGCGACATGATTTTCAAGCAGGCTGTGGTCAAGGGTTTCTGGCTCGCCAAGATCGCGCCCAAGCTTCCTGCGGAAAAGATGAAGAGCCATATCAGCGAGATCGTCGAGGCCGTCGCCAACGGCACCGTGACCCTCACCGTCTCCGAGGTCTTTGGTCTCGATGACATCGCCAAGGCGGCCAAGGCAGCCGGCGAGCACGGCCGCACCGGCAAGGTGCTGCTCCGGGCCTGATTTTGCCTCTCGATGACAAACCGGGGAAACTTTCCCCGGTTTCTGTCTGTCCAAATTTCACAGGAAGCCTGTGGCCGCGTTGACCGCCGGTCGCTCTAACGTCACGACCCCATCTTCCCTCCGCCGTCGTCACATGAACGTCGGCCGGGCCTTTCGTCCGAGGTTCCCGGGCCTGTTTTCCGCGCGTGTCGAAACAATCCTCTGAGGCGTCGCAAAACGGCCATTGCGGCGCATATTGATTTGCGATGGGTATGGTTCTACCCAAGAGCCTTACCGGCGGATCAAGGAGAAGCGGCCTCATGCGCAAATATTCGGTTTTCGCCATAGCCCGCGAGGCACTGCGCGCCCACAAGGGATGGGAGGCGCAGTGGACCTCTCCCGAGCCGCGCAGCTCTTACGACGTGATCATCGTCGGTGCCGGCGGTCATGGTCTGGGTGCCGCCTATTATCTCGCCAAGGAACACGGCATCACCAATATCGCGGTGATCGAGAAGGGCTGGCTCGGCGGCGGCAATACCGGCCGCAACACGACCATCATCCGCTCCAACTATCTCTATGAAGAGAGCATGGACATCTATGAGCATTCCCTCAAGCTGTGGGAAGGCCTGAGCCAGGAGCTCAACTACAACGTCATGTATTCGCCGCGCGGCGTGATGATGTTGTCGCACAACATTCATGACCAGCAGTCGTTCAAGCGTCACATCAACGCCAACAGGCTCTACGGCATCGACAACGAATGGCTGACGCCGGAGCAGGCCAAGGCCTTCGTGCCCGTTCTCGATATTTCGAAGACGGCACGCTACGCCATCAATGGTGCTGCCCTGCAGCGCCGCGGCGGCACGGCCCGCCACGATGCCGTTGCCTGGGGCTATGCGCGCGCGGCAGCCGATCGCGGCGTCCATATCATCCAGAACTGCGAGGTCACCGGCATCCGCCGCGGACCGGGTGGCGAGGTCCAGGGGGTCGAGACCTCCAAGGGCTTTATCGGTGCCAACAAGATCGGCGTGTCGGCGGCCGGTCATTCCTCGGTCGTGATGGAGATGGCGGGCGTTCGCGTGCCCCTGCATTCCAACCCGCTGCAGGCGCTGGTGTCGGAACCGCTGAAACCCATTTTCCCCTGCGTCGTCATGTCGAACACGGTTCATGCCTATATCTCGCAGTCCGACAAGGGCGAGCTGGTGATCGGCGCCGGCACCGACCAGTATAATTCATACTCGCAGACCGGCGGCCTGCAGATCATCACCCATACGCTTGATGCGATCTGCGAACTGTTTCCGATCTTCCGCAGGGTCAAGATGATGCGGCAGTGGGGCGGCATTACCGACAACACGCCGGACAGGTCGCCGATCCAGGGTGTCACGCCGGTTCCTGGACTGTTCGTCAATTGCGGCTGGGGAACCGGCGGCTTTAAGGCGACGCCCGGCTCGGCTAACCTGTTTGCGCATCTGATCGCTAAGGGCGAACCGCATAAACTGGCGTCGGGTCTCAATCTCGACCGGTTCCGCACGGGCCGCCTGATCGACGAGGCGGCAGCCGCTGCCGTCGCGCACTGATAGTGAGGGGATAGACCAGATGCTTTTGATCCACTGCCCCTATTGCGAAGAAGATCGCTCGGAACTGGAATTTCGCTGGGCCGGCGAGGCGCATATTGCCCGGCCGGAGAATATCGCGTCAATTTCCGACGAGGAGTTCGCGGAGTTCTTCTTCCTGCGCAACAACGAGAAGGGTCTCACCTATGAACGGTGGAGGCATATTCACGGCTGCGGCCGCTTCTTCAACGCGGCCCGCGATACGGTGAGCGACAGGTTCCTGATGACCTACAAGGCGGGCCTGCCGAAACAGCCGATCCCGGTTGCAAGCAAGGCGGCGGCGATTGCCGAGGAAAAGACCGTCGAAACCTGGGAAGCTACGGAAGGAGACGCAAGATGAGTTCTTCCTCCAACTCGGGCGAATTCCGCATCAAGGGCGCCGGCCGTCATACGCCGGCCCGCACCGCGCGCTTCACCTTCGACGGCAAAAGTTACACGGCGCTGGAGGGCGATACGGTCGCGTCAGCGCTTCTGGCGCATGGCGTGCATCTGCTCGGCCGCTCGTTCAAATACCACCGCCCGCGCGGCATCCTGACATCAGGTCCGGAAGAGCCGAATGCGCTGCTCGACGTGTCGCGCGATGCCGCTCGCCGTCAGCCGAATGTGCGCGCCACGGTGCAGGAAGTGTTCGATGGCGCAAAGATCGCCTCGCAGAACCGCTGGCCGTCGCTTAAATACGATATCGGCGCGTTCAACGACATGCTGTCGCCGTTCTTTGCCGCAGGTTTCTACTACAAGACCTTCATGTGGCCGCGGGAAGCCTGGCACAAACTCTATGAGCCGATCATCCGTCGCGCTGCGGGTCTGGGCGAAGCGCCGAAGGAAGCGGATCCCGATCATTATGCCAGCCGCTACGTGCATTGCGACGTGTTGATTGCAGGCGCCGGTGTCGCCGGCCTGACGGCGGCACTTTCGGCGGCGGCGACGGGCAAAAAGGTCATTCTCGTCGACGAACAGCCGGAAGTCGGCGGTGCGCTGCATTTCAACAGTTCCACGGTGATCGACGGCCAGAACGGTTTCGACTGGGCACAGGCCATGGCTGCAAAGCTGAAGGCGATGCCCAATGTCACGGTGCTCACCCGCACCACTGTGTTTGGCTATTACAATCACGGTTTCCTCGGCCTTGTGGAGCGGGTGACCGACCATGTCGCGCTTCCGGGCAGGGACCTGCCGCGTGAGCGTCTCTGGCAGGTGCGTGCGAAAAAGGTCGTGCTGGCGACCGGGTCGATCGAACGGCATATGGTGTTTGCCAACAACGACCGGCCGGGCATCATGCTGGCGTCTGCCGCGCGCAGCTTCCTCAACCATCACGGCGTTGCCGTCGGCCGCAATGTCGGCGTCTATACCGCGCATGACAGCGCCTATGAGGCGGCGTTCGACCTGAAGCGGGCGGGTGTGTCGATCGCTGCGATCGTCGACAGCCGCAGCCATCCGGGCGATGGTGTGCTTGCCGAGGCCCGTGCGCTCGGGATCGACGTGCTGACAGGCCATGCCGTGACCGACACGTCCGGCCGGCTGCGGATCAACTCCATCACCGTCACCCGCAATGGCGGCGCCAATGCGCGCAAGATCAAGGTTGACGCGCTGCTCATCTCGGCAGGCTGGACTCCGTCAGTGCATCTGTTCTCGCAGTCTCGCGGAAAACTGCGGTTCGACGAGGCAAACCAGCGGTTCCTGCCGGATATCTACGCCCAGAACTGCATCTCGGTCGGGGCCTGCAACGGAACCGACGATCTGGCCGATCTGATCGACGAGGCGATTGCCGCAGGCGGCGGTACAGCTGTTGTCTCGGGCGAAAACCGGTTCGAATGGACCGGCGGCATGATCGGGGCGGCCGAAGGGGCGGGACCTGATGATGCGGTCAAGGCCTTCGTCGATTTCCAGCATGACGTGACCGCCAAGGACATCCGTCTTGCGGTGCGCGAGGGCATGCATTCGATCGAGCATATCAAGCGCTTTACCACCAATGGCATGGCGTCCGACCAGGGCAAGCTTTCCAACATGCATGGCCTCGCCATCGCGTCGGAAATGCTCGACCGGCCAATCCCGCAGGTGGGTCTCACCACGTTCCGTGCGCCATACACGCCTGTCACCTACGGCACGCTGATCGCCCATTCGCGCGGCGACCTGTTCGATCCGGCCCGCAAGACGCCGATGCATGCGCTCGAAGCGGCTGAGGGCGCCGAGTTCGAGGATGTGGGCAACTGGAAGCGCGCCTGGTATTTTCCAAAGCGCGGCGAAGACATGCACGCAGCCGTCAACCGCGAGTGCAGAACCGTGCGTGATGTCGGCGGCGTGTTCGATGCCTCGACGCTCGGCAAGATCGAGGTGGTTGGCACGGATGCGGCGAAATTTCTCAACCTGCTCTACACCAATGCCTGGGATACGCTGAAACCCGGCAAGAGCCGTTACGGCATCATGACAAGGGAAGACGGGTTCATCTATGACGACGGTGTCGTCGGGCGTCTGGCGGAAGACCGTTTCCATGTGACGACCACGACCGGCGGTGCGCCGCGGGTGCTGCAGCATATGGAAGACTATCTGCAGACGGAATTTCCTCATCTCAACGTCTGGCTGACATCGACCACCGAACAATGGGCAGTGATTGCGGTTCAGGGTCCGAAGGCACGCGAGATCATCGCGCCTTTCATCGAGGGGCTCGATATTGCCAACGAAGCCTTCCCGCATATGAGCGTTGCCGAGTGCACGATCATGGGCGTTCCGGGGCGGTTGTTCCGCATGTCGTTTACCGGCGAGCTCGGGTTCGAGGTCAACGTGCCCGCCGATTTCGGGGCGGCCGTGTGGAAAGCGATCTGGGAGCGGGCGCAATCGATGGGGGCCTGCCTCTACGGCACGGAAACCATGCACGTTCTTCGCGCCGAAAAGGGCTATATCATCGTCGGCCAGGATACGGACGGCACGGTCACGCCTGACGATTCCGGCTATGGCTGGGCCGTCTCGAAGAAGAAGACCGATTTTGTCGGCATCAGAGGGTTGAAGCGTCCGGACCTCGTGCGCGAGGGACGCAAGCAGCTGGTCGGCCTGTTCACCAAGGATCCGACGGATGTGCTGGAAGAGGGCGCGCAGATCGTTGCCGATCCAAACCAGCCAAAGCCGATGACCATGCTCGGTCATGTGACCTCGTCCTACTGGTCGGAAACTCTCGGCCGATCGATCGCGATCGCGCTGGTTGCCGGCGGTCGGGCGAAGATGGGAAGCACGCTCTACGTGCCGATGGCGGACAGGACGATTTCGGTGGAAGTGACCGACATGGTGTTCTTCGACAAGGAAGGAGGCCGCATCAATGGCTGATTTTGCAATACCTCAGCGCGTACTCCCGATGACCGGTTTTCACGGCGGATCTTCCGTCGTCCGGCTTGAACCGGCAGCTCCGGCCGGCCGCATCTCGCTGCGGGCGAAGGCTGAGGATGTCTCAGCACTTTCAGGCTCGCTCGGCGTCGATCTGCCGACAAGGCCGAAGACGTCCGCATCCGCCAACGGCCGCACCGCGCTGTGGCTCGGACCGGACGAGTGGCTGGTGATCGACGAAAGCGAAAGCGGCCTGATGACCGCTGCCGCCAATTCCGGTGTGCTGCATTCCGCGACCGACGTGTCTCACCGCAACACCGCGATCCTGATTTCGGGTCCGGGTGCGGAGGCCGCGATCAACACGGGTTGCCCGCAGGATCTGTCGCTTTCAGTCTTTCCGGTCGGTGCCTGCTCGCGCACGCTGTTTGGCAAGGTGGAAGTGGTGCTTCTGCGCACGGCCGAGGAGGCGTTCCGGATGGAAGTCTGGCGGTCGTTTTCCGACTACGCCTTCGGCCTTCTCTCGGAGGGCGCGAAAGACGCTGCGCTCTAGCTCTTCGACCATCGCCTGACTTGAATTGGGTTCGACAATACCGCACCCTCCCATTGCAGAATGGGAGGGTTTTTTATGGTGGACGCTGGTTGGCCGGATATTCAGTGGGTCTTGCTCGGGATCGCTGCCGCCATCGCCGGGGGCGCGGTAGCGGCGAAGTTGTCCGGTGTCGAACTGTGGAAGGGCATTCTGGTCGGCGGAGTAGCGGTCATTGCGGCGCTACTGGCTTCGCTCGTGCCGGGGATCGACCGCAGTCTGTCGATGCCGATCGCCGGGTTGATCGCGGCCGGGGTTTCCGGTTCTGCGCTGGGGCTGACGGCATCCCGGACGGCGCCCCTTCTCATCGGTGCCGCCTTGCCGCCGCTCATCGGGTTGCTGATTCTGGAATTGGGATGACGCGACAGGAGATGAACGGGAGGTAACTCAGGCGTCTTCCGGCCGATCCTTCGGGTCGAACTGGACGATGGTGATCCAGGTGGCGGTCAGTGCCGGCTTTTTCTCGTTCTCGATCTCGATCGAAACCTCGTAGGTGGTCATCAGCATGCCGGCGCCGCGGAATCGGCTGTCGGCCAGCGTGAAGTGGCCGCGGACCCGCGCGCCACTCTTGACGGGCGACATGAAGCGGACCTTGTCGAACCCGTAGTTGATCCCCATCGTCTGTTCGCGGATTTTCGGCATGGTCTCGTAGTTCATGGCCGACAGCAGCGACAGCGACAGAAAGCCGTGGGCGATGGTGCCGCCGAATGGGCTTTCGGCCTTGGCGCGCTCTGGATCCACGTGGATAAACTGATGATCGAGCGTCGCATCGGCGAACTGGTCGATCATTGTCTGGTTGACGGTAATCCAGTCGGAAACACCCAGTTCCTGACCGACCAGTCCTGCAACATCGGCGAGGGAAATTTCACGCATGCGCTGCTCTTTCCGTTGGTTGTGATGCGGACTCTTACAGGCTTTGAAGGACTTGGCGACAGGTTTTTGCAGTGCATCAATTTTCGATGCAAAAGCTGACCGACCGGGGGGCAAGTGCCGTATCCCACGGCTGGTTATCAGGATAACAACGCCAGTTCGGGCCGGGAAGGGCGAAGGTTTGCGGGGTGTGGCCGCGGTTGACGATGATGGCGAGCCGCGTGGCCTTTCCGGTCGTTGCATCGTCGGTTTTCAGCATGAAACCGAGGACCGGATTGGCGGGGTTTTCCCAGTCGGAGACCTGCATCGGCTGGCCGCTTGGCGAGATCCATTCGATATCGCCATCGCCCGTGAGCAGGCTGGTTTCGGAGAATACGGAGAACCGTTTGCGGAGGGCTGAAAGCATTGCCGTGTGCTCGACCAGCGCCTCGTCGAGCGTTGCCCAGTCCATCCAGGTGATCTCGTTATCCTGCGCATAGGCGTTGTTGTTGCCGAGCTGGGAGCGACCGGCCTCGTCGCCCATCGTCAGCATGATCGTGCCTCGGCTGGCAAACAGCGTCGAAAGCAGGGCTTCGGCGTCCCTTCGACGGTCGGCGAGGATATCGCGGTCCCTTGTCACGCCCTCGGCGCCGTTGTTCCAGGACATGTTGTCGCCGTGACCGTCGCGGTTGTCTTCGCCGTTCGCCTCATTGTGCTTGTGCTCGTTGGACACGAGATCCATCAGCGTGAAGCCGTCATGGGCGGCGAGGAAATTGACCGTGCGCGTGTGTCCGGAGAAAAGGTCAGACGAGCCGGCAAGCCGGGTGGCGAGCGCGCCTGTCGTCCACTCGTCGCCGCGCCAGTAACGGCGGATGTCGTCGCGGGCGCGGTCGTTCCACTCGAGGAATTTTTCCGGAAAATTGCCGAGCTGATAGCCGCCGGGGCCGATATCCCAGGGTTCGGCGATCATGACGCGGTCTTTCAGGACCTCGTCTTCGAGCATCGCGGTCAGCGTTTCGCTATCGGCGTCGAAACCGTTCGAGGTGCGACCGAGGATCGGCGCCAGATCGAAGCGGAAGCCGTCGACGCCAGCGTGGATCACGAAATGGCGCAACGTATCGACGATCAGGCGCCGGACTTCGGGATGGTCGCAGGCGAGCGTGTTGCCGGTACCGGTGTCGTTGATGAGAAGGCCCGGCTCGTCTTTCGCGTGGCGATAGTAGGCGAGGTTGTCGATCCCGCGCATCGACAGCGTGGCACCGTAGCGATCGCTTTCGCCCGAATGGTTGAACACGAGATCGAGGATGACGCCGATGCCGGCCTCGTGCAGGGCGGCGACGGTATCGCGCAGTTCCTGGACGCCACCGGGGCAAAGGCGCGGGTCGAGCGCCATGAAGGCGATGGGATTGTAGCCCCAGCCATTGGTGAGACCGAGCGACGGGAGGTGCCGTTCGTCGATCCAGGCGGTGATTGGCATCAGCTCGATCGCGTCGACGCCGATCCTGTTGAGATGGGCGATGACCGCTGGATGCCCGAGCGCTGCGACCGTGCCGCGGATATCTTCCGGCACGTCGGGGTGGAGAATGGTGAAGGGTTTTACGGCGACTTCGTAGATCAGTCCGCCGGGGGTAAACCGCGGCGCCTCGATCTTGGCTGCGACGTGCTCCGTGACGATCGCCTTGGGCACCAGGCCGGCCGTGTCGAAGTTGAACTGCGAGAGGTTCGGATCGTAGACGAAGGGGCGGTCGAGTTCTTTGGCGTAGGGGTCGACAAGCAGTTTCGACGGGTCGAACCAGAGGCCTTTATCCGGATCGTAGATGCCATGGGCACGAAAACCATAGCGCTGGCCGGGTCTGATCGAGGGAAGGTCGATGCGGTAAAGGTTGTCGTCGCCGCGCGTCATCGGGTGGCGGGCGGTTTCCGTCTCGCCATCGGCATCGAACAGGCAGAGTTCGATCTTTTCCGCATGCTGCGACCAGACCGAGAATTCCGCCATCTTATCCAGGAGAACAGCGCCGCGTCTTTGAGCGTGTGCGTGAGACATATCGGGTTCCTTATCGCTCATCCATTTCGCCAGCGACCGTGCGTTCGCGGCTGACAATCAGCCTGCCTTCTCTCCGCTTGGTGGGAAGAAGAGACGTGTCCTATGGAAGTAGGGTCCCGTGTCGCTGCGGCAAATCCTTCTCCCCGATTGCGGGGAGAAGGTTGCTGTCGCCGGATGAGGGGCAATGTCACCCGGCAGCCTTGATCAGGTGATCACCGTTGGGGCATCCCGGCCGGACCGCTTCTTGAGATCCGAAATCTCGTCTGCCACTGCGATCAGGTCGGCGAGCGCCGTCTGGGTCTCGATGTCGTGGCGGCTGGCATCGGGTTCGTAGCGCTCGACATAGACGCGGATCGTCGCACCCGACGTGCCGGTGCCCGACAGGCGGAACACGACGCGGGAGCCACCTTCGAACAGGATGCGGATGCCCTGGTTCTTCGAAACGGAGCCGTCGATCGGGTCGAGATAGGCGAAATCGTCAGCAAATTCGACCTTGAGTGCGCCGAAGGTCTGGCCGGGGAGCGTCGGGAGCTTTTCGCGCAGGCCCGCCACGAGAGCGTTCGCTGCATCCGAATCCACTTCCTCGTAGTCGTGGCGGGAATAGTAGTTGCGGCCGTATTCGGCCCAATGCGACTTGACGATTTCAGCGACGCTCTCGTTTCTGGCTGCCATGATATTCAGCCAGAACAGAACCGCCCAGAGGCCGTCCTTTTCGCGCACGTGGTCGGAACCGGTGCCGAAGCTTTCCTCGCCGCAGACGGTGGCCTTGCCGGCATCGAGCAGATTGCCGAAGAACTTCCAGCCGGTCGGCGTTTCGTACATGCCGATCTTCAGCTTTTCGGCCACGCGGTCGGCTGCCGCACTTGTCGGCATCGAACGGGCAATGCCTGCAATACCCTTGGCGTAGCCCGGTGCGAGCGTCGCGTTTGCTGCGATGATCGCCAGGCTGTCCGACGGTGTCACGAACATGCCCTTGCCGACGACCATGTTGCGGTCGCCGTCGCCATCGGAGGCGGCACCGAAATGCGGGCCGCTCTTACTCATCACGTCGTCATAGAGTTCCTTGGCATGGACAAGGTTCGGGTCCGGATGATGACCGCCGAAGTCGGGAAGCGGGATCGCGTTGCGTACCGAACCCTCGGGCGCGCCAAGCCGGTTCTCGAAGATTTCCACGGCATAGGGGCCTGTGACGGCGCCCATCGAATCGATCGCAATGCGGACGCCGCTCGCAAGCAGGGCGCGGATTGCCACGAAGTCAAACAGCTGCTCCATCAGTTCGGCATAGTCAGCGACCGGATCGATGACCTGGACTTCCATTCCGGAGATCTTGAACGTTCCGACTTCGTCGAGGTCGATATCGGCGGAGTCGACGATCTTGTAGGTGTCGATCACCTTGGTGCGGGCATAGATCGCGTCGGTGATCTTTTCAGGCGCCGGGCCGCCGTTGCCGGTGTTGTACTTGATGCCGAAATCTTCGTTCGGGCCGCCGGGATTGTGGCTGGCCGACAGGATCAGGCCGCCGAAGGCGTGGTATTTGCGAATGATGTTGGAGGCGGCCGGCGTCGACAGGATACCGCCCTGGCCGACCATGACCTTGCCGAAGCCGGAAGCCGCGGCCATCTTGATCGCCTTCTGGATGACTTCGCGGTTGTAATAGCGGCCGTCGCCGCCGATCACCAGCGTCTTGCCGGCAAAACCCTCGAGACTGTCGAAGATCGCCTGGATGAAGTTCTCGGCGTAATTTTCCTGGGCGAAGACGGGCACCTTCTTGCGCAGGCCGGAGGTCCCAGGCTTCTGATCCTGATAGGGCGTGGTCGATACGGTTTTGATCATCTCAAATGCCTTTTCTTGCAAGTAGGTCGGAATAGAGCGCGGCGTAGAGGCCAGCACTCCTTTCCCAGGAAACGTCGGATTTCATGCCCTGCTTCTGCATTTCCGTCCAGACATCAGGGTCCTTGTAGAGACGGATGGCGCGGCGCAGGGCGCGGCCAAGATTGTCGGCTGTTGCCGGGCCGAAGGAGACACCGGTTGCGGCCTTCGCAGCGAGTGCGGCGGGGCTGGCGTCGATGACCGTGTCGTTGAGGCCACCGGTGCGGGCAACGACCGGGATGCAGCCGTAACGCAGACCGTAAAGCTGGGTGAGGCCACACGGCTCGAACCGGGAGGGGATGATGATGGCATCGGAGCCGCCCTGAAGCAGGTGCGACAGCGGCTCGTCATAGGTAGTCAGAACCGAAACGCTGCCCGGATGGCGGCCTGCAGCGGCGTGAAATGCGGTTTCGAGCGCCTGATCGCCGGAGCCGAGCACCGCCAGCCTGCCGCCGGCTTCGACAAGGTTGTCGATCTCCTGCGCCAGCAGATCCATGCCCTTCTGCGAGGTGAGGCGGGAGATGACGCAAAACAGCGGACCGTCGCTTTCGACGAGGCCGAACCGCTCCTCGATCGCCCGCTTGTTGCCGGCGCGGCTTGCAAGGCTTTCGGCACCGTAGCGGGTGTGCAGGTTGATGTCGGTTTCCGGGTCCCAGATTTCAGCGTCGATGCCGTTGACGATACCCGTCAGATCCACGGAGCGGCGGGAGAGCAGACCCTCGAGCCCCATGCCGTATTCGCCGCTCAGAATTTCCTCGGCATAGGAGGGCGAGACGGTGGAGATTGCCCAGCTCGTCTCCAGCCCGGCTTTCAGATAGCTGATGCCGCCGAAATATTCGATCCCGTCCATGGCGAAGGCATGATCCGGCAGACCGAGAAAGGGGAAGATATCGGCGCCGAACATGCCCTGGAACGCGATGTTGTGAATGGTGATCAGCGTCGGGATTTCAGGCGTTTCCGAGTAGCGCATAAAGGCCGGAAGCATGGCTGCCTGCCAGTCGTGCACATGTGCGATGTCGGGCTTCCAGCCCGCGATGCCGTCCTGCGCAATGATCGCACCCGCCTTGGACAGCGCCGCGAAGCGTCTCCAGTTGTCGGGATGGTCCTTGCCCGTCTGATCGAGATAGGGGCCGCCCGGCCTGTCGAAGAACATGGGGCAGTCGAGCACCAGGAGGTCTAGCCCCTGGTGCGTGACTTCGAGGATATCAGCACTGGCACCGAGAAGGTCGTCGAAACTCATGACGAGTTTTGCATCCTTCAGCACCCGCATGACAGCCGGATAGCCCGGCATCAGGGTCTTCACCGAGATGCCCTGGCTCTTGAGTGCCAGCGGCAGAGCGCCGGCCACATCGGCGAGACCGCCGGTTTTCACCAGCGGAAAGACTTCGGACGCGACCGACAGAACATTCATCGGAGGATCCCGTTCACAGCTCGAGCTTGTCGATCATCGCCTGGGTGATCAGGCAGATACCGCTCTCGGTGCGGCGGAAGCGCTTGGCATCGAGTTCGGGATCCTCTCCGACGATCAGGCCTTCCGGAATGGTCACGCCGTGGTCGATGATGACGTCGCGAAGCTGGGCGCGCCGTCCGATCCGCACGTTCGGCAGCACAACCGCGCCTTCGAGCTTGGAATAGGAATTGGCACGCACGCCGGTAAACAGCAGGCTTCGGTTGAGCGACGAACCGGAAATGATGCAGTCGCCGGAAATGACCGAGGATGTTGCCGAACCGCGGCGGTTTTCGTCGTCATGCACAAACTTTGCCGGTGGGGTAATTTCACCGAAGGTCCAGA
The DNA here is from genome assembly GCF_013317225.1 of Neorhizobium sp. AL 9.2.2. NCBI lineage: Bacteria > Pseudomonadati > Pseudomonadota > Alphaproteobacteria > Hyphomicrobiales > Rhizobiaceae > Neorhizobium > Neorhizobium sp. AL 9.2.2. Next base: position 88,258 of record NZ_JAALXU010000003.1, read on the forward strand.
TCGGCCAGGACTTGTCGTAGAGATCAAGGCCGGGCACGATTTCTGTCAGGTCGATGTTGGCCTGCCAGTATGCGTCCACCGTCCCTGCATCGCGCCAGTAGGGCTCGCGCTCGAAATCGGACCGGACGCAGCTATCGGCAAAGCGGTGCGCGACGGCCTTACCGTGCTCGACGATGTAGGGAATGATATCCTTGCCGAAGTCGCGGCTTGAGCCTTCGGCTTCCGCGTCGCGTTTCAGCGCTTCGATCAGGAATTTCGTGTGGAAGACGTAGATGCCCATCGAGGCCAGCGCGAAATCCGGATTGCCGGGAATTCCTGGTGGGTCGGCCGGCTTTTCGACGAAATCGATGATCTCGTCCTTCTCGTTGACATGCATGACGCCGAAGCCCGTGGCTTCCATGCGCGGAACCTCGAGGCAACCGACGGTGACGTCGGCGCCGGAGTTCACGTGCTGCTGCAGCATGTACTCGTAGTCCATCTTGTAGACGTGGTCGCCGGCAAGGATGACCATGTATTCCGGCGCGTAGCCTTCGATGATGTCGATGTTCTGGAACACCGCGTCGGCCGTGCCTTCATACCATTGCGTTTCCGAAACGCGCTGGGAGGCGGGCAGGATGTCGAAGCTTTCATTGCGCTCTGAACGCAGGAAGTTCCAGCCGCGCTGCATGTGGCGGATCAGCGAATGCGCCTTGTACTGGGTCGCAACGCCGATGCGGCGGATGCCGGAATTCAGCGCGTTCGACAGCGCGAAATCGATGATGCGCGCCTTGCCGCCGAAGTAGACCGCTGGCTTGGCGCGGCGATCCGTCAGTTCCTTCAGGCGACTGCCGCGGCCGCCGGCCAGGACATAGGCCATCGCGTCGCGTGAGAGTGGCTGTATGCGTTTGTCGTTCATGGTTCTCCCTCCCGGTCGTTATTGCAATTCCAGCATGATCGTCGCCAGAGGCGGCAACGTGATGTCGGCGGTGATCGTTCCTCCCGCATTCACCGCCTGCACGCGTCCGCCATTCCCCTTGCCGGTGCCGCCATAGATCTCGGCATCGGTGTTGAGGATTTCCCGCCATCTGCCCTCGCTTGGCAAGGGAATACGGTAATTTTCCCGGTAGACCGGGGTGAAATTCGTGATCACCGCCACCGGCTTTTCCCCCGGCGCCATACGCAGCCAGGCAAACACGGAGTTTTCGGCATCATCGGCAATCAGCCAGCGGAACCCTTCGCTCTCGCAATCGCGGGCATGCAGGGCGGGCTTGGAGCGGTAGCAGAAGTTCAGATCGCGGACGAGACGGCGCATGCCTTCGTGCGGGCTGTATTGCAGCAGGTTCCAGTCCAGCGACCGCTCCTCGCTCCATTCGCTCCACTGGGCAAATTCCTGGCCCATGAACAGCAGCTTCTTGCCGGGATAACCCCACATGAACCCGTAATAGGCGCGCAGATTGGCGAATTTCTGCCAGTCGTCGCCGGCCATCTTGGCGATCAGCGACCCCTTGCCGTGCACGACTTCGTCATGGCTGAGGGGCAGGACAAAGTTTTCGGAATAGGCGTAGACCATGCCGAAGGTGATGGCGCTGTGGTGATGCTTGCGGTGAACAGGCTCGCGCGCGAGATAGCTCAGCGTGTCGTGCATGAAACCCATGTTCCACTTGAACCCGAAGCCGAGACCGCCTTCGTGGACCGGCGCCGATACTTTGGGCCAGGATGTGGATTCCTCGGCAATGGTCATCACACCGGGATGATTGCCGTAGGAAAGCGAGTTCATCTTCTGCAGGAAGCGCACGGATTCGAGGTTTTCGCGGCCGCCATATTCGTTCGGCACCCATTCGCCCTCGCGGCGCGAATAGTCGAGATAGAGCATCGAAGCGACCGCATCGACACGCAGGCCGTCGAGGTGGAATTTTTCCGACCAGTAGAGCGCGTTGTTGACGAGGTAGGACAAGACTTCGAGACGGCCGAAATTGTAGATCGCCGTGTTCCAGTCGGGGTGGAAACCCTGGCGCGGATCTTCATGCTCGTAGAGTGCGGTGCCGTCGAAATGGCGCAGCCCGTGCGCGTCGACCGGGAAGTGGGCGGGCACCCAGTCGAGGATGACGCCGATGCCGACCTTGTGGCAGCCGTTGACGAAGCGGGCAAAGCCTTCCGGCTCGCCGAAACGGGCCGACGGCGCATAGAGACCGGTGGTCTGGTAGCCCCAGGACGGATCATAGGGATGTTCGGTAATCGGAAGGAATTCGATATGGGTAAAGCCCATGTCGGTGCAGTAGGGAATGAGTTCGGCGGCAAGCTCGTCCCAGGAGAGGAACGAACCATCCTGCTTGCGGCGCCATGAACCGGCGTGCACTTCGTAGATCGAGATCGCCTGCCGGCGGTGATCGGCCTTTTCCCAGAATTCCCGATGGGCTTCGTCATCCCATTTCTGCACCAGTTCCGGCGTGGTGACGGACGCCGTCTTCGGGCGCATTTCGGCGCGCCGGGCGTAAGGGTCGGCCTTGAGGGGCAGAACTTCGCCGTCGCTGCCGACGATCTCGAACTTGTAGGGGGTGCCAGCCAGGATATCGGGCGCGAAGATTTCCCAGATGCCGGTGTCTTGACGCAGCCGCATGATGTGGCGGCGGCCATCCCAGGTGTTGAAATCGCCAACGACAGAGACGCGCTTGGCATTCGGTGCCCAGACGGCGAAGTGATATCCCTCGACGCCCTCGTGCTTCATCGGATGGGCGCCCATCTTGTCGAACAGGCGAAGATGCGATCCCTCGCGGACGAAATAATCGTCCATCGGTCCCAGAACCGGGCCGAACGAGTAGGGGTCCGTCACCGCCCACTCGTCATCACCGCGGCGGGCGCGATAACGGACGGGCTGGCGTTGCGACGCGGAGACGATGCCTTCGAAATAACCGGCTTCGTGGCGGCAGGTGAGTTCGCCCAGTTCCGTGCCGTTCAGCGCCGTGGCCGTGACGGCCTCGGCGCCGGGGATGAAACAGCGGACCCTGTAGACGTCCCCGACCTTGTGCAGGCCGAGAACGGCAAAGAGGTTTGTATGCCTGCCTTCCAAAATCGCCTCGATCTCGGATAACGGGATTTCTCCAGGAGCTCTCCCGTCATCGAGCGTACGCGGCGCTTTTGTCATCAGGCTCTCCAGATTTCCGACGCGTATTGGCGAATGGTTCTATCGGAGGAGAACCAACCCATGCGGGCGGTGTTGAGAATAGTCTTCGAATACCATGATTTAGGGTCCGACCAGATTTGGTCAACGCTGCGCTGCGCCGCTGCGTAAGCATCGAAGTCGGCGGCAACCATGAACCAGTCGTGATTGTAGATCCCGTCCATCAGGACCGTGAAACGCGACCGGTCATCCGGCGAGAACACGCCGGTCGCGATGGCATTCAGGGCCTGTGCAAGTTCCGGAGACTGGTCGATAACGGCGCGGGGATCGTGGCCCTCGTCGCGGACCTTCTGCACCTCGTCGGCTTTCAGGCCGAAGATGACGATGTTGTCTTCCCCGACATGGTCGCGCATTTCGACATTGGCGCCGTCGAGCGTGCCGATCGTCAGTGCCCCGTTCAGGGCAAACTTCATGTTGCCGGTTCCCGACGCTTCCATACCGGCCGTCGAGATCTGCTCGGAAAGATCGGCCGCGGGGACCATGATCTCGGCGAGAGACACGTTGTAGTTCGGTATGAAGACGATCTTCAGGAGACCGCGCACCGACGGGTCGTTGTTGATGACGCGGGCCACATCGTTGGCGAGCTTGATGATCAGCTTGGCGTTGTGGTAGCTCGGCGCCGCCTTGCCGGCGAACAGTTTGACACGCGGCACCCAGTCAAGTTCCGGATGCGAGCGGATCTGGTCGTAGAGCGCTACCGCCTCGATGATGTTGAGGAGCTGGCGCTTGTATTCGTGGATGCGCTTGATCTGGATGTCGAACATGGCCGACGGATCGAGCCTGATGCCCATGCGGCTGCCGACCAGATTGGCGAGTGCGATCTTGTTGGTGCGCTTGATCGCAGCAAACTTGTCCTGGAACGAGCTGTCGCTTGAGAATTTCTCAAGATCTGTCAGCGCCTCGGTGTCATCAAGGAATTTGTCGCCGATGGCGTCCTGGATCAGCGAAGTGAGGCCCGGATTGCACTGCATCAGCCAGCGGCGAGGGGTGATGCCGTTGGTCTTGTTGTTGATGCGGGTGGGATAGAGCGTGTGCAGGTCCTGGAACACAGTGACCTTCATCAGGTCGGTATGCAGGGCCGAGACGCCGTTGATCGAATGCGAGCCGACAAAGGCAAGGTTGCCCATGCGCACGCGGCGCTCGCCACCCTCGTCGATCAGCGAGATCGAACGGATCTGGGTTTCGGAGAAGTTCTTTAGCTTGCGCGCTTCCAGCAAGATCTTGGTGTTGATCGCATAGACGAGCTGCATGTGGCGCGGCAGCAGGCGCTCGAACAACGGTACCGGCCAGCTTTCCAGCGCCTCGGGGAGAAGCGTGTGGTTGGTGTAGGAGAAGGTCTTGCGGACGATCTCCCAGCTCTCGTCGAAATCCACGCCGTGGATGTCGACCAGAAGGCGCATCAACTCGCCGATCGAAATTGCCGGATGGGTGTCGTTGAGCTGGATCGCGACCTTGTCGGGAAGATTGGTGAAATCCGGATACTGCTGCAGGTGGCGGCGCAGGATGTCCTGGAGCGAGGCGGAGGAGAAGAAGAATTCCTGGCGCAGGCGCAGTTCCTGGCCGGCCGGGTTGGCATCGGCCGGGTAGAGAACGCGGGTCAGGCTTTCGGCCTTGTTGCTTTCGCGCAGCGCACCGATGTGGTCACCGGCGTTGAAGGCGTCGAGCAGGATCGGATCGATCGGCTGGGCCGACCAGAGGCGCAGCGTGTTGACGCGCTTGCCACGCCAGCCAACGATCGGCGTGTCGTAGGCCATGGCGATGACGCGTTCGGCCGGCTTCCAGACATAGCGCGGCGCATCGTCGTAACCGCCGACCGTGTCCACCGTGCCGCCGAAGCCGATTTCGTAGGAGCTTTCGCGGCGCTCGAATTCCCAGGGGTTGCCGTGGGCGAGCCAGGTTTCCGGCAGTTCCACCTGCCAGCCATCGGCCATCTGCTGACGGAACAGGCCGTGGACGTAGCGGATGCCGTAGCCATAGGCCGGGATCTCGACGGTTGCCATGCTCTCCATGAAACAGGCGGCGAGACGGCCGAGGCCGCCGTTGCCGAGGGCTGCATCGGGTTCGAGGCCGGCAATGACAGCCACATCGACGCCGAGCGATGTCAGCGCATCGCGAATTTCCGACATCAGGCCGAGATTGCTGACGGCATCGCGCATCAGGCGGCCGATCAGGAATTCCAGCGATAGATAGTAAACGCGCTTCTCGCCTGTCTTGTAGACCTTGCGGGTCGAATCCATCCACCGGTCGATAATGCGGTCGCGCACCACCAGGATCGTTGCTGTCAGCCAGTCATGCGGCTTGGCGACCTGCGCATCCTTGCCGATCCGATAGGTCAGGCGCTCGATGATCTCCTCCGCCATGATTTCAGGCCGGGAGCTGCGTGGTGCCGGAAAGGGGAGTTCGACGTTAGAAGAGGTCTTGTCCATGTCGCGCTAACTTTCTGGTTAAGCGTGAGAATTGCGTCCGATTCGGACCCTCGTTGAAGATCTGGGAAACCAGTTATGCACCGTTACGAAACGCTTGCAACGGGCAATGATATTGGTCTTGAAATATGTCATGGGCATGTAAAATCGCAAAAAAGCAAAACCCCGCCGGTTGGACGGGGTTCTGCAAATAATCAAACGTTCCGAGAGACTTAGACTGCCGCCTAGTTGGTGAGGCGAACCGCAGATTTTGCCGCCTTGTTGGCGATATCGCCGAACGCGTTGACGAGATCGGTCATGTCTTCAGGCTCGTAATAGTAGTCGCTGGCGCTTGCGCAGGTGCTCAGCAGCGACTTGCCCTTGTCCGGCGCCATGAAGGCAACGGTGAAGATCTTGATGCCATCGGCCTTGGCGGTTTCGCACTGGCTGCGCACTGTTCTGTCCAGCGCCGGATTCCAGTTGGCACTTTTGCCGGTCATCTCGCCATCCGTCATCAGCACGATGTAGCGGTTGAAGGTGGCATTGCCCTTGGCCGTATGCGCCGTTGCCTCGGTCGTGTTGCTCGATTTCAGTGCATTCAGTGCGAGGGTCATCGCGCCGCTGGCATCGGTGCCGCCGGTCGGAACGCTTGGAAGCGCCGCCACGTACTTGGCAGCCTCGGTCGTACCCCATGTCATCGGTGTCGGAGACTGCGTCTCATCGGTGTAGGAAACCGCACCGACACGGATCAGCGTATTTTTCGGGTCGGACGTCTTCAGCGACGTGAACAGCCCCGTCGCCGCCGTCTGCAGGGCCTCGATCTTGCGGATGTAGCAGGGCCAGTAGAAGGCGACCGACGGCCAGTCAGCGTTGGTGTAGTTGTCACAGTAGGACCGCAGTGTATTCCTGTCGCTGGTGACAAAGGACATCGAGCCGGACCGGTCAAGCGCCAGGTACATCGAGATGCCGTTGGTCGTTTCCGAACTGCTGGATGCCGTGGCCGCGATATTCAGCGTGATGGACTGGCCGCCGATCATGCTGGTGATCGGGTTCAGCTTCATCGTGTACTTGGTGTTGAGCGCCACCGTATAGCCCTTGCTGGAAGCGCTGTTGTTGGTGGTTTTGGCGCTGACGGCGGTGGCCTTGCGGATCGCCTCCTGCTGCGCTGCCTTTTCTTCAGGTGTGGCGTTCGCGTCTATGCCATTGGCAAGGATCTGGCCGGCAAGGTAGTCGGTCGCCAGTTCCTGGGCGTCCTTCTCGTTCATGCCTTTCTGGGCCATCGATGAGGCAGCTGCCAGTGCCGCGGAATCCGCCAGACCCTGCATCTTGCTCTTGATCTGCATGGCATTGGTGAAATCAAGCGCGACGCCCGCCGAACCCAGGAGGATGGGCAGGAGCACCGCTGTCATAAGGCCGAAATTTCCGTCGCGGTTCTTGGCAAACCGCGTCCAAATTGATGCTGTCATCGCACTTACCCCCGTGCCGAAACCGCGCAACTCATTTGCACTAACACGTGGTCTTGATAGCGCGGAGCGGGTGGAGGAACCGCTAAATCAACCCTTAAAAATTGAACCAACACGACGATTCAGCGCCAAAACGGGTCTATCTGACCGGTATCACATCAACCCCCTGGATGATCTTTCGATTTCCGTAACCTTTGAGCACGCCGATGACAGGTGCGATATCGGAATAGTCACGGCCGTAGGCGACAACGATATGGTCGGTGCCGGCCATGATGTCGTTGGTGGGGTCCAGTTCGGCATAGCCGACCGCCTCGCCGCACCAGACCTTGACCCAGGCATGCATCGCGTCGGCGCCTTCCAAACGCTCCTTGCCCGGGGGCGGGAGCGTGCGCAGGAAGCCCGAAACATAGCCTGCGGGGATGCCGAGGCTGCGCAGCGCCGTGATCATGATATGGGCGAAGTCCTGGCAGACGCCGCGCTTCAGCTTGAAGGCCTCGCGCGGGGTTGTGTCGACCTTGGTCGCCTTGGAGTCATACTTGAAGTCGTCGTAGATGCGGGTGCAGAGCTCCTTTGCGATCTCCAGCACCGTCTGGCCCGGCTTGACGACGTCGCGGGCATAGGCGGCAATCTGCGGATCTTCGGGCAGGCGAGGGCTTGCGCCCGTCAGGTTGTGCGGCGAGCTGCCGTCGACGCTAAGATACGCTGCAAGCTCCCGCCTCAAGCCATCGAGCCGTGGCGACAGATCCGCGGAGATTGTCGGGGTCTCGACCATGACGCGCGCCTGCATACGGATGTCGAACCGTTCATGCGGCGCGCGCAGCAGGATGGAGGTCGCCTGCTGGCCGAAGAAATCGATGAAGGTGGCTTTCTCCTCTGCGTTCGGCGTGACGGTGATCGTGCCTGCAATCAGCCGCTGGCGGCCGGGCAGCGACAGGGGCAGGACCCGGATCACATGCCGTGCGACCGAGGCCGGCTGGTCATAGACATAGCCCATGTGCATGGAGAGGTCGTAAAGCATGGCGTGTCCTCTCTCCCGCTCAGTTGAAATAGGTTCGGGCGAGAATATCGGAAAGCCGTTCAAGCTCCTGCTCGAGCTTGCGGTAAACCTCCACATCCATGCCCTCGGGGGTCATGACCGCGAGGCCCGAATGCAGCCGCATCGCTTCCCTGTAGAAGGGCGACATCTGGCCGTTGAGAACCGCATTCGGCAGTTGCTCGACTTCGGTGCGGATCTCGGCCAGCTGGAACAGGATCGAACGCGGGTTGAGCGGATCGAGCGCAAGCAGGTCGGCGACCGTCAGCCGCGCGGTGTTGACGTTGTAGCGCCGACGGTGGGTCATGACGCTGTCGCCGATTTCAAGCAGCATGTCGAGCGAACCATCCGGTGCGTCCGGGCCGGACATATGGGCGAGCAGCCGCGTCATATGCAGGCCGCGCTCAAGGTAGCGGCCGATGGAAAGAAAACGCCAGCCCGTGAAGCGATACATGTTTTCGTGCACGAGACCGGCAAAGCCCGCCAGCTTGCGCAGAAGGATGGTGCTGGCATGGGCGGCATCGTCGCCCGGTTGTGCGGTCTCATGAAAGCGCTTGGTGGTCTTGGCAAGATCCGTGAGGGCCAGCCAGCCATCCGGCGAAAAGCGGTCTCGGATGTTGCTGGCCGAATAGATGGCGCTGTTGAGGTGAGACAGAAGCGGCGCCGGCACGGCCTTCGCCATGTCCATATCGATCGATTTCAGATAGCCGGCGACGTCGACGAGAAGCGGCGCGTCCGGATCTGCTGACTCCGCGTAGCGCAGGTGCCAGGAGCGCAGGATGCGCAACGCACCCTCGGAGCGCTCGATATAGCGGCCGAGCCAGAACAGATTGTCGGCGGCGCGTGACGGAAGCGACCCCGGCATGTTGCGGGTAAAGCTTTCCTCCGGCGGCAGCAGGGTCGGCTTGTCGACGGGCTTGTCGGAAACGATCCAGACATCGGCCGCGGTGCCGCCTGCCTGCATGGCAATTGCGGCCACGTCGTCGCCGGAGCCGATACGGGCAAAACCGCCGGGCATGAGCTGCCAGCCATCTTCGGTGCGGGCCGCGAAGACGCGCAGCGACATCGGCCGCGGCACCAGCTTGCCGTCGACATAGGCAGGCGTTGTCGACAGCGTCACGACTTCCTGGCCGACGAGCTTGGCGCCTTCGCTCGACAGCCACTCGCCGATCGATTCTTTTGCAGTCTCTCTCAGAGCAGAGCCGAGAACCGACTGGCCGTTGTCGTCGAAGAAGGGCAGGCCGGAATAGGCCGGGCCGATCACCATCCGCCCGATATTCTTGGCCACATGGTCCCGCTCGGCCTTCTGGCCGCACCACCAGGTCGCGATCGACGGCATGATCGGCGCTTCGCCGAGAAGGCGGCGGCAGATGGCGGGCATGAAGGCGAGAAGCGCCCGGGTTTCGAGAATGCCGGAGCCGAGCGCATTGACGAGTGTCAGCGACCCGGACCGCAGCGCCTGCACCATGCCGGGCGTGCCGATATGAGAGCTCTGGTTCAATTCCATCGGATCGGCATATGATGCGTCGAGGCGGCGCCAGAGAACGCCGATGGGTTTGAGACCCGCCGCGGTGCGGACCATGACGCGGTTGTTGAGAACGGTCAGGTCCTCGCCTTCCAGCAGCATAAAGCCGAGATAGCGGGCGATATAGGCGTGTTCGAAATAGGTTTCGTTGGCGGGGCCGGGGGAAAGAACCGCAATCCGGTCGTCGGGATATTGCTTGTGGCTCTGCAGCGCATCGCGGAAGGCGCCGAAGAAGGAGGCTAAGCGGTGGACATGGCTTTCGGCATAGATATCCGACAGCGCGCGTGTGGTGGCGACGCGGTTTTCCAGCGCAAAGCCTGCGCCTGACGGGGCCTGCGTGCGGTCAGCCAGCACCCACCAGTCGCCATCCGGACCGCGGCCGATTTCGAACGAACAGAAATGCAGGTAATGGCCGCTGACCGGCTTTATGCCCACCAGCGGGCGCAGAAACTCCGGGTTTCCGGCAACGAGCTGCGGCGGCAGAAAGCCTTCCTCGACCAGCTTGTTGTCGCCGTAGATATCGGCAAGCATCGCTTCCAGAAGGTCGGCGCGCTGCTTGAGGCCGCGGGAGATCTCCTCCCATTCCTTTTCTGCGATCAGGACCGGAATATGGCTGATCGGCCAGGCACGCTCGCCGCTGCCGCTTCCGGCCGTGGTGCCGGGTGCCGCATAGGTTCGGTAGAACACGCCGGCATCGCGCAGGTAGCGGTCGGCGCGGGCAAACCGTTCATGCAGCTCTGCCTCCGAGAGACGGCTCAGATGCGCGATCAGGTTCTCCCAGACCGGCTTGATGCGACCTTCGGCGTCCAGCATCTCGTCGGTGACGCCGGCCAAGGCCGCGTAGCCGAGGATCGGGTCAATGCCGATCTCGCCAACGCCTCTCTCGCCAATGGCGGCTTCCGCCTTGGCGTGCTCTGTTGCCGGTCCGTTGGACATGGCTTGCTGTCAACTCCAGTTAAAACCCAGGCGGTCCGTTTAAATCCCGGGTGGCCGGCGCAGATCGAGTGTCAGCGGAAATTCGGGCGATGGCATTTCCTGCATCAAAGCATAACTGCCGGCCGTGTGTCCCCACGGTTCGAACCGTGCGAGCCTTCGCGCTTCCGCTTCGTTGCCATTGACCGGAAAGGTCTCATAGTTGCGACCGCCCGGATGGGCAACATGATAGATGCAGCCACCGATCGAGCGGCTGGACCATGTATCATAGATATCGAATGTCAGCGGCGTATTGACCGGCAATACCGGATGCAGGCCGGATGACGGCTGCCAGGCCTTGAAGCGCACGCCGGCGACCGAAACCCCGGATATGCCCGTCGGCGTCAACGGCACGGCGCGACCGTTGCAGGCGACGGTATAGCGCTGCGGATTGCTGGTTTCGAGCCGCACCTGCAGGCGTTCTACTGAACTGTCGACATAGCGCACCGTGCCGCCGATCGCGCCCTGTTCGCCCATCACATGCCAGGGCTCCAGCGCCTGGCGCAGTTCGAGCTTGGCGCCCTCGTATTCTACCTCTCCGAAGAACGGGAAGCGGAACTCGAGCTGTGCCTCGAACCATTCGGGCCGAAGGTCGAAGCCGTTTTCGCGAAGGTCCGCCAGCACATCCATGAAATCGGCCCAGATGTAATGGGACAGCATGAACCGGTCCGCCAGCGCCGTGCCCCAGCGGGTAAACCTGCCCTGAACCGGGTTTTTCCAGAAGCGGGCGATCAGCGCGCGGACAAGCAGCTGCTGGGCGAGCGACATGCGCGCATTCGGCGGCATTTCGAAACCGCGGAATTCGACAAGGCCGAGGCGACCGGTGGGTCCATCGGGGGAAAACAGCTTGTCGATGCAGATTTCCGAACGGTGCGTGTTGCCGGTGACGTCGGTCAAGAGGTTGCGGAACAGCCGGTCGACGAGCCATGGCAGCGGTGCTGCACCCTGGCCCGGCATCGGCACCTGCGACATCGCGATTTCGAGCTCGTACATCGAATCGTGACGGGCCTCGTCGAGACGCGGTGCCTGGCTGGTCGGTCCGATGAACAGGCCGGAGAACAGGTAGGACAGCGCCGGATGGCGCTGCCAGTGCAGCACGAGGCTTTTCAGCAGGTCCGGGCGACGCAGGAACGGGCTGTCGTTCGGGTTGGCGCCGCCGACCACCACATGGTTGCCACCGCCGGTGCAGGTGTGGCGGCCGTCGATCATGAACTTGTCGGCGCCGAGACGGCTCTGGCGGGCCTCCTCATAGATCGCCGTTGTGGTCTCGACCGTCTCCTTCCAGCTTGCGGCAGGATGGATGTTGACCTCGATGACGCCAGGATCGGGCGCGACGCGGATGACGTTGATGCGCTCGTCATGCGGCGGCGCGTAGCCTTCGATATGGACGGCGAGACCGAGCTTGGTCGCGGCGTTTTCGGCAGCAGCGATCAGTTCGAGATAGTCCTCGATCTTTTCGACCGGCGGCATGAAGACGCAGAGACGGCCATCGCGCGGCTCGACGGAAATTGCCGTGCGCACCGCGCCGCCGATTTCACCGAGTGTCTGCTCGACGCGGCCGGGATTGGTCGGGTCGCCGGCCGTGAACGACTGCTCGGGCATCGCCCGGCCTTCGGTCGCTTCGTGACCCGGCGGGACGATCACGTCGGGCAGGGCGGTGCGGGGGATCGAGGGATCGGCCTCGTGGATATAGGGGAATTGCGATGGCGGAATATAGGGAAGCGTGCCGAGCGGCAGGCGGTATCCGACCGGGCTGTCGCCGGGCACAAGGAAGATCTTGCCGCGACGGGTGCTCCATTTTTCGCTGATCCAGCGCTTTTCGCCCATGCTGCCGCCTCTCGCGTGCGACTGCCAGGCCTGAACAGGCAGGATATAGCCGGACGGGTTGGTCAGGCCGCGCTCGAACACGCGGGCGATGCGGTTGCGCTCTTCCGGGTCTTTGAGTTTCGAATTGGATGGATCGACATTGTCAGGCAGCGAGCCTTCCTTGATGATCCACTCGGCCGGATCCTCATAGGCCGGCACGACCATCTCTTCGCCGATATCGAGTTCCGCTGCGAGTGCGGTCAGGAATTGCTGCGAGTCCTGCTCGCCGCTGCCATAGTCGCGGCCTTCTTCGGCCACCAGATCCGGGTTGCTCCAGATCGGCTTGCCGTCCTTGCGCCAGTAGAGCGAGAAGGTCCAGCGCGGCAGGCTTTCGCCCGGATACCATTTGCCCTGGCCGTAATGCAGGAAGCCGCCCGGCGCGAACTTTTCACGCAGCTTGCGGATAAGGACGTCGGCCTTTTCGCGCTTGGTGGGGCCGACGGCGCCGGTGTTCCATTCGTCGGATTCGAAGTCGTCGATCGACACGAAGGTCGGTTCGCCACCCATGGTGAGGCGCACGTCCTGGGCTTCCAGCACGCGGTCCACCTGTTCGCCGAGATCGTTCAGCGCGTCCCAGCTCTCATCCGAGAAAGGCTTGGTGATGCGCGGATGTTCGGCAACGCGCGTGACGTTCATGGCGAAGTCGAACGACGTGTTCGCCTCGCCGAAGTAACCGCCTGAAATCGGCGCGGCGTTGCGGTAATGGGGCGTGGCGGCCAGCGGAATGTGGCTTTCGCCGGTCAGCAGGCCCGATGTCGGATCAAGGCCGATCCAGCCGGCGCCTGGCAGATAGACTTCGCACCAGGCATGCAGATCGGTGAAATCGACTTCGGTGCCGGAGGGGCCGTCGAGCGCCTTCAGGTCCGGCGTCAGCTGGATGAGGTAGCCGGAGACGAAACGGGCGGCGAAGCCCAGATGGCGCAGGATCTGCACCAGCAGCCAGCTCGAGTCGCGGCAGGAGCCCATGGCCGAGGTCAGCGTCTGCTCGGGCGTCTGGACGCCGGGTTCCATGCGGATGACATAACCGATCGCCTGCTGCAGGCGGGCGTTGATACCAACCACCATGTCGACGGTTGGCTGGCCGGGCGACATGTCCAGCGTCTTCAGATATTCAATGAGCGCCGGTTCCGGCGGCTCGGGCGTGCGGTAGATCGACAGGTCTTCGATAAGGTCGGCCGGATAGGTGAACGGCCAGGCCTGCGCCTCCTCCTCGACGAAGAAGTCGAAGGGATTGTAGACCGTCATGTCGGCGACGAGGTCGACCTCGATCTTGAATTCGGTCACCGGTTCGGGAAACACGAAGCGGGCCAGGTAGTTGCCGTAGGGGTCCTGCTGCAGGTTGACGAAGTGATTCTCCGGCGTGACCTTCAGCGAATGCGACAGCACTTTTGTGCGGGAATGGGCGGCGGGCTTGAGCCGGATGATCTGCGGCCCCATCCGGACCGGCCTGTCATAGCTGTAATGGGTGAGATGGTAGATGCTCGCCTTGATCGACATTATGCCCCTTGCCGGCCTTGTTGAACGGGCCGTTACGTCATCGTTGCCGCGAGTTTGTGCAATGCATGAAAAGAATGCAAGGCGGGGCAGGCTGTTTTCCCGCTCACGTCGAAAGGTGAGCTTCGTTCGGTTTTCGCTCGTTGTGCCGGGTAAGGGTCATCCGGCTGAGATTGCCCCTCATCCGCCTACCGGCACCTTCTCCCCGCGGGCGGGGAGAAGGGCGCAGGCTGCGCGCACAGAGTCAGATCAGGGTACGTGCCCACTCCCCGCGAGCGGGGAGTGGGGCATTCCCAGGTATTTCCGTTAGGCCGCGACGGCTTCCGTCGGGACCTTGGCGCCGGTCATGAAGGCGACGGCGTCGGACATCGTGTAGTCTTTCGGGTTGATGACGGTCAGTCGTTTTCCGAGCCGGTGGATGTGGATACGATCGGCCACTTCAAAGACATGCGGCATGTTGTGGCTGATCAGCACGATCGGAATGCCGCGCGAGCGCACGTCGAGGATCAGTTCCAGAACCTTGCGGCTTTCCTTGACGCCGAGCGCCGCCGTCGGTTCGTCGAGGATGATCACCTTGGAACCGAAGGCCGCAGCGCGCGCCACAGCCACACCCTGGCGCTGACCGCCCGAGAGTGTCTCGACCGCCTGGTTGATGTTCTGGATGGTCATCAGGCCGAGTTCGGAGAGCTTGCCGCGGGCAAACTTTTCCATGGCGCCATGATCAAGCTTGCGCAGGTATTTGCCCATGAAACCCTTGCTGCGGATCTCGCGGCCGAGGAACATGTTGTCTGCGATCGACAATGCCGGCGAGAGCGCGAGGTTCTGGTAGACGGTCTCGATGCCCGCATCGCGGGCCTCGATCGGCGAACGGAACTGCACCGGCTTGCCTTCCAGCGTGATCTCGCCCTCGTCTGGACGGATCGCGCCTGAGATCGCCTTGATCAGCGAAGACTTGCCGGCGCCGTTATCGCCGATGACGGCGAGGATTTCACCCGGATAGAGGTCGAAATCGGCGTTGTCGAGGGCGGTCACCCGGCCGTAGCGCTTGACCAGGCCGCGGGCGGCGAGGATGGGTTGAGTGTTCGGATCGCGTGCCATCAGCCGGCTGCCTTTCTGATCCATTGATCGATTGCGACGGCGGCGATGATCAGCACGCCGATCAGGAGGTAGGTCCACTGGACGTCGGTGCCGAGCATTCGAAGGCCGAACGAGAACACGCCGACGATGAGGGCGCCGAACACCATGCCGAGGATCGAGCCGCGGCCGCCGAACAGCGATATGCCGCCGATCACCACGGCGGTGATGGATTCGATGTTGGCGAACTGGCCCACTGTCGGGGAAACCGAACCGTTGCGGCCGATCGAGACCCAGCCGGCAAGCGCGCAGATGGTGCCGGCCAGAACGTAGACCGAAATCAGCATGCGCTTGACGTTGACGCCGGAAAGCTCTGCCGCTTCGGGATCGTCACCGACTGCGTAAAGATGTCTGCCCCAGGCGGTCTGGTTGAGCACGTACCAGAGGACGGCGACCAGCAGCACCATCGCGACAACGCCGAAGGTGAAGACGGCGCCGCCGACCTTGAACGTCGTGCCGAGGAACTGCAGAAGCGGAGCCGTCGCCTCGATTTCCTGCGAGCGGATCGTCTCGTTGGAGGAATAGAGGAAGTTGGTGGCAAGCACGATCTGCCACATGCCGAGCGTGACGATGAAGGGCGGCAGTTTCACACGGGCGATCAGGAAGCCGTTGATGAAGCCGCAAATCGCGCCGACCGCGAAGCCGCAGGGAATGGCGATCTCGACAGGAACCCCGTAGCGGAAGACCATCTGGCCCATGACGACAGAGGAAAGGACCATGATGGCGCCGACCGAAAGATCGATGCCGGCGGTCATGATGACAAGTGTCTGTGCCGCGCCGATAATGCCGGTGATTGCCACCTGCTGCAGGATCAGCGTCAGGGAGAAGGCGTTGAAGAATTTTCCGCCGAGAAGGATGCCGAACACCAGCAGGGCTGCGACGAGGACGATCAGCGAAACCGCCGACGGACTGGTGTGCAGGAAGTGCTGGAATTTCTGGACTGGCGTTTTCTTGTCGCCGTCGAAGGATGCGACGTCGGTCGAACTGTCCTTCAGAACCTTTTCGTAGTCATGATGCGGCGATGCCGCCGTTGGCTCGGTCATGGATGTTCCTCCGAGAAATTCCGTTGTCGCTCGACAGTGAGAGACCCTCTCCGGCCTGCCGGCCATCTCTCCCACCCCGGTGGGAGAAGACTTGCGGCGGACGCAGGGATTGTCTGAGCGGTTGCCGCCGGATCAAGCCCTCCCCGTTGCGGGGAGGGTAGTGGTTTGATCTTTCAAATGCAGGTGGGGATCAGCCCCAGCACTTGTTCAGACCTTCCTTGGTGTCGATCGACTTGATCGCGGGAACCGGCTTGTCGGTCACGAGCGTCACGCCTGTGTCGAAGAAATCCTTGCCGGCAGTCGGCTTCGGCTTTTCACCGGTATCGGCGAACTTCTTGATCGCCTCGATGCCGAGCGACGCCATCTGCAGCGGATACTGCTGCGAGGTTGCACCGATGACACCGCCGGCAACGTTCTTGACGCCTGGGCAGCCGCCGTCGACGGAGACCAGAAGCACGTCCTTCTCGCGACCGACGGCCTTCAGCGCTTCATAGGCGCCGGCTGCTGCCGGTTCGTTGATCGTGTGAACGACGTTGATGGTCGGATCCTTCTGGAGAAGGTTTTCCATCGCGGTGCGACCGCCTTCTTCATTGCCGTTGGTCACGTCATGGCCGACGATGCGCGGATCGTCTTCGTCGCCGATCTTGTTCGGATCCTTCGGATCGATGCCGAAACCGATCATGAAGCCCTGGTCGCGCAGGATGTCGACGGAAGGCTGCGACGGGGTAAGGTCGAGGAAGGCCACCTTGGCTTCCTTGGCCTTGTCGCCGAGCGTTTCCTTGGCCCACTGGCCAATCAGCTTGCCGGCCAGAAGGTTGTCGGTCGCAAACGTCATGTCGGCCGCGTTGATCGGCTCCAGCGGCGTGTCGAGCGCGATGATCAGCATGCCGGCGTCGCGAGCCTTCTTGAGGTTCGGCACGATGCCCTTGGTGTCGGACGCGGTGATCAGGATACCCTTGGCGCCGTCGGCAATGCAGGTTTCGATCGCGGCAACCTGGCTTTCGGAATCGCCATCGATCTTGCCGGCATAGGATTTCAGCGTGACGCCGAGTTCCTTGGCTTTTGCGGTCGCACCGTCCTTCATCTTCACGAAGAACGGATTGGTATCTGTCTTGGTGATGAGGCAGGCGGAGACGCCGGCTGCGTGCGCCGGAGCGGAAAACGCAACGCCGAGGACAAGCGCCGCAAAGGCGCCAGAAAGCACAGTCTTTTTCATGATATCTCCTCCCGAGAGATCTTTTCCCCAAGCCTGGGGCGATTGATGCAAATGTTCAGAAACACCGGGTGCCATCGAATTCGACGAGCGCCGTCTCCAAGCCTCCCATGTCCTCTGCAGCCCGGATTAAGACCAGTTTTCCATGAGCTGTCAATAATTAATTCCGATTGAATTATTTATCCACGGTGGCATATTCGGCGTGCGTGGAGCGACGATCCACGGCGAGTTTCGGGAGGAGTTCCAATGTCGATCGCGGGAAGTACCGCGACAGGGTCGATGCCGCTCGGCAGTTTTTCGGGCGGATCGAACCAGGTTCGCGTGCGTGCCTATAACGAGAGGCTGGTCCTTTCGCTTGTTCGCATGCACGGCGAAATGTCGAAGGCGGACATTACCCGCGCCAGCGGACTGTCGGCGCAGACTGTGTCGGTGATCATGCGATCGCTCGAAAAGGACGGGCTTCTGCTGCGCGGCGAACCGATCCGCGGCCGGGTGGGGCAGCCGTCGGTCCCGATGCGGCTCAATCCCGATGCCGTGTTTTCCTTCGGGGTGAAAATCGGCCGGCGCAGCGCCGATCTGGTGCTGATGGATTTCGTCGGGCAGATCCGGATGCATCATCACGAAACCTACGCCTACCCAGTGCCGCAGAAGATCATCGAGATCATCGGCAAGGGGATCGGCAGGCTCGAGGGCCAGCTCAGCATGGTCGAGCGTGAGCGGATCGCCGGCATCGGGATCTCGGCGCCGTTCGAACTGTGGAACTGGGCAGACGAGGTCGGCGCGCCTGCGGGCGCGATGGACCTCTGGCGCGATTTCGACCTGCAGCAGGAGGTCTCCGCCTCGACCAAGCATGCCGTCTACCTGCAGAACGACGCGACCAGCGCCTGCGGTGCGGAGCTGGTGTTCGGGATCGGTCCGTCCTATCCGGACTTCGTCTATTTCTTCATCGGGTCATTTATCGGCGGCGGCATCGTTCTGAACTCCGCGGTGTTTTCCGGCCGTACCGGGACGGCAGGCGCCGTCGCGCCACTTCCGGTGCGCGGCAGGGACGGTTCAACCCGGCAGTTGCTCGACGTCGCTTCAATTTTCGTTCTCGAGAACATGCTGAAGGAAAAGGGGATCGATCCGGAGCCGCTCTGGTATTCGGCCGACGAATGGATCGATTTCGGCGCGCCGCTCGATCTGTGGATCGGCGAGACGGCGGCAGCGCTTGCCCAGGCCATCATTGCCAGCGCCTCGATCATCGATTTCGGGGCTGCCGTGATCGATGGCGGCTTTCCGTCATGGGTGCGCAAGCGGATCGTCACCGAGACGATCGAGGCCGTCAAGCGGCTGGACCTGCAAGGCGTCATCATCCCCGATATCATCGAGGGCAAGGTCGGCAGCCACGCCCGCGCCATCGGCGGCGCCAGCCTGCCGATCTTTGCGAAATACCTCACCGATCCGAGTGTGCTGTTCAAGGCGATGTGACGAGCGGACGTCTGCATTCGATTGTGGGACGCTCGACGCTGTTCCCAGTCAGCCGTGAACGGCACGCCTTTCTCGCACCTTCGCAATTCCCTTGTGGTAGTTAGGACTCGACACAGACAGGCAGGAGCCGGCGGCAGATGGTGAATTCGCAAGATAAGGCGGAGCCCTATGAACTTCCTCTGTCTGGCCAGCTCAAAATGATGACAGGGGCGTTCTGGGCGTCCCCGGTGCGCAATCCCGTTCTCGCGCTCACGGCCGCGCTGCTCTGCGTCATCTTTGCGACCACCTACGCCACCTATCGGCTGAACGAGTGGAACGGACCGTTCTACGATGCCTTGGCGCGGCGCGACATGCCCGAATTCCTCCACCAGCTTGTGGTGTTCGGAGTCCTCGCCTCGCTCCTGACACTGCTCAACGTCATCCAGCAATGGCTGAACCAGATCGCCGCGATGCGGATGCGAGAAGGGCTGGCCCGCGATCTCGCCGATGTCTGGCTGACGCCGGGGCGGGCCCTGAAGCTTGCCGGTGCCGGCGCGATCGCCGACAATCCGGACCAGAGACTGCATGAGGACACCCGCATCCTGGCCGAAAACACGACGTCACTGTCGATCGGTCTCGTCAATTCGACCATTCTTCTTGCAAGTTTCATCGGCGTGCTATGGGCGATCTCGACCGATTTCGGCCTGCAGATCGGCGGTCGCACCATCGTCATTCCCGGCTATATGCTGTGGGCGACGATTCTCTACGCCCTTTTCGGATCCGTCATGAGCAACGTTGTCGGCAGCCGGCTGGCGCGGCTGAATGCGCAGCGCTATGCCCGCGAGGCTGATCTGCGCGCGACCCTTGTCCGGGCGAACGAGAACATGAAGCCGATCACGCTTGCGCGTGGCGAGGAAAGCGAGCTTTTCCGCGTTCACGCCGCAATCGATGGCGTGCTCGGCATGCTGCGCAAGCTTGCCTGGGCGCTTACCAACCTGACCTGGGTGTCGGCCGGTTTCGGTTGGCTGGCGTTGGTGGCGCCGATCATCATTGCCTCGCCGATGTATTTTTCCGGCAATCTTTCGTTCGGCGGTCTGATGATGGCGGTCGGCGCCTTCAACCAGGTCAACCAGGCACTGCGCTGGTATGTGGCGAATTTCAGCGTCATCGCCGACTGGCGGGCGACGCTCGGCCGTGTCTCCTCGTTCCGCAATGCCCTGGTTTCGATGGATACGCCGGCGATGGAAGGCTCCGTCCTCACCTACCGGAAAAGCGATGGGGAGGACGTGCTGTCCGTGACCGACCTTGCGGTCTTCGGCGAACCCGACAAGGGCGGGGACGGCCATGGCATCAGGGTCGCGGAAGGCGCCTTCACCATCCGGCCCGGCGAGCGGGTGCTGATCAACGGCAATCCGGGGACAGACCGGCATCTTCTGTTCCAGGCACTGTCCGGTATCTGGCCCTGGGGCAAGGGCGAGATCCGACTGCCGGCCGCAGATCGGATGATCATGATGCCGCAGGAAGGTTATCTGCCGACCGCATCACTGCGCGAGGTCATGACCTATCCGGCGACTGGGCCTGCTGGCATGCGCGATGGCATTCCCGACATGACCGACGCGGCGCTGGCGCAAGCGTTGAAGAAAGTCGGTCTGCATCGGCTCGTCGATAAACTCGACGAGGTGGAGCGATGGGACCGGCTGCTCGACAAGGACGAGGAAGTGGCGCTGCAGATCGCCAATGCCGTGCTTCGAAAGCCGGACTGGCTGATCATGGACGACGTTCTGGAGGGTCTCGAACCGGAGACGCAGGCGCTGTTGCTCGACGTGCTGGCCGGGCTTACCGGCTCGACACTCCTCTATATCGGCCGCTCCGACGTGTTTTCGGACAGATTTTCACCAAAGGTATTTCATCTGGCGCCGCTCCTGGCTGTCGATACGAAGAACGAGGCTTCAGACAATGGGTAAGCATGCTTCTCAAACGACCGGGAGAACCGGGCAATGCCTGATCTGCGGTCGCACGTTTGCGGTATCGAAGCTTCACAAGGCGGGCACTCTCAGGCCGCATCTCTTCGAGATGATCGCGGAGGAGGTAAAGACCTGTAGCGCCGACAGTCTGATCTGCGACGAGGATCTGGCGCGCTTCAGGCGGCGCTACGTGGAGGCACTGCTGGAAGAGGAGCGGGGCGAGATCACCGAGCTTGACGCCCGCGTGCTCGACAGTTTCGAAAAGGGAACGCTGACGGTTCAGGCGGGCGCGCCCGCCGCAATCGACCAGGCGGAAACGTTCGGGGAAAGGGTCGCCGACAGGGTCGCCGCCTTCGGAGGCTCCTGGACCTTCATCCTGTCCTTTTTAGCCGTGCTGGTTTTGTGGATGGCGCTTAACGTGGTCGGTTTGTCCGCCGATCCGTTCGACCCCTATCCGTTCATCCTGCTCAATCTCGTCCTGTCCTCGCTTGCCGCCCTGCAGGCACCCGTCATCATGATGAGTCAGAGGCGGCAGGAGGACAAGGACCGGCTGCGCAGCGAAAACGACTACATGGTCAACCTTCGAGCCGAACTCGAAATCCGCCAGCTGCATGAAAAGATCGATCACCAGATGGCCAAGCAGTGGGAACGGCTCGCAGAACTCCAGCAGATCCAGATCGAGTTGCTGGAGAAGCGGTGACGAGTTGCGCGAGGGGATACGCTTTACGTGGATGTCGAAGATTGATAATTTCGGTGAAACAAGGGTGGATCTTATGCCTTCCAGTTATGAACTCGGCCCCCGTTACGAAAGCTTCGTGCGCAGGCTGGTGGAAAGCGGACGCTATGCAAGCGAAAGCGAAGTCATGCGCGATAGCCTTCGCCTGCTCGAAGAGATGGAGGAGCATGGCAAGGCCGGCTTCGACGCACTGAAGGCGGATATACGCACCGGGATCGAGAGTGGGCCGGGCATTCCGGCGGATGACGTCTTCGATCGGCTTGAAGCCAGATATGGCGGACGCCGCTCCTGATGCGCGACCGGGCTTCGTTGCATCCACTTCAAACGGTACGTGATGTTCTACACCGTGTCCCAGGATGGTGTGAGAATTGAGCGCATCCTGCACGGCGCGCGATATCCCCGCAGCATTCAAGGAACAAGACTAAACCGATCTCACGGCGGCGTCTGTTGGATTCTTCCGGCGTTCGGGCGTCGGAGGTTGAAGAGGTTGCCGGCGAGGATGAGGATTGCGCCGGCGGCGGTCAGGCCGTCGATGGCTTCGGCGTAGAGAAGGTAGCCGATGAGGGCCGAGGCCGGCACGCGGAGATAATCCATCGGCATCGCCACCGTCGCATCGGCATAAGACAGCGCCTTTGCCATGCAGTAATGCGCGAATGTCCCGGTGAACGCGATCAGGAAGATCCACGGCCAGATCCCCGCGGACGGCCAGGTCCATACCCTGATTGCCGGGATCAGCCCGATGATCGACTGGATGATCAGCATCCAGAAGATGATCTTGGTGGCGCTGTCGGTGCGCGTCAGGAGCTTGGTGGTGATGAAGGAGATGGCGAAGAAGAAGGCCGCGCCCAGCACGATCAGGTGGCCGGGATTGAGCGGGGCGGCGCCTGGCCGCAGGATCAGAAGCACGCCGGCGAGCCCGAAGCCGATCGCTGCGCCCTTGCGCCATGTCAGCTTCTCGCCGAGAAACGCCGCTGCCATGAGCGCTGCCCAAATTGGCGCGGTGAATTCGATGGCGATCACCTGGGCGAGCGGGATCAGCGTCAGGCCCATCAGCCAGGCGAACTGGCCGATATAGTGGGCGACGTTGCGGCCGATATGGGCCGGCAGGATGGTCGTGCGCATGGCTTTGAAGCCGCCCTCGCGAAACACCAATGGCAAAAGCATGAAGAAGGCGATGATCGAGCGCATTTCCATCACCTGGAACACGTCGATCTCGCGGGTGATGATCCGGCCGGAAATCGCCATCAGCAGCAGCAGGCTGATCGACGTCAGCATCCACGCTGCAGCCTTCTTCGTCGACGGGGCCGGCTGGGCTGACGACGTCGCCCGCGAGGCCCTTGCCGATTGATTGCTGTCCACTTCAGTCTCCTTCGACGCAGAACGGTCGCTCTAATGCTTTTTCGGTTTGAAAGGAAAGCCTTTCCGCCCACCGGTTGTGTCTGCTGCTTATCCCGACGTCAGAATTCCCATCGAGCGGAGCAGGTTTTCGTGCTGGTCGCGGCTGACAGTCATGCCCTTGAACGACGCCATGGCTGCAAGATCCATCTCGTCGAAGGTCGCCTGCGAGAGGTTGGCGAAATCAAGCGTCGCGCCGGTGAAATCGATATTGTTGAGGCTCGATCCCATCAGGCTGACGCGGCTGAGATTGCTTTCGACAAACGAGCAGTCTCTGAGATCGCAGCTCTCGAACCGGCTCTCTTCGTAGCTTGAGGCCGCAAACACCGCGTACTGCAGCTTGCAACGCTGTAAGACGACGCCGCCAAACATCATGCGCTTGCTGATCTTGCGATGAACCTCGGCGTCGAACTGCAGACCGACGGCCGACGAATCGGTGATCTCGAGCAGGAAGGCTTCGCATTTGACGATGCGGTTGTTGGAAAGGTTGCAGGCCTTAAACTTCGCCTCGTTGAGGTCGCAGTAATTCCACGCAGATCCTGCCTGCGTTTCGCGATCGACGAAGATGCAGTTGAAAAACTCGGCTTCCTTGAAGGAGCAGTTGGAAAAGCTGCAGCCGATGAATTCGCATTCTCTGATCTTCGCGCCATCGAAGATGCAATCGTTGAACCGGCAATCCAAAAATTTCGATTCGGACGTGATGAAATCGGACAGGTCTTCGGATGCAAATCGGAGGCCGATGACCGGCTCCTTCATCGAGAATGCGGTTTCAAGCGACGATATTTCCAACACGCAATCTCCATTGTCAGGCAGCTTGCCTATACGTTCGCGCAACTTGTGACGGTCAGCGCCACATGCCGCGCATTCTTGCGGTTACGTCGATGCGGATCTGGTGGCGGGCTTGGCGTTCGGCTTCGGTCATTTGCGCCACCACCGGCCAGGCGGTGCTTTCGAAGAACTGCAGCAGCGTTGCCGGGATGAAGCGGGAGCGTGAGGCGTAGACGAGCCTGTCGCCTTGGGAATGCTGGCCGTGGGTAAAGAAACGCTGCGGCGTGATCAGGTGAAGGTGATCCTTCGCGCGCGTCATCGCCACGTAGAGCAGCCGCCGTTCCTCCTCGATTTCGGCTGTCGTGCCGGTGCCGAGATCGGAGGGAATGCAGCCGTCGACACAGTTGAGCAGGAAAACCGAGCGCCATTCCTGGCCCTTGGCGGAATGGATGGTCGAAAGGATCAGGTAATCCTCGTCCAGCAGCGGAACGCCGGCCTGATCGCTCGTCGCATCCGGCGGATCGAGCGTCAGTTCGGTGAGGAAGCGTTCGCGCGACGCGTAGCCGGAAGCGATCTGCTCCAGTTGCAGAAGGTCGGCCTTGCGGGTGTCGGCATCTTCGTGGATGCGGCTAAGATGCGGTTCGTACCATCGGCGGGCGAGCCCGATTTCGGAAGGCCAGCCTTCGCTTTTCCTGACGGCGCCGAGCATCTCGACAAAGGCCGGCCAGTCTTCTCCGGACCTCGGAGGCGAGGGGATTTCCTGGAGTGCCGCCAGCGGTTCCGGATCGGCGGCGATCGCATCGAGGATCTTCGCCGCCGTTTGCGGGCCGATGCCCGGAATGAGCTGCAGAAGCCTGAACCCCGCAACCCGGTCACGCGGGTTCTGGGCAAAGCGCAGGGCCGCCAGCATGTCCTTCACATGGGCGCTATCGAGGAATTTCAGGCCGCCGAACTTGACGAAGGGAATGTTGCGGCGCGTGAGTTCCACTTCCAGCGGACCGGAATGGTGCGAGGCGCGAAACAGCACGGCCTGCTGCTTCAGCAACATGCCGGTTTCGCGGTTCTCGAGGATTTTTTCCACGATATAGCTCGCCTGTTCAGTCTCGTCCTTGACGGTGACCAGACGCGGTCTCTCCTCCGACTGCCGGTCGGTCCACAGGTTTTTCGTGAACCGCTCGCGGGCAAGTTCGATGACGCCATTGGCGGCTGCCAGAATGGTGGTGGTCGAGCGGTAGTTGCGGTCGAGCGTGACGATGTTGGCCGGCGGATCGAAGGTTGCCGGGAAATCGAGGATGTTGCGGATCGTGGCGGCGCGGAACGAATAGATCGACTGGGCGTCGTCGCCCACCACCGTCAGCCCGCGGCCGCCGGGCTTCATCGCCATCAGGATCGAGGCTTGCAGCCGGTTCGTGTCCTGGTATTCGTCGACCATGACGTGATCGAACCGTTCGCCGACATCCTGCGCAATCAGCGGCTCGCTCATCATCTGCGCCCAGTAGAGCAAGAGATCGTCGTAATCGAGCACGTTCTGCGCCTGCTTGGCGTCCACATAGGAGGCAAACAGGTCGCGCAGCTGCGGTTCCCAGGCAAGGCACCAGGGGAAGGATGTCTTCAGCACCTCGTCCAGCGGCGTCTCTGAGTTGACGGCCCGCGAATAGATCGCAAGGCAGGTGCCCTTGGTCGGAAACCGGCTTTCCATCTTGGAGAAGCCGAGCTCGTGGCGAACGAGGTTCATCAGGTCGGCGGAATCCTCACGGTCGTGGATGGTGAATTCCTGGTCGAGGCCGATCTGTTCGGCATAGATCCGCAACAGCCTTGCGCCGATGCCGTGAAACGTGCCGGCCCAGGCGAGCGCATCGGTCATGACGCCGGACTTCGCCCCCATCACTTCGCGGCAGATGCGCTGGACGCGGCGGCCCATTTCGGAGGCCGCACGGCGGGAAAACGTCATTAGCAGCAGGCGGCGAGGATCGGCGCCCGACACAATCAGGTGGGCGACGCGATGGGCAAGCGTGTTGGTCTTGCCGGAGCCTGCGCCTGCAATGACCAGAAGCGGTCCGGCAGCGCCGCCATCCGGCACGTCCGAACCATGCTCGACCGCGCGGCGCTGGGCCTCGTTCAATTTTTCCAGATAAGCAACCGACATTCAGTTTCCGCGGCTTGTTCTTGATGTGTTCGTTTCAGCTCTACCTGATTCGCCGGCATTTGCCGCAATCGGTCTCCATCCCCGTTCGATTCTTAAACTTGACTACGCAGGTCGGCTTTGGCTATCGATGCGATGACGCTTATAAATTGGAGGCAAACTTGAAAATTCTGTCTGCTCTTTCGGCCGGAGCTTCGCTCGCCGTTTCGCTACTCGCTCTGTCCATGCCGGCCAACGCGCAGGTCGCCGACAGCCTGACGATCTACAATGCCCAGCACGAGGGCCTGACCAAGGAATGGGTCGAGGCCTTCAAGGAAGAGACCGGCATCGTCATTACGGTGCGCAACGGATCCGACCTCGAAATGGCAAACCAGATTGTGCAGGAAGGCGCCAACTCGCCGGCCGACCTGTTTCTGACGGAAAATTCGCCGGCCATGGCGCTTGTCGATGGCAAGGGGCTGTTTGAGCCTGTCGACAAGGCAACGCTCGATCTCGTTCCCGAGCAGTTCCGCCCGGCCAACGGTCACTGGACCGGAATTGCCGCGCGCTCCACCGTGTTTGCCTATGACAAGACCAAGCTCACCGAGGACAAGCTGCCGAAATCGATGCTCGATCTCGCCAAGCCCGAATGGAAGGGCCGTTGGGCCGCATCTCCGTCGGGTGCCGATTTCCAGGCGATCGTCGGCGCGTTTCTGCAGCTGAAGGGTGAGCCGGAAACCGCTGCCTGGCTGAAGGGCATGAAAGAGAACTTCACTGCCGTGCGTGGCAATTCCACCGCCATGAAGGCCGTCAATGCGGGCCAGTTCGAAGGCGCGCTGATCTATCACTACTACTATTTCGGCGATCAGGCGAAGACCGGCGAAAACAGCAAGAACGTTGCGCTGCATTACTTCAAGAACCAGGATCCGGGCGCCTTCGTGTCGATCTCCGGCGGTGGCATTCTGGCCTCTTCCAAGCACAAGGAGCAGGCGCAGGCATTTCTGAAATGGCTTGCCGGCAAGGGCGGCCAGAAGATTCTGCGTGACGGCACCTCGTTCGAATACGCCGTCGGCAAGGACGAGGCTTCCAACAAGGCGCTCGTTCCGATTGCCGACCTTCAGGCGCCGAAGGTCGAGCCTTCGAGCCTCAACAATGCCAAGGTCACCGACATGATGACAGCCGCCGGCATTCTCTAAACACCATCGAATCCTGTTGCGCACGGACATCGCAGGGCGTACCTGCGATGTCTCTTCTTTCTTGAGCACGCGATGACGTTTACCACCGAGAGCATGGTTGCCAGCCGGCCGCGCCGGAAGCCTGCGGGGAAACCCCTTGCCGGATCCTCATGGACGCTGGCAATCGCCGTTGCGATTGCCGCCCTGACGCTGACGCCGCTCGGGTTCGTGTTCTGGGCAACGGTTGCGACCGGCTGGGAAACGGCATCGCAGCTGATCTTCCGTTCCCGTGTCGGCGACCTCCTGTTCAATACCGTTGCGCTGATCGTCTTCACGGTGCCGGTCGCGACGGTTCTCGCAACGGCGCTTGCATGGCTGACGGAGCGCACCGACCTGCCGGGCGCAAAGCTATGGGCCTGGCTTGCCATCGTGCCGCTCGCCATTCCCGCTTTCGTGCAGTCCTATGCCTGGATCGGTATGTGGCCGCGGCTGAACGGGCTTGGAGCGGGCGTCGCGATCTCGGTCGTGACCTACTTTCCCTTCGTCTACCTTCCCGTTTCGGCGGCCCTTCGGCTGATCGATCCAGCGCTCGAGGATCAGGCGGCCTCTCTCGGTCTTTCGCCCGCTGCTGTCTTGCGGCGTGTCGTGTTGCCGCAACTCAGACTGTCGCTGTGTGGCGGGGCGCTGCTGATCAGCCTGCATCTCCTGTCGGAATACGGGCTCTATGCGATGATCCGGTTCGACACGTTCACGACGGCAATTCTTGACCAGTTCCAGTCCACCTACAACGGCGTTGCAGCGCATATGCTGGCGCTGGTGCTGGTGGCCTGCTGCTTCGTGCTGATCGGCGTCGATGCCGCTGTGCGGGGCCGCCGTCGCTATGCCCGGCTGGGCTCGGGCGTTGCCCGCCATCCGGTGCGCGCCTCGCTTGGCGTCTGGCGATATCCCTGCCTACTGCTGCCGGTCGTGACTACTGCGGTTTCGCTTGGCGTGCCGGTGCTGACGCTCGGGCGCTGGCTGATCGCCGGTGGTGCTGATATCTGGCAATTCAGCGAGATCGGGTTGGCCCTTTCCCAGACGCTGACGATCTGCGTGATCGGCGGTGTGGCGACGGCTGCTGCCGCCGTGCCGATCGCCTGGCTTTCGGTGCGCCGCCCGACGCGTTCCAGTCGGTTTCTCGAAGGCTGCTATTATCTCGCAAGCTCGATGCCGGGCGTGGTTGTCGCGCTCGCTCTGGTGACGATCTCGATCCGGGTGATGCTGCCGCTTTACCAGACGGTGGCAACGATCGTCATCGCTTACGTCATCATGTTTCTGCCGCGGGCGCTGGTCAGCCTGCGCGCCAGCATCGCGCAGGTGCCGGCAGAGCTGGAACAGGCGGCCGAAAGTCTCGGACGTTCGCCCGCGCGGGCGCTCTGGTCCACCACAGTGCGGCTGGCAGCGCCCGGCGCTGCATCTGCCATGGCGCTTTCCTCGCTCGGCATCATGAACGAGCTGACCGCGACCCAGATGCTGGCGCCCAACGGCACGCGCACGCTTGCCATGGCATTCTGGGCGCTGACCAGCGAGATCGACTATGCGGGAGCCGCACCGTATGCGCTGCTGATGATCCTGTTTTCGCTGCCGCTCACCCTTCTCCTTCACCACCAGTCGAAAAAGATCGCCGGGCGATGACGCTGCTTACCATTTCCTCCGTTGCCAAGAGTTACGGTTCCGTCGCAGCCGTTGCCGGTGTCGACCTTGCAGCCCAAAGCGGAAGCCGCACGGCCATCGTCGGACCTTCCGGCTGCGGCAAGACCACTCTGCTACGGCTGATCGCCGGGTTCGAGGTTCCTGACGCCGGCTCGATCACGCTTGGCGGCGAGATCATGTCCAATGCGGACGCGCATGTCGCTGCCTACCGACGTAATATCGGCATCGTGGCGCAGGACGGCTGCCTGTTTCCGCATCTCTCGGTGCTCGACAATATCGGTTTCGGCATGGATGCGGATCGCACGGCCAAACAGGCAAGGGCTGCGGAACTGATGGAAATGGTCGGACTTGACGGGGCGATGCTTGCCCGCAAGCCGGATCAGCTCTCCGGCGGCCAGCAGCAGCGTGTGGCGCTGGCAAGGGCGCTTGCCCGCAGGCCACGGCTGATGCTGCTGGACGAACCCTTCTCGGCGCTCGACATGGGCCTGAGGACCGCCACCCGAAAGGCTGTGGCCGACGTACTGTCGGCTGCCGGCGTCACCACCATTCTCGTGACCCATGACCAGGCGGAAGCGCTTGCCTTCGCCGATGAGCTGGTCGTGATGCGGGCGGGAAAATTCGCCCAGGTCGGCACGCCGCGCGAGGTCTATCTGAAACCCGTCGACCGGGCGACGGCCACCTTTCTCGGAGAAGCGGTCGTGCTGCCGGCAGTGGTCGGCGACGGGATAGCCGACAGCCCGATCGGCCGGCTAGAGGTTGCGGACGTCACCTATCGCGGCCGGGCGCAGATCATGATCCGGCCTGAGCAGTTTACCGTCAGCCGGATCGAATACGCGCCGGACAACGGGGTCTCGGCTGTGGTCAGCGACGTGGTTTTCTGCGGGCCATCGCTTGATGCGAGGATAACACTCGCCGGAGACGGTATCGCCGAGGGCGAGATTTCCTTCCGCCTGGATATCCCCGGCCGCGAGCTGCTTGCGTCAGGCGACCGGGTGTCGATCGGCATCTCGGGACGAGTGCATCTGCTTGCCGACGCGTAGTTCACATTTTTGCCGGAATATTTCTTCGCGGCCATCACGGCGCTGGAACCTGGAACCTTTTGTCACGTTGTTCCCGCATCAAATATGAAGGAATAATACCATGTTGAAATGGGCTCTCATCTTTCTCGTCATCTCCGTGATTTCAGGCTTCCTCGGCTTCTCCGGCGTCTCCTCTGCCACCGCGGGCATCGCGAAAATCCTGTTCTTTATCGCTATCGTGATCTTCCTGATCTTCCTGGTTCTGGCACTGACGGCAGGCGCCGTGGTCTTCTAAGAAAGACCCCAAGGATCACAACAGCAAAGCCGCCCTGGAGCTTCCACGGGCGGCTTTTGTTTGCGGTAAATTCGGGAAGTGAAGCGCTATTGAAGCGGCCGGAGCCCCACACGACCCCGGCCGCCTGAGTGCCACTGGCCGAGAGGCCAGCCACAAACTCAGACCCACAAGCTCCCGCATCCGCAAGCCTAGCGCTATTGGTATTGTTACGGATGGAAGAATGGTGACGGGACGTTATGCGGTCGGTTAACGGCTTGAAACGAAAAAGGCTTCCGGTTTCCCGGAAGCCTTTCGTGCCTTGCGGCTAATCAGGATGGTGGGCGTAACAGGGATTGAACCTGTGACCCCTACGATGTCAACGTAGTGCTCTCCCGCTGAGCTATACGCCCATCCGATGGGCGGCTTAAGACCACAGAAACCGATGTGCCGTCAATAGGCTTTTTCCGGTTTTGTGAAGTCTTTTTGACAGCCGCCGGAAAACCGGGCTTACGCGGCCAGAAGCTTGTTCACTTCATCCACAAGATCGCGCAGGTGGAAGGGCTTGGAGAGAACCTTTGCATCCTTCGGGGCCTTCGAATCAGAATTCAGAGCGACGGCGGCAAACCCTGTGATGAACATGACCTTGAGATCGGGGTCGAGTTCGGTCGCGCGCCGGGCGAGCTCGATGCCGTCCATCTCGGGCATGACGATGTCGGTCAGGAGCAGCGAGAAAGGCTCTTCGCGGAGCCGGTCGTAGGCGCTGGCGCCGTTGTCGAAGGAAATGACCTTGTAGCCCGCCTTTTCCAACGCTTTCACCAGGAACCGGCGCATGTCGTTGTCATCTTCGGCGAGAAGGATTTTTGGAAGCATCTCGGGGACCGCTATCTGTCTATGAGTCGTGGCTGTATGGCCGTCTACACTCTCAATTGACGGTAAACATCCGTTTAATAAGAGCCGAAGCAGCCTTGGTGGGATTACATAGTATGGACTTCCCGCCGGGCAACTGGCAACATACCTCATCTGACTTGTTCATGACATGGTAAAAACGGAATGGATTTCAACGCCGGCGATCCTGAGCATTTTGAGGTAAGGGAACCCGCCAGGCAAACCATTCCCTTCGTGTACAACTCTCCCCATAGCGGCCGGTGCTACCCGGAAAGCTTTCTTGCCGACAGCAATCTCGACTCGATGGCGATTCGCCGTTCGGCAGATCATTATGTCGACGATCTCTTCGCCGATGCGCCGGAACTTGGCGCGCCCTTGCTGGCCGCCCATTTCCCCAGGGCCTATCTCGACGTCAATCGCGAGCCGTTCGAACTCGATCCGCGTATGTTCGATGGTCCGTTGCCGCCTTACGCCAATATCGGATCGATGCGCGTTGCCGGTGGGCTTGGCACCATTCCGCGCATCGTCGCCGAGAACATGGATATCTACCGGCGCAAGCTTTCGGTGGCGGAGGGCCTGTCCCGGATCGAGGCAATCTACAAGCCATACCATGCCTGCCTGCGCCGGCTGATCGCGGCCACGCATGCCCGGTTCGGCATCTGCGTGCTGATTGATTGTCACTCGATGCCTGGCAATATCCGGCTTTCGGGTTCGAACGTGAAGCCCGACTTCATCATCGGCGATCGCTACGGCACAAGCGCGTCTGCCGAAATTTCGCGCGCAGCGCTCAGCTTCCTGAGTGAGATGGGTTTTGCCGCCGTGCGCAACAAACCCTATGCTGGCGGGTTCATCACCGAACATTACGGCCGGCCCGTGCGCGGCCTGCACGCGCTGCAGATCGAGATCAACCGCGGGCTTTACGTGGATGAGGGGACGCTTTCGAAGCGGCCGGAATTCGATGCGATCGCCGCCGCACTCTCGCTCTTCATGCGCCAGATGGCCGACTTCGTCGCTGATTTTTCGGCCAGCGACACTGCGCTCGCAGCGGAATAGTATCCCCGCATCAGGCTGACTTCGATCGCCGAGGTAGCCGACTTCCCTGACAGAGCGCATTCGATGCCGCAGCATGCAGACATCTGCGTGCTCATCGAGCGATACCCTTCCGCCCGTGTATTTTGGACAAAAAAAACCGCGCTTACAGCGCGGCTAAGTCTAGGGAGGAAACACCCAAGGAGGGTATTTACAGTCAAAGACTGTAGGAAGACGCTACGTCCGTTATGCACATTTGTCAATCAATTATTTTATGTGATGAAAATTGCATCATTATTTGGCGAAGTGACCGAGTTTTGGTCAGTCCAAGAGCGGTTCAGGCCTTTCTAAGCGCCAAGACCTGCTTTAGAACAGGGGCAGCTTTTCTGGGACGGAGTTTTTGATGCTGCCTGATCGCGCCTTTTTCGATACGCTCGCTGATGCCGCCCGCGAGCAGACGCTTCCGCGCTTCCGCACCGGTGTCTCCGTCGTCAACAAGCTGGCCGGCGGTTTCGATCCGGTGACCGAGGGCGACAGGGCGGCGGAAACCGCGATCCGGACCCTGATCGAGGCGCGTTTCCCCGAACACGGCATCCTGGGCGAAGAGCATGGCAATGTCGGGCTCGACCGCGAGCATGTCTGGGTCATCGATCCGATCGACGGGACGCGGGCCTTTATCTCAGGCGTGCCGCTGTGGGGCACGCTGATCGGCTTGCAGTGGAATGGTCGCGCCACGATGGGCATGATGGACCAGCCGTTTACCGGCGAACGCTATTTTGCCGATGGCAAGGTTGCGACCTATCGCGGGCCGGGCGGCGAGGCCGTGCTTTCGGTGCGTGACTGCGGACAGCTGTCCGACGCCGTTCTCTTCACCACGTCACCGCATATTTTCGAGGGCGAGGATCTGGCCCTTTACCGCTCGATCGAAGAAAAGGTGCGGTTGTTCCGCTATGGCTGCGATTGCTACGCCTATTGCCTTCTGGCGGGCGGTCATATCGATCTCGTGGTTGAGAACAATCTTCAGCCCTATGATGTCGGTGCGCTGATCCCGATCATCGAGCAGGCCGGCGGCATCATCACCGATTGGGATGGTGGCCGGCCGGAGAACGGCGGCAATATCATCGCCGCCGGTTCGCGTAGCGTGCACGCCGAAGCGCTTGCGCTGCTGGCGCGCCGATAAGACGGGTCAGGCCGCGGTTTCGCTGAGGTCTATGCCGCCATCGAGCCCAGGCATGAAGGCCTCGAGCGCCGCCATCACCTGGGCCCGGTAGATATTCTTTTCCTGCAGCAGCTCATGGCGGCCGCCGGTGATGGTGATGAGCTGTGCCGCGCGGAAATTTCGCGATAGTTCCTCCTGCGCAGAATAGGGCACGACGCCATCGAGGACAGGCGCGATGATCAGCGTCGGAATGGTGATCCGTGTCAGATGCGCCTGCGACGAGACGCGCCGGCCTGCGCGAAGGGTCTCGTGAACCCAGCCGGCCGTCGGTGCGCCGACCGTCAGTTCCGGATAGGCGGCGTAGAGGCCGAGATTTCGCTCGAAGCGGGTGCGATCGCCGGTCAGGCCGTTTCGTTCGAAGGGTATGAAGCGCTTGTCTCCGCCAAGCTGGATCTTGCCGAACCCGGTCCAGCGCATGACCGTCGAAAGCGGCCAGACGATGCGTTCCGGCAGGGCCTGGCCCTGAAAGCCGATATAGGGCGACAGCAGCGCCATGCGGCTGATCCGGTTGGCGAGTTTCGGCGCCGACGACAGGGCGATCAGCGCGCCGGTGGAATGGGCGATCAGAAAAAACGGCAGGCGCGCATCCGGAAGCACGATCTGCTCGAGAAAGATGTCGAGGTCTTTCTGGTAGTCGGAGAAATGTCTGACATGGCCTTTTTTCGGATGCCGCGTCTCGCGGTCGGAACCGCCCTGGCCGCGCAGATCGTAGGTCGCGACCCACAGGCCCATCGCGTTGAGCTCGCGGATAGTCTCGAAATATTTCTCGATGAACTCATTGCGCCCCTGCAGCAGCACGATCGTGCCGCGGGCTGGTGAGACCGGTGAGCGGAAAAGCGCGTAACGCAGCTTCGTGCCGCGGTGACCGGTGAAATGGCCAGCGGTGTAATCGGCCGGCGCCGGGTTTTCCGGCGTCGATCGCAACAGGGTCTGTGAGGCGTGGGGCGTGTCAGTCATGCCGACAGGCTCAAGCGATCCGGGCCGCCACGTCAAGTGAAATCATCTGAAATGGTGGATGCGGATAGAGGCGAGGCCGGAGCGGAGAACTCTGACCTGCCGGCCTATAACCAGAAAGCCGAGCCCGTCACGGGATGAATCTCCCCAATGAAAAAACCTCTTGAATGACGGAAAATCAATTCCCATCTTTCCTCTGCAGGCGCCGAAAGGGCCTGCAGAACGGGGTCTTCATCGCCAGAACGGGGTGAGACGCCAAACCTAAACCGCAACGTCGCTTCAATGGAGGACTTTATGCGTCACGTCGATTTTTCCCCCCTTTACCGCTCCACCGTCGGTTTCGACCGTCTCTTCAATCTACTTGACAATCGCAACCTTGGCGATCAGGCGCAGAGCTATCCGCCCTACAATATCGAGCGGACCGGCGACAACACCTATCGCATCACGATGGCTGTCGCGGGATTTGACGAGAAGGAACTCTCGATCGAATTCCAGGCCCATTCGCTGACCGTGAAGGGCGAGAAGAGCGATGACGAAGCCGGTGCCGAGACCGAATATCTCTACCGCGGCATCGCCAAGCGCGCCTTCGAGCGCCGCTTCCAGCTCGCCGATCACGTGGAAGTCGAAACCGCTTCGCTGAAGAACGGTCTCTTGCACATCGATCTGGTGCGCAACATTCCGGAAGCGCTGAAGCCACGCCGTATCTCGATTGCGGCCGATGCTTCCGACAGCGTCAAGACGATCGAAGCGCAGATCGCTCCGCAGCAGGTCAACTGACCCGCCACGGAGAGTAATGACAGCCCAATGACCTCCAGTCACGGGTAGCATACAGACGCCTCTTCCCACGCCGGGAGGGGGCGTTTTTGGTTGGCATTGACCGGGTTTGCCGGGCGGCCTACCGTATCGACATTATCTCAGCCTGATCTTCAACGTGAGGGAGTGCCGATGCGTGTTACTGTCAAGAAATCGGGCGACAGCGCTTCTGTTCGCATTCCGGCAGCCGTCATGGAAGCGGCAAACCTCAAGCCGGATTCCGTCGTCGAAGTATCCGAAGAAAACGGCCGTATCGTTATCCAGGCTGTTACCGAACTGGACACAACGCTAGACCACCTTGTTGCCGGTATGAACGCCGACAATCTGCATGACGAGGCCGACTTTGGTGCGCCGGTCGGCAGAGAAGCGTTGTGAACGCTCAGTCCAACGTTCCCGATGCCGGCGACATCCTCTGGCTTGATTTCTCGCCGCAGTCCGGACACGAGCAAGCGGGGCGGCGGCCTGCAGTCGTCCTTAGTCCCGCAAGCTACAATCGTTTCGGACTGATGCTCTGCTGCCCGATGACGACGAAGGTGAAAGGGTATCCATTCGAGGTCGTTCTGAAGGACGACAAAGGATGCGTCCTTGCAGATCAGGTAAAAAGCCTCGACTGGCGCTCACGCCGCGCCGAACGCAAGAGCCGTGTTTCAGCCTCTGAGCTTCAGGAAATCAGGGCCAAAGCTTCGGCCCTGATTGGCACACCTTAAGGTCTGCACGCCGGTTTCAGGCTGCGGCGACCTTGGCGAGGGCTTCTTCCTTGGCCCTGGCGCGATCGGCGTATTTCTGGGCGATCGCGGCGCAGGCCATCAGCTGGATCTGATGGAACAGCATGATCGGCAGGACGATGGCGCCGATCGAGGCCGACTGGCCGGAGAAGATGGCGTTGGCCATCGGTACGCCGCTTGCCAGCGATTTCTTGGAGCCGCAGAAGGTGATGGTGATCTCGTCTTCCTTCTTGAAGCCGAGCAGTCTGCTGCCGAACATGGTGATGCAGATGACGACGGTCAGAAGCAGCATGTCGATGACGACGACTGCGGCGATGTCGCTCACCGAAAATCGGCTCCAGATCCCTTCGATGACCGCTTCCGAGAAGGCGAGGTAGACGACCATCAGGATCGAGCCGCGGTCGACGGGCGAGAGGATCTTCTTCTTGGAGCGGATCCAGTTGCCGATCCACGGCTGCAGGATCTGGCCGGCGATGAACGGTGCCAGAAGCTGAAGACCGATCTTCTGGATGGCATCGGTCGAAACGCCGGCGTCGCCAGTCGTCGACAGAAGCAGGCCGACCAGAAGCGGGGTCAGGAACATGCCGAGGATGTTGGAGCCGGATGCCGCGACGATCGCCGCCGGCACGTTGCCGCCCGCCATCGAGGTAAAGGCGATCGACGACTGCACGGTGGACGGCAGCACGCAGAGGAATAGGATGCCCATGTAAAGCGGTGCCGGCAGGATGTCTTCTGGAACGAACCCGATCATGAGCCCAAGGATCGGGAAGATCGCGAACGTCGTCAAAAGAATCGTCAGATGCAGGCGCCAGTGCAGGACGCCTGCGACCACCACATCCCGCGACAGGCGAGCGCCATGCAGAAAGAAAAGCAGGCCGATGGCGATGTCGGTCGCCACCCCGAACCATTCCGCCCATACACCCTGGATCGGCAGGAAGGAGGCGA
Source organism: Neorhizobium sp. AL 9.2.2 (assembly GCF_013317225.1). NCBI lineage: Bacteria > Pseudomonadati > Pseudomonadota > Alphaproteobacteria > Hyphomicrobiales > Rhizobiaceae > Neorhizobium > Neorhizobium sp. AL 9.2.2. Next base: position 124,724 of record NZ_JAALXU010000003.1, read on the forward strand.
GGATGACGGTGCAGACGAGCATGACGGTGAAGCGATCCGGCAGGTAGCGGCGCATGGAAAATCCTTCGACGATTTCATTGTTTGTCGAGGCTGTCTTCGCTTATCATGAATTTGAATGCAAACACTAACAGCTATCGCGAAGTCGGATAACCATGCTCAACCTGCATCACCTGAACAGTTTTCTCGTGCTGGAGCAGACGGGAAGTTTTACCGATACGGCAGCGCGGCTGGGGCTGGGGCAGTCGACCGTTACCCAGCATATCCAGCGGTTGGAAAAGTCGCTCGGGCGTCAGCTCGTTTCGCGGGATACGCACCACGTGCGGCTGACGACGGAAGGGGAGGCGCTGCTGGGCTATGCGCGCGGAATGCTGGATCTCAACAGCAAGGTGTCCTCGCTGTTCGGCGAAAGCCGGCTGCGTGGCAGATTGCGGCTCGGTGTTTCCGAGGATGTGGTTGCGAGCCGGCTGACGGGCATTCTCGAAGATTTTATTCGTCTGCATCCACTGGTCGATCTGGAGCTGACGGTGGCGCTGTCGGCCGTGCTCAATCAGATGCAGGACGCGGGCGATCTCGATCTGGTTCTCGCCAAACGGCATGTGGGAGAAACCCATGGGCGGCTGCTCTACCGCGAGCCGCTTGTGTGGCTGGCGCGGGATCCGGAGCGCATGATCGACCGGACCGATGCTCTGCCGCTGATCGCCTTCCCGTCGCCCTCGATCACGCGGCGGGTGGCGCAGGAGGCGCTGGACGGAGCCGGTATGTCCTGGCGGATCGTCTGCACCTGCGGCAGTCTCAGCGGTCTGACGGCTGCGGCGCGGGCGGGAATGGGCGTGCTCGTGCAGCCGCGCAGCATGGCGCCCGAAGGCCTCAAGGAGATCACCGGGGACCGTTTGCCAACGCTGCAGGATGTCGAGTTCGTGCTGATTTCCAGGCGCGGCGCAGATGCCGCGCTGGTCGAGGCCCTGTCCAGCCTGATTACGGCGCAGATTGCGCCGCAAAAGTAGGGCTGACGATCAGGCGGAAGCGCAGATCGACAGGAACTGGTCGACGTCTTCTTCCGTGGTCGCAAACGATGTGACCATGCGGATGAGCACTTCGTCTGCCTTGACCTTTTCCGGAATGTCGCGTGGTGCCGGCCAGTTGTAGAAGCGCGCGCCCTGTTCTTCGGCGGCCTTGGCGGAGGCTTTCGGCAGGACCGCGAACACTTCGTTCGATGTCGTCGGCCAGGCAAGCCGGGCGCTGTTGAGCGCGCCGAAGCCGGTGCGCAGGCGATCGGCCATGGTGTTGGCATGGCCGGCGAGACCCATCCACAGGTCGTCCTTCAGATAGGCGTCGAACTGGGCTGCGATAAAGCGCGATTTCGAAAACAGCTGTGCGCTGCGCTTGCGCAGGAATGCAAAATCCTTGGCGAGATCAGGATTGAAGAACACGATCGCCTCGGCGCACCAGCAGCCGTTCTTGGTGCCGCCGAAGGACAGCACGTCCACGCCGCGCTTCCAGGTCATCTCGGCGGGCGAGCAATCAAGCGCGACCAGAGCATTGGCGAAGCGGGCGCCGTCCATGTGCAGCGGCAGACCGTTGTCCTTGGCGATCTTTGCGATCGCGTCGATTTCATCGAGCGTATAGATCGTGCCGACTTCTGTTGCCTGCGTCATGGTGATGGCGGCGGCGCGGCCGTGGTGAATGGCGTCCTGCGGGTAGCGTGAGATGCGCTCCACGAGGTTTTCCGGCAGCATTTTGCCGGCCGGGCCCTCGACCGCGACCATGCGCATGCCCGAGAAGAAGTCGGGTGCTCCGCACTCGTCCTCGATCACATGCGCTTCGGAATGACAAAAGGTGAGGCCGCCGGGGCGGGCGACGCTGGCAAGCGCTAGCGAATTGGCTGCCGTGCCGGTCGCGACAAAGAAGACGGCGACGTCGCGTTCAAACATCTCGTTGAAGCGAGCCTCGATCGAGCGGTCGAGCTCGCTGTTGCCGTAGGCCGCGGCAAAGCGGGTGGATTCCTTCGACAAGCGTTCATTGATTGCGGGATGGGCGCCAGCCCAGTTGTCCGAGGCGAAGAACATGACGTTACCTTGCAAGCGATGTGGGATAAGATGCGGGGCTTTGAGCGAGGCGGACCATAAGCCTTTTGGACCGTTGATCAATCCGGAAACATGCCGAATGAGCGGTGTCTACTCGTGCCGCGTAATCAAAGCCGAGTTTTGTCAGTTGCGGCGCAAGATTATTTCAAGCTGGCATCGCAACCAGTAATCAACTGTCGTTTAGCCTTAACTTTTTCGTGGGCCGGGGATTGAAGACAGGCGGCACTTATGTCATAAAATTCGAGAATTAGGACAGAATTGTTGTCCTAATTTCTGAAATGAAGGCGGTTTTTCGTTTCCGAGCGGTGACCGTCGACGTGTTCAAGGGTATGCTTCGTGCTCTCAAGGGCTTCCTGCTTCCGCAGTCTGCCACCTGAAAGGACGAGGCATTTCTTCGGGTGAAATGAAGAATACGCCGTTTGCAAGCTCGATCGTGAGTGGCCAACAGGAGGAATAGCAATGACGAAGAATGTTCCTGAAGTGCACTGTCTGCCCGCCACCGCAACCGCGGCGGAAGCTGGCTCGGGCGTCGAACAGCGTCTGCCATTCATTGCCTCCGGTATTCCGGCAGCGCAGGGGCTTTACAACCCGCGCAACGAGCACGATGCCTGCGGCGTCGGCTTCATCGCCCATATGAAGGGCCAGAAGTCGCACCAGATCATCAAGGATGGCCTGTTCATTCTGGAAAACCTCACCCATCGCGGCGCCGTCGGCGCTGATCCGCTGATGGGCGATGGTGCCGGCATTCTGCTGCAGATCCCCGACAAGTTCTTCCGCGAGGAAATGGCAAAGCAGGGCATCACCCTGCCTAAGGCTGGCGAGTATGCCGTCGGTCACTTCTTCCTGCCGCGCGACCCGGATCAGATCGAGCATTTCAAGAAGGTCATCGTCGATGTGACGGCCGAAGAGGGCCAGCAGTTCATCGGCTTCCGCGAAGTGCCCGTCGACAATTCCTCGCTGTCCAAGGCGCCGGATATTGCCGGTACCGAGCCCTATCACCTCCAGGTGTTCATTGGCGCCGGCCGCGATGCCGCGACCAATCAGGATTTCGAGCGCAAGCTCTTCCTCATTCGCAAGGTCATCTCCAACCGTATCTACGATCAGTTCGGCGGCCAGGAAACCGGCTTCTATCCGGTATCGCTGTCATCGACGACGATCGTCTACAAGGGCATGTTCCTCGCCTATCAGGTCGGCGCCTATTACAAGGATCTGGCCGACCCGCGGTTTGAAAGTGCTGTCGCCCTCGTGCACCAGCGGTTCTCCACCAACACGTTCCCGTCCTGGAAGCTCGCGCATCCATACCGCATGGTTGCCCATAACGGCGAAATCAACACGCTGCGTTCCAACGTCAACTGGATGGCGGCGCGTCAGGCGTCGGTGTCCTCGCCACTGTTCGGCGACGACATTTCCAAGCTCTGGCCGATCTCCTACGAGGGCCAGTCGGATACGGCCTGCTTCGACAACGCGCTCGAATTCCTGCTGCGTGGCGGCTATTCGCTGGCGCATGCGATGATGATGCTGATCCCCGAAGCCTGGGCCGGCAACCAGTCGATGTCGAAGGAGCGCAAGGCGTTCTACGAGTACCATGCGGCTCTGATGGAGCCATGGGACGGTCCGGCTGCCGTCTGCTTTACCGATGGCCGCCAGATCGGCGCGACGCTTGACCGCAACGGTCTGCGCCCGGCGCGTTATCTCGTCACGGACGACGATCGCATCATTCTGGCGTCCGAAGCCGGCACGCTGCCGGTGCCGGAAGAAAGCATCATCAAGAAGTGGCGTCTGCAGCCGGGCAAGATGCTGCTGATCGACATGGAAAAGGGTCAGATCATCTCCGACGAGGAGTTGAAGACCACGCTTGCGACCCGCCATCCTTACGAAAAGTGGCTGGATCGCACGCAGCTGATCCTTGAGGACCTGAAGCCGGTTGAACCGCGCGCGCTGCGCCGCGACGTATCGCTGCTCGATCGCCAGCAGGCATTCGGCTACACATCCGAAGACACCAAGATCCTGATGTCGCCGATGGCGACGACCGGTCAGGAAGCCGTGGGTTCGATGGGCACCGACACGCCGATCTCGGCGATGTCGCAAAAGTCGAAGCTGCTCTACACCTATTTCAAGCAGAACTTTGCGCAGGTGACGAACCCGCCGATCGATCCTATCCGCGAAGAGCTCGTCATGAGCCTCGTGTCGTTCATCGGGCCGCGGCCGAACATTCTCGACCATGAAGGTGCTGCAAACGCCAAGCGGCTCGAAGTGCGCCAGCCGATCCTCACCAATGGAGATCTGGAAAAGATCCGCTCGATCGGTCACACGGAAGACCGTTTCGACACCAAGACGCTCGATTTCACCTACGATATCGAGCGCGGCGCCGAAGGCATGCCGGAAATGCTCGATCGCCTCTGCGAGCGTGCGGAAGCGGCGGTCAAGGGCGGCTATAACATCATCGTTCTCTCCGACCGCCAGATCGGACCGGACAGGATTGCCATCCCGGCGCTTCTCGCGACCGCTGCCGTGCATCACCATCTGATCCGCAAGGGTCTTCGCACTTCGGTCGGTCTCGTCGTCGAATCGGGCGAGCCGCGCGAGATCCACCATTTCTGCCTTCTCGCCGGCTATGGTGCCGAAGCCATCAACCCGTATCTTGCCTTTGACACGTTGACCGACATGCATATGCGGGGCGAGTTTCCGAAGGAAGTGGACAGTTCCGAGATCGTGTCCCGCTATATCAAGGCGGTTGGCAAGGGCATTCTCAAGGTCATGTCCAAGATGGGCATCTCGACCTACCAGTCCTACTGCGGCGGCCAGATCTTCGACGCCGTTGGTCTGAACACGGAGCTGGTCAACCAGTATTTCTTCGGCACAGCGACGTCGATCGAAGGTATCGGTCTCGATCATATCGCCGAGGAAACCGTCACCCGCCACCGCGCAGCCTTCGGCAAGGATCCGGTTCTGGCCTCCTCGCTCGATATCGGCGGCGAATATGCCTACCGCATGCGTGGCGAAAGCCATGCCTGGACGCCGGATGTGGTCGCCACCCTGCAGCACGCCGTGCGCGGCAACAGCCAGGATCGCTACCGCGAGTTTGCCGAAATGGTGAACGAGAGCGCGGTGCGGATGAACACCATTCGCGGCCTGTTCAAGATCAAGTCGGCGGAAAGGTCCGGCCGCAAGCCGGTGTCGCTCGACGAAGTCGAACCGGCAGTCGATATCGTCAAGCGGTTCTCGACCGGCGCCATGTCGTTCGGCTCGATTTCCCGTGAGGCGCATACGACGCTGGCAATCGCCATGAACCGCATCGGCGGCAAGTCGAACACCGGTGAAGGCGGCGAGGAAAGCGATCGCTATCTGCCGCTGGCCGACGGTTCGATGAACCCGGAACGCTCGGCGATCAAGCAGATCGCATCCGGACGTTTCGGCGTGACGACCGAGTATCTGGTCAATGCCGATATGCTGCAGATCAAGGTGGCGCAGGGCGCAAAGCCCGGCGAGGGCGGTCAGTTGCCCGGCCACAAGGTGGATGCGACCGTGGCCAAGACCCGTCACTCGACGCCGGGTGTCGGCCTCATCTCGCCGCCGCCGCATCACGACATCTATTCGATCGAAGATCTGGCTCAGCTGATCTACGATTTGAAGAACGTCAACCCGACCTCCGACATCTCCGTCAAGCTGGTCTCGGAAGTGGGCGTCGGCACGGTTGCGGCAGGCGTTGCCAAGGCCCGCGCCGACCATATCACGGTTGCAGGCTTCGACGGTGGCACGGGCGCTTCGCCGCTGACATCGCTGAAGCATGCAGGTTCGCCTTGGGAAATCGGCCTTGCCGAGACCCAGCAGACGCTGGTGCTGAACGGTCTGCGGTCGCGGATCGCGCTGCAGGTCGATGGTGGCCTGAAGACCGGCCGCGACGTCATCATCGGTGCCCTTCTCGGAGCAGACGAGTTCGGCTTTGCGACGGCGCCTGTCATTGCCGCCGGCTGCATCATGATGCGCAAGTGCCATCTCAACACCTGCCCCGTTGGTGTCGCGACGCAGGATCCGGTCCTGCGCAAGCGCTTCAAGGGCACGCCGGAACACGTCATCAACTACTTCTTCTTCGTGGCTGAGGAAGTGCGCGAGATCCTCGCATCGCTGGGCTTCACCAAGTTCGACGAGATCATCGGCCTTTCCGAACTGCTCGAGAAGGACGACATGCTGGCGCATTGGAAGTCGCAGGGTCTCGACTTCACAAAACTGTTCCACAAGGTTGAGGCTCCGAAGTCTGCGACCTACTGGACCGAGCGGCAGAAGCATCCGATCGACGATATTCTCGACCGCAAGCTGATCGAGAAGTCGCAGGCAGCCCTTGAAAGCAAGGAGCCTGTTGTCTTCGAAGTGCCGATCAAGAACGTCGACCGGTCCGTCGGCGCCATGCTGTCGGGTGCGCTGGTCAAGCGCTGGGGCCAGAAGGGTCTTAAGGACGATACGATCCATGTGACGCTGCGCGGCACGGCCGGTCAGTCGTTCGCGGCCTTCCTCGCACGCGGCATCACGTTCGATCTGATCGGTGACGGCAACGACTATGTCGGCAAGGGTCTGTCGGGTGGGCGCATCATCGTGCGGCCTCCGGAAAACTCCAGCATCGTCGCTGAGAACTCGATCATCGTCGGAAACACCGTGCTTTACGGCGCAACGACCGGCGAGTGCTACTTCCGCGGCGTCGCCGGCGAGCGTTTCTCGGTGCGCAACTCGGGCGCCATCGCGGTGGTCGAGGGCGTGGGCGACCATGGCTGCGAATACATGACCGGCGGTATCGTCGTCGTGCTCGGCGAAACCGGCCGCAACTTCGCAGCCGGCATGTCGGGCGGTGTTGCTTACGTGCTCGACGAGACGGGCGACTTCGCCAAGCGCTGCAACATGGCGATGGTGGAACTGGAGCCGGTTCCGGAAGAAGACGACATGCTGGAAAAGCTGCACCACCACGGCGGCGACATCATGCACAAGGGACGCGTGAACGTTTCCGAAGACATGACGCGTCACGACGAGGAACGGCTCTACCAGCTGATCTCCAACCACATGCACTATACCGGCTCGACCCGCGCCAAGGACATTCTCGACCGCTGGAGCGAGTTCCGTCCAAAGTTCCGCAAGGTCATGCCGGTCGAATATCGCCGTGCACTGGTGGAGATGGAACGGATGCGGATGGGCGTGGCTGCGGAGTGAACCGCATTGGACGCATCGTTCATGCCGGAACGGCCGTGGCAATCGCCGCGGCCGTTCCAACGGTCGCCGCACTGGTCAACGGTGCGCTAGTTTTGGAATTTGTGGTGCTGGGGGCGGTGATCGGTTTCGCCTACTGGTACTGGGGGCCGCAATGGCCGCCTCTGTGAACTGAGGGAAAGACTATGGGCAAAGTTACGGGATTCATGGAAATCGACCGGCAGGTTGGCAAGTACCAGCCGGCGTCCGATCGTATCCGCCATTTCCGCGAATTCACCATTCCGATGTCGGATGCGGAAGTGACGAAACAGGCGGCCCGCTGCATGGACTGTGGCATTCCCTATTGCCACGGCCCGACCGGCTGCCCTGTTCATAACCAGATCCCCGACTGGAACGACCTCGTCTACAACAACAAGTGGGAGGAGGCGATCCGCAACCTTCATTCCACCAACAACTTCCCGGAATTCACCGGCCGCGTTTGTCCCGCGCCGTGCGAGGAAGCCTGCACGCTCAACCTCGAAGATGCGCCTGTCGCGATCAAGACCGTCGAGCAGGCGATTGCCGACAAGGCCTATGAGCTTGGCTATATCGTGCCGCAGCCGGCGACTGTGAAGACTGGCCGCAAGGTTGCCGTGATCGGTTCGGGTCCGGCGGGCATGGCGGCGGCTCAGCAGCTTTCGCGTGCCGGTCACGACGTGCATCTGTTTGAGCGGGAATCCAAGGCCGGTGGCCTGCTGCGCTACGGTATTCCTGATTTCAAGATGGAGAAGAACTTCATCGACCGGCGCGTCGAGCAGATGACCGGCGAAGGCGTGACCTTCCACTACGGCGTCAATATCGGTGTCGACAAGAAGGTGGAAGAACTGACCGCGGAATTCGATGCCGTGCTTTATTGCGGCGGTTCCGAAACCCCGCGTCCGGCCGGCATTCCCGGCACGGAACTGCACGGCGTCTATGATGCGATGCCGTATCTCGTGCAGCAGAACCGCCGCATCGGCCGCGAAAATATCGATAGCGTCGCCTGGGCCGCCGAGCCGATCCTTGCCGGTGGCAAGCATATCGTCGTTGTCGGCGGTGGCGATACCGCGTCTGACTGCGTCGGCACCGCGTTCCGTCAGGGTGCGGTCAAGGTGACCCAACTCGACATCCGCCCGCAGCCGCCGGAAAAGGAAGACAAGCTTGCCGTCTGGCCATTCTGGGCCACCAAGATGCGCACCTCGTCCAGCCAGGCCGAAGGCGCGATCCGCGAGTTTCAGGTAGCAACGCTCGAATTCGTCGGAGAAGACGGCCAGCTGACCGGCGTTCGCTGCTGCGAAGTGGATGATCGCCGCCAGCCGATCGCGGGCACCGACTTCATCATCAAGGCCGATCTCGCCTTCATCGCCATCGGCTTCTCCGGTCCCGCGACGGACAGCGTGCTGTCCGAACTCGACGGCAAGCTGGCGCTCAACGTCGACCGCCGCGGCTCGACCAACGTCATTGCCAACGAGCGCGACTACAAGACCTCGGTCGACAAGCTGTGGACCGCCGGCGACGTGCGCCGCGGCCAGTCGCTGGTCGTGTGGGCGATCCGCGAAGGCCGTCAGGCAGCACGAGCCATCGACGAAGCGCTGATGGGATCGAGCGTCCTGCCGCGCTAACTGATATGTCAAAATGAACGGCCTCTCTCCGTTTCGCGGGGAGGGGCCGTTTTTGTTTCGGCAGAATCAGGTCATGCTTGCCGCATGTACATCCTGAAAAGCGGCATCAAGAAAGACCCCGTCCGTCGTTGGATGCTGCCCGACCGAATTTTCTTCGGGCATGGAGCATGCCATATTCTGGCCGGTACCTATCTTCTTCACCCGCCCGTCGCAGGTTTTTACGCTGAACGGATTGTTACGGCGGATGGCTTTCCCGGCGCGCATGTCTATGTGACCGATGGGACTGTCGCTTTTGACTACCATGGCTACAGCTTGCGAGCGCGCTTGCTCGCCCATCATAGAAAGGGATGGTCCCGCCATCGCGCCGGGTGGACGTGCGAAATGGTGCCGGTCAATTTCGATCTGCTCGATACGCTGGAGCTCAACCTCCGCAAAATGCTGGGGCCGGATCAGTATCTTCACGATCCAATCCCAAGGGCGCAGACGTTCATCAGAAGGATCGACCATAACCACTGCTACGCGGACACTTGCGTTCCACGATAAGCGTCTGGTTTAACGATCGTATCACTCGCTGCTGGAGAGAAACGCGTCGATCATCTTGACGGTGGCATCCGGCTGTTCTTCCATCAGCCAGTGGCCGGCATCGGCGATTACGCCCTCGCTGACCTGCGTGGCTGCGGTGCGCATCACCGCCGCCATGCCCGGCCCGAAGGACTTTTCACCGCCAACGGCCAGAATGGGCATTTCCAGTTTTGCGCCCGTTGCTGCCTAGGCGCGGTTTTCGATCGCATCCTGGTCGAAGGCCGCGAACTGGGCGAAGCCGGAATGCATGGCGCCTGGCAAGGCATAGAGGGCGGCATAGTGTTTGCGGGATGCTTCGTCGAACCGCTTTGGGTCGGCGGAAAATTCGTTCCAGAACCGGTCCAGATAGATGCGCTCGCGCCCGGCGACGAGACGCTCCATGTCCGGCCCCCCGAAGCGGAAATGCCAGAGAAGCGGGTTTTTCAGGATCTCGTCCCATGGGCCGATGCCGGGAACGGGCGCATCGAGCAGCGCGAAGCGGGTCACGCGGGCGGGTTGCTGCGTCGCGAGGGCGAAGCCCACCATGTTGCCGATATCGTGCGTGACCAGCGCGAAACGATCGATGTGCAGTCCGTTCAGAATGGTCGCCAGGTCGCGGGCCTGGCTTGCCTTGTCGAAGCCGCCTTCGGGGTGTGATGACAGACCCATGCCGCGAAGATCGGGAACGATGACCAGATGATCCATCTCGAGCTTTGCAGCCAGCGGCGCCCACATGTCGCCGGTTTCGCCGTAGCCATGTAGCAGAACGACGGCAGGTCCCCTGCCGCCAATCCGGAGATGGATGTCTACGTTGCCGACATGGACAGTTTGGGTCCTGAAGGTGGATGGAAACGGCGGAACCTCTGCAAGGACCGGCGTCGCAAGCAGGATCGTGGATACGATAACGCGAAAAAGCAGGTTCATGCGGGCACTCCGATAAAAGAGATCAGCTAGGCCATGCACGTCTGAACTGGGAATTTATGACTATGTAGCACGTTTTTTCACGAAGCTACAGGCGAGAGCTCGCGCTCGTGTCAAAGACCTACTGGGTCGTGAGCCGGTAGTCGTCGATCCGACCGGCCGGGGCGGGCTCGAGTTCGCCGCGTTTGACCAGTTTGTCGCGCGGCGTTTCCGTCAGACGGGCCGGTGGCGCATTGCCGCCCAGAAGCTCCTGGCCGCCGTCCAGCTCCGGGTCAACCAGGCTGATCGGCCGTACGGGCACTTCGGGGTTGGCAGGAGATTCGAGCGTCTGGAGCGGCGGGAGGGTGCTGCTGTCGAATTTGGCGAGATCGGGGCTTGCCATGTCGCCCAGATGCCGGCGCAGGACCTTGTCGACATAGAAGGCGAGCTTTTCCTTGCCGGGCTTGGTGAGCGTGATGCCGTCGGAATTGCGCAGGCGTACCTGCTGTCCGTTGACGTCCGAGCCAGTCAGGACGAACCTGCCGTCCTCGTCGACGAAGCCGTCCCAGATGTCGACGAATTCGCCGCCGACCTTCTCCACCTGTCCCCGATAAAGCGTGTTGAGCGTGACCGCGTCCGCCATCATCGATGGCGACTGGAACGCCGGCAGGCCGACCCAAAGCAGCGTTAGCTTGCGCTGCGCGATCGTGCCGGCAAGCTCTGCGACACGGGTTTCATATTGTTTGAACCACGCATCCGTGCGGAATTTCTCGCGGCCGCTGGCGGTGTCCATTTGCTGGCGGTCGTTGGCACCCAGCATGACGACCACGATCGCGGGTTTGGCCTCGTCGAGAATAGCCGGCAGTTGGCCAAGCCAGTCGTAATGGTCGTCGCGCACCAGGCCGGAGGATCCGTCGCTGCGGCTGATGATCGAAACCCCCGGGGAGGTCGCAAACGTCGTTTCCAGCTCACCGCCGATATTGCCGGCAAGAAAATCGCCGATAACGAGGATCTTTTTGGCGGTTTCCAGTTTGGCGACGGGTTCGGCCTGGGGCTGAGAGGGTATCGGTGCCGTCCTCGTGCGGGGAACCGCAGCCTGCGGAGTGGCACGGCTTCTCTGCCGGCGTGGCGCCATCTCGATGATCGATCCATCCTGCCGGTCATATCGCCGGGTCGGACGTTCGTAGCGTTCATATCGCTCTGTGCGCGGCGCACCGAACAGCATGTTGAACAGGTTGCGCCGATCGCCGCCGTCCTGGGCAAACGAAACGGTTGATGGCAGCGACAGCACGAGGCTGGTCGCTACCATGAATACCGTCCGGACCAGGCGTCGGTTTGGCCTGTTGTGGCGCAAGAGCTTCATCGTTTTCATGCCTTTTGGCCGCACCGTTCACGATTGCGGCGCATCGCATGCTAGCCTCAACGGATCGCCTTGAGAAGAGAATGCGACGGCTCGCCATCCGGCTGCATGCCGAGACGCTTCTGGATGGCGGAGATCGCGGCCTTCGAGCCGGAGCCGAAATTGCCGTCCACTTCGCCTTCGTAATAGCCGAGTTCCTTCATGCGGCTCTGCAGCTCGAACTTCTCCTTGATGTCGAGCGTGCCGTTGGGGCGCGGCCAGGACTGCTGTACACCGCCGAAACCTGCGATCTCGTCGGCGAGAAGACCGACCGCGAGCGCGTAGCTGTCGGCTGCGTTGTAGCGCTTGATGGTGAAGAAGTTGGAGAGCATCAGGTAGGCTGGACCGTTCGCGCCGGCCATCAGCTTCAATGTCGCGCGGTCTGCTCCGCGCGGAAAACCCTTGCCGTTCGGACGCTGGAAGCCCAGCGCTGCCCACTGTGCCAGGGTCTTGCTCTGGCCTTCGTATTTTGCGGCGCCGGCGGGAAGCACGGATTCGTAGCCCCAGGTCTTGCCGGCAGTCCAGCCGTTCTTGGCCAGGAGGTTGGCGGAGGTCGCCAGCGCATCGGGAACCGAATGCCAGATGTCGCGCTTGCCGTTGCCATCAGCGTCGACCGCATAGAGCAGGTAGCTCGTCGGGATGAACTGGGTATGGCCCATCGCGCCTGCCCAGGAACCGGTCAGCTGCTTGGGGGATACGTCGCCAGCCTGGAGAATCTTCAAGGCGGCGATCAGCTGGTTGCGCGCGAACTTGCCGCGCTTCGGATCGCCCCAGCCGAGCGTCGCCAGTGCCTGCGGCACGTGGTGCAGACGTTCGGGATTTTCCAGAGCTGCGCCATAGTTGGATTCCATCGACCAGATGGCGAGGAGAATGTTTCTGTCGACACCGAAATGCCGCTCCACGGCGTTCAGCGTCGCGCCATGGCGGGCAGCCATTTCGCGGCCGATCTTGACCGTATAGGGATTGACGCGGCTGTCGAGATAATCCCAGATTTTCGACTTGAATTCCGGCTGGTACTCGGCCTTGCGCAGGACTTCCTGGTCGGGACCGCTGATGCCTGCAAAGGCGCGATCATAGGTCGAGCGACTGATGCCGCTTTTGGCAGCAGTCGAATAGAAATTTGCAACCCACGTCTTGAAACCGGCATCGGCGCGGGCATCTATCGCGCAGGTCGATATGGCAAGGCCGGCGACAAGCGAGAAGATCGTTGCGCGGAAGCGATTGGGGCTGATTTTTTTCATCGGCAGTCGGTCCATTTTTATTCTGGCCATCATGGCGAGATCGGGATGCGGCTCAACGATGTGATAACAGGATAGGGTCAACAAATTCTTTACCATGAAACGCGCGGCCGGGGCAGATCTTTGCTAAAAGGTAGCAAATGTTTATTACAGCCGACAAAAGACCCGAAACCGCACAGCGAAATGCATCAGGAGGCATGAGTGTCACAAGAACGGAAAATTCGTAAAGCAGTCTTCCCTGTTGCGGGCCTCGGCACCCGCTTCCTGCCGGCCACAAAGGCTGTGCCAAAAGAAATGCTGACGGTCGTCGACAAGCCGGTCATCCAGTATGTGGTCGATGAAGCGGCGGAAGCCGGCATCGAACATTTCGTATTCGTGACCGGCCGTGGCAAAGGTGTGATCGAAGACTATTTCGATATTCAGTTCGAACTCGAGCAGATGCTGCGCGAGCGCAACAAGAATGCCGAACTGACGCTGCTCTCGCATATCCTGCCGAAGGCCGGTACGGCGAGCTTCACCCGCCAGCAGGTTCCGCTCGGTCTTGGTCACGCCGTCTGGTGTGCGCGCGACATCGTCGGCAACGAACCCTTCGCGGTCCTGTTGCCGGACATGATCATGTCGTCGGAAAAGAGCTGCCTCAAGGGCATGGTCGAACTTTACGACCAGACCGGCGGCAACGTTCTCGCGGTCGAGGAATGCGATCCGGACCAGGCCCACAAGTACGGTATCGTCGGCAAGGGTGAGACCGTCGGCGACGGTTTCAAGATCACCGAAATGGTCGAGAAGCCTGCCAAGGGTACGGCCCCTTCGAACTTCTTCATCAACGGCCGCTACATCCTGCAGCCGGAGATCTTCAAGATCCTGGAAACCCAGGAACGTGGCGCCGGCAACGAGATCCAGTTGACCGACGGCATGCTGGCGCTGGCCAAGAGCCAGGAATTTGCCGGCTACCACTTCAAGGGCGAGACCTACGACTGCGGCGCCAAGGACGGCTTCATCATGGCCAATATCGCCTTTGCCCTGCAGCGCCCGGACATTCGCCCGGCGATCGAGGAGCCCCTGAAGGCGCTCGTCTCGAAGCTGATGTAAGCCTATCCGTTACTGCAAAAGAAAACGCCCCCGCGAGACGATCGCGGGGGCGTTTTTCGTTTCAGGGATCCATGCCTTCGATCAGGCGGCCCTGTGACCCTTGAGGCCGTAGTAGGCGATGTAGAGGTAGCAGATCGCCGGCATCAGGAAGGCGAGGTGGATGCCGACCGTATCGGCCAGCATGCCCTGAACGACCGGCAGGATGGCACCGCCGACGATCGCCAGGCACAGGATGCCCGATCCCTGGCTGGTGTGGCGACCAAGACCCTTGAGTGCCAGGCTGAAGATGGTCGGGAACATGATCGAGTTGAACAGGCCGATGGCGAGGACCGACCACATTGCCAGCGAGCCGCCCGCAAACACCGTGAGCAGGATCAGCAGGATCGCAACACCGGCATTGAACGCCAGCGCCTTGCCGTCGTCGACGAACCGCATGACATAGGCGCCGACGAAACGACCGATCATGGCGCCGCCCCAGAAATAGGCGACGTAATGGGCGGCTTCGGATTCCGGCATGCCGGCGATGCTTGGTTCTGCCAGGTAATTGACCAGGAACGAGCCGATCGACACTTCGGCACCGACATAGACGAACAGGCCGATCGCGCCGAGAACGAGGTGACGGTAGGCCCACGCGGAGCTACGTTCGCCGCCTTCAGCGACCGTCGTGTCTTCCGTTTCGACATGCGGCAGCTTCAGGGCTGCAAAGACGGCGGCCAGCACGAGGAAGGCGATTGCCAGAAGCATGTAAGGGAAGCGGACGGCATCAGCCTCTGCGAGGCGCAAGGCTTCGAGTTGTTCGCCGCTCGCGTTCTGGATGTCGCCGGTCGCGGCCGACAGGATGAGGAAGGCGCCGAAGAGCGGTGCGATCGTGGTTCCTAGCGAGTTGAAGGCCTGGGTCAGCGTCAGCCGGCTCGAGGCGGTTTCAGGGGCGCCCAGCTCCGTCACATAGGGATTGGCGGCAACCTGCAGAATGGTGACACCGCTTGCCAGCACGAACAGCGCACCGAGAAACAGCGCATAGACGCGGTAGCTGGCAGCCGGGATGAACAGCGCACAGCCGATCGCTGCAATCAGCAGGCCGACGACAATGCCCCATTTGTAGCTGATGCGCTTCACAAGCGCGCCGGCCGGCAGCGACACGATGAAATAGGCGCCGAAGAAGCACAGCTGGATCATCATCGACTGGGTGTAGTTGAGCTGGAAGACGTTCTTCAGGTGTGGGATCAGAATGTCGTTCAGGCAGGTGATAAAGCCCCACATGAAAAACAGGGAAGTCAGGGCAACGAGAGCGAAGCGGTAATTGTTACCTGCCGTCGAACTCGTTGCTGTGCGCGGTGTGGTCGCGCTGTCTGTTGGAATTCCAGCCACGTTGAGCCTCTAATCTATCAGGATGTATCGATGGAGCGCATTAATGCTGCACTGCGACAATTCGTCGTGAGCGCTTATATGTTGCGCACAGTCCTGAGGGGAAGTGGGCGGAAGCCCGGGCGCAAGCTTTGTACAACGTGCATGGACGGCGTGATCGGCTGGAGAAGCCATGCGCTGGAGGAGTAGCTGGAGCAACGATTGCTGCAGTGCGGAAATAATTGTTCGCGGGAAGGTATGTTGGAGACAGAACCCATTCCGATCCTGGGCCGTTTAGGGCGACTTCGTACTTTATGCCTATTGTGAAGGCACACATGTCGAAGCGTTGGCGCCGAGTGGCGGCAGTACCGGGATAGATATCACGGAAACGTGATTGCCTGATGGACGCTATCGCTTCAGAGTCAGCCCCATGCCCGCGCGAACGATGTTCTGTTCGGTGCCGCCCGTGGTTTTCTCGTATTCAACGTCGCTCGTGAGATCGAGATAGCGGTTGATTGCCCATGTTATCCCCGCGCCGGCAAGCCAGGTGACCTCGTCTTCGCTGCCGGAATCAAAGTTGCGGAACACGGTGCTGCCGCTCAGGCGTGCCACGACGCTGTCGCGCATCTCGTGCGCAAGCGCTGCGGTGAGTTCATACTCCACCCATCCGCCTTCGCCGGGCGTTGTGGAATCCTGGACTGTCGTGCGCAGACCGAGATTGACGTCGGTGCCGCGCTGTGGTGACCAGGTCGCATCGCCATCAAAGCTGATGCCACCGACATTCTTGAGGCGGTTATCCTCGTAGTCGACGACCTCATAGCCCGTTCCCAACTCGCCGCGCAGTTTCTCGCCGAAATCGAACTCGACGCCGGTGCGTGCGGCATAGGTCTGCGATGAGCGCTGATAGCCAGAAGCATCGCGTTTGCGATCGTAGAATGTGTGGCCAGATGCGATTTCCCCAAACGGGATGAGGGCAGGCGAAAGTTCATAGCCGAGGCGCAGTCGACCATCGATGCCGCTGCGATTGCGGTCTTTCATGTTGAGCGTGCCGCCGTCCGCAAGCTTTGCCTCGGTATAGACATATCGAGAGCCGTTGACGGCGGCGAGTGCTCTGATCTTGCCGATGTCGCGACCGATCGATGCCCCGGTCTGGAACAGGTGCACGCCGGACTGGACGTCGGCGCCACCGACGGCGTTCGGGTCGTCATTGTCCTCACGGGTAAAGCTGTAGCCGCTGGTCAGATGCGCAACGGTATCGTCTGCAAGATCGAGACGCAGATCAGCGCTGATCTTGCCCTCCGGATCCTCGCCTTCCTTGCTCTTGGTGAAATTGTGCTCGATCGTGGTTTCGCCGGTAACTGTCAGCGCATGCCGTGACCAGTCGGAGGTCAGCGTTCCGCGAATCCCGGTTGCCGCGTAATTGCGCGTTTCCTTCGATCCGTTCTCGCGGGTGATTTCTGTGTTGATGCTCTGATTGATGGACGGGCGCAGCATGAACGTGCCGAGCCGGATGCCGGTCGGATCCACCTCTTGACGCGGAGCCTCCTGCGGATCGATTGCCTCGGGACCATCATCGAGCGGCTCGAGATCGGACGGACCGATCGGCTGGTTGAGGTCGACTTCCGGCTCCTGAACACGCGCGGCCGCACTCTGTTGCGCCGTCGTATCGGCGGCCCGTTCGTCTCCGGCAACGGCGACTATGCCGGGAATCGTCCCGCCGACCGGTGCAGTCGGGGTGTTGCGGGTAATCGTCGATGTTCCGGCTGTTCCGACCTGGCTGCTGGGAATGGCTGGAAGCGCGCTGCCACTGTCTGGAAAAAGGCTCTGCGAAACGGCAGCCGACGGGAGGATCAGTGCCGAGCCGGCCAGCAGCAGTCCATACGCACGGCCGCGCAACGAAAGCGTCGTGGCTTTTGTCCTGCTGATAATCATCGGACTGCCCGGAAATCGGAAATGCTGATCCAAAGGCAAAGTCCAGCGTCGCTCCGCATCCACAGGTCCGTCCTGGCTAAGTGTATGCTTTGAAACACGAATGTCACCTTGTCGGATTTATCGCGAAGTATGCCTCGAAAGGGTTAGTTTATGGTTAACAGTTGGTGAAACCGGCCGCGTGGGGCTGCGCGACTGCCCTTCACGCTATCCGTCCACTCGCCAGGAGATGCCACTACATTTGCATGAACATTCCCAGCGCGCATGGATGGTCGCAGGGCACAAACGCCGGTTGCCCAAGGCTGGCGAATTCGCGCGTTTACGGTGATTTAACCAAGTCAAACGTGACATTTACACACATTGGATTTGTTTAAGCGCATTAAGAAAATGTATCTACAGTTCAAGTATAGAAACTTGACATCGGAGCAATTCCGTTCCGAGGGGCGAGTCAGGGAAGAGTTATATGTCAATTCTTGCACGCATGATGAAGGATGAGTCGGGCGCGACTGCCATCGAATATGGCCTCATTGCCGCACTCATTTCCGTTGCTTTGATTGCCGGCGCAACAACGCTCGGCGGCGCTTTGAATAACCAGTTCAGCAACATAGCAGGAAAGCTCACCTGCGACGGAAGTGCCACCACTTGCTGATTGCAGTCTGCGAAATGCCATAGAAGGAGCCGTCTCGACATTCGAGGGGGCTCCGTTCGTCATCAGGCTGCACTGCGCTGGGTCCTGTTGGACATATTTATTCCGCGAAAATCTTGAAACGCAGGACTCGTTGGTGATGAACGCCAACAGCCGTGCGATTTTCCGTTGCATGGTTCTTTCCTTGCTCAGCGACACTCTAGCCAGCGACCGGTTTCGAAGATCGACGCATTGTTTTCTCGAAGTCCGCAATACTTGCTCAGCGGCTAATGCGATGGACTTGACCAGGAAAAAGCGCTAAGCCTGCGACATGATAAAGAGAGCGTTGCAGGCCGCAGAGGTCGATGTCATTGATTCCGCCCTGCGGACGATTGCCTTTGGAAAACAGGGCCTTGTAGCCCTTGATCATGCCCTTCAGAATGGCTTGGGCGGCCCGTTCCGCGCAGCGGCCGAGCTGATCGGCGGCATCAGCGGTCGTGTCATCGTGACCGGCATCGGCAAGAGCGGCCATATCGGCAAAAAGATTGCTGCAAGCTTTGCCTCGACAGGAACGCCGGCCTTCTTCGTGCATCCGGTCGAAGCAAACCACGGCGATCTCGGCATGATTGCGCCCGGCGATGTCGTGCTGGCGCTGTCCTGGAGCGGCGAGACCGCCGAGTTGCAGGGGATCGTATCGTTCACCCGTCGCTTTTCTATTCCTTTGATCGCACTCACGTCTGGTGAGGTCTCAGCGCTCGGCAGAGCGGCAGATGTCGTTCTGCTTCTGCCGAAGGAACAGGAAGCCTGTCCGCACGGGCTGGCTCCAACCACCTCCACGCTGATGCAGCTTGCGATGGGCGATGCACTTGCTGTTGCGCTGCTGGAAGCGCGCGGTTTTTCGGCAACCGATTTCCGCGTCTATCATCCTGGCGGCAAGCTCGGCGCCATGCTGTCGCATGTCAGCGACCTCATGCATGTCGGCGACAGCATTCCGTTGGTGCGCCAGGGCGTGCTGATGCCGGAAGCGGTGCAGGAACTGTCGCGCAAGCGGTTCGGTTGCGTCGGTGTTACCGATGATGAGGGCCGGCTTGTCGGCGTCGTCACCGATGGCGACATTGCGCGCCATCTCGATGTCGACCTGACGAAGATGCCCGTGGACGAGGTCATGACCGTGCGCCCGAAGACTGTCGGCAAGGATACGCTGGCGACTGCGGCTCTTGCGCTTCTCAACGAGTACAGTATCGGTGCACTTCTCGTCGTCGGCGAAGATCAGCGCCCGATCGGCATCGTCCATTTCCACGATCTGCTGCGCGTCGGAGTCGCCTGAAACCCATCTTAGTTTCAGGTGGGACGCAAGACTGTCGCCGTTGCTTCGACGCGAAGATCGCGGCCATTTGATTCGATGATCACCACCTGAGTGCCGGCTGGCAGGTCCGGCCCGATGATCGACCACCACGTATCGTCAAGCCTTATCCGTCCGCGACCTTCCGCGATCGGCTCGTGCAGCGTTGCGGTGCGCCCGACGAGGCTTTCGCCACGCCGGTTGAGGTTCGGCTGATCGCTCTCGCCGCCACGGCTCGAATAGAAGCGACGCCCGACCACCGCCAGTGCGACCGCTAGCACGGCAAACAGCAGAAGCTGCACCTGCCAGGTCCAGATGCCGGTATCCCAGAGTGCCAGAGACAGCGCGCCGACGATGATGGCGGCAAGCCCGATCCAGATCAGGAAGGCACCGGGAACGGCCAGTTCTGCTGCGAGCAGGACAAGGCCGAGGAGCCACCAGCTCCACGAGCCGAGGCTGCGTACCAGATCGATGATCATTGCAGCCTCATTTGTCGGAGGAGGGCGTATAGGGCGGGATGACAGCGGTCACGCTCGGCGTGCTGCGGGTGGTGCGCGAAGGCTGGCCGGGTTGCGTGCGGGGCGCTGCCGGGGCAGGGCCGTCGCCATTTCCGAAGACTTCCTTGGCGATGGCGCCGATGCCGCCGAGCGAACCGATCAGCGACGAGGCTTCAAGCGGCATCAGCACGATCTTGGAATTGTTCGCCTTGCCGATCTCGACTAGAGCTTCCGTATATTTCTGCGCCACGAAGTAGTTGATCGCCTGCACGTTGCCGGAGGCGATTGCTTCGGAGACGACCTGCGTCGCGCGCGCTTCGGCTTCTGCCAGTCGCTCGCGCGCCTCGGCATCGCGGAACGCGGCTTCGCGTTCGCCTTCGGCCTGCAGCACAGCTGCCTGTTTCGCGCCCTCGGCCCGCAGGATCTGCGCGTTGCGTGAGCCTTCGGCCTCGAGGATCTGGGCGCGCTTCTCGCGCTCCGCCTTCATCTGGCGGCCCATCGATTGCACGAGGTCTGCCGGCGGCTGGATGTCCTTGATCTCGACGCGGGTGACCTTGATGCCCCAGGGATGAACCGCCTGGTCGACGACGCGCAGCAGCCGTTCGTTGATGACTTCGCGGTTGGACAACAGCTCGTCGAGGTCCATCGAACCCATGACCGAGCGAATATTGGTCATCGTGAGGTTCTGGATGGCGAGCTGGAGATTGGTGATCTGGTAGGCGGCCTGCGCGGCGTTGAGCACCTGATAGAAGGCGACGGCATCGGCCGAAACGCTGGCATTGTCCCTGGTGATGACTTCCTGGGTAGGAATATCAAGCACCTGTTCCATGACGTTCATCCGCGCACCGATGCGCTCAATGAACGGCGTCAGGATATTGAGGCCCGGCTCCAGCGTGCGCGTGTAACGGCCAAATCGCTCGACGGTGTAGTTATAGCCCTGCGGCACGGTCTTCACGAGGGCAAAGAGCAGGAGTATCGCGAGGATTACGATACCGATGACAAAATAGTCGAAACCGTCCAGGCTCATGAAGAGTCCTCCTGCCCAATAAATTGCGTTCGTTTCATACCAGACAACCCTAGAGGTGCGGGAACGTGTTCACAAGTGCATGTTCTTACACTAAAAAGCGCAGGACACACGGGTCGCAGCCTACCCCGACAAAACAAGGACCAAACCATGAAGACCATCGTTGTCTGCTCCGGCGGATTGGATTCCGTTTCTCTGGCCCACAAGATCGCTGCCGAGCAGGCGTTGATCGGGCTCGTCTCGTTCGATTACGGCCAGCGACACCGGAAGGAACTCGACTACGCCGCGGCTTGCGCGCTGCGGCTGGGCGTGCCCCATCAGATCATCGATATGCGCTCGATCGGTGCCCAGCTGACCGGATCGGCGCTGACGGACGATCTCGATGTTCCTGACGGCCATTACGCTGAGGAAACCATGCGCGTCACCGTCGTGCCGAACCGCAACGCGATCATGCTTGCGGTCGCGTTCGGCGTGGCGGCGGCCCAGAGCGCGGATGCGGTGGCGATCGCCGTCCATGGCGGCGACCATTTCATCTATCCCGATTGCCGACCCGGCTTTATCGACGCGTTTCAGACAATGCAGGATCATGCGCTCGACGGATACGCCTCGGTGCGGCTGCTGGCGCCCTATGTGAACGGATCGAAGGCCGATATCGTCACCGATGGCGCGAAGCACTCGACGCCGTTTGGCGACACATGGTCCTGCTACAAGGGTGGCGAAAAGCATTGCGGCCGCTGCGGCACCTGTGTCGAGCGGCGCGAGGCGTTCCATCTCGCCGGGGTCGCGGATCCGACCGAGTATGAGGATGCCGATTTCTGGAAGTCTGCAACGGACGGGTTTCGCGCCGACGAGGTGCGGTAGGCGCTATTCGGCGTAGATCATCTTCTTGGTCATGCCGCCGTCGAGCGTCAGGACCTGACCGGTCATGAAACCGGCACCCGTCAGATAGAGAACGGCGTCGGCAATGTCCTTCGGCCGACCGACGCGGCCAACCGGGTGCTGTGCGTGGTCTTCCTCGCTCAGCTCCGTCTCATTGGTGATCCAGCCCGGCGCGATGGCATTGACCCGGATGTTCGGGCCTAGGCTGATGGCAAGCGCATGGGTGAACGCGACCAATGCGCCCTTTGAGGCGGCGTAGGCTTCCGTATCCGGTTCCGACATGAAGGCGCGTGTCGACACCATGTTCACGATGGATCCGCCTGATGACATCAGCGGAACCGCCGCACGGGTCATCAGGAAGGCGCCGGTCAGATGGCTGTCGGTCACGCGGCGCCAGTCGGCCAGCGACAGCTCCGCAATCGGGCCGTGGTTCGGGCTGGCGATGCCGGCATTGTTGACGAGCAGGTCGAGACTGTCCCAGCCAAGCAGCGCAAAGGCTGACTCGACCGAGGCTTCGTCGGAGACATCGCAGAGAACGGGCTGGACGCCCTTCGGGACGTCAGCCGTTTCAATGAAATCGAACGAAGCGACCTCGAAACCGTGTGCGGCCAGTTCAGCGCAGATGCTGCTTCCGATCAGGCCGGCACCGCCGGTAACGATGGCTCGCTTCATCGCGATCTCCCTAAAGCTCAGACCCAGCCCTGCAACTCGCGACGAACCACTGCCTCAAGCACATTGATGCCGTCGACGCTGTCGTTGAGGCAGGGGATATGGACGAATTTCTCGCCACCATGATGCATGAAGATCTCGCCTGCCTCGCCGGCAATTTCCTCAAGCGTTTCCAGGCAGTCGGAGACGAAGCCGGGGTTCATGATGGCGACGCGCTTGATGCCTTCGGCGGCAAGCGTTTCCATCGTCTTGTCGGTATAGGGCTGCAGCCATTCCTCGGGCCCGAAGCGCGACTGGAAGGTCAGGCGCAACTGCTTGTCGGTATAGCCGAGTTCTTCGCGCAGCAACCGCGCGGTCTTGTAGCAGAAACAGTGATAGGGATCGCCGGCCTTGAAATAGGACTGCGGAATGCCGTGGAACGAGGTGATCAGCAGTTGCGGTTCCCACTCGAGCGTCGACAGCGTCTGGCGAACGGAATTGGCAAGCGCGACGATATAGGCGGGATCGTCGTGATAGGTCGGCACCGTGCGCAGAGCCGGCTGCCAGCGCTGCTTCATCAGATACTCGAACGCCTTGTCGTTGACGGTTGCCGTCGTTGCAGCCGCGTATTGCGGGTAAAGCGGAAACAGCAGGATCCGATCGCAGCCCTGTGCCTTCAGCGCATCCATGCGCTCGGCAATCGACGGCTTGCCGTAGCGCATGCCCCAGTCGACCACGACGTTTGGCAGATCGGCCAGACGCTCGGCCATTTTCTCACCCTGGCTGCGGGTGTAGGTGCGCAGATAGCTCTCGTCGAGATCCTTGTTCCAGATCTCTTCATAGGCCTTGCCGACCTTCTGCGGGCGCTTGTTGAGGACGATGCCGTAAAGGATTGGAAACCAGAAAAGCCGCGACCATTCGATGACGCGCTTGTCGGACAGGAATTCGGCGAGATAGCGCCGCATCGACCAGTAGTCCGTGCCGTCGGGCGTACCGAGATTGACGAGCAGGACGCCAACTTTGCCGAAGGTAACCTTCGGATGACCTGTGGGCAGATGGGAGGGCACGGGGTTCATGCGGTCACTTCCGATCGGGTTCGACCGCAGGATGCGGCCGGAGGATTTTCTGGTCTCTATTTAGAAACAATCAACGGCCCGGGGAAGCCCCGAGCCGTCGGTTGTATCAGGACAAATTGTCCCGCTTTCGATTTTATCTCGCCGGCAGTTCCAGCTCCGTGCCGATGCGGATGACATCAGGATTGCGGAGACTGTTGGCCTTGGAGATTTCCGTCCACTTTTCGCCGTCGCCGTAGGTGCTCTCAGCGATCTTCCACAGCGAGTCGCCCCGCATAACGGTGTACTTGCTCGGGCCGGCAGGAGCCGGGGACGCCGTCGTGGCCGGTGCAGGGGTGGCAGGCGCCGTCGTGGCCGGTGCAGTGGCTGTCGGAGCCGGTGTTGCCGGTGCGGCTGGAGCCGTGGCCGTAGGGGCTGGCGTGACCGGAGCAGGGGCGGCAGGAGCCGGTGCTACCGGTGCTGGTGCAGCCGGCGCGGGCGTAGCCGCTGGGGCAGGAGCCTGGGCGGTCGTTGCGGGTGCCGGAGCAGCCGGAGCGGGCGTTGCAGCAGGCGCAGGCGCAGGCGTTGCAGCAGGGGCAGGTGCCGGGGCAGCAGCGGCCTTCGGTAACGGCTTGTAGTCTGCCGGTGTCAGGTCGGTGATGCGGCCGTCGGTATAGGGCTTGTAGGGGCTGTTGGCCGAGATGTAGTCGGCAACGGCGTTTTCGAGATTGGGTCCGAAATCGTAGGCGTTGACGGCTGCGGTGTTGAAGATCTTGTAGCCGTCGCCGCCGGTGCGGACGTAGTTGTTGGTAACGACTCCGTATGTCTTGTTCGGGTCGATCGGAACGAAGGCCTCGCCTTCCTTGACCTGAACGTCGCTGATGCGGCTACCGCTCGACTTCGACCGGTCGAAGGAGAACTTCATGCCCGCTACCTGCGGGAAGCGACCGGCGCCGTCGTCGATCTGGCTGACGCCGTTTTCGAGGGCGGTGACGACATCCGAGCCTTTCAGCTGGAAGGTTGCGATCGTGTTCTGGAACGGCAGGACGGTCAGGATTTCGCCCATCGTCACTTCGCCGGAATCGATCGAGGCACGCAGGCCGCCGCCGTTCTGGATGGAAAGCGTGATGCCCTGATCCTTGACGCGGTCAAGCTGTGCATCGGCAAGCAGGTTGCCCATCGTGCATTCCTTGGCGCGGCAGTTGAGGCGATCGCCATCGATGACGCCTTCGGTCGAGCCGACGACCTTCTTCTTGATCTCTTCGAGCGGGCCGCCGAGTTCCTTGACCTTGGCGACAAACGCCGCGTCCTGCGGAACGCTGGAATCGAGCAGCTTCGGTGCCCCCGCGGAAGACCTCACGACGCCGTTGTCATCGAAAACGACCGAGAGATCACCGAGATATTTGGAGTAGGCGTAGGACGTCACGATCGGAATATCGACGCCAGCCGGGCTTTTGACGATGGTCGGGTAGGGGCCGGAGGCCTTGGGGTCGGTGCTGGACAGGTAGGTATGGCTGTGGCCGCCGACGATCACGTCGATGCCGGCAACGGCTGCCGCGATTTCCTTGTCCTTGACGTAGCCGACATGGGAGAGGAGCACGATCTTGTTGATGCCCTGCGACTGAAGGTCCGCTACGGCATTCTTCACATAGGTGATCTCGTCCTCGAAGGTGATGTCGGGACCAGGCGAAGAGGTCTCGCTCGTATCTTTCGCGAGAACGGAGACGATGGCAACACGCTGGCCGCCGAAATCCTTGATCACGTAACCCTTGTACTTGTCGGCCAGCGGTGTTCCAGCCTTGGCGATGGTATTGCCGGAAATGATCGGAAACTTCAGCGCGGTAATGAACTTCAGCAGTTCCTGCGGGCCGTCGTCGAACTCGTGGTTGCCGATCGCCATCGCATCGAAGCCGATGCCGTTCATGAATTCGGCAACGGGCGCGCTCTTGTAGGTGCTGTAAAACAGCGATCCCTGGAACTGGTCGCCGGCATCTAGAACGAGAACGTTCTTGCCCTGCAATTCGCTGCGGCGGGCGTCGATGGCCGACTTCACGCGCGCAATGCCGCCGAAGCATTCGTTCTTTTCGGTCTCGGCCGGCGTGCAGGTGGAATCGTATTTGTTGATCGGCTCGATACGGGAATGCAGGTCGTTGATGTGGAGAATGTTGAGTTCGAAGTCGGCCATTGCGACGCCGCTCGAGAGGGCAATGACCGATGCGGTCACGATCCCCAATCCGATAGTTCTCATCATCATCTCTCTCCTTTTATGATTGCGCGCGTGTGGGCGTGCATGTTCCCGATTTTTGTATCACGCCATGGTGACGATCGTTGTGCAGCGCATGTTTTCACCAAGCAAAACTGGTTTCAAGGTAAATGTGACAGGGCCAGAGCTATTCGCCCTCGCGCACAACGCGAAAGGCCCCGCATCAAGCGAGGCCCTCCCTAACTCTGGAATGACTGTGAAGCTGGGCGATCAGCTGCGGCGGGCGAGCGAAAACTGCGCGCCGCTATCCTGCGTGCAGTTCAGCTGGCTCTGGGTGACCAACGAGCAGTTGACGCGCGACTGCGTCTTGCGCACCAGCGAGGTCATGTTGATCTCGACCAGCGTCGGCGAGAGCTTGTTATAGGTGCCGGAGGCGAGAAGCGCGTTGCTGTCGCTTGCACGGGTGTTGAACGTGCCCGCCTGGAAGGTGGAGACGATACCGTTCGGATCGACCCATGCGCCCTCGACGCCCTGCGGCTGCACTGGTGCTGATACCATGCGTGGCGGCGGAGAAGAGACGCAGGCCGTGAGGCTGGCTGCCGCAATGAGCACGAGGCCCGTTTTGAAGTTCATGATCTGTCTCCCGCGATTCGGTCCGGCTTGTGGTCTGCAACCATGCCTTCTGGAGCCTATGTAAAGCAAGACTGCGGATTGGGAAGACTGGGGAAAGGCAGGAGTTTTCGCTTTGTGAAGAACGGGCGCGGGTGTGGCTTTTATACGCTCCAGCCGGTTCTTCCCGTCATGGCCTGGAAGAGGCCGCAAGTTGCCGCCGCAAGGTGCGATCGAGGCGGCGTTCCGCGCCGCGCAAGCGGGAGAGGGGGGTGGGGTCCGCGGCTGACGCGAGCCCCCTCATTGATTCCTAGCGAACCAGGATGTTCTTGAACTGCCAGGCGTCCTTTTCGTCGATGTCTTCCGGGAACAGACCCGGGCGACCTTCGAGCGGGGTCCAGTCGGTGTAGTGACCTTCGACCGGGCCGAGATACGGCATCTGCACTTCGAGGCAGCGCTTGTAATCCACCTCGTCGGCTTCGACGATGCCGGCCTTCGGGTTTTCGAGCGCCCAGACCATGCCGGCGAGAACCGCCGAAGTTACCTGCAGACCGGTTGCGTTCTGGTAAGGCGCGATGCGGCGGGTTTCTTCCAGCGACAGGCGCGAGCCGAACCAGTAGGCATTCTTCTCGTGACCGTAGAGCAGCACACCGAGTTCATCGACACCGTCTTCCAGTTCATGCTCGTCGAGCACGTGCAGGACGGGCTGCTGAGTGCCGCCATTGCCGAACATTTCGTGCAGCGACAGAACCGCGTCATTGGCCGGGTGGTAGGCATAGTGGCAGGTCGGACGGTAGACGACTTCGCCGTCCTTTTCGACGGTGAAATAGTCGGCGATCGAGATCGACTCGTTGTGGGTGACGAGGAAACCGTATTGCGGACCCGGCGTCGGGCACCAGGTGCGAACGCGGGTGTTGGCGCCCGGCTGTTCGAGATAGATCGCGGCCTGGCAGCCCTTCTTGTGCTTCTTGGCGTTCTTCGGCATCCAGTTTTCGTGGGTGCCCCAACCGAGTTCGGCCGGCTGCAGACCTTCCGAGATGAAGCCTTCGACCGACCAGGTGTTCCAGAACACGTTGAGCGGCTTGGGGTTCTTGGTGCGCTGGGTGTCGCGCTCGGCAATGTGAACGCCCTTGACGCCCAGCTTCTTCATCAGCTTAGCCCAGCCTTCGCGGTCGTGCTGGTCCGGCTCGTCGAATTTGAGGCCGGTGTCGTTGGCAAGGTTCACCAGCGCCTGCTTGACGAACCAGGAAACCATGCCCGGGTTTGCGCCGCAGGTGGAAACGGCCGTGGTGCCGCCCGGGTTCTTCTTCTTCTCGTGGCGCACGGTCTCGCGCAGCGCATAGTTGGTGCGCTCGGAGTTCTTCATGCTCTTGTCGAAATAGAAGCCGAGCCAGGGTTCGACGACGGTGTCGATATAAAGGACGTCAAGCTTGCGGCACATCTTCATCAGATCGAGCGAGCCCGTGTCGACCGACAGGTTGACGCAGAAGCCCTGGCCTTCGCCTTCGGTCAGAAGCGGCTTCAGCAGCTCCTTGTAGTTTTCCTTGGTGACATGGTCCTTGATGTGACGGATGCCGTGCTTCTTAAGGATCTCCATGTCGGAGGGCTCTTCGCGCGGGTCGATAACCACCATCCGGCTCTTGTCGAACTTGAAATGGCGTTCGATCAACGGCAGCGTGCCGCGGCCGATCGATCCGAAACCGATCATCACGATCGGACCGGTGATTTCGCCATATACCGGATAGGTCTCGTCTTTCATCGTATTCTCCCTATGGGTCGACTGCTCTTCCACCGCCGCAGCCTGCGTTTTGCAGGCGTAACGGACCCGTGTGACATGCATCTGATGCCCGGCCTAGATCACAAAATTTCGTCACAATAAAGGGGTCGCGTTTGAGGCGTACGCTGGAATAACGGTCCCGAGGTTGTTTTCGCCCGACCGGCGCGCCGGCCGCCCAAAATGTGGTTTCCGCTCGGTTGGTCCGTTTTGCGTGGATAATGCTAAATCTAGCACCTGTCCCTTGGAACCGTTTTCGCGCACCCTAAAATCTGCTGGGAACGACCAGGGGAATGTCATGTTGAAATTCGGTTTGCGTTTGTCGCCGAATAGGTCAGGGCGCGGGGGCATCGGGGCGATCGTGGTGCCGTCGAAGCTTAGCAGGATCCGTCGCGGCAATGTGTCGATGGGACGTGCTTTTCCGGCGTGGGGATTGTGGGTCGTGTTCTGGTTGGTGCTGGCGCTTGGGTGCACCATGGCGGTGGCTGTCGCCCGGTCGCCTGCCTGACATCACTCATCTGGTCCTTTGCAGGTGATCCACCAGAGCGCGTAGTTTTGGTGCCATGTTCCGCCTGCTCGGATAGTAGAGATAGAAGCCCGGAAACCACGGGCTGAATTCTTCGAGCACCGGCACCAGCTCGCCCGTGGCGATCGCCGGGCGGAAGCTCTCTTCCATGCCGAAGCTGATGCCCGCGCCGGCAATGGCCAGGCGAACCATCAGCGCCATGTCGGTCGTGGTGATGGTGTCAGAAACGGCGACCGAGAATTCCTTGCCGTCTTGCGAAAACTCCCAGCGATAGGGCGCCTGATGGACGGAGGCCCGCCACCCGATGCAACGGTGAACGCCAAGTTCGCGTGGGTGAGCCGGGGTGCCGTAGCCTTTGAGGTAGCCCGGCGAGGCGACGGCGATCTGGCGCTGGTTTCCGGAAACCGGCACGGCGATCATGTCCTGTGCGATGACTTCGCCGAGCCTCACGCCCGCATCATAGCCCTCCGCAACGATATCGAATTCTTCGTCGGTCACAGTGATATGCAATGTCACCTCCGGATGTTCCTCGGCGAAGGACGCGAGCACGGGGCCGGATAGAAAGCTCTCGGCAATCGAGGAGACCGCAAGGTTCAGGCGGCCGCGCGGACGTCCGTGCAGGTTTGCTGCCGCCTCGGTGGCGCCGCGCATCTCCGACAGCGCTGGCGCAACCTCGGAATAGAGCCGCTCGCCCGCCTCCGTCAGGGCAACGCTGCGGGTGGTGCGTGCAACGAGCGCGATGCCGAGCGTCTCTTCCAGCCGGCGGATCGTCTGGCTGACGGCCGAGCGGGTGACGCCGAGGCGGTCGGCGGCGGCACGAAAGCTTTTTTCTTCTGCAACCAGCGTGAAGACCGCGAGCGCATTGTAATCCGTCAGCATTGGTTAGAATTCCTTGCCACTGTGGAAACAGCTGGGCGGCTTATCGCGACAATGGAGGAGGAATAGGGTCCTTGCAATCCGCAGGCAAGCGGAGAGCGAAGGAGCTAATCACATGGACAAGGTTGTTCTCATCACCGGCGCATCGAGCGGGATCGGTTCAGGTATCGCCCGCGAACTGGCAAAAGCCGGGGCGGCACTGATGCTGGGCGCCCGCCGCACCGACCGGCTGGAGGAGCTCGCCCGGGAACTCCGGGACTTGGGCGCCAAGGTCGCGATCCGCAGGCTTGACGTCACCGATCGCGCCGATGTCGCGGCATTTGCGCAGGCGGCGGTGGCGGAATTCGGCCGGGTCGACGTGATCGTCAACAATGCGGGCGTCATGCCGCTATCGCTGATGTCTTCGCTCAAGGTCGACGAGTGGGACCGGATGATCGACGTGAATATCAAGGGCGTGCTCTACGGCATAGCTGCCGTGCTGCCTCTGATGACGGCGCAGGGCTCAGGCCAGATCATCAATATCGCATCGGTCGGCGCTCTCAGTGTTTCACCCACGGCTGCGGTCTATTGCGCCACCAAATATGCGGTGCGGGCGATTTCCGACGGCTTGCGGCAGGAGCATGACAACCTGCGCGTCACCTGCATCCATCCGGGTGTGGTGGAAAGCGAGCTTGCCGATACCATCACCGATGCCGTGGCTGCCGAGGCCATGAAGACCTACCGCGCCATTGCCCTGAAGCCGGATGCGATCGGTCGCGCCGTGCGCTTCGCGATCGAGCAGCCCGACGATGTCGATGTGAACGAGATTGTCGTTCGCCCGACGCGGGCGCAGTGAAGGGTACGGCTGCCATGAACCGCCGCCATCTCCTCCTTGTTGCCGCCGCGTCTTTCGGCGCGGCGCTTCCTTCCCATGCAGAGGACATCATGGACAACAAGATCCAACCCGCGAGTCATCCCTACGTCGGAATGTGGGTAACGGCAGACGGACATATCCGCCACGAGCTGCAGCAAGATAACCGCTATGATGAAGTACGCGGCTCTCGCAAAAGCGCGTATCAGGGCCGGTATCTCGTCACCGGCGATCACATCGATTATTGGGACGATACCGGGTTCACCGCCGATGGCGACTTCATCGACGGCGTGCTGCATCATGCGGGGATGGTGCTCTACCGGGAACAGTAGGGGCTTCGCGTCAGACCAGTTCGGCCCGGATCAGGCCGCGCAGGGAATTGCCGACGAAGAGGCGTTTCCCGGCAAGGTCGGTCTGTTTCACAAGGCCAGACTTGGCGCGGCCCTCGCGGATCAGATCGCCGCGCAGGATCCCCGCAAGCAGACCGGATGAGATCGGCGGTGTCGTCAGCGTGCCGTCGGCCTGCTCCACGAAGAGATTGGTGCGCGTGCCTTCGCAGACCTCTGCGCGTTCGTTGAGCAGGATCACCTCGTCCACGTCTTCAGGGAATTCGGCGCGGGCGGCGTCATAGACTTCGCGGCGCGATGTCTTGTGGCGATACATCGGATCATCCGAGGGCAGGCGCGTCTGCGCGATCCCGATCCGCCAGATCGCATCCTTGGCAACGGGCGCGAACGGCGTGGCGACGATCTCGACCTTGCCGCGGAACGTCATTTCCAGCCGCACGCGAAGCGGCGTCTCTCCTTCGACCGAGGCCTGGAGCTGTTTCATCAGGTCTGGCGGGGCCGGGCGAAAGCCCAGGGCATCGGCCGAACGGTTCAGCCGACGCAAATGCTGGTCGATCCGGGTAAAACCGGAACCCGGCTCCCAGCGCATGGTTTCGATCAGCGAAAGATCCACCGGTTTTGCACCGCGACCCTTGGCCTTCACAGACATCGCAACCCCTCCGACCTGCGTTTGACCGTCCGTTGATCAGACAGCCTTGTCCAAAGCTTCCAACTCGTCGATCAGACCTTCGATCATCGACAGGCCCTTCGACCAGAAGGACGGATCGGTGGCATCTAGGCCGAATGGCTTGAGCAATTCCGAATGATGCTTGGTGCCGCCTGCCTTCAGAAGGTCGAAATACTTGTCCTGGAAGCCGGGGGCGGCGTTCTGGTAGACCGCGTAGAGCGAGTTCACCAGGCAGTCGCCGAAGGCATAGGCATAGACGTAGAAAGGCGAATGGATGAAGTGGGGGATATAGGTCCACCACGTCTCGTAGCCTTCCGAGATCCGGATTGCCGGGCCGAGGCTCTCGTTCTGGACGGACAGCCACAGTTCGCCGATCTGCTCCGACGTCAGTTCGCCCTGCTTGCGGGCCGTGTGGATCTTGCGCTCGAACTGGTAGAAGGCGATCTGGCGGACGACCGTATTGATCATATCCTCCACCTTCTGGGCGAGCATCGCCTTGCGTTCGCGCTTGTCCCTGGTCTTTTCCAAGAGTGCCCGGAACGTCAGCATCTCGCCGAACACGGAGGCGGTTTCGGCAAGCGTCAGCGGTGTCTGGCACATCAGCGCGCCCTGGCCGCCGGCGAGAACCTGATGCACGCCGTGGCCAAGCTCATGGGCAAGCGTCATCACGTCGCGCGGCTTACCCATATAGTTGACGAGAACGTAAGGGTGCGCAGACGGCACGACCGGATGCGCGAACGCGCCCGGTGCCTTGCCGGGCCGTGCCGGCGCGTCGATCCATTCCTCGTCGAAGAAGCGGCCGGCGATGGCGGCCATCTCCGGCGAGAAGGCGCCGTAGGCGGACAGGACGGTGTCCTTTGCTTCCGGCCATGAAATCAGGCCTTTCGGCGTTTCCGGCAGTGGCGCATTGCGGTCCCAGTAGTTCAGCTGGTCGACGCCGAGCCATTTCGCCTTCATCGCGTAATAGCGGTGCGACAGGCGCGGATAGGCCTGCGTGACAGCTTCCGAGAGCGCGTCGACGACCTCGCGTTCGACACGGTTCGCCAGGTGACGGCTGTCGGCGATATCCTCAAAGCCGCGCCAGCGGTCGGAAATTTCCTTGTCCTTGGCGAGCGTGTTGGTGATCAGCGTGAAGACGCGCAGGTTCTCGCCAAAGGTTTTTGACAGTGCTACGGCCGCCTTGGCGCGGGTTTCCGGCTCGGGCTCTACCAGCATGTTGAGCGTGATTTCGAGCGGTTGTTTTTCGCCGTCCACCTCGAAGCGCAGCTCCGACATGGTCTCGTCGAACAGGCGGTTGAAGGCTGCGGCCGACGTCATCGACTTCTCGAGAAAGAGCTGTTCCAGCTTGTCGTCCAGCTGGAAGGGCTTGTCCATTCTCAAGTCCACCAGCCAGGGGCGGAAATGGCCGGTTGTTGGATCGCGGTCCATCGCCGCATTGATGACCGCATCGTCGATCCGGTTCAGTTCCAGCGCGAAAAACAGGAGATGCGAGGAGAGATCCGTCAGCTTTGTCTGGATGTCGCCGTAGAACTTGCCGTTTGCCGGGTTGGACGTGTCTGAAAAATAGGTGAGGCCGGCGAACGAGCCGATCTTGCCGAGGAGGTCGTCGAGCGCGTCATATTCCGACAAGGCCTCGCCAAGTCCGCCGGCACCGGTCTTTGCGGCAGCGTCTGCAAGCTTGCCTTTCCACTTTTCCTCGAAAGCCAGCGACAGCGTGCGCGCTTTTTCCAGATCGGCCACAAATTCCGGGGCATCCTTGGCAGCGTAGAGATCGGACAATTTCCAGACTGGCAGGACACCGAGCGCGGGGTCGGCGGGCGAAGCAGCGGGGGACGCGCCGGAAAAAGCAGGAGAGGCGGTCATGGTGTGCCAGTTACGGAAATTTCTCACGGTTTTCTCCTGTCGACGGCGATCCTGTGCCAGAACCGACTGTTTTCCCCCTCGGCCGTTAAAATGCAAGCTTTTCTCAAAAGGGGATGTTCAAGCCTCTCTGACACAACTTGCAGCATAAGAGCCCATCAAGGGTGCACGATGAACGTTGCAGGAGCCGAGCATGATTGCCCATGTCCTAGTCGTAGATGACGATCCGATCCAGCGCCGCCTCTTGAAGAATGCCGTCGAACGGTTCGGACATGTCGCCCATCTCGCCGAGAACGGCCTCGTTGCTCTCGACTTTCTCCAGAACCTCAGCGGACCGGTCAATGTCATCGTGCTTGACCTGATGATGCCGGAAATGGACGGGCTGAGCTTTCTTTCAACCATCCGCAGCATGGGCATCGATACGCCCGTCATCGTGCAGACCGGCCAGGGCGGCATCGAAACGGTGGTGGAAGCCATGCGCGCCGGTGCCTTCGATTTCGTCGTCAAACCGGTGTCACCGGAGCGGATCGGTGCGTCGATCGGCAATGCCTTGAAGGTTGGCCAGAAGGAAACCAAGTCGCGCACCGGTCGACGTCGCGCCGGCATCGTCGGTTTCAACGATATCGTTTCGGCAAGCCCGGACATGCTGCGCGTCATCGATCTGGCCCAGCGCGCCGCGCATTCCAACATTCCGGTGGTGCTCGAAGGCGAATCGGGCGTCGGCAAGGAAATGGTGGCCCGCGCAATCCAGTCCGCGAGCGACCGTGCGGGCAAGCCGTTCATCACTGTCAACTGCGGTGCCATCCCGCACAATCTTGTCGAGAGCATCCTGTTCGGTCACGAGAAGGGCGCGTTTACCGGCGCCTCCGAGCGTCATACCGGCAAGTTCGTCGAGGCTGATGGCGGCACGCTGTTCCTGGACGAGATCGGTGATCTTCCGCTCGAAGTTCAGGTGAAGCTTCTGCGCGCCGTGCAGCAGGGCGAAATCGAGACTGTCGGGGCCGGCAAGGTCCAGAAGGTCAACGTGCGGCTGATTTCGGCGACCAACAAGGACCTGATCGAGGAAGTCCGGGCAGGGCGGTTCCGCGAGGACCTCTATTACCGTCTCAACGTCTTCCCCATCACCATCCCGGCGCTGCGTCGCCGCAAGGAAGACATTCCGCATCTGGTCCGGGTTTTCGCCGAGCGCTTTTCGGTGGAACAGAAGCTCGAACGCAGTGTCGGTATCAGCGCCAGCGCGATGGCACTTCTGACCGCCTACGACTGGCCGGGCAATATCCGCCAGCTGGAAAACGCGATCTTCCGCGCCGTGGTTCTGACCCAGGGCGACAAGCTGACGGACGAAGATTTCCCGCAGATTGCAGCTCAGCTGCCGGAATTCCGCACGGAAGAACTGGCCGCGACCGGTGCCGCTGTGCAGCCTTCATCGCTCGAGATGGATCCGCGTCCGCGTCTGCGGCACGAGGCCGTTGTCGATGGTGGCTTCCCGATTCCGGTACGGTCCGCCATGCATACCCAGCCGATGCGGCCCGATCCGCGCGCGCTGCTGGCGGCCGCCTATCCGGCTTCCGACAACGTCATCGTCAGCACGGACGACACCGGCGAAGTGCGTAAACTGGCCGACGTGGAAGAAGAGCTGATCCGTTTTGCACTGAAATTTTATCGCGGACAGATGAGCCAGGTGGCACGCAAACTCGGCATCGGGCGCTCGACTCTCTACAGAAAACTCAAGGATTATGGCATCGATCCCGACGATCCGCTGAAGGAAGCGGCCTGAATCGGCGCGAAATCGGGATTTTAATGACGATAATCTTCGCGCAAGCCTCTTCCCCTAACCTTGTCAATCTCTCATTAGCAATTCATTGACTATACGAGAGGTGCTTGTGCTTGTGTGACACATTTGCCATGCTGTCACCGCATTTAGCAGTCAGATGAGACGACGAGGGTAGTTGTCGACAGGACGGGGAACGCTTTGCCGTATTTCAAAGTTCAGAAAACGCCTTCGGGTGTGCGCTCTGACGATGACCGTGCGGCGCGCGTTGGCGCCGGATCTGGTCGTCTTGCAGGGATCAGATCGTCGATCTTCAAGCGGATCGCCAAGCGTTTCGTCGTGGCGTCGACCCTTGCTGCAATCGCATTTACGATTCTTCCAGCTTCGGTGCACGAGGCAGAGGCCGCTGGCGATACCCGCAGCCTGAAGCTCTATTTCGTCCACACCGGCGAGAAGGCCACCATCACCTACAAGCGCAATGGCCGATTCGATCCGCGCGGTCTGGCACAGCTCAACCAGTTCCTCCGCGACTGGCGCCAGAACCAGCCGACGAAGATGGATCCGCGCCTGTTCGACCTGGTTTGGGAAGTCTACCAGCGCTCCGGCGCCACCGATTCCATCCACATCGTCTCCGCTTTCCGTTCGCCGACCACAAACGGCATGCTGCGCGGTCGCTCGCGCAAGACGGGCGTCGCGAAGAACAGCCAGCACATGCTCGGCAAGGCGATGGACTTTTACATTCCGGGCGTGAAGCTCTCGACCCTGCGGGCGCTCGCCATGCAGATGCAGGTGGGCGGCGTCGGCTTCTACCCGACTTCCGGTTCCCCTTTCG
This sequence comes from Neorhizobium sp. AL 9.2.2, assembly GCF_013317225.1. Lineage (NCBI taxonomy): Bacteria > Pseudomonadati > Pseudomonadota > Alphaproteobacteria > Hyphomicrobiales > Rhizobiaceae > Neorhizobium > Neorhizobium sp. AL 9.2.2. Next base: position 160,483 of record NZ_JAALXU010000003.1, read on the forward strand.
TGCATCTCGATGTTGGCGGCGTTCGTGCCTGGCCGCGCATGACCCGCAAGGAACTGGTTCAGATCTTCCCGAAGGGCAACACGCTGCATCTTCCGGCTGACGGCAATCCGTTGCCGGGCTACGAGGTCGCTCTCGCCGATTACAAGAAGCGCGTTGGTTCTGATTCGATTGCGATTGCCAGCACAGCCGGCGGCTCGATCCGCGGCGAAGCACCCAAGCGTCGCGGGTTCCTTGCCGCACTGTTTGGCGGCGGTGGTGCCGACGAGGTCGAAGACAACGAAGACATGAAGGCACCAATGGTCGCCAGCCGTGGAGCACCGCGCTCCGCGCCGGCTGCCGACGATGGCGAAGAGGCACCGGTCGCGACTGCACGGGTTGCGCCGACGCCGACTGCCCCGACGCCGACTGCACCGACACTCGTTGCTGCTGCTGAGCCGGTCGAGCCGGCGATTGCAGCGCCTGTGCCGCTGTCACGGCCGGCCTTCCGTTCCGATTCCAGCACCGCGGGTCCGGGTGGGCTTGCCACGGCGCTCTATCAGCCGACCCGCAATGCGGCGCAGGACGCGCTTGCCATGCAGACGGCTGCTGCAGCCGATGTGCAGCGGGCTGAAAATTTCGCCGATCTGTCCGGTTACGCCATTCCGGTTCCGACCCTCCTTGGCCCTCGCGGGCTGAAGGGTGATGCGGAAACCAGCGTCTTGACTGCCTCGATAGAGCCGGCGCCATTCGAAAACCTTGGCTCCGTGCCAGTTCCGATCCACCGCCCGGGTGCTCCAGCAGCGCCGCTCGTTGCATCGCGCCCGCAGAGCGATCAGCAGAGCCTCACGCCGGAACTGGTGGCAGCGCTGTCGCGAAGCGTCGAAGCGCCGGTTGTTCCGGCACCGCAGGCGGCGCCAGCAAGAGCGCCAGCCCAGGCGGTCGCCGTGTCGGCACCGGTGCCGATGGCCGCGCCTGCGCAGCGCCAGATGGCGGCTCTTTCGCCCAAGGTGATTCAGCCGTCCACCAAGCAGATGCAGTTCGGCGACGGGTTTGACGCGCCGCGTCCTGCAACGGCGTCGCTGGGTACCATGCCGAGCTACGGCACCGCCAAGAGCGGCCGCGCTGGCAAGCCTGCGACTGCACAGGGGCAGGCCAAAGCTGGCAAGAACGGCTTGACCGGTGACATGGTGGCGAAATGGGCGGTGAACAACAATCGCGCCGAAGGTCAGAACCCGGTTTCGATGAAGGCGCCTCGCGTGGTCAGCCGGACGCTCGATCGTGATTATTCGGCCGGTTACACCAGCAGCGGCTTCAAGCCTGTGAGTGCTGCCGTCGCCATCGATCCCAACCGGTTCAGCGGCCAGGACTGAGTTTCAGGACTTTGGCCGCCACCTGTTTGCCGGCGACGATTGCCCCCTCGACGTAGCCCGGGAAAGACGGCGACAGTTCCGACGATGCGAAATGTACCGGCGGCATGCCGGTTGTCAGGGTCGCTTCCGCGTCGGTAGCGTCGAGACTGGTGATCACGTCACTATAGGCGCCGTCGCTCCAGCGGTCGTCGACCCAGTCACGCATGCGAATGTCCAGACTGTGTCTGGCCTCGTCGCCCAACGCCTCCGCCAGTTTCTCAATTACGAACGTTTCAAGCTCACGGGCGGGCTTGTCGTGCCACGTCGCCGCCAAAGGTCCGCTAACGAAGACGATCAGTCCGGCGTAACCGTCGCGACTGGCGTCGCAGGCAAACAGGCCTTGCGGATCATTCCACATGGTCATGCCGCTGAGATCCCGGTCTCGCCAAAAGGGTCGCTCAAAGCGGATGTTGAGCTTGATGACCATGCCAGGGCTCCACGCATCCAGTGCTCTTGTCAGATGCGGCGGGAGTGCTGGGGCGTAGGACAGGCGGCGCGCCATGATGGGCGGCACGGCGAGCACGACCTGCGCGGCCGTCATTTTTCCCGTGCCGGTCATCACCGTGACGCCGTCACCGGAAATGGCAAGCTCAGTGACAGGCATGCCAAGCCTTAGCCGATCGCCGAGTGTTTCCGCCAGATCGTCGGCCAGCGCATGCATCGTGCCGGCGAGAAACAACTCGAGTTCGGACGTGGTGTTGGTGATGCGTCTGTCGTTTGCCGCGAGATAGGTGAAGGCAATCTCCTGCGGCGCGCGGCACCAGAGGCCGGTCACCATGCGCAGAAACCCCTGCCGTATATCGTCCTCGACCGGCTGTCTCTGCGCCCAGTCGTAAGCCGTCAGCTTTCTCAGCGCCGGATCGGAAAGATCGGTCGCGATCATCGTCTCGCGCAGTGCATCGACGCCGTTCCAGATCGCTTCTGCCCGCCCGCGGGGGACTTCGGGAAGGTATGTGGTGTCGCCCTCGGCATAGGTCTTCACAAAGGTCCTGCCGAACTCTCTTGCCAATGAGACCACTTCCGGCATGTCGCGGCAAAAGAACTGTCCGCCCGCATCGACGGCCGTGCCATCCTCAAAAACCTGCGCCTCGACGCGTCCGCCGACGCGCTCCTGGGCTTCGAGCAAAACAACGTTCACGCCCGCTTTCATCAGCTGCGTTGCAGCAGTCAGACCGGTAAAGCCGGCGCCGACGACGATGACATCATAATCCATGACCGATTCCGAGTGTCTCTGAGGAAGATGCGATGCTTGCGCTCATGAAAAAACCCGCCGTTGCCGGCGGGTTCCTTGTCGTCTTCGAAATTGTTTAAGCTGCGTCCTGTTCGGCCGGGCTTTCGATCATGCCGAGGGCGGCCAGATAGGTATCGAGGATGAGGTCCTCTTCCATCCGCTCCTGATCGTCCTTCTTGCGAAGGGCGATGACCTTTTTCATGATCTTGGTATCGTAGCCCATGCCCTTGGCCTCGCCATAGACATCCTTGATGTCGTCGGCGATGGTCTTCTTCTCTTCTTCCAGTCGCTCGATACGCTCGATAAATGCGCGGAGCTGGTCGCGGGCGACGCCATGAGCATCAGACATCGGGGCCTCCTGATTTTGATCTGTGTTGATTGGCTGTCACCTGCCGAAAAGCGGCGGCAAGGTCAAGGCCCAAATGCGCGGGCCTTGTCCGTGGGCGTCAGCCATGGGTCGGCTTGTTGCCCTCGAATGCGGCTTTTTGAGCGCCTGTGGATTCTCCCTGGTGCAGATTTTTCCAGTCCTCGTAGGGCATGCCATAGACGATCTCGCGGGATGCATCCTTCGTGAGCGCAAGGCCTGCCTCGTCGGCTGCGTCCTTGTACCAGTTGGACAGGCAGTTTCGGCAGAAGCCGGCCATGTTCATCAGATCTATGTTCTGAACGTCGGTCCGCTCGCGCAGATGTGACACGAGGCGACGGAAGGCTGCAGCCTCGAGCTCGGTCTGCTGTTCCTTGGAAAGTTCGGTCATCGTGACCTCCTTTGTCTGAACGCTCACGCGGGGTAGGGGCCGGTGCGCGACGGAAAGATTTTGTACTCGTGCAATGTGGGGTCTGCATTGAGCGTCGTGAAGATCGGCGCCAGTCTTTGTGCCCAGTCCTCGATGCCTTGCTCGTCGCCGATCAGGTCCTGGCGCACTTCGAGCAGGGTGTGCGGAATGCCCGGGATCATGCAGTGCCGGTACATGGTGTCGCCCCTGAGTGCGCCGTCATAGGGTTCGTTGTCGCCGACGACGATATCGCCGGGAAGGCGAAGCTGCTCGATCAGCGGCACCACGACCCGATCGTCGGTATCCCACAGTACGCCCGCATGCCAGGGCCGCGGCGTTTCGCGCCAGAACGGCGTGAAGGAATGCAGCGACAGAACAAGCGGTGCCCGGCCGGACGCGCTGGCCCTTGAAATCGTCTGTTCGACGGCGCGGTGATAGGGCCGGTGGTAGGTGGTAAGCCTGAAATCCCATTCTTCCTGGGTGATCGGGTGGTTGCCGGAAACGATGGCGCCGTCGGAGATCTTCATGATCAGCGTCGGATCATCTTCGCCGCGGTTCGGATCGATCAGCAGGCGGGAAAAGCAACCGAGCACGGCCGGCACGTTCAGAATGTCGGCCAACCGGCGGGTCAATCCCTCGATGCCGATATCGAAGGCGATGTGGCGCCGGAATGCGTCTTCTGGCAGGCCAAGATCGCCGTAGCGGGTGGGCAGGCGGTTCATTGCGTGGTCGGCGAGAAGAACCATCCCGCCGTCATAATCGCCGTCTATGATTTCGAACGGTTGGAAGTCGTCTGTGTCCATCGGGGCTTGTACCATTGTTTTGCGCAGCCTGTCCCGGTGATATCTCGGCCGTTTCCTGCCATGGTCGCCGCGGACAAGGCAAGCGGCCCCCGGCGGGCGTTCAGAATATAATCGATTAGATTGCGTTGACTTTCAAACCCTGCCGCGCGAGAAAGTGCATCACGAATAACCATGGAGTCCTGACGGAAACCGTGTCGAAAAAATCCCTTAGAACATATCTTTCCGCCCTGTTTTCTGTGCCTGCCGTGGCATCCGCGCTCTGCGTCAGTGCGCCGCTGTTGATGGCGTCTCCGGCACTTGCGGATTTCCGCGTCTGCAACGGAACCCAGAACCTCGTCGGCGTGGCGATCGGCTACCGTGCCAAGGATGGCTGGAACACCGAAGGCTGGTGGCAGGTACCCGCATCAACCTGCGCGACGCTGATCGAAGGCGAGCTGCAGTCCCGCTATTATTATCTCTATGCCGAGGACGCGGCCCGCGGCGGCCGCTGGACCGGCGGCGTCAACATGTGCGTCGCCGAGAACGAGTTCAAGGTCGTCGGCGTCGACGACTGCTTCACCCGTGGCTTCCAGCGCATGGGTTTCAAGGAATATGACACGGGCCGTCAGGGCAGCTGGATGGTCCAGCTTTCAGACACGTCCGGATCCCAGGAAGGCCAGAATTGATGAGGCGATACCGCAAAGTTAAGATCCTTGCCACACTCGGCCCGGCATCCTCCGACGAGGAGATGATTGCCAAGCTGCACGAGGCAGGCGCGGATCTTTTCCGCATCAACATGAGCCATTCGAGCCATGAGATGATGCGGACGCTGATCGAGCGTATTCGCTCCGTCGAAAAGAAATCCGGTCGCCCGATCGGCATCCTCGCCGACCTCCAGGGTCCGAAACTGCGCGTCGGCAAGTTTGCCGATACCAAGGTGACGCTGGTCCCAGGCCAGACGTTTACACTCGACAATAACGAGGCTCCCGGCGACGAGAACCGAGTCTTCCTGCCGCATCCCGAAATTCTCGAATCGGTGAAGGTCGGCGATCGCCTGCTGATCGATGACGGCAAGCTGGCGCTGCGGGCCGAAAAGGTTGACGGCACGTCGATCACCTGCACTGTCGTTGCCGGCACCGGCATTTCCGACCGCAAGGGTGTTAGCCTTCCCGATACGCTGCTCGCCGTTGGCGTTCTCACCGACAAAGACCGCGCCGATCTCGATGCCGTGCTTGAGACCGACGATGTCGACTGGGTCGCTTTGTCCTTCGTTCAGCGCCCGGAAGATCTCGCCGAAGTTCGCAAGATTGCCCGCGGCCGCGTCGGCATCATGTCTAAGATCGAAAAGCCGCAGGCACTCGAGCGGATCGATGAGATCATCGATCTCTCCGACGCCGTCATGGTGGCCCGTGGCGATCTTGGCGTCGAAATGCCGATCGAGGCGGTCCCCGGCATCCAGAAGCAGCTGACACGCGCATGTCGCCGTGCCGGCAAGCCGGTCGTGGTCGCGACCCAGATGCTGGAATCGATGATCAGCGCGCCGGTTCCGACCCGCGCCGAAGTTTCCGACGTCTCGATCGCCGTGTTCGAAGGTGCCGATGCGATCATGCTGTCGGCCGAATCGGCGTCCGGTCAGTATCCGGTCGAAGCCGTTTCGATGATGGCGTCGATTGCCCGCAAGGTGGAAGACGATCCGCTTTATCCAAGCATCATCTACGCGCAGCGCGCCACACCGGAAGCAACCGGTGCCGATGCGATCTCGCTTGCTGCCCGCCAGATTGCAGAGACGCTGCGGCTCGCCGTGATCGTCACCTACACATCGTCGGGCACAACAGGCCTTCGCGCCTCGCGCGAGCGTCCGAACGTTCCGATCCTGGCACTGTCGCCGAGCGTCAAGACCGCGCGTCGACTGTCGATCGGCTGGGGCATGCACTGCGTCGTCACCCACGACGCGACTGACCTCGACGACATGGTCAACAACGCCTGCCGCATCGTCGCCTCCGAAGGTTTTGGTAAGCCGGGCGACCGGATCATCATCTCGGCCGGCGTGCCACTGGGCACACCTGGCGCCACCAACATGCTGCGCATCGCCTATATCGGTGCAGATGGGCAGAGTGGGGTTTAAACCCGCTATCAACAGCGTGAAATGAAAACGGCCGTCGGAGTGATCCGGCGGCCGTTGTCGTTTCAGGTCTTTTCGATCGAGAAATCCATGTCCGGCATCGGCTCGTCGACCACTTTCGCCAGTCGCGCCTCGACCCTGCGGGCAACGGACTGCAGGTCGCGGTGGTGACCCGCAAGCTTCTCGATCCCGGCGATGGCGAGATCGGTCGCGAGGTAATCCGGCTTGTGGCCGAGGCCGCGGATGACGACCAGTTCGGCGCCGGCGACGGCGGCCGTCAGCGCCTTCGCATGGATATCCATCGAGACGATCTTGTCGCTGTCGCCGTTGATGATCAGCGTCGGTGCGGTGATCTCGCTGTAGCGCGGTGCGACCCTGGTGACGTAGTCGTTGAGATTGGCGACGTCGATCGCGTTGTTGCGGAAGTTCTCAGGCCGCAACACCAGTGCGGTGGCGCCGCCGTCGAGGTAGCGGTCCGGACGGGGGTTGGGATGGAAGACGGCATGGGTTGCCTTCTCCATCAGCACCAGCCCGGCAGGCAGCGCCAGGAAGCGGGTAAACAGGCGTCCGAGATAAGGGCGGGCTGCGAGATTGTAGTACCAGTCGACGCCGCCCGGCCAGGGATGGGTGGCGGGCGCGAGAAGAAGCAGGCCTGCCGTCTTTTCCGGATGGTAGAGCGCGAAGGATGTGGCGATCGCACCCCCGAAGGAATGGCCGACGATGATCGCCTTCTCGATGCCGTAGCGATCCATGAGGCGAGCGATCGTTTCGGCCTGGCCATCCGGAAAGCCGTTCTCTTCGCCGCCACGCTCGGAATAGCCGTGACCGGGACGGTCGACGAACAGCATTTCGGCGCGCCCTTCTAGCGGTCTGCGGAACGCTGCTTCCTGGTCCTTCAGATTGCCGCTGGCGCCGTGGATGAAGACGATCGGGGGAAGGTCGCCCTCGGCTGGTGCTGCGACATGAAGGGCGTTGATACGGATATCGCCGAGATCGGTGAGTTCACCGTCGTTCGGAAGGTTGGCCTCGATCGCTTTCGCCTTCCAGGCCGTGAAGCCGAAGCCGAATGCGATGAGAGACAAGATAAGAGGTACAATCCCCATGGCGGCCCATCAGGTTCGGTTGCCGGCGATCTTTTCGGATAGCTTGGTCACAGCCTCCTGCGCCTCGCGATCGGCGGGGTAGATGTCGAGATAACGCTCCCACGCATTCAGCGCCTGGCTGTCCCGTCCGGCTTCGGTGAGGATTCCGGCAAGACCGGCCAGCGCGCCGAAATGGCGAGGCTCACGCTTCAGCACTTCGGCAATATCGGCCATCGCCTTGCGCTGGTCGCCCATCGCGTAATGCATTGTGGCGCGGCGGTTCCAGCCTTCGACATAGGCGGGATCGATGAGAGTGACGCGGTCGAGGAAGTCGAGGGCGGCGGCGTTGCGCTTTTCCTTGGCGGCCGTGGCCGCCCAGCCCATCAGGAGATTGACTGTGGGACTGCCCGACTCACCCATGTTCATGGCGATCTGCGTGGCGATGCCGCGCGCCTTTTCCGGATTGCGCTCACGTTTCAGCGCCGCAAATAGTGGGTCGACCCTGGCGTTGAGAGGCTGGCCGGCATTCGGTGCTGCCTGCGTACCTCCCTGCGCCGGACTTTCCAGCGGCGGAGCGGGAGGCATCGGTTGGGATGGCGGCATGGGCTGGGGCAGCGTCTGCGCAAAGGCAGGCACCGCAACACACACAGCAAGGATCACGAAGCTTGAACGAAAATAGCGCATGCGGATAAAGTAATCCGCATGCGCCGAAGGTCAAACCCGAAATTTCACGCTACCGACAATTTGATCGTCTCAGGCGTGCCCGGACAACCCGTCGATATCAGCGCAAATCAGCCCTGGCGGGCCTTGAAGCGCGGGTTCTGCTTGTTGATGATGTAAACGCGGCCCTTGCGGCGAACCAGACGGTTATCGCGATGACGAGCCTTCAGCGCCTTGAGCGAGTTCTTGATCTTCATTGTACTGGTCCAGAAGTCTGTGGGCTCAAAGAGCCGCTTGTCTCTATCAATCGAAAGCGTGCCGCCTATCTGTCGACGAGGGGCGCGCTCAGGTTGGCGTGCAGATAACCCGTGGCTGGATGCGTGTCAACCTTGTGACGCACTTTATGACCGGGTTTTCCGCCCCTTCAGCTCCGTGACATGGCCCATTTTCCGGCCCGGGCGGGATTCCGTCTTGCCGTAGAGGTGGACCAGCACGTCGGTCCTCGCGAGCCAGCCGGGCACGTCGAGGATGTCGTCGCCGATCAGGTTGGTCATCACGCAATCGGAATGACGGCGCGGATCGCCGAGGCTTGCGCCGGCCACCGCGCGGATATGCTGCTCGAACTGCGAGACCACGCAGGCAGCCTCTGTCCAATGACCGGAATTGTGCACCCGCGGTGCGATCTCGTTGGCAATCAGGGTGCCATCGGCCATCACGAAGAATTCCATGCCGATCACCCCGACATAGTCGAGGGCAGCGAGGAGCTTTTCGGCGGCACTGCGCGCGGTCTGCGCTGTCGTGTCTGGAATGGTCGCGGGCAGGGTGGAGGTATGAAGGATCCCGTTGCGGTGGATGTTCTCGGCCGGATCGTAGCAGGAGACCGTGCCGTCCTTGGCGCGCGCGGCGATGATCGAGATTTCGCGCTCGAAGGGCACGAAGCTTTCGAGAACCATCGGCACCGAGCCGAGGTCCGCATAGGCGCCATCGGCCTTGTCGTCGCTGGAGCGGAACACGCGCTGGCCCTTGCCGTCGTAGCCCATGCGGCGGGTCTTCAAGACACCCTTGCCGCCGAAGTCTGCAAGTGCCGCTTCGAGATCGGACTGGCTGTCGACCGCGTGAAACCTTGCGGTCTCGATGCCGCAGCCGTTGAGGAACTGCTTTTCAACAATCCTGTCCTGCGCCACTTCCAGGGCCTTGGCCGGCGGGTAGACCGGAACCGACTGCTGCAGGAACTCGGCTGCCTCGACCGGTACGTTTTCAAATTCGTAGGTCACGACGTCGCAGCGGCTGGCGAGATCGGCCAGCGCCGTCCTGTCGTCGTAGGCCGCCGTGATCTGTTCGTTCGCGACCTGGGCGGCCGGGCAGTCGGCCTGCGGCTCAAGGATGATGATGAGGTAGTTCAGGCGTGCGGCAGCGATCGCCAGCATGCGGCCGAGCTGGCCGCCGCCGATTATGCCGATGGTGCGGATCGTCATGATGTTTCTCAGGGTGCTTCGTCGATGGGATATTCGGCGACCGATGCGGTGTGGTGCGCGCGATAGGCGTCGAGCCGGTCGGCAAGGTCATCGTCGGAAAGGGCAAGCACCGCTGCAGCAAGAAGGGCGGCATTGATCGCGCCGGCTCGGCCGATGGCCAGCGTGCCGACGGGAATTCCGGCCGGCATCTGGACGATCGAGTAGAGGCTGTCGGTGCCGCTCATCGTTTTCGACTGGACGGGCACGCCGAACACCGGAAGCGGCGTCAGGGCCGCCGTCATGCCCGGCAGGTGGGCAGCGCCGCCGGCACCGGCGATGATGACCTTGAAGCCCTCGTCGCGGGCGCTCTTGGCGAATTCGTACATCCGGTCCGGCGTGCGGTGTGCCGAGACGATCCGTGCTTCGTAACCGATGTCGAGCGTATCAAGCGTGTCGGCGGCGTTCTTCATGGTCTCCCAGTCGGACTGGCTGCCCATGATGATGGCGACTGCGGGTCTTTCTGACATTCCAGGCCCTTTAAGGTGAACTCAAGCGATGATGTCGGGAATGATCTGGTCTTCGATCTGGGTCATCCGGTCCTTGATGGCCAGCTTCTTCTTCTTCATGCGCTGGATGCGAAGAGCCTCACAGCCGACCTTGATCATGGCATTGATCGCGGCGTCGTAATCTTCGTGTTCCTGGCGAAGTTTCGCGAGTACCAGCCGGTTATCCGCCTGTTCCTGATCACGCATGCTCAGTCCCCATTCTTTACGCCGGCTTTTTGCAAACCCCGGCTTCATCCGCAAGCTCCTACCATCAAACCGCGTTAACTGGAAGTTAGCCGACGCCACGAATTTGCCGCTGAGAGACCATGATTTCTCCTTCGACAAAGCGGACCAACCGTGTCACACTTCTGTTGCAAACCTGAAGCCTTGGCTCAGAGGAGTGCCAAGGCAGGTACCTAAGGAAGGAACATGCCACATGACCGTCCAGGCGCATATCGCATCGCTTGAAAAGAAGCACGGCGACCTCGAAGAGGAACTCCAGTCCGTTCTCGCATCTCCATCCGCCGACGATCGTGAGATCGCAGAGCTCAAGCGCCGCAAGCTGCGCATCAAAGACGAGGTGGAGCGGTTAAAGACCGACACCCGTCATTAGGCGATCAAAAGCGCCACGCGCCTCACGTACATTCGTGAGAGGGTGCCCACAGCGGCACGATAAATTCCAAGACTAAAAGCAACAGTTCTGGTCGTAACGTCACAGTCGCGGCCAGAATTCACGTCCAGAACTGGTCGAGCCACAGGTTGAGCCGGGTGAAGCCGCTGCCGTTCACGGCATAGATGCGCCGCGTTCCCTCTGGTGTGACAGTGACGAGATCGCTGTCCAGCAGTGCTTTCAGATGCTGCGAGACGGCCGGCCTGCTGATCGGCAGTCCTCGTGCAAGTTCATTCACGGTTTTCGGCGCGCGTCTCAGCTCTTCGAGGAGATGGCGCCGGTTCGGGTCGGCAATGGCTGAAAACGGATCGAGTGTCATAGTTTGAAGCTAAGCATAACTTGACGAAGCAGCAACCGTTTTCGTGTCTCGCGACCGGCGGAAGGCCTTATTGTAATTGGGTTTTTTATGACGTTCGGATGGACCGGTCAGATCGGCAGGCCGTCCCACAGAAGCTTTACGCCGGCAACGAGCGCGAGCGCGTAGGTCATCGGATAGAACACTTCCGACTTCAGACGCTTGACGATCGCGGCACCGAGCATGGTCGAGACCAGGGCTGCCGGCAGCAATGTCGCCGAGATCGTCAGGTTTTCGGCCCCCAATGCGCCAAGAAGGAAATAGGGGATGATCTTGACGGCGTTGACGATGGCGAAGAAGCGGATGCTGGCCCCGGTGTATTTCTTCGGATCCAGCTTCATCGGCAGAACGTAGATCTGGAAGGGCGGGCCTCCGGCATGCGCCACGAAACTGGCATAGCCCGACAGCGCGCCCCAGAACGTGGCGGCCGCCGGACGATGCGGCAGTGCGGCGGCCGGACGGTTCTTATCCGGGCCGTAGACCTGCCAGAAGTAGCGGAGGGCGAAGAAGATGGTTGCTGCCGCAATGACGATCCGCAATGCGTCGTCGGAGACATAGGCCGATGTTGCCCAGCCGAGCGCGATGCCGATGACACCGCCCGGCAGGATCATCAGCAGGGTTTTACTGTCGTTGAAATGGCGCCAGGACCAAAGCGCCACGATATCCATCAGGATCAGGATCGGCAGGAAGATCGCCGCCGCTTTGACCGGGTCGACGGCAAGCGACATCAGCGGCATGCCCATCAGGCCGATCGCGCCGCCAATGCCGCCCTTGGAAAGCCCGACCAGCATCACGGCGGGCACCGCTGCTGCAAAGAAGGCGAGGCTGAGCGTATCGGAGGAAAATATGTCTGGCATGGGCACTTCAGGCTTGCACCGTTGAGGCGGGCAGATGGGATGAGCGGTTGATTGCGCAATCCTTCCGGTCTATCGAATCATTCAAGAGAAAACGAGTGCGGATCGCCGGGTTGCGGTTCGCTGCATGGGAAGAAACATGAAGAAACAGGAAGAGCGTTGCCGTCTGGTGCTGATCGTGCCGCAGGATGCGGATGCGAAAGCGCAGGCGGACCGGTTGGAGAAGGCGCTTGCGGGCGGCGATGTCGCCTCGGTGATCCTGCCGCAATACGATGAAGACGATACCGCGTTCCAGGACCGCGCCGAACTCATGGTGCCGATGATCCAGGCTGCGGGTGCCGCAGCGCTGATCGCCGGAGACAGCCGCGTCGCAGGTCGCGTCAAGGCAGATGGCCTGCATATGGCCGGTTCGATGGAAGAGCTGGAAGAAACGATCGAGAAATTCAGCCCGAAGATGATCGTCGGCGCCGGTGGTGCATCCGAGCGTCACACGGCGCTCGAAGTGGGCGAGCGCCGCCCCGACTATATTTTCTTCGGCAAGCTCGATGGCGACATCAAGCCGGAGGCGCATCCGAAGAACGTCGCGCTTGCGGAATGGTGGGCTTCGATGGTGGAAATTCCCTGTATCGCCATGGGCGGCACGGACATTTCCTCGGCGCTCGAGGTTGCCGAAAACGGAGCGGAATTCGTGGCTTTGAGACTGGCTGTCTTCGATCATCCCGAAGGACCGCAGGAAGCAGTTCGACTGGTCAACGCCGATCTGGACGAAAAAGCGCCACGGTTTGAGGCTTGATGGTCTCCATGCCATCGATTCGTCGCGCCTCATCCACCGTCCTGATGCTTGCCGCCAGCCTTTCGGCGTCGGCCGTCTTGCCGCATCCGGCAATTGCGCAGGTGCAGCAACCCGGTGCGGTGGAGCAGGAGGGGCCGACGGCGGCGCAGTCGCGTCAGGTGGTGACGAGACCGGTCGCGCCGGATGCAATGGGCGTCGAACGCGGTGCACAGCCCGATGGCATCGTGCCGTCCGCCGGTGTCGAACTCTATCAGCGCATGGGCGTGACCTTGCCGCCGCTGCCGCCGGAGAAGCCCTATACGGGCCCGATCGACGAGGCCTATGGTGCGTTCCAGCGCGGCTTGTACGTCAAGGCGCTCGATGTCGCACTGAAGCGTGCGTCGGCCGGCGATGCGGCGTCGCAGACGCTTGTCGCCGAAATGATGAGCAAGGGGCTCGGCATCAACCGCGACGCAAAGACCGCGGCCTTCTGGTACGGGCAGGCTGCCGAGCGCGGCGATCCTGCCGCCATGTTCCAGTATTCGCTTCTTTTGATGAGCGGCCGTTACGTGCCCGCCGACAAAAAGAAGGCCGACGACTATATGCGCAAGGCTGCGGAAGCCGGCAATTCGTCGGCGCAGTTCAACTGGGGCCAGATCCTGGTGTCGGACAATCCGGGCGATAAAGGTTTCAAGCTGGCGCTGCCATTCTACGAGCGGGCGGCAAAGCAGGGCGTGGCGGATGCGCAATATGCGGTGGCCCAGCTCTACGTGAACATGAAGGGCGTGCCCGAGGAGAAGAAGGCCGAGGCTCGCCGATGGCTGGAGCGCGCGGCGAAGGCCGGGTTCGACACGGCGCAGCTCGACATGGGCATCTGGTTCGTCAACGGCGTCGGCGGCGAGCGCAACTACGACAAGGGCTTCGAATGGCTGCGGATTGCGGCCCATCGCGGCAATGTGGTTGCCCAGAACAAGCTGTCGCATCTCTATATCGAGGCGCTGGGCACGCGACCAAACCCGGTCGAGGCCGCCAAGTGGTATGTGCTTTCAAGGCGTGCCGGGTTGCAGGATGCGGCGCTTGAGGATTTCTACCTCGGCATCAACGACGAGCAGCAGCGCCAGGCGATCGACGCGGCGAACCGCTTCCGCCGCCAGTAGTCAACCGCCAGTAGTTCAAGTGGTCAGGCGGTTGCCTTCATCGCCGCCAGCGTGAACAGGGCGTGGCGGATGATAAAGCCGTGGGCAAGCGCCAGGATCAGCAGCGTTACCAGCCAGACGATCAGGTAGATGCCCGGCGAGGCCTTGATACGGCCGCCCATGCGGGGGCCAAGTGCGAACATGGCCGTCACGAACAGCGCGCAGGCCGGCAGCAGCAGCAGCGCGATCATGGCTGGTGCCGTGCTGGTCGGTGTACCGGTCAGGGTGAAGTGGATCGGCAGCTGGGTATCGGCCGGCAGAGCAGAGATCAGACCCAGCGACAGCATGGTCATCACGCCCACAAGTCCGAGGCTGATGCCGAATGGCAATGCGATCTTCACGGTGATACTCCTAAAATCTCGATAGCCGGCGTTCTGGCAGATCGCAGGCAGGCGGGCAATGTCGCATTTTGTCCGTTCACGCGGGGTTTGTCGGCTTCGACTTGAATTTCCCTTGGTTTTGTGGTCTTGAACCGGCCAATCAAGACAATTCGCCACAGACACGTCCCGGCTGATGCATGTTCGGGACCATACGATCAGGATTTCCCGCATGGCCCGCTCAGCCCTTCTCAACGTCATGGTTCAGGCCGCCCTCAAGGCTGGCAAGTCGCTCTCCAGGGATTTCGGCGAAGTTCAGAACCTGCAGGTTTCGGTCAAGGGACCGGGCGATTTCGTGACCCAGGCGGATCTCAAGGCGGAAAAGATCGTCCATGACGAGCTGATGAAGGCGCGCCCGACCTACGGCTTCCTCGGTGAGGAAAGCCAGGAGGAGAAGGGCACGGACGGCGCTCACCGCTGGATCGTCGATCCGCTCGACGGCACGACCAACTTCCTGCACGGCATTCCGCAGTTCGCGGTGTCGATCGCGCTGGAGCGCAATGGCGAAATCGTCGCCGGCGTGATCTTCAACCCGGGCACCGACGAACTCTATACGGCAGAAAAGGGCGGCGGCGCGTTCTTGAACGACCGTCGCATTCGCGTTGCCGCACGCCGGGTCCTGTCCGATTGCGTGGTTGGTTGCGGCGTGCCGCATCTCGGCCGCGGCGATCACGGCAAGTTCCTGGTCGAACTGCGCCATGTGATGGGCGAAGTGGCGGGCGTTCGTCGCCTTGGCGCTGCGTCGCTTGATCTTGCCTATGTCGCTGCCGGTCGCTTCGACGGTCACTGGGAAATTGGTCTTTCGCCGTGGGACATTGCTGCCGGCCTCGTCCTCATCCGCGAAGCGGGCGGCTTTGTCAGCGACATCAAGGGCTCGACCGACATGTTCGGCACCAAGAGCATTGTTGCCGGCAACGAGCTGATCCAGAAGGCGCTGCTGGAAGTTTCCAATCGTCCGGTTCCGTCGCGCTGATTGCTGATGCGGTGACGGCCGGAGTGCTGCTTGTCATTTGAAATGGCGAGGAAAAAACTTCGGCTTGTCCCGGTCTTTGCACCGTGGCGACACTTCAATTCGTCGCAATTTTGCTCTAGCCTCCGCGCGACGCGACCCAGAGGCGAGGCTTATTATGGCGAATGCGACAGTGGACGATCTGGACGAAACTGAAGCTAACCGCCGCCGTTTTACCGAAAAGCTTTCCAACCCGGCTTCCTTCCTCTGGACGATGCTGATCTTCCTGATCATCGTCGGTTTTGTCTGCTCGATCCTGTACCGCCAGGCCGCACAAGCGTTCCAGACCAATCCGGGTCTGAACGGTCTGATCCTCGGCGTCCTGTTGATCGGTATCGTCCTGGTTTTCCTGCAGGTCATCGGCCTCATTCCGGAAGTGCGCTGGTTCAACTCGTTCCGCGCTGCCGGCACCGTCGACAAGGTGGGCCGCGAGCCGAAACTTCTGGCGCCGATGCGCTCGCTGATCGGTGGTCGCCGCAAGACGGCGCTTTCGACCGCAACCTTGCGCTCCATTCTCGATTCGATCGGCACCCGCCTCGACGAATCGCGGGATACGTCCCGTTACCTGATCGGGCTCCTGGTGTTTCTCGGCCTGCTTGGCACGTTCTGGGGCCTGATCGGCACGATCGGATCAATCAGCGACGTCATCGGTGCGCTCGATCCGGGCGCCGGCGGCTCCAACGACATTCTGTCGGCAATCAAGACCGGTCTTGCGCAGCCGCTTGCCGGCATGGGCACGGCGTTTTCGTCGTCGTTGCTTGGTCTGTCAGGCTCGCTGATCCTCGGCTTCCTCGATCTCCAGGCAGGACGTGCGCAGAACCGCTTCTATACGGAACTCGAAAACTGGCTGTCATCGGTGACCGATACGGGATCGGACGCGCCGGTTGCGGCGGCAGGGCTTTCAGCTGGTTCCTCCGGCGAATTCAAGACGCTTGCCGACGAGCTGCGCAAGATTGCGGCGGCTCAGGGCAGAACCGGCAGCGGTGATGTCCAGCAGAACGAGAAGTCGCTTGCTGCCATGGCAAACCTTGCCGAAGGCATTCAGGGGCTGGTCAAGAACATGCGCAACGAGCAGCAGATGCTGCGCGACTGGATTGAGGCGCAGCAGGAGGAGTCCAAGGCCCTGCGGCGTACACTGGACCGGCTCTCCGACAAGATCGGTCAGTCCGACAAGATCGGGAGCAAGTAGACCATGGCGCTGGGCAAGAACCGTCGCCGCCAGCACGGCGTGGACTACTGGCCGGGCTTCGTCGACGCGCTGACCACGCTTCTGATGGCGATCATGTTCCTACTGACGGTGTTCGTGCTGGCGCAGTTCCTGCTCACCCGCGAGATTTCCGGTCGCGACGAGGTTCTGAACCGGCTGAACAGCCAGATCGCGGAACTGACAGAGCTTCTGGCGCTGGAAAAGGGCAACAATCAGGATATCGAAGACCAGCTCGCCAACCTGCAATCGTCGCTGGCGGTTGCTGAAAGCGACCGGTCGCGGCTGCAGCAGCTTCTCAACCAGGGCAGTGGTGCAAGCGACGCGGCCAATTCCCGGGTGACCACTCTGACGGGTGAACTCTCCAACGAGCGGCAGGTCAGCGCCCGGGCGATGAGCCAGATCGAGCTTCTCAACCAGCAGATCGCGGCGCTGCGGGCCCAGATCGCCGCCGTCGAACAGGCGCTGCAGGCGTCGGAAACGAAGGACGCCAACTCGCAGGCACAGATTTCGGATCTTGGTCGTCGCCTCAACGTGGCGCTTGCGGCCCGCGTGCAGGAGCTCAATCGCTACCGCTCCGACTTCTTCGGGCGTCTGCGTGAGATTCTCTCCGATCGCGAAAACATCCGCATCGTCGGCGATCGGTTCGTGTTCCAGTCGGAAGTTCTCTTCCCGATCGGCGGCAACGAACTCGATGCGGCCGGTCTCGTGGAGATGGACAAGCTTGCCGCCGCACTGCTCGATCTCGCCAAGGAAATTCCGGCCGAGATCAACTGGGTGCTGCGGGTCGACGGACATACGGACAACGCGCCGCTTTCCGGCACCGGACGCTACCGCGACAACTGGGAGCTTTCGTCTGCGCGCGCGACGTCGGTGGTCAAGTATCTGATCTCGAAGGGCGTGCCGGCCAACCGGCTGGTGGCCGCGGGCTTTGGCGAATTCCAGCCGATCGCGGCTGGCGATACGCCGGATGCTAGAAACCAGAACCGCCGCATCGAACTGAAGCTTACCGAACGCTGACATGACCTACAGCAAGCCTGACATCGACGCGATCGCCAAGGCGGTGGCAGATACGCCTCGCCGCGATAACACCGCCTATCACGAGGCGATGGCGCAGGCGCGTCGGGCGTTCGAGGAGGCGCAGGCTGCGTTCGGCGAGCAATCGGTGCAGCTGAAGATGAAGACCAAGATCAAGCGCAATGGCGATCATGTCGTCAAGTGGACGTTCAAGCGCGCGAAGTGATCAGGCGGCTGCGCTCTCGCCTCAGGCGGAGACATCGGGATAGCGGAATCCCAGCCGATCGAGGCCGCGGCGCACTTCCGGAGCGGCCATGAACAGTTTCCACAACAGACCCGAGCGGTGGTTCTCGATCATCGCGACGATCGGCCCCTGGTCGATAGCGATGTAGGTCGACGCGACCCAGCCTGTCTTCGGCGCAAACGCGTCGGCGAAGCCGAAGCGGTTGACCAGCCGTCCGTTCTCGTAGGCAAGGAGCGCGCGCAAGGCTTCTTCCGCATGGCCGGGCACGAAAGGAAAGCTCGACAGTGCTGCAGACGGTGCAATCGCGCCGAAATCGACCAGCGGCGAATTGGCGGCGTAGCCGGCCTGGGCTTCCGATGCCGTCAGGCCCCAGACGCCGGCTGCGGCATATTCCGGCACGGTCAGGCAATAGGCGCGGTTGATCCGTGAATGCGCGACAGCCTGGCGCCAGTAATCGGCGTAGCGATCGGACAGGCCGCGTGGATTGAGCGCACAGAAGGAATATTGCGACAGGAACAGCGGCCCGCCCATGGGTTCGCCCAGCGGCAGCTGTATGCCGAAATATTCCTCGCCGTTCTTCATGGCGCCGTTGCGTGCCCATCCGCAGTGATAGTTCTGCGGATCGATCGGAAACGTGTCCGAGCCGGCGGCAAAGACATAGGTTGAAAGCGCCTCGTTCCAGCCGGTGATCGGCAGGTTCATCGCCCATTCGTTGATTGGGCTCCAGTGCCAGTAGATCGGGCCGTCGGTCTTGCCGCGGGTGTACCAGGTCCACTCGACCTCGTCGAACAGCCGGGTGATCGCGGTGCGCAGCGATTTTTCGGAAATGGTCTCTGCCGCGAAATATTCCCGGGCGCAGATCAGGCCCTGAAGGAGAAGCGTCGTTTCGACGATGTCGCCCCCATCATCCAGCGCCGAAAACGGAATCATTGCGCTGGTAGCGGGATTGATGAAGTGAGAGAACGCGCCGTGGTAGCGCGGTGCCAGTTCGAGGCTCTCGACAATCGTGGTAATGCGAACCAGCGCCTCGTCGCTGGTGATCCAGCCGCGCTCGCAGCCAACCAGGATCGCCATCAGGCCGAAGCCGGTGCCGCTGATCGAGATCGCGTCGATACCGGGCGTGCCGTCGAGAAGGCATTTGTCATAAGGGAGGCCGCTCTGCGCATGGGCACCATCCCAGAAATACCGGAAGGTGCGCTGCTGAACGTCATCGAGCAGACTATCCAGATCTGCGGAGATGATGGGGGTCGCGTCCATCAGATCGCGCTGACGGAAGTTTGCTCGAGATCATGGAATTGCAGCCGCGCCAGCTTCGCATAGAGACCGCCAGCCGCCACCAGGCTCTGGTGCGTGCCTTCCTCGACGACGCGACCGTTTTCCAGGACCAGGATCCGGTCGGCTTTCAACACCGTCGCAAGGCGATGGGCGATGACGAGCGTGGTGCGGTTGCGCATGAGACCGTCGAGCGCCTTTTGCACCAGTGTTTCGCTTTCCGCATCGAGCGCCGAGGTGGCTTCGTCGAGCAGCAGGACGGGAGCATCCTTCAGGATGGCGCGGGCGATAGCAATCCGCTGGCGCTGGCCGCCGGACAGGGTGATGCCGCGTTCGCCGGCGAGCGTGTCATAGCCGTTGTCGAGCTTCGCGATGAATTCGTCTGCTTGGGCAGCGATTGCTGCGGCACGCACGGCGTCGCGAGTCGCGTTCGGTACTCCGAAGGCGATGTTGTCGTGGATGGAGGCCGCAAAGATCGTCACGTCCTGCGGTACGATCGCAAGCCGTGAGCGGATGTCTTCAAGGGTCGCATGGCGGAGGTCGACGCCATCGAGGCGGATCGATCCGGCTGTGGGATCGTAGAAGCGCAGCAGCAGCGAGAAGATCGTGCTCTTGCCGGCACCGGAGGGACCGACGATGGCAACGGTTTCTCCGGGCGCCACATGCAGGGAAAGCGCATTGAGCGTGATGGCGCTGACACGGGCGGGATAGGCGAAGGAGACGCTGTCGAACGCGACATCGCCGCGCGGGGGTGAGGGGAGGGCTTTCGGGTGTTCCGGTTCACGCACGGCGGACACTTCATCCAGCAGTTCGGACAGCCGTTCGGCGGCGCCGCCTGCAGAAGACAGCTCGCCCCAGACTTCCGACAGTGTGCCGAGCGAGCTTGCCGCAATCACCGAATAAAGCACGAACTGGCCTAGCGTGCCCGGTGTCATCGTGCCGGCAAGCACGCTCTGGGCGCCGTACCAGAGGACGCCGACGATCGAGCCGAAGATCAGCACGATGCCGAAGCCGGTCAGAAGCGCGCGGGCGCGGATCGACTTGCGGGCGGCTTCAAAGGCATTCTCCACCGTGTCGCTGTAGCGCGAGGTGGCGACAGCCTCGCCGGTAAAGGCCTGAACGGTGCGGGTGGCGCCGATCGTTTCAGCTGCATAGGCGGAAGTCGCGGCCAGCATGTCCTGGGCGGCACGCGACCGGCGGCGCACCGAGCGGCCGAAGCCAACGAGGGGGAACACGATCAGCGGGATGGCGCCAAGCGCCAGAGCCGAGAGTTTAGGGCTCGTATACACCATCATGCCCATCGCTCCGAGACAGAGGATGGTGTTGCGCAGGGCCTGCGATGCGGCAGAACCAAAGGCGGACTTGATCTGGGTCGTATCGGCGGTCAGTCGCGAGACGATCTCGCCGGACTGGTTGACGTCGAAGAAGGAAGCAGACAGCCGCGTCACATGCGAGAAAACCTCACGGCGCAGATCCGCCACCACGCGCTCGCCGATGGTGATGACATAATAGTAGCGCATGCCGCTTGCGATCGCGAGAAGGACCGCCAGCACGAACAGCATGACAAAATAGTTGTTGATGAAATGCCCGTCAGAGGATGCGAATCCATGATCCACCATGCGGCGGACGGCCAGCGGCAGCGCAAGTGTGGTGCAGGCGGCAAGGACGAGAAAAAAAGTCGCGCCGGCGACCATGGCTCGATAGCGGGAAAGATAGGGGAGCAGTCGGGAAAGCGGCTTGAGACTGCGGTTTTTCTTCTGATTTTCTCGGCTTTCGGCCATGTCGTCTCCATGGCCCCCGGGCAGCGGAATCTCAGCCTTTCGGGGACTTGTACTTGCGGCGCCCTTCCTGTATAGGCTCCGCATCCAATTGGGAAGCCGTGACCGCGCCGGTTTGCGGCTTCATTCATTAAAGAAGGTTCTTGCTCGCGCAATGCGACGAATGGACCTCGCAGAGCAGGAATATCGACATGAAGGCTGGCATCCATCCCGACTACCACAAGATCAAGGTCGTCATGACCGACGGTACCGAATACGAGACGTTCTCGACCTGGGGCACCGAAGGCGCCACCATGAACCTCGAAATCGATCCGACATCGCACCCGGCCTGGACCGGCGGCAACCAGCAGATGCTGGACCGCGGTGGCCGCGTTTCCAAGTTCAACAAGCGTTTCGGCGGTCTCGGCCTCTAATTGCTTTTTGCATTTTGACAAAAGAAGCCTGGCGAAAGCCGGGCTTTTTTGTTTTTCTAGGAGGCATGGAGGAGAATGTCGATCTTTTGTCGAAGCTACCCCATCCGCTTCGTCGCGTGCTGATCTTCGGCAATGGCGGATCGGGCAAGACGTGGCTTGCGACCAGATTGGGAAAGGTGCTCGGCCATGCTCCCGTCCACCTGGACGATGTCCGTTGGGAGCCCGGACGGTACGGCATCGGCCGCGACAGGCAGGTCGTGGACGAGGACGTGCGCAGCATCGCCGCACGAGATTTTTGGTTGATCGAAGGCGTGTATGGCAGGCTTGCCAGTCTCGCGATCACGCGGGCAACGACACTGATCTTTCTCGACTTGCCCGACGACGTCTGCCTCGAAAACATTCGCCATCGCGGTCTTCAGGGCGGGGGAAGCGTTGCGTCCTTCGAAGAGCTACTCCATTGGGTGGCGGGCTATCGCTTCCGACACAACAACTGGAATTCATTCGAGGCGCATGACCGGATGTTCAGCGCCTTCGAGGGCCCGAAACATCGGCTTGACTGTCGTGACAGTGTCAACGCCTATCTGGCGTCGCTATCTCTATAGTCCCAAACGCAAAAAGGCAGGCCAATGCCTGCCTTTGGACCGTCGACGTTCAGATCTCAGCCACCAAATGCGGTGTGAAGCAGGTTCTGCTGGGCGCGGACGCTGTTTTCGTTGTCGGAGATGACAACGGCTTCCGGGGCGCGATAGATTTCGCGGTCCAGAAGAGCGACGCGGTTCTGCAAACGAAGCGAGCGTTCGACAAGATCACGGAAGCTTTCCGGCAGATCGAGCCAGCCCGGAGCATTGCGATCGACATTGAAGCCGTCGAGACGCACCTTGCTCTTTTCCGAAAGAACCTGATCGCGGCTCATCTCGCCGTTGTTGACGGCACGCTGGAGCAGAAGCCACGACGCCATCTGCATCAGGCGAGTTGTCAGACGCATGGATTCAGCTGCATACAAAACTGAGGCCATGCGCGGCAGAACCTTGGATGCAGCACGACCCTGACCGTCCAGATAGCTTGCTGTCTCTTCAACAAGAGCCATGCCTTCGGAGTATAGTGACTTGAACTGGGCAGAGCTTGCGGCGCGGCCCGCAAAACTCACTGTGTTCAATCCCTGCTCGGACATCGAATTCATTCCTGCTAATGCTTTCTTACTCAGGCAATGGCGAAGTGGCTCAAAAAGTTCCATCTGGCCCGCTGAATGAAGTGAACATGATCCTTATACTGGAAATCCGCAAGGCGTTTCTTAATGAAAGGTTAATACCCACAGGAACCGGTAAACGCCCTCGATCTTCTTGAAATGAAACAGATCTTGCGAAAGCGCAAGTCCCCTGAAAATGGCCTTTGGCACGGGTTTTTGATGGCTGCGTGAGCTTGTACGGACTGACAGCCAAAAAAAAGAGCCGCAAAAGCGGCTCTCAAGGTAAAACAGGGAGAAATCAGACCATTCGCCGAGCGGTGAAACTGTCTGAGTCCGGCAGAACCGAACATCGCTATATTCTCTGTTAATGATTAATGTTTGCTTAAGATTGGTCGTGGTTTTGCGGTTTATTCTTAGTGCGGCACATCAGGTCCGGAAAAAGCTGTCAGCGGCCTTGCGACCCTCAGCCTTCCTCGCCTTCTCTGCTTCCAGTCTCGCGATCTCTTCCTGCAGGATGGTGATGCGCATCTGCAGTTCGTCCGCAGAGAGCAGCGATAGGTCGGCGCCGATCTCGTGAGCTGCGGGTTTCTTCGGGCGGTCGTCGTCGAGAAATGACATTTCAAGCCTCCTTGGCCGTTATGGCGTCGTCTGCTGTTCAGACGCGGCCGCATCCTTGGGTCTTGCACGCGGATCGAGCGACAGGCCCTCGGGTGTCGCGAGCGGTCCGTTGGTTCCTGTCACCGTCGTGTAGGCGTCGCGTTCGCCGGCAGGGACGGGTGCGCGCTGCCGGCTTCGGACGATCGCATAGACGGTGATCATCAGATGGGCGACAGCCGTGACGCCGAACAGGGCGTGCGGGCCGGCCCAGGTCATGACAGGACCTCCAAGCGTCGGGCCGATGATCGTCCCGATGCCGTAAAGAAGCAACAGGCCGCCGGAGACCTTTACGAAGTCCTCGGGCTGGGCGAAGTCGTTGGCATGGGCAACGGCGATCGGGTAGAGCGCGTTTGCGGCGGCGCCATAGGTCGCGACGAGGATAACGATCGTGTAGACGTTGGTCGGCGCAACCAGCACAACGGCAAGGCCTGCCAGAGCACTGACGCCGGAGAGGACTGCAAGGACATGACGGCGGTCCAGCCTGTCCGACAAACGACCCGCCGGAAACTGCATGATCGCGCCGGCAAAGATGGTGATCGATACCATTGCGGCGACCGATCCCTTGTCGAGGCCGACCTTGGTAGCGAACACGGCGCCAAGCGTGCCATAGGCGCCGTTGGCGATGCCGACCAAGAGAATGCCTACGCAGGAGATTGGCGAGTTTCGAAACAGTCCCTTGAGATCCAGCCGCGCGCGTTTCAGCGGTTGTGGTGACGCAGCCTTGGACAGCGTCGTCGGCAGGGCGGCGATCGAGTAGAGGATGCCGCAGACCATGAACAGCGTCGGCAGCGTCACATCGGCAAACGGCACCATCAACTGGCCACCGACAACGCCGAACAGGGTGATGGAGATATAGAAGGAAAAGATCGTGCCCCGGTTTTCCGGTGTGGCACGTTCGTTGAGCCAGCTTTCGATGATCATCGACGTACCGGCAGTGCAAAAGCCGGTGATTGCCCGCAGGATGAGCCACGCGACGTCATCGACCAGCAGGCCGGTCATAAGCACGTTGAGGCAGATCAGGGCCAGAAAGCCGGAGAAGGCGCGAACGTGCCCGATGCGGCGCACGACATTCGGTGCCACGAAGCAACCGATGACGAAACCTGAGGCCCAGGTTGTGCCGAGCAGGCCGAGAACCTCGTTCGAGTAGCCTTCGATCGAACCGCGCACCGGCAACAAAAGACCCTGCAGGCCATTGCCGAGGAACAGAAAGAGCGTACCAGTGAGGAGGGCGAGAACGGGAAGGAGATTACGGCTCATCGTCTATACTGTCAGCTCTCTTCGTGGTCGGTGATCCGCCCTGCCGTGCCGGAGCGATGTTGCGCAGACCGGCACAGGACGTTAACGAAGGTAAGGCAGATCAGAGATCATGACGCAACAGACCCCGATTCTCCTCCCGGTCTAACTGTGGTGGAGAGCAAAAATGTCCAGCCTGTGGCGAGCCTTTGAAACAGTGACGAAAGACAGATGACAAAAACAATCTCCGTCCTGTTGATGCTGGCCATGGTCGTGCAGATCATCAAGCCATTGAACCTCCCGGGCCTCAGGCGCCGGATGGATTTCTGGAAGCTGGCGCTGGTCGCCTTCGCGCTCTGGTCCTTAGCACTGCTGCTGCGCGAGTTCGTCGGCTGATTACAGCTCGATCCGGCCGCTCATCACCTTCACGCAGCTTCCGCTGATCCGCACATCGGTGACGCGACCCTGTCTTTTGACCATGGCGAGCTCGATCACGCTGCGGCGGCCCATCTCCACACCCTGTTCGACGGTCATGCGGATATCGGCTTCGGTTTCAGGGGCAAGCGTCGCGAGGAACGCGCCGAGCGCTGCAGACGCGCTACCCGTTGCCGGGTCTTCCGGCACATTGTCGAGCGGTGCGAACATGCGGGCACGGATATGCAGGGGATCCTTGGCATCACGGACATAGAGAAACAGCGAAAACTCCATCTGATCGCCCGGGCTGATCTCGGCTGCGCGATGGAATGACGTGAGATCCGGCCTGGCCGCGGCGAGCGCCTGCAGGCCGTCCAACTCAGCAATTGCGAATGGCAGGCCGACCGATGCGAAGACGGGTGCGTGATTGTGCATGACGACATGCCCGACGCCGATGGATGCGCAGTCGGCGATACGTTCAGGTTCGATCTCGGCGCCCAGTTCAAGTGGCCGCGGTGCCCGGATGGTTGCGCCGACAACCACACCGCCCTCCCGGATCAGGTCGATCTCGACCAGTCCGGCGATTTCCTCGAAGCGGAGCATTTTGCCTAAAGCGTTGCCGAACAGGTCGGGCAGATTGCCAAGGACGAAGGCAGTTCCGACATTCGGATGGCCGGCAAAGGGAACCTCTGTCGTCGGCGTGAAGATACGCACGCGCGCCGTGTTGGCTGGATTGTCCGGTGGAAGCACGAACGTGGTTTCGGAATAGCCGAACTCCGTTGCGATCGCCTGCATCTCGTCGCCCGAAAGGCCGCGGGCGTCTGTGATGACCGCAAGCGGATTGCCGAAGAAGCGCTGGTCGGTAAAGACATCGACGGTGACGAAATCGGCAACAGGCATGGACAGGCTCCCCAGTTAAGAACCCAACTTCTAGAGCCTGCGATCTCCCATCACCAGACAATGGTTTTGATGGAAGACATCAATCCTGATTGTCTGGGCAGGGTCTGGAAACGAGAAAGGCCGCACCCCCCGGTGCGGCCTCTTCCTCCCATGAAAAGGGCCAGAGCTATTAAAGCTGAGGCGGCCTTTTCCAGGTTCGTGTTCCCGATGCCGCAGCATCAGGGTTAGAGCATCAGGCCTTGTTGACGCTCGCGGAATAGATCCCGTCGATGGTTTCAGCCAGGCTCGCGTCGAAATCTGCATCGCTCATCGAGACGCGCAGGTTTTCGGTGAGCGCGCGCGAGAAGCTCGCGATCATGTCGCGGTTGTGGCTCAGCTTTTCGCAGGCATCGACGCGGCTGTAGCCGCCGGACAGGGCAACGAGGCGAACGACCGACTTGTGAGCGGCGAGATCCGCATAGAAATCGGCGACCGTTGGGATCGTTACCTTCAGCATCACGTCTTCGCCCGGACCGAGCGTGTCGAGCTGCTGGGCGATCTCGTCGCGCAGGATGGTCTCAGCTTCAGCCTTGGTCGGGCTGTTAATGAGGATCTCCGGTTCGATGATCGGAACGAGGCCCTGTGCGATGATCTGGCGCGCGACTTCGAACTGCTGCTGCACGACGTCAGCGATGCCGGCCTTGTCGGCAGAGGCAATCACCGAGCGCATCTTTGTGCCGAAAATTCCCTTTTCGCGGCCGCGGATCAGGAGAGCGTCAAGATCGGGCATCGGCTTCATCAGCTGCACGCCGTTTTCTTCGGCAGCAAGGCCCTTGTCGATCTTCAGGAAAGGGACGACGCCGCGCTTTTCCCAGAGGTAGGAGGGAACAGGTTCGCCATCGACATCGCCATCCATGGTGCGCTCGAACAGGATGGCGCCGACAACCTTGTCGCCTGTAAAGGCCGGTGCCTTCATGATGCGGGCGCGCATGGCGTGCATCAGGCGAAACATCTCTTCGTCGCCCTGGTATTCGGTTTCGGCAATGCCGTAGAGCAGCAGCGCTTTGGGTGTCGAACCACCGCTCTGATCAAGCGCCGCAATGAAACCGGGCGCCGACCTGACTTTGTCCAACATCTTCGCGTCTACCATAATCGCTCCTATCCCTCACAATGGCGCGTTGCGCGCGTGTGCCCATTCAATCTTCGGAGAGCCCGATATTGAAGAGCATATCCGAAGTTCTCTTCCGCCGATAACAGAAGTTCTTTTAAAGGGAAATGATGCTCTAAGCCATTGAAACGATTGAAATCGTTTCAATCGTTTAAAATATTGAATTTCTTTAAATCCGCCTTGCCGATCGGGCGCGGAAGCCTATGTCCCGCGCCTCTGACCCACCAAGAGGCATTCTCCGAACGCTGGCCGATCAGGCCTTTGTCAGAACCGAAACGCCGGGCAGTTCCTTGCCTTCCATCCATTCCAGAAAGGCGCCGCCTGCGGTCGAGACGTAGGAGAAATCGTCGGCCACGCCTGCATGGTTGAGTGCTGCCACCGTATCGCCGCCACCGGCGACTGAAACCAGCCTGCCGGCCTTCGTCTCAGCGGCTGCGAATTTTGCAGCGGAGACGGTCGCTGTGTCGAACGGGGTGATCTCGAAGGCGCCGAGCGGGCCGTTCCAGACCAGCGTCGAGGCCTTGCCGATCCATTCGTTGACGGCTTCGACGGATTTCGGGCCGACGTCGAGCATCATCGCGTCAGACGGGATGGCATCGATCGCGACGGTTTCGTTTGCGGCATTCGCCTTGAACTCGCGTGCCACGACGCCGTCTGTCGGCAGCACGATGGTGCAGCCGGACGCTTCGGCTTCCGCCATGATGGCGCGGGCAGTGTCTGCAAGGTCATGCTCGCAAAGCGACTTGCCGACATCGATGCCTTGTGCGGCAATGAACGTGTTGGCCATGCCGCCGCCGATCACCAGCGCGTCCACCTTCTTCACCAGGTTCTGCAGCAGATCGATCTTGCTCGACACTTTGGCGCCGCCGACGATGGCAACGACCGGGCGGGCAGGCTCGCCAAGACCCTTTTCCAGCGCTTCGAGCTCAGCCTGCATCGTGCGGCCGGCATAGGCGGGCAGGCGGTGGGCAAGACCTTCCGTGGAGGCATGAGCGCGGTGGGCGGCCGAGAAGGCGTCGTTGACATAGATATCGCCGTTCTTTGCCAGTTCCTCGGTAAAGCCGCTGTCGTTCTTTTCCTCGCCCGTGTGGAAGCGGGTGTTTTCGAGAAGCAGGACATCGCCGTTCTTCATCGAGGCGACAGCATCCTCGGCTTCAGGGCCGATGCAGTCGGATGCGAAGAGGATCTTCTGACCGAGCACCTGATTGACGGCCATGACGATCTGGGACAGCGACATGTCGGCGACCGGTTCGCCCTTGGGGCGGCCGAAATGGGCGAGCAGGATGACCTTGGCGCCTTTCTTCGACAGTTCCGTGATCGTCGGAGCAACGCGCTCGATACGGGTCGCGTCCGTCACCTTGCCGTCGCTCACGGGAACGTTGAGGTCGACGCGGACGAGAATGCGCTTACCTGCGATATCGGTGAGGTCGTCGAGGGTCTTGAAGGCCGGCATGGTACTGATCCCGTTGCTTGATAAAGGGTGGCGGGACCATACTATTCTTGTCCGACGGCGCAAGGCTGTCGGCTCAACGAAATAGCCTTTGCGCCGGTTGCCGGATGGCGGCCAGGGTTCAGGCGGAGGGGCGGCCGGGCACCGGCTTGCCGCGATACTTGCGGATCTGGTCCCTTATCCGGTGGGCGATTTCGCGCATGTTGATGAAGATCGGCAGCTTGGTGGCAGGCTCCACCGGTTCCAGCGAGACGCCGATCTTGGTGACATGGTCGAGCTCGTCGGTTTCCCGGACGATCAGCACGATCGAGCCGAAGCGCATGCGGTCGGCATATTCCGTCTTGCCGCCCAGCCGGGAATGCATCAGTTCGCCGATCGTCATTGCCTGCTCGGTTGCCGAGAGCAGGCCCGGACCATAGGCGAGGTCCAATTCGGTTGCGGGCCGTGTCGGCGAGATGGCGAAGGCGCCGAAGAACTCGGCATCGTCATCATCGACAGGCACGCGGCTCGCAAACAGCCGATCGAGCAGTTTCGTGTAGTTCGGCGTCACGAACAGATAGACCTGATCGTTCTCCCGCAGGCGTCCGGCATACTGGTAGCGCAGGCTGCGGCCGTCGCGGATCACCAGCGAGGGCATGGCCCAGCGGGGAATGCGTTCGCCGGACAGGATCGGGCTGTCTTTGAGGACGCGGTAGGAGATCAGCTCATGCGTCGCCTTGCCGGGAAGATCGAGTTCCAGCTTGTCGACGGCGCCGATCCGCGGCGGAATGATCAACCCGAGATACCGCGCCACCGGCTTGATCGTCCAACCCTGGAGAAGAAGCGAGACGAGCACGATGATGAAGGTGACGTTGAAAAAGACGGACCCGTTTTCGGCGCCGGACAGGATCGGCGTGATGGCGAGCAGGATGGAAACCGCACCGCGCAGGCCGACCCAGGAGAGAAAACCGATTTCCTGCTGCGTGAAGTCATAGGCCATCAGGCTGATCCACACGGCAATCGGGCGGGCGACGAAAATCAGGAACAGCGCCAGACCGATCGCCGGCACGAGCAGGATCGGGAACTGGGATGGTGTCGCGAGCAGGCCGAGCACCAGGAACATGATGATCTGCGCCAGCCATGTCAGCCCTTCGTTGAAGCGCGTGATCTGATGCTTGGCGAACATCTTGCGATTGCCCGAGTAGATGCCGGCCACATAGACCGCAAGGAAGCCGCTGCCGCCCATCGCACCAGTAAAGGCGAACACGAGCAGCGCAAGCGTCAGGACGAGGATCGGCGCCAGACCCCGATCGGAGGTGAAGCGGTTCAGCACCCAGACGATCATCAAGCCGCCGAGCAGGCCGAAGATCACGCCGAGCCCCATTTCCTCGAGGAACATGACGACGAAATGCAGATCGAGGCCGCCGAAGCCCTGGCCGGTGGCGAGAAGTTCGGACAGCGCGATCGTCAGGAAGATCGCCATCGGATCGTTGGTGCCGGATTCCACTTCGAGCGTGGAGCGTACCTTGTCGCGGATGTTGATGCCGCCGATGCGCAGCAGGAAGAACACCGCAGCAGCGTCAGTCGAGGCGACGATCGACCCGAGCAGGAAGCCTTCGAGCCAGCTGAATCCAAGGAAATACTTCGCCGCGACACCGAAGACGCCGGCGGTCAACAGCACGCCGACGGACGCGAGCGTCAGCGCCGGAACCGCGGCTATTCGGAAGGAGTGGAGCGAGGTGCCGAAGCCGCTGTCGAACAGGATGATGGCGAGCGCCAACGACCCCAGCATGAAGGTGAAGGAGTAGTTCTCGAAGCGGATGCCAAGACCATCGACACCGGCGAGCAGGCCGATCGACAGGAAGACGAGAAGCAGGGGAGCGCCGAACCGGAAGGCAAGCAGGCTGGAAAAGGCCGCAGCCAACACCAGAACCGTGCCGACCAGCAGGATGATGTAGAAAGCCTCCAAAGTCCCCGTCCTTCCTCTCGCCGCCGTTTACGGAAATCCATCCATCAGGCCCGGCGATTGCCGAATCCTGTGCCGCTGCCGCGATGCGGCAAGATAGCCATGGAGCAGATCCCGGTCAGTGGCCGGGCGATTCGATGTGCATATTCAAATAGACGGGAACAAATCCGGCAAGAGAAGGGCCGGGGCTAAGAAAAATCACGCCGGTGCGAAGTGAATGGTTGGCGCAGGCCGGTCCGGCAGCGACCTCGGCCACGATGGCGTCATTGTCGGTCAGCACGTCGTGAAGGTTGGTTTGGTCGCGGACACGCCGAAGAGCTGCTCGCAGCGCAGGTCTAAGGAGCGAAAAGCATTTCCCTTCGCTGCTATTACTCAGCGGCGACCCTGCCGATCACCGTCAGTGGATCGGCCGCACGTGCCGTGACGAACAGGAGTTCGCCGCTGGCAGGAACGATGTTGGTAAGCCCGGTTATGTTGACCTGGTGGGTGACCAGCACAACCGGCCGGCCGGGCGGCAAGCCCGTCATCCAGGCGCGCAGGGCCTGCGTCTGCGGCCTGCCATCTTCGGGACTGCCGAAAAACGAGTTGAGCAGCGGCTGCGGCTCGACCGGTCCAAGACCAAGACCTTTAGCGGTATCGAGGCAGCGGCACCACTGGCTGGAAAAGACCCGCGCCTGCGCCACGCCGTTCTCCCGGAAGAGCGTGCCGATACGGCCCGCCTGAGCGATGCCCTGTGCGGAGAGATTGCGCTGCGTGCTGCAGTCCCCGATCGCAAAATTCGCTGGATCGCCGGTTCCGGGTGCAATCGCGTGACGAAGCAGCACCAGAGCCGCGCCAGTGCGAAGCTCTGCCCAAGGATCGGATTGCGCCCTTGCATTGCTGGTCAGGGCAAGAGCGGAGGCGATCAGCAACTGGCGTCGCAGAAACATGGCGTATCTCCCGGTGGTGCTGGCGTTTGTCTGTCCAAAGCCAATACGTGCAATGATACCGCGTGGTTTACACCCTCACGGAAAATAACATCCCTCGGATGGGGTATGTACCGACGCCGGCAGTCATGATCGCAATTGGGTCGTGCCAGAAAGTGTGCTAAGCGCCGGCGAAACAATGACTGGAGCATGACATGAGCGAACCGACCGTAGCCGAAGCGACAAACCGAATTTATGAATCGCTTCAGGCCAACAATGCCGATCTCGACACGCATATCGCCACCCTCAAGGCAGCGCTTAACCAGGCTGGCCAGAAGGAAGCTGAGTTCGACCCGGCGCGGATCGTGCAGAACAATCGCCAGGGCCGCAAGTTGATGCAGGCCTATTTTCGCCAGCGCGGCGTGACGGTGAAATTCACGGCGTCCTGAAGGATTTTTGCGCGGGCGACCTCTCCCGAGCATGTCTCATAACGTAAAACCCCCTCCTTTTAAGGGGAGGGGGTTAAAAGCCTGAGCGTCAGGACCGGTCCTTGAGAACCGGCATTGGCGTTTCAGAGATTAGATCAGCTTGCCCATGGCAACTGCGGTGTCCGACATGCGGTTGGAGAAGCCCCACTCGTTGTCGTACCAGGTCAGGATGCGCACGAACGTGCCTTCGAGAACCTTCGTCTGGTCGAAGGCGAAGATCGAGGAGTGGCTGTCGTGGTTGAAGTCGCGCGAAACCAGCGGCTCGTCTGTGTAGCCGAGGATGCCCTTCAGCTTGCCGTCGGCGGCAGACTTGATGGCATCGTTGATTTCGGCAACCGTCGTGGCGCGCTTCGCAACGAAGTTGAAGTCGACAACCGACACGTTCGGGGTCGGAACGCGGATCGACGTGCCGTCGAGCTTGCCCTTCAGTTCCGGCAGAACGAGGCCAACGGCCTTGGCTGCACCGGTCGAGGTCGGGATCATCGACAGAGCCGCTGCACGGGCGCGGTAGAGGTCCTTGTGCATCGTATCGAGGGTCGGCTGGTCGCCGGTATAGGAATGGATCGTCGTCATGAAGCCGTGGTCGATGCCGACGGCGTCGTTCAGCACCTTCACGACCGGAACCAGGCAGTTCGTGGTGCAGGATGCGTTGGAGATGACCAGGTGGTCCTTGGTCAGCTGGTCGTCGTTGACGCCGAACACGACCGTGAGGTCGGCATTGTCGCCGGGCGCCGAGATGATGACGCGCTTGGCGCCAGCCGTCAGGTGGGCGGCGGCCTTGTCACGGGCGGTGAAGATGCCGGTGCATTCGAGCGCGATATCGACGCCCATTTCGGCGTGCGGCAGCTGGGCCGGGTCACGCACTGCGGTCACCTTGATCGGCTTGCCGCCGGCAACGATGATGGTGTCGCCTTCGACCTTGACGTCCGCCGGGAACTTGCCGTGGATCGAGTCGTAGCGGAGAAGGTGGGCATTGGTCTCGACCGGGCCGAGATCATTGATCGCGACCACTTCGATGTCCGTGCGGCCGGATTCGACGATCGCGCGCAGGACGTTGCGGCCGATACGGCCAAAGCCGTTGATGGCAACCTTTACAGTCATAGAGTTCTCCCGAGAAAATAGTTTGGCAGCTGGACGGGGCGGGCGTTTTACCGTCGCCCCGTCGTTTGAATGATCAGTCGAGCTTTGCTTCGGCCGCAGCGACGATGGCGTCAGCCGTGATGCCGAAGTGCTTGAAGACGTCCTTGGCAGGACCCGAAGCACCAAAGCCCTTCATGCCGACGAACGAACCTTCCGGACCGATAAAGGCATCCCAGCCTTCGCGGACGGCTGCTTCAACCGCAATCTTGACCGGCGAGTTGCCGAGGATCTCGCGGCGATAGTCGTCCGGCTGTTCGAAGAACAGTTCGGTGCAGGGCACGGAAACGACGCGTGTGCTGACGCCCTTTTCCTCGAGCGTCTTTGCCGCCGCAATCGCCAGTTCGACTTCCGAACCGGAAGCGAAGATGGTGACCTTGGCATCCGCATTGCCCGACAGCGTGTAGGCGCCGAGCGTGCAGAGGTTCTTTTCCGAATACTCGGTGCGGGCCGGTGCAAGGTTCTGACGCGTCAGCGCAAGAGCCGACGGACGGTCCTTGGTTTCAAGCGCGATCTGCCAGCATTCGGCTGTCTCGGTCGCATCGGCCGGACGGAACACCATCAGGTTCGGGATGGCGCGAAGGCTTGCCACCTGTTCGACCGGCTGGTGGGTCGGGCCATCTTCGCCAACGCCGATCGAGTCATGCGTCAGGACGTGGATGACGCGAATGCCCATCAGGGAGGCGAGACGGATCGGCGGACGGCAGTAGTCCGAGAAGATCATGAAGCCGCCGCCGTAGGGGATCAGACCGCCATGCAGGGTAACGCCGTTCATGGCGGATGCCATACCATGTTCGCGGATGCCCCAGTGCATGTAGCGGCCGGAGAAGTCCGTCGGCGTGATCGAGACCATCTGGCTGGTCTTGGTGTTGTTCGACGGCGTCAGGTCGGCGGAGCCGCCGAGCGTTTCCGGCACGAAACCGTTGATGACTTCCAGAACGTCCTCGGAGGCCTTGCGGGTCGCAACGGTCGGCTTGGTTTCAGCGAGCTTCTTCTTGAAGTCGTTGATGGCGGCGTCGAAACCTGCAGGCAGGTCACCGGCAAAGCGGCGGTCGAATTCGGCCTTGTGGGCAGACGCTGCAAGGCGGCCTTCCCAGGCCTTGACGGCTTCCAAAGAGCGGACGCCGGCTTCGCGCCAGTCGGACAGAACGTCGTTCGGGATGACGAAGGGTTCGTATTCCCAGTTCAGTGCCTTGCGGGTTGCAGCAATTTCCTCGGCGCCGAGCGGCGAACCGTGAACCTTGTGGCTGCCGGCCTTGTTCGGCGAACCGAAGCCGATCGTGGTCTTGCAGGCGATGAAGGTCGGGCGGTCGGACTTGTGGGCCTGCTCGATCGCGTCTGCGATGGCGGCCTGATCGTGACCGTCGATCTCGATCGTGTTCCAGTGCACGGCCTTGAAGCGGGCGATCTGGTCCGTCGAGTCCGACAGCGACACGGCACCGTCGATGGTGATCGAGTTGTTGTCCCAGAACAGGATCAGCTTGTTCAGCTTCAGGTGGCCGGCGAGTGCGATCGACTCGTGGGAGATGCCTTCCATCAGGCAGCCGTCGCCGTTGATCACATATGTGTAGTGATCCTGCAGGTCGGCGCCGAATTCTTCGCGCAGCTTGCGTTCGGCGATTGCCATGCCGACGGCGTTGCCGATGCCCTGGCCGAGAGGACCAGTGGTGGTCTCGATGCCGGTCGCATGGCCGTATTCCGGGTGTCCGGCAGTCTTGGAGCCGAGCTGGCGGAAGCCTTTCAGGTCGTCCACCGACATGTCAGGGTAGCCGGTCAGATACAGTACCGAGTACAGCAGCATCGAGCCGTGGCCGGCCGACAGCACAAAGCGGTCGCGGTCGGGCCAATGCGGCTTGGTCGGGTCGAATTTCAGGTATTTGGTAAACAGGACCGTTGCGACGTCAGCCATGCCCATGGGCATGCCCGGGTGTCCGGAATTCGCCTTTTCGACGGCATCCATGGCAAGGAAACGGATCGCATTGGCCATCCGGTCGTGTTGTTCGCGAGAAATCATGGCTAATCCACTATCGTCCGAGTGTCGGTCAGGCCCTATGATCGGGCCTCGTCAGGAAGCGTCCGATCCATATCAGGTGGGGCGCGCAAGTCAACAAAAGGCGGGCCACCGGTGGCACATAATGATCGGGTTTAGCACAGTCTGCCTGCTATTTCGGCAGGGCCGCCGAGTGCCCTTGATCAGCGACGATCCACAGTTCGATGCGGTATCGTCTGCGTGTTTTATTGACCGGCTTTCAAGCGGTGAATAGTCTACGGCGCTTGTTGGCGAGGCGCTGCCGTACGATTCGGCGCCGATCGCGACCTCACGGGATATACGCATGCCGGCAGAAAAGACGGTGGATCTGGCGCTTTCGGAACTTCGGGCTGCGATAAGCGGGCTGGAGAATGCCGTCGATGTGCGCATCGAGCAGCAAAGAGACCAGGGCGAGATGGAAGGCGAGGTCAAGCGCGTGCATGCCGATCGATCGCGCCTGGCGCAGGAGCTGGATCAGTCGCAGTTTCGGGCCAATCGTCTCGAAGAGGTCAACCGCGAGGTTTCCCGCCGTCTGGTGACGGCGATGGAGACGATCCGCGCGGTTCTGGACCGGTAAGGAAAAAGAGATGGCCCAGGTAACGGTAACGATCGACGGCAAAGCCTATCGGATGGCTTGCGAAGAAGGCCAGGAACAGCACCTGACGGACCTCGCCGACCAATTCGACCGCTATGTCGGACATCTGAAGGGCCAGTTCGGCGAGATCGGTGATCTTCGCATCACGGTCATGGCCGGGATCATGATCATGGATGAGCTTTCCGAGCTGACCCGCAAGGTCGGTGCGCTCGAAGGCGAGGTGCAGTCGCTGAAATCCAACCGCGCCGGTGCCGCTGAAAACCAGAGCCGCAGCGACGAGCTTGTCGTCTCCGCCCTGAGCGAGCTTTCATCCAGGCTGGAAGGCCTGACCGCCAAGCTCAACGGCCGTGTGCCGGCGAACTAAGATCGTCTCACGTCGGTGTTCAGCGTCGTTGAAAGCCTGCAAAAAAAATGCCTCGCGATGCCACTGGCGCGCCATCGACTTCAGCCTTATATTGAAAATGCGTTCTGCGCTTCTCGACAGGAACCACAATCCCTGGGGCCATACTCGATCCAAAGGGAGCTGTCCCTGGCCAGGCCCGTGGGCTTGGACATATGGCGCCCACCTACGTTTGTAGGCACCCAGGATCGTAAAAATCCATCGGTCGCCGCGGAACGCACCTTCCAGATTTACGGGCTCGATCATTTATCATGGTCGAGCCAAAAAAACGAAAAACCCCGCTCAAGGCGGGGTTTTGCACGTCTAGTCGATGGGATGCTTACGAACGCTTTTCGATCGAGCAGACCAGGACGCGGGAGAGAACGCGCTCATAGCCGACGATTTCGCGAGCGATCCGCATAACGCGGGCATGGTCGCCACTGGAGCTGACAACGCCTTCAAGAACAATGAAGTCGCCGGTCACGTCGACAGTGAGGTTGCTGCTGTCGAAGTTGGGGAGGTAACTCAGTTCCGTTTCGATAGCGGTCTTTTCCATCATCATGCCGTGGTCATGGGCAAAGGCGAATGAAGCGGTAGGCTGAAGGCTGCTCAAGAACATTGTCGAAACTCCCAACATGAACGTCTGATGAATGAACTGTTGTCTTACGTTTATGTTCCGAATGTGTCCGCGCTTTTTCTAATTTCTTTTTCCGGTACACGAGTTCGTCAGATTGCCAGTCCGGTTTTCCCCTGATGTGGCATCAGGCGCCCCTGTCTGACGCTTGACAATGGCCGCGCCGTTTCCGAGTAAGTCTGCGTGTTTTCAATCGGCGGACTTCTTCATGCCCAACGCAAAAGCCACGTTCGCCCGCTCGTCGCTCCTGATGCTCGTCATCGGCGCGGCCATCCTGCTCGGCATCGTGATGTCTTCTTTCTTCCTGGCGCAGATGACCAGGACCTATTTCGATGACGTCACGAAGCTGAGAGCATTGCGGGCGACCACTGCCGATCTGCTTTTGCTTGTGCAAACCGCCGAGACCGGACAGCGCGGCTACCTGCTGGTGCAGGATCCGCTGTTCCTCGAGCCCTACCGGACATCCATCGGTGCGCTGCCGCTCCAGCTGCAGAAGGTGGAGCGGACGGCGGCCAATCAGGACATCGTCAGCGTTCCGCTGGACGAGATCCGCAGCCTGATCGCGCTAAAGACCAATGAGATGCAGGCGACGCTGTCGCTCGCAAGTTCGGGTCAGGTCGAGCAGGCAGTCGCCATCGTTCGCAACCAGTCGGGCCTTGAGGCCATGCAGAAATTGCGCGCCCTGCTTGGCGGCGTGATCGGCGAACTGGATGGACACCTGATTTCCGGCATTGGCGAGATTCGCGGAAGTTCCGAAAAGCTGCAGTGGTTTACCGTCGGCGGCGGTATTCTGATCATTCTCGTTCTCGGCGGAGCGATTGCCATCGTCTTCCAGCATGTCCGCCAGCTTCAGAAGGCCCGTGCCGAGGTGGAAACCTTGAATGCCGGATTGGAGGAGCGGGTCAACGAGCGTACCGAAGACCTCATCCAGGCAAACCGCGAGATCCAGCGCTATGCCTATATCGTCTCGCACGATCTGAGGGCGCCGCTTGTCAACATCATGGGCTTTACCAGCGAGCTGGATAGTTCGCTCAAATCGATCTCCGCCTACGTGCTTGCCGATGACGTCAAGCCGAGCGAACTTCAGGTGAGGGACGCCCGGCTTGCAGTCGAGGAAGATCTTCCAGAGGCAATCGGTTTTATCCGTTCGTCGACCAAGAAGATGGATGGCCTGATCAACGCCATCCTGAAGATCTCCCGCGACGGTCGGCGTGAGCTGAAGCCGGAGAGGATCGACCTGAGCGAACTGCTGGAGGCAACTGCCGCGAGTGTCTACCATCAGGTCAACGAGGGCGGCGGCGAAGTGGCGATTTCCACGTCGGCCGCAAAGACCCTCGTCACCGACCGGTTCTCGCTGGAGCAGGTTTTCGGTAACCTGTTCGACAATGCGGTCAAATACCAACATCCTGACCGGCCGCTGGCGCTGTCGATCACGTCAACGCCGCTCGGGCGAAGCTTCGTCCGGATCGAGGTTGCCGATAACGGGCGCGGCATCGCGCCGGAAGACCACGAACGGGTGTTCGAGCTGTTCCGCCGTTCCGGGGTGCAGAACCAGCCCGGCGAGGGCATCGGCCTTGCGCATGTGCGATCATTAGTCAGAAATTTAGGTGGCGAGATTACGATCACGTCAACCTTGGGCGGCGGTGCGACATTCATCATCCGTCTGCCCACCGATCTGTCCCAATATGTCAGGAGTCATGGGTCATGAATGCTGCCGGCAAAGAAGTTACCATCGTTATGGTCGAGGACGACGAGGGGCATGCGCGCCTCATCGAAAAGAATGTCCGTCGAGCAGGCGTCAACAACGAGATCGTACCGTTCACGAACGGAAACGCAGCGCTCGATTATATTCTCGGCGCTGACCGCCTGGGAGCGGCCAATGCGGATCGGTATTTGCTGATCCTTCTCGACCTCAACCTCCCCGATATGTCGGGTATTGACATACTTGAGAAGGTGAAGTCCAACCCTCACTCGAAGCGACTGCCTGTGGTCATCCTGACCACGACCGACGACGAGCGAGAGATCCAGCGGTGCTACGATCTCGGTGCCAACGTTTATATAACGAAGCCAGTGGATTATGAGAGTTTCGCGCACGCCATCAGACAGCTCGGTCTGTTCTTTGCCGTGATGCAGATTCCCGGACAATGACGAGACGTGATGCAGCACACCATTCTCTACGTCGATGACGACCTTGCCCTTGCGCGGCTTGCCGTGCGCAATCTGGGTCGCTTCGGCTATCAGGTCGTCCATGCCGTGGATCTGTCCGCGGCAATGGAGACCGTTGAGAAGGGTGGCGTACACGCAGTGGTTCTCGACCACTATCTCAGCACCGGTACCGGCCTCGAAATCCTTCACAGGCTGAACGAGATGGGGGCGGGGCTCCCGGTCATCTACGTCACCGGTTCAAGCGATGCGACGATCGCGATCGACGCGCTGAAGAACGGCGCGTCCGACTATGTCATCAAGACGGTGGGCGACGAGTTCTGGCCGCTGATGCAGAGCGCGATCGGCCAGGGGATTGCGACCGCCGAGCTTCGCCGCGCCAAGGAGCGCGCCGATCAGGAGATCCGGCTTGGCAAGGAACGCGCCGAGGTGCTGTTGACGGAAGTCAACCACCGCGTCGCCAACAGCCTGGCGCTGGTTGCCGCGCTGATCCGCCTTCAGGTGTCGAGCAGCAAGAACGACGACGTCAAGGCGGCCCTGTCGGAGACGCAGGCGCGCATCTCCGCGATCGCCGGCATGCACCGCAGCCTTTATACGTCCGACGACGTGCGCCAGGTGGAGATGGACAAGTATCTCGGCACTCTGGTCAAGGAAGTGCAGGGTACGGTCAACGATCACCAGAGCGCGACGATCCTTTTGCAGGCCGACGAACTCGCGCTGAAGTCCGACCGGGCCGTCTCCGTCGGGATGATCGTGACCGAACTT
This sequence comes from Neorhizobium sp. AL 9.2.2, assembly GCF_013317225.1. NCBI lineage: Bacteria > Pseudomonadati > Pseudomonadota > Alphaproteobacteria > Hyphomicrobiales > Rhizobiaceae > Neorhizobium > Neorhizobium sp. AL 9.2.2. The sequence continues at coordinate 199,708 of NZ_JAALXU010000003.1, forward strand.
CTCACCAATGCGCTGAAATATGCCTATCCGCCGGGCGCTGAGGGCGAGGTTCGCGTGCTTCTCAAGCGGCAGGATGATGACAAGGCGCTGCTTGCGGTGGAGGACGACGGCGTCGGCTGGAAGGAAGGCGACATGCCGAAGGGCACGGGTCTTGGCAGTCGGATCGTCAAGTCGATGGCGGCAACGCTTGGTGCTTCCATCCAATATGTGCCGCGCGAAAGCGGCACCCGCGCCGAACTGCTGATCGACCTGACGGCGTGATTTCTCCCTTTCCGACCGGACGCTGGCAAGTTCCACAGTGACGGCCATTGCATTGGACGCATGCTGACCCTATGATTTCCACCGCGAGCGAAGGTGCATAGCTCCGAGAACCCCCAAGGATTGCGGGCGGTTTTCCGAACTGTGCGCGAAGCAGCGCCGACGCGCCCATAGGGTGCGTTCGATAACGGTTCTCGTTGAAGTGGGCCGTGGCGTCAGTTTTGCAGGCAGGATATTGTTCCAGATTAAGAGCCCCTTTTGTTAACCGAAATATTCATCGTCGTTGCACTCACCATTCTCAATGGTGTCCTCGCAATGTCGGAACTTGCCGTCGTGTCATCGCGTCCCGTGCGCCTCCGGGTCATGGCAGAGCAGGGAAATCGTGGCGCAGCTGCCGCCATCAAGCTGGCTGAAGATCCGGGCCGCTTCCTCTCCTCCGTTCAGATCGGCATCACCCTTGTCGGCGTTCTCTCCGGCGCGTTTTCCGGTGCAACGCTCGGCACCCGTCTGACCAACTGGCTGTCCGAGCAGGGCATGCCGCAAAACTTCGCCGACTGGCTCGGCGTCGGCGGTGTCGTCGTGGTCATCACCTATATGTCGCTGATTGTCGGCGAACTCGTGCCGAAGCAGATCGCATTGCGGGCGCCTGAGCTCGTGGCCGCCAAAGTGGCGCCGGCGATGAAGATGGTCGCGACAATCGGTGCCCCGGTCGTGTGGTTTCTCGACATCTCGGGTCGGTTTCTTCTGGCCCTTCTCGGCCAGAGCGGGGAATCGAACGAGAAAGTCACGGACGAGGAAATCCGCACCGTGCTTGCCGAGGCGCATAGCGCGGGCGTGATCGAGACCGAGGAATCGGCGATGATCTCCGGCGTCATGCGACTGGCCGACCGTACCGCGCGCGGCCTCATGACCCCACGCCGCGATGTGGAGGTGCTCGATACCGAAGATGAGCCGGAAGAGCTTCGTGCGCAGCTGCGGGCGACGACACGCTCGCGTCTGCCTGTACGCAAGGGCTCGTCCGACGAGATCCAGGGCGTGCTCTTCGTCAAGGACGCCTATGAATTCATGGCCGGCGGCAGGGGCGGCGATCCCGCCTCGCTGATGCGTGAAGCGCCTGTCGTTTCCGACCTGACCGGCGCGCTCGACGTCATTCAGGCTTTGCGCAAGTCACCGGCACATATGGTTCTCGTCTATGACGAATACGGCCATTTCGAAGGTATCATCACCTCGGGCGACGTGCTCGAAGCCATCACCGGCGTGTTCCAGGAGGACGAGGTTGAAGAACCCGCCATCGTTGCGCGCGACGACGGATCCTACCTCGTTGCCGGCTGGATGGCGGTTGACGAGTTCTCCGCGCAGATGGGCGTGCCGATCGAGGATGACCCGGGTTACGAGACCGTTGCAGGCTTCGTTCTCGACGAGCTGAAGCATCTGCCGGAACTGGGCGAGAAGTTCACAACACGAGGCTGGACCTTCGAGGTGATCGATCTCGACGGACGTCGTATCGACAAGCTGCTGCTCAGCCGCGCACCAGACTGACGGCACGGGACCGATGAGCGAGGCTTTTTCCGACAATCGCATGCGCAAGACGGAACTGCGGCGCCAGAGCCTCGCCGCGAGAGACGCTCTGTCTGTTTCGGATAGGGTCGGAAAGAGCCAGGCGCTTGCCGTTCATGGCGCCGGGGCAATCGAGTTGCATGCCGGAGCGATCGTGTCGGGCTTTCTGCCGATCCGATCCGAGGTGGATCTCCATCCTCTGATGGCATTGCTGCGGGATCGCGGCGGGCGCATCTGCGTGCCGGTCGTCCTCGACAAGGAAACGATCGTGTTTCGCGAACTGACGCCTGAGACGGTGCTTGTGCCCGGTACGTTCGGGACCTCGGGTCCCGGGCCCGAGGCGGAAGAACTCGAGCCCGAGATCATGCTCGTGCCACTGGCCGCCTTCGACGCCCGCGGCCACCGGATCGGCTATGGCGGCGGATATTATGACCGGGCCATTCACCGTTTGCGCGAAAAAGGCTTGAACCCGCGGTTGATCGGCATTGCATTCGACTGCCAGGAAGTGGCATCAGTGCCTGAAGAACCTCATGATATGAAGCTCGATGCCGTCTTGACCGAAAGCGGCTATCGGCCTTTCGCGGATATGCCCGCGTAGATTGGACAAGCATGCGTCTTTTGTTTCTGGGTGACATGGTCGGCAAAACCGGCCGTACGGCGGTTTGGGACAAGTTGCCGGGGCTGGTGTCCGATCTGAAACTCGACTTCGTCATCGTCAACGGCGAGAATGCCGCTGGTGGCTTCGGCATTACCGAGGAGATCTTTCTCGAGACGATCAATGCCGGTGCCGACGTCGTCACGACAGGCAACCATGTCTGGGACCAGAAGGAAGCCGTCGGCTTTGCCGGTCGCCACGACCAGTTCCTGCGGCCTGCCAACTATCCTGCCGGCACGCCCGGCAAGGGATCCGGCATCTTCTACGGCCGCAACGGCGCGCGCATCCTCGTCGCCAACATCATGGGCCGGGTGTTCATGCATCCGGAACTCGACGATCCCTTCAAGTCCGCCGAGGCGATCCTTGCCGCGGCCCCGCTGAAGGAACAGGCGGATGCCATCATCTTCGACTTCCATGCGGAAGCCACCAGCGAAAAGCAGTGTTTCGGCCATTTCGTCGATGGCCGCGCCTCGCTCGTCGTCGGCACGCACACGCATGTGCCGACCGCCGATTGCCAGATCCTGAACGGCGGCACCGGCTACATGTCGGATGCCGGCATGTGCGGCGACTACGATTCGTCGCTAGGCATGGACAAGGAAGAGCCGCTCAACCGGTTCATCTCGAAAATGCCGAAGGGCCGTTTCGAGGCGGCAAACGGTCCCGCGACGATCTGCGGTCTCGGCATCGAGATTTCCGACACGACGGGACTGGCCGAGAAGATCGAGCCGCTCCGGATCGGGCCGCGGCTCGCGGAGACCATTCCGAGCTTCTGGCGGTAGAATGGTTCGGGCGCTGCTTCTGTTTGCGGTTCTGATGCTTCCGGTTTTCGGAGCATCGGCACAGCAAAGCGTCCAGCCTTCAGCCGGAACGTGGGCTCAGAAGAAGTGCAGTTTCTACGCCAAGGCTTGGCACGACCTGCTTTCGATGTCCGCTGACGGCGACGTTACCCGTGCTTTCATTGAGGGGAACAATGCTTTCATTGCAGCCGGCTGCTCCAACGGTGCGGATGTGTGCCCGTCGTCCAAGGGTGATATCGATCTTGCCAATCGCCTCACCATGGCCGCGATGAACTTTGGGACAGCGAGCTCGTTTCTGCCCTTCGTCTGCCGGACGCGTTGAGGCGCTAACCACTCAATGACATGATTGTGAGACGACCACGGCGCTTCGTCGCTGGACGCTTCGCCATGCTTGCCGCATCCTGAGCCCCGGAATGGCATGAACGCATCGGCTCGATTTTTCGCAACGCGGTTCGGGGTGTGGCATGAAGCTGCGAACGCTGGCATTCGGTTTTTCGGCTCTCCTTCTATCCGCCATATCGGCGCTGGCGCAGGAGGGCGGGTTGCCGGTCAGCCAATGCCAGGCGATTGCGCAGAACCTGCCGGGCGAGAATTTCCCCCATGTCCGCTATGCCAGCTTCAATCCCTCGGGTCCCACGTTTGCGCCAGTCATCAAACCGGTAAACCTGTCGGCGCGGGAAGAGGTGAAGATTACCTTCGTCGGCCACTCGACCTATTTCATCCAGAGCCCCGACGGTATCGGCATCGCCACCGATTACAGCGGCGTTCACCAGCCGTCACGGATGCCTGACGTAGTGACGATGAACAAGGCGCATGCCACCCACTATACGATGATGCCGGATCCTGCGATCGCCCACGTGATGCGCGGATGGAGCGATGTGCCGGGTGAAAAGGCCGAGCATCGGGAAATGGTCGGGGATGTCTATATCCGCAATGTCGTCTCGGATATCCGCAACTGGGGCGGCGGGATCGAGCCGGACGGCAACTCGATCTTCATCTTCGAGGTCGCCGGGCTCTGCATCGGGCATCTCGGCCATCTGCATTTCGAACTCAACGAGCAGCAGTACACGCAGATCGGTCGGCTCGATATTCTGATGGTGCCGGTCGATGGTGGTTTGACGATGGGGGCGGACAGCATGAGCCGCGTCGTTCAACGGCTGCGGTCGTCGCTGATCCTGCCGATGCACCGTTTCGGACCGCCGCTCGAGCGGTTCCTGTCGATGTTCGACGGCAAGTTCGAGATCGCCTACGCGCCAAGCGAGACGATCACCGTGTCGATGCGCAGCCTGCCGAAGAAGCCGACGATCATGGTGCCGCGAGGGCTGTGACAGGGGCTGTTTAAGCCCCTGTCTTTCGTTTGATCAGGCGTGACGCGTGAAGGTCAGGCGCTTGTTGACGCCGACTTCCGGCATCTTCTCGTCGTTGAGGTTCGCCTTGGCGATTTCCCAGCCGAACTTGAGCGTGCTGTCGGTCGACGCCCAGATTTCGGCGTCGTCGACACGGAAGGCCAGCATGGTGAGATGGGGATCGGACTTGCCGTGTTCGTACCAGGCAGCCGTCACGGCGCTCCAGTATTCATCGATCTTGGCCTCGTCCTTGCGGACTTCCAGGGTGCCCGACAGGCAGGCGTGGTAATCGTGATCCTTGCCGACCACGTTGAAGTGGGCGCGGGAGGCTGTGCCGAGCGCCTTCACCAGATCCGTATCGGTCCTGGTATAGAACCAGATCGTGTTGGCCTCGGAATCGACATTCGGCGCCATCGGCTGAAAATGCATGTGCGCACCTTCGATCCCGAGCATGCCCGCATGGATTCCGTTGATTTCGTCCCACATCTGACGTTCGGGGGCTTCGCGTGCTTCGGTAAGGCTCGCCATCTATAATTCTCCTTCTTTGTCGTGCGGTTGAAGAACGGAGGCGGGGCGGGGTTTGTTCCTCATCCGAAAGGCTCTTGAACGGCCTCCGCTTCGAAACTATAAGGCGGCACAATTCCAGATAATGATGCAGACAGGGGTGCCATGGCTGGCCATTCACAGTTCAAGAACATCATGCACCGCAAGGGCAAGCAGGACGGTATCCGTTCCAAGATGTTCTCCAAGCTTGCACGCGAAATCACCGTTGCGGCAAAATCCGGTCTACCCGACCCGGATATGAACGCGGCGCTGCGCCTTGCCGTTCAAAACGCCAAGGCTCAGTCGATGCCGAAGGACAATATCGACCGGGCCATCAAGAAGGCTTCGGGCGCCGACGCCGAGAACTACGACGCGGTGCGTTACGAGGGCTACGGTCCCGGCGGCACAGCCGTGATCGTCGAAGCGCTGACCGATAACCGCAATCGTACCGCCTCCAACGTTCGCTCGATCTTTACCAAGGCCGGCGGCGCTCTTGGCGAAACCGGTTCGGTGTCCTTCTCCTTCGACCATGTCGGCGAGATCACCTACAAGGCGTCAGTCGGCGATGCGGATACGGTCATGGAAGCTGCGATCGAGGCCGGTGCGGACGATGTGATTTCCGACGAGGAAGGCCACACGATCATCTGCGGGTTCGAGGCGCTCGGTGAAGTCTCCAAGGCACTCGACGCCACGCTCGGCGGTGCCGAGACCGTCAAGTCGATCTGGAAGCCGCAGAACACGATCGAAGTCGACGAGGAACGTGCGCTGTCGCTGATGAAGCTGATCGGCAATCTCGAAGACGACGACGACGTGCAGAACGTCTATTCGAACTTCGAAGTCTCTGATGAGGTCATGGCCAAGTTGTCGGCCTGATCGCCTCTCTAGTCATGAAATGAAGCGGGCCGGTCGTTGAGACCGGCCCGTATTCGTTTACGCGGCTCGCTGCAGCTGGCTATCCATCAGCGACAGCTGCGAAAACAATTCCACCGAGCGGAGACGCTTGTCGATATCGTGGATCGGCATCGAGATGATGAGCTCGTCGGCCTGGGTTTCGGCCAGGAACTCACCGAGCTTGCGTTCGATGGTTCGTGGCGAGCCGACCGCTGCGTAGCGCAACGTGTGCTCCACATTCATCTTCTCCATCGGCGTCCAGAAACCGTCCATCGTATCGAGCGGTTTCGGGAAAAGGCCGCGGACGTTCTTGCGCAGGTTGACAAACTGCTGCTGCGACGAGGTGAAGAGCCTGTTTGCTTCCTCATCCGTATCTGCTGCCACACCCATGACACCGGCCATCACATACGGTTTGTCGAGATCCGCCGAGGGCTGGAAGCGATCGCGGTAGATGGCGATCGCGTCGAGCAGCATATCTGGCGCAAAATGCGAGGCAAACGCGTAGGGGAGACCCAAAGCGGCCGCCACGTGGGCACTGTAGGTCGAGGAGCCGAGCAGCCAGATCGGCACATTCGCCTCGATTCCCGGCACGGCAAGGATTGCCTGGTTCGGGACGGGCGTTCCAAGCAGATGCTTGAGCTCGACGATATCCTGCGGGAAGTTTTCTGCGCCGGCATCGAGATTGCGTCTCAGCGCATTTGCCGTGCGCATGTCGGTTCCGGGCGCTCGGCCGAGGCCGAGATCGACACGGCCGGGGAGCAGCGCTTCCAGCGTGCCGAACTGTTCGGCGATCACAAGAGGAGAATGGTTTGGCAGCATGATGCCGCCGGAGCCAACCCGGATGGTCTTGGTCGCGGCGCCGACATGGGCGATGACGAGCGCGGTGGCCGCGCTGGCAATGCCCGGCATGCCATGGTGTTCGGCAAGCCAGAGGCGGTTATAGCCATGCTGTTCGGCCTTGATCGCAAGCCTGCGGGACTGGTCGAGAGCCTGGCTGACGGAATACCCTTCGCCGATCAGCGAAAGGTCGAGAATGGAAAACGGGATCATCGGCATATCCTGAAATGGATAGGAAAACGTGTTCTCCCTATCTAGGCAGCCGGTCTTGCAAATACGACCCCGCCGGCGATGAAAGTCGCTAGGCGGGGTCGGTGGAGGTCCGACAGTGAGGTCGCTGCCTCAGGTCTTGATCAGGCGCAGGAAGGGCTTGCGACCTCCCGACGACGGGGGCGATCCTTCAGGCGGAAAGACTGGTGGCGCCGGCAAAATGGTCACGTCGGAGTAGCGTGCGGCAGCGCGATCAATCTCGCCGATGCTGCGGTTCAGACTGTCGAGAACAAGCGGCGTGGTCAGGATTTCGGGGGCCCGGGCATCCTTTGCCTTGGCCATTTCGTCGAGCTCGCCAAGGATAGCCTCGGCCTCGGCCGCCTGAGCATCGGCGGATTCGGTCAGTTCCTCGACATTTTGGGCCAATGCATCGACGTAAAGGCCGATCGCACGCAGTTCGCGCTCGATCTCTTCGGTCTTGGCGCGGATTGCGCTCATGCCTGTAGCACTGGGCGTGCCGGCCGACAGTTCCATAGTCTCGATCAGCTTCAACGCGGCAGCGACCGCTTCGCGCGGTCGGCGCATGTCAAGCTTGGTATTGTGAGCGATCGTGCCGACGTGACGGGTGATTGCCTGACGCTGCTTGGCGCTTCTCTCATGCGCGCTCGTCTTTGACTTCGCGCGGGTAATTCTGTCTGCCTGATCCTGGCGGGCCTGAGCCTGGCTGCGCAGGATGGCGGCCATGGCTTCGGTGTCGGCCCGCATCGTCTCGACACTCGAAACGACGGTGCCGATGGTCCGGTCGATTGTTGCGAGGCCACGATTGAAATCGCGGCGCATGCCCTCGAAACGCAGGGGCATGGGTTCATCAAGTGTGGTGCGGATATCACCGCTTGCAAAGCGGCGCAGACCGCCGTCCAGGATGTCGGCGGTTCTGCGAAGATCGCGCAGCTCGGTCTCATTCCGATCATAGTCCCGTATCATTCGGGCGCCTCCTCGTGATTCTTAAGAAACCCTTTGTGACGAACCAACGCCATTAGGAAAAGGTTGTTGCGGTTGGATCACCACTTCTGCCCAAAACGATGCGGTTATGGTTAACAAAAGATGAACGCTTCCGACGGCTTCGGTCCGCATGTTGGCCTGCAGAGTCACTCCGCGTTTCGGCCTTGGCGCAGGATTCCCGGCGTGACACAACAGTTGCCATGACAAAACCGATTCGCATCATCGGCATCGATCCGGGGCTTCGCCGCACAGGGTGGGGTGTTATCGAGACACTGGGAAACTCGTTGCGCTTTGTGGCATCGGGGACGGTCGTGTCCGACGGTGACATCGACCTTGCCTCGCGCCTCTGCCAGCTGCACGATGGTCTGGCCGAAGTTGTGCATACCTACACGCCAGACGAGGCGGCGGTCGAGCAGACGTTCGTCAACAAGGATGCGGTGGCGACGCTGAAGCTTGGTCAGGCGCGTGGCGTCGTGATGCTGGTGCCGGCGCGTGCCGGGTTGCCTGTTTCCGAATATGCGCCAAACGCGGTCAAGAAAGCAGTGATTGGCGTTGGCCATGGCGAGAAGCAGCAGATCCACATGATGGTGAAGATCCTGATGCCGAAGGCGGAGTTCAAGGGTAACGATGCCGCCGACGCGCTGGCGATCGCCATCTGCCACGCCCATAACCGCGTTGCAAACCGCATGCGCCAAGCTTTGGCCGGCTGACGCATCATCCTCCTCTGTTCTTGACTTGTTCTTTAGCCCTCAGTAGGTATTTCGGCAGAGGCCGTACGCTCGCATCGGCTTCTGACGCGCGATGCAGCGCGCTATCGTGCCTGTTTCCCGATGCTCGGCATCATGATTTCCGGAACCCATTCTCCTTCATCCTCAGCGGCGGACCTAAGACATGATCGGCAAGCTCAAAGGCACTATCGACGAGATCGGCGAGGACTACGCGCTCGTTGACGTGCACGGCGTCTGCTACGAAGCCTTCTGTTCGGCCCGCACGCTGGCCCGCCTCAATGTGGGCGAAGCGGCAGTGCTGTTTATCGAGACCTATGTGCGCGAGGACCAGCTGAAACTGTTCGGCTTCCTGTCGGCACTGGAGCGCGAGTGGTTCAACCTCCTGCAGAGCGTGCAGGGCGTCGGCGCCAAGGTGGCGCTGGCCTTGCTCTCAACGCTGACACCGGGCGAACTGGCCAATGCGATTGCGCTGCAGGACAAGACCGCAGTTTCGCGGGCACCCGGCGTCGGCCCCAAGGTCGCCGTCCGCATTGTCACCGAACTCAAGAACAAGGCGCCCGCCTTTGCCGGCGAGGCATCCGCCAATATCGGCTTCAAGCAGGAACTGGGCGAGGGCGTGGCGTCTGCGCCCGTCAGCGATGCGGTCTCGGCGCTCACCAATCTTGGCTATTCTCGCGATCAGGCGGCCAATGCAGTCGCCGCAGCTTTGAAGGCAGCCGGTGAGGATGCCGACAGCGCCAAGCTGATCCGGCTGGGTCTGAAGGAACTGGCGAGGTCGTGATATCCGGGGTAAGCACTGGGATATCGATAGGGCCAGACGATTACGGGAAGTAACAGATTGGGTGCGTTCACGACTATGGCTCTTGAAGGTCAGATCAGGATAGCGATCAAGGGTCGCGACGTGCCGAGAGTTGCTGCTCCACATGGCCGGTGCCACTGCTCCATGACATCAGACACAAAGGCCGCATGCGCGCCCGAGATGGAATTTCTTGCATGACCGACGAAAACCGCCTCATCTCGCCGGAAAAACGGGGCGAAGATTTCGATACGGCGCTGCGCCCGCAGTCGCTCGACGAGTTTACCGGGCAGGCAGAGGCTCGCGCCAACCTCAAGATCTTCATCGAGGCCGCCAAGAACCGGGGCGAGGCCCTGGATCACGTGCTGTTCGTCGGCCCGCCGGGTCTCGGCAAGACCACGCTTGCGCAGATCATGGCCAAGGAACTGGGCGTGAATTTCCGCTCGACCTCCGGTCCCGTGATTGCCAAGGCCGGCGATCTGGCGGCGCTTCTCACCAATCTCGAAGACCGCGACGTGCTGTTCATCGATGAAATCCACCGTCTCAACCCGGCGGTCGAGGAAATCCTCTATCCGGCGATGGAGGATTTCCAGCTCGATCTGATCATCGGCGAAGGGCCGTCGGCACGGTCGGTCAAGATCGACCTGTCGAAATTCACGCTGGTTGCTGCCACGACCCGTATCGGGCTTTTGACCACGCCGCTGCGCGACCGGTTCGGCATTCCCGTGCGCTTGTCGTTCTACACGGTCGAGGAACTGGAAGGCATCGTCCGGCGTGGTGCGCGCCTGATGAACCTGCCGATGACCGATGGCGGCGCGCGCGAGATCGCACGGCGCGCCCGTGGCACGCCGCGTATCGCCGGACGGCTGTTGCGCCGTGTGCGTGATTTCGCCGAAGTGGCGCGTGCGGAAGCCGTGACCAAGGAGATCGCCGACGAGGCGCTGATCCGCCTCAATGTCGACCACGCCGGTTTCGACCAGCTCGACAAGCGCTATCTCAACATGATCGCCGTCAACTTCGGCGGCGGGCCCGTGGGTATCGAGACGATCGCGGCGGGACTTTCGGAGCCGCGCGACGCGATCGAGGACATTATCGAGCCCTACATGATCCAGCAGGGCTTTATCCAGCGCACGCCGCGGGGCAGGGTGCTGACGGCAGTCGCCTGGAAGCATCTCGGCCTGCAGCCGCCCAAGGATATGGAAGCGGCCCAGTTCAGGATCAGTTTCGACGATGAGTAAAAGCGACGAACCCCAGGATTTGCGCATCCGGATGAAGTTCAAGCCGAAGCGCATTTTTCAGATGCGCATCGCGGGGCTTGGTTTCCGCGATGGCCATGTGCTGGTGCACCGCGCCGTGCATGAGACGTTCTGGACCTTTCCCGGCGGACGCGCGGAAGTGGGCGAAACCTCCGAGGAAACCCTGAAACGCGAGATGGTCGAGGAACTCGGGGTCGAGGTGAAGGTCGGACGGCTGCTGTGGGCGGTCGAGAACTTCTTCCGCTACGAAGACCGCGACTGGCACGAACTCGGCTTCTACTACCTGATGGAGCTGCCGGAGAGCTTTCCGTTTCATCCGACCGATATCGTCCATCGGATCGTCGACACGCACGAACTCGAGTTCAAGTGGGTGAAGGCGACGAGGGTCTCGTTGAAGGCGCTGGATATCCCGCCCTATTTCATCGCGGACGAGATCGAAGATCTGCCAGCGAGCCCGAAACACGTGGTCTGGCGCGATGGCGATCTCGATCTGAAAGACTGATGTTGGAACATCCTTTGCTCGCTTGAGTTTTTTCAGGAGTAGAAGGAGATGATCCATGCAGAAGATCAGCGTCGGAAACGAAGTCGAATGGAAATGGGGAAAGTCGAAGGCCGAAGGCAAGGTCGCCGAGAAGTTCACCAAGGATGTCGAGCGCAAGATCAAGGGCAAGACGATCAAGCGCAAGGCAGATGCCGACAAGCCCGCCTTCCTCGTCAAGCAGGAAGACGGCGTCAAGGTTTTGAAAAGCCAATCGGAGCTGAAGAAGACCGATGGCTGAAAGATCTTCGCACGAACATCAGCACGAGCAGTCTAAGACTCGCGCGCGCAGCCCGTCCAAACCATCGCAGCTTGACCACAAGCCGCCGGCCGACGTTGCGGCTGCGGCAGAGAAGGGCTTGAAGCTGCGCGCCGAATACCGGCGTGGCGGCACGACGGTCGGGATAGCACGCGCTCGCGATCTTCAGCATCGCAAGCATCTGTCGGAACAGACGGTGAAGCGGATGGTAAGCTACTTCAAGCGTCACAATGTCGACAAGCGCTCCGACAATTTCGGCGACGACGGCAACCCATCTGCTGGTTACATTGCCTGGCTTTTGTGGGGCGGCGACGCCGGCCAGAAATGGGCCGAAGAGCACATGAAGCAGATCGACAAGACGAAGCACGAGGCCAAGACGCAACGCGCCTCGTCCCACTAGGGTCGTAGCGGGGATAAGATCAGGAGGAGGCGAGGCGGCGAATTGTTTGCGCAAGCGGCGGTTTGCCACCGCCCCTCCAGCCAAGCGCCTCGATCTTTGCCGTCGGCATGACGCGCACTTGCGACAGATCAGCCTTCTCGGGCAAGCGGCGGCCATTGTCGACGTGACTGAGGATCTCGCTTCGATCGGTGAGTATGTCTGACACGTTGAAACTTTCGCCGGCGATCCTGACGGCCTCGGCTTCCAGCATCAAACGAACGGCGGAGCCGACATCGCTGCCGTTTACTTCCGTTCCCGCACGCGGTTCGATGACGCCGCCGGAACGGTAGGTTTCAAACATCTGATCCCATTTGTTGGGTCTCAGATGTCCATAGACACCAGTCAACCGCAGGCTTGCAGTCGAAAAGTCCGGGTCGCAAAGCCCGGCGACTGCCAATTCGCCTTTATGCTTGATCTCGCCGTAGAGACTTGTCGGTGAAAGATCCGTGTCTTCGATCAGCGGCAACCCGTCAGGCAGGCCGTCATAGACAGCGCGGCTGGAGATGAGGACGGCGCGGCGGAGACCGGCTCGTTTGGCAGTCTCGAACAGTTTCATCGTGCCATCGAGGTTCATGCGGGCAAACCGCGTGGGATCGTCGCCTTCGCCGCCCCGGTATCTTCCCGCGACGTGGTCGAAGGCGGCGTGGACGAAGAAATCGGCACCGGTGAAGACATCACTCTGGTCGAGATCGGGATCGAGCGAGAGGGGGACGAATTCGACTGGTTTCGAGAACAGGTCGGTTTGCGGCCGTGTCCGGCCGCCGACAATCACCTCATAGCTGGCATCCAGCAGCGCCTCTACGACATAGCGGCCAACGAGCCCGGTTCCGCCGGAGACGAGGACCTTCATGGGAGGCGCGCCGGATTGGGGAGCGCGGCGATGTCAGGTGTGCGGCCTTCGTAGAAGTCCCGCCAGAGATCGATCAGCGGCTTCAACTGCTGCGCCTTCGGGTGATTCCGCTCCCAGGGCTTTTCATACTGGTAGTGGAGGATGCCGATGCTCTTCCAGTTCCAGAGATCCGGCATGGCGAACCATACATATTGCAGCATGTTCATGGTCACCGGCAGGCCGTGCCAGTCCGGAAAGAAGTGTTCCAGAAACGTCTGGTCGGTGCGGCGCCAGAAGACGTCGGGCACATCCAGCGCCGCCATCATACCGTCGAAGGTCTGCAGCGAGGGTTTGGCTACGAAGACGCCGGAGTTCATCCGGTGGAAGTCGGCCATGCTCTCGTAGACGTTCGGTGCCGCGGAAAACTCCGGATAGGCGAACAGCTTGTCTATGTTCTTCAGCACCAGCGCGTCCGCATCGACGAAAACGACCTTGTCGTAGTCGGTCAGCTGCCACAGGCGCAGCTTGCAGAAGTTGTCGAGCGGCGTGTGGAACTCCGGCTTGTTGCCTTTGGTAAAGGGCGCCGCCCCATGCAGGTTCTTTCGGGCGTGACGGTCGTTGAACGCGTCGGACAGCGGAAGGTGCGCGACTTCCACCAGCCTGCAGCCCAGGGCCTCGAGCGGGCCAAGGTCGGAAGCTGAGACCGCAGCCGTATGCAGCACGACGATCTCGGCCGTGGTCCCGGTCAGTTTGATCGACCGGGCCAGTGCCGTGGCGCCCATCGCGTAATCGGCATTGGTGACGAGGGTGACGAAGGCGTTTTTCATTGCGCCATCACGAGACGGATTTCAGCCGCATGCCTTCCGGATCGTGCTCCACTTTGGCGGCGATATCGCGCGTCCAGGCGGAAACGGCGGGGACACGGCTGCGATCGACGCGGTAGGCGTATTTCTTCGCGACATCAACGATCTCGGCGAGCAGGCCTTCGCCGAGCGTGGTTGGCTGCAGGCCAAGGCTCAGGAACTTGTCGTTCTTCACGACGAGATCGTTTTCGGGGGCTTCCTTGCGCGGGTTGGGCAGCCAGGCAATCTGCGCGCCACTCATCTTGGAGATCATTTCGGCCAGATCGCGCACCCGGTGGGTTTCCGTCATCTGGTTAAAGATCTCGACCCGGTTGTTGCGGGCAGGCGGTGTGTTGAGCGCGATCTCGATGCAGCGCACCGAATCCTGAATATGGATGAAGGCGCGCGTCTGGCCGCCGGTTCCGTGTACCGTCAGCGGATAGCCGATCGCCGACTGGATCAGGAAGCGGTTGAGAACCGTGCCGTAATCGCCGTCGTAATCGAACCGGTTGATCAGCTGCTCGTGGCGTCGGGTCTGTTCGGTGTGGGTTCCCCAGACGATGCCCTGATGGAGGTCGGTGATCCGCAGGCCGTCGTTCTTGGCATAGAAGGCAAACAGCTGCTGATCGAGGCATTTCGTCATATGGTAGATCGAGCCGGGATTGCTCGGATAAAGGATCTCCTGGCTGACGGTGCGTCCATCCATCGTCTCGATACCGACCGGGAGATACCCTTCCGGGATCGCCGCGCCGACGGTCGAGTAGCCATAGACACCCATCGTGCCCAGGTGGATGAGATGCGCGTCGAGATCGAGCTCGACCATGGCATTCAACAGGTTGTGCGTGGCGTTGACGTTGTTGTTGACAGTGTAGTTCTTGTGGCGGTCGCTCTTCATCGAATAGGGCGCTGCCCGTTGTTCGGCGAAATGGATGATGGCGTCTGGCCGGTTCGCCGCCAGCCAACCCTTCAGAAGCTCGTAATCCTTGGCAAGGTCGATCAGGTGAAAGTGGATGCGGCGGCCGGTCTCGGCGTGCCAGATGCGGGTCCGTTCCTGAATGCTGTCCATCGGCGTCAGCGACTGAACACCGAGTTCCGTATCGATCCAGCGGCGCGACAGGTTATCGAGAATATGCACCTCGTGGCCGGCATCGGACAGGTGAAGCGATGTCGGCCAGCCGACGAAACCATCGCCGCCAAGGACTGCAATCTTCATGAATGTTCTCTCCGTTCGCGGGTGCCCTATTTTATGCGGGCGGGAAGTATGACAGGACACCGAAAGTGGATCGGTATTCCGCCTTTATCCAGGGGATGAAGATGGAATTTCAAGGCAAGCTTATGACAGAGCAGAATTTTTTGTTATCCGGAGAACTGATCGAGGGCGGTCACAGCCTCGTCCAGCGGGTCTATTACGAGGACACGGACTTCTCCGGCCTCGTCTATCACGCCCGCTACCTGCACTTTCTCGAGCGCGGCCGAACCGATTATCTGCGTTGCCTCGGCTGCGTGCAGGGTGCGCTTCTGTCGGCGGATGAGGAGGGGCTGGTCTTCGTCGTGCACCGCATGGAGATCGACTTCAAGCAACCGGCCCGGATGGACGATATCCTGACGATCCGGACGATCACCGAAAAGGCAGGCGGCGCCAAGATGGTGCTGACCCAGGAAATTCGCCGCGGCGAAACGCTGCTGATCGCGGCGAAGGTGGTCATCGCCGTCATCAACAGACACGGCCGTCCACGACGACTGCCGGAGGCGATCGCGGAGAAGTTTCTGACAGTGCCGATCTGAGCTTTAGACAATAGAGCCAAAGCGCTGATCAAGCTTGCGGCCGTAACACATTATTAACGATAATGTAGTCTTACTAACCCGTGAGGAATTTGTGCAACGCACGCCTTCCTTTGACCAAATTTGAAGGCGAGAAGCCAAGCTGAAAACTCAGGACATCTTGGGCGTTAGGCGGCGATCTCGGCGGACAGAAACATTCTCGCGAGAGCGCGCTTTGGAACCCGCCCGGTTGTGAAATGCCGGGCGTTTGGATTCGGGGATTGAAGACAGATGGAACAGGTAGCTCTGGAAGCTGCGACGCATGACGTGAGCCTTTGGGCGCTGTTCATGCAGGCCGGACTGATCGTCAAGATGGTGATGATCGGGCTGATGGGTGCCTCGGTCTGGACCTGGGCGATCGTCATCGACAAATATATGAGCTTTGCCAAGGCGCGGCGCCAGTTCGATCAGTTCGAACAGGTGTTCTGGTCGGGTCAGTCGCTCGAAGAACTCTACCGCACCCTTGGCGAGCGCCAGAACACCGGCCTTGCCGCCATCTTCGTCGCTGCCATGCGCGAATGGAAGAAAAGCTTTGAGCGCGGCGCCCGTTCGCCGATCGGTCTCCAGATGCGTATCGACCGCGCCATGGACGTGACGATGTCGCGTGAAGGCGAGGCCTACGAGGCACGTCTTGGGTCGCTCGCAACCATCGGTTCGGCCGGTCCGTTCATCGGTCTGTTCGGTACCGTCATCGGTATCATGACCTCCTTCCAGGCGATCGCCGGATCGAAGTCCACCAACCTTGCGGTCGTTGCACCGGGTATCGCCGAAGCGCTCTTGGCAACCGCCATCGGCCTTGTTGCCGCTATCCCGGCAGTTATCGCCTACAACCGTTTCATGGGCGAGGCTGGCAAGCTTTCATCGCGGATGGAAGGTTTTGCCGACGAATTCTCGGCCATCCTTTCGCGCCAGATCGACGAGAAGCTGCAGCCACGCCAGGCCGCTCAGTAATCAGGCACAACGCCAGGAGTAAGCACCATGGGCATGTCGGCCGGAGGAGCAAAGTCGGGAGGCGGTCGTCGCGGACGTCGCGGTGGGCGAAGCCGTAGCGGCGCGATCAGCGAAATCAACGTCACGCCGCTTGTCGACGTCATGCTCGTGCTTCTCATCATCTTCATGGTCGCCGCACCGATGATGACTGTCGGCGTGCCGATCGACCTGCCTGAAACCCAGGCCAAGGCGATGAATTCCGATACGCAGCCGATCACCGTTTCGGTCAATCCGGAAGGGCAGATCTTCCTGCAGGAAACCCCGATCACGATCGACGAAATCCTGCCGAAGCTGCAGGCGATCGCCACGACCGGCTATAACGAGCGCATCTATGTGCGTGGCGACACTGCCGCTGCCTATGGCGTGGTGATGAAGGTCATGGCCCGCATTTCGTCTGCCGGTTACAAGAACCTCGGCCTCGTCACCCTTCAGGAACAGGAGCAGTGATCCCACGCCATGAAGGGTAGTATCGGCACATCGCTGGTTCTCCATTCGGTGCTTCTCGGCTGGGCGCTTGTCTCGCTGAGTTCACCGATGCAGCTCAACGTCGCCGACGTCGAGGCGCTTCCGGTCGACATTGTCCCGGTGGAATCGATCACCCAGATGCAGCAGGGTGACAAGAAGGCGCCTCTCACCGAAAAGCCTTCGGTGAAGGAAACTAAGAACCAGAAGGTCGTCGAAAACGCCGAGAATGCCGGCGAGAGCGACATCGACCTGAAGTCCCCGCCGACACCGGCCAAGAAGCCCCTGAAGACCGAAGCCGCCGCCGCGCCAAAGCCGGTGGAGCGCCCGACGCCGACCCCGACGGACGAGGACAACCAGGTCAAGGATATCGTCAAGGAAGAGACGGCGCCGAAGCCTCAGGAAGTGGCAGCGCTGCCGCAGCCGAAGCCGGAGCCGACCCCGCCAAAGCCCGAGCCGACGCCGCCCAAGGCCGAGACACCGCCACCGACCCCAACTCCGACCGAAGCCAAGACCGAGGAAGCGCCGCTCCCCGACAGCGTTCCGCTGCCGGCTGCCAAGCCGAAGCAGGAACCGCCGAAGGAGCAGGCAAAGCCCGTCGAAAAGCCGGTCGAGAAAAAGCCTGACCCGCCGAAGCCGACCGAAACCGCCAAGGCGGATACCAAGGCGACGGAAGCTTCCAAGCCGACCGACAAGAAGGAAGGCAAGAAGCAGGAGACCGCCAAGTCCTCGTCTTCCAAGGCCAGCGACTTCAATGCCGACCAGATCGCAGCGCTCCTCAACAAGCAGGACGCGTCCGGCGGCGGTGCGAAGCGTTCGACGTCGCCTGCTTCCACGGGCAGCACGAAGCCATCCACCGGTTCGAAGCTCAGCGTCAGCGAAATGGACGCACTGCGCGGCCAGATTGGCAAGAACTGGTCCTATATCGCCGGCATCGAAGGTGCAGAAGGCGTGGTCATCCGCGTCCATATGCGGCTCGACCAGTCGGGCATGATCGTCGGCGAACCCGAAGTTTCCTCAAGCGGCGGTTCAGATACGGCCCGCCGGACGCTCGAATCCAGCGCGCGCCGCGCTGTCTTGCGTTCGTCGCCGTTCAAGAACCTGCCGGCAGACAAATACGATGCGTGGAGCGAAGTCATCGTGAACTTCAGCCCCAGCGATCTTGATATGCTTTGAAAGGCCAAACCATGATCAGACGTTCCTTCCTCGGGCTCATGATGGCGTCCGCCGGTGCCGCCGCGATCTCCAACCCCGCAAACGCGGTGGTCGAGATCAACATCAACAAGGGCAATGTTGAGCCGCTGCCGATCGCGATTACCGATTTCCTGTCCAACAACGAGCTTGGCCCGCAGATTTCGCAGGTTATCGCCGCTGATCTTCAGCGCTCGGGCCTCTTTGCGCCTGTGAACAAGCAGGCGTTCATCGAAAAGATCACCGATCCGGGCCGTGCGCCGCGTTTCGAAGACTGGAAGGCGATCAACGCCCAGGCGCTGGTCGTCGGCCGTGTCAGCCGTGAAGGCGACGGTCGTCTGCGCGCCGAATTCCGTCTCTGGGATACGTTTGCCGGCCAGCAGATGACCGGCCAGCAGTTCTTTACTCAGCCGGAAAACTGGCGTCGTCTGGCGCACATCATCGCCGACGCGATCTATAAGCAGATCACCGGCGAGCAGGGCTACTTTGACACCCGCGTCGTGTTCGTATCCGAAAGCGGTCCGAAGACTGCCCGTCAGCGCCAGCTGGCAATCATGGACCAGGACGGTTTCAACGTCCGCATGCTGACCGGTACCAAGGATCTCGTTCTGACGCCGCGCTTTTCGCCGAGCCGTCAGGAAGTCACCTACATGTCGTTCGAGGGCAACCAGCCGCGGGTCTACCTGCTGCAGCTGGAAACCGGACAGCGCGAAGTGGTGGGCAATTTCCCGGGCATGACGTTCTCGCCGCGCTTCTCGCCTGACGGTCAGAAGGTGATCATGAGCCTTCAGCAGGAAGGCAACGCGAATATTTACACGATGGACCTGCGTTCGCGCACGACGACGCGCCTGACGTCGACGGCTGCGATCGATACCGCGCCATCCTATTCGCCCGATGGTGCGCGCATCACGTTCGAAAGCGACCGTGGCGGCCGCCAGCAGATCTACGTGATGGGGGCCGACGGTTCGGGCCAGAGCCGCGTCTCGTTCGGCGATGGTTCCTATTCGACGCCGGTCTGGTCGCCGCGTGGCGATCTGATCGCGTTCACCAAGCAGTCGGGCGGAAAGTTCTCGATCGGCGTGATGCGTCCGGACGGTTCTGGCGAGCGCATTCTGACATCGGGCTTCCATAACGAGGGTCCGACCTGGGCACCGAACGGGCGTGTTCTGATGTTCTTCCGCCAGAACGCCGGCGCCGGTGGTCCGCAGTTGTATTCGATCGATCTCAGCGGCTATAACGAGCAGATGGTCAAGACACCGGCATTCGGGTCCGACCCGGCCTGGTCGCCGCTTCTTGAATAGGAGGCACGTTTGAGGCGCGGCAGATCTGCCGCGCTTGCGTTCCAACCGGCAGCGAACGACTGAAAAATAGGGCACCGGAAGGAATTCGTTAACCATAAGCGTTTGATCATGGTTAACCTAAATCCGTTAGAGTTCGGCAACTCTGAAATTAAATTATCAAGGAGAGAACGGCCATGAGCCGCATTCATACCCCGGCGATGAGCCGTATGCAGACCCTCGCTCGCAACCCGGCCGTCATCGCTCTGACGCTGGCCCTCGCTCTCGCAGGCTGCGCCAACAAGAAGAACCTTCCGAACAACGCGGGTGACCTTGGCCTCAACGGCGGTGGCGCCGGCGGCTCGGCGACACCTGGCTCGAGCCAGGACTTCACGGTCAATGTCGGCGACCGGATCTTCTTCGATACCGACTCGACCTCGATCCGTGCAGATGCCCAGCAGACGCTCGATCGTCAGGCTCAGTGGCTGCAGCGTTACCCGAACTACGCGATCACCGTCGAAGGCCATGCCGACGAACGCGGTACCCGCGAATACAACCTAGCACTGGGCGCCCGTCGCGCTTCGTCCACCAAGGAATATCTTGCTTCGCGCGGCATTCCTGCCAACCGCATCAAGACCATTTCCTTCGGCAAGGAACGTCCGGTCGCAGTTTGCGACGACATCTCCTGCTGGTCGCAGAACCGCCGCGCGGTTACCGTTCTCGGTGGCGCTGGCATGTAATGCCGGTGAGGGGCGGGGCCAGTCCCCGTTCCACACATGACATTTTGGTGAGAAAAGGTGGCCTTCGCGCCACCTTTTTTGTTTTTCCTTAGTTTGGCCCCGTTTCCCTTGATTTTGAACGTCGACTTGGTTGCTTTTTGACGGCAGTTCAGAAAAATCCGTATTGCGCCAATCCGGCGCAAGCTACAGCGCCGCGCACCGGGTTTCCGATGCGCACAGCGCGTTGTAGAACATAGGTTGCGCTTCGTTCTTTCCGAAAGCCATTCCGGCTTGCGGGCCGAAGCGCGGGAAGCAGGACGGACGACATGAAGAAAATTGTCTTGGCAGCGATGCTGGGGCTGGCGGCGATGGCGGGCCCTGCTGGGGCCTTCTCATTTCCGAAACTCTTCCAGGGCGAGCAAAGCGTTCCGCAACAGCCGCAGGCCGAACAACGGCCTGTGATCCTCGCGCAGGGCGGCGATGCCGTCCGGACGCAGCAGCTTCAGGAAGAGGTACGGCAGCTTAACGGCCGTATCGAGGAAATGAGTTATCAGCTCCTGCAGATGCAGGAACAACTGCGCAAAACGCAGGAAGATAACGAATTCCGTTTCCAGGACCTGGAAAAGAAGAAGAGAAGCGACTTGGGCGACACGGGCGGGCAACCGGCCGTGGCGTCCAACCGCCCTTCGTCTTCGGCTTCCTCCGGCGAAACCTCCCCGCCCGCCGCGCAAAGCGCCGACGACGTGGCTCGCATCATCGGTGAGCCATCCAGCCCATCCGCGACCACAGGCAACCGCGCCGCACCTGCGCCAACAACGCTTGGATCGATGAATCTCGACACGAGCGGAAATACTGTCGGTGCGTCCCGCAACGACAATGCCCGCAATTCGGCCGGTCTTCCCGGTGTTGCTTCCGGCTCGTCGCGAAGCGGTGGGTCCCAGGATCCGCAGCAGACGGCCTCGCTCGGCAGTGAGGGCGACAGCTACAAGATCGCCTATGACCATGTTCTTTCCGGCGACTACCCGCTCGCCGAGAAAGAGTTCTCCAGCTACCTCGCCAGCTACCCGAAGAGCTCACGGGCCGCAGACGCCAATTTCTGGCTCGGCGAAGCGCAGTTCTCGCAGGCGAAATATGCCGATGCGGCAAAGACCTTTCTCAACGCGCACCAGACCTACGGCAAGTCCGCCAAGGCGCCGGAAATGCTGTTGAAGCTCGGCATGTCGCTTGCGGCACTCGACAACAAGGACACCGCCTGCGCGACGCTTCGCGAGGTTCCCAAGCGCTATCCGAATGCGCAGCGCGCCGTGCTCGGCAAGGTGACGACCGAGCAGAAGCGGCTGTCCTGCTGATCCTGCGGCGGTGACCACCCCGGATCCATCCCCGCAGTCAGCGGTTCGTGAATTTCTCGCCGGTCTTTCAAGGCCGGCGAAACTGCTTGTGGGGATCTCCGGCGGCAGTGATTCGACCGGGCTTCTGCTCGCGCTTCAGGAGGCGATGGCCACTGACCCGGAAGGCGGGATCGAACTTGCCGCCGCCACGATCGATCATGCGCTGCGAGCCGAATCAGGCGCGGAGGCCGGCGCGGTGGCATCTCTTTGCGCACGCAAGGGCATTCCCCACACGATCCGCCGCTGGGACGGCGACAAACCAACGACCGGCATTCCGGCTGCTGCACGAGAAGCTCGCTACCGGCTGCTGATGGAGATCGCTGATGAGATCGCAGCCACCGCCATCCTCACGGGCCATACGCTGGACGACCAGATCGAAACGGTGGCGATGCGCGCAGTGCGCAACGGCACGAAGGGCAAGCTGGGTCTGGCGGGCATGGCAGGTGCAGTCCTGCTCGACAGACGGCGCTGGCTGCTGCGACCGTTTCTGTCTGTGCGTCGCTCAGCGATCCGGGATTTTCTTGCAGCGGGAGGCGAGGGCTGGATCGACGACCCGAGCAATCTCGACAGCCATTACGAGAGGGTCAGAACTCGAAATGCCCTCACGGGCATCGAAACGGTGACGATGGACGAGATCGCTGCGGCCGGCGCTTCGCGAACGCGTCTGTCCCGCCAAGCGGCGGAACTGGCCCGCGAGCAGCTGACCATCAGCCATGGGGTTCTCTCCTACCTGCGGGTCGAAGCATTGGGCGGCGATCCACTGGCTCGGGACCATCTGCTCGGACATCTCATCGCGCTCCTGGGCGGACGGGAACACGTTCCGTCGACCGAGACGATGACACGGGTCGCGGCATTTTTGGATGGCCGGCACCTCGGCCGAATGTCTGCAGGGCGGGTCATCTTCGATCTGCGTCGGGATGGGCTGTATCTTTACCGGGAAAGCCGCAATCTGAACCCTGTTCGCATCGCGGCGGGGGCGGTGAAGGTCTGGGATGGCCGATACCGCGTCCACAACCCAACCAATAGCGAAATCGTGATCGGGCCGACCATTCCCGATCGCACGCTGGCGGGCTCGCTTTTCCCGAATGCGCCCGGGTCGGTCGCGATGCGGGCCATGGCGGCAATGCCACAGGTGCAAACACTCGAAACTGGCCTGCTGCACGCGATTGACATGCACCCGGTCCTGGGGACGTTCGAACGCTTCCTGTCGCAGTTCGAGCTCGAGATTGCAGCCCAGTTCGCCGATTTGGTCGGATGCGACGATATACCCCCGCTTCCGGTTAAGCTTTCGCAGCGGAAAAGCTAGGCGTCCGTACCGGTTCGCCTTGGCAATGCCAAAGCTCAACCCTATGTTAGGTTCCAAGAAGGGCGGTCGCCATGATGTGACCGTTGGCATACTGGGGAGTTCGATGAACCCAAATTTTCGTAATTTTGCCCTCTGGGCCATTATAGCCCTGCTGCTGATCGCTTTGTTCAGCATGTTCCAGACGGCGCCGTCGCAGACGTCCTCGCGCGAAATTCCGTATTCGCAGTTCCTGCGTGATGTGGATTCAGGTCGCGTTCGCGACGTCGTCGTGACCGGCAATCGTGTCCTCGGCACCTATACCGAGAACGGCACCAACTTCCAGACCTACTCCCCGGTCATCGATGACAGCCTGATGGAGCGTCTTCAGTCGAAGAACGTCTCGATCATGGCTCGCCCCGAGACAGACGGATCGTCTGGCTTCCTGAGCTATATCGGCACGCTGTTGCCGATGCTGCTGATCCTCGGTGTCTGGCTGTTCTTCATGCGTCAGATGCAGGGTGGCTCACGCGGTGCGATGGGCTTCGGCAAGTCGAAGGCGAAGCTTCTGACCGAAGCACATGGCCGCGTCACGTTTGAGGACGTTGCCGGCGTCGACGAAGCCAAGGCCGACCTCGAGGAAATCGTCGAATTCCTGCGCGATCCGCAGAAGTTCCAGCGCCTCGGCGGTCGTATCCCGCGCGGCGTGCTGCTTGTCGGCCCTCCGGGTACCGGTAAGACGCTGCTGGCCCGTTCGGTCGCAGGTGAAGCCAACGTGCCGTTCTTCACGATCTCCGGTTCGGACTTCGTGGAAATGTTCGTCGGTGTCGGTGCATCCCGTGTGCGCGACATGTTCGAGCAGGCCAAGAAGAATGCGCCCTGCATCATCTTCATCGACGAAATCGACGCCGTCGGCCGTCACCGTGGCGCAGGCCTTGGCGGTGGTAACGACGAACGCGAGCAGACGCTGAACCAGCTTCTGGTCGAGATGGACGGCTTTGAGGCGAACGAGGGTATCATCCTCATCGCCGCAACCAACCGTCCTGATGTTCTCGATCCCGCACTTCTGCGTCCAGGCCGTTTCGACCGTCAGGTCGTCGTGCCGAACCCTGACATCGTCGGTCGCGAACGCATCCTCAAGGTTCACGCGCGCAACGTGCCGCTTGCTCCCAACGTGGATCTCAAGGTTCTTGCCCGTGGTACGCCCGGTTTCTCCGGTGCCGACCTCATGAACCTTGTCAACGAATCTGCCCTGATGGCAGCGCGCCGCAACAAGCGTCTCGTCACCATGCAGGAATTCGAAGACGCCAAGGACAAGATCATGATGGGTGCCGAGCGTCGCTCGTCCGCCATGACTGAAGCCGAAAAGAAGCTTACCGCCTATCACGAAGCCGGTCATGCGATCACCGCCCTCAAGGTGGCCGTTGCCGATCCGCTGCACAAGGCGACCATTATTCCGCGCGGCCGTGCGCTCGGCATGGTCATGCAGTTGCCGGAAGGCGACCGCTATTCGATGAGCTACAAGTGGATGGTATCGCGCCTGACCATCATGATGGGTGGCCGCGTTGCTGAAGAACTGACGTTCGGCAAGGAAAATATCACGTCGGGTGCATCCTCGGATATCGAGCAGGCGACAAAGCTTGCCCGCGCCATGGTCACCCAGTGGGGCTTCTCCGACATCCTCGGTCAGGTCGCCTATGGTGAGAACCAGCAGGAAGTGTTCCTCGGCCATTCGGTTTCGCAGTCGAAGAACGTCTCCGAATCGACGGCCCAGAAGATCGACAGCGAAGTTCGCCGCCTGATCGACGAAGCCTATACGGAAGCGCGCCACATCCTGACTGAATACCACGATCAGTTCGTGGCCATCGCTGAGGGCCTTCTCGAGTACGAAACCCTTTCGGGTGACGAAATCAGAGCGCTGATTCTCGGCCAGAAGCCGTCGCGTGACCTTGGCGACGATTCGACGCCAAGCCGTGGTTCGGCTGTGCCGAGCGCCGGTGCAAAGAAGGACGAGCCGAAGGGCGATGCGCCCGAAGGCGGTCTTGAACCTCAGCCGCACTGATCTCTACTGCATCAAACCTATTGAAGCCGCTGCGGAAACATCCGCGGCGGCTTTTGCTTATCGACCTTAGCAGGGCTGGTTCGGTAACGGGATATAAGCGATTTTGACGGTAATTTAGGTGCCAACGCAGATGAACTGTGGCATGAGCCGATCTTGGACGGCAGTGCCGCCGATCCGCTCGGGCATGTTGCACATACAGACATAACCGGGCGAAGACCGCGCTTTTGAGAGCGCGTGTACCAGGGAGCTTACATGACACGCCGCTATTTTGGGACTGATGGCATCCGCGGGCATTCCAACGTCTATCCGATGACGCCAGATCTTGCGATGCGCGTCGGTATTGCCGTCGGAACAATTTTTCGCAACGGAACGCACCGCCACCGCGTGGTGATCGGCAAGGATACCCGTCTTTCCGGCTACATGCTGGAAAATGCCATGGTCGCAGGCTTTACCGCAGCCGGCCTCGACGTGTTTTTGCTTGGCCCGATCCCGACGCCCGCCGTTGCCATGCTGACGCGCTCCCTGCGTGCGGATGTCGGCGTGATGATTTCCGCTTCACACAACCCGTTCGAGGATAACGGCATCAAGCTGTTCGGCCCCGACGGCTACAAGCTTTCCGATGAGCTGGAAATGCGGATCGAGGATCTGCTCGACAGCGACCTCCATTCGCAGCTGGCAAAATCGGCCGATATCGGTCGCGCCAAGCGCGTCGAGGGCGATATCTACCGTTATATCGAACAGGCCAAGCGCACGCTCCCGCGTGACGTGACGCTGCACGGTCTTCGGGTCGCGATCGATTGCGCCAATGGTGCCGCCTACAAGGTCGCGCCGCTGGCTCTGTGGGAGCTCGGCGCCGAAGTGGTCACTATCGGCAACGAGCCGAACGGCACCAACATCAATCTCGATTGCGGCTCAACCAGCCCGGCGGCGCTGCAGCGCAAGGTCCACGAGACGCGCTCCGATATCGGCATTGCGCTCGACGGCGACGCGGACCGTGTCATCATCGTCGACGAGAATGGCGATATCATCGATGGCGACCAGCTGATGGCGGTCATCGGCGAAAGCTGGGCGGAAGACGACAAGCTGACCGGTGGCGGCATTGTCGCGACCGTCATGTCCAATCTCGGGCTCGAGCGCTTCATGGAGACCAAGGGCCTGACGCTTGCTCGCACCAAGGTCGGCGACCGGTATGTGGTCGAGCACATGCGCAATCACGATTTCAACGTGGGTGGCGAACAGTCCGGTCATATCGTGCTGTCGGATTTCGGCACCACCGGTGACGGTCTTGTCGCAGCCTTGCAGATTCTTGCCCGCGTCAAGCGGCTCGATCGCCCGGTGAGCGAAGTCTGCCGCCGGTTCGAGCCGGTGCCGCAGCTTTTGAAAAACGTGCGCTTTGCCGGTGGCAAGCCGCTGGAAAACGCCGTCGTTCGTCAGGCGATCGCGGATGCGGAAGCCGAGCTTGCCACCAAGGGCCGCCTCGTCATCCGCCCGTCGGGCACCGAGCCGCTGATCCGTGTTATGGCTGAAGGCGACGACCGGGCCCAGGTGGAGCGGATCGTCGGCGATCTCGTCACGGTAATTGCCAACGCCAGACCGGAAGCGGCCTGACGGATCGTTCGGATCTAAGCCTCTCCCGGCTATGACGGGAGAGGGGGCGCGACCTCGTGGCCGTTCGCTGTTACGGCCGCCACTGCCTAAACTTGCCGTCCAAAGCGCCGTCGAGGTAGAAGGCGGCGCTGATCAGGGCGAGGTGGGTAAAGGCCTGCGGGAAGTTGCCGAGGAACTCACCGCGCGGATCGAATTCTTCCGCATAGAGCTGCAGGTGATTGCCGAACAGGAGCAGCTTTTCCATGTTGATCTCGGCTTCCGCCAGGCGACCGGCGCGGGCGAGGCACTCCACATACCAGAATGAACAGGCGGCGAAGAAGCCTTCATCGCCGTCCAGGCCGTCCTTGCGCTTGTAGCGCATGACGAGCGCATCATCGGCCAGTTCGTTGCCGATTGCATCGAGCGTCGCCAGCCAGGCCGGGTCGGTGGCACTGATGAAGCGCACGAGCGGCATCATCAGCATGGACGCGTCGAGATCACTGCCACCCTTGGCATGAACGAAGTGCCCGAGATCGGCATTCCAGAAGTTTGCCCAGATGTCGTCGCTGATGGCATTGCGTGCCTCGACCCAGCGTCCGAACGGAGCTGTTAGCGACCGCTTCTGCGCGAGCCGGATGGCACGATCCACCGCGACCCAGCACATAAGCCGGGAATGCAGATGTTCCTGGGGCTCGCTGCGGATTTCCCAGATGCCGGCATCGGCGTCCTGCCAGATGTCGCATACGTGGTCGACGATACGCCGGACAGCATTCCAGTTGTCGTGAGAGATCGCCTCGCCGTATTTGTTGCTGATATAGACCGAATCGAGAAGCTCGCCGTAGATGTCGAGCTGGATTTGTTCGGCGGCATTGTTGCCGACGCGGATGGGTTTGGCGCCACCATAGCCCGAGAGGTGGTCGAGTTCCTGTTCGGTGTCGACGCGACTGCCATCGAGATTGTACATGATCTGTATTTCCCCACCTGGCGACCGGTCCGTCCTGTCGACGAGCCAATGGGAAAATGCGTTCGCTTCGTCCTGATAGCCAAGCCGCATCAGCGCGTAGATCGTGAAGGAGGCATCCCGGATCCAGGTCGCACGGTAATCCCAGTTTCGCGGGCCGCCCGGAGCTTCGGGCAAACCGAATGTGCCCGCTGCGGCGATGGAACCGTTCTTTTGCGAGGTCAAAAGCTTGAGCGCCAGTGCCGAGCGGGTGACGGAGGAGCGCCAGCGACCGGTATAGGTCGAGCGTTTTGCCCAGCCCTGCCAGTATTCTATGGCGTCCGCGATTGCAGCGCTGACAGCGTCCTTGTCCCAGACGTCGCCGTCGTTTCCGTCCAGAACAAAGTCGGCCGTCTCTCCGGCTTTCAATGAAAACGTGGCGCTGACACCGCCGTCTTCCTTTTCGAAGGTCACCGGGCCCGAGAGGCGAAGGGTGAAATCACCGCAGCGGAACGTTGACACGCCGCCGTCGACCGTGACCTCGGGCACCTTGCGGGCATAGTCGAAGCGCGGCCAGCAACGCAGCGAAAACGTCATCTCGCCGCGGGTGACTTCAACCCGGCGGATCAGGTTCTCCACCCCGTCCTCGGTTTTTGGCACCGGCATCAGATCGACCACTTCGGCGCTCTGGTGCTGTCCGAGCCAGCGGGTGAGGAGGACGTTGGTCTCGGGGATATACATCTGCAGACGACGGGCATCGTCGATGTCAGGCGAAAGCTCGAACGCGCCGCCCTTTTCCGGATCGAGGAGTGCGGCAAAGATGCTGGGACTGTCCAGATCCGGCCAGCAGAGAAAATCGATCGCACCATCGCGCGCAACCAGCGCTAGGGTTCTCAGATTGCCGACCGCACCATGTTCGGCGATCGGTCGCGGCACGTCGGCGTGGACCGCCAATGATTTCCCAGTATCGGTATTCAGTTGTGTCAAAACCTGACCCTTTCCTATGCAGAACGGACAACTCCGAAGCAGCAGATCGGTTCGCCGATAACGTCTTGGCTCGCCAAGAAGTTACCCCTGATTTTTTAGGGATCGAACTTCGAGATGGTGCGTTCACTTTCCCGCAAGGACGGGATGGAAGAGATGCAGCACGTGAAAATCGAAGCTGTCCGCAGGGCAGCGGTCAAACTTGTCGCAAGGCATGAGCAGGAAAAACTGAGGAATGCGCTCGCCGACCATCTTCGATCCGTGGCCGAGCTGAAACGCAAAGCCAAAGCGGACCGGGAAGGCTGACCGACGCGAGTGGGCGGCAGGCGAGGGCGTCATTCACGAAAAATTCGCCGATAATTTTTTAGAATTCACTTATATAATGTGAACATGTCGTTAAGAGCAGTGTGCTGTTAACCGCAAATCTTCACGAATATAACCTTGCTGGGGTTATAGTTAATCAGCATTTAACCTTTTTTCTTCATTCTTCATTGTCAAAGAGGTGGCCGGGCGTCGTGCCTGCCATTGACGCGACAAGCTTGGAGATGAGCCATGAAGAAGTGCCTAGCAGCCACGATGGCGTTCTTGCTGACGACCACCGTTGCCTATTCCGCGGATGTCTATCAGCCGCAGCCGGAAGCCTTTCAGGATGCACCGGAAGTGACCGTTCAAGAGTCGACCGGGTGGTACCTGCGCGGCGACGTCGGTTATTCCTTCAACAAGCTGCGCGGCGCCAAGTTCTTTCAGGGCGGCAGCTCGGAAAGCGAAACGGATTTCCGGTCGACGGATATCGACGACAGCTTCACGTTCGGCGGTGGTGTCGGTTACCAGATCAACAACTACCTGCGCTCGGACGTGACTTTCGATTACCTGACGAAGAGCGACTTTGAAGGGTCGACAAGCGGCAGCTGCGGCGTGGCGACGGACTGCATCTCCAAGGATCGCGCCTCGATGAGGGCGTATAGCCTTCTCGCCAACGTCTATGTCGACCTCGGCACCTATGCGTATTTCACGCCCTATGTCGGCGCCGGTATCGGTGCGACCTACGTGAAATGGGACAAGCTGCGCAACACGTCCTGCGCCACCGGAAACCCGGCGCTTTGCGATGATTCGGTTGAACACGGCGGCAAGGGCTCGTGGCGCGCGACCGGTGCCCTGATGGCTGGCGCGACCATCGACGTGACCTGCAACGTCAAGGCCGATGTCGGCTACCGCTTCCGCTATGTCGATGGCGGCGACATGTTCGGTTACGCTTCGAATGGTGGTCCGGGCCGCGACAAGGGCTTCTACAGCCACGAAGCACGCCTTGGCGCTCGCTACGTCTTCGGCGGCTGCGCGACACCCGTCGCCTACGAGCCGGAACCGGCTCCGCTGGTCTACAAGTAAGCTTCATCTCGATCTCGAGAAAAAAGGGTCGCCTTCCGGGCGGCCTTTTTTCGTTTGCGGCCCCGACGAAGACGAATTTCCGTCTGGCCCCGCTGCTTAGCCCTGTCATCTCACTGGGACACCGGAACCGTTACGGGGACTGCACGATAGAGCCCGGTCACAGCACCAACCGCATCGGCAGCCATTCACGAACTCTTGACGAACGCACTCTCCGCCCAAATTGTCGATAAACGCGATTTGATCGCGCAGTGGGAGTGGATGAATGAAGAAGTATTTTGTTTCGGCGGTTGTAGCTGGCCTTGCATTATCAGCGTTTGCCGGTTCGGCATCGGCCCAGAGATACCTTGATGACTACGTTGGACGGCGCATCAATGCCGTGAAAGACGATCTGCGCGACCAGGGCTTTCGCGATGTTGGGCGCATTTCGGACCGGCGCGGCAGCTACGCGCTGATGTTTGATGGCCGAACCTGCCTCGCGTTGCACGGAGGCAGAGGCGTGATTGACGACATCGACAGGCTTGATCGCCAGGATTGCGATCCAAGACGTCGGCCACGTTACTGACAACAGGTGAGTCTGATCGACGGTCAGTCATCGAATGGACCGTCGATCCTGTGTCTGTCGATTATGCGCAGGCTACGATCAGGTTCGATGACGTAAGTTTCGCTGATCCGTTCACCGAACTGGTTGCGAAATTCATGGGGTATCCTGCTGCCCACCGGTGCGTTTTTCAGCCGCGTGTGAGGCTGCCCTTTGTATGTGATGCTCCCGGCGATGGGGGAAAGGTCGACCTGTGATGTCGAGCAGGCCGTGAGGAGGCCTGCTGCAGCCAGTACAAGAAAGCGTTTCATGGTCTGCTCCTGGATTTGTAGGTAAGCTGTCAAACAGCCTGGGCGGAGAAAAGTTTCCCGATAGGCTGCGGGCTTCCGACTCATATTGGTGAAGACGCACTGACGTTGCAGGGCTGCACGCCATTTCGACAGTATTGGCGCGATAGCCTTTTGAACTTTGCAAGGGTGATCAGTCGGGGAATCGGCCTGTCAAACATATGCTCGCGGACCGATCTCGGTCTTGTGCTACTTCGGCTCCATCAGCGCGATCTTGCTAGCCTCTCCAGAAACCCATTTCCACTTGCGCTTTTCTCATCTTTCCACTATCCACAGCGGCGGGACACTCCTCCCCAACGAGGGTACAAGTCTTTCCCGCTAACCCTTTGTTTTGCCAATCGTTTGCATTGACGCAACGGCTCCCGGTGTCACTGGTGTGTCAGTCAGCCGATCCGCGAGGGTATCGTCGCTCATTGCGTGACCGTATGTCTCAAAGACGTGCTGCGCAGACTTCCACCCACCAAGCTTCGAAACTGTGATCGGATCGACGCCCTTGTGCAAGAGCGAGGTTGCGAACCCATGCCGGCAGCAATGAAAGCTGTAGAACGGAATGCCGGCGCGCTTGCAAGCTTTCATCCATTGAGGGTTGGCTGTGCTTCGCGTCGAATATTTGAAGACCTTTGACCCACGTTCCCGATCGCTCTCGATATTCGCAATTGCTGCGATGAGCGCGGCCGGCAGATGAGCATTGCGCTCGTCCCCGATCTTCGTCTGCCGGATTTTCGCGCGGCGCTTGACGAGATCCACATCCTCCCAACGAAGATTGATGGCCTCGCTTACTCTGGCGCCGGTCAAGAACATGAAACAGCAGAGCGCCGCCAGGTGCGGGTTCGATGCGGCCATGAAGGCCTGCACCCATTCCCATGTCACCGGCGTCTTGATTTTGTAGTTCTCCGGGAATCGCTCAACCTTGAGAGGGCTGCATAGATCGAGCGATGCGGCGTGATTGATTACCGCCTGCGTCGGCACAATCACGTGACGGTTCCGCGTTGCCCCTGTCGCCTTCGGGTAAAGTGCCATCGCAGCCTTGCGCACGGCTCCCGACGTGATCGACTTGACGAGTGTATCCTTCCAATAGTCCTCGACCATTGAAAGGAACCGGTGCGATCGTTCGGCCAGCCGGTAGTGGGCAGCCGCGTCGGAAAATCTCAGGATGGCTTCGGGGCCATCGAAATCACCTTTCCAGTGCTTTTCCTCGAGCTGGCTGATGAATCGTTCTGCGATTGCTTTCTTCGCAGTTCCAGTAGACCCGCGTAGCCTTTGCCCGTTGATAGAGCCACGGTAGTGGTAGATTTTACCGCCGGGGCGCTTGTAGAGGGTGAGGGGCATGGCCTGCTGGCCTCCATGATCGCATCAAAGTCTTGTTGGGTGAGCACCATACGATTGCCCAAAATTCGGCAGGCGCCAAGCTCTCGTGCCAGTTCGCGCAAGGTGCGCTCGCTGCAGCCGATGTGTTCGGCCACTTGCTCGGGGGTGAATACCGTTGGCAAACCCGTCATCATCTCTCCACCCTTTCTGTGTTCGGACCCAGCGCCCTCGATCGGAACCCGCCAGGCACTTTGGCAGGCTGGAAATCGCCCAACCAACTCCATTTCTTGCGAAGGGCAATCTTTGCCACCTGCTGAGGAGATATGGCGAAGCGTCGAGCTATCTGCTTCTGGCTGAACCCCTTCTCCGACAAAGCACGGATCATATGGACGTCCATCTCTTCAATCTTGGCATGGGGCGAGTTTTCCCCGACCAGAAAGGTGCCGTGCATCATGCTGTCCATGGTGTTCTCGGCAGGGGTTGCCCAGCGGAGGTGCTTCTTGGTGCAGCAGCCTAAATGCCCGTTTCCGCAGGAGTGAGCTGCGAAGAGGTCTGGACTCTCCGGCTGACCGTGGGCACGCTCGCAGATGATACGGTGGGGCTTCTTGTGCTTGCCATCAATGCAGACGGAGCCTCGTCCCTGGCCGTCCTGACCGAAGGGCCACGGCAAGCACTGGTCGCCTTCATACGCCATTGCGACTTCATCGATCCATCGCATGAGCGTCCCCGGAGAGACACCGCCACCGAGAGGGTCGCCGTGTCTTTGCCAGCGTCGATAGTGCGGCTTGCACAGGCCACGGGTTGCGGCATCGCGGTCGCATGCGTCCACAGAGCATGACCTATTCATCGGCACCCCCAACCATCTTCGGTTGGGGCGAGGGGTTTAGGCAGGCGCGGACACGCTCTTCAAAATCTGCGTTTGCCGCCCGCTGAAAGGCTTCGATAGAGTTATGAACTCCACCAGCTAACCCCGTCATTATCCATTGATCTCGGCTCTCGCGAGCAACGTAATGACCAAAAGGGGTCTGCGCCGTGAACTCCCAATCCCCTGCTGTCCATTCAAGCGGCGTTACCACCACATGCTGCGCGGGCGCTGGGGTGTCAGACTGCTTGTTCTGTTCGGTCATGGGGATTCCTCGCGGTATAGCTGGGGACGGGGAAGGGGTGGCATGCCCTTGTTCGGGGCGCCGCGGTCGGGCTTCTGGGTCTTGGCGAATGGCGCCGACTTGATGGTTTGTTTCGGCCTCGTGATGCCGATGTGCTTCTTGCGGATCGCCGCTACCTTCGCCTTTTCCGCAACGTCCTCTGCCGTCTTGGCGACGTGACACTTGCGGTGCGCGGGCTTCAGGTTCGTTTCACGGTTCTCGCCGCCGTTGATGAGCGCTTGGATATGATCGAGATCCCAAGTCTCGCCGGGTGCGATAGGCCGGCTGCAGAGATGGCAGGCGTTGTTCTCCCGCTTCATGATGCGATCTCGAACGCCGCCGGGTGCGCGGTGGTCATCGGTCTTGCCGATCCATTCGGCCACGGTGCGCGTCATACCTGCCTCCCGATCTGGGCAGCCAGCTTCGATAGCTCGGCAAGCTGCTCCGCGATCTCGGCAAGGCTCATAGGCGCCGGCCCCGGTACTGGATCGGGGATAGGTGCTGCCAGGCGATCGTCGTTTGCCGATACCATGGCGATGCCCCACTTGCTCTGGAACCGGCGGCGCTTTGCCTCGATGTCAGGGGTGAGGGGATCGGCCGGACCTCTCGTGTGTGCTTTGACTCGGACGCTCATGACTGGCCTCCGCGAGCGTCAACCCCATCCTTAGTGAGGCCATACCCAGCCCCGCCGACCACGCCCTCGTCGTTCCATGAAACACGGCTAAATTCCACAAGCCCCTTACGCGCCAGCCCACGAACAGCCCGGCGAACCTTGCTGATATCGATCTCAGCGCGATGGGCGATAGCCTTGAAACTTAGGATGCTGTAATCTTGATCGCATTCAGCCCAAGCCTTGAAAGCTGATTTTTCATAGCCAGTGAGTTTCATGCTGCTCGCTCCTCTGACAAAAAGCTCAATGGGTCAAAGCCGACGCTATCCGCGATCAGCGCCATGGCTTGGTTCATGAAATCGCAAAACTCGGCGTGTTCCATCTTGTCGAGCGCGATGCTGTCGGGCACGAGGGTGATCTCGCCTGTGGCGATGTTCACTGCCTTCTCCGTGTAGCCGAGCGTCATCTTGATATCGCGGTGCAGGTTCTCGGCGCTGGTCCACTTCTGTGTGACCTTGGCGACGAGACCCAACGCCTTCCAGTAGGTGCGGAGCTGCGGCGTCGAGCGCTTGGAGACCGGCGTGATCTCGAAGATGCTATCCATCGGAATAGCAGCCATCTTCTCGGCGTCGTCCGGCGTCATGGGCCGCAGACCGCGAGGCGTCATGTTCACCTGGATGAGAGGGGGCTTTTCCTTCTTGCGCTGGGTCATGATCAGCCGCCATTCATCGGATGGAGCTGCGCAAGACGCCGGGTCTTGATTGAGAACGCTGCATCGATCATGTCGGCATGACCCTCGCTTTCCAGCGTGGCCGGTGCATCAAAGTCGTTCCAGATCTCCTCGACGCTGGCCTCATCCGCCGCGCTTCCGAGCGCCGTTTCGATTTCCTCGAGATAGCCGCCGAGATCGAACTGATCTTGACCGGCATCGTCCTTCGCCGGCTCGGCTTCGATCGTCTTTGCTGACGGCGGTGCTGGCGGCTTCGGTGGCTTAGGAGGTGTGGGACGGATTTCAGATGCCGGGGTTACGTCCCGCATCTCGTCGGTGTCGGCAATCTCGCGTGCTTCGAACTCGTCGCGGATGCCGCCAAGGACGTCACCGAACAGTTCGCGAAGGCAGTAGCCAGCCGCGCGCCATGCAAGCATCCGCTTTGGAAAGCGATACCACGGGCTGTCGTTCGGCTTTTGCTCGTTTTTCTTGTCCCACTTGTTCCACTTCGTGACGATGGCTTCAGTCTGCCACAGGCCTGCCCGAACGGCGTCGTCCTGGCTGAACTCGACGCGCTTGTCTTCGCCGGTGTCGCTCCGCTTCGCTTCACAGAAGCCGATGAGCTTGCCGTTGACCTCGTCGCATCCGGTCCGCAGATAGGTAACCTTTCCGGACATCCGGACGACGTTGATCAGGCCATCGCCATAAAGCGCTGGCTTGCCATTGATGACGGTGAAGCTTCGCAGGCTGACCATAGGCTTGAGGCCAAGCTCGGCTCCGGACATGATGGCGACGGCGACGGCCGCAGCCGCCGCGTCACCTTCGAGCTTGCCGACTAGGGCGGAAGGCGCGAGGCCCGAAGCGACGACGGCGCGAGAGACACGCATCGTTTCTTCGAAGGTCTGCGGCACAATGGCCATGACCTGGCCGCCGGCGGATAGTGCAGGGACGTGAGCGTTCATCAGGCAGCCCTCTGTTCAGATTTGATTGCCATCCCGGCCAACTCATGGCCGGAACGCGCGGCGCGATTGGCGAGGCTTTCGACGACTTCGCGGATCTCCGCCCGGTCCTTCAGCGCAAGCAGAAGAGCGTCGAAATCTGTGATCTCGGCAAAGACGAAGGTGCGGAGCGAAACCTTGGCACCGGTGCGGCCGGCGCTGGCGTTTCGAGCCTGCGTTTCCTTCGCGGCGTCGGCAGCTTGCTGGGCGAGGCGTTCGGCCTCTGCTTCTGCTGCTGCCGCGCTGTTGTCGTTCTTCGCGGACGCTTGTTCTGCGGCGATGCGAGCGGCGTCAGCTTCGCGCTGGATGCGATCAGCTTCGGCGCGGGCATCGGCTTGGCGCTTCAGTTCAATGCGTTGCTGCTCCTGCAGGTAGGCATCGAGGTGGCGCTTGAGGCGCTTGGAGAGAGTGTCAGGCTCCTCCTTCAGGTCGCGCCATTTGTTGTCGACGTTCCGGCCTGCGTCGAGATGCGGCTGCTTCTCGACCTTGTGCAGATCCGCTGCTCGCTTCGAGATGCCAGCAATGCGCTTCGACAGAACGCCGATCTTGTTCGCCTGATCCTGGGTCTCGACCTTGGACTTGAGCAATACGTCCGCAAGCTCCTGCTCACCGGCAAATTCCAACTTCAAAGCTTCGAACGGATCGCTGGGCAGATTGTCGCCCATGCCGCGAACCTGCTCCGGCTCGTCGTCCCAGCCGCCACCTTCGATCGCCTTTGTGTAGACATCGTGGGTGATCGGGTTCCGGCAGCAGAACGTCCAGATTTCGGAGGCGTCGGTGGTGCGATCGCCGCGCATCGCGTTCCACTTGCCATCTTCAAACCAGATGGCAACCGGCTCCCAAGGCTTGTCCTTGTAGCGAGTGCGGTAGAATCCCTGCTGGGGGTCGCTGTCGTGGATCGGACCAAGGTTGCCGGCGAGGGCGTCCTGCCACCACTTCCAAAGGTTATCGTTTGGCATAGGAAACGTTCTCCTGTTGGGCCTTCGCCATCCGGTTGCTTTCCGGCAGGGCAGACGAGATAAATGCGGTTGAGACGAGGATGGCGAAGATCACCGTCCCGACCATCATCTGGACGGTGTCGGCATTGCGCTTCGCCATGAGGGTGTTGAAGACGGCCTTGCTTTCCTCGCGCTCGGCTTGGATGCGGCAGCGTTCTGCGCAGGTGCAGCCCGCGAAGGCTTTCGTGGTGCAATCACGCATCGGCTCCTCCTCCGCTCTTGGCGTCGGCCTGGGCGAGGGCAATCGCTGGATCGACGCGCCTGATCAACATGATGAACTGCTGGTCACCACCGCCGAAGCTTGCTTCTGCCGCCTCACCAACCGAAGGCATCTTGCCGTCAAACGCATATTCAGCGATGGCTTGGAAAAACTCGCTGGTGGCGTCCTTCGTCTCAAGAGCAAGGTTCGGGTCAACTCCGAAGCGCGCCAACACGATGCGATGCGAAAAGGGAGCAACGCGAATCCCGATTTTATCGAGTGCGCTCATGCCACCCACCCCATGGCCTGATGATCGCGGCGCTCGTCGTGAAGACGATCGGGATCGGGGAGGACCGGTGCTGATGCTTCAAGATCATCCTTCCAGAGCGCCCATGCCTTGCTGGTCTTGACGTAGGCGGGGAAGCGAACCTCGTCGTCGAGCTCGATGCCTTCTTCCTCGTCCATCGCGTAGAGGAACTGGCGGGCGCAATACTCGGTGATGTCTTCCGACTTCCATGTCGTGGTATCGACGCGAAGTACGGTGACGATCTCGTCGTCGGCCAGCTCGCCGAGGAGTTCTGCCGCCGTCATTGTCTTTCCGAAGAACGAGCTTTCCTGCAGGTACTGGCGCTTGATGCGCTGGCTGCAGACGACAGCGACGAGCGTTTCGTTCGCTTCGATCGGATGCTTGCGGGTGGTGGTTTCTGCTGCGGATGCCATATCGTTTCCCTCCGTTGGGATCGGTTTCTCACTCCCGCCTGGTTGCGAGAGGAAGAAGCGGATCAGGCGGCTAAAGCCGCATCGCGTGTGTTGACGTAGAGGATGATTGCTTCGTCGCAGCGGAAGTTGCCTACGACTTCACCCGTTCCTGCTTTGCGGACCTGGCGGGCATGGCCACCGTGCGGGAAGTGCTCAAGGCCAACCGACTTGAGAAGCTCAGTCAGGGGCACCTCAAGCTCGTCATCCGACATCTTGGAGACTGCAATCTGGTAATCGGTCTGCAGCATCTGCTCTCTCCTCACTGGCGCCGACCCGGTTTGATGGGCGGCTTCTATGAGGGCTATTATGCACGCAATAGCGTGCCACGCAAGCAATAAAACGCAATAGCGTGTTTTTAGCTAGTAAGCGGTTGGATAGTCAGTCGATTTTGTCGGTGAAGTTTTAAACGTCCCGAATCAAACGCTTGCGAATTCGGGCGCGAATGCCCCTTGAATGGACTCGCGATTGCGTTCACTCTTCGTTCTTGTGAGGCGTTGGTGGTGAGGTAATGACGCGTATCTATGACCGCATTCGACGGATCTATAAGACGCGCAACGAGGCTATCGTTGCGGGGCTAGTCGAATCTGCGGGCGCGTTGCCAGCTGCTGCACCGGAGGTTGTTATCCGCCGCAAGGCTGCGGAGATATCAACGCTTATGGCGTCGATACACGGTGGCGACTGGCGGGTTGAGATTGATCATCAGGCTGGCTTTGTGCTGGTGGCTCCTCGGCTTCCGGACTGACAAACCGGTCGACGATACTAACAGCAAGCGTCAGCTGACTGCGATCTACACCATATGCTAGCATTGCCGATCTAAGAGCGACGACAGGCTCCTGCGGTTCGGCCTTACGCTCTCCTGTCAGAACGTACATGATATGGTGCGACCCGAGCGCACTCATGATCGCCAAGAAGCGATCGATGGTCGGCTGCTTCCCGTCTTTGACCATTTGCTGGACGTAATTTTGGCCGAGCTTCGCCGCCTGGCTGATCACTTTGTAATCGCGAGGATCAGCTTCGATCAGGTCAACAAGTCGCTCGTACCATCCTTCTTTCATGAGAAATTGATAGCACGCCGAAAATTGTTTTGGCGCACGTTATAGCGTGCGTTGACAAACACGCAATGGCGTGCCAATGTTCTCTCCATGAGCACGAACCTTCTTATCGAAATCGAGAAATTTATGGCGGATGCCCAGATCGGGCCGCACCGCTTCGGGATCTTGGCTGCCAATAACGGCCGGCTCGTCGATCGTCTTCGTGAAGGTCGGCGGGTATGGCCTGACACAGAGCAGCAGGTCCGCAAATTCATGCGGGAATACCGCAAGAAGCGTGTCGCCCAGCCCGAACAGGCAGGTGCAGCATGATTGACGCGCACGTTGCCGACGTTCCTGAGCAGTGGAAAGAGATCGAAGGCTATGAAGGGTATTACTCGGTTAGCACGCTCGGCCGGGTCAAAAGTTTGGCTAGATCGGTCTCGGCAAAACCCTGCGTGAAGGCTCCGAATGGGAGGGTAATACCCATCCAAGAGCGCATCCTCAAGCAGAGCGAAACAGATGGACGCAGGTTCGTTACGCTTTGGAAGGATCACGTCAACCTTGCTGTAAGTGTGCACAAGCTGGTCACCTCGGCGTTTCTTGGCCCGATGCCAGATGGCATGGAGCGATGCCACAACGACGGCAAGCCGTCGAACAACCGCCTCTCGAACCTTCGCTACGATACGGCGGTCAACAACAATGCCGATAAACGCAAGCACGGCACGCATATCCAAGGCTCTGACATTCCTTGGTCTAAGCTCGATGAGCGAGCCGTAGAGTTTATCCGCTCCGAATATCAGAACGGCAGAACCCAGCAGTCTCTTGCAATTGCGTTTGGCGTCCAGCAGCCCGCCATCAGTCGCGCCATATCTGGCAAGCGATGGGCTCACGTCGGGGAGTCTCCTTAAATGACCGCAGACAAACAACTCAAGGCCTACATCGACCGCGTCCTTCGTTTGAAGGCAGAGCAGGACACGATCGGGGATGACATCCGAGAAGTTTATGCCGAAGCCAAGGGTGAGGGCTACGATAAAACCGTCATGGGCAAGATCGTCGCTCATCTGCGGAAGGTCGAGAAGTCCGGCGCGGACGCTGTTGACGAAGCTGAGACGATCTTTGAAACCTATCTCTCGGCCTATCATCGCGCATCTGGCACGGTAGTTGCTACGCATACGCATGAGGAAAACTTCGACCGCGATACAGGCGAAGTCCTCGACATCAATCCCCGCCTTGCCAAGCAGGTCGTTGACGGGATGCAGACCGAAGCCGGTCGCGCCGCGCTGATCGCTGCCGTCGATATCATGATCGAGCAGGAAGAGGCGGAAGAACAAGAATTCCCCACGAACCCCGAAGAGGTTGCCGAGGCCAAAGGCGCGGCAATTGATGACGCGGAGGATCGGGGCGAAGGCGACACAGACCGCCAGCGGTCGCCCGAGCCCGGAACGACTGGCGGCGGGAAGCAGGGTGCCCGAGAGCAGGTAGATTCGTCTCCTGTCCCTGACCGTAATTCCGAAATCGCTCCGGCCTCTCATGGTGAAGCCGAAGCCCCCAGCATCGAGAGCGAGCCACCGGCAACTGTGCCGGCACTTCATCGCCCCGACGCCAACACAGGAGGCGACCATGTAACCGCATCCGAGAACGCTCAACCAGATCAGGACGGGCCGGGCCTCGTCAGTACTCCCCGCCCGTCCAAACATCCCATTCTTCTTCTGCGACCTCATTGCCAGCATCCTGGCGAAGAAGTCTGCGGCGGATCGGGAAAGAACCACTGCCAGAAGTGCCTGGCCGCGATGCGGGAGCTCGAGACTGCATGACCCCGATCCTCTTCCCATCCTCGATCGATGCAATGGCACAGCGCGCAATTGAGCGCGGCGTTGGCCTCGATCGCAAACCCGTCCAACGCCCTGTGAGGTCAGCATGAGCATGTTTCTTCTCGGAGCATTTGTCGGCGGCGTCATTGGCGCACCTGCAGGATTTCTCACCGCAGCTCTTCTGATCGGCTCGAAAGCCGTGGCCTACGAGCACAAGAGCCAAGACGACAATATTCAGCCTGATGCCATTCAATTGGCTCGGCTCACCCACTGACGGGGTTGCCTCTTCACCCCGTCAACCGTCCCGGTCTTCACCCTCTCCTCCCAAGACGGAGACCGGGACGGAACTTTCAACATGAAGCCTGACGCGGTCGCTCGCCACTCTGAGAACTACGGCTTGAACGACGCTTCCAAGGCTTTCGAAATTTGCTGGTGTCGTCGGCGGAACGACACCAGCACCCGGGCCCCGCGAGGGAAGCTGGGTCGGGAATTGAATTACGGCACCCAGGCTGCGGTCTGAGCCGGCGGCAGAGGGCGAAGGCCCTGCAAGGTCTTTTCCTCTGCCGCTTAGATCATCGCTTCTGCGCATCTGAATGCTCCCGTTGCAAGGAGATCAATCGCACAGGAGCCGAGCATGAAATCGGAAATCTCACCCGGAAATTCGGGAAACTTAAAACAGGGCACCCGCAGGAAAATGAGTGACGTAGCAACAGCAAACTTCTTGGTCGAGGAGATCGGAGCGAGGCGCCATGTAGGCGACATGTTCCGCGCCGCCTGCCGCGAACTGCGTGCACGCTTTCCTCACCGCGACGACCCCGAAAATCAATGGACAGAACGCCGCCTTCGCGGGTGGTGGAACAACGAGAGCCGTGTCGTCAAGCACTTCCAGATGGTCGAGCTTTTCGAAACTGCCGAAGCCCTGAGGGAGGCGAGGGACGCCCATGCTGAATACAAAGCCAAGACCGCCGCTCTTCGTCAGATGGCTCAGCTTCGAGCGGAGACAGTCGCTCGCACTGTGGCTGAGGGATAGCGCCGCGGGCCTCGCGGAATGGATTTGCCCAGAGCTGAACGAGACAGACGAATGAACCAGATTGCTCGCCAACGCACCGTCGTCGACCTCATCGACGAATACGAGGAGAAGGTTGCCAATGCACCGGCAGCTATCGAAGCCGTAAAGAATGCCTGGAGCAGTCTGGAAATGGCTGCTTCGATCGGCGGTAAGTTTGGCGGCAACATCAGCCGGCACACCCCGCATGTCGATGAAAGGGACGTGAAGTCTGCGCTGCTTAAGTCTGGGTGGCGGGCGATCTACGACCGTTGCCAGATCGACCAGATCGCCAGCGCCGACGACAAGCGCCTGTTTGAGCGCACGTTCGAGAATCCGCCTGAACTGACCTATGACAACGCCAAGGCGACGTTCGGCGACTATCTGATGCGTCCGCGCTTTCACATCCTGCGGGGACTAGCGGAAGTCTTCAGCCAGCTGGATCCCGCATATAAGTCGCACAGCAAGGTCAAGGTCGGGGTGAGTGGGCTTCCGAAGCGCGTCATCGTTTCCAATGTTTCCGGCTATGGCTCGTATGGCCGGGACAAGATCAGGGATCTCATCAACGCACTTGCGGCCTACCGCGGCGACCGCCTTCTCGACCACAAAGAACTGAACGGCCTTGATGCTCTCCATAAATGGGACGGCGGTGTGGCCGGAGAGGTAGTGCTTGACGGGTCGCACCTCGTCCTCGCGAAGGACGAAGACGGAATCGAGATCAAGGCGCCGAACCGTGGCGTGACTATCCGCAAGTTCCAGAACGGCAACGCGCACGTCATTTTCGATAAGTACGCGCTACTCGACATAAATCGCGCGCTGGCCGAATTCTATGGTGATGTCCTTCCGGACGCTGAAGAGGAAGACGCGAAGCCACAGGCGAGCACTGCGGTATCGAAAGACTTGCAGTTCTACTGGACGCCAAAGGCCGTAGCGCAGGCGCTTTGCAATCGCGCCGGCATCTATGCGCCTCGCTATCCTGGCGACGAACCAAAGGCATGGCGGGTTCTCGAGCCTTCATGCGGCGATGGCCGGATCATGGACGAGCTTCGGGCCCGCGGCTGCCGCCCGTTCGGAATCGAGGTGCACGGTGGCAGAGCGGCTGAAGCTCGCGCTAAGGGGCACCATGTCCTCACCGGCAACTTCCTTGAGCAGCCAGCGCGCGAAGAGTTCGACTTTGTCGTGATGAACCCGCCTTTCTACGGCCGGCACTACGTTAAGCATGTCAACCATGCGCTGAAGTTTCTTAAGCCAGGTGGAACGCTCGTCGCTGTGCTGCCGGCAACTGCGCACTACGACCACCAGGAACTCAAGGGCCGCTGGGAAGACCTCCCGACCGCAAGCTTTTCCGAAACGGGCACCAACGTTCCTACGGGGATTTTGGCAATCGGGAAGGCAAAGCCATGACCGACATCGAGCTCCTCACCCAAGAGATCACCATCCAGACCGACATTGCGGAAGGCCTTAAGGCCCGCATGGCGAAGCAGGACAACGGCTACCAGCACATCAAGCTTGCTTGCGTCACCCGGACGCTTGAACGCCTCCGGTCGGCTCTCCAGCGTAGGGAGAAGGCAGAATGAGCGCCTACTACAACGAGATCGATCCCTACGCCGCGCAATGGCTGCGCAATCTGATCGCCGCCGGCCACATAGCGCCAGGCGATGTCGACGAACGGAGCATCGTAGATGTCCATGCCGATGACCTCAAAGCCTACACGCAATGTCACTTCTTCGCCGGTATCGGCGGCTGGTCCTATGCAGCTCGACTGGCTGGATATCCTGACGATCGCGAACTCTGGACCGGCTCGTGCCCCTGCCAGCCATTCTCCGTCGCCGGAAAAGGCGAAGGGCAGTCTGATGATCGCCACCTGTGGCCAGAACAATTCAGGCTCATCCAAGCGAGAAGACCCATTGTCTGGGTGGGAGAGCAGGTTGCGGCGGCGGTTGGGAAGCATTGGCTCGACGGAGTGCAATCTGACTTGGAAAGAATCGGCTACGCCAGCCGGGCGGCAATTATTCCGGCTTGTGCCGTCGACGCCCCGCATAGACGAGACAGAGCATGGGTTGTGGCCAACACCTACGGTGAGCGATGCAACAGCAGGCGCTCGGGCACCGAATGCGAAGAGAGGGCCGGCGCCTGGTCTAATAGCGGCGACTCGAATGCTCTGGCCAACTCCGGCAGCGCAGGACTCAACACGGGGCGCAGACCTTGTCAGGAGAGACAACGGGAAACCGAACTCCACGTTGCCGACAGCGATATCCCTTTGGCCGACTCCCACTTCGTTGGCGCCGGCGAAGAACGGCAACAACGAAGCGGGCAACTCAGCGGGCCTGGTAGCAATTCGCGCAGCGGCGCTTGGGATGGATCTGTTTGGGCAACCTCTGCCGGAAAAGCCCGGCGCATTGAACCCGGCATTCGTTTGCTGGCTCATGGGGTTCCCGCCCGAGTGGGAAAGCTGCGCGCCTACGGCAATGCCATCGTCCCGCAAGTCGCGGCCGAAGTGATCGGCGCCTACCTCGACATGGAAAGGGCTGCAGCATGAACGCCCTCGAACTCTTCCGAGCAGGTGCCTGCTACATCGAGATAGCCGCACACTTCGCCACCACTGAAGCCGTCGTCGAGCGTGTCATCCATCGCCTCCGTCAAGCCGAGAGGATGCAGGACCGCGCCCGCGCTGCCTCAATGAAGCAGGACGCGATCGCAATGATGAAGGCGAAGGAACGGCGCATCAGCACCCGTGACCGCCTTCGCGAGATCAGGAGCGCTCACGTATGACCGAGACGCTCACCCGCCACCAGTACCGCGCTGAGATCGCCATGATCGAACATGGCAAACGGCGCGAGAAGAAGACGAACAAGTTCGGCTCCAAGCGCACCGTGGTCGACGGCATCACGTTCGACAGCAAGCGCGAGAGCGAGGTCTACACGGACCTCAAGACACTTGAGCGCGCGGGCCGCATCTCTGGCCTCGTGCTCCAGCGCAAATTCGCGCTGATCGTCAATGGCCAGATCATCGGCACCTACCGCGCCGACTTCTGTTTCATCGACCATGACCAAGACGGCAGGTTTCGGACGATCGACGTCAAGGGCGTCATCACCAAGGATTTTCGCCGCGTCCAGAAGATCATCAAAGCGGCTTACAACATCGAAGTGGAAGTGTGGAAATGAGCAGGATTCGTTCAATCCACCCTGGCTTGATGAGCGACGAGGCGTTCATGACGCTGACCGTCGAGCATCCTCTCGGGGTGGCCCTATTGCTTGGCCTCTGGATGGAGGCAGACGACGACGGCGTGTTCGAGTGGAAGCCGCTCACGATCAAAGCCAAGACCATTCCTGCGCCTCTGGTCGATATCAACCTTCTCCTAGAAGTGCTCGTCAGCCTCCGTTTTATCCGAAAATTCGAGGCTTCAGGTAAGCCTTATGGCGCCATTCGGAACTTTAAACTCTGGCAAAGACCGAAGTTGCCGAAGGTGAAG
The DNA here is from genome assembly GCF_013317225.1 of Neorhizobium sp. AL 9.2.2. Lineage (NCBI taxonomy): Bacteria > Pseudomonadati > Pseudomonadota > Alphaproteobacteria > Hyphomicrobiales > Rhizobiaceae > Neorhizobium > Neorhizobium sp. AL 9.2.2. Next base: position 244,550 of record NZ_JAALXU010000003.1, read on the forward strand.
TGGCCGAAAGACGCCGAAATCGCACGTTATGTTGGCGTGACTTCCCCAGCGCTTCCCCAGTCCTTACCCAGTGATGGAGAAGTTTCTCCGCAGAGGAAGGAGGAAGGAGGGAGGAGGGAGGAAGAAAAACCGAAAAGTGGTTTTTCTTCTGGCGCTGGCGCGCAAAAAAAATCGAACCAGATCCGGATGGTGGAGGCGATAGTCAATGGCTGATCTCGTTTCCCAAGACATCTTCGATCGCCTTCCAGAGCGATACCAGCGCAGAGCCAGAGAGATCTCGGCAAGGGTTGGTGAACTCAAGGCCATGCTCAAACGCTGTGACATCCCCGCAATCGTCGATGCAGCCGTTCGCCTTCAAGGGCAACTGCGCTGGCAGCCGGAAACGGATCACGAATCCTTCGGCTCCGAGTTCAAGACCTCATGTGCCGATCTGCCAGAGTGGGCGATATCGGAAGCGGCAAATGATTTCCTCGCCGGCCGTGTCGACAACCACACTGGCCAGTTCATGCCGACGTGTGCCGAGTTCGCCCGTCACGCTCGATCGATCATTCGGCCTTTCCAGGCTGAGATGAGCATCCTTCGCCGGGAAGCCGAGCAGCTGTTCGAGCGCGCCGAGGATGAGCGCCGCCGCCAGATCATCGAGCTTGAGCGCCAGGACCCAAACCAGCGCCGCCGAATCCGCGCCATGATCGACAAAGCCGTCAAAGGATCGGCCAAGCAGATCAGCGCCATCCCTCACACCCCGATCGACGAGAAGACGCAAGCGCAGATCGACGCGCTCAAGCTTCCGCAGCGGGACCACGTTTCGAAGATCCCTCAAACCAAAGCCGGGAGGCTGAAATGATCGTCACCGCGAGACCATACGATGCTGCCAACGCAGCTGAAATGGCGAGAAACGCCGCTGCTATCCACGCAAGGTTGATGAAACCGAAGAACCGTGTGGCGTCATCTTTGGCCGTTCAGCAGGGAAAACAGAAGACTATCCCGTTCATGGCCCGAAAGCTTCCTGAATGGCAGACGAGACCGACTTCGTTTGATGCTCATGTCCTGATCACCAAGCAGATTTTCGCGATGTTCGACGCCGGGATCATCCAACGAACAAACAAAAGCTTCGTCAGAATCGCTGAGGTGGTCGACGAGGTTTTGAAGTTCTTCCCAGGCGTCACGGCGCACGACGTGAAATCGCATCGCCGCACCCGCAAGGACTGCTTGCCGCGGCAGATCGCGATGTACGAGGCGAAGCTGCAAACCACGAAGTCCTACCCAGAGATTGGGCGCTGGTTCGGCGGTCGCGATCATACGACCGTTCTACACTCCGTGAACAAGATCGAGCGAATGATCGTCGATGGATACGTCGAGGCCGGTGGCATCCGGTACCCAATCAAGGGGGCTTCGGCATGACCAACAAATACAGCGCCTATCCCCACCGCATCCCGGGCGGCTTTGGATACTGGGCGATGCTCCGCCTATGCCGCGATGCTCACCCAGCTCCGATCATGGCCGAAGCCGACAGGCCGAAGGTGTTCGCCACCAAGGGCGAGGCTGCCGAAGAAGCGCTGAAGCACCTGGTCGCCTTCATGAATGGCCGGCCGATCCGCGGCGAGACATTCGATGCGAAGCCGGCCAGCTCGGCGCGCATGAAGGCTGAAATGCTGTTCCTCGGCGGGGGCAGAACTATCCAGGTTGAACGGGCTTAAGGCGAGGGAACGAAGATGGCGAGAATCAGAAAGAAGCGCGACACGAATAACAAACCGGGCCTGCCCGCACCGGGGTGCAAATCGCTGCCGGAGGATGACCCCACTATCCGCGTCACGGCAAAGCACAGACTGCACCCGCAACCTCCGCGCCGACCAGCGCCCGCTATCACGCAAGGCGCGCGTGTTTCCCGCACGGACGTCCAGGAGAGGCTTATCACCGCCCTGAAGACGTTGAGAGCACTTCCAGATCAGGAGAAACGGTTCTTCATCGTCAAGTCTTCGTCGCCGGATTACGTGCGGGAATACATGGACGCCTACGACCCAGACAATGACTACGGGCCGCGCTTCCTGCCGACGCCAGCCGACGTCTCCGACTGCCTCACGGCCTTGTCGTGGATACGTCATCTCGACAAGCGCGCATGGCAGATCGTGTGGTGGCGATCATTCGATGTTTCCTTCGGTCTGATCGGAAAGAGGATAGGGCGGAGCGATGAAACGGCCCGCCGTCGCTTTGAAGATGTGATCACTGATGCGTGGATTGCAGTGAATAAACCTAGAAAAGCCGCATAAGGCAGAGAAAATGGTTGGCAAACGTGGCAATATGTGGCCTTATCACCTATAAGATCAGGGTGATTTGCACTTACCGTTTACGTGGGGTGGAGCAGTTCGGTAGCTCACTTGGCTCATAACTCAATACGTGTTATGAGCCATCATGAGCGAAAAACCGATAGCAACCAGATCTGATCCTGAAGCTAGGCGCGCTTACACGCGTTGGCACTATCAACAAAACAAGGAAGCTTACAAAGCTAGGGCTCGGGCTAAAAACCTTGAAACCCGGGACGCTGTAAGACAATTCTTGTTCGAGTATGTTGGTGCGCATCCCTGTATTGACTGTGGTGAGGCTGACCCGATTGTCCTTGAGTTTGACCATAGGGGCGATGACGTAAAGGTCTTTGACATTGGTGATGCGATCAGACGAGGTTACTCGCTAAATTCGGTCAAGGCTGAAGTGAAGAAGTGCGACGTCCGCTGCGCAAATTGTCACCGCAGGATTACGTACAAAAGAGCAGGACGAACACATCGCGGGTGACGCAGGTTCAAATCCTGCCCCCGCAACCAAATCGGAATAGCGTGGTGCCCCGCATTTACCGGGCATACTGGCCGCAGCGCGACAGGCGGAGTTCCGACCAAACACTGCATGCGCTTCGAAGCCCTGGGTTTTACCAGTAGCCGGGCCACGGTTCGGATAGGGCGCATGCAGGACCAAATCGGGAAGCGGCGTGGAAGGACACGCAGCGCGGAACTATCCGAGGACGTTCCGAGAGAGGTGACGCCGGTTTGTATTCTCTCGCAAACGCACCGGCAGCAGGTTTCGAACCCTGCCTTCCCGTACCCATCCAAAGCCCGTCCTGTAAATCTGCAGGGCGGGCTTTATCGTTCCAACAAGCAGAAAGGAAACAGCATGCGCAGCCATAGCTTCATGTTCGGTTTTTACCGCCTGTATGACATCCTCGCATCCGTCGCCCTGATCGTTGCCGACTTCGCCCGGCTCGCGCTGCGCATCGACTACGGCCATGCATGGCGCTTCATGCGAGAGGCCGGCGTCACAGCATTCTGCAAGATCGGCGAACTCAAGCCGGCCTACCGCGAGAGCTACGACACCCACGGACTCAGTCTCGACCCAGGTCGAATGCGCTGCTGATTGCCGTTTCCCAGCAAGGAGGCTAGGCCACGTCGGCCTGCCTCCGTTTCAGTGTCTCAATCTGTACCCTGACATGGCAGAGATCGCGACACGGCCCGTTTAGCCTGAGGCATCCCATGACAGACTGGTCCACCATCTCCGACGACGAGTTCGTCGAGGAAGCCCAGCGCCGCGTCAACCAAGGCCAGTGGTCGCCGGATCGCTTCATGAGCCAATCCCAGTGCGATGACCGCGCCAAGCTGCGCGTTCTGGTCGGCGCCATCATCACGATGAGGGTCAACATCATCCGCGCAACCGGATCCTGCCCAGACTGGCTACAGGCCCTTGCATCCAAGTGCGACGAGCTTGACGGCATCTACGGCAATCCGCTCCCAGAGCGCGCGTATGCGATCAACACGACGTTCGTCGGGAAAGAGACCGCGTTCCAGGATCATTCGCCTAAGGCGGCTTAAGGCTCTAGGAAGGGCTTCCCCTGACCCGTGATGGGGCTGAAGCCGGTCAAATGTTGCCTCGTCCAAGAGAGCAATTCTAGCTGTTGGGTCACATCACCGTCGCTGTTGTCGCGCAGTTCGATGTAGGCGTCACGGAGCTTCAAGAGGAACCTGTCTTGGAACGTTGTGTCGCTTTCGTTGATCGTCTGCACGACGCAAGCGGCAAGCACCGATACGCCAGCTTTGATCTGTTGCAGTTCGCGGTGTTTCTCATCCATGCGTGTTTCCTCCTAGGTTGAGACCCGCATCATCCCACACGTCATCGAATCGCCCAAGCGGCGTTCGGTGGCTGACGACTTAACCACAGCTATCCTCAGCCCGCTTGACGAAATGACCGGCGGGCCTGGCTACCAAGGAGATGTGAGATGAAGACCGCATTCTGGAAAGCAGTCATCCGGGTGGCCAACGGCATGCTCGAAGCTGCGGGAGCCCGCTGAGATGGCCATCACGAAGGTCAACGACGTTCTGCAGTTCACCAACGAAGCTGGAACGCGTGAATATGCCGAGATCATCAGCACGGTCGCGATCGATCCGGCAACAGGCAACGTTCAGGGCTCGACGGCGAGCACCGGTGCGACTGTCGCGGTTGCCTCATCCGCGACGGCTGTCACCATCAAGGCTGCCAACGCTCTCCGTATCGGACTGACGATCGCCAACGACAGCACCTCAATCCTCTACATCCTGCTTGGCGCGGGCACGGTCAGCGCGACCAACTACACGTATGCGCTGCCAGCCAAGGGCACGACAGCGGCCGACCGCACCATCACTGGCTTCACCGGCATCGTCACGGGTATCTGGGCGACTGCTAACGGGAGCGCTCTTGTCACGGAACTGACCTGATGCCTTTCCTCACAAGCTTCTTTCAGCCGCAATCGGCGTCACGCTTCATCGATGGCAATTTCACCATTGCTACGCTCCCGCTGGCATCGGACAACGCGCAGAAATATGCTTGGGTAACGGATCTGCATGACGGCCAGCCAGACCTCGTGATCAGCGACGGTTCATTCTGGAAACCCGTCCGCCCTCTTGCCACGAGGGTCGTCGCCAATAGCGATGCCCCCATGACGCTCACACCGCTGGTGAACAGCCCGACGCAGATCATGCGGGGCACACTCACCGCAAGCCGCAACATCACGCTGTCGAGCAGCTTCGCCTATCCCGGTGCCAAGTTCCGTATCAAGCGGGAAGCAGGTGGGGTGCTCCTCAATCTCAACATCATCGGCGCGGTGACGACCGCTCTCGGGCTCACCGCACCATGGATGGATCTCGAATACGTCGCAGGCACCGGATGGGTGCAGACCGCAAGCGGCAGCATCCTCTAAGCCAAAGGAGAAGACCCCATGTACGTTTCACACACACCTGTCGGTGACAGCAACCGTCTGGCACTCGGACCAAACCCGGGAGACCTGATCGTCGATGGCGTCACCTTCAACGTGCACGACCTTGTCGGGCGGGAACCAGCCAAGGAGAATACCATGACCACCGAAAAGACCACCGAACTGGAAAAGCGCATCGCTGATCTCGAACGCAAGCAGGAAGCCATCGAGAACATCGGCGGCGGTAACCTGATCGTCGACGGCAATGTCGTCAACGCTGCTGAAGCACGCGCTCACGCGGCAACCGTTGCAGGTGTCGATCCGGCAGCCACTCCGGCCGTCGCTCTCGAAGACCTGAAGGCTGAACAGGCAGCGATCGACGCTCAGCGTGCGCTCGATGCCAAGCAGGAAGACATCGAAACCGCAGCCAAGGTCACGGCGAAGTCCGCCAAGGCCAAGAAGTAAACTCCCATCAACCCTCTTGAGGCACCAAGCCTATGAAAATCGCCCTGTATATCGAGGACGGTCTCGAACAGATCGTCCTCACATCTGAAAGCAAGACTGAGGAAGCCATCCTCGGCAGACTGCATGACGGATCGCGCGAGGTGTCTATCCATCAGGGCGCTTTCTACGCTGCATGCCGTGGCGGATGGGTCAGAGAGTTCAAGGACGACAAGAGCACCATGATCGTGCTGCGTCCTGCTCCTCCAGCGACTGAAGGCGCGAACGCTGAGGCGTCCCCCACGGTCTTCTGCGACTCGAACGGGATCCGTGAAGCGATCGAACGCTCCAAGCTGAGCAGAGAGCCAGGCAGCGTAACATGGGTGGAGCCCGACTGATGGCCTTCTCCCTAGACGAGTTCCGTAAGCAGGTAGACGCAGTCTACGCCAAGCACACGGCCGTTACGATCTCAGCTGCCCTTGCTTTCGGGCAAGAGATGGACTCCATCATGCAGCCTTTAGAACCGCTGCCTGTCGAGGACCAGAAAGCCGCCCTCGCAATTATCAAACTTCGTGAGCGCCAGATGGAACGCGAAGTCACAGAGGCGTGCAGCTGATGGCCGGTCGCCCCTCCGATTATAGCCAAGACATGGCTGACCTCATCTGTGAGCGGATCACTCAGGGTGAAAGCCTGCGCGCGATCTGCTCCGATGACGGTATGCCTCATGCGGGCACAGTGTGCCGCTGGTTGGCAAAACACGAAGCATTTCGCGAACAATATGCGCATGCAAGGCAAGCTCAAGCCGAATTGATGGCCGACGAGCTGCTCGAAATCGCAGACGACGGCACGAACGACTGGATGGAGAAGAAGAACGCTGACGGTGAGAACATCGGCTGGCGCGAGAACGGCGAAGCGATGCGTCGATCTCAGCTTCGCATCTCCACACGGCAATGGATTGCTGAGCGGTTGCTGCCGAAGAAGTACGGCACGAAGATCCAGAACGAGCACACCGGCAAAGACGGCGGGGCTATCCAGACTGAAGAGGTCAGCGGGTATGATCTGGCTCGCCGCATCGCGTTTGCTCTCGCCTCCGCGCCGAAGTGAACACCCTTGACGAGATCCTGGCGCGCTTCGACGCACTGCCAGACGAGACGAAGGCGCAACTGGTCAAGGATGCCGAGACGGCGACGGCTGGCCGCTACTTCATCCCGAACGTCGGGCCTCAGACAGACGCGCTGTATAGCGAAGCTGACGAGTTGTTCTTTGGTGGGTCTGCTGGCGGCGGGAAGTCAGCGCTGCTTTGTGGAACCGCAGTAGACGACCACGACGAATCGATCATCTTTCGCCGCGAATATCCGCAGATCAAAGGGCTCGAGAAGGAAGTCACGCGGCTGATCGGGTCGCGCAGCGGGTACAACGGGCAGGACAAGTTCTGGCGGCTGCCGAATGGCAACACGCTGGAGTTCGGCTCGGTTCCGCATGAGACCGATGTCGAGAAGTATCAGGGCCGTCCGCACAGCCTTAAGGGCTTCGACGAGATCACCCACTTCAGCGAAGGGCAGTACCGCTTCCTGATCGGCTGGACGCGCTCAACGAAGAAGGGGCAGCGCTGCCGGGTTATCGCAACAGGCAACCCGCCGACGACAGCGGAAGGCTACTGGGTCGTGCGATATTGGGCTGCTTGGCTCGATCCGAACCACCCGAACCCGGCGAAACCCGGTGAGCTGCGCTGGTACACAACGATAGACGGCAAGGACGTGGAATGCGCTGGCTCCGACGAGATTGAGGTCAACGGCCGAATGGTCAAGCCTCGATCAAGGACTTTCATCCCTGCCAGGCTGGAAGACAATCCTGATCTGATGGCCACTGGCTACGCTTCGGTTCTTGAGGCCATGCCTGAAGAGCTTCGGATCAGAATGCGAGACGGCCGGTTCGACGCCGAGGTTCGCGACTCTGATTTCCAGGTCATCCCGACCGAATGGATCAGGGCTGCACAAGCCAGATGGTCGCCTCAGAAGCCAGCGAACACGGCAATGACCATCCTGAGCCATGACGTCGCGCTCGGCGGTGGCGATGCCAACACTCGCGCCGTTCGATACGGCTGCTGGTATGACGAGGTGAACTCGGAGAAGCTCAAAGGTCTTGTTGACCCGATCGATCTTGCCGCCGGTGACATCGCCCTTATGCGCGATGGATGCGATGTGGTGATCGACATGGGCGGCGGGTATGGCTCCGGGGTCTACTCGCACCTCAAGAACAACGTCGCCGGCATCAAGCTCCATCCTCACAACGGGTCGGAGAAGAGCGCCAAGCGCACGAGAGACGGCAGATTGAAGTTCGCCAACAAGCGGGCCGAAGTCTGGTGGAAATTCAGGGAAGCGCTGGAACCCAACCTGGGCGAGCCTGTTGCGATCCCGATCGATCAGGAGCTTCTCGCCGACCTTGCCGCGCCAACGTGGCGGCTTGGGCCAAACGGCATCCAGATCGAAGAAAAAGCAGAGATCAAGAAGAGGCTTGGCCGCTCACCCGACAAAGGTGACGCGGTGGTTAACGCTTGGTCCTACGGCGAGACCGGCGTTTCAGTCCGGATCCGCGCATACACCGGCGGCAACAGCCTGCCAACCAGAGCGAGCCAAGGCTCAGCTGCTGCAAAAAAGGGAAGGCGATACTGATGAAGGGTATCTACGTTTACGGGGCGCTGCTCATGGCGTTCGCTTTCGCCACAGGGCTGCACCTGAATAGCCCGCTGCTTATGGCCGGCGCGATCCTAGCCTGTGCTATCGCGGCGCTCGGGGAGGTCGTCACGGAGGTGGCGGGGGTTTCCGATATCACCGTTGGCCAGTTCCGGCAGGTGCAGTGGGCAGTTTCCATGGCCTCGTGGCTGATCACTGCCGGCGTCACATTGCTCGCAATCGTTTCTCTGATCGGAGGCATCTGATGTCAGGACTGTTCCCCAAGGTTGAAAAGCCCAAGGCCGCCGCTGTCCAGCGCATGCCCGACCTCGAAGACCCGGCCAACCAGAACGCAGCGCAAGAGCGCCGTCGTCGCACCATGGCCAACCAGGGCAGGGCATCGACCATCATCGCCAACGACAGCAGCAGCACAGCTTACGCCAACACGAAGCTTGGGCAGTAAATGACCGACCTGCGCGCGAAAGAGCTGACAGAGATCGGGGATCGCCTTCGGTCCAAACGACAGCCGTTGATGAGCCTGTTCCAGGAGATCGCAGAGATCTTCTATCCGATCCGGGCAGACTTCACGACGACCATCCAGCTCGGCAACAACTATGCTGACGGCCTGTCGGACAGCTACCCCATGCTCGCGCGGCAGGAACTCGGCAACACGTTCTCCACGCTCCTGCGGCCGGCACAAACCGATTGGTTCATGCCCACCACAGGAGACGAGGACAAGGACGCAGACACCGCGATCGGTCAGGGCCTGCAGTATGTCGGCGGCGTCATCAAACGCGCCATGTACGATCCTCACGCCCGCTTCATGCGCGCCACGAAGGAAGGCGACCACGATTACGCCACCTTCGGGCAGTGCGTGATCTCGGTTGAGGAATCCCAGGCTCTCGATCACCTGCTCTATCGCAACTGGCATATCCGCGATTGCGTCTGGATGGACGACGAGGACGGCCAGACCAACTACATGGACCGCGAGTTCAAGGTCACGGTGCGCAACTATCTCCGCCGGTGGCGAGACAAGGCACCGCCGGCCGTGCTCGCGATGGAGAACAAGTCTCCCGATCAGGAGATCAAGGTTCGCCATCTCGTCATGCCGTCCGACGAATACGACCTGTCGAAGGGCAAGAAGCGCAAGCCGAAGCATCCGTTCGTCTCGATCTATTACGACTGCGAGCACAACGTGATGCTGAAAGAGACGAGCATGCCTCGTTTCTCCTACATCGTGCCACGCTGGCAGACGGTCAGCCAGAGCCAGTACAGCTATTCGCCGGCAACCACCATCGCTCTCCCCGATGCGAGAATGCTGCAGGCTGTAGCTTCTCTCATCCAGGAGATGGGTGAATACGCTGTCTCGCCGGCCATGATCGCCACCGAAGACGCTATCCGGTCCGACGTGAACATCTTCCCCAACGGCATCACATGGGTCTCAGAAGCCTATGACGAGCGCCAGGGTGAAGCGCTCCGATCGCTCAACCGGAATGCAGACTTCAACATCGGCGTCGAGCTGAAGCAGGATGCCCGCGACATGATCGCCCAAGCGTTCTCGCTCAACAAGCTGCAGCTGCCACCGTCAGAGAATGGCGACATGACGGCCTACGAGGTCGGGCAGCGCGTTCAGGAATACATCCGGGCCGCGCTTCCGTTGTTCGAGCCTGTCGAGGTCGAGTACAACATGCCGTTGGTCGAGACGACCTATGAGATGCTTGCCGAGCGCGATGCATTCGATCTCGATCGCATCCCAGCGGAGATGAAGGGCGGGGACTTCTCGTTCCGGTTCCTGTCTCCATTGCGCGAGGCAGAGGCCCGCAAGCGCACGACGCAGTTCACCGAGGTCATCGGCTTGATTGGAGCGCTCGGACCGGACGCGGCCATGAAGAAGCTCCCCAGCACGCTCCTGCTCGACAAGGCGCTGAAGGAAGCCATCCGCGGCACAGGCGCTCCGGCAGACTGGATCCCGACCGAAGAGCAGACCGCTACCGTTGAGAAATCTCAGGATGAAGAGGCAGCCAACCAGAACGCCATGGCTCAGCTCACGCAGGGCAGTGAGGCTGCGGTGAACATCGCCGACGTCACGCAGAAGCTCGCAGCAGCAGGTCAGCTTTGATGGGCGCAGTGATCTACACAGACGGCAACACCATGCTGTCAGACCAGGGGACCAACGAAGACACAGTCGAGTTCCTTGAGCGTCTGCTTCAAAAGGCCAAGGACGGCGAAATAGTCGGGGTCTGTGCAGCTGTTCAATACGCCGATCGTTCGACCGGAGATGGAAACGCCGGGTTCTTTTGGAATGCCCCAATGATCGGCGGGCTCACGAAAATCATCCACAGGCTGGTCAACGAATAGCCTGCTCCCAGAAATCCATATCATCCCCGACAGGGTGAACGATGTTGCGCAACGGGCGAGCGGGGTGTCGGTCCCGCTCGCCTATCCTTCCGACAAAGGAGAGACGATATGACCACAAGACGATGGGGTGATAACGATCGCCACTTCGGGCCGTTTCTGTTCGCCCGTGATCGCCGATGGAAGCCCACAGCAATCGTTCTCGGCTCCGGCCACGATGAGTACGTCGGCTGCAATCTGCGCGTTAGCGCATTCGGGTTCACTATGATTGTGGAAATGCCCGCGATCATCAAGCCATCTCGCGTTTGGGTGGACACGTCTGGCCGTTCTTGGTCCACCTCGCCAAATGGCGGATATTGGGACGAGCACGAGCGAGAATATGGGTTCACGCTCTCGGAGGGGCACCTCTCCGTCAGTCTTGGGCGCCAGACCCAAGACAGCAGCACCGAACAGCGTTGGGGATATTTCTTGCCTTGGACGCAATGGCGGTACGTGCGCAAGTCCTGGTACGGATTGGCCGGCGAACTCTTGCGGACTGAGGCTGAAAGTAAGGATATCGAGGTCCGGCGCAATTCATGGCAGGCCCAGCGCGAGTTCGAAGACACGATGCCCAAGGCGGTATTCGCGTTTAAGGACTTCGACGGCGAAGAACTATCCGCGACGACGCATATCGAACAGATGGAATGGAAGTTCGGCACGGGCTATTTCAAATGGCTCTCGCTCTTCCGCCCCCGCAAGGTCAGGCGTTCGCTCGATATCCAGTTCTCTGGCGAGACTGGCAAGCGCAAGGGCTCATGGAAGGGCGGTACGACAGGCCATTCGATCGACATGAATCGCGGCGAGCTGCACGAGTCCGCTTTCAAGCGGTACTGCGCTGAACACGGCATGACATTCGTTGGTGCCGCCGAATGATCAACACCAAGTCCGTCGCCATCACCCGTGATCAAGCCCACGCGATCAAAGCTCTCCGCGAGGGCACAGCAGACGCCAACCAGCAGACTGTCGCCCTCGACTGGATCATCTACCAAGCGGCAGGCCTTGCGGTCTCTCAGTTCGTTGAGGGCTCCGACGATGGACGCCGCGCTACCGACTTCATGACAGGCCGGGCTTTCACCGGTCAGCAGATCCTCGGGGTGGCAATGTCCCCGATGGACGCTCTGTTCAAACCAGGCAACGAAAAGGCCGATAAATGACCGACGCGAACCCCTCTCTTGACGCAACGGCAGCCGATACAGGCGCTGTTGCCGCAGACGTGACCACCGACGCGAATGCTGGTGCTGGCGCTGGTGCGGACACCGCAGCCGTAGACAACGCCGCTGGTGACGCTGCAGCCGCCGACACTGGCAAGCCGACCACCGCCAAGGCGGGCACGATCGCAGACGCTGGCGATGACACCGGTGGCGATGACGGCGCCGACGCACCCGGTGATGCAGACTGGCGCAAGGAGTTCGCCGGCGGCGATGAGAAGGTCCTCAAGCGGATCAGCCGCTACGCATCGCCACAGGGTATCGTCAAGGCTCTGATCGCAGCGCAGGACAAGGTCCAGGAGAAGCAGGCCAACGCCGGCAAGCTCCCGGAAGACGCGACCGACGAGCAGCGCGCAGAATGGCGCAAGGCTCAGGGGATCCCAGACAAAGCCGACGCCTACCAGCTGCCCAAGGTGGCCGGCTATGACTGGTCGGATGCGGACAAGACTGTCGCCAGCGACTTCTTCACCGCAGCGCACGAAGCGAACATGACGCAGGCCCAGGCCGAGCGCGCCTTCAGCTGGTATGCCGATCGCATGCAGACCATCACAGCTGACCAGTACGAGAAGGACACCAGCAGCCGCAATGCTCTGGAAGACGATCTCCGCTCCGAATGGGGCCCGGAATACCGCTCCAACGTGAAGATGCTCGCTCGCTATGCTGAGCAGACACCGGGCGCCGGCGCATCAATCCTTGAAGCCCGCCTGCCAGATGGTCGCCGTCTCGGTGAGGTGCCTGAGTTCGTCAAGGATCTCGTCGAGCGTGCTCGCGATCACTACGGCGACAGCTCGTTCATTGCCGGCGATGGCGGATCTTCCATGAACAACAGGAAGGCCGAGATCGAGAAGGTCATGAAGTCGGACATCAACCGGTATCGCTCCGAAGGTCTCGACAAGGAATACCGCACCATTCTTGAGGCTGAGCAGCGCTCCAACAAGCGCTAGCCTCCACGACATACCGGACATCCCGGTTGATATCCCCGCCCTCTGAGGCGGTTTTTTTACGGCCAAGTGACGCCCCGACGCGCTGATAGCGGCTCCGCAAGGACACCCCGCGATGCTCCCGCTCGGACACCCTGAACTGGACGTGCTCCCAAACCCCGATCCCAATCCTATAGAAGGTGAACACTGATGCCAGCAGCACCAGTCATTCAGTTTCGCAAGGAGACGGTCGCAGGCTTCGAGCAGCGCGTTTCGCTGCTCCGCGCCACGACCACTCGCGAAGCTGTTATCAAAGGCAACCAGGCCACGTTCCTCGTTGCATCCTCAGGCGGCCGTGGTGCCGTCACCCGCGGCGATAACGGCGACCTGCCGTATGGCCAGCCAAACAACGTCCAGCGCACCGTTACGCTGGTCGAAAAGCACGGCACCCACGAGGAAACCGGCTTCAACATGTTCGCCTCGCAGGGCGACCAGTTCGGCATCATGCAGGAATCTGCCATGACCGACATCAACATCGACGTCGACAAGGTCATCATCGCAGCACTCGCGACCGCCACTCAGACCGCCGGCGTTGCCGCAACGGGCTCCGTTGCTGTCGTAACCAAGGCTATGGCTATCCTCGGTGCAGCCGATGTCGACACCGACAACCCGGATGACCTGTTCGCCGTCGTCACCCCAGCAATGCGGGCCTACCTCATGCAGACCGCGCAGTTCTCGTCCGGTGACTACGTCGACAGCAAGCCGTTCGCCGGTGCCACTCGCAAGATCTGGCGCTGGGCTGGCTTCAACTGGATCGTTTCGACGAAGCTTCCAGGCGCCGGCACCAGCTCGGCAACGTGCTTCTTCTTCCACCGCTCTGCTCTCGGCCACGCCGTGAACATCGGGGAAGAGAATATCGATGCTGACTACGAATCGAAGCACGACCGGTCCTGGGCGCGCGTGACCCTCTACCACAACGCACTGCTTCTGCAGAACGCCGGCGTGGTGAAGGTGCTTCACGACGACAGTGCCATGGTCGCATCGTAAGGAGATCTGAGAGATGGCTTATTCGACCACACTGCCTCCGCAGAAGCTCGCTGCCGGCACTGGTGCCAGCATGCAGCTCTGGGGCTACACCTCGGCTGACACGCTCGCCACTGTCGTAGGCGCCGCCTACATCAGCAACGGCTCTCAGCTTGGTATGCGCGTTGGTGACGCCGTGCTCGTTCGCGACACGACCACCCCTGCATCCGGCATCCGCTTCGTCAGCGCTGTCGTCAAGGACGGTGCAGCGACTCTCGTCGCCGGCGCCTAATGGATTGGGGGTTTCGGCCCCCTTTCTCCTCCCCCCTATTTCTCCCTCGAGGCAATCAATGCTGACCCTTCCTGAGCGCCAGATGGCGCAGCGGGCCGAACACGCTCGGTCCATCTACCAAGCTGATATCCCAACAGGCATCACGTTCGAGCAGTGCATCGAGCCCACATTCTGGGCCCATTGTGTTGGGCGGCTGAAAAAGAACACCCTGATCGAACTCCTTTCCGAAGACGGAAGCTTTGACGCCCTTCTCCGCGTGACCGATCGGGATGTCGGGTTCGCCAAGATGCGGGTTCTTCGTGTCTGGAAAAACGAGGATGCCGCCCCGGCTGCCGGCGAGACTGAGACCAGCATTTCCGAGAAGCTTCCCCGCATCCTGTTCGTGCCGTCTGGCGCGACCAAGGGCTGGCGTCTGCTTGGCTTTGACGGGAACACCGTCAAGGAAGGCATCATCGAGAAGGCTTCGGCTCAGGCAGAGCTTGAAGCCTACAAGCAGCGCGCGGCTGCATAAGGAACCAAGATGGCATCGAGACTCGGTATCTACCAAAGCGCGTTGATGAAGATCGGGAGCCCTCGGCTTCTCGACCTCTCTGAAAACGTTGCCTCGCGGAAGACGATCGATGCCGTCTATGCTGATTGCGTCGAGTTCTGCCTTGAGCTTGGCACATGGGATTGGGGGACGCGCACTGTGTCCCTCTACTCCTCCACTGATATCGATCCGATCTTCGGCTATGAGCATGCGATCGAGAAGCCTGGCGACATCAAGAAGGTCGTGGCGATCTCCTCCGAGCCCACGCTGACCGATCCTCTGCAAAACCACACCGAGGACGCACAGTGCTGGTACACGTTCTGCAGCCCGCTCTACGTCTCCTATGTCTCGAATGATCCGGCTTATGGCCTGAACATCGGCGCATGGACGGAAGCGTTCGCTGACCTCGTCGCCATCCGGATCGCCATCGTCACCTGCGAGACCATCACGCAGTCGACCGCAAAGCTCGACGAGCTGAAGCGTGATTTCCGGACAGCCAAGTCCAACGCGATCGGCATCAACAATTTCGACGACGCACCGAAGCGCTTCCCTGAAGGCCGGTTCACTCAGGCCCGCCGAGGTGGCTATCGCAGTTCAAGGGTTGGTCGTTACTGATGGCAAAACAGTCCGTCCTTCTCCATGCGCTCACTGTCGGTGAGATCAGCAAGGAAGCGCTGTCACGCGTGGACCTGACCAAGACCCGGCTTGCCGCCGAGGTGCAGGTCAACCTCCTGCCGAAGACAATCGGTTCCGCCTACTTCCGCCCACCGTTCCAGTATCTGTCGACTGCTCCGGGCTTCGAGGTCATGCGCCCATTTGCGATCAGCGCGGCCCGCGATGCGATTGTGCATTTCCGCTCCGGTGGCGTGACGATCTCGCTTGATGGCCAGATGGTCAGCCGGCAGGCGGTCAGCTCGACTGTGGCCAACGGAGATTTCTCGACGACCGCTAGTTGGACCCTCGGTGTCCTGAATGGAGCCAACGCTGAAATCGCAGGCGGTCAGCTTCTTCTTCAAGGGCTCGCTCAGGGTGGCGCCGCAGCAGCCCGCCAGACGGTCACGACAAGCTCCGTGGGCCAAGAGCACGCAATGCGCGTTGTCGTCACCCGTGGCTCTGTGGAGTTCCGTATCGGCTCGACGCTGAATGGGCAGCAACTGATCAGGAGCACGATGCTCGCCGAGGGCACGCACTCCCTCACGTTCACCCCGACGACATCCTCCTATTTCATCCGCTTGCGCAACACGACGCAGCGGCCATGCTATGTCACGTCATGCCAAGTCGAAGGTGCTGGTGAACTATTTCTCCCAACGCTCTATGCCGAGGCAGATCTCCGCAAGATCCGGTGGGATCAGTCGGGCGACGTGATGTTCCTGGCTTGCGATGGGTATGAGCAGCGCAAGATCGAGCGTCGGTCTCTCCACTCGTGGTCCGTCACCCGATATTTGTCCGAAGACGGTCCATTCGGGCTGGTCAAAGACTCCCCGGCCAAGCTTCAGGTGACTGAGCTTTACGGCTCTGCAACGTTGAACGCCTCGCAAGACTATTTCACCAGCGATATGGTTGGCCGGCTAATTTACCTGTTTCATAACAAGCAGCGCCGCCGCACCATCCTTGCCGCTGACGAGGAGTTCACCCTCCCGATCCGAGTTGCCGGCATCAAGGACATCGAGCACGGCTACAACGATCGTGACTTCTCCTACACCGTCACCGGGACATGGGCCGGCACACTCACATGGCAGCGCGCCTATGGAACCGAAGACGGCGGCTATGCTCCCTACAAGAACAGCACTACGGACAACACGATTGGGTTCACGGCCAACCCCAGTGGCGTCGAGCGAAACGATGACTACGACAGCAATTCCATCACGTTCTATAAGCTCGGGTTCCAGAGCGGCGATTATACATCTGGCTCTGCAGTCGTCACGGTAGGCTACGATGGCGGAACGACGGACGGCATTGTCCGGATCACGAGCGTCACTGACGGCACAACCGCTCGCGTCGACATCCTCGACCCGCCAGGCGACGTGACCTACACCAGTACTTGGCGCGCGGGCCAGTGGTCCAATGAGACCTCGTGGCCTGCCGCTGTCTCGTTCTACGATGGGCGCCTGTTCTGGGCTGGCCTCGATCAGTTCTGGGGTTCGGTCTCCGACGAATATTATTCCTACGACGAGAACAAGGAAGGCGATTCCGCTCCGATCCTGCGCAACATGGCTGTCGGCCGCGGCGTGCAGAAAGCAAAGTGGATACTGCCGCTCTCTCGCCTGATCATCGGGACCGAGGGCTGCGAGATCGTCGTCAAGTCGTCGAGCTTGGATGAACCGATCACGGCGAACGGCATCACGCTTAAGGCGTTCTCTGACTTCGGCTCTGCGGACAACGTCTGCGCGGTCATCGCCGGAAACAATGGCCTGTTCATCGATCGCACGGAACAGCGGCTCATCGAGATCCGCGATGCATCAGGTGCTGGCGATTACACCTCGGACGAGATCACCAAGGTCAACCGGGACATCCTGAAGCCAGGCGTCGTCGATCTGGCGGTTCAGCGCAATCCCGACACCCGCGCATGGCATGTCCGCTCGGACGGCAAGTGCATCGTCCTCACCTATGACGAGGCAGAAGATATCAAGGCCTTCACCCCGATCGAGGCTGGCGGCAATGGCCTGATGCAGTCGATCTGCGTCAGCCGGCAGGACGGTCTCGATCGCGTCACGGCCTTGTTCAAGCGCACCATCAACGGCGCCACGGTCTACACGCGCGAGCGCATGATGCTCGACGACACCGCGGCAGGCGCGCGGATCAACTGCGAGATGGATTGCTACCGGACAGGTACGCTCGGGTCTCCCAGCAGCACGATCAGCGGCCTGGGGCTCTATGAGGGCCTGCAGGTCGCGGTCAACGTCGATGGCGTCCCGCTCGAGCAATACTTCACTGTCACCGGTGGACAGATCAACGTCGGCGTTCCCGTGACCAACTATGTCGTCGGGCTGCCGTTCGAATGGCGGTTCAAGAGCGCAAAGCTCGCTTATGCCTCATCAATGGGAACTGCGATCAACCAGCGCAAGCGGGTCGACAAGATCGGGTTCCAGCTGGTCAACACGCACAACAAGGGCATCAAGTACGGGCGAAGCTTCGATGATGCGCAGATGTATGCCCTGCCGAACCTCGTCGACGAGAACGACGTCAGCAACGTGACCCATTCCGAGTACGATCACGACATGACCTCGTTCGACGGAGCGTGGGGCACGGATAGCCGCATCTGCCTCAAGGGCAAGTCTCCGTTCTCCTGCACGGTTTCCGGTCTGACCTTCACCATCACAACGCATGATGCAGGCTGACCATGAGAGTTCTCGCAACGGCCGAGCTTGAGCAGTTCTACGACAAGCTCATCAACTTACCGGTGATCGCGTTCGGAGAGGATGACGATCATGGGCTCTACGCTGTCGGCGGCCTGGCCTACGACGGCGGTCAGTGGTGGGTGTTCTTCGACATCGTGAGGGAGCCAGCGGGCGTGGGGCCGAAGCTTCTGGCCGGCATTCGCCAGATCAAGCGCGTTGCAGACGCCATCGGTGTGGTCCCGAAGGTTCTCCGGAACAGCCAGTTTCACACATCCTCGCGCGTCGTCGCGCTTGCAGGCTTCGAGGTAGTTGAATGTCAGGACTAGAATTGCTCGCAGCCGGCGCCAGTGCGATCGGGACCGGCATTTCTGCGATCGGCCAGATCCAGTCTGGCAAGCAGCAGGATGCGATGGCTCAGTACCAGGCCGATCAGATGGAGCAGCAGGCCAAGGATAAGATGGCCGTTGCCTCCCGCGATGCCGAGCAGGAAGGCAAGAAGAAGGACGCGCTGCTATCACGCCAGGTGGCGCTTGCCGCGAATTCAGGTGGCGGCGTGCAGAACCAGTCGGTGCTCAAGATCCTCGAAGATACCGAGGCGGCAGGGCAGTACAACGTCAGCACGGCGATCTACAACGGCCAGCAGGAAGCGGCTGGGCTCAGAAGCCAGGCCGAGGCCACAAGGATGGAGGGGCGCGCCGCTTCGTCCGGAGCAGCCCTTGG
Organism: Neorhizobium sp. AL 9.2.2; assembly: GCF_013317225.1. Taxonomy (NCBI): domain Bacteria; kingdom Pseudomonadati; phylum Pseudomonadota; class Alphaproteobacteria; order Hyphomicrobiales; family Rhizobiaceae; genus Neorhizobium; species Neorhizobium sp. AL 9.2.2. The sequence continues at coordinate 263,293 of NZ_JAALXU010000003.1, forward strand.
CGCGGCTGGCACGCTCATCTCCGGCATTGGCGGTGCAGCCAAGTCCTACAACTCCTATAAAACGAAATACGGGTACACCTGATGCCAAAAATGCCAGGGGCTGATCAGCTCGGCGTAGCGCGACCACAGCCGAACACCCGGATTGCGTCTGCCGATCTTTCGGCGGTCGGCCGCGGTGCGCAGCAGTTGGGGCAGGGCATCCGCTCGCTTGGATCGGACATTGCTGAGATCGGGCAAGAGAACCGCCAGCAGCGCGGGACAACCGAGATCTCCGGTGCCAACGCGTTCTATGCCGACAACATCCTGTCGTCCGAACGCACGATCAAGGACAGCGGCGACTATTCCTCGTTCGGCAAGACCTTCGACACCCAGGCCGGCAAGATCTTGCAGGACGGCGCCAAGCTGATCGCGGACCCGACGTATCGTGAGAAGTGGATCGCGGACAAGCAGGTCGATCTTGCCAACCGCCGACAGTCCATCCTCGGTGCAGCCGACAACCGCCGGAACGAAGCCTATCAGGTCAATCTGGGCAATGCGCTCGAGAAGGATCAGAACATCTTTACCGATCCGGCGACCCCGGAAGCCGACAAACAGGCGTCGATGGCGCGGATCAACGACAGCATTGCGGCTGCCGAGCAGACAGGCCTTTTAAAGCCAGCACAGGCCCAGCAGTGGCGCGACACGTATGCGAAGGGCGGCATCCTCAAGGAAGCTGAACTGAAGATCCTGAACGACCCCGGCTTCCGTAAGGAGGTCATCTCTGGATCAGGTGCGGCGGTCTCAGGCGGCGTGATCGATCGGATCATCGGCGTGGAGAGCGGTGGCAACGCTACGGCCAAGAATCCCAATTCGTCTGCCACCGGCGCAGGCCAGTTCATCGCTTCAACGTGGATGAACATGGTCAAGCAGTATCGCCCAGACCTCGCTGAAGGCCGATCGGCAAACGAAGTGCTTCAGCTTCGCAACGATCCGGCGCTCTCTCGTGAGATGACGAAGCGCTATTCGGAAGAGAACGCGTCGTTCCTGCGTAATCAGGGCGTCGAGGCGACAGACGGCAACATCTATCTCGCCCACTTCCTCGGGCCCCGTGGCGCTGCACAGGTGCTCAAGGCAGATCCGAATGCTTCGGTCGAGAGCGTCGTCGGCGATGGCGTCGTCAATGCCAATGGCTTTCTTCGCGGAAAGAACGTCAGCGACCTGATCGCATGGTCGAACAAGAAGATGGGCGGCGCGTCCAACAGCTCCACCAGCGCTGCTCTGCGCCAGGGCAACTATGCCACGCTTGCTCCCGAAGACAGGCAGAAGCTCTATCAGCTGGCAGAGAGGACACAGAACCAGTACGCGGTCGAGCAGCGCGGCGTGATCGCTGATGCGGTCGAGAACGCGCCGATCGCCATTCAGAACACCGGCACCTATACCGGCAACCTGCCGACGCAGGATCAGTTCCTCGAAGCCTTCGGAGCGGATGAAGGGGTTCGCAAGTATGACGCGTTCAAAACGTCTGTGGATACGAGCCAACAGGTCTATAATTTCCAGACAATGCCCGCCGAGGCGATCACGCAGGCGGTAGCGGCTGCCCGCCCGACGTCGACCGGCGATGATGCAGCCCTTGAGCAGTCCAAGTATCAGGTGCTTGAGCGCGCGGGCGCCGAAGTGGTGAAGGCCCGCGAGGCTGACCCGGCATCCTACGTGCAGCAGGCATTCCCGGCCGTGCGGCAGGCATGGTCCGACGCTTCCACAAGCGGTGATTTCAGGGCGGCTATGTCTGCCAGCATCGCAGCTCAGCAGCAGCTCGGCATTCAGAACGTCCAGCCATTGCCCAAGGAAGTCGCCGGCAGCGCGCTCGACAGCTTCAAAAAGCCGGAATTGAGCGATGAGGACAGGCTCAACTCTGTCGCAGGCCTCGTGTTCTCCACCAGCGATCCACAGCAGCGCCAGGCCGTGTTCGGTCAGTTGCTGAAGGCCGGTCTGCCTCCGACGATGCAGGGCGCTATGGAAGCCTCCGCGCGCGGCGACACCGGTGCGGCCTACCGTCTGATGCAGGCGTCGATCGTGGACCCGGCCAAGCTGCCGAAGTCTGGCGAGACCAAGCCTCGCGAAGTCGATGAGGCGATCTATGCTGGCGTCTGGGCTCCGGGTGAGATCGGCGATGCGGCTTACGGCACGACCTATGGCGATGCATCCAGCCTTGAGCGGGCGACGGTCGGGACCGAGCTTCTGCGCAAGGCCGCACTGATCCGCGTCTCTCAGGGGCAGGATGTCGACACCGCCGTTGAAGGCGCGAAGAAGGATCTGTTCGGCGACATGACGGTGTTTTCCGGATCAGGCTCCGTCACTGCGAACCTTCCGATCCCGAAAGACATTGACCAGCAGAAGCTCGCTGACGGGCTTGAGGCATCGAAGGCATCGTTCAAGGCCGCGATCGAAGCAAGGCGCTCAGCGGTTATGGATGGGGCAAATAGCAAGGTTGCGGACGGCAGCAAGGCTGTGATCGACGCGGCTACCACAAACCGGGCAGCCGATATCGTCGACAGCGGGATATTCGTCCCGGTCGGCAATGGCATCGGCATGCGCGATCCCTACACCGGTGCCTTCGTCTCTGGTCCTGATGGCAACCCTCTGACGCTTCCTCTCGATCGGATCTTGCAGATGGGCGGCACAGTGCAGAGCAACACATCCAGCGGCGGTCGCGCTCCATTGGAAATCACCGTGACGCCGGCAGATGCAGCTGGTGCGCGTGGTGACCAGACGCGGCAGGAAATGGACCAACAGAATTACGGCACCTTCTCTGACATGCTGCCAGGGGCTTCCGAATGAGCTTTGCATTCATCCCGGGCCCAAGCGGGCGGGCGATGACGGATGGGGACTTCCTCACCTCGTCGCTCGATCAGCCGTTGTCGATGGGCACGACCTTCTGGGACAACACGAAGCAGGGGCTCAACGAGAGCTTTGGCATCGGCACGGCTATTCGCAGCCTCACCACGCCGGAAGCCGCGCCGCCAACCGATGGCGGGCTCGGTGACACTATCGGCGCCATCAACCGGGCGATTTCCCCAGACAGCATCATCCGCCGTGTGATCGGCACTGACTACGATGGGCAGGCTGCTCTGTCGGAAGACCAGTACAAGTCCTCGACATCGTTCCGCGAGAGCATCCCGTTTGCTCCCGGCATGACGGAAGACCGCGCTGCATCGCTGGCTCAGGCTGACGATCTCAAGAAGGTCCGCGAGTTCTATGCTGAGAAGCGCCCGATCACGGCATTTCTCGGCAAGCTGGCCGGATCAGCGGTCGATCCGATCAACTATATCCCGATCGCTGGTGAGGCTGTTGCAGCGGCCAACGCTGCCCGGTTCGGCCGGGTCGGTGGTGCCGCGCTCACAAGCTCGATCGACGCCGCTGCCAACACGGCAATCTTCGGCATTGGCACGGCGCCGGTGCGCGGGCAGCTTGGCGATGAGGTCGGGTTTCAGGATACCTTGACGCAGGTTGCGATGGCCGCGCTGATCGGTGGCGCATTCGGTGCTGTTGGCGGCGCATTGGGCCGGGCGCGCGGTTCTTCGCCTGAACTGAGGGCAGAGGCCGAGACGAAGCTCGCAACGCTCCAGCGGGTTCAGGAGAGCCGTGTCGCGCTTAATGATGCGATCGACGGCATGTTGAACCGGGGCGAGGTAGAAGTCTCGCCGGCCAGTGCCGACTTCGCTGCACAGGTTGCCGATCGGGAGCTTCCGAAGATCGCTATTGCTCGCATGGCGCGGGAAGCAGATCAGGCCGCATTCGATCGCCTCGATGTGCTGAACAAGACCTACGACATTAACGAAGCTGAGATCGCAAAGCTTCAGTCCCAGACGATGGACAATCAGCAGTTCGGCCCGACGCGCGCCGCCATGATCGAAGCAGACCGCCTAGCCGAACGGCTACAGAAAGCCGAGACAGCAATCGAGAAGGCGCCGAACGAGAAGCAGCGTGCTACGGCAACCGAACGCCGCGACACCGCCCGCGAGAGCCTACGCCAGCATCTGGCAAGCATAGACGACGCCAAGGTGCAGCAGATCGAAAGCGTTGATGAAGCCTTGGCCGCGCGCCGGTCGGCTCATGCATCGGTGGTTTCTGAGCGTCAGCAGCTTATTGCACGCACAACGCAGCTTAACGCGCAGGCCCGGGACGCATTCTGGCAGCAGCGTTTTGCTGAGCCCCGCGGCGAACGGCAGATAGCGACGACCACAGATGCGCAAGCAGGCCCCACACAGGCACTCAGCCGCGTCGACCGGTCTGTTCCCCAGCAGCCTGTCCGGCGCGCGGTGACGGAAGCTGCCGGCCGTGTCGGCAAGCCAGAAGCTGATCGGGCTATGGCAGAGCAATACCGGGTGAACCCTGAGACGGGCGAATATCCAGAGATTGCCGACATTGAGCGCCTCCGCTCCGAAGGCCGGCTCACGGAAGAAGACATCGCCGCACTCGAAGATGCCGATGCGATCCTCACCACCGCAAATTCATATGGCGAAGCGCTCAAGGCCTTCGCAGCTTGTGAGATCTGATGGCTGACGAGTTCAAGAAATCTGCTTGCTACGGCGCTGCCCAGGCTGCGGCCAAGGCTGCCGGCGAGGAACTGAGCGACCGCGACATGGCGGCTGCGTTTCGGGCGGCGCAGCAGGAGCGTGAACGCCTGCGCCAGTCTGGCACGACGAGCGGGATCGAAGACAAGATCAAGTCCTTCGCCGAGCAGACAGCCGAGAAGACCAAGATCGCGGCCGCCCTTCAGCGCCGGCATGCAGCGCTCAACATCCTTGCCCGTGACCGGCTGGACTCGTCGATCGAAGCGTTCAAGGCGGCTGGCCTGTCCCCCAAGGCTGCACTGCTCGCGGTCATGGAAGGCACGCAGCAGGGCGTCAAAGGCGCCAGAGACAGCGTGTTCGCGCGCCGGCTGGGCTATGAGGCGGATTACGTCGGCGGCATGCTGGCGGAGATCCAGAAAGACCGTCCGCATCTGGTGAACTCCCTGTCGGATCAGCGCCTGTCGGAGGATGTGTTCCGCGAGATGAGCGAGCTTCGCGAAGGCGGCAAGCCGGGAATGACCGGGAACGACGATGCCAAGTATCTTTCGGGCGTCTTTGCCAAGCACATCGAGGCCAGCCGGGTCGAACTGAACAAGCTCGGCGCATCGATCGGCAAGCTGGACGGCTGGGCAGGCGCTCAGGTTCACGACGATATCAAGATGATGAAGGCCGGCAAAGAGTCGTGGGTTGATTCCGTCGCGCCACTTCTCGATCTCAATCGCAGCTTTCCGGATGTATCGAGCCCTGCTCAGCTCCGCGAAGTGCTGGGCGACATCTACGACACCCTGATCACCGGCATGCCGAACAAGGCCACGCCGCGTGAGATGGGAAAGCGCGTCAATCCGGCCAACCTGGCTAAGTCGCTCGGTAAGACCCGCGTGATGCACTTCAAGGACGCAGACAGCGCCATCGCTTACCGGGACGCCTTCGGCTACGGGAACTCGATCTACGGCATTATGGCTCATCAGCGGCGCGCGGCTGGCATGGCAGCGCAGATGGAAGTGTTCGGGCCGAACCCGGAGATGATGCTCAACAGCCTGATCGAAGGCGAACGCCGCAAGCTCAAGGACGGGACGCTGCCTGATACCGAGAAGGTCAAGGCGATGCAGACGCTCAACGCTGACGCTGGCCCGCTGCGGAACGCAATGGACATCATGTCGGGTGCGATCTCTCGCCCCGGCAATGTCACTGCGGCAAAGATCGGCAACGATATCCGTGCGGTCCAGAGCATGGCCAAACTGGGCGGCGCTGTCCTGACCGCAATGCCAACCGACGTCATCGGAACGGCTGCCGCATCAATGTTCCGCGGTGGCGGCTTCTTCCCCGGCATGGTCAAGCAGATCGATGGCATCTTCCGCGGCCGGCCAAAGGGTGAGCAGGCGGAAATTTCGTTCCTCCTGGGCGAGGGCTTCGACAGCATGATTGGCGACGTCATGTCGCGCGGCTTCGTCAATGACGGCCCGGTCGGCAAGATGTCGCGGCTGACCGAATCCTTTTTCAAATGGAACGGCCTCGACTGGTGGACTGATGTTGGCCGGTCCGTCGCTGGGCGCATGGTCGCGGCTGAGATGGGCATGCGGGCCAGCAAGCCCTTCGGAGAACTGCCGGCCAACTTCTCCCACGTCCTGGGGCTGCACGGGATTGGTGAGGCGGAATGGTCCGCCATCCAACAGGTCAACCGCCGCGAAGTGAACGGCAACCGCTACATCACGTCCGACGCGGTGCGGGATCTTCCCGATGAGGCAATCATGCCGCTCGTTCGCGATCGGCTCTCATCGGCCAAGACAGACGCGCGCAAGGCCGAGATCATCGACGAGGGCCGTCGCAGCTTGCAGCTCAAGCTTCTGTCCTACGTGGCAGATGAGACGAACTATGCGATCGTGGAAACGGACGCAGCCAGCCGGCGCTTCTCGACGCTTGGCACGCGCCCCGGCACGGTCGCAGGCGAGGCCACGCGCTTCGTCATGCAGTTCAAAGGCTTTCCGATCGCGTTCTCCCAGCGCGTGCTTGGGCGGGCTCTATTCGGCGGGCAGGGCGCCAACAAGTGGGAGCGGGTGATGAACAACGCTCCACACATCGGCGCGCTTCTGGGTGGCCTCACAGTGGCCGGCTACATGGCCATGACGATGAAGGATGCAGCCAAGGGCTATTGGCCCCCACGCGACCCGACCAACCCGAAGGTGATGATTGCCGCGCTCACACAGGGCGGCGCGCTGGGTATCTATGGAGACTTCCTGTTCGGAGAGGCCAACCGGTTCGGGTCAGGCGCGCTCGAGACGTTCTCCGGCCCGATGATCGGAACCATGAGCGATCTCATCAATCTGCCTCTGAAGGCTCGCACGTCGCTGGAAGAGGGCAAGCAGCCGAAGATGGCCGGCGATCTGATCAACATGATGATCAACAACACGCCATTCATCAACCTCGTTTACACGCGGCCGGCGCTCGACGCCCTGTTCCTCAGCTCTCTGCGCAACTGGGCAAGCCCCGGCTACATCGCCAGACAGCAGAAGAACAGGTTCAAGGATTACCGCCAAACTTCAGCGCTACCAGTATACCGAGGGGTAGAGCGACTGCTGCCATAAGGCCCCACGCTTTGGCCGTTCCAAGCGCAAGGGCCTTGGCGCCGCGCAACCCGTCGATCGTGTAGCCGATACCCAACAGCGTGCCAGCGAGCCACAGGATAACGATCACCGGCTCAAAGCCGCGAGACCACCGCTCAGCCATTGCAGTCCCTGCCAGGAAGGCCGGAAGCAGCATAGCGGTCATGAAGGAAATGAACTTGCGGGCGTCTTTGCTCATGCGAGGCACACAACCACAAATCCAGTTCCAGAAGCAAGGCTCCACTCAGGGGCCTTTTCTGTTTCGCCCCGGAGAACACAATGGGATCTATTGAAATCAGCCGACGCGACGGGCTGTCGTCGACGACTGCATATAAAGGCCCGTGCCGGGTAGCCACTACCGGCAGCATCACCCTCTTCGGGACGCAGACCGTTGACGGTGTAGCGCTTGCGGAGGGCGAGCGTGTCCTGGTGACTGGCAACGGGATCGACAACGGGATCTGGATTGTCGTAGCCAACGGCGTCTGGCGGCGTGCAGCAGACTGGAATAAGGCCGGCGATATCGCCCGCGGCACTCGCGTCTGGGTGACGGCCGGGAATAACGGGCCGGCTGAGATGGAGGTGTCCAGCCTCAACCCCATTCCCGGCGTCACAGCCGTGACGTTCGATCTCTCCGCAGGCAATGTGAACGCGGCCGCTCTCTCTGCTGCAATGGCTGCAGCCGTAGCAGCGGCTGTCGCGGCAGGGGTTGCGCTCGACGCAATTGCCGGCATCGTTTCATCGGTCAACCCGATTACAGAGTATCCCGTCACCGTCTCGCTGGGCCAGACGTCGGTAACGATCCCAGGCGGATATGACGTGATCGGTTATGTGCTGCTCGAAGGCCTTCACATTTCGGGATGGACCGCGCCAGGCGGCGGGGTCGTGACCTTCCCGGCGATCACCACTGACGACACTGCCGGAGAAGCAACGGCAGAGATGATCGTGGGAGTCGGTAAAACTCCGATCGTAGGCTTCGACACATTGGACGGAGGGAGCATCTAATGTCCGCAAGAGACTTTCTACGCCGGCAGCTGACGGATGACGAGCGCTCCAAGCTCGGGGCGTTGCCCACGAACGACGCACTGGATCTGCTTCTCGGTGGGAGGCAGCCACTGAACAGCAGCCTCACGACGCTGTCGAGCAAGACGATTGGGACGAAGGGGCTTGATCTTCTCGCGTCTTCGACCAGCGCCGCAGCAATCAACGCGCTTGGCGGCTCCGCTGGCCTGATCGTTTCTGGAATGATCACGAGCCTTGACGCTGTGAAGCTGACAGGAACTGTTGATCTTGATCGGCTCCCCACAATACCGAACGCCAAGATCTCTGACCTTGATGCCGCCAAACTGACCGGCACAATTGACGTTGCTCGGCTTCCTGTCATCCCGGGCAACAACTCGCTGTCTGCCACGAGCATCGCGGGCCTCACGACGCTTCAGCAGGCGGCGGTTTCGCTCGGCACGATGGTTTACACGGCCGATGGTGGCGCGTGGCGCTACTCCGGCTCTGGGTCGAAGACAGCGGAAGCGAGCTACTATTACACGGCCGATGTCACGCCCGAATGGAACGCCATCGCCAACAAGCCGGCGCTTGCCACAGCCGCTCAAGGTGCGCTTGCAGATACAGCCCTGCAGGCCGGGGCGTCGGCCGAAGTCTTGACCGAGGGCGCGACCAAGAAGCTGCTGACGGCGACTGAACGGACGAAACTTGCCGGTATTGCTACGGGCGCAACCGCGAACGCAACAGACGCCAGTCTTCGCGATCGGACAACGCATACCGGCCTTCAGGAGATGGCGACGATTAGCGGACTTGTTGCCGCGCTTTCCACCTATGCGCAGGTTGCAGGCCCAACAGCAGATCTTGGGGCAGATCTTGGGCAGGCGTCACGCCGATACGGCACCGCGTACCTCTCGGCTTTGCAGCTCGGTGGCAATAGCCAAGTCAACACGTCTCTTCACATCAACGGGGCGGCGGGCAGTGACCGCCAGGTTCGTTTCAAAACGGCAGGCGTCGATATCTGGACGCTGTTGGCAGACAATTCGCCTCAGTCTGGGGGCAACGCTGGTTCTGATCTGCTGCTTCTGCGGCGTTCGGATGCAGGTGCGCAACTCGGTACAGCTTTCAGAGTGTCACGAGCTACTGGTCTTGCCACGTTTGAGGTAAGGCCTAGTGTATCGGGTGCCGGCTTGGTCGAAACGCAGAACAACAAAGGTGCGGCCAACGGGTATGCAGGCCTCGGGGCCGACGGGTTGGTTCCGTCCTCCCAGCTTCCAGTCAATGGCTCTTACAAGGGCAGCTGGAACGCCAACACTAACACGCCGACTATCACTGCCGGGGTTGGGGCGAACGGCGACGAATACACCGTCTCCGTCGCTGGCACGAATTCGATCACCGGCACGTCGACGGCATGGAGCGTTGGCGACCGCGCGAAGTTCACGACGAACGGCAACAAGTGGGAGCGCATCCCATCGGTCCAAGCCGTCAATTCGGTCAATGGGCAGACTGGGATAGTCGTTCTGGCCAAGTCGGATGTGGGCTTAGGCAATGTCGACAACACCTCAGATGCGAACAAGCCGGTCAGCACCGCGCAGCAAACCGCGCTCAATCTCAAAGCCAATACCGCCAGCCCGGCGCTGACGGGAACGCCAACAGCGCCCACGGCGGCGCTCGGCACGAACACCGACCAGATCGCCACGATGGCTGCTCTTAAGGCAGGCCTCGACGCCAGTAATTTCGACACTCTCGACGGAGGAGCCATCTGATGGTCACCAAATCCACACGCATGCAGTCACGTCGCACTTCGACGGCCAGCAAGGTGTTCTCGGCCGGGGAACTGCTGGAAGGCGAACTCGGCATCAACATGGCCGACCGCAAGCTCTATGCCAAGGACGCTGGCGGCACTGTATTCAAGGTTGCCCCGCCAGCCTCGGCGCTCGGAGACGGCATCGGTATCGACTGGAACGCCTTCCAGACGCGTATTCTCGCGACAAAGACACATGCCGCCGGCGAAGCCCAGTCTCTCCTGGACATTCAGGTAAACACGCGATCTGGCACGATTGACGGTGGGGGTGGGGTCGGCTCCGCGGTTTCGATAACTTCGCGCGCCGTAGCAGGGACGAAATACGGCCACTTCAATCTCGTTGCCCTGCTCGAAAACAACAGCTCATACGTCGAGGGCGTTGATCCGTTCTTTGCTCATTCGGCGGCAGTCTCATACATCAACCAAAACGTTTTGCAGGCCGCTCCCGGTTTTGCCCACGCGTTCGAAGTGAAGGAGACACACGGCCAAGCCAACCCGACGAATGGGTCGCTCGCCTCGGAGCACACTGTCATCGCCACAGGTACGGATGCGAACAACAAGAGAACGATGGTTTTCCTGCCGACCAACAAATTGAATGGCGGGGATGGCATTTTCACAGAGTTCGCTAACGGCATCTTCTGGAAAACAAGCGCGAATACCAAATATAAGCGCGCGATGTATCTGGAAGGCCAGTACGATGCGGTCCTGAGAGCCAGCGAGATCAGCGCGGAAAATCTGATCGTCGCGACTGGTGCATTCAGTAAACCGGTTATCGATCTGCACGCGCTCTCGGTGACGGGGGGAGCTGCAATCGCAATTAATGCAGCCCATTCGTTGCAGTTTCAGAATGCGGATGGCGTTGGATTGGGCGGGCTTGGCTACGACAACAACACGTTGACCCTGGCCGGCGTATTGACCCAGTCAGGCGCGGGCGCCGTTGCGACCAGAGCCGTCATCAACGTCAACGGCACGCGCTACGCAATCGACCTTCGCGCATTGGCATAAGGAGAAGCCAGATGGATCTTAAAGTTCAATACCCCCTCAAGAAGGGCAAGAAGTACGAAGCTTCGGACGGTAAAAGGTTCGACACCTACGAAGCCGCGCAAAATCATCAGGTGCCCATCAATCAGGCAGCTGATATTTCGGACCCATATCGGATGCTAGGCGATCAGAGCCAGAAGCTTCGCCCGTAGGAGAAACGCCAAGTGGACACGAACGTACAGCAAATCGCGAATGACCGTCTGGCTTTGGAGCTTGGGCGCCTCATGGTTTCTAAAATATTCCTAGAGGCGCAAGTCGAGGGCCTTGCTACTAAAGCAACGATCGATAAGTCTGCCACTATCAAGCAGGGGAAAAAGCTGGCGCCTTAATGCAAGACCGGGGGACGGGACCTTATTTTCTCCATCCCCCATTCCGCCAGTTCCTGGGCAGATATGCCGGGGTTCCGGATGACGTGTTCAAGCGCCCCGCTCTCGGGGCCGACACACCACCCGACGTATTCAGATGACCACCCTTTCTGGAGCATCCAGAGGGAGGCGTCTTCGATAACTTTAAGCGGGGCTGAACTGATCATTGACGAGCCTTTCGTTTGCCGGGTCTCAATCCGGGAACATCTTGTATGACGTGAACGACAGGTCAACAGGTTTTCCGGCAATGATGCTTTCGGCGTTGTTGCATCGTTCCGCCACCGCTGCAATGTAGTCGTGATCTTGAGCCGGCAGGCCGGGCACCGCCGCTACTTCGTTTATGTAGTTGCGATAGCTTTCGATGTTGCCGCCGAAAAGCGAACCGATTTGGACGCCGTGATTATTGCCCCAGTCCCATGCCCCGGTCAGGATTGAGTTGACGGCACCGATCTTGGGGCCGTGGAAATGGACAATCGCCGCGTCATCGTTTCGACCCCAGTAAGGCTTCCAGTTCATTCCGAGCGGGAGGCGGTCCCACTTTCCTCGATAGAACTCGTTGTAGGCGATCTGGTCGTGAAACCCGGTGGTCTTCTCTTCGATGTTCGCGCGCAGATAGGCTTCGAACTCGGTGTAGGACTCCCGCAGAGCCGGAATGTTGATGAGCATCACACCAGCGTTGAAGTAGTTCCACCCATCCTGCTTGAATTCCGGCGCCGCGGCGAAATATGCGGGTGTGAGGTTCGCTTCCGGATGTTTGCGGAAAACCACATCGATATCGGTATAGAGGATGATATCGTCGGTCTTCTCTTCCAGCGCGACATTCGTTCGGAGCCAATGGCCGACGCTGTGCATGTGATACCGACCTTCATCGGTAAGACGGCGGATCAACGGAAGATAGGGCAAGTCAGAATCTCTCACCTCAACCCCATTCGCTTCGAGCCAGCGCGTGAAGTCGTTGCGCTCTCCCGTGTACATCATGATCGGTTGCAGCTTCGTATTCTGGGTAGCGGTTAGAACCGCAATCTTTGTGTGGAGCGCGATGTCGCCATGCGTTCCGCCCTCGTTCAGTGCAAAATATACTTTCATGATGCCTCGCTTCACGCTTCCCACGTGATGTTTTCTCTAACGACCCGCGCCGGCGTTCCAGCGATTACGCAGTTTTCCGGGAATTCCTTGCTGACAAAACTGCCATATCCGACAACTGAGCCATTTCCAACAGATGCCCCGCCCCACAACGAGACATTTGCTGCGACCCAGACGTGACTTCCGATTTTGATGTCGCCCGGTGGATTCACGCGTTCCTTCGTCTCCATGTCGTAGATCTTGTGGATCGTGCTGCAGGATAGGGTCACGTCGGAGGCAAACAAGCATCGTTCACCGATCGAGACCTTGGCGGGCTCGTGGATGTTTATTGATGACCGGACATTGAATGAACTGTGCTCCCCGATCCGGATGGAACTGGGGGCAAGCATGTGGAACGATTGCTGGTTGAGATAGCAAGTTTCCTCGATGGCTAGGGCGTTATCGCCAGTCATGAGGACGTGGATATGACCAATGAAGCCGGGCTTGGCGATGTTCAGGACATTCCCTCTACCCTTAAGTTCAATCAAACCGCTGCCCTGAGACAGGAAGTCGGGGTGGATGTCGATTATGTTCTGCCCTGGGTACTCTTCTCTCACTTCGATCACGTGAGCATTTCCTTCGCCCGTAAAGTTGCCGCGTATTTCGATATTCGACAGACCCGGCCGTAGCAACTGGAAAACACTCAGACTTTCTGCGGTCGTCTGCGCATCCGCGCTTGCAACCCGATACCCCACCCAACACCGGAGACCACCATGACCACGCTTCGCACCAGCGCTGCGGGCCGGAAGGCTATTGCGCAGCATGAAGGAACACGCCTGACCGCCTATCTCGATTCGGTTGGCGTTCTCACGATCGGGGTCGGGCACACCTCTGCTGCCGGCCCGCCTATCGTCAAGAAGGGCATGAAGATCACCGCAGCCGAATGCGATGAAATCCTGGCGCGCGATTTGGCTGCAGTCGAGACTGACGTCAACCGGCTCGTGAAGGTTCCGATCAGCCAGAACCAGTTCGACGCGCTGGTCTCGCTGGTGTTCAACATCGGGGGCACGGCCTTCCGGAAGTCCTCGCTGCTCAAGAAGCTGAATGCGGGTGACGTCTCTGGCGCCGGCGCTCAGTTCCTCGTCTGGAACAAGGGCACGGTCAACGGCAAGAAGGTCAAAATTCAGGGCCTCACCACGCGCCGGCAGGCTGAGCGGGCACTGTTCCTCTCCGGGGGCGCGAAAGCCGCTCCTGCACCAGCTGTGCCAGAACCAGCAGCATCCACAGCGAAGACCGTCACCGTCGAGATCGTGCAGCGCAAGCTCTATGACCTCGGCTATACCGAAGTCGGCAGCCGCAAGCCTGATGGTTCGTTCGACGGCAAGCTCGGCGGCATGACGCAGGCAGCGATCCTCATCTTCCGCGCGGACAATGGCCTGCCATCGGTTGGCACCATCGATCAAGATCTGCTGACCGCACTCGACACCGCACCGAAGCGCAAGCTTGCGCGCAACGATGCAACGGCGGGAGAGGTGCGCCAAAGCGTGCCCGAAGTGAAAAGTAATTGGCGCATCAAGATCGGCGCCATCGTCGCAGGCGGGTTCTCCGCGGCCGGCGCGCTGTTCGACGGCATCGTGTCAAACCTCGGCACAGCTCGGGGCTATCTCAGCGACATGTCTGAATATGTCGGTGATGTGCCTGGCTGGGTAAAGTTCGGCATGCTCGTCGCTCTCGCTGGCGGCGCCTACTACATCGCCCAGCGCGGCGAGCGGAAGGGTGTCGAGGCGTTCCAAGTAGGGGCACGTCGATAGATGTCCTCCACTCTCCGCATCATCATCATCTTCCTCTTCCTCACAGTCACCGCGATCATCGGCGCCGCGACATGGATCTACCATGCCGGCGGCGAGAGCAAACTCAACTCAATCGAAAGGCAGAACAATGAAGCAGGCAATCAGTCTGACCGGGCTCGCGGCGATTATGATGTGTGCATTGATGGCGGCCGGGTGTGGGACTTCGGCTCCGGCAAGTGCACCAGGCCTACGGCGCGTCGTGGGAACTGACCTGATCGGGGCGAGGGGTGCAACGCCGTCTGATCAACGAAAGATTGACCGAACAGCGGTCGGCCTGTGCAGTGGGGGCGTATGGACCTCTCAAGAGTGCGCCAAGCATGGGCAGGAAGTTGAATGAAATAGACTATTCATGACCGTATAAATATCTCCACGCATTCCTTGCAGATACTTTAAGATCTCTGAATTAGTTGCACAACTATATATCAGTGCTACGATGCGGCATCATGTTGGATGGGGGTCTACATGGCTGAGCTCGAAAGGATAATTGAATACCTTAAGTTTCTGATAGAGATGTCCAGTCGCGACCGTAGCAAAGACATGCTTTCGTACCTGATGTCGATGGCTTTGGTTGAGGCGGAAGACGAGCTTCGGAGGCGAATAGAGCGTTAGGACGAGACTTACAAATAACAGCCTCTAAGTTGTGGCTGCGCTATTTGACGACATTGCGTCTTCCCTGCGTGCCAAACAGTCCAGCTACAGCGACAACGGCGCTTGCTAGCAAGATCAGCCCGATCGCCAGTATCGTCAGCGCTATCCACCCGGCCCGCCGAGCCGCGGAGGACAGCCGCGCGAAAATAACGTTTCTCATGGTTGAACTTGGGATCAGCTATCGAGGAAGCATAAGAAGCGTATTCCTCGCCGATTTAAGCCGAGCTTGCAAGCTTCGTTAGAGGCCAGCCGCTTGGCGGTGGCGTGGCCCCTAGCTTTTCCGCACGCTGGTCCAGCTTCTCGGCAGCCTTTGCCCGCGCGTCTTCATATGAGTCGGCCGTCACGGTGACGATCCAACGACCGGCCCGAAAACGATAGGTGTTCTTCGGAGGATACATCCGGTGTCTGGATCCTGCTACAAATGCCATCCACGCCACGCGCCGATCGATCCCCTTCTTGGTTTCGTCTGAAAGCAAGTCCCACCAGGCATTGAAGCCTGCGCTTGTATCCGATTTCGCCATGATACTCTCGCTTACTCTGTTGGTCGTTATAGCCGGCATTCACCGCAGCACCTCTGCAATCTCGGCCGCTTCGCTGCGCGCCTGGTTCGGTTTGTGCGGGTAATGCTCCCAGCACCACCAATGCGGCTCTCCTCGACTGTTTGAGAAGCCAAAGCCGCCCCACTCCCGGCATGAGGGGATGCTGCACCAATGGATGTAGAGCTTCGTCGGCCCGTTTAAGGCAGTCCTGCTTTCGTCACTCATCGCCGGGGCTCCAGAAGGATGTGTGCCTTCAACAGGCAGGGGAACCTCGCCTGGCACTTCTCCGTCCCCGCATGCTCGCATCCCATGGCCAGCACGCGCCGGATCTGGACGAACTCGGCGTCCGCTCCGAATTTCTTGACCAGGCTTTTGTGGCTGAAAACGCCCTGACGGGCGCATGGGGTGCAGACCATATCGATTGTTTCCGAGCGATAGTCTTTCAAGGTGGGGAGGGGCATCTCAATCTCGGGCACAGTTTCGCAGCCGCGCCGAAGCGCGTTTGACCTGCGTTTAGGTTGGGTGTCGTTTTCTGTTCTCATATTGTTCTCATTGACGTGCTGGAGTCAACCACGTCTCGGGACATCTTTCGACAACCGGGTCGCCTTCGTGAGGCGGCCTTTTCTTGAATCGCATTGGAAGGGCATGGGGCGTGATGAATGGAGACGACATGAATAACGGCGGTCCGGACGTGAACCGCATCTACCAAGATGCAATGACAGCGCAGCTCGGGGAGCGGGTAACGAACTTGAACCGCCGGCAGTCCGATCTCGAAACGGAGATGCGTTCGGGGTTCAAACAGATCGAATCATCAATGTCGTCGATGTCGACCGAGATGCGCAGCGCCGTGTCCGCTCTGTCGTCGAACATCGCAGAGCGCAACAAGCCACAGTGGCAGGCGATCGCAGTCGCCCTGTCGTTTTGCACGATCGTCGGCGGGCTAGTCTACTGGCCGATCAAGGAAGACAATTCTGGGGTCAAGGCATCGATCCTTCTCATCACCGAGCGAATGGTGACGCAGAAGGAGCTGGAATGGCGAACGGCCCGCGGCGTTGAAGATCGCCAGCGAACAGAGGCTTCAGTTAAAGAGATCCGGGAAAGCTTGGTGCCCCGCGCCGAGCATGAGCGCGTCTGGCAGAACTACACCAACAAGGATGAAGATTTGCAGCGCCAGGTCGACGAACTGAAACAATCCCAGGGTAGCGTTTATGGGGCCCGAGATGTCATCCTCGACTTGAGGCAGCGCCTCGATCGCGTCGAACGTGAGCGGATCGGCCAGCCTTGATCGCGAGTGACCATGTTGAACGTGGACGGATCAGGCGGCCGCGCGTGAGCGGATCGGTCCGCCGTGATGGCAACAAAAAACCGAACAACGGAGATCCCATTGTTCGGCGAGTTGAGTGCTGGACGCTTGGATTGATGTCCAGTTTTTGACGTACGATCTGGACGTTAATCAGGAGTGAAGAGCTGACGCGAATACTTGAGTTTGCGCGCCTTCTTTCAGTCAGACCACGTCGCAGCCGCTATCGATTAGCAAGTGGTGGCGGCAGATCCACAGCTGAGCTTCTTCGAAAGGTTCGTGAACTGGTTATTCAGTGCGCCGCCGAGCGTGGTCGCCCCAGCGATCAGCGCAACTGAGATAAGAGCCGCGATGAGACCGTATTCGATCGCAGTAGCGCCCGACTCGTCCTTCATAAAGCGTGCAAAAACAGACATGCAATCCCCCGTAATTCGTGTCGTGGAACGGGTTGTCCCTACGTGTCATGTTTCTACCTAAAGAACACATCCGTTCCGTTAATACGATTGGTTAAATTGTAGTTGTGTCGCGATTTGACATGGCGCCTGTTTTCTGGTCGCCAGCCAACCTCCCTACTGACCATCCGGTGGCGGATAGCTCCTACCGATCGAAACAAGATACTCGGTGATCTCCTCAAGAAGGTGGTCACGCGTCCCGTAGGCTTCCGTGATCTGGGATAGCTTCGGCCTGACCTCTTCAAGCCGGTCATGAGGAAGGTCCGCATCGCCGATGATATAACCTACGCCCGCAATCCCTGTGATGTTGCAGCCAGTCGCGACCACATCGTTGACGAACGCGGGGATCTCCTCAGGATTCATTTTGCGCATCGCACTCCGCCTTTCGCGGTGAACAATAGCGGGTAATGGCAATGGATTCGACTAGTAGAACTGCTGGTGGGCCGCTGGCCTTGCGCGGTTCCGGTTCATCTGACCAGAACGTTTCGAGGAACCACGGGAACGCCTCGGCCGCTTCAAGCGACAGTGCGGCCAGCCCTAGTTGTTACATCACCGCCCGTTGCCTTGCAGGCCGTTGCACCACCGGTTACCCTTGTTCGGCCATTGCTGCGCGAGTCCTTCGCTGATCAATACCTTCCCGGCATCTCTGCCGTCGGGCAGAATGACATGCACCAGGTTGCGGCGATCCGAAGTGCGATCCTTTGCTCCGCTGTCGTCTAGTTGATACCCTTTTGACATAAGCGCCTGCAGCCGCAGCTTCGCTTTCTCTCCTAAATGCTTCTCATGATCGCACTGCGCTTCGAACGTCTCTGGCGTGTCGATATCAAGCAGGCGCATCTTTATGCCGTTCTGCCACAGGGTATCACCGTCGACTACGCAGGTCACTCGCCGCTCGGCGCGGTTTCCGCCCTTGCAAATATCGATCGCGCCTGCTGGCGTTGCCCAGCTAAGGATCGCGATTGTTGTTACTGTCGTGAATCTCATTTTATTCCCGATATCTCGTCCTTGCGGCAGGTCAGCGATTCGCGGTTCTGCGGGTCGGCATCGACGGCGTGACGAAAAAAACTGAGATCTTGCGACTGCCGCATCTGGGACAACGCAGGCGCTCAGATACGCGATCGATTGGAAAGTCGCGCCCGCGAGTAGCGACCAATGTCGTCATGTCGAGATTGTACTTCCAGTCGCATTTGCGGCTACTGCTGCCAGTGTCAACAAGTCCATGGCGGCAGGCGGCCGAGAGCTGCCAACCCTGATTGAATGCGTCGCCTATGGTCCCGATCTCGCTCATGACGGCGAACCTAGATTGGTCGCCGAAAAAGAACAAGGCGAGAACAAACGAATGTCAAATTTTCTTCGTCGGTCTTGGGTAAGGGCTTGCCGAGAGCGCTCTCAAGTCCCGGTCACCGTGAACGTCAAGAGAACATAGGTGTGTCAGCCATGTGTCAACTGGGGCAACTCGTTCCCGAGCCGTTCTGCAAGATGCAGCACGAATTTGCATGGTCGGTTTCAAAATATCACCAGTAGACTTGCGCTTTTCTCGGCTTTCCACTATCCACGGCGGCGGGACACTCCTCCCCAACGAGGAGCCAATTACCTGGAAGGGTATACATATGGCCACTGCCGCAAAGCCGGACCTGCGTCCGAATAACGCCCATTTTTCTTCTGGCCCTTGCTCGAAGCGCCCCGGTTGGTCGCTCGACGCTCTCTCCGATGCCCCGCTCGGTCGTTCGCACCGCGCCAAGGTTGGCAAGGACAAGCTCAAGCAGGCCATCGATCTCACCCGTGAAGTTCTGAACGTTCCGGCCGATTACCGTATCGGCATCGTTCCCGCATCCGACACCGGCGCCGTTGAAATGGCGATGTGGTCGCTGCTTGGCGAACGCGGCGTCGACATGGTCGCCTGGGAGAGTTTTGGTGCCGGCTGGGTCACCGACGTGGTCAAGCAGCTGAAGCTGAAGGATGTCCGCAAGATCGAGGCCGATTACGGCGTTCTTCCCGACCTTTCCACTATCGATTTCGACCGTGACGTGGTCTTCACCTGGAACGGCACGACGTCTGGCGTTCGCGTTCCGAATGCCGACTTCATCCCTGATGACCGCAAGGGCCTCACCATCTGCGACGCAACGTCGGCCGCATTTGCGCAGGACCTCGATTTCGCCAGGCTCGATGTCACCACCTTCTCCTGGCAGAAGGTGCTGGGCGGCGAGGGTGGCCACGGCATGATCATCCTGTCGCCGCGCGCTGTCGCCCGTCTTGAAAGCTACGTCCCGGCGTGGCCGCTTCCAAAAATCTTCCGCATGACCTCGGGCGGCAAGATTTCCGAAGGCATCTTCAAGGGCGAGACGATCAACACGCCGTCGATGCTCTGCGTCGAGGACTATATCGATGCACTGCAGTGGGCAAAGTCGCTCGGCGGCCTCAAGGCGCTGATCGCCCGTGCCGACGCCAATGCGAAGGTGATCTTCGATTTCGTGGCGGCCAACGACTGGATCGCCAATCTGGCGCAGGTCGATGAGACGCGCTCCAACACCTCGGTCTGCCTGAAGATCGCCGATGCCGATGTCGCCGCTCTCGACGCTGACGCACAGGCAGCCTTTGCCA
Organism: Neorhizobium sp. AL 9.2.2; assembly: GCF_013317225.1. Taxonomy (NCBI): domain Bacteria; kingdom Pseudomonadati; phylum Pseudomonadota; class Alphaproteobacteria; order Hyphomicrobiales; family Rhizobiaceae; genus Neorhizobium; species Neorhizobium sp. AL 9.2.2. The sequence continues at coordinate 283,101 of NZ_JAALXU010000003.1, forward strand.
AGGGCGTGACCTCAATCCTCGAAAAGGAAGGCGTCGCACTCGACGTCGGCGCTTACCGCGACGCACCGTCGGGCTTGCGCATCTGGGCTGGCGCCACCGTCGAAGAGGCGGACATGAAGGCGCTGATGCCGTGGCTCACCTATGCGTTCGAAACGCAGAAGGCCGCGCTGTCCAAGGCCGCTGCCTGATCGAATTCCGGTGCCGCCGCTCACCCGTCTAGGGACGCGGCACCGTTTCATCCGCATTTAGAGATTACACCCCTTATCAGGAGCCCAACCCATGGCACCTCGCGTTCTCGTATCCGACGAACTCTCCGAAACCGCTGTCCAGATCTTTCGCGATCGCGGCGTCGAAGTCGATTTCCAGCCGAAGCTCGGCAAGGACAAGGACAAGCTCGCCGAAATCATCGGCAATTACGATGGCCTCGCCATCCGTTCCGCCACAAAGGCGACCGAGAAGCTGATCGCTGCTGCGACCAACCTCAAGGTCATCGGCCGCGCCGGTATCGGCGTCGACAATGTCGACATCCCGGCTGCCTCGAAGCGCGGCATCATCGTCATGAACACGCCGTTCGGCAACTCGATCACGACGGCTGAACACGCGATCGCGCTGATGTTTGCCGTTGCCCGGCAGTTGCCGCAGGCCGATGCCTCGACGCAGGCCGGCAAGTGGGAAAAGTCGAAGTTCATGGGTGTCGAAATCACCGGCAAGACGCTTGGCGTCATCGGCGCCGGCAATATCGGCGGCATCGTCTGCAAGAAGGCGATCGGCATCGGCATGCATGTCATCGCATACGACCCCTTCCTCTCGGCTGAACGCGCGCTGGACATGGGCGTCGAGAAGGTCGAGCTGGACGATCTACTGGCGCGCGCCGACTTCATCACCCTGCATGTTCCGATGACCGACAAGACCCGCGGCATTCTCGGCAAGGAAAACCTTGCCAAGACCAAGAAGGGCGTGCGGATCATCAACTGCGCCCGCGGCGGTCTCGTCGATGAGGCAGCGCTTGCAGAAGCCATCAAGTCCGGCCATGTCGCCGGTGCCGGTTTCGACGTGTTCGAAGTCGAGCCTGCGACGGAAAGCCCGCTGTTTGGCCTCGACAACGTCGTGTGCACGCCGCATCTGGGCGCCTCCACCACGGAAGCCCAGGAGAACGTTGCGCTGCAGGTGGCTGAACAGATGTCGGACTATCTGGTCAAGGGTGCCGTTTCCAACGCCATCAACATGCCCTCGATCACCGCTGAAGAAGCACCGATCCTGAAGCCGTTCATCCGTCTTGCCGATGTTCTCGGTGCCTTCGTTGGTCAGGTCACGGAAGATCCGATCAAGGAAATCGAGATCCTGTTTGATGGCGCAACGGCCGGAATGAACACCAAGGCGCTCACCTCCGCGCTTCTGGCTGGTTTGATCCGTAACCAGGTGGCAGACGTGAACATGGTTTCCGCGCCGATCATGATCAAGGAAAAAGGCATCGTCCTGTCCGAGGTCAAGCGCGACAAGACCGGTGTCTATGACGGCTACATCAAGCTGACGGTCACCACCGACAAGCAGAGCCGTTCCGTCGCCGGCACCGTGTTTTCGGACGGCAAACCGCGGTTCATCCAGATCAAGGGCATCAACATGGACGCCGATGTCGGCGCCAACATGGTCTACATCTCCAATACCGACGTACCCGGCATGATCGGCTTCATGGGCACCACGCTCGGTGATGCCGGCGTCAACATCGCCAACTTCCATCTCGGCCGGGAGAAGGATGGCGGCGATGCGATCGCGCTGCTTTATGTCGATGGTCCTGTTTCGAACGACGTGCTCGCCCGCCTGACCGCCAACCCGGCGATCCGTCAGGCCCGCCAGCTGGTCTTCAACGTCGAATAAACCATCCTCCCGGATGACCAAGACAAAGCCCGGTGCCAGCGCGCCGGGCTTTTTCGTTGTGATCAAGCCGATGTGATCGGTCCATACGCTAAATCTCCCGCTGGTTGTATTTGCATCGCTTGGCTCCCGTTTCATCGTCCGATATCTACTTCGGCGGGAAAAGATGGTGGTGGCTCTAAAATTCTCGCCTGCCACTCTCTATATCTAGGATCACGACCGCATCGGGCGGCCAGAGGAGAAACCAATGTTATCCAAGCTTCGGCGTTTCCAGAAACTCTTCGCGATCTTCGCGGTCGGAATGGCAGTTTCGCTAACAGCCGTCGATATGGCGGAGGCGCGCCGCGCCGGCGGCGGTTCCAGCTTCGGCAGCCGCGGTACACGCACATTCGCACCGCCGCCGACCACGAACACGGCACCGGGCACGGCGACCGGCATCAATCGTTCGATGACGCCCAACACGCAGCAGAACGCAGCGTCTCCTGCTAACGGCGCAGGCGCCCAGGCGGCTCAGCCGCGTCGTGGCCTGTTCGGCGGCATGGCTGGTGGTCTTCTCGGCGGTCTGGCTCTCGGTGGCCTGTTCGGCATGATGATGGGCAACGGTTTTGGCGGTATGGCCGGCATGTTCGGCATGCTGTTGCAGATCGCGCTGATCGCGGGTCTTGCCATGCTGGCCTTCCGCTTCTTCGCCCGTCGTCGCCAGCAGCAGCACCCGGCGGGTCCTGCGGGCAACGCGCGCGATAACGGTTTCGGCGGTAACAGCCGTGACAACAATAACCATGCCTACCAGGCACCGCAGAACAACGGTGGCGGCTTCCAGATCCCTAAGATCGGTTCTGGCGGCGGTGCGATGGGTGGCTTCGGTGCCACGCAGGCTGCGTCTGCTCCGCGTCAGGCGGGTCCCGACACGGATGAAGTCGGTATCACCGGTCGCGATCTCGGCCTCTTTGAAAAGATGCTGACGGATGTCCAGGCTGCCTATGGCGCGGAAGACTACGCGAAGCTTCGCAATCTCACCACGCCGGAAGCCATGTCCTATCTGGCTGAAGAGCTTGGTGAAAACGCCACCAACGGCGTGAAGAACGAAGTCCGCGACGTGACCCTGTTGCAGGGCGACCTTTCGGAAGCCTGGCGCGAAAACGGCCAGGAATACGCAACGGTTGCGATGCGCTACTCGAGCGTCGACTTCCTGAGCGATCGCAACACCGGCGCTGTCGCCGAAGGGGATCCGAATGCCGTCACGGAAACGGTCGAGATCTGGACCTTCGTGCGCAAGCCGGCCAATGACTGGAAGGTCTCGGCCATCCAGTCGGCTGCCTGATCAGCCAATCCCCAGCAGCGCGATCGTCTTGTCGTCGCGCTGGCCGCCGAAGAACTTCTCAAGGGCTCGCTCGAAAGGCGAGCCCTTTTCTGTTGCGGCTTTATCGAACAGCGTCATCGAACTGCAAAACTTCATGTCGTCGGGGAACCCGAGGATGGTGCGCGCCGAAAGTCCTTCATGCGGAAGCATGGCGTGCGTGCATTCGAGGAGACGTGGTCCAAGCACCGGATGGTCGAGATAGGTCTGGGCTTCTTCCAGAGAGGTAAGTGCGAAGCGTTGTGACATGATTGAGGGACCAAGACCGGCGATCTGCGGGAAAATGTACCACATCCAGTGCGACTCTTTGCGGCCGTTTCGCAGTTCGCTCATGACCTGCGCGTAGACCGGATCTTGTGCATCCACGAATCGGGTCAGATCGGATTTTCCGTTATCGACAGTCATGCCGCGCTCCTCGCATCATCTCCCAACGGCCGCCATGAAGACACCGCAACTGTGAAATTTTTGCGGCAGGGGTGTTTCATGCTGCACTGCACCCTAAATCGGTTGGATGGATTTTTTGATTACAGAGTTTCGTCAATATACCGACTGGCTGCCGAACTGGATGGTGAGCGTCGGCCTTCTCGTGGGCGCGGTCCTGATTGGTCTGGCGATCCACCGTTTCGCGTTCGGTATCTTCAAGCGGCTGGTGGAAGACAAGGACCTGTTCTGGCGATCGCTGGTGTCGCGCGGGCGCCGGCCGATGCGTTTGACGGTTCTGACATTCACTGTATCGTTTGCATCATCTATCGCACCGCTTGCGGCTCGACCGGCCGAAATCATCCGGCATGTGCTGCTGCTGGGTTTCATCCTCGTGCTCGGCTGGGTCGCAAAGACGGCTTTGCATATTTGGATGACGGTCTATCTGCGCCGCTTCAAGCTGGATGCGGAAGACAACCTCCTTGCCCGCACCCACGTGACCCAGTCGCGGATTGCCGAGCGCATTGCCGGCGCGATGATCGTCATCGTCACGGTTGCCGCGATGCTGATGACCTTCCCGGCCGTCCAGCAATACGGCGTCAGCGTTCTCGCCTCCGCCGGTGTCGCCGGTATCGTGCTGGGTCTTGCCCTGCAGCCCATGCTGAAAAACATCTTTGCCGGCATCCAGCTTGCCATTACGCAGCCGATCCGCATCGACGATGCGCTGATCGTCGAAGGGGAGTGGGGCAATGTCGAGGAGATCACCTCGACTTATGTGGTGGTGAAGCTGTGGGACTGGCGGCGCATGATTCTGCCGCTCTCCTATTTCATCGAGAATCCGTTCCAGAACTGGACCCGCGAAGGTTCGGCCCTGATTGGCACTGTGATGATCTATCTCGATTATTCCGTTCCCGTCAGCGCCATCAGGCGCAGGGTCGAGGAAATCGCAAACGAGTCGAAGATCTGGGACAGGCGCGTGGTCAATGTTCAGGTGACGGATTTCAAGGAAAGCGTGATGGAGATCCGTATTCTGGTCTCCGCCAACAACGCGCCGAAGACGTTCGACATGCGTTGCGAGATGCGCGAGAAGATCATCGACTTCGTTCAGCGGGAATATCCGGCAGCGCTGCCTCGTCTAAGGGCCGAAGGTGCGAGCAACAGCAACGGGCACGCAAACGGCGCCGTCGCGGAGACGGCCCTGCGTCACGCGAACTTCCAGTCCTGATGTTGCTGCTCTCTGACACTGAGGGCGCAGATGGGGTGAACGGGCTTCTCTTGCGCGCCAGCTCATTCCTTTCTATATCCTCTTTCTGAAAGCCTTTGCGCGGACGATCCCGCACATCTGGTGCCACTCTGCCGTCGTGCTTGCTGCCGCGGCCTGAGAGACTTTAAGAGAGTACCCCGTGAATACGCTGGATTTTGACAAGAAGCCGGAAGATACGCGTGTCGTGGTCGCCATGTCGGGCGGCGTGGATTCCTCCGTCGTGGCCGGCCTTTTGAAGCGCGAAGGCTATGACGTGATCGGGATCACGCTTCAGCTCTACGATCACGGCGCTGCCGTCCACCGCGCAGGATCCTGCTGCGCCGGCCAGGATATCGACGATGCCCGCCGGGTCTGCGAGACATTGGGCATTCCGCATTACGTTCTCGACTATGAGAAGCGGTTCCGCGAGACGGTGATCAATCCGTTTGCCGAAGCCTATGCGATGGGCGAAACGCCGGTTCCCTGTGTTGCCTGCAACCAGACGGTCAAGTTTGCCGATCTTTTGGCGACCGCGCGCGAGCTCGGCGCCGATGCGCTGGCAACCGGCCATTACATCCGTTCGGCGCCGAACCCCACGGCCGACAATCCGGGCCGCCGTGCGCTGTTCAGGCCGATCGATGCCGACCGCGACCAGAGCTGGTTCCTGTTTGCGACAACGCAGGAGCAGATCGACTACCTCCGCTTTCCGTTGGGTGGCATGGGCAAGGCGCAGGTGCGCGAGCTGGCCGAAGACATGGGGCTGGTGGTTGCCAAGAAGGCCGACAGCCAGGATATCTGTTTCGTCCCTGCCGGCAAATATGCCGATATCATCGCCAAGGTGAAGCCGAACTCGGCTTTGGTGGGCGATATCGTCCACATGGACGGCCGCGTGCTGGGCCGCCACGAGGGGATCGTCCATTACACGATCGGTCAGCGCAAGGGTCTGGGCGTTGCGACAGGCGAGCCGCTCTACGTGGTTTATCTCGATGCCCGCTCGCGCCGCGTCATCGTCGGGCCGAAGGAAGCACTCGATACGCACCGCGTCTATCTGCGCGACGTCAACTGGATTGGCGACGGGACGCTGCAGGATGATGCGGGCAACGGCTTTGCGTGCTTTGCCAAGGTACGCTCGACGCGCCCGCCGTCACCTGCCACGCTGCATACGGATGAGCGCGGCGTCTATGTCGATCTGGCGATCGGCGAGCAGGGCGTGGCACCCGGTCAGGCCTGCGTTCTCTATTCCGCAGAAGGTGCCGATGCGCGCGTCCACGGCGGCGGCTTCGTCGAACGGTCCGAACGAGCGGCCGATGCCGAGGCATCGTTGCGGGCGCTTCTGGCGACCCCTGTAGCCGCTTGAAAGACCGGTTTTATTCGGCCTGGAGAATGAACGAGGGATCGGGAAAATAGCGGCTCAAATCTCGCCGTTTTTCTCCCATCCTGCGCTTGACACTTCAGTGACGCGGGTTCTATAAGCCGCACATCCAAACGGATCGAGACACTCGATCCACCCTGTGGCGGGGTAGCTCAGTTGGTGAGAGCGCAGGATTCATAACCCTGAGGTCGGCAGTTCAATTCTGCCCTCCGCTACCAAATTTCCCAGATTGTCCGAATGATATTCTGCTGCTTCAAGCTCGAGATATGCGAGCGTTCGCTCGGCTGAGTTCTTCAGCACGGTCTCGTGCTAAATCCTGCAGCTGGCCAGTTTTCACAGGTAGCGGCTGTTCTGCTCGATCACTTCGCGCGCGCGGCTAACGCCTTCGCCCGCTTCATCCTGGCGAGGCGTTTCTTTGCGAGGTTGCGGCGGTGCTTGCGAGCTCTGATCTTGAGCTTGGCCTCCCGGTTCTCCAGTCTTCGCTGCAGGCGGACCTGATCGCGGAAGTGCTTGTCGTACGCAAGCGCGCGCGCGCGAACTGCGAAGAACACGGCTGCAATCAGAAGGACCAGGAAACCCAGCAGTGTTACGAGAATGGTGACCATTATTGCGATGCGAACCTTTTTGCTCGCATGAGTAATAGCTCACTTTCCGATAGGGTCAATGTCGCGAAGTTGCAGGAGTGCGCAGGCGTCCGTCGAGAGCGCACTCCTGCGCATCTTTGCGCGTCCCGGATCAACCGGTACGTTCGATGCGCTTTCCGGCGCTGTCGAAAAGATGAAGGTGGTGGGGCGCTGTCGTCACGGGCAGTTTCTCGCCGATCGCGATGCGGGAGCGGCCGGGGACCCGGAAGACAAGAGGGCTTCCGTCCGACGTCGCACCATGGACATAGCTTTCTGCTCCGACCAGTTCGACAGCGATGACCTCGACCTCGGCTCTGAAAGGCGAGGTAACCTCTCCCTCGGCAATCACGATGTCTTCCGGGCGAATGCCGACGGTGGCGACAGTGGAGGGAAGGCCTTCGGCCACGCTCCAGCCGCCGGCCTTGCCGAGCGTCATCAGGTTCATCGAGGGCGATCCGATGAAGGTTGCAACGAAGGTCGTTGCGGGTTTCTCGTAGAGCTCGATCGGCGTGCCGACCTGCTCGATCCGGCCGGCGTTGAGAACGACGAGGCGGTCGGCGAGCGTCATCGCTTCCATCTGGTCGTGGGTGACGTAGATCGACGTCGTGGCCAAGGACCGCTGCAGACGGCGGATCTCGACCCGCATCTGCACGCGCAGTTTCGCGTCGAGGTTCGATAGCGGCTCGTCGAACAGGAAGGCTGCGGGCTTGCGCACGATCGCGCGGCCCATCGCCACACGCTGCCGCTGGCCGCCGGAAAGCTGCCGTGGCTTGCGGGCGAGGAACGGCTCGATTTCGAGTGCGCGCGCTGCCTCGGTGATGCGCCGTTCGATCTCGTCCTTCGAGGTTCCGCGATTCTTCAGACCGTAGGCAAGGTTCTGCTTGACCGTCATGTGCGGATAGAGCGCGTAGTTCTGGAACACCATCGCGATATCGCGCTCGGCCGGTTCCATGTCGTTGACGCGCTTGCCGTTGATGATGACGTCACCACCGGTGATGCTTTCGAGCCCGGCAACCATGCGCAGCAGCGTGGACTTGCCGCAGCCGGATGGGCCGACCAGAACGATCATCTCGCCGTCTGCGATGTCCAGTGACACGCCCTTGATGGCGTCGATATTGCCGCCATAGACCTTGCGGACGTCTTTCAGTTCAATTGTTGCCATTACTTTTCGGTCTCCACCAAACCTTTGACGAACCAGCGCTGCATGAGCACCACGACGATGACGGGAGGGATGATTGCCAGGATCGCCGTGACCATGACGTAGTTCCAAGGAGTTGATGCATCAGTGAAATCGACCATGCGGCGCAGGCCGATGATGATCGTGTTCATCTCCGCACGGTCGGTGACGAGCAGCGGCCAGAGATACTGGGTCCAGCCGTAGATAAACAGGATGACGAACAGGGCCGCGATATTGGTCGTCGACAGCGGCAGCAGGATATCGCGCATGAAGCGGAACGGTCCTGCATTGTCGATCCGCGCCGCCTCGACCATTTCGCCGGGAATAGTGAGGAAAAACTGGCGAAACAGGAAGGTCGCCGTTGCCGATGCCATCAGCGGCAGGGTGAGGCCGGCATAGGTGTTGAGCAGGCCTAGATCGACGATCACCTTGTAGGTCGGCAGGATGCGCACTTCGACCGGCAGCATCAGGGTGATGAAGATCATCCAGAAGAAACCCATGCGGAACGGGAAGCGAAAGAAGACGATCGCGAATGCCGACAGGAAGGAGATGATGATCTTGCCGACGGCAATCGCGACCGCCACCACGAAGCTGTTGAACAACAGCCGCTCCAGACTGACGCCGACGACGCGTTCGACGCCGCCGGAGATGGACTCGCTGTAGTTCTCGACCATATGGCCGCCAGGCAGCAGCGACAGCGGTGGTCGGATGATCGCGCTCGACGTCGCCGTCGAGGCAATGAATGTGTAGTAGATGGGGAAGGCGACGATGATGATCCCAAGGATCAGCATCAGATGCGCCATCAGGCGTGCGACAGGACGGTTCTCGATCATCTGATAATTTACCCGTAATGGACGCGTCGCTCGACGAAGCGGAACTGGAAGGCGGTCAGCGCGATGACGATGACCATCAGGATCACCGACTGGGCCGCAGACGAACCGAGGTTGAGGTTCACGAAGCCGTCGTTGTAGACCTTGTAGACCAGCGTTTCGGTAGCCTTTGCCGGTCCGCCGCCGGTCACCGAATGGATGATGCCGAACGTGTCGAAGAAGGCGTAGACGGTGTTGACGACCAGAAGGAAGAAGGTGGTCGGCGCAAGCAGCGGGAAGACGATCGTCCAGAACCTTCGGCTCCCTCGCGCGCCATCGATCGCGGCGGCTTCGAGCAGGGATTTCGGGATTGCCTGCAGGCCGGCGACGAAGAACAGGAAATTGTAGCTGATCTGTTTCCAGGCGGCTGCCACTACGACGAGGGACATGGCTTGATCGCCGTTCAGCAGCGGGTCCCATGCAATGCCGTTGCGCCGCAGGATATAGGCGAACGTGCCCATGGCCGGGTTGAACATGAACAGCCACAGCATGCCGGCAACCGCCGGCGCCACCGCATAGGGGATGATCATCATCGTGCGGTAGAAACCCTTACCACGCACGACGGTATCGGCAGCTGTCGCCAGCAGAAGCGCGACACCCATGGAAAGCAGCGCGGTTGCCACGCTGAAGACGACGGTGACGCGGAGCGCGTGAAGATAGCTCTCGTCGGCCAGGATGGCGGAAAAGTTGGCGAAGCCGACAAAGCTGCTCTGCAGCCCGAACGGATCTTCGCGCATGGCCGACTGGTAGAGCGCCTGGCTGGCTGGCCAGAAGAAGAACACGACGGTCAGGACAATCTGCGGCGCCACCAGAAAATACGGCAGCACCTTGTTGGGAAATACGACGCTTTGCACGGGCAGGCTCCGTTGAAATGCTGCAGGCCGCCCGCGACAGTCGCCGGGGCGGCCCTTATGCTTACCGCTTACTTGCCGATGGCTTGCTGAATGGCGGCATTGCCCCGCTGGACAGCCTTGTCGAGGGCGGCCTTGGCATCCTGCTTGCCGGCGAGCATCGATTCGAACTCTTCGTTCATGATGTCGCGGACCTGCGGCAGGTTGACGAGGCGAACGCCCTTGGAGTTCTCGGTCGGAGCCTTGCCCATCATCTGCAGCAACGGCGTTTCGCGCGCCGGGTTCTTCTCGTAGAAGCCGGATTTCTTGGTATCCTCGTAGGCTGCCATCGTGACCGGCATGTAGCCGGAGACCTGGTGCAGCCGCGACTGGATCTTGGTCTGCGACAGGAAGTTGAAGAAGGTCGCGACCCCCTTGTATTCGGCATCGCTCTTTCCGCCGAAGACCCAGAGGCTGGCGCCGCCGGGGATGGTGTTCTGCGGGCGTCCCGGACCTTCTGCATAGGGCAGCTGGCCGATGCCGTATTTCAGGCCGGACTTGACGATGTCGCCCAGACCGCCGGAGGATTCGGTCAGGATGGCGCATTCTCCTGAAGTGAACAGCTGCTTGGCTTCCGATGTGCGGCCGCCGTAACGGAACGTGCCGTCCTTGGCGAGATCGGCGATTGCCTGGAAATGCTTGACGAAGGGTTCAGCGTTGAAGGCAAGCTTGACGTCGGTGCCGCCGAGGCCGTTTTCATTGCTGCCATAGGAAAGGTTGTTCCAGGCCGCAAAGTTTTCCGTCTGGATCCATGTGAGCCATGTCGAGGTAAAGCCGCAGGGAGCAGCACCGCTGGTCTTGATCTTCTTGGCAGCGTCAAACACCTCGCCCCAGGTTTTCGGCGGCGTGTCGGGGTTGAGCCCGGCCTTCTCGAAGATATCCTTGTTATAATAGAGGATCGGCGAGGACGAGTTGTAGGGGAAGGACAGCATCGTGCCGTCAGGCTTCGAATAGTAGGCAACGATCCCCGGCAGGTACTGGCTCTTGTCGAATTTGAAGCCGCCCTTTTCCAGAACGTCCGCAACCGGCACGATGGCACCCTGGGCGCCCATCATGACGCCGCTGCCGGCGTCAAACACCTGCATGATGGCCGGTGGCTGCTTGGCGCGGAAGGCGGCGATGCCGGCGTTCAGCGTTTCCGGGTAGGTGCCCTTGAAGACAGGCATGACTTTGAAGTCCGACTGGCTTTCGTTGAATTCCTTGGCGAGCTGGTCGACAACCTCGTTGTTGGCGCCGGTCATGGCGTGCCACCACGAGATTTCCGTTGCGGCCATCGCGGTTGATCCCATCAGAAACGATGCGGTCGCCAGAATTGCCGAGCCTGTAATGACTTTCATGAAAATTCCTCCCTTGGCATGAATACCGGTCGAGATCCTCCAATCCCGATCGACGCACCGTGTCGATGACGGCGCATTGGCGGCGACTATGTGTTGGCAAGAGCGCCCGCGTCAACACCTGTCGTTCGCGGCGGGCCGATGGTTGTGGATAGAGAAAGCAGATGAAGCGGTGTCGCTTCAGCCTTCAAAGCGGCTGACCGGCCCGAAGCGTGATCCGGGTCAGTTCGGAGGGAACACCGATCCGCAGCGCGAAACCGGGCCAAATGCCCGTGCCGTTGTTGACGTAGAGGGTCATCCCACCGATCTGATAGCGGCCCGAAACAAAGCCGTTGTTGGCGCGTGCGACCACGCGATCAAGGCCGACAACCATGCCGCCATGGGTATGTCCCGACAGTTGGAGGGCGATCCCCGATGCGGCGGCTTTCTGTGCCAACCTGGGCTGATGGTCGAGAAGAATGATCGGCGCGTCGGCGGGAGCGCCCGCAGTAGCCGTATTGAGGTCCGGGGCCGGCGCTCCGTGGCCGCGTGCCGAAAGGTCCGTGACACCGACCAGCACGAGCCTGCCGCTCCCTCGCGTCAGCACCACGTGGGCATTCTGAAGCATCGTCATGTTCAAGGTTGCGAGGTGGCGCATCCAGTCCCGGTAATCGAAGAAGTATTCGTGGTTGCCAGGGATGGCATAGACCCCATCGCGCGCCCGCAGGTTTGCCAGCGAAGCGACGTCGCTGCGGCGGTCTGCGACGCTGCCGTCGATGAAGTCTCCCGTGATGACAATGAGGTCCGCATCGAGCGCGTTGGTTTTCGATACGACCGCCTCGGCCCATTTCGCTGGGAACAGCCGGCTGATGTGGAGATCGGTCAGCTGGACGAGGCGATAGCCCTCGAATTCCGGCGGCAGGTTTGCGATTGCAATCTCGATGTCGTTGAGTGGCGGTACACGGATTGCCTGGCTGATACCATAGGCGGAAAGGCAGAGCGCGACGCCACCCATAGCATAACGGAGCCCGGCGGGTGCGGCGGGGAAGTGTCCGTTGAAGGGCATGATCAGGAGCGAGGCGACATCGAGTGCGATCTGGAAGACGGCCACGAAAACGATCGCGCCAAACAGGAGGTTGAACGCAATGATCAGCGGTCGCGGAAACTCCGGCGAAAAGACCGAGCCGGAGGAGAGCCGGCTGAAGAAATGGTATTGCGAGGCGATCAGCAGAAGCACCGCCACTGCCACCTTCGCCGACCAGTGCCAGGGCAGCGGCTGAATGAAGCGGAGGACGACAATCAGCCAGGGCAGTCCAAAGATGAGATGAAACATTGGGTACTTTCAGTTGCGCATGTCGACTGCGGCGCCGGTTCCGCAATCCTACCTATCCCTCGTCGATAGGGTGTGAAAGAGCCGAGCGGGCCGTGTCTGCTCGAAGTAGCGCAGATCAGTCCCGTATCTTTCCGTTTGACGGCTTGAGGCAAGTGCCATGTTCGTGGCTGCGGCTGTTTGATCCTCCCCTTGAGTCGCGGCTGGAGTTCGTTAACATGCCTGTTGGAGGAGGGGCTTCGCTTCTCGATGGAAACCGCGGAAACTGACGGTCAGACTGTGCGAAGTCATGCGCAGGCTGACTGTTTGTTCGCGCGATCGGTCGAGAAAGCGGACGTGTGATGCCGTCGTTTACGGCTGTGGCGCATCCCTCGAAGCTGGCTATCTGTTTTCCCAAAAAAAGGACGCGACCTTGGACATCAAACAGATCATCGGCGGCCAGTTGGCCGACGCCATTTCGGGCAAGACGTTCGAACGGATCAATCCCTTTACGGGCGATGTCGCGAGCCGATCGCCGGCGTCCGGCATCGAGGATGCCAAGGCAGCCGTCGCCGCAGCGCAGACCGCCTTTCCGGCATGGTCGACGACCGGTCCCGGTGCGCGTCGCGCGCTTCTCAACAAGGCGGCCGATGTTCTTGCGTCCAAGGGTGGCGAGCTCACCGAGCTGATGACCGCCGAGACCGGCGCGACCGGCGGATGGGCCGGCTTCAACGCGCATCTTGCGGCAAACATGCTGCGGGAAGCCGCGGCCATGACGACCCAGATCCAGGGTGAGATCATCCCGTCGGACAAGCCCGGAAACCTGTCGATGGCGATGCGCCAACCGGTCGGCGTCTGCCTTGGCATCGCGCCGTGGAATGCACCGATCATTCTCGGCGTGCGGGCCATCGCCATGGCGCTTGCCTGCGGTAACACGGTCATCCTCAAGGCCTCCGAAGCATGCCCCGGACTGCATGTCGCGATCGGCAAGGTGTTTATCGAGGCCGGTTTCCCGGATGGAGTCGTCAACGTCATCACCAATGCACCCGAGGATGCCGCCGTCGTTGTCGAAGCGCTGGTTTCGGCACCCGAAGTCCGCCGCGTCAACTTTACCGGTTCCACCAAGGTCGGCCGCATCATCGGCGAACTCTGCGGCCGCCATCTGAAGCCGGCGCTTCTCGAACTGGGCGGCAAGGCACCGATGCTCGTGCTTGAGGACGCCGATATCGATGCGGCCGTCAACGGCGCGATCTTCGGCTCGTTCATCAACATGGGCCAGGTCTGCATGGCGACCGAAAAGCTGATCGTCCACGACAAGATCGCCGACGAATTCGTGGCTAAACTGTCCGAGCGCGCAGCCAAGCTTCCGGCGGGCGATCCCCGCGGTCACGTCGTGCTCGGTTCGCTGGTGACGATCGGTGCCGCGGAGAAGATGGAAGAGATCATTGCCGACGCGATCGCCAAGGGGGCCAGTCTCACCGCGGGCGGCAAGCGCACCGGCAGCGTCGTGGAGGCTACGGTGCTCGATCACGTCAAGCCCGGCATGCGCATCTATGACGAGGAGTGCTTCGGTCCGGTCAAGCCGATCATCCGGGTCAAGGACGAGGAGGAGGCGATCCGGATCGCCAACGATACTGAATACGGTCTCTCGGGTTCGGTCTACAGCCGCGATATCCAGCGCGCGCTCGCCGTCGCCGGCCGGGTCCAATCGGGGATCTGCCACATCAACGGCCCCTCTGTCGCGGATGAGGCGCAGATGCCGTTCGGCGGTGTCAAGGGCTCCGGCTATGGCCGCTTCGGCGGCAGGGCGGCGATCAACGAATTCACCGATCTGCGCTGGATCACCATCGAGGATCCGCACCAGCACTATCCGTTCTAGCGCGAACGCGGCTGAAGAGGGAGGCTGGCCATTGCGCACGGCGCGCGGGGTTACCTCGTGACGTCGATCACGATCCGGCCGCGCACCTTGCCGGCGATGATCTCTTCTGCCAGTTGCGGCAGGTTGGACATCGGTTCCGTTCTGGTCATGGCGGCAAGCTTTCGGCTGTCGAGATCGCGGGCAAGGCGCGACCAGGCGGTGAGGCGCTGTTGGCGCGAGGCCATGACCGAGTCGACCCCGATCAGGGTGACGGCGCGCAGGATATGCGGCAGGACCGTCGCTGGCAGGTCGGGTCCGCCGGCAAGGCCGCAGGCTGCGATTGCGCAGCCCCGCATGGTCTGCGACAGGGCGTTGGCAAGCGTCGTCGAGCCGACGCTGTCGATGCCGCCGGTCCAGCGCTCCGTCTGCAGCGGGCCGCCCTTTTCGGCAAGCGTCGCGCGATCGATGAAGCTGGTGGCACCGAGCGAGGCCAGATAGTCGTGGGTTTCGGGGCGACCGGTCGAGGCTGTGACGACGTAGCCGCGCGCCGCCAGAAGCGCGATCGCCACCGAGCCGACGCCACCGGCGGCGCCGGTCACGAGGACTTCGCCTGCGCCGGGTTTAATCGAGCCCCATTTTTCAAGCGCGTCAACGCAGAGTGCCGCGGTATAGCCCGCCGTGCCGATTGCCATCGCCTGTTCCATCGTGAAGGCGTCGGGCAGCAGGATCAGCCATTCCGGTTTGACCCGCTGGTAGCGGGTATAGGCGCCCCATTCCGTTTCTGACAGGCCCCAGCCGTTCACGACCACCTTGTCGCCCGGCTCCCAATCCGGGGAGCGTGATTCGACCACGGTTCCGGCAAGATCGATGCCGCCGACCATCGGCATCCGGCGGGCGATCCGGCCCTTGCCGGTGATGGCCAGACCGTCCTTGTAGTTGACCGTCGAATAGGCAATCTCGACCAGAACGTCATTGTCAGGCAGATCGGCGAGGGAGATTTTTCGGAAGGCGCCTTTCGGCTTGCCGTCGACGGTATCGATCACCATGGCGGTAAATGTCTCGGTCATGTCCATGCCTCCCGGGCTCTTCAGGTCTTGACGAGTTGATCCTTGTCTATCCAGCTGTCTATGCGCGTCGGCATCAGGGACCCCACAGGTTAGGCCTGCCTACGGGGTGCTCCGATCAGGCGACGAGCGGCGTGGTCTTGCGCTCGCGAGGCCGGCCGATCCGCTTCGGCGCCTTGATCTCGACCGCCTGGGCGGTGGTCAGCGCGCCACGAACCGCATCGGAAATGGTGGTGACGACAAAGTCTGCATCGATGTCCTCTGTAGCAAGGGGGCTTTCCCGCTGACCGTCAACGCCGGTGATCATGATCCCCACCCGAACCGACGGCTTCTGTCGCTTGAACCGGCGGACGGCCTGGCGGGCGTGGGCTTTGGAGCCGCCATTGAGGAAAGCGATGAGGACCGTGTCGACGTCGGTCAGGTTCATCAGGCTTACCGTCTTTCCGCTCACGGCCGTGTGGTCGGCCTGAGACACGGTGGCGCCCTGAATGGCGAGAACCTGCGACAACATGGCGGCCGCTGCATCGTCGATCGCGCCTCTGCCGCCGAGGCAGAGAACGGATTTCCCTTCGCCGCTGGGCAGGTCGATTTCACCGGTGATCTGCTCTGTGACAGCGGCTTCGCCTTCGACCGGATCGTCTTCCGCTTCTTCCTCGATCGCGATCTCCGCCAGATTGCCAATCAGCGTCTGGGTGGTGGAGGCAAACAGGGCAATCTGGGCCTCGCTCATCACGCCGCGCTGCCGGTCGAGTTCACCCAGCCTGAGTGCAGGCAGTCCGACTTTTTCATAATAGTCGACGAGATACTCCTCCTCGAGAAAATCCTCCGCGTTGTCGGTCGCCTCGTTGGGATCGCCGGCAAGCAGTCTCTGGTAGAGTTTTTCCTGCGGTTGCAGAACCGGCTCATTGCCGAGCAGCACGTCGAGAAAGCTGAATTGCGGGACGTAGCGACCGAGAACGACGAGACAGACGGTGAGGGGCGTCGACAGCATCAGTCCGACAGGCCCCCAGAGCCACGACCAGAAGATGGCCGAGACGATGATGGCGAGCGGCGAAAGGCCCGTATGGCTTCCATAGAGCCACGGTTCGACGACGTTGTTGCTGACGAGTTCGGTGACGATAAACAGTGCGGCGACCCAGGCAACCAGCGACCATCCGGGGGCAATCGCCAGTGCCAGAAACAGCGGCAGGATCATGCCGATGACCGGACCGATGTAGGGGACAAAGCGCAGGACGAGCGTCAACAGTCCCCACAGGATGGCGTTCGGAATGCCGAGCAGCCAGAGGCCGATCGAGATCGGCAAGGCATACAGCGCGTTGACGACCAACTGCATCAGCAGATATTTGCCGACGCGTTTTCCCGCGTCCTGAAGAGCCGCCGTTGTCCTGTGGAGATCGCCGAGGCCGACAAGGCGTATGAACCGGTCGCGCAGTTCCTCCCGCTCAAGCAGCATGAAAATCACGAGGACGATAACCAGACCCGCGGTTGCAAAGGGACTGATGAGTGGCAGAATGAAATTGCCGAGCGTTTCGATCGGGTTGGCGCGGGTTACGATCTCGACAGGCATCGGATCGCGACGCTTGATCTGTGGCGGCGCGTCTTCCTTGCTCTCTTCCGCGTTGTCCTGCAGTTCCGAGCCGATGCGCTCGACGACCTTGCTGAGATGTTCGAACACGCCGTTGCCGGAGCCCGCCTGGCTGAGAGAGTGCACCTTAGCGACGATGTTGCGCTGATAGGTCGGAATATTGTCCGCGAGATTGGCGACCTGTCCGGCAACGATGAAACCGAAGGCTGCAATGACAAAAAACGCCGTGGCGACGGCGAGGAGGACGGCGGCGATCCGCGGGACGTAGCGCTTGCGCAGGAAACTGACGATGGGTGCGAGCGTGAAGGTAAGAAGGAGTGCGAGCGCAAGCGGCACAAACACTTCCTGGCCGACATAGAGGATCACCGCCACGCCGATGAGAATAAGGATCGTTCGGCCCGAAAGGGTCGGCGCGCTCAGCCCTACAGGCTTGTTCGCGATCCCCGCCGCTGCGATAGCCCCTTTACTCATGTCGGTCATAGCCGTCCCCGATTGAATGCGCTGCTGCCAGAAGCCAGGCATGACAGTGTAAATGCGCTTGGAACAAAACTTATCGAGCGGTGACGCAAAAATAATTCGCGACAGCCGTTTGCGGGTCACGCTGACGGGGAAAGTGGAAGCGTTCAAGCCAAGCAAAACCGCAAGTCGTTGCGGCACGGTTTGTCCCAGAAACGATTAGCTGGACGCAAATCGCGAGAGCGAGACCTCGGCCGACCATTCGAGGTCGCTGGGGTTGTAGTGGACGTCCCGTTCGGAAAACGACAGCGGATTGAGGCCGTAGCACTCGGTCCAGCTGCCGCCCGGTTCGATGATCTTGTCGCTTCGAAGCGTTGCCCTGTAGATCAGCGAGCTATGGCCCGCCTGGCGCGCACTCAGCGTGAAGGATGTCGCGAGCAGCTGTCTGTCCGCGTTGTTGGTGAAGGTAACGGATACGGGCGCGCCGGGTGCCTTGCATGTCTCGCCGCCGGAGCTTGCGACCACGGCGACGGATTGATTGGTCGGCACTTTCGAGTTGATCTGTCCCGACATCAGCCAGAGGCCGACATAAAGCACAGCCAGAACGGCCACCGCCGCTATTCCAGCCCGTCGCGAGTACAGGTAGAGAACCACGACGGCTGCTGCGCCTATTACCCAAATCATCGCGCACCTGTCTTTTCCGGAGTGATATCAACTCCGTATATGTAAGGATTTGGAGGTTAAACCGCAACGGGAACTCCGCAAAGGCCAAGCCTTAAGCGGCCGACGGCAAGATACCGACACGCGAGCGTGCGGGCAAATTCCTATGCGGTTTATATTTCTTAGGCATCTGGGCCATCTCGAATCCCTATGGGGTTCCGCCGCATATTGAGGACGAGACGGATCGTGATCGTCTCCAGCCGGAGAGAGAATGACGCGTTATCAGAACGACGCCCTTCCTGGCTGACACCACGAACAACCAGGATTCCAGAACAATGATGGACCTTATTCTCGTCGCGGCGACTGTTGGCTTCTTCGGTCTCTGCTCGGTCTATACCCGTGCCTGCGACAGGCTTTGAGGAGGGATGCCATGACCCTCGATTATATCCTCGGCGGCGGTGTGACCGTCTTCCTCGCCCTCTACCTCACCTATGCTCTCATTCGCCCCGAACGCTTCTGACCAAAGCTTCAGCTTGCCCGAAAGTCTCTACCCATGACCTTCAACGGATGGCTACAGATCCTCGTCTATTGCGGGATCCTCCTTCTGCTCGTCAAACCGCTCGGGGCCTATATGACCCTTGTGTTTTCCGGCGGGCGCACCTTTCTCTCCCCCGTGTTCGGTCCGATCGAACGCGGGCTTTACGCGCTGGCCGGCACCAGCGAGCGTGAAGAGCAGCGTTGGACCGCCTACGCGTTTTCCGTGCTGATGTTCAATCTCGCCGGTTTCCTGCTGCTCTACGGTATCCTGCGGCTGCAGGACGTTCTGCCGATGAACCCGGCAGGTCTCGCATCGCCCGGACCGGAATTGTCGTTTAACACCGCCGTCAGCTTTGTCGCCAACACCAACTGGCAGAGTTACGGCGGCGAAAGCACCATGTCCTATTTCAGCCAGATGACTGGTCTTGCGGTGCAGAACTTTGCGTCGGCTGCGACAGGCATGGCGATCGCCATCGGCCTCATTCGCGCGTTTTCGCGGGCATCGGGCAAGGCGATCGGCAATTTCTGGGTCGATACGACCCGCGCCACGCTCTACATCCTCTTGCCGCTCTGCGTCGTGCTGACGCTCATCTATGTGTCGCTCGGCGTTCCACAGACGTTCGGTTCTTACGTCAATGCCACGACGCTTGAAGGCGTCCAGCAGACGATTGCGGTCGGCCCTGTCGCGTCGCAGCTTGCGATCAAGATGCTCGGCACGAATGGCGGCGGTTTCTTCAACGCCAATTCGGCGCATCCTTTCGAAAACCCCGACAGCATCTCCAACATGATCCAGATGCTGTCGATCTTTGCGATCGGTGCCGCCTTTACCAACGTGTTCGGCCGGATGGTCGGCAACCAGCGCCAGGGCTGGGCGATCCTCGCCTCGATGGGCATCCTGTTTCTGGCCGGCGTCGCCGTCGTCTACTGGGCGGAAGCCTCCGGAAACCCGATCATGCATACGCTCGGCCTTTCCGGCGGCAATATGGAGGGCAAGGAAGTCCGCTTCGGCGTCGTCATGTCGTCGCTGTTTGCAGTCATCACCACGGCTGCCTCATGCGGTGCGGTCAATGCCATGCATGGCTCGTTCACGGCGCTCGGCGGGCTTATTCCGCTCATCAACATGCAGCTCGGCGAAGTCATCGTCGGTGGTGTCGGCGCAGGCTTCTACGGCATCGTGCTGTTCATCATCGTCGCCGTCTTCGTGGCGGGTCTGATGGTTGGCCGTACGCCGGAATATCTGGGCAAGAAGATCGAGGGCAAGGACATGAAGATGGCTCTTCTCGCCATTCTCTGCCTGCCGCTCGCCATGCTGATCTTTACGGCTGTCGCCAGCGTGTTGCCGTCGGCGGTCGCCTCGATCGGGACTGCCGGTCCGCACGGCTTCTCCGAGATCCTCTATGCCTATACCTCGGCTGCCGCCAATAACGGCTCCGCCTTCGGGGGACTGTCCGCCAACACGCCCTGGTTCAACATCACGCTCGGCATCGGCATGCTGATGGGCCGCTTCCTGGTCATCATTCCGGCGCTGGCAATTGCCGGTTCGCTGGTCGCCAAGAAGACGGTTCCGGCGTCTGCCGGCACGTTCCCGACCGACGGCCCCCTGTTTGTCGGTCTGCTGGTCGGCACGATCATGATCGTCGGTGGCCTTACCTTCCTGCCGTCACTGGCGCTCGGTCCCGTCGTCGAGCACCTGATGATGATCGCCGGCCAAACGTTCTGAGGTCGCACCATGCGTAACCGTCAGACGCACCCCGCACAGTCACCTCCCGTCACGCCAAAGCGTGGCGGGATGGTCCCCCGCTGGTGGTGCGGATCGAACGCCATTCTCGTGATGATGACGGCAGTGCTCGCCATCGTCGCAACACTAGAAATCCTTCGTGGCTGACCTTTCCCCGGTCGCCTCCCTTTCCAAGGCTGGAGCCTCATATGAGCCAGGCAAAATCCGATAGCGCACCAAGATCCGCAAGTATCCTGGACAAGCGCATCCTCGTTCCGGCAATCGGCGGTGCTTTTACCAAGCTGAACCCGAAAACCCTCGTCAAAAACCCGGTCATGTTCGTCGTGGCCACGGTGTCTGTGCTGACCACCGTTCTGTTCCTGCGCGATCTTGCCGCCGGCAGCGACGACCTGGGCTTCTCCCTGCAGCTCAACATCTGGCTCTGGTTCACCGTCCTGTTCGCCAATTTCGCGGAAGCCGTTGCCGAAGGACGTGGCAAGGCGCAAGCAGAATCGCTGCGCAAGGCCCGCACGGAGGTCCAGGCGAAACTTCTCACCGGCAAAGAGCGGACCGACTACCAGATGGTCGCCGGCACCACTCTCAAGCTGAACGACATCGTTCTGGTTGAAGCCGGCGACATCATCCCCTCGGATGGGGAAGTGATCGAAGGCGTCGCCTCCGTCAACGAAGCAGCAATCACGGGCGAATCCGCCCCTGTGATCCGCGAATCCGGTGGTGACCGCTCGGCCGTCACAGGCGGCACGCAGGTCCTGTCCGACTGGATCCGCGTGCGCATCACGGCCGCTGCCGGCTCGACCTTTATCGACCGGATGATTTCGCTCGTCGAAGGCGCCGAACGTCAGAAGACCCCGAACGAGATCGCGCTCAACATCCTTCTCGCCGGCATGACGCTGATCTTCGTTCTGGCAACCGCGACCATTCCGGCGTTCGCCTCCTATGCCGGCGGCTCCATTCCGGTCATCGTGCTGGTCGCGCTGTTCGTGACACTGATCCCGACGACGATCGGCGCGCTGTTGTCGGCGATCGGCATTGCCGGCATGGACCGCCTGGTGCGCTTCAACGTGCTCGCCATGTCCGGCCGCGCGGTTGAGGCTGCCGGCGATGTGGATACGCTTCTGCTCGACAAGACCGGCACGATCACGCTCGGCAACCGCCAGGCGACGTCCTTCCGTCCGGTCAAGGGCGTATCGGAACAGGATCTTGCCGATGCAGCCCAACTGGCCTCGCTTGCCGACGAAACGCCTGAGGGACGTTCCGTCGTCGTGCTTGCCAAGGAAAAATACGCGATCCGCAGCCGCGACATGGCGAGCCTCAAGGCAACCTTCGTCCCGTTCACGGCACAGACCCGTATGAGCGGTGTCGATCTGGACGGAGAGCAGATCCGCAAGGGTGCGGTCGATTCCATCCTTTCCTATATCCGCCAGAATGCCGTGGCCGGTGGGCCCGTCACGCAGGACGCCGTCTTGGTGGAGTGCCAGGCAATCGCCGACGAGATCGCCAAGGCTGGCGGTACGCCGCTGGCCGTTGCCCGCGGCGGAAGGCTGCTCGGCGTCATCCAGCTCAAGGATATCGTCAAGGGCGGCATCCGCGAGCGGTTTGCCGAATTGCGCCGCATGGGCATCCGCACCGTGATGATCACCGGCGACAATCCGATGACTGCGGCAGCGATTGCGGCCGAGGCAGGGGTCGACGACTTCCTCGCCCAGGCAACGCCGGAAAACAAACTGTCGCTGATCCGCGAGGAGCAGGCCAAGGGCAAGCTGGTCGCCATGTGCGGCGACGGCACCAACGATGCGCCGGCGCTCGCTCAGGCCGATGTCGGCGTGGCAATGAATACCGGCACGGTAGCGGCCCGCGAAGCCGGCAACATGGTAGATCTCGACAGCGATCCGACCAAGCTCATCGAAATCGTCGAGATCGGCAAACAGTTGCTGATGACCCGCGGCGCGCTCACGACGTTCTCGATCGCCAACGACATCGCCAAGTATTTTGCGATCATTCCGGCCATGTTCCTGGCCTTCTATCCGCAGCTCGGCGTTCTCAACGTGATGGGACTGGCGACACCGCAAAGCGCCATCCTGTCGGCGATCATCTTCAACGCGCTGATCATCGTTGCCCTGATCCCGCTGTCGCTGCGCGGCGTCAAATACCGCGCCGTCGGTGCCGGCGCTCTGCTGTCGCGCAACCTGCTGATCTACGGCCTCGGCGGTATCATCCTTCCCTTCTTTGCCATCAAGGCGATCGACATGGTCATCACGACCATCGGTCTTGCCTAAGGAGCTTTCGTCATGTTGAAACAGATCCGTCCGGCAATCGTCATGATCGTTGCCGTCACCGTCATCACCGGCCTCATCTATCCGTTTGCCATGACCGGCATCGCCCAGGCGATCTTCCCCGTCCAGGCGAATGGCAGCCTGATCGAACAGGATGGCAAGGTCGTCGGCTCCGCGCTGATCGGCCAGGCCTTCACCGGCGAGCAGTATTTCCATGGTCGCCCGTCGGCTGCAGGCGATGGCTATAACGCGGCCTCGTCGTCCGGTTCCAACCTCGGCCCGACCAGCCAGAAGCTGATCGACCGCGTGAAGGCCGACACGGAAGCTGCGAAAGCGACCAACCCGGGCGCGGATGTGCCGATCGACCTCGTCACCGCATCGGGCAGTGGTCTCGATCCGCATATCTCGCCGGAAGCGGCGCTGTTTCAGGTACAGCGTGTTGCAAGGGCGCGCAGCATGGATGAAGGGGCCGTTCGCGCCCTAGTCGAGCGGCATATCGAACAGCGGGAACTGGGCTTTCTGGGTGAGCCAGTGGTGAATGTGTTGGCGCTGAATATGGCGCTCGACGCCGAGAAGTCGTAGTTGAACGAGCGGCGGTCAGTTTGGCCGCCGCTCGTTTGCGGAACGAAAGACCTCCATGCCGGACGCAAAACACGAAGGCGCAAGCAGACCATCACCGGACGCTCTTCTCGAGTACGCCCGGCAGGAGGGGCGTGGCCGGCTGAAGATCTTTCTCGGGGCCGCACCCGGCGTCGGCAAGACCTACGAAATGTTGATGTCCGGCCGCAGCCGAAAGGCCGACGGGATCGATGTGGCGATCGGCGTGGTCGAAACCCATGGACGCAAGGAAACCGAAGCGCTGGTCGAGGGCTTCGAAATGATCCCGCGCCGCGTGTTCGACTATCGCGGCCAGCAGCTCGACGAGATGGATCTCGATGCGATCCTTGCCAGGAAGCCCCGTCTGGTGCTGGTCGATGAACTGGCTCACACCAACGCACCCGGAAGCCGCCATCCGAAGCGCTACCTCGACGTCCTCGAAATTCTCGCCAGTGGCATCGACGTCTTTTCGACGCTGAATATCCAGCACGTCGAGAGCCTGAACGATATCGTCGCGCAGATCACGCGTATCCGCGTTCGGGAAACGGTGCCGGACTCGGTGATCGACCGCGCCGACGATATCGAAATCATCGATATTACGCCGCAGGATTTGATCAAGCGTCTGCATGACGGCAAAGTGTATTTGCCGACGACGGCGCGGCGTGCGGTCGAGAACTATTTCTCTCCGGGAAACCTCACGGCGCTGCGCGAGCTGGCGCTGCGTCGCACGGCGCAGCGGGTCGACGATCAGCTTCTCAATCACATGCAGGCGCACGCCATTGCGGGTCCCTGGGCTGCGGGCGAACGTATTCTTGTTTGCCTCGATCATGGCCGAAACGGTGCGGCACTGGTGCGCTACGCAAGACGCCAGGCCGACAGGCTGCGGGCACCCTTGACGGCGCTGCATCTGGAGACACCCGGTTCCGCCAATCTGGGCGAGGCCGACAAGGACCGGTTATCGGCTGCGATGCGGCTTGCCGAACAGCTCGGCGCCGAAACCGTGACGCTACCCGCCTCCAGGGTGTCGCGGGAAATCATCGCCTACGCGAATGCCAACAACTTCAATCACCTGATCATCGGCAAGTCCACCAAGCCGCGCTGGCGGGAGCTATTGGATGGGTCGATCACCCACGATCTGATCCGCTATTCCGGGGCGATCAGCGTTCATGTGATGTCCGGCGGCAGCGAAGAGGCCGTATCTCCAGGTGTGCGGACGGCGCTGCCGGCGAAGAAGCTCAATCCGAAACATTACATCCGCGCATCGCTGTTCATGACGGCGGCCGTTGCCATCGGCACGCTGCTCGACCGGGCGCTCGACGTGCAGAACCTGGCGCTCGTCTTTCTGATGGGCGTGCTCGCTTCGGCAATCCGGGGAGGGCTGGGGCCGGGTCTCTATGCGTCCTTCATCGGCGCTCTCGCCTTCAATTTCTTCTTTCTCGAGCCGCGCTTCACGTTCACGATCCGAGATCCGGAAAGCGTCGTTGCGCTTCTCTCGTTTCTTGGAACAGCCGTTGTCGCGAGCAATCTGGCCGCTTCGGTTCAGCGGCAGGCGATCGCTGCCCGGCAGAGAGCCCGCACGACCGAGGATCTCTATCTGTTCTCGAAGAAGCTTGCTGGAACCGGGACGCTTGACGATGTGCTCTGGGCGACCGCGTTCCAGATCGCCTCCATGCTGAAGGTTCGGGTCGTCATTCTGTTGCCCGAGAACGACACCCTTGCCGTCCGGGCAGGCTATCCGCCTGATGACACGCTTGTCGATGCCGACATCGCGGCTGCGAAATGGACATGGGAACACAATCGTCCGGCCGGCCGCGCGGCCGATACGTTACCCGGGGCAAAACGCCTCTACCTGCCGTTGCGCACAGGACGCGGCGCGATCGGCGTTGTCGGCCTCGACAACGACCGGCAGGGACCATTGCTCACCCCGGACCAGCAGCGTCTGTTCGATGCGCTGGCCGATCAGGCAGCACTCGCGATCGAGCGTATTCAACTCGTCGCTGACGTCGACAAGGCAAAGCTTGCCGCCGAAACGGACAAATTGCGCACCGCACTGCTGACCTCGCTTTCGCACGATCTGAAGACACCGCTTTCAGCCGTGCTCGGGTCGGCGAGCACGCTCAAGGATTTCGGGGCGAACCTGACCGATCACTCGCGAGATGAGCTTCTGACCACCGTGATCGAGGAGTCCGAGCGGCTCAACCGGTTCATCGTCAACCTGCTCGATATGACGCGCATCGGCTCCGGCGCCATGGAGCCAAACTTTGCGCTTCATTATGTCGGCGATATCGTCGGGACGGCCTTGAAGCGGGCACAGAAAATCACCGCGGATCACAAGCTGAAGGTGGCTATTCCATCCGAAATGCCGATGATCAGAAGCGATCCGGTCCTTCTGGAGCAGGCACTCTTCAATCTCATCGACAATGCGGCCAAATATGCGCCAGAGGGTACAACGATCGAGGTTCTGGGCTGGTCAGATGCGAAATACGTCACCCTTGCCGTTCTGGACGAGGGGCCGGGGATCCCCGATGCCGACCTGGAGCGGGTGTTCGACACGTTTTACCGGGTGCGCAAGATCGATCATGTCAAGGCCGGCACGGGCCTTGGACTGTCCATCAGCCGTGGTTTCATCGAAGCGATGGGTGGGCGTCTGACGGCGGGAAACAGACCAGCGGGTGAGGGCGCGATCTTTACGATCCGTATGCCAATTCCGGCCCAGCTGCAGATTGACGGAGACATGCGATGAACCAGGCCGCCACGAGAATTCTGGTCGTCGATGACGAGCCGCCGATCCGCAAGCTGTTGCGGGTCGGGCTTTCGACGCAGGATTTCGTCATCATCGAAGCCCCGAACGCGAGGACCGCAATGGAACTCGTGGCCGCGGACCAGCCCGATCTCGTTCTGCTGGATCTCGGCCTGCCTGATATGGCCGGGCACGATCTTCTGGCGAAATGGCGCGCCGAGGGGCTGACGCTGCCGATCGTGATCCTGTCGAGCCGGACGGATGAGGAAGGGATCGTCAAGGCGCTGGAAATGGGTGCCGACGATTACCTTACCAAGCCGTTCAACATGAACGAACTGATTGCGCGGATCCGGGTTGCGTTGCGCCACCGGCTGCAGACCCAGGGCGAAAAGCCGATCTTCCAGACGGGTGACCTCAGTGTCGATCTCGTGCGGCGCGTGGTCAAGGTGAAGGGCGAGGAGGTAAAATTCTCGCGCAAGGAATACGACATCCTGCGGATCCTCGTGCAGCATGCGGGGCGCGTGCTGACCCACCGGTACCTCATCGATCAGGTCTGGGGGGAGGTCACTGACATCCAGTATCTGCGCATCTACGTGCGCCAGATCCGCCAGAAGATCGAGGAAATGCCCGACCAGCCGCGATACATCCTGACCGAAACGGGCGTCGGCTACCGGCTAGCCGAAAGCTGAAATCCGGCCGCGGGGTGATCTGGCCGGTTGATCGGTGTATGTCTGCAGCCTGATTCCCGACTGTGATGCGCATCCATGGAAACCTCCCTCTATCTACCGGTCAAATCCTTCCTCGAGACTGCAGGCTATGTGGTGAAGGGCGAAGTCGGCGGCTGTGATCTCGTTGGTCTGAGCGAGGGCGATCCGACCGTCGTCGTGATCTGCGAGCTCAAGCTGAGCTTCAATCTCGAGCTCATTCTGCAGGCGGTCGACAGGGCGGCTATCGCGGACGAGGTGTGGATTGCGGCAAAGCTTTCGCTGAAGGGCAAGGGCCGCGAAACGGACAAGCGCTACCGCGACCTCTGCCGCCGGCTTGGCATCGGTATTCTCGGCGTTTCGGCCGGGGGCGATGTCAGCGTTATCGTCGGGTCCGTGTCGCCGATGCCGCGGACCAATCCGAAACGACGTTCAAGGCTGATGCGCGAACACCAGAAGAGACGCGGCGATCCCGTGCTTGGTGGGAGTACGCGGGTTCCCGTCATGACCGCCTATCGCCAGCAGGCGCTTAGCTGCGCCGCCGTTGTCTCCGGCGGTCCGTCCCGCGTGCGCGATATCAGGGCGGTTGCCCCGGATGCAGGCAAGATCCTGCTTTCCAACGTTTATGGATGGTTCGAGCGGCTCGACAGAGGCGTCTACGGCCTCACCGACGCTGGCCGTGAAGCACTGCAGAGATGGCCCCAGCCGGATCCCCGGTCTTCTGACGTTTGATTACCGGCAGGGGCTCCCACGACCACGCCAATGTTCCATGGCTGCATCAGTTTTATGAGGAAATGCGAGAATTATTTGCGACACTTAATCGCGAATTAACTTGTGTTCGGATTCACGAAGTCTCAATGCGTTTGTAGTTCAGTGTGGCGAGCTGAAAGCCGCCAGGCGCGTCCGCGTGGTCGCTTCGAACCGTATTGGAATTATCGCATGCTTGCTTTGATCGACCGCTACATCAAGCAGGCCTGTGCGTCGGACCGGTTCGAGACGCGACGCAAAGTCCTCGCATTCGCATTGCTCATGACCGTTTGCGTCACCGTTGTTGCCGACATGCTCAACGTTGCGGCCCACTACACGCTTCATGCCTTGGGATGGCTGCCGTATGACGTCGTGCCCGCCGCAACGGTTGGGGTTATCATCTCGACTGTCGTTGCATCGGCGCTGACATTTTCGATCGTCTATATCGTTGGTCTAGCAATTCATCACCTCACGATCTCCCGGGCGGCTTTCGAGCATTTGAGCCGAACGGACATGTTGTCGGGGCTGATGAATCGGCGAGCGTTCCTGGATGAGGTGACGCGCGCTCCCGCCGCATCTTCTCTCATCCTGTTCGATATCGATAAGTTCAAGGCGATCAACGACCGCTTTGGCCACGATATCGGGGACCAGGCCATCATTGCAGTTGCGCATCAGCTCGCCGAGATCTTTTCGCAAAGTCGTGCCGTCGCCCGGATCGGTGGTGAGGAGTTCGCAGTCCTCGTGTCAGCGCTTTCGCCGACGGAGCGTCTCTCGCTCGCGCACCGCTGCAGGGCCCTGATTGCTGCGCGGCCCATACAAGCGGGCAAAAGGCAGGTCGATATCACGGTGTCCGGTGGCGTTGCGGACCAGGAGGACTACCCTACGTTCGAGGATCTCTACAAGGCCTCCGACAAGGCGCTGTTCGTTGCCAAGGCGTCCGGGCGCAATTGTGTCGTTCACAGCAAAGACATCGCGGTCATTCTCGACGCGCATAAGGTGGCCACGATGTAACGGCCTGTCCGGTAGGCGGCGAGAACACGCTCCAATTCGTTCAGGCCGCTGTCAGCTTGCCGTCATACCCATCCGGTGATGACAACCGGAGGTAAACCCATGCTCACAATCCGAAACACCGCTATTGCACTTGCCCTTTTCGTTGCTGCAACGCCTGCACTGGCCGGCTCTATGGTCAAGGTTGTCGAGTCCGGCGAAGCGGGTGAGCCGATGACGTTGACGATGGATCAGACGACCGTTCCGGCAGGCGACACAACGTTTATGGTCCACAACGACGCGACGACCGAGGAGCACGAAATGGTGCTCGTCAAGTTGAAGTCGCCAGATCAGACACTTACCGTGGTCAAGGCCAAACATCGCGTCGATGAGAAGACGCTGAAAAGCCTTGGCGAAGTTGCCGATCTGAAGCCCGGTGCCGACGGCCAGTTGAAGGCCAAGCTCGTCCCCGGAACGTATATGCTCTTTTGCAACATCAAGGGCCATTACGAAGCCGGCATGCATGCGACCCTCACGGTGACGAAGTAATCACCGCTTGCTTGTGGGCTCCGCCGCCTCGTAGCGGCGGCCAAGTCACGATCGGACCGTCAGGCAGACGTGGTGGCCAGCGAAAGGCGTTGCAGCTGTGCAACGCCTCAGGTTGAACCGCGGCTCGATGTCAGAGACGAGCGGTTTCGCGGGAGATAGCGGCCGCGGCTTTTGGGCCCGGTCAGCTCTCCGTCCTTGACGATGGTCCTGCCGCCCAGCAGCATTTGCACCGGCCAGCCGCGGATATCGAGACCTTCATAGGGCGTATAGTCCGCGCCGTGTTTCAGGAGGTCGTTCGTGACGGTGACGCGCTTGTCCGGATCCCAAAGCGCGATGTCTGCATCGGCGCCGATCGCGATCGTGCCCTTGCAGGGATAGAGACCGTAGAGTTTGGCATGATTGGTCGAGGTCACGGCAACGAACGTGTTGATGTCGATGCGGCCCTTCATGACCCCTTCGGAAAACAGGATCGGCAGGCGGGTGGCGACGCCCGGTATGCCGTTCGGGATCCAGCGGAAATTGCGCTTGCCCTTTTCGTTGAGCTTGCCTTCCGGATCATCGAAGCGGAAAGGGCAGTGGTCGGAGGAGAACAGGTCGAAGACACCCTGTTCCAGTCCTTCCCAGCAGGCATCCTGGCTGGCCTTGTCGCGCGGCGGCGGGGAGCAGACGAATTTGGCGCCCTCCATCTCCGTCTGGTCGAGATCATCGGCCGTCAGCATCAGATATTGCGGGCAGGTTTCGCCGGCGATCTTCTGGCCGCGCTTTCGGGCGCGGCGGATCTCTTCCATCGCCTCGCGGTTTGAAACGTGGACGATGACGATCGGCACATCGACGATTTCGGCCAGCGACAGCGCCCGGTGGGTGGCTTCGCGCTCGGCGGCGATTGGTCTGGTCGTGGCATGGAATTTTGGCGCGAACTTGCCCTCTTCCTCATGCCGGCCGATCAGGTAGCGGATCGCATCCTCGTTCTCGCAATGGACCATGACCAGCGCGCCGGTGCGCCTTGCGGTGTCGAGCGTGGCCAGGATCTCGTCGTCGCGCAGACGCAGACCCTCATAGGTCATGAACACCTTGAGCGAGGTATAGCCGTCCTCGACAAGTGCCGGCAGTTCCTGGCCGAGGACGTCAGGCGTCGGATCGGTGATGACCAGATGGAAGGCGACGTCGACATGGCATTTGCCGTCTGCCTTGGCGTGATAGATCTTCAGCGCCTCGCGCAACGTCTGGCCCTTCTCCTGCATGCAGAAGGCCAGAACCGTGCTGTTGCCGCCGATCGCCGCCGACCGGGTGCCCGAGTCGAAGTCGTCTGCCATGACGATGCCGTCGCCGGACGGCTGGTCGAGATGGACATGGCTGTCGATACCACCCGGCAGAACGAACAGTCCTGTCGCGTCGATCACCTCATCGGCTTCGGTAAGCTCTGCCGCAAGGGCAGCGATGCGGCCGTCCTTGATGCCCACATCGCTCACGAACGTGTCGCTCGCTGTGACCACCGTGCCGTGTCTGATGACCGTATCGAAGCGCATGATCCGTTCCTTCTTCAAGCGGCGGCGGCCGCGCGACCGGCGTCGGTTGCGAGGATCCGATCGAGTGCTGCGGTAAAGCGATCGATCTCGTCCAGCGTGTTGTAATGGACCATCGACACGCGAACCATGCCGCCGTGGTCGGTCAGCTCAAGGTATTCGGCAAGCCGGCGCGAGTGGAAATCGCCGAAGCGGATGGCGATCTTCTCGCTGTCCATTGCCTTGCAGACTTCGCCGGCGTCGCGGCCATCGAAGCGGAACGCGATCGTCGGGACCCTCGTGCTACCGTTGTTTGTCGTCTGGCCGACGATGCGGCAGTCGTTGCGCGAGCGCAAGTAAGCGAGAAGGCGTTCCACCAGCAGGTTTTCCTGGGCGGTGATCGCTGCGAAGGCCGCTTCGATCTTCTGGCGCACGGTGCCGGTCTCGCCGGCCTGTTCGCCGAGCGTCGTCAGGTAATCGACGATGCCGCAGGTGGAATAGGCAAGCTCGTAGTTCGGGTTGCCCGGCTCCAGCTTGCCCGGCACTTTGTCCTTGCCGTAAAAGTAATGGTAGAGCGTGTCGAGCTCGGCCAGCAGATCGTATTTGCCATACATCAGCGCGTAGTGCGGACCATAGGTCTTGTAGAGGCTGAAGACGTAGTAATCGACATCCAGCGCCTGCACGTCGACGGCGCGGTGCGGGGCATAGGCCACGGCATCGACGCAGATCTTTGCGCCACGGGCATGCACGAAATCGGCGATCTCTCTGATCGGGTTGATCGATCCGAGGATGTTCGACACGTGCGTGACACAGACCAGCTTGGTGCGATCGCTCATCAGCGGCGCAAGGTCGGCGAGATCGAGCGTCAGCGTATCCTTGTTGAGCGGCCAGAACTTGAGTGTGATGCCGCGCTCCTGCAGCCGGTCCCAGGGGCCGATATTGGATTCGTGATCGCTGACCGTGACGATGATCTCGTCGCCGGGCGAAAGCTGGCTCTGCATGGCACGGGCAAGGTTCTGCAGCAGCTGAGTGGTGGAAGCGCCGAAGACGATTTCTTCCGGACGCGAGGCGTTGACCAGGTTCATGGCCGCGGTGCGCGACTCATAGAGCGCTGCGGCTGCCGCCTGCGATACCGCGTAGGAGCCGCCGATCTGGACGTTCTTCTCGATCAGGAACGTGTTGATGCGCTCAACGGCACCTTTAAGGATCTGCGACCCTCCGGCGTTGTCGAACAGCGTCCAGCCGCGGGCGAGGCCGGGGAACTGGCTGCGCACGTAATCGAGATCGAGTGGAGATTTGGTGTTCATCCCTGTAGTCCTGCGTTTGTTGTTCTTCAATGATTGAGTACGGCGCGCAAGAAGCTGCGTGTCCGTTCTTCCCTAGGATTGTCGAAGATCTCGGCCGGCGTGCCCGCCTCGACAAGCCGTCCCGCATCCATGAAGATCACCCGGTCGGCGACCTGGCGGGCAAAGCCCATCTCATGGGTGACGATGATCATGGTGACGCCGGTGCCGGCGAGCTTGCGCATCACGTCCAGCACTTCGCCGACCATTTCGGGATCGAGCGAGGAGGTCGGCTCGTCGAACAGCAGCACGCCGGGTTCCATGGCGAGCGCCCGGGCTATTGCCACGCGTTGCTGCTGGCCGCCGGAGAGCTGGCCGGGGAACTTTTCCGCCTGTTCAGAAATGCCGACCCGCGCCAGTAGTTCGCGGGCTTTGCGCTCGGCGTCTTCTGGCGATGCCTTCCTGACGCGCATCGGTGCCAGCATGACGTTTCTCAGCACCGTCATATGCGGGAAGAGATTGAACGACTGAAACACCATGCCGACTTCGGCGCGGACTTTCGCAAGCGCCGGTCCCGGTGCGACGCGGGTGCCGTCAACGGTGATGGTGCTGTCCGGCGAGAAGGCTTCGAGGTGGTTGATGCAGCGGATCAGCGTCGATTTGCCGGAGCCGGAGGGGCCGATGATGCAGACCACTTCGCCTTCGGCCACATCGAGATCGATATCGTGCAGAACGGTGAATGTGCCATAGGCCTTGTTCAGGCGGCGAATCGAGATCAAGGGGCCGGTTGTCTTCGCCATCAGCGTTTCCCCCGGCTGTAATGCTTTTCGAGACGCGCAACGACGGCCACCATAGGCCAGAGCAGCGCGATATAGATGAGAGCGGCCCCGATCAGCGGCGTCGGGTTGGCGTTGAGCGCCTGCGCCTGGGTTGCCTGCTTGAGAAGATCCGGCATGGCGACGACGGAGGCAAGCGCCGTGTCCTTCATGACGTTGATGCAATTGTTGGTGAGCGGCGGAATGACGATGCGGATCGCCTGCGGCAGGATGATATCCATCATCGTGCTGCGGCCCGACAGGCCAAGGGCTGATGATGCCTCGAACTGTCCGCTCGGAATGGCCTCGATGCCGGCGCGAAAGATCTCGGCGGTATAGGCGGCGGAGACGAGCGACAGCGCGGTTACGGCCGACAGGAACGGCGACAGGCGGATGCCGACGAAGGGGAGGGCGTAGTAGACGACAATCAGCAGCACCAGCAGCGGTATCGAGCGGAAGATGTCGATATAGATGCGGATCAGGACCTGAAAGAATGACGGCGCATAGAGCCTTGCCACCGCCAGAAACAGTCCGCCTGCAAGGCCGACCAGAATGCTGGTAATGCCGATCTGCAGCGTCACGACCAAGCCCCAGAGCAGCTGCGGCAGACTGTTCAGGAAGACCGGTATGTTGAAGAATGTATTGAGAAGGTTCATGCCGGATCGGCTCCCTTGGCAAGCCGACGGAGCGTTTGGCGCTCCGCCGGATGCAATTCAAGCTTGCTCTGGTGAGCCTTACTTGGCCTTCGGCATGTCGAGGACGGCGACGGTCGAGGTCGTGTCTTCGGCCTTTGCACCGAACCATGTCTGGTGGAGCTTGGCGATAAAGCCTTCGCCCTTCAGTGTGGTGATGACGGCATTGACTTCGGTTGCCAGCGGATCGCCCTTGTTGAACATGATCGAGTATTTCTCGCCGGTCGGGATGCGCTCGACGACCTTCAGTTCCGGCTTGTCCTTGGCGTAGTAGAGCAGGGCCGGGATGTCGGAGATGTAGCCATCGACGCGGCCGGCAACGAGATCGAGCATGGCCGGCTGCAGGCCTTCGAAGCGGCGGATTTCGCCGAGCTTGTATTCGCCCTTGTGGCTGTCTGCCCACATGTCGCCGGTCGAGCCCGTATCGACGCCGACGACCTTGCCGCTCATGCCCTTGAGGCCGGTGATGCCGGAAGCGGCCGTGACGGTCAGCGACTGGTCGCTGTCGTAATAGGGTTGGGCGAAGGACACAGACTGCAGGCGCTTTTCGGTGATGGTGATCGACGACACCGCCATGTTGATGCGGCCCGACTGTACCGCCGGGAACAGGCCGTTGAACGGCGTGTTGACGAATTCGACGGTCTTGCCGAGGCGCTTGGCGATTTCGTTGACGAGATCGATCTCGAAACCGGTCACCTTGCCGCTGGCGTCTTCGAATTCCCACGGCACATTGCCGATATTGGCGCCGACGGTAAGATCGGCGGCATGAACGCCGATTGCGCCGAGCGCTGTAAACAGGCCGGCGAGAACTGTGGTTTTGATGCGTGACGCGTGTAGCATTGAGAGAACCCCTTGTTTTTATGATGAGACGCAATCTATGTTGGTCTAACTGGTCAGACCAGTCCGACCAAACAAGCACGGCACTTTGGGCTTTGCAAGATAGCTCGGGGAAAAATATATCTGACGCGCCACAGGGGCCCAACTGGAATAGGTTCGCATGCTCAACAAAACGCTCGTTCCGCAGTCGGTGGCCCGCGAAATCCAGACGATGATCCAGGCCGGCCAGTTGAAGACCGGGGAGAAGATCCCGTCGCAGCGGGAGTTTTCGCAGAAATTCGGGATCAGCCGGGCATCGCTGCGCGAGGCGCTGCTGACCTTGGAAACGCTAGGATTGCTGAAGACTGAAGCCGGACGCGGCACGTTCGTGACTGCGGGCTCGAACTCGGTCTCTGACGGAGGCATCAGCCAGTCCGGCCACATGGCGCCCTGGCGTTACTCGGACAGCTATTCGGTGTTCGACGTGTTCCAGACCCGCATCCTTCTGGAAGGCGAGATCGCGCGGCTGTCGGCTGGACGCCTGTCGCAGGCACAGCTCGAGAAGATGGAAATGGCGACGCAGACGATGGAGGATTGCTGGGCGCGCCAGGACCTGCTTGCAAACGTCGAGGCGGATCTCGATTTCCACGGCACGATCGTTTCGGCCTGCGCAAACACGATGCTCAAGGCCCTCTATCAGACGGTGCGCGACCAGGTCACCGAGACCCAGCGGCAGCCGATCCCGATGACCGATCCCGAACGGATGCGGCAGTCGATCGCCGAGCACCGGCGCATCATTGCGGCCCTGAGATCGAATGATGCTTCTTTGGCGAAGAGCGAAATGGAAACGCATATCCGCAACACGGCACGCTGCGCCGGTCTTCAGCCATAGGCAGGAATGGGCCGTATCCGATGGCCGAAGGGTCACCGGGCGGCAACCCGAGCCGCGGTGGATGCTCTGATAAATTGTGCTTCTGCCCTCTAGTGTCTTTTGCATAAAGGCTTTAGCGTTCGGGCTCTTCGAATTCCTCAATGCCAGAGTTCCCCCATGACTGAGCCTTCTCTGTTTGCCCGCGTCGTCGCCTTTATCGGCCAGGGCGCCGTTCTCATTCGTCATTCGGGGGATGGCCCGCGACAGCCGGTGTTCGGCACGACGCCGGCTATTCCAGCCGCAAAGCCGCAGGGCAAGATCCCGACCTTGAAGATGCCGACAGCCAAGGGCTGGGAGGGCGATCACAAGCCGACGGCTGCGGCGGGCCTCAAGGTCAACGCCTTTGCGCGCGGGCTTGTGCATCCGCGCAACATGCATGTTCTGCCGAATGGCGATGTGCTTGTGGCAGAATCGATGGGCGAGCGGGGCAATCCGCGCAGCCTGTTCGACCATGCCATGTCGGCGACAATGCAGCGGGCGCGTGCTTCCGGCGACAGCCCCAACCGCGTGACGCTGCTGCGCGACGCCGATGGCGACGGCGTGGCCGAGCAAAGTTTCGCCTATATCGAAAACGTACGCCAGCCCTATGGCATCGCGCTTGTCGGCGACACGCTCTATGTGGGAGCAAGCGACGCGCTTCTGGCCTATCCCTACGAAGCGGGCGCGACGAAGATTACCGCGCAGCCGAAGAAGCTGATGGATCTGGTTCCCGGCGGACACTGGACGCGCAACCTGATCGTCAGCAAGGACGGCACCAAGCTTTATGTCGCTGTGGGATCGCTCAGCAATATTGCCGACGAAGGCATGGGCGTTGAAGAAAACCGCGCCTGCATTCACGAATACGACCTTCAGACGGGCCAGTCGCGCATCTTTGCCGGCGGTCTTCGCAATCCCGTCGGCATGGCCTTCGAGCCCGAAGGCGGCATGCTGTGGACGGTTGTGAACGAACGTGACGGGCTGGGCGATGAAACGCCGCCGGATTATCTGACATCGGTTCGCGACGGCGGGTTCTACGGCTGGCCCTACTGCTACTGGAACCGGGTCGTGGACGACCGGGTTCCGCAGGATGCCGCCAAGGTGGCATCCGCGCAGCAGCCCGATTATGCGCTGGGCGGTCATACGGCGTCGCTCGGGCTCTGCTGGTTGCCTGCGGGCACGCTGCCGGGCTTTCCGGCGGGGATGGCCATCGGCCAGCACGGGTCGTGGAACCGCTCCAAGCTTTCCGGCTACAAGCTCGCCTTCGTCGCTTTTGAGAACGGCAAGCCCGTGGGAATGCCGCGCGAAATCCTCACCGACTTCCTGTCCAAGGACGAAAAGCACTCCTTCGGCCGTCCGGTCGGAGTGGCTCTCGCCGCCGACGGTGCCGTGCTGATGGCGGACGATGTGGGCGATGTCATCTGGCGCGTCACCGGCGCTTGATCGCGCGACGTAGAACATTTGAGTTGATTGCTGCGTGCCACCCGATGGGTGCGCAGCAATCGCGTTCCGTCGCTGCAGGCCCGACC
This sequence comes from Neorhizobium sp. AL 9.2.2, assembly GCF_013317225.1. Classification (NCBI taxonomy): domain Bacteria; kingdom Pseudomonadati; phylum Pseudomonadota; class Alphaproteobacteria; order Hyphomicrobiales; family Rhizobiaceae; genus Neorhizobium; species Neorhizobium sp. AL 9.2.2. Next base: position 319,585 of record NZ_JAALXU010000003.1, read on the forward strand.
GCAGCGGCGATGATCAATCCGCAAGCTCTTGCGCCAGGATCCGTCCGGCAAGGCGAGCAATGGCCATGAGGCGGTCCAGTTCCAATCCGCTGCGGGCCTTGGCCGAGAGGCCGGTCATCGTGGTCGAGACGAAATCCGTCAAACTTTCCGCCTTTTCCGGATGACGGGCTCCGATAAAGCCGCGGATCACATCCTCCGCCGCTGCCTGCAATGCACGGGTCGCCGCGCGTGCCTCCGGATCATCGCAATGGGTTCCCTCCAGGACAAGACAGCCCGCGGCCGCGGGGTCGGCTGCATAGCGCCGGCAGGCATCTTCCAGCACGGCCGCAAGGCATTCCGCAACCGGACGGTCGGGCCTCAGGATATCAGCAAGCGGAACTGCCGCCGTGAGCGAGTAGCGATCGAGAACGCGCGCGTAGAGCCCGGCCTTGTTGCCGAAGGCGGCATAGAAGCTGGGCGGATTGATGCCGAGCGCTTGCGCGACATCGGCAACGCCCACGGCATCATAGCCGCGGGCATGGAACAGTTTTTGCGCAATCTCCACACCTTGGTCGGCATCAAAACGACGTGGGCGACCGCGGGTACGCGGAATATCTGTAGTCATTATTACAAAATACCTTGACGATGAACCCTGATGATTTATGTAGCAGACATTACTGTATTTCTCAAGGATCTCAGATGACGACTTTTCAGGGAAAATCCGTTCTGGTTCTCGGCGGTAGCCGGGGTATCGGCGCCGCCATCGTGCGGCGGTTTGCAAACGACGGTGCCAACGTGACCTTCACCTATGCCGGCTCTCGCGCGGCGGCGGATGAGCTGGCGGCAGAGACCAAGACTACGGCTGTTCAGACCGACAGCTCCAGCCGCGATGCCGTGATTGCCCGGGTGCGCGAAAGCGGCCCGTTGGACGTGCTGGTGGTCAATGCCGGGATCGCTGTCTTCGGCGATGCGCTTGAACAGGATCCGGACGCGATCGACCGGCTTTTCCAGATCAATATCCATGCGCCCTATCACGCCTCGGTCGAAGCGGCGCGTCAGATGCCGGACGGCGGGCGGATCATCGTCATCGGTTCCGTCAATGGTGACCGGATGCCCATTCCGGGCATGGCCTCCTATGCGGTGAGCAAGTCTGCCCTGCAGGGACTGGCCCGCGGGCTGGCGCGCGATTTCGGGCCACGCGGCATCACCATCAACGTCGTTCAGCCGGGGCCGATCGATACGGATGCCAATCCGGAAAACGGACCGATGAAAGACCTGATGCACAGCTTCATGGCGATCAAGCGCCACGGTCGTCCGGAAGAGGTTGCCGGAATGGTCGCCTGGCTCGCCGGCCCGGAGGCGGGGTTCGTCACGGGGGCAATGCACACGATCGACGGGGCGTTCGGAGCGTAATCCCGGCATACCCCATCCGGGGCGACATCGCATAAGGCCAGTCGCACGACTGGCCTTACACCTCTGGACTCAGCAATCTGCGATCTGCTTGCCCAAGTCTTTCAGCGCGTGGGAACAACGGCGCGGGTTTTCGGTTCCTCTCTCTCAGAAAAGAGAGGATTATAGATGACGCAGATCGTTTTCGTGCATGGCATGTTTCAAAATCCCAAAAGCTGGGACAACTGGGTTCGCTACTTCAGCGACAAAGGCTACGACTGCAGCGCCCCGGCATGGCCTCTCCACGATGGCGATCCGAAGGCATTGCGCGACAACCCGCCAGCCGGGCTCGGTGAGCTGAGCCTCGATGCCATCTATGCATCCATCAAATCGGCGGTCGCAGGCCTCGATAAGCCTGTCGTCATCGGTCACTCTGTCGGCGGCCTGATCGCGCAGAAGCTGCTCGCGGATGGCCACGTCTCGGGTGCAGTGGCGATCTCGTCGGTTGCGCCGAATGCCATGCTCGATTTCGACTGGGGCTTCATCAAGAACAGCGCCATCATCACCAATCCGCTGAAGGGCGACGAGCCGGTCTACATGGACGCAAAGACGTTCCATGGCTCCTTCGCCAACACGCTGTCGGAAGAGCAGGCGGCTGTCGAGTTCGAGAAGACGGCGACCCACGACAGCCGCAACGTTCTGCGCGACTGCATGGGTTCGTCCGGCAAGATCGATCTCAGCCGTCCGCATGAACCTTTGCTTCTGGTTGCCGGCGAGAAGGATGAGATCATTCCCGCCGATCTCAACGAGAAGAATTTCAAGGCCTACGAGAATACCGGCAGCGTGACCGACTTCCGCGAGTTCCCCAACCGTGGCCATTACATCTGCGGCGAACCCGGCTGGGAAGAGGTCGCCGCCTATATCGACGGCTGGCTTCAGCAGAACCGGTTCGACGTCGACAACCGTATCTATGCTCCAAGCGCGATCTGAGGGACAACCATGACCAATATCAAAGCACGCGGGTTCGAAAGCACCGCTCTTCTAAATGAACATCTCGACGAGTTGGACGACGTCGCCTATGGCGATCGCGGCGCATCGGCCGGGGCCATGTCCGGCAGCGAAGCCGAAATGGAGCGGCTGCGTCGGGAAGTCGTCTATCTGCGCAACCGGATTGCCGAGATCGAAGGCGAGGGCCAGACCCGGCGTGCATCGCCGTCCTCCCAGACCCCAGAAAATTCGTGGGTGAAGCTGATCGGAACCGCCACCGCAACCTTCGTTCTTGGTCGGCTTGCACAACGGTTGCGGCTTGGACCCGTGGGGACGGCTGCCGTTCCGCTGATCGCCGGACAGCTTCTCAGCCGTATCCGCTGAACCACTGACATATTGCACCGGCAGCAGAGCTGCGGCCGGTGCATTCTTTGCATGGATTACGCCTGGTCTGGTGGCTGAACGAAGCCTCCCGTGAAGATAGACAGGCGAATGTGGGAACACTCCCCGTCCACCTTAGTTCTTGGGTTATAATCCAGGAACATTATCGTGCCGACATTCCCATCGCTCATTCTTTCCCGCCGACACATGCTTGCGTCCACCACAGCGGCGCTCGCCGCTTCGGCGTTGCCGGCATTTTCTCAAGATACGACTGTAAAGGCATCCAGTATGGAAGACCCGACGACCAAGTACCCGCAGCCTCCGTTTCAGAAGCAGACCCAGCCATTTCCAGGACTGGCCGGCAAGATGACGCCGAAGCCGGATCACGGTGAGACGTCTTACAAGGGGTCTGGCCGGCTGGCTGGTCGCAAAGCTCTGATCACCGGCGGCGATTCCGGGATGGGCCGTGCGGCTGCCATTGCCTATGCCCGCGAGGGTGCCGATGTCGCGATCAACTATCTGCCCGATGAAGAGCCGGATGCCAAAGAAGTCATCGCCCTGATCGAAAAGGAAGGTCGCAAGGGCATCGCACTTCCCGGCGATCTGCGCGACGAGGCATTCTGCGTGAAGCTCGTCGAAGATGCCGCAAAGGCTCTGGGTGGTCTCGACATTTTGGTCAACAACGCGGGCCGTCAGCAGCAGGCCCAGTCGCTGTCGGATATCACCACCGAAGCCTTCGACGCGACGATGAAGACGAACATCTACGCGATGTTCTGGCTGACCAAGGCGGCGCTCAAGCATCTGCAGCCGGGATCGTCGATCATCCAGACGACGTCCGAACAGGCCTACGATCCGTCCGAGAACCTGGTCGACTATGCCATCACCAAGGCGGCCGGCATGAGCTTCACGAAGTCGATGGCCAAGCAGCTCGGCCCGAAAGGCATCCGCGTCAACGGCGTTGCGCCGGGCCCGGTCTGGACGCCGCTGCAGGTGTCGGGCGGTGCGACGATGGAAAAGCTGGTCGAGTTCGGTGGCGATACGCCGCTCGGCCGACCGGGTCAGCCTGCCGAGCTTGCGTCGATCTACGTCCAGCTTGCCGACAACGGCGCAAGCTTCTCGACGGGACAGATCTACGGTGCTGCCGGTGGCAGCGGGCAACCTTGAACATGAACATGCGCATGAACACCAACGCGAATGCAACACGACCGGAGGTTAGAACGTGAAAGCTCTTACATGGCACGGCAGCGGTGATATCCGCTGCGAAGAAGTAGACGATCCAATCATTCAGCATGACCGTGATGCGATCATCAAGGTCACGAGCTGCGCCATCTGCGGCTCGGATCTTCACCTTTATGGTGGTTTCGTTCCCGGCATGCACGCAGGCGACGTGATGGGCCATGAAACGATGGGTGAGGTGGTCGAAGTCGGCCGCGGAAACTCGAAGCTCAAGGTTGGCGACCGCGTGGTCGTGCCGTTCACGATTTCCTGCGGCGAGTGCCGTCAGTGCAAATGGGGTCAGTTCTCGCTTTGCGAACGATCCAACCCCAACGGCGCGATGCAGGCCAAGCAGATCGGTTATCCGACGGCCGGCCTGTTCGGCTTCTCGGAAATGTACGGCCAGATCCCGGGCGGCCAGGCCCAGTACCTGCGCATTCCCTATGCCGATGTCGGGCCGATCGTGGTGCCGGATGGATTGACCGATGAACAGGTCCTGTTCCTCTCCGACATCTTCCCGACAGGCTACATGGCGGCCGAAAACTGCGACATCAAGCAGGGCCAGACGGTTGCCGTGTTCGGTTGTGGTCCAGTCGGCCTGTTTGCGATCAAGTCGGCGTTCTTGCTCGGTGCAGAGCGCGTGATTGCGATCGACACCGTGCCGGAGCGCTTAGCGCTTGCTCAACAGTCCGGTGCCGAGACGCTTGACTATGCGGATGAGGATCTGCAGCAGCGCATTCTCGACATGACGAACGGTCTTGGGCCGGATGCGGTCATCGAGGCGGTGGGTCTTGAGAGCCATGGCGCCGGTGGCGTGATGGAAACGCTTCAGACCAAACTGTCGGCAACCGAGCGTCCTTACGCGCTCAACCAGGCCATCCTTGCCTGCCGGCCCGGTGGTACGGTCTCTCTTCCCGGCGTGTTTGTCGGTCCGGCCGTTCCGACGTCGCTGGGCGCCTTCATGGGCAAGGGCCTGACGCTCAAGACCGGTCAGACCCACGTTCAGCGTTATCTCGAGCCGCTGATGAAGCTGATCCAGGATGGCAAGATCGATCCGTCATTCCTGATCACGCACCGCATCGGACTTGAGGAAGGTCCGGAGGCCTACAAGACGTTCCGCGACAAGCAGGACGGCTGCGTCAAGGTCGTGATACGCCCGAACGGCTAATCAAATCGAATGGCCTGCGGCATCTGCCGCAGGCCATTCTCTTGTAAGTATGAAGAGGATGCGGCGAGGCACCGGGCATTCAGCCGTTTTGATACCTTGATTTTAACGGAAGATGCCGGTCGCGAGCGCGCGCTGTATGCCGCGCACATCGGTGCCCTTTTTCAGCGTTTTCGCAATCGGGCTGTCGCTACCCGATACCCAGATTTTCAGCTCCGAATCCAGATCGAACGTTCCCGCAGTCTCGACCGAAAACCGGGTGATCGACCGGTAGGGAATAGACATGTAGTCGACCTTACTTCCCGTCATGCCCTGGATGTCGACCATAATGATGCGATACTGGGTGAAGACGAAGAAATCGCGGATGAGTTTGAAGGCGAGTTGCGGCTGTTCTCCATCGATCAGCACGCCATCGAGGCGCTTGTTGAGGTCTGCCGGGTCGACTGTCGATCCATGGCCCAGAAATGCGTCAAAAAGGCCCATGATTGCAATCTCCCGGCAAAGGTTTTGGGTCTCAGTCCTGAAGCGGCTTGATCGTCTCGATCACACCACCGGCGTCGATGACGCCGCGAGAGAGATCGGTTCGGCCACGCGCAATTTCAATGACGGTGTAGAGCTTTTCATCCCGGAACGCGCTGGCGAAGTCGGTGCTGACGCCTTCGGCGGGCGCTGCGTCAACTTGCTGGAAGTCAACTTCCTGGCTGGTCGCGACAATCCTTGCATCGCCGGCAGTCCTTGCGGCAACCGTGACTGCGCCCTGCATGGGAGCATTCTGCCACCGCGGATCGTCGCTACGGGCGGTCGGTTCGAGCCTGTAGATGTTGAGCGTTTCGCCGGGCGTGGTCGTCACCGACGCGTCTCTGATCTGGGCCTGGCTTTCGACCGATTGCCCAACCCTTGTCTCGCTGATCGAGGTGTCCGAGAATTTGTCACCGTGGATGTCGTCGATATCAGACATTGCGTTTTCTCCTGCAAGGTTCCCGAACTGACGGCGGGTTGCACAGTTCCACTGCTCTGCTCGTTTACCGACAAGTGCTGCGATCAGTCGTTCGAGCCGTCTGGTTAAATGCGGAAGGCGACACCATATATTGGCGAGACGGACGAACAGGAGATACATCATGACAACCGAACGCGCGGTTTTAGCAGGCGGCTGCTTTTGGGGAATGCAGGATCTGATCCGCAAGCTTCCCGGTGTCCAATCCACACGCGTGGGATATACGGGCGGAAGTGTTGCAAACGCGACCTATCGCAATCACGAGGGCCACGCGGAGGCGATCGAGATCAATTTCGATCCGACCAAGACGACCTACCGCGACCTGCTGGAGTTCTTCTTCCAGATCCACGATCCAAGCACCCGCAATCGGCAGGGTAACGACGTCGGCTCGAGCTATCGCTCCGCGATCTTCTTCACCAGTGACGAACAGAAGAATGTTGCCGCTGACACGATCGCCGATGTGAATGCGTCCGGTATCTGGCCGGGCAAGGTCGTGACGGAAGTCGTGCCTGAGGCAGAATTCTGGGAGGCAGAGCCTGAGCATCAGGATTATCTGGTGCGAATCCCCAATGGCTATACCTGCCACTTCCCGCGGCCCAACTGGCGGCTGCCGAAGCGTGCAGCGTAACGGGTCGCCCGATAACATTATCCCGAAACGCACTTGGGCCCGGTGGAAACACCGGGCCCAAGTCGGAATGCCATCCCACGTAAGGACAGATCAGCTTACAGCGAGATCTGGCCTTCGTCGCTGCCGTCCCAATAGCGGATCGTCTTAGCCGTCACGCGGATCATCACGACACCGGGAGTGTCGATCCCTTCCGGGAAATACCGGTTGAGGTCCTTGGTCCAGTGATCCTTGAATGTCGCTTTGTCGGTGATGAGCGTTGCCGAGCCTTCAACGCCGACAAAGAGCGGCGAACCACCCAGCATGCCGACTGCGCCCGTATAGGTAAGGCCGACTGCGCTGTCGGCGCGGATTTCCGCAATCTTTCTCGACTGCTCGTAGGCGAAGAAATAGCTGTCGCCGTCGTACTCGACGTCGCCGTTGTTGCTCATCGGCCGCGAAGTGAGATTGCCTGATGATGTCGTGGTGGTCAGCATGGCAAAGTCCAGCTTTGCCATCTTCTTCGACAGGTCGTGCAGCGTAAGTTCGGACATGGTTGCTCCAGGTGTTGCTCGAATGGAGTAGGAACTGGCGGTTCTCTCGTTGGTTCCGGTGCGCCAGTCTCGGGCGCCATAGACCGGCATCCGGTCACCTACCTACGTACGTTAACGTACCCTTCCCGGATTGGGCGTCATCGAACGGAACGATGAGCGCAACTGCGACTTGAGTTACCTCTAGTAGGAGGAGACGAGAATGGATGCCGATCTCAGATTGCACCACGAAGTCGTAGCACTTATTCCAGCGCTGAGGCGCTTTGCGATGCGCTTCCATCGAAACGCGACCGATGCTGACGACCTTGTCCAGGAAACCTTGCTCCGGGGCCTCGCGGCGCTGCCTTCGTTCGCCACCGGGACCAACCTCAAATCATGGTTGTTCACCATCATGCGCAACACCCATCATACCGCCTTTCAGCGGGCAAAGCGCATGAGCATCGGAACCGAAAATCTCGAGCACCTCATGCCTGCAGCGTCTTCGCCCCAGGAATGGGCAATCCGCAAGAGCGAGTTCGACCGGGCACTGATGGCGATGCCGGAGACGTACCGGGATGCCTACAAGCTGGTGATCGAGGACGGCCAGTCCTATGACGTTGCAGCTGATAAATGCAATGTCGCCGTCGGTACGGTGAAGAGCCGGATCAGCCGCGCAAGGCATTTCCTCGCCGCCCAGATGGGCGAGACTGTTTCCACCGTGGCATCGATCTGAATGCCAGATGACCGGATAGCGTCAGGCTGAACACAGTGTCAGCCAGACGACGCCGGTGAAGCAGAAGGCGGTCGAGAACAGGGCTGCGATCGACACGTAGATCGCAACGCCGTTGATGAAGCTGGACGTCTCGGAAACCGGTGCCTTCAGGCGTGATCTTAGCTGGCGCAGCAGGATGACGACAACCGCCGCAACGCTGGCGATCATCATCGTTATCAACAGCAGCCGGAGCGGCGATGTCCAGGCTCCAAGGTTGCCACTCTGCCAGTCCAGGCTGCAGCCGGTCGCCTGAACCGCGTAGATCGTCAGGAATGCACCACTCCAGACCACGAACGCCGAGATAGCAAGCAGAAGCGGGTGGCGCATCTAGAGGCCTCCCTCGCCGATCAGGCTTTGCAGCGCCAGATAGAATGCCGCGGCACTGATGCCTGCTGCTGCCGTATAGTCATGCCAGAGCCTGCCAATCCTGAGATCGATGGAGAGAATAGCCTTCCTGTTTCCAAGGCTCGTCCACAGAGCGTGGGCTGCAAACACGGCGCCGATCGTCCCGTGCAGGGCGGCATAGATGAAGATCACGAACACGGAGGCGATCGCGGCGTGGCCTGACGGGGCGGGAAGGACCAGCAACGCGATGGCGAGGAACAGCCCGGTCGAAATCAGGTGTCCGAGCAGCGCCAGCGCGCTGCCCACCGTCACTGCCCCGTTGCGACGTGCGGCCAGACGACCTCCGACACAGCTCATGATCACCCCGCCGACCGCGAGCGCCAACAGCTTCACGTCGACGACAAAGCCGGCCGGCGGCCAGTTGGGGGCGGAAACCCACAGGAAAAGGCAGCCGAACAACAGGGATATGTAGAGCGTCGCATCAGCGACAAGCGTGAGAACCATCGCCAGATAGGATGGCGGTGTGCTCGCATGGAGGTGAACCGGCACGCTCAGGCCGTGGCCGATCGGAACGAGATCGTTTTCCACGGGCAGCGGATCGCGGCGTGTCCAGAGCCAGAAACATACGATGACGGCAATGAGCGCGACCGGTATTGCCCAATAGAGCTTGAAGAGCATCACCAGGAAGAACGCGCCCGTGGCGATTGCAGTCCAGAGCGGCAGGTATGTCTGGCGCGGCAGCATCACCACCTGGTCCGGCTCTCCCGTTACCGGATCCACGCCCAGCACTTCCATGCGATCATTGCGCGGCATGCCGAGGTAGCCGCGGCCAGACGCAAGGTAGGGGCCGAGCGTATCGGGATCGAGCAGGTCCGCGCGTTTGTTCACCCTCGGAATGGAAGCGAAGTTGTAGGACGGAGGGGGTGTCGGCATCGCCCATTCCAGCGTCCCGGCCTTCCACGGATTTCGTCTGAACGGCCGACCGAACTTGAACAGAAGGATGAAGTCGAGCGCCACCAGCGCAAACCCCATCGCCATGATGAAGCTTCCCATCGACGAGATGAAATTCAGGGTCTCCCATCCGAACTCGGTCGGATATTCAAAGACACGCCGCGGCATGCCGAGCAGACCGGTCAGATGCATGAAGAAGAAGGTGACGTTAAAGCCGATGAAGATCATCCAGAACGCCGCATTCGACAGGTGTTGAACGGGCTGTTTTCCGGTCAGATGCGGCAGCCAGTAATAGGCCATGGCCAGCATCGGGAAGATAAAGCCGCCGACGAGAACGTAATGCAGGTGGGCAACCACGAAATGGGTGTCGTGGGCCTGCCAGTCGAACGGCACCATGGCCAGCATAACCCCCGTCAGGCCCCCGATGACAAAGACGAAGAAGAACCCGAAAATATGCAGCATCGGAATGGAAAAGCGCGGGCGTCCATGCGCCATGGTGGCGAGCCAGGCGAAGATCTGGATCGCCGTCGGCACGGCGACCAGCGCACTCGCCGCCGAGAAAAAGGAGAGCGCTACATGCGGTATGCCGACCGTATACATGTGATGCACCCAGAGGCCGAAGGACAGAAACGCCATCGAGACGATGGCCGCGACAATCACCCGGTAACCCGCGAGCGGCGTGCCCGAGAGCACGGGGAGAATGGTCGAGATCGCGCCGGCTGCGGGAAGAAAGATGATGTAGACTTCCGGGTGACCGAACAGCCAGAACAGATGCTGCCACAAAAGCGGATCGCCGCCGCGTGTGGGGTCGAAGAACGGCAGGTCGAAGGCGCGCTCCACCTCGAGCAGGATCGATCCGAGGATCAGCGGCGGAAATCCGACCAGCATCATGGTTGCGACCACGAGCATGTACCAGGCGAAGATCGGCATCCGGTCAAGCGACATGCCGGCGGCGCGGATCTTCACGATCGTCACGATGATCTCGACGGCAGCGGAGAGGGCAGAGATCTCCACGAAGGTGATGCCGAGCAGCCAGACGTCGGAATTGATTCCGGGAGAATAGACCGATGAAGATAGCGGCGTGTACATGAACCAGCCGCCGGAGGGCGCAACGCCGCCGATCAGCGCGCCGATCAGGATCATGCCGCCGAACAGGTAGCACCAGTAGCCGTAGGCCCCGAGACGGGGAAAGGCGAGGTCGCGGGTGCCGAGCAGTTTCGGCAAGAGGTAGATCGCCATGCCCTCGAAGAAGGGGATCGCGAACAGGAACATCATGATGGTGCCATGCATCGTGAACACCTGACCGTAGGTCTCGGCGTCCATGAACACGCTGTTGGCGGAGGCAAGCTGGGTGCGGATCAACATTGCCAGGATGCCGCCGATCGCAAAGAACACGAGAGCGGTCAGCATGAAACGGACGCCAACCACATTGTGGTTGACGGCAGCGAGACGACCCCAGCCGGGCTTTCCAGCCCATAAGCGGTCCAGCGCGCGATGCAGCTCGATCGGATTGTGGCCGGGTGACGTGGGTTCGTTCATCGGGTGACTTCCCCAATGATTGCCTTTTCGAAATCGTCAGCCGTGTGCGCCTGTACCTCGAAGCGCATGCCGGCATGTCCGGTGCCGCAATATTCCGAGCAGACGCCGCCATATCGTCCGGGTTGGTCGGCGCGGATGCGCAGCCGGTTGGCATGGCCGGGAACGGCATCAATCTTGCCCCCAAGGCGGGGAACCCAGAAACTGTGAATGACGTCCTCGCTTTCGGCGATGATTTCGATGGTTCTGCCCGCCGGGATATGCAGGAGGTCGGTTGCGGTCCGGCTGCCCGGCAGGGACGGGTAGGAGAACTGCCATTGCCACATGCTGCCGAAAGCCCTGACCTCCAGCACGTCCTCGGTCTTGTCGCTGCCGCCATTCAACAGAAATTCGCCTTGAGAAAACGCATAGAAGGTCAGTGCGGTGAGGACGGGCAGCGGAAGAACGAGGCCGCCCCATACAATCCAGCCGCTCTGGGAGAGGCCGCGTCCAAAGCGCGGGTGAAACAGGGTGGCGGCAAAGAGCCCGACGACGAGTGTAAAGAGGACGACAGACCCCCACAGCATCACCCACCACAGCTGGGCAATCGAACCCGCGGATGGTCCGGCGGGGTCGAGCGCCGAGAGGTCGCCGGTGCAACTGCTGAGCGCTGCAGAAACAGCAGCCAGCGCGAGGACGCGGAACCAAGTGCGGACCTGATGGATTTGCCCTGCGAACGGAGGGACGTAATGAAAGACGATACAGAAACGACGAACCCGGTCGTGGCCGATGTCAGGGACAAGGATGCCAGCTCGGCAATTGCCGTCGCCGGGCACCCGCTGCATGCGATGAGCGTGCACTTCCCGATCGCCCTTGCCTTCATAACGCTTGCGGTCGATGCGCTGTTCTGGTGGTCCGCCGATCCGTTCTGGCTGCGGGCCGGTCTCTGGAGTTCCGGTGGCGTCTTCTTCTTCGGTCTCGCAGCCGGTGCTGTCGGCACGATCGAGCTTTTGTCGGTGCCGGGCATTCGCGGCCGCGTCGCCAGCTGGGCACATGCGATCGCCGCGGTGACGCTGATCGCCTGCGCCGGCCTCAACTGGGGTCTGCGGGTCACTGACGCCGGCGACGTGTTGCCGCATGGAATCCTGGTGTCGCTGCTCACCTGCATCATGACGGGCATGGCTGGATGGCATGGCGGCAAGCTGATTTTCGATCATGGTGTCGGCCTCATGGTATCGGCCAAGGACTGATTCGCTCGGCAAGCGTGCGCAGGCCGCCCGGGCGCATGAATTCGCCGGGCAATTCCAGTCCGATAAACGGTTTGGCGAGTGCGACGAAAACGATTGCTCCGACGACCGCGGTGGTGACGATGGTTGCCGCAACAAAGCGCCAGACGGGATACGTCTCCCCCTCCTTGAAAAGCCGGATGATGATCAGGCCGGTCAGGACATGCAAGATGGCAAGCAGGCCAACGAACAGCAGCTTGATCGAAAACCAGCCAGCAAACGTCTGCTGTCCAAAAATCAGAGCCGTGCCGCTGGCCACCGCCACGAAAGCCGCGGGCGAAATGATCGCCACATAGGCGTAGCGTACGATCATCTGAAGACGGTAAAGCGCATCCTTATCCTTCACATGGGCACGTTGCACGTAAAGGCCCGGCAGGCTGATCAACCCGGCTGCCCAGATGGCAATCGTGGTGATGTGAACGAATTTCAGGAATGCGATGATCAATACCGGCCCAATGCATGACGGATGTGGTGCAAGCGTGCGTAAATGGAGCCGTGTACCCGTCTTTCCAGGACACGAATCTGTGAGGACCTCGTAGCGGCCGTCCGTGCGCGGGGAGATCGAAGGCTGTGGGACTATCCGAGCAACCCGTCGCGCCCGAATTCTTCCCAGCCCGACAGGCCCGCGCCCTCGTTGTCATCAGCCGTTTTTCCAGCCGTCGATTGGCGTTTGGCGGCGGTCTTCAGCGAGCGGGTCAGCTTCGTCTTGAGCGCGGCCCGCCGTCTGTTTTCCGCCGCCATCGCCTTGTCGTCCTCCCGCCACTCGTCGACGGTGCCACCGTCGAGCAGCTCTTCGACGAGGCGGGGATCGAAGACATGGAAGGTGATCTTCTTCGCGCGTCCCGCCAGCCGCACGGTGCGAGTTCCGGCGCTCGGCAAGCGGCCATCGGTGAGCCAACGAAGTCGCTCGGTCGGGGAGATCGTCAGGATATCCTGGATTTCGCGCGGTATCACGGCGAGGCTTTCGATGCCGACGAGCGCTTGGCTGACAACGCCCGACACAAAACGAAATTCGGTCTTCGACGTCTCGGGCATGGCAAGCACGAGGCTGCCTCCATCGAGATCCAGCAACTTGCGTGACGCCATCGGCAGGCGCGCGCGGATCTCCAGCAGGATCCCCTTGGCGCGGACCGCCGAACCGAGCGTTGCCTTGGGAGGCAGGGGCCACTGTTTAAACAGTTCCGGCCCCTCAGTCGTCTTTTGTTTTGGCATCAAGGATAAATGGTCCGCGGGGTCACTAGCGTCAATGCCGTTGTTGGCTGAGACTTGGCCGATGCTGTGCGTTGTACGAAACACAGACGAAACGCTCTCATTTGGCTGTGTCGGCAAAGACTGTGCCTCCAACTTTTTAGGAACACATTCTCATGACATGGTCTCTGCATCGGCATTGCTGATGAGCGTCGGGCTATTCGATGTTCGCAACTGCCGCTTTCGCTTCCTACCTTTGACCACGGATGTACTGGCACCGGTGAATGAAGCGACGATGAGGAAGGTCGGTGCAATTTTGCCCGGCCTTTTTTCATTCTAAACATACCGAAAGACAATCATGAAAAAGACCGATGCGGCGCTGCTTCTCAAGAAGGCTGAGCGACAGATTGCAAATACCAGCGGCGGTGGTCATCTCGGTGGCACAAATCACGGCCAAGGCTATGATGCCAAGACGACCGGCGCGCACAGCCAAGGCCGCAAGGCGTCGCCCCGCGGCGGCCCTGCCAAGAAGTAAGCGAGCTACCAAACCATTGATCAGACCCGTCGTTCACCACGGCGGGTTTTGTCGTTTTAGGGGTTGGGTATTCTCCCCCTCTATCGCTTCCCGTCTTGTTTTGACGCCACCTCAGGCGATGCGGGACGCGGTTCGCACCGGCTCTGGCCGAACCGCCGCCGGACTGCACACGAAAGTGTAATCGCCGAGGGGCAATCGTTGCCGCGGGTTTCCGGAACGATTTGGGATGGCTGTGGTTTCGGGGGGGATCAATCAGGAATACCCATGCCGCGCCTGAACTTCGCCGTCCCGTTCACATCTGCTTCCATCTTCTTGATGACGCTTCTGTCCAGCCCGGCTCATGCCGTGGATGCCTCGGGAACGCGCGCTGACCTGCGCGCGCCAAAACCGGTTGCAGGGCCGATCGAGGCGGGCGTCCCTCTTGTCGATCAGGCGAAAGGAGAAGTTGCCATCAAAACCTCTCAAACGAAACCGCGTCGTCTGGTGATTTTCCTGCACGGCATCAGAGGCTCCGGTTCGGTCATGGCGGCCATCGGCAATTCCTGGCAGTCAATCCTGATGGACACACGGTTCGTCGCGCCGGATGCGCCGTTTGCGCATCGATCCGGCGGTCGTCAGTGGTTTGCGGTCGACGATCAGGTGCTGCGGCCGGATCGTATCGAAGGTGCCAGAAAGGCTTTCGACAAGCTGATGGCCGGCATCGTCGAACGCGAAGGTTTCAAAAGTGATCTGGAAAGTGTCGCCTTTGTCGGCGTGTCTCAGGGTGCAATCATGGCGCTGGATGCCGTGTCCTCCGGGCGCTGGAAGGTCGGCGCAGTCGTCAGTATTGCCGGCCTGTTGCCGCTGCCGCCCAAGGCCTCGGCCTCGAAGATACCGGTTCTTCTGATGCATGGCGAGGCGGATCAGACGATCCCGTCCGTGGCATCCGTTGCCGCCGCCGGCCAGCTGCGGGGCGCGGGTTACGACGTTACTTTGAAACTCTATCCCCAGGTCGGGCACACGATCTCGTCCGAAGAGGCGAGGCAAGCCGTGCTTTTTCTGCGCGACCGGTTTGATCGCTAGCAACAAGCGCGGGGCACCGCCCGGGAGCTAAGGTCGGTCCTCGTCAAACTGCTCCGCGTCCGGCAGCGCGGCAAGCCATGGCTCCCGTCGTTTGATCCAGAGTTCGTAGGTCGGCACTATACCCGAAGGCGCGTCGCGCAGGCTTCCGAGCTTGACCTCGGCTTCGTGCTCGTCGCAGGCGAAAAGCCTTGAACCGCACGACGGACAGAAGCGCCGTCCCCCTTGTTCGGCCGTCGTTCCTTCACTCAAGAAAGCATGAGCAGGCCAGATGCCGAAATAGGTGAAAGCCGATCCGCTCTCCTGACGGCAGTCGGTACAGTGACAGAGCCCAACCCGCGTGGGTTCGCCCGCCACACTGAATGTCACCTTGCCGCAGAGGCAACCACCCATTCGCACGACCGTCATGACGACCTCCTCCGGAATGCGCTTCGTCTTTGTCCGGAACATCATCGTCCGGTGCTGGTTCCAATTGCAAGATCCAAGAAGGAACCGATATGACCCAACTGGCCGACAA
Organism: Neorhizobium sp. AL 9.2.2; assembly: GCF_013317225.1. NCBI lineage: Bacteria > Pseudomonadati > Pseudomonadota > Alphaproteobacteria > Hyphomicrobiales > Rhizobiaceae > Neorhizobium > Neorhizobium sp. AL 9.2.2. The sequence continues at coordinate 334,997 of NZ_JAALXU010000003.1, forward strand.
TTTCATCGCTGCCCTTCATCGTCTGGAAAAGTCCAGCGACGTCGATACTATCGCCCGCCTGTTCCGCGACGATGCTGTCCTGTCCAACCCGTTGTCGATCCATGATTCAGCCGAGTCGGGAGCCGCACAGACGTTCTGGACGGCCTATCGCGCCGCGTTTTCAACGATCGAGTCCGAATTCATCAACGTCGTCGAAACCGATGGCGTCGCGATACTCGAATGGCGCAGTGACGCGGTTGTCGAGGGGCAGTCCGTGGCCTATTCAGGCGTCAGCGTTCTCGAAAGCGATGGCGAAAAGATCAAGTCGTTCCGGGCCTATTTCGATCCTCGCGAGCTTGTCGCCAAAGTCGATACCCGTGCGGTGGATGCAACGCCGAGCGACGTTGAGCCCGCCTGACTTTATGTCGAGATCGTCATCGCGGCCAAATCCCGTCTGCCGAAGCCTCGTCAGACCAGGGCGGCAGCGTTCTCCCGGGCGCTGTTCAGGCGCCCGGTCTGGATCTTGCCATGAAGCTCGAACCGCACGCCGTCGAAGTTGTAGAGGGTCTTGCCTTCGCCTTCAAAATACGCGGGCACGATCTTGTTGGTCAGCCGTGATCCAAATCCCGTCCTGGCCGGAGCCATTACGGGTGGGCCCCCGGTTTCCTGCCAGACCAAATGGAACGTCCCATCCGCAGTCACTTCCCACGAAATTCCGATCCGCCCAGTCTCTGTGGATAAGGCGCCGTATTTCACGGCGTTTGTCGCAAGTTCGTAGACCGCGAGCGAGAGTCCGATCGCCTGCTGCGATGCCACGTAGAGGTCCGGCCCGGAGATCACCGCACGATCGGGTCGATCGAGATGCGCTGCGAGGGCTGCCTCGACAATTCCCCGGACGGGGGTGTTGTCGGCAGAATCGTGCAGAAGTTCCTGCGCGCTCCCAAGCGCGGCGATCCGGTCCGAGACGGTGGCCCTTGCCTGGTCGAGGCTGCTTGCCTGACGCAGCGTCGAGGAAACGACCGCGGCTGTTACCGCAAGCGTATTCTTGACGCGGTGTACCAGCTCGCGCTGCAATGCGCGCTGGTTCCTGCGGGCGAGCACTCCCGGCGTTGCGTCGAGGGCGATGTTGATCATGCCCTTGATCTCGCCCTTCTCGTAGAGCGGGCTGTAGGAAAAGGTCCAGAAGGTCTCTTCGTCGTATCCGTTGCGCCGCATCGTCAGAGGAAGTTCCTCGGCCCAGGTTCCATCTCCCGACAGCGCCTGGTTGACGAAAGGCTCGATATCCGGCCAGATTTCCGACCAGACCTGTTTGGCAGGCTGACCGAGGGCGCCGGCTTCCTTTGCGCCCAGAAGCGGTGCGTAGGCATCGTTATAGAGGATGTTGAGTTGCTCCCCCCAGAACACGCAGATCGCATGCTTTTGGCCCAGCATCATTTCGATGACAGAGGTCAGCGCTTCGGACCATGACGAAATCGGTCCCAGCGATGTTGGCGACCAGTCGTATTCAGCCGTCAGCCTCGCCATCCGGCCGTTGCCAATATTGGACAGAGGTCTTGTCATCTCGTGGTTCTTTCGCGGTGGGCGATCTCGATGTACCTCATTCAGATCGTTGAAGATAATCCCAATTCGAAGAGCGCGACGCTGAGCTGGCGTTCCGAGATCGGTTTCGACAGGAAGCGTGCTCCCTGCGGCAAACTACCCTGATCGGGCGAGAAACGTCCAGAGATGACGATGATTCTGCATTCCGGCCACCGCGAAGCCGTCAGGTTTGCGAGTTTGATGCCGTTCATCGATCCCGGCATGTCGATATCCGTCAGCATCGCCTTGACCGGAATGCCGGCCTCCAGAAGCGCAAGCGCCTGATCGGCATTGGCGGCTTCGACCACATCGAAGCCGCTGTCGCTGAGGACGTCCGCCAGATCCATGCGGATCAGACCGTCGTCTTCGACCACGAGGATGGGATGATGTTTCATCAATGTTCCTGCTGGAAACCCTGGAGGTCTGCGTCAATCCGGAAGGTGAGACCTGAAGGCTGGAATGTGAAGGCGACGGTACTGTCTGCGGTCCCGTTAAGCCCGGCATTGATCAGACGCAAACCGGAACCGGGGCTTTCGGGTTGTTGCACCGGCGGCCCGCCTGTCTCGGTCCAGATAAGTTCGAAGCGATCCGATTTCGGGCCGGCGATCTTCCACTGGATATTGACCCGCCCGTCCGGAAGCGAAAGGGCTCCGTATTTGACTGCATTCGTCGCCAGTTCGTGCAGGATCAACGAGAGAGAGAGGGAAGGGCGCGAGCCGACCTTGATATTCGTGCCTGTAACGGTGATGCGGGGATTTGCAGGGTCGTCGTGAAGGGACGTCATCTTGTCGACGAGCTGCGTGACAGTAGAGGCGCCCATACCGCCCAGCAGAATGGTATCGTGGGCGGCGCTGAGGACGGCGATCCGGTCCGAAAGGCGGACGCGGGCGCTGGCGAGGTCTGTCGAATTTCTAAGCGTCTGCGATGCGATCGCCTGCACCATTGCAAGCTGGTTTTTCAGGCGGTGCCCCAGTTCATGCGACAGCTGTGCCTGTTTTTCCTCCTCCGCTCGAAGCTCCGTGACATCGATTGCCTGAACGAGAATGCCGATGACCTTGCCGTCGTCCTCCACCATGGGCTGATAGGCGAGATCGATGACCCGGTCCTGCTTTTCGCCGGCGGTTCCTCTGTTCAATTCGATCCGAAGGTTTTTCGCAACGAAGGGTTCGCCCGTCTGGTAAACTCTGTCGAGGATGTCGATGTAACCCTGGCGGACCACTTCCGACACGGCCTCGGCGACCGTCTTTCCGATGATGTCGCGGCCGCTGCCGATCATCGAATAGTAGACTTCGTTGGCATATTCGAAGACGTGATTGGGTCCGGTCAGCATGGCGATACCGCCGGGGCTGAGCTCGAAGACCTGCTCGAAGCGCTCCCGCAGGGTCCGTTCGGCGTTTCGTGCCGCCACGGTCGATGTCTGCTCGGTGCAGGCGCAGAACATTCCCAGCACCGTTCCCCAGGGGTCTCGGACCGGCGTGTAGGAAAAGGCGAAATGCGTTTCTTCGGGAACGCCGTTGCGATGCATGACGAACTCGATATCGTCCATCGACGTACCTTGTCCGGCATAGGCTGCAGAAATGATCGGCTCCACCTGATCCCAGATGTCGTGCCACAGTTCGCCGAAGGGTTTTCCAAATGCGGCCGGGTGCCGCTTGCCGCACATTTCGGCGTAGCCGTCGTTGTAGAGCGTGGTCTGTGAAGGGCCCCACACGATCAGCATCGGTTGCAGCGACCCGAGCATGACGTTCACCAGAGTCCGCAACTCCACGGCCCAGCGATCCTTCGGGCCGATATCTGAGGATTCCCAGTCATATACGTCGAATAGATTTCGACACTCTGGATTGGTTTCCAGCGTCAATTCCTTACCGTCCTTCATCAGCGCGCGCACAGGAACGCGGTTACCGGTCGTTTGTTCCAGGTGCTAGAAGAGTCTTCTACGGCCGCTCATAAATCATAACTTTCCCCTGCTTCCAATGGCTGGGAAGCAGGGAGCAACGACGGAGCTGCTTCGTACGGGGGCGGACTGAGCGGATCAAGCTCAGCTCATGGAGCGGGCTGCGATGTAACCGCAGGCGCTGGCGATGCCCGTCAGGACTGTTCCCCAGATCATGTCGATGACGACAAGCGAGGCCGGCCAGTTTTTCAGCGTCGAGAGATTGGTGATGTCATAGGTGCCGTAGGCGGCCAGACCGAGCAATGCGCCACATCCGATCGCAACCCACAAGGACCCTCCATCGAGACCTGGTTTTACCGCCAGGATGACGATCGCAACCGCGAAGAAGAGGTAGAAGATCGCAGCGATCCCGAGATTGGGAGAGGGAAGCATGAGGTCGCCGAGTTTTTCCCGGTACATCTTGCCGGCAACAAGGCCGAGCCACACAGCGTCGATTGCGAGAAAGGAAACGAGAGTAGCCACATAGGCAATGGCGAGAGATTTCATGAGGCGTTCCACATCAGGGTTGAAGTGCAGAGATAACCCTGTGTTGTTCACCTTGTTCCGCCCGACCAATGTGGTTGTGATCGCAGGCGGCGAGGACCGTTTGCGCAGCGGTCAATCGGCGACTTTCTCGAGACGGAAATAATACCGGCGTGGGTCGCCTTCGACGATCATCTTGCCCGCGATCTCTGTATCGGAGATCCGCCGGAACATGTCGGTAATCGGTTGCTGGTCGTAGACCATCGCGGCAGTCAACACGTCGCGATCCATCCTGTTTTCCAGGGATGCGGTGGTGGATTTTGCGCGCACGCGCGGGCGTATGTGGGAAAAGAGGTTCACCGCGCTCGAGGTGCGGCCGAACCTTGCAAGCCGGATCGCCCACCGGATGGGAAACACTTTCGGGTCGACTGCAACCAGCCTGCCCGGTGCGCCCTCAAACAGCAGCGCATCAGCCCGCCCGTCCGGATGGAAGCGCTTTCCGAACCAGCGCAGGTTTTCAAGGACGCCATCGAGCGGATGGCCGGACGGGTGGCCGCGGCCTCTCCACAGGCCGACCATGTCCTGAGGCCTGACCGGCTCAAGGGACGCGAACCACTCGGCGCTTTCATCCTGCAATGCCTGCGCTGGGCTTTTTGTCATTATGTTCGCGGGTCCTCAGCCGCCGCCCGGCGAAACGCTCTCGTCATCCGTATCCGGCAACGAGCCCGTACCAGGCGTCTTGCTCTCATCCATCAATTCAGGCTTGGCGTGCGGACCGGCGGCAGGGCTATCCGATGTCGCCGGCGCTTTCTTGCCCGTTTCTTCGACGGCTTCCTGAGCGTTCTTGTTATCGTCCATGATGTCTCCCATTCGGCTGCTACAAGACTGTAGAGGCTCAGTCAGGAATGGGTGGGCACGGCAAAATGTTCCATGGGGGCCGTTGTCCGCCGCATCACCGGTTGGCAAAACTCTGTGTCAACGGCCTGAGCGCGCGTCCGTGTCCAGGCGCGATCGCATCGCGGCGGCCATCTCGACTGCTTCTTCTCTGGCATTGTGAAAATAGCTGATAAGGCCCGGCGTCATACCGATGAACCAGAGGCCTGGAATATCAGGGCCGCTCGGGGATGGGACGTGACCGTTCTCGATGGCCAGCTCGCCAAGAAGCGATTGATGGTGCGCGCCGTAACCGGTCGCGTAGATGATCACATCCGGGGCTGTCACCACGCCGTTCTTGTGCAGAACGGTGCCGGCTTGCGTGAATTCGACAACTTCGCCGACAACCTTGATGCGGCCTTCACGTACGGCCTTGATAGCGCCGTCATCCACCGGGATCGCCACATGATCGCGGGCAAGCCGCGTTGCGGCCTTGTGCGATGATCTGGGAAACCCGAGCTTGGTCAGATCCCCGAAGGCCAAGCGTTCCGTCAGCGAGATCGCGATATCGACCACAGGCGTGGGAAGACGTGCCAGCCATGGCGAGAATTTATGGACGGCCACGCCGAACAAACGCTTGGGAAGAACCGATGAACCGGTGCGAACGGAAAACCAGCAGTCGGCCAGACCGACCTTCGCCAGGTGATTGGCAATGTCGAACCCCGAATTGCCGGCGCCGACGATCAGCACCCGCTTTCCCCGGTACTGCTTCGCATCCCCGAAGTCGCAAGCGTGTATGCTTTGTCCGCCGAAGTTTTCCGCACCCTTGAACAGAGGCTGCCACGGATCGCCATCGCGTCCTGTGGCGACCACGACGTTGCGGCACAAAACCGGACCGGCGGATGTTGCAAGATGGAAGACGCCGTCGCGTCTGCTCAACGCCTCAACCGAAACGCCGTGTTCAATATCAAGGGCGTTGTCACGGGCAAACTGTGCCAGATGAGCGGCAACAACGTCCCGTTTGGGAAAAGCCGAGGTTCCGCTCGGGTATTGCAGCCCCGGCATGTGGGAAATGTCGCGATGTGTGTTGAGAGAGAGCTGCGGATGGCGCTTGCGCCAGGTCGATCCGACCTGCTCTTCACGGGCAATGATTCGGGCGCGGATGCCGCGCCTTCCCAGCTCACAGGCGGCGGTCATTCCAGAAAGCCCGGCACCAATGACCACGACATCTTCGATTTGGAGAGGCTCAGCGGGCAGATTCATGGCCAGACAATGCTGAAAAACATGCGCTGCTGCAACACCCAATCCTGAAACAGCGGGGAGATGCCCTCCCAGTTTAGAATATCTCTATGTACCGTAAGACGCGCGTGCCAAAAGTGCGGACATCGACTTTGAGGAAAATCGTATGGCAGGCCTCCGCGGGTACATCGACTCGGTTCTTGACCGTGGCCTTCCGCATCTCGCGTCCGCTCAGTTGTCAGATGAACGCAGGATGGAGCTTTGCCGGCAACACGGCGACTTCTCGCTGGCGTATTCGACGGCGGTTCAGAAGAACCTCAGCCACTTTGGCGACGACAAGGGATATATCGCCTACGCGACGAAGATGGGGCACATGTTTGCCTTGGGCGATCCTGTCGCCGACAAGGCCGATCGTGCCCGGTACGTGTCCGATTTCGTCGCAGCGGCCGAACGTCCCTGTTTCGTGCAGATCGGCCGGCAGACGGCAGAGACACTGTCTCGGCTCGGCTACCGGATCAATCAGATGGGCGTCGATACCCGTCTCGTGCTCAACGAGCATTCGTTTGCCGGAAAGAAGAACGAGACGGTCCGCTATTCCGAGCGGTGGCTGCTGAAGAACGGTTACCGGATTGTTGAGTGTGACGGCAGTCTGGCCAGGCCCGACCAGATCAAGGCCGTTTCCGAAGAATGGCGCGCTGGCCGCATCGTCCGTCGGCGGGAAATGTGTTTCCTGAACAGGCCGTTCAAAGCCGAGCTGTCGGCGCATATGCGCCGGTTCCTCATCCTCGATCCGCAAGGCGAAACCATCGCCGTGCTCGATTTCGATCCGATTTTCGATGCGGGGCAGGTGACGGGATACACGTCCACGTTCAAGCGGAAGAAGACGGGGACGACTCCGCATGCCGAGATCGGTCTGACGAAGTTCGCGACGGACCGCTTCAGGGAAGAGGGCAGGTCGCTGGTGACGCTTGGGCTTTCGCCCCTTGCGGCGATCACGACAAGCGGGTTTGCGGAAAGCGCGTTCTGGCGCGGCAGGTTCGAATATGCCTACAAGTCGCCGGCCATCAACAAGAGGATCTTCAACCTGCAGGGACAGGCGGCATTCAAGCGCCGGTTCCATGGCGCCGAAGAGCCGACCTACATCGCCTTCAAGCGTCGCAGCCCTCTGGAAATGCTTGCTCTTTTGAGACTGCTCAAGACCCTCTGAGCCGAGGTCACTTCTTAGCCGGCTTTCCGTAAGCCGCAGAATAGGCGAGGGCCACGAAGGCTCCGCCGATCACATTCCCGATCGTTGCCGGCAGCAAGTTGCCGAAGATGTCGCTGATGTCCAACAGCGCCGTCGAGGGTTCAAGCATGCCCTGGACGAGAGTGGCATAGGTCAGCAGATACATGTTGGCGATGGAGTGTTCGAAGCCTGCCGCGACAAATGCTGCGACCGGCAGAAGCAGACCGAAAATCTTCTGCGTGACCGTATGGCCCGCATAGGCCAGCCAGACACCGAGACAGACAAGCTTGTTGGCAAGGATGCCGCTTGCAAGCGTTGTTGCGAACCCCTTGGCAGTCTTCGTTTCAGCAAGCTCGAATGCCGCGCGACCGACCGCTCCGTCGCCGGCCTCATGCAAGCCGGCGAAAACCGCGACGACAGCGAGCGCAATCGAACCGGCGAAGTTGGCCAGATAGACAGTCGTCAACGCCCCCGCCGCCCGGCCAGCGGGGATCCGTCCGGCAACCACCGGACCGATCATCAGTGTGTTGCCGGTGAACAATTCTGCGCCGGCGACCATCACCAGTGCGAGACCGAGCGAAAACACCGTGCCGGCGAGGATCTGCGCGACGCCGAAGGGAAGGCTGTCGGCGCCAGCCAGTGCCACCGTCGCAAACAGTCCACCGAAGCCGATGTAAATGCCGGCAAGCATGCCGAGAATGATCATCTTACTGAGGGGAAGGCCGGCTTTGTCCTCGCAGGCAGAAAAGACCGTCTCGCAAAGGTCGGGCGGTGGCGGCAGTGAATTGGTGTCCGACATGACATCCTCCTGTCGATCGTGTCCGGCGAGGACGTAGATGAGACAGTTGACGGATCCGGGAAGGGCACGATCCCGTGAGCCTGTTTTGAGGAGGGTGTCGTGCGCCTGCGTCCTTAGAGGTCGGACGTGGTTCCACTCAGTTTCGCGCTGAGAGCGTTTATGGTCGCCAAGGTCGCGTTGACTTGAGGCTGATCCATGCCGACGGCATCAACGATGCACTTCGTCACGGCGTCCGACTTCTCCTGCAGGGCGCGGCCTTTTTCCGTCAGGTAGATATCGACGCGGCGCTCGTCGTCGTCCCTGCGCATCTTTGTCACGAGACCCATCAGCGAAAGCCGCTTGATCAATGGCGTGGTCGTGCCGGAATCGACGCCGAGCCTTTGCGAGATCTCGCCCACGGAAAGGCTGCCCTCGCTCCACAGAAGCTTCATCGTGAGAAACTGCGGATAGGTCAGCCCCGTCGGCGCCAGCGCAGTCCGGTAGACCCGGTTGAAGGCCTGTTCGGCTCTATAGACGGCGAAGCACAGCATTTGGTCGAGTTCAACCGATGCCGGTTTTTCAGGGATATCTGTCATTCGCGCAATCTATATTGTGCGCAAGGTAATTGCAAGCAATTGACAGGCGCTGCAGAGCGCGATATCAATGGCGTGCAATTGAGTTGCGAATTAAGAAAATTCATCCGCCCCAACCCAGGAGAAGACTATGTCTGTCGACGCGAAGTACAAGACCAGCGCAACTGCATCCGGCGGTGGCCGTGACGGCAAGACGGCGCTTTCCGACGGGACGCTGGAACTGCAGCTGGTCGTGCCGAAGGAACTCGGTGGCCCCGGCGGTGATGGCGCCAATCCGGAGAAGCTGTTTGCGCTTGGATATTCGGCCTGCTTCCTCGGCGCCCTGCGCGTCGGCGCTACGCAGCTGAAGACCAAGGTTCCGGATGGTTCGACCGTTGATGCAACCGTCGGCATTGGCCCGCGCTCGGAAGGCGGCTTTGGCATCACCGCTGCCCTGGATGTTTATCTGCCGGGTATGTCGGAAGCCGACGCACAGAAGCTCGTCGAAGTCACCCACGACATCTGCCCGTATTCCAACGCGATCAAGGCAAGCGTCGACGTCGATTTTACGATCCGCACCTGATCGAAAACGGAAGTCGTTCGATTGGGAACATCCGATGGATGGCTCTGGAATAACGCCGCCCACCAGTAATTCTATCTGACAACTATCGCAGGCGGCCGGCAACGGTCGCCTGTCGGTTTTGGCCGCTACTCGCCGTCGCTGCACCCGGCAAGCGGTGTCCGCCGAAAATCAGCATCTGTAGATTAGCATCTGAAAAAACAGCATTATCTGGAACATAAGGCCCTCGTCCCGGTTAGCTAGCCATCTAAACCGGAGACCCAACATGAAGTCCTCAATGTTTGCGAAAGCACTTCCTCTCGCACTGGTAATGGCCGCCCCGCTTGCCGCCCCGTCGTTTGCGCAGGAGATGGCAAAACCCACCACAGATATGCAGGCGGTGCTCGACAAGCTTGGTGCGCTAGACGCCAAGCCGTTCTCGAGCTTGAGCGTTCCGGAAGCCCGCACACAGGCAAGCCCTGCCGATGCTGCGAAGGCTGTCCAGTGGGAAAAGCGCCTGTCGTCCAATCCCGAAGCGCAGGCGACCACCAAGGACATCACCATTCCGACGGCTGAAGGCGGAATCGCCGCGCGCGTCTACATGCCGGCCGGCAAGGGTCCGTTCCCCGTCGTCGTCTACTATCACGGCGGTGGCTGGGTGGTTGCCGACATCAACGTCTATGACGGCGCACCGCGTGCCCTTTCGCTCGGCGCAAAAGCCATCGTGGTATCGGTTGAGTACCGTCATGCGCCGGAGCACAAGTTCCCGGCTGCTCATAACGATGCCTGGACGGCGTATAAGTGGGTTGTCGAGAACATTCACGACATGAACGGCAACTCCGACAAGATCGCGGTTGCGGGCGAAAGCGCCGGAGGCAACCTCGCGGCCAACGTCGCCCTGATGGCCAAGGAGATGAAGGCGAAGCAGCCGGTTCACCAGCTTCTCGTCTATCCGGTCGCCGGCAACGACATGGAAACGTCGTCCTACAAGGAAAATGCCAATGCCAAGCCGCTCGGCAAGGCCGATATGGAATGGTTCGTCAAGAACACGGTCACGTCCATGGATGAGACCAAGGACCCGCGCATTAACCTCAACGGTCGCTCGGACCTTGCAGGCGTTGCTCCGGCAACCGTGATCCTCGCCCAGATCGATCCGCTGCGGTCCGACGGTGAAACCTATGCGTCCAAGCTCAAGGACGCCGGCGTTCCGGTGAATACCAAGACCTATAACGGCGTGACACACGAGTTCTTCGGCATGGGCAAGGTCGTTCCGGAAGCCAAGCAGGCACTGGATCTCGCGGTCGCCGATCTCACCGCAGCCTTCGACAAAGCCAAGTAAGGAGAGCCCCTATGAACAAGATGATTTCAGCCTCGCTCGTATCGCTCTCGCTTTTGATGTCCTCGGCAAGCTTTGCGGCACAGCCCGCCAGCGCCGACAAAGCCGCTGCCGCGTTCAACGTCGACAAGGCTTCCTTCGTCAAAGCCGTCACCAGCTCCAACGCCTTCGAGATCGAGTCGAGCAAGCTCGCCGAACAAAAGGCCAAGGATGCCGACGTGAAGAAGTTCGCGTCAGAGATGATCAAGGATCATACGATGGCGGGCGAAGAACTCAAAAAGGCGGCCAAGCTCGGAGACGAGGCACCGGTTATGTCGCCAAAGCACGCGGCCATGCTTGAAATGCTGAAGGGTGCTTCTGACCAGGACTTCGAGCCGCTGTATATCGACATGCAGGCAACAGCGCATATGGAAGCGGTCAGCTTGTTTGCGACCTATGCCAAGGGCGGTGACGATGCAGCGGTCAAGGAGTTCGCGGCCAAGACTCTGCCGAAGCTTGAAATGCATAAGATGCACGTGACGAAGCTCGTCGCGGCTCACTGAGGCGGGCAGCATCTGGAGCCTGCGTCTCAGCAGGCCGGGTGAATGTCGAGACGTTTAAAACAATGGCCGCTCCGGAAACGGGGCGGCCATTGTTGTTCCAGGGGTCGGGGGAGAGGACGATTCAGGCTGGAACGGTTGACGTCCCGACAGCCGCTTTCGGCAATGTGATGGTTTGGCGCAATCCCTTACCGCCTTGATTGCGAAGCGCAATTTTTCCGCCATAGAGCCGTGCGAGTTCGTTGGCGATCGTCAGGCCGAACCCATCTCCAGCGACCGTCTCATCCATCCGCACACCCGGCAGAAATGCCTTCTCGATCGTATCGTCGGAGATGCCGGGGCCATCGTCTTCGAGCGTGATGACGATCGAGCGTCCGTCCGTGCGGGCATCGATCGCGACAAGGCTGCCAGCCCATTTGAACGCGTTGTCTAGGAGATTGCCGACGATCTCGTCGAAATCCTCGGCCGCACAGGCAACCGAAATTTGCGGCTCGATCGTGCATTGCACCGAGATGCCCCGGTCAGCGTGGATGCGCGACATGACGAGCACAAGATCGTCTATGCGGGGGTTCACTTGCGTTGCCGAAACGGTGCCGCTGGAGGCAGTCTTGCGGGCACGGGCGAGATGGTGGCGGATGCGCTGGTCGATCCTGTCGACCAGATCGCGCATCTCGTTGGTCGGATCGTTGGCGTCATCGAGGGCCAGTTGCAGGCTTGCGACTGGAGTCTTCAGGCCGTGCGCGAGGTTTGCGAAATGCAGGCGCGTTTCGGCGAGCCTCTCGGCATTCTTGTCCACGAGGCGGTTGATCTCGCGGGATGCGGGCTGCAACTCCTCGACGTCCTGATCCGGCAACCGCGGCAGCCCGCCAGCGGAAATGGATGCGATGTCTGACGTCAGTTGTCTCAGCGGTCGAAGCCCGTAGCGGACTTGCAGCAGGATGCCGCCGACGAGAACGCCACCCAAAAGAAGCATCGCAGGAACCAGCCAAAGCAATGCCCGTCGGGCGGGTGCGCTCAGGGCGGATTGCGGCGCCGATGCAATGATTTCGACCGTCCGATCTCCGACCATTGTTTCCAGCGTGCGCAGATACAGTGTCTCGTCGCGGAAGGCGACACGATCGGCCGGAAGTGGCTTGGGCTTCGCCGCGTGGCGCCAGTCGAAAGGGCGAGGCGGGCTTTCCAGGGTTTCCTCGGCCAGCGAGCGGGAGGTTATGCGGGTCCGATCGTCGAACACCTGCCAGTACCAACCGGAGCGCGGACGATCGAATGGCGGGCCGTCGAGGTCTGCAGAGAGGACGACGTCGCCGGCACTGTCGGTGGTCAGTGCATTTCGCAATCCCTCGATCTGGGTGTCGAGCCGCTGATCGATCTGCTCCCTCACCACGCCCGCCACGATCAGGTAGAGAATGACGGATGCGACGATCACCGTCGCCGTCACGAAGATGATGGAAAAGCCGGCGAGCCGCCGGGCGATCGACGCCTGGCCGGATAGGTTGAGCCCGCTCATGGCGCTGCCGTCAGCATGTAGCCGCGGCCGCGAACGGTTTCGATCAGTTCCGCGCCGATCTTGCGGCGCAGGCGCGCGACGATCACCTCTATCGAATTGGAATCGACCTCGGCATCGCCTTCGTAGACGCGCTCGATCAGCTCGCGCCGATCGACGATGACGTCCTTGCGCAGGATCAGGCAAGAGAGCACGCGCCATTCCAGCGCGGTCAGCTTCAGCGATAGGCCATTGAACTGGAAGGTGCCGAGCTGGGCGTCGAACTCCAGGGGACCGCAGAGGATTTTGGAGGATGCATGGCCCGTGGCGCGGCGGACGAGGGCGCGCATGCGCAGCACCAGTTCCTCGATCTTGAACGGCTTGGTGAGGAAATCGTCGGCGCCCGCCTTGAAGCTCTCGACCTTGTCCGGCCATCCGTCGCGCGCGGTCAGGATCAGGACGGGGAGGGTGCGGCCCGCGGCCCGCCACGATTTCAGAACCGACACGCCATCGATCTTCGGTAGGCCCAGATCGAGAATGGCAACGTCGTAGAGTTCGATCAGGCCTGCGTGCTCGGCATCCTCGCCGTTCTTTGCAATGTCCACGACAAAACTTTCGGCCCGCAGGCTGGCTGCGATGCGTTTGGAAAGATCGGTGTCGTCTTCGACCAGAAGTACGCGCATGTGCAACCCGTTTGCCGTGGTGGAGAGACGCTGTCCTATGGCGGCAAGGCTTAACTCAAACTGAACCACAAGGTTCAGGCTGTTATCGGTCGTCGGCTGATAAATCTCTCCTGGCATACCAAAACAGGAGAAGACCATGTCAATTTCGGACAACAACACGACCGTCGATCAGAAGGATGGTTCGGCCGACAAGCCGCATGCACCCAAGCCCCCGCACAAGACCGGCAACCGGCGTATGGCAACCTTCGGCGTCACGGCCTTGGCGATCCTTGCCATCGGGGCCGCGGCCGGAGCCGGCGCAATGAAGCTGACCGGGCCGAGCGTCGAGCTTGCGCCCATGAACCCGGTCGCCATCTCCGCCGTCAAGGAGGACAGCCTGGTGACGGTTAAGGGGACGGTAGCCGAGGTATTCGGCAACAAGTTCGTCGTTCAGGACGACAGCGGACGGGCACTGGTTGAAACCGGGCCATCGGGTGACGACGGCAAGCTTGTCGATCTCAACGAAGACGTCAGTGTCCAGGGTCGCTTCGACAACGGCTTCCTGCACGCGACCTATATCGTTCGCCAGGACGGCAGCATGGAAGCGCTCGGCCCGGCCGGCGGCCCTCCGCGTCACGGACCGGCGGGCGGCCCTCCGCCTCATGGCCCGGCCGGCGACCCTCCGCATGACGGCCCGCGCGGTGATATGCCGACACCCCCTGCGCCAAAAGGGTAAAGCCCTGGTTGCAAAACCTGGTGGCGGAGCCCTGACGGCAGGGTTGTAACGGGAAAGCGTTGCCCGATCTTCTTTCGGGCACGCTGGAACCCCGCGTCCGCCACCGGCGTTGGACGCCACAATTTTCAAGCATGTAGCATGATGAAGCGAGGCTGGCATGCGATCCACCCTACAGACAGGCCCGACTGATCGATCCCTGGTGGCACTTGCCGTCCTCAACTTCTTTCTCGCCGACGCCCGCGACGGGCTTGGACCGTTTCTCGACGGGTTTCTCGCCACCCACGGGTGGTCGCCGATGACGCTCGGCTTCATCGCCACGCTTGGCGGTGTACTCGGAATGATCGCCACGCCGCTGTTCGGCGCATGGGTGGACGCCTCCAAGCGTAAACGCACGCTCATCATCATCCCGGTGATCCTGGTGACGGCGGCAGCCTTGTGGACGCTTGCCAGCCCCGGAAACGCATCGGTGTTCGGCGGTCAGTCGGCAACCGCCATCGTTGGCGCCGTCGTCGGTCCGGCGCTGATGGGGCTGACGCTTGGCCTCGTCGGCGAAAAGGCGTTTTCCCGTCAGGTGTCGCGAAACGAATTCTGGAACCATCTCGGCAACGTCGTCTCGCTCGCTGGCATCTATTTAGCGACGGTCTACTTCGGCGTCAGCGGTGTTATCGGATTGATGATCGTCACGGCGGTCGCCGCCATTCTGGCAGCGCTTGCGATCGACCCGGAGCGTATCAATCACAACGCGGCGCGCGGTCTGGCGCATGACGATGGAGCGCCGGGTCCCTCCGGCTATTCCGTCCTAGTGGGCAGCAAGGGGCTGATCCTGCTTGCCGTGACGCTGATGATCTTCCACTTCGGCAACGCGCCGATCAGCCGCCTCATTGCCCAGGACTTCTCGATCCATCTCGGGACGCCGTTTCAGACGACGGCGGTGACGACCGGCGTGTCGCAGCTGTCGATGATCGTCATGGCTTTAGCGGCGCCTTTCCTGATCCGGCGGTTCGGGCTGGCGACGGTCTTCCTCATCGCGCTGCTTGCACTGCCGATCCGCGGTGCGATCGCAGGCTCCTTCAGCAATTTCGCTGTGATCTATCCGGTGCAGATCCTCGATGGAGTTGGCGCAGGCCTGATCGGTATCGCAACCCCGATTGCTGCGGAACGGATCCTTACGGGAACCGGTCGTTTCAATGTCGGATTGGCTGCGGTCATGACCGTTCAGGGCATCGGCGCATCGCTGAGCAACGTGGTGGCGGGCTGGCTGACGGATGTCGGCGGCTATGCGCTTGCCTACTGGGTGCATGGCGGCGTTGCAGCGCTTGCCGTTGCCGCCTTTCTCGCCGGGCGCAAGAGCATTGCCCCTTCCCAAAAAGGTGCGAACAAGGCAGGAGACGATCGCGAGATCCCTGTCGCACCATAATCGTTTCGGTTGGACCATCCATGAACGCATTGACCATGACCTGGAGCATCGCCGGCCTGACAGCGCTCGGCGTCATTACCCGGCCGTTTGCCTGGCCGGAAGCGATATGGGCCGTGCTTGGCGCATCGCTGCTTCTGGCGTTGGGCCTGATCGCCCCCTGGGATGCCTGGGCCGGCGTCGCCAAGGGTCTCGACGTCTACTTGTTCCTGATCGGCATGATGCTCTTATCGGAACTTGCCAGACGGGAAGGGCTGTTCGACTGGCTGGCATCGATTGCGACCGCCTATGCAAAAGGCTCGCCGAAGCGATTGTTCGTCCTGATCTATGGGGTCGGCATCGTCGTCACCGCGTTCCTTTCGAACGATGCGACCGCGGTCGTGCTGACGCCTGCCGTTTATGCGGCGTGCCGCACGGCAAAGGTGAAGGATCCGATGCCCTATCTTCTCATCTGCGCCTTCATCGCCAATGCCGCAAGCTTCGTGCTGCCCATCTCCAACCCGGCCAATCTGGTGATCTTCGGCGGCGGAACGATGCCGCCTCTGTCGCGCTGGCTCGCCACGTTCGGTCTTCCCTCAATCGTCTCAATCGTCGTGACGTTTATCGCGCTTTATTGGACGCAGCGCTCGACCATCGCGGCCGACAGCGTGTCCCCCGTGGTTGAAAGCGTGCCGCTGTCGCATAGCGCAAGGCTGACGGGGATTGCCTTGTGCGCGACGGCGGTCCTGCTGCTCGGAGCATCGGCGCTGCATTTCGATCTCGGGTTGCCCACCTTTGTGGCCGGCTGCATCGCGACGGCGGCTGTTCTCGCGATCACCCGGCAGGGCCCTGTCGAAACGCTGAAGGGCGTGTCCTGGAGCGTGCTGCCGTTGGTGGCCGGCCTGTTCGTCGTGGTCGAGGCCCTGAACCGGACGGGCCTGATCGATGCATTGGCGCATCAGCTGACCCAGAATGCCTCGCTTTATCCCGCCCAGACGGCAGCGATCGCCGGTACGGTCGTGGCGCTCGGCTCCAACCTCGTCAACAACCTGCCGGCCGGCCTCGTTGCGGGAAGCGCCGTGGAACTGGCGCATGTGTCCGACAAGATTGCCGGCGCCGTTCTGATTGGCGTCGATCTCGGCCCCAACCTCTCGGTCACCGGGTCGCTCGCGACCATTCTGTGGCTGACGGCGCTAAAGCGCGAAGGGTTGCACATCGGCGCCCTGAGCTTTCTCAAGCTGGGCGCCGTCGTCATGCTTCCGGCGCTCGCCCTGTCGCTTGCGGTCCTCCTCATCCAGTGAGGCGCCGGCGCGCATTGCTCGCTAGCCCATCAATAGACCATCGCATCGAGGTCGGAGATCAGCGTCGGGCCGGTCGGGTGCCAGTCGAGCTTTGCTTGTGTCTTCGCGCTCGACGCCCTCATGTCCAGACCGACGAACCGTGCCATCGCGCCAAAATGCTCCGAAGCCTCGTCGGCTGAGATGGAAACAACAGGGGCATTCAAGCCGCGACCCAGCGCTTCGGCGATGAGGCGCATCTCCACGCCTTCATCTCCGACCGCGTGATAGCGCGCACCTGGTTCCGCTTTCTCGATGGCAAGGCGGTAGAGGCGCGCAACATCGCCAAGGTGACCGGCCGACCAGCGGTTCGTTCCGTCCCCCACGTAAGCTGAAACGCCTTTTGCTCTGGCAATGTCGAGGAGCGGCGAGATGAGGCCCTGCTTGAACGTGTTGTGCACCTGCGGCAGACGGAGCACGGAGACGTTGATCCCTCCGTCCAGAAGCCGGTTTCCAGCGCGCTCAGAAGCAATGCGCGGGTTTGGGTGATCCGTATCGAAGACGTCTTCGACAGCGAGCTCGCCTTTGCCGCGCGCGCCCATCGCGATGCTCGAGGTGATCAGCAGCGGGCGTTCGGAACCGGCAAGGGCTGATCCCAGCGCTTCGATGACCCGCCGGTCCTTTTCGCAATTCTCGGCGAACCGTTCGAAATTGTGGTCGAACGCCGTATGGATGACGGCATCCGCATTCCGGGCGCCGCGTTCTATGCTTTCGAGGTCTTCGAGCGTCGCCAGATGTGGCTCGACCCCTGATGCGATCAGCTTTTCGACGCCTGCCTGCGAGCGGGTCATGCCGATGACTTCGTGGCCCGCGTCGAGAAGTTCAGGAACCAGTGCCGAGCCGATGAAGCCCGTGGCTCCGGTGAGAAACACACGCATTGTCATTCTCCAGTTGCTTTCACACCGGGACTATCTGCGCTCTTGTTATTCCGTTAAAGTAGTGACCGTATCAGGGTATAATTGCTAACAGGGTATCGATGCCGGACATCACGCCGAATTCATTGGCAGCGTTTCTGAAAGATCGCCGCACGAGGCTCGACCCTGCTGCCTTCGGGTTTTCGGGAAGACGGCGGACGCCGGGTCTGCGCCGCGAAGAGGTCGCTCAACGCGCCAATATCAGTCCCACCTGGTACACGTGGCTCGAGCAGGGCCGCGGCGGCGCGCCCTCGGCGGACGTCCTGAACCGGATCGCTTCTGGGTTGATGCTGACGGAGCCGGAACGCGAACACCTTTTCATGCTCGGTCTCGGACGGCCGCCGGAGGTTCGCTACAAGTCTACGGACGGGATTACGCCACGGCTCCAGCGTTTGCTCGATACGCTCGATGCGAGCCCCGCTTTCGTCAAGACCGCGACATGGGACGTGGTGGCGTGGAATGCGGCGGCGGCCGTGGTTCTGACCGACTACGGGAAACTGCCCGAAGGCCAGCGAAACCTCCTGCGACAGATTTTCTCGAGCCCGTCGCTCCGCGCCAAGCAACATGACTGGGAAGGGCTCGCCCGGTTTGTCGTCGGCGCCTTTCGCGCCGATGCCGCGCGGGCCGGCGCAATGTCGGAGGTTTCGGATCTCGTCGACGAGCTCTCGAAGTCCAGTCCGGAATTTGCGGCATTCTGGGGTGAAAACGACGTGAGGCTTCAAAGCGATGGCCTGAAGCGGATCGAACATCCGGATCTCGGCACGGTCGAGCTGGAATATTCCGCATTCTCCGTCGACGGTCGGCCGGATCTCGGCATGATGGTCTACAACCCGGTCGATCCGGCGATGGCCGCGAGAATCCGGCAGCGCGTCGCGGAGCGCGCGGCATCAGCTAAACCCTGACCGCTCTATCTTACCAGGGAATACTGCTTCCATCATAGGCGACGAAGGAGCCGGAATTTTCCGGGGCGAGACTGTTGAGCGTTGAGAGGATCGACGCTGCCGCCTGTTCCGGGTTGACCGTGTTGTGACCGCGTGAATAGGGGTCTGAGAGACCCGTGCGGACCGTGCCCGGATGGATCGCGGTGATGACCGCTGCCGGGTGGGTGCGGCTGTACTCGATCGCGACGGTGCGGACGATCTGGTTGAGCGCCGCCTTGGCGGATCTGTAGGACACCCAGCCGCCGAGGCGGTTGTCGCCGATCGATCCGACACGGGCCGACAGGAATGCCGCGATCGAGCGGGTTTCGCGATCAAACAGTGGCAGAAAGTGTTTCGCGACAAGGGCGGGGCCGACGGCGTTGGTGCGGAACTGGGCCATCATCGTTTCGGGATCGAGCTGCCGCAGAGACTTTTCCGGGCCGCGGCCATCGGTCGTCAGGATGCCGGTGGCGCAAATGAGGAGGTGGATCGGCTTTGCCGAGATCGAGCCTGCAGCGTCCGCCACGCTCGTCTCGTCGGCGAAGTCCAGACCGTCGCGGCTGCGGGAAAAGGCGATCAGTTCGCCGAGATGCGGCTCGTTTTGCAGACACTCGCAGATCGCGGAACCGATACCGCCGCTTGCCCCGATCACTGCCGCACGGAACCCGTTCGGCAGCGATGCGAGAAGACTGGTTTCAGTGCCTGCCATGTCTGACATATCCGAGATACGCGCGTGTAGGTCGCTTCTTCATCGCACTATGCCCGAACTCCACGGTATTGGGTAGGCGTCGTCAGTCGGAGTTGATGGTCGGCAGATGGGTTTCAACTTCTCGAAGGCGCGCGGCTTCGAGCGGTTCGATCTGCGTCTTCCAGAACTCGTCTGCCTCGGCCGGTTCGTCATCCCACTTGCGGACGTCGGCGATGTTGTCATCGAGCTTCGCGCGGCGTGTGCCGCCGAGTTCGAGATACTTCATCGCGAGTTTCTTGGTCGAGGTTTCCTGATCGGTCATGAACCGGTTCCTTCCCGTTTCGTCAGTGTCTGCCAAGTCGCCTCAACCTCGTTCAAGCGCCGTTGCAGGCGCTCACGAGATCGGACCTTGAGTTAGATTAACGGCGCCCCGGTCATCCTGTTCCTGCCGCTGCACGTTTCCGGTGCAAGATATCGGCGGGTCTGGAACAGAAGCCAAGCTCGCCAGTTGACCCGCGTCATCAAAAGGAGAAATCGCATGGCTCACATCGAAGACGAACACGAGAAGGTCTGGGACCTTGCGGAGAAGATCGGATTTTGCATGCTCACGACCCAGTCGGGTACGGATCTGCGGGCACGGCCGATGGCCGCCTATGCTGAGCGTCTTGAGAATGCGTTCTACTTTCTGACGGATGTGGCAAGCCACAAGGACGAGGAAATCGCGCGCTACCCGAACGTTTGCCTGGCGTTTGCCGATTCCAAGGGCCAGAAATATGTGTCCATTTCGGCGACGGCGGAAGTGCAGAACGATCGCGAGAAGATCCGCGACCTCTGGGCGACACCGGCAAAGGCCTGGTGGGACAGCCCCGAGGATCCTTCGATCCGCGTCCTGAAGATCACGCCGTCAGCAGCGGAATACTGGGATAGCCCTGGCACAGTCATCAGCTACATCAAGATGGCAGCAGCCGCCGTTTCCAGTTCGAAGCCCGACATGGGCGACAATGCCAAGGTTCAGATGTAACCATCATGGCGGACGGGCAACCGTCCGCCATTCTTCCGCGGCCCGCGAAGACGGGCTGGCGTCTCAGTTGAAATCGCCGATCGTTCCGGTTTGAAAGATAATTACCGGTTCGCCTTCCTCCCCGACAGCTGGCGATGCCTCGCGCTTCCAGACGACGGCTCCGGCATGTCGATCGCCGAGTTTGCGGGCCTCATCGATCGCAGTTGTCTCGTCTTGTGCTTCCCTTACCGCGAACGCCGGAACGGTCTGCCCTCTCTCATCGAGATCGAAGGCGAGGACGAAGATAGATTTGAACGCTCCGGGCATTAGTTTTCATTCCTTGATATGGCTTTGGACGCCGGCACGCTCTCTTTGATCGCGACCGGAAACAACGGCGTCTCGATCTTCCGCAAATATCGCGGAGGTTTCATGCTGCCAGGGTCCATCGAGGTATTTCCACAGATCAACACCTGTAATCTCGATTGTGTATGGCTGAAACTCCGCACGAAGCTCCTGATACAGCCGGTCGGCCCGGTCCTTCGATACCTTGTTCTGGATCGTGATATGCGGCTGCCATTTCTGCATATCCTGCGGACCGAGCCATGGTAGGAAGACCTCCTTCAACCGGGCTCGCACATCCTGAAGCGCGGCACTGCCGATCGTGAAGGCGACGCCCGCACCGAGATGGCGGACGCCGCTGACCTCGGCTTTGATCGATGACCCAGCCTCGGCGACCCGTTTGAGGTGCTCGACGATCCGCTCCGTATATTCGCCCGGCAGCCGGTGAAACATCGTCAGATGCGCACCGAGAAAATTCCGGTCCGGCGGGAAATGGGTTTTCCGCAAGAGATCGAACGGCGCCTTGTCGCCTTCCTCGATACGGGCTGTCAGAATCAGCGGCTGAAGCGTCTTCACAGGGATTGAACCTTCCGGGTCAGGTTTCGAACGGGTCTTTGAAAGCCGAGATCTGGGATGCGGGCTTGCGATATCAATCTTTCAGTTGCGCGAACCAATCCGCATAGGGCGTGTTCTTGGCCATATGCCGGTTGAGGTCGGGCTCGCCGTCATCCCACCAGACGGGGCCGCGTTCGCCAAGCTGAACCTTCGCATCGTCCACGCGGCAGCGCGCTTCGGCCATCGCGTCGGGTTTGCCTTTGGCATCGCGGACGGCCCGGCGTGCAGACATCAGGTCCGAGACCAGCCGCTGACGCGTCTCGGCGTCCAGTGCCGGGTTGCTTCGACGCCAGAGCCTGCCGCGGACGACGAAGTATTTGCCGTCGGGTGTGTCAGGATACGTCTCGCTCATCGTCCAACCCCGGTTTTCGCCATACCGATTACAGGAGCGTTCCCTGC
Source organism: Neorhizobium sp. AL 9.2.2 (assembly GCF_013317225.1). NCBI lineage: Bacteria > Pseudomonadati > Pseudomonadota > Alphaproteobacteria > Hyphomicrobiales > Rhizobiaceae > Neorhizobium > Neorhizobium sp. AL 9.2.2. The sequence goes on from NZ_JAALXU010000003.1 coordinate 356,577, forward strand.
GGCGAGTCAACGACGGGCGGCTGTGGTTGTTCACCGCGGCGCGTCAATTCGGTGCGGGCGGTGAAGCGGATATCGATATCCCGGTCTTCCGCGAGGTCCCGAAGCGCATCTTCGCTGATCCGGTCCCAGGGCTTGCCGCGATCCGCGCCTGATGGCACGCGCGGCAGCAGACCCGGCTCGCTGCTCCAGGCCAGGAGGTCTCCGAGTGATGCCTCGTTGAGGAGGTCGCGCAGGTGGTGCGCCGTGACATAGGCATCAGGCATGGCGCGATGCGCCGGCAGGCCGATCTCGTGGACCAGACCTTCGGGCATGCGCAGGTAGCGCAGCATCTGGTTGGAGAAGCGCGGCAGTTCGGGCCAGACCCGCAGGCTGCATTTCCAGGTGCAGATCCAGGGCAGGCCACCCGTCAGCCGCGGTGTACAGTATCGCTGTTCGAAGGCGGCGCGATGGGCGGCAAGCGCTTCGATCCGGTGCGGGGGACGCAGGACAGTCGGTGCGATATCTTTCCAGAATGGCGCGTCGGCGACATGGCTGTCAAGGATGTGATGGATCGCGATCGTGTCGGGCGACATCGGACGGCCGGGATTGACCAGAAGCGCACCGCGGTCCTCGTTGACCTGCCATCTTCCGTCTGCCCCTTGGGTTACATCCTGCCAGCCGATCTCGCAGACGTCGTTCGGTCCGTTGCCGCCGGTCTCGAGGTCGATGACGCGGATGGTGGGATTGCTCATGTCGAAGTCCTTACCCGGCGCTCTTGATGTGCTTGTCGATTATAAATCGAGACCGAGCTGCGGTTGTTCCACATCATCCGGCCCGGCGCCGACCAGCGAAGAGAGGGATACGCCCAGCAGCCTTACCGAACGCCGGAAAGGGTAGACGGTAGCCAGGAGCCCGGATGCCGCCGCCAGCACTTCCGCGACGCTTGCATAGGGGAGGGACGCCGTGCGGCTGCGTGTCGCCTGGGTGAAGTCGGAATATTTGATCTTCACGGTGACCGTCTTGCCCGAAATGCGATGCGCTTCGCAGTGGCGCCAGACCTTTTCGGCAAGTGGCCTCAGTTCGGCGGTCGCAAGGTCGAGGGCGTCGATATCCTCGACGAACGTATCCTCGGCACCGACGGATTTACGGATCCGGTCGGGACGTACCTGGCGCTCGTCGATGCCGCGGGCGATGCCGTAGAAATAGGGTCCGGATTTGCCGAAGCTCTCGGCGAGAAACTGCAGCGACTTTGATTTCAGGTCGGCACCCGTCTCGATGCCGTATTTCTTCATCCGCTCGGCAGTCGCCGGCCCGACGCCGTGGAATTTCTTGACCGGAAGCGATTCCACGAAGCCCGGGCCGTTCTTTGGCGTGATCACGGCCTGGCCGTTCGGCTTGTTGAGGTCGCTTGCCATCTTGGCGAGGAACTTGTTGTAGGAGATGCCGGCCGATGCGTTGAGGCCCGTCACCTGCTTGATCTTGGCACGGATCTCCAGCGCGATCTCGGTGGCGATCTCCATGCCCTTCAGGTTCTCGGTAACGTCGAGATAGGCTTCGTCGAGCGACAGGGGTTCGATCAGCGGCGTGTATTCCGCAAAGATCTCGCGGATTTGCCGGGACACCGACTTGTAGACCTCGAAGCGCGGCGGCACGAAGATCAGATCCGGGCATTTGCGCTTGGCCGTGACGGAGGGCATGGCGGAGTGAACGCCGAAGGCGCGTGCTTCGTAGCTTGCGGCCGCCACAACGCCGCGCGCCGCGGATCCGCCGACAGCCAAAGGCTTGCCGCGCAGGTCAGGATTGTCGCGCTGCTCGACGGAGGCATAGAACGCATCCATGTCGACATGGATGATCTTGCGGGTGGATATGGAGGCCGTGACATTCATGCGGGCGTGCGGTTTGCTGGATCGTATGGAAACAAAAAGAGAACATAGCAGTCTTCCGACAAATATCCAAGCTCTCTGCCCAGCTTCCTGTGCATGAGGGAAACAAGCGGGCTTTGAAGGCGTTTGCTTCTGGTGATCATCAACAGGAGACAGTTTCATGGCTGACGACAGCACGACAACCATTCGAGCGACTTTCGACACCCGTGCGGCCGCAGACCTTGCGGTCGAACATCTGGTGCAGCAGCACGGTATCTCGCGTCCGGATATCTTCATCCAGTCCGTCGGTGCCGACAACACGGTCGGATCCGCTCCGTCGGGTGGCGATGCGTCGCATGATGGCGGAGAGCGCACCGATGGCCCGCTGGAGGGCGAGATCGAGGTTTCCGCCGATATCACTGAGAGCAAGATGGCGGCGGTGCAGAAGAGTTTTGGCGAAGCAGGCGCGATACGCGTGACCGGCCGCTGACTTAAGTGAACCGAGGGGCCGGCTCTCAGCCGGCTCCATATGGCGGTGAGCTCAGAGGTTTGCTGCAATCGAATCGGCGACGAGCAGCGCATGTTCCGCAACCTGCGGAAAGCCCATCAACTCGCCAAAATGTCCGCGTGCCAGCGGTCCGGCGATGAAAAGCTTCGGTTCGGACTTGCCATCCGCGTCTATCGCGTTGGACTGTTCGTTGCAGGAAAGACCAAGCCCCGTCGGATCGAGGTGCAGAAAGCCTTGATCGCCGAGTTGCCGCAGCCATTGCTGGCTCTGCAGCACGTTGCCGTGGGCGGGGCCGGTCGTGACCGCGACGGCATCGAACTGGTGGACTTCGACACCATCCTGCCCGCGCCGCTTGATGGTGACATCGATGATGTCTCCGTCGGTGCTGACGTCGACGATGCCTGCGGCGAGGATGTCGAGCCTGCCGGCTGCCGCCTCCGCGTCGAGCACGTCTTCCACCTGCGGCGCAATCCGGAAGCGGTGGACGTCCCAATAGGGACGCAGGTGTCGCACGATCCGGCGGCGTGCCTCGAGCGGCAGATGCTTCCAGATGCCGCCGCCTTGCGAGCGCAACTGGTCGAGAACCGCATGCCAGGTCTGACCCTCTGCCTGCGCTTCCCTGATCGCGGCCCGCACGCGGTGCAGGATCTCGGATGCGCTTGTGGCGGGATGGTCGAGAAAGTCGCCGAATGGTTCCTGCGCGACGGTGGCGTGTCCGCGCGAGCGCAGGCCACGGCGCGAAAGGGCGGTAATGCTGCCGCTATGCCCGCAACGCTTCAACGAGGCGATGACATCCGCGGAGGTCAGCCCGTTGCCGACGACGAGGACCCGATCGTCGGCCCGGATCGGCGTCAATGCGTTCGGCGCTGTCGGGTCCGCGACATAGCGCGGATGCTCGGCCAGTCGTCGCAAGGAGCGTGGGGCAACCGGAGCAGGGTGGGTGGCAGCGATCACCAGGATATCCGCAACCAGCGTCTGCCCGGCGGTATCGGTGACATGCCATTGGTCGTGCCGCTTTTCGACGCCGGTCACCGCGGCGCAGATATGGCGGACGGCTCCTGATGCCAAAAGAGGTTGAAGGTTGGACAGGACATAGTTTCCGAAGATGCCCCGGCGCGGAAACACGTTGCCATCGGCGCGAAATGCCGCCTCATCGTCCGCAACGGAGCCGGTCGTTTCCATCCATCTCGAAAAATGCTCGGGATCGCCAGGAAGTATGCTCATTCGCGTTGCCGGGACGTTGATCCGGTGCACCGGGTCCCGCGTATCGTACGCGAGGCCCCTGCCGATTTCGGCACGCGGCTCGAAAATGGTGATGTCGACGGCGTCCGCCTTGTGGCCCGTCGCGAGATGGAAAGCGACCGCTGCCCCGGTCACGCCGCCGCCGATAATGGCGATTGAAGATCGTGTTGGTTCAGGCCGTTCAGACGTCTTCGATGCTGTCACTGTCAGTCACTTCGGTTAGACGCGGCCGCTCTCTTAAACTCGCACGGCACGTCGTTGAATCAAAAATCGATAGGCGCTGCGCTTGCAAAAACGGGCTTTTTCCTAGGCATCGGAAACGGAGCACGTTTATCCCTTCGCGCGGCAAAATTTAGTCCGGGGTTCTCGCAGGCAATATTGTTCACGACTCCCTCTGACGCGACATTACACATCAAAGATCGGGAAGGAATGGAGAGCGTGATGATTGGTGGCGGCTTTTCGATATTTGGGATCGATCTGTTCGGATCGACAAGGCAGTTGGCCGGTGACCGAAAAGAAGAAGCTGAGGCATTGCCACGGCTCGAGACGCAGAAGGTCGAGGAGACTGATGCCGATCGACTGACGAATACCGACCAGCAGGACATTTTTCTCTGGAGTACGTCTCTCGCCTACTGAGACATGACGCGGAAGCCGGTCTCAGCCGGGCCTTCGTCATGTCTCAACCGTCCGGATGACGGGAATCGCAAGCAGTTTTCATGAGATAGAAGTTCGGGCGCCCGCAGTGGAGCGCCCGAAACCATTAGTCGAGAAGTTCGGCAGGCACCTTGCCGCCGTTTTCGGACAGCTTCTTCAGCAGCGCCTTGTGCAGCCACATGTTCATCGTGGCGGAATCGCTCTGGTCGCCGGTGTAGCCGAGTTCGTCGGCCAGTTCCTTGCGCTCCGAAAGGCTTGCGTCCATGCCGAGGGCCTTCATCAGGTCGACGATCGAATGCTTCCAGTCGAGCTTCTGGCCGCTCTTCTTGACGGCTGCGTCGAGGACCGGTGCGATATCGACGGTCTGCATCGTGGCAGAGGTCGAGCCTGGAGTTGCGACTGGCGGTGCGCCTGCAGTCTTCGGAGCAGCCTGGGCTGTTCCGCCGACCGGCGGGGCCGTCGTCGCAGCAGGTTCTGGCGTTGCCATGGACGTCGGTGTCGGCTCGGCGCCTGTTGGCGAAGCCGGTGCTGCTGCTGCAGGATGGCCGAAGATGGCGTCCTTGATCTTGCTGAATATGCTCATGGATAGTTCCTCCGTTGGTTTATGCCATACATGGTACGAGATCACGTCGATGACGGATCACTTTAGTTCTGCGGGACGACGACGCGATCGCCGCGTGAGCCGCGGTCTGAACGGTCCGGTCCGCCACGACCGCTGGAACGGTCACGGCCATCGCGACCACCCCGATCATTGCGGCCGTCGCGGTCGTTGCGGATGTAGCCGGGGCGCTCCGGGCGGTCGCCACGGTTCCAGTCCCGATGCGGGCGATCGTTGTCACGGTCGGGCCGGCGGCCGTCGTGACGGCCGTGGTGGCGATCGCGGTCGCGGTGATGACGGTAACGGTAGTTCGGACCGTCGTAACGGTTGAACCGGTCGTAGCGATCGGACGAACGGTACTCGGTGTAGGTGCCGCCTTCGCTGACGCAGCCCGCCAGCATCAGGCAGGCAAGACCGACAGCGGTCACCGCCTTCAATGCTCTGAATTTCATGTGATTGCCCCTGTTACCATTTTATCGAGTGCTAAACAGGAGAAGGGGCCAAGAAGTTCCTCATATACCTCTTCGGGCGTGCGTGGCGCTGCAACAGTTTTTGATGTCGTAATCTGAGGTGACCTGTCGCGTCTGTCCCTCTAGTATCGCGGCTTCACTCGGTTGGGGCATGCAATGGCAGAATTTCCGCAAAAGGCTAAGGTCGTCATCATCGGGCTCGGTGGCATCGTCGGTGCGTCGATCGCGCATCACCTTGTCGAGCGCGGCTGGGACGATATCGTCGGCATCGACAAGTCTGGGGTCCCGACCGATATCGGGTCGACCGCGCATGCCTCGGACTTCTGCTACACGACCAGCCATGACTACCTGTCGGTCTGGACCACCCAGTATTCGGTGGATTTCTACGAGAAGATGGGGCACTACGCCCGCATCGGCGGTCTCGAAGTCGCGCGCACCGGCGACGATGCCTGGATGGAAGAGATCAAGCGCAAGCTGACCTCTGCCAAGGCCTTCGGCACCCGGGCGCATTACGTCTCGCCGTCCGAGATCAAGGCGATGTTCCCGCTGATCGAGGAAGATCAGGTGCAGGGCGGTCTGTTTGATCCAGATGCCGGTCTCGTCATTCCGCGCTCGCAGACAGTCGCCGGCAAGCTGGTGGACGCCGCCGAAAAAGCCGGAAAGCTCAAGGTATTCGGCAATACGGCGGCGCAGTCTCTGATTATCGAGGGCGGCCGCATCAAGGGCGTCGTCACCCACCGCGGCACGATCATGGCCGACCATGTCGTCGTCTGCGCCGGCATCTGGGGCCGGCTGATTGCCGAAATGGCGGGCGAGGATCTGCCGGTCATGCCGGTCGATCATCCGCTGACCTTTTTCGGGCCCTATAACGAGTTCGAAGGCACCGGCAAGGAAATCGGCTATCCGCTTTTGCGCGACCAGGGCAATTCGGCCTATATGCGCGACACCGGCGATCCGAAGACGACCGAGGGTGGTCAGATCGAGTGGGGTTACTACGAGACCACCCATCCGCGCCTCTGTCATCCCCGCGACATTCTTGAAAAGCACGAAGCGCGGCTGTCGCCGTCGCAGCGCGATCTCGACATGGAACAGATCATCGAGCCGCTGGAAAAGGCGATCGAGCTGACGCCGATCCTCGGCGAACTCGGCTATAACGAAGGGCATTCGTTCAACGGCCTCTTGCAGGTGTCGGCCGGCGGCGGTGCCTCCTGCGGCGAAAGCCAGAAGGTGCGCGGGCTCTGGTACTGCGTTGCCATCTGGGTCAAGGACGGCCCGGCCTATGGCAAGCTGATCGCCGACTGGATGACCGACGGCCGCACCGAGATCGACCACAACTCCATTGATTACGCGCGCTTCTATCCGCATCAGCTGACGGAAGAGTTCATCGAGGGGCGCACCTTTGAGGCGGCCCAGAAGATCTATTTCCCGGCCGTTCATCCGCGCGAACCCTATGCGACGGGCCGCGGCGCCAAGCGTTCGCCGTTCCACGACCGCGAACAGGAACTCGGCGGTTACTTCATGGAACTCGGCGGCTGGGAGCGTGCCCACGGTTACGCCGCCAACGAGCATCTGCTGGAGAAATACGGCGACCGGGTTCCGACGCGCGAAAACGAGTGGGACAGCCGCCACTTCTGGCGCGTGTCGAATGCCGAGCATCTGGCGATGAGCGAGGATTGCGGCATCGTCAACCTCTCGCATTTCCACATGGTCGATATCGAGGGGCCCGACCATGTCGAGCTGCTCGAATGGCTGTGTGCGGCCAAGATCGGTGGCGACGGCAATATCGGCAAGGGTATCTACACCCACTTCCTCGACGACGAGGGCATGGTGCGGGCAGATTTCACCGTCTTCCGTCTGGCTGACCGCGGCCGTCTCGTCAACGGCGCCGATGCCGGCCCGCGGGACCTGCTCTACATGAAGCGTGTCGCGCAGGATCGTGGCCTCGACGTCACCATCACCGATGTCTCGGAACAGTTCATCACCATCGGCATCTGGGGCCCGAACGCGCGCGAGACGCTGAAGAAGGTCGTGGCCGACCCCGATGGTCTTAATGTCGAGAACTTCGCCTTCGCCGCGATCAAGCCTATCGAGATCGCCGGCAAGCATGTCACGGCATTCCGCATCTCCTATGTGGGCGAGCAGGGCTGGGAACTGCATATGAAATACGAAGACGGCGTTGCCGTCTGGGACGCGCTGCGCGCCACCGGCGTGATGGCCTTCGGCGTCGAGACCTATGCCAACTCACGCCGCATGGAAAAGAGCCTGCGCCTGCAGAACGGCGATCTCCTGACCCAGTACAACCTGATCGAAGCGGATCTTGCCCGTCCAAAGGTCAAGGAAGCCCATTTTTGCGGCAAGGCGAAGCATCTCGAATACAAGGCCCGCGACCATCAGCCGGCGATGCTCTGCACGCTCTTGATGACCGACAATGTCGATGCGTCCGGTGTCGCCCGCTATCCGGTCGGCTCGCTGCCGGTGATGGATCCTGACACGGGCGAGGTTCTAATCGACGACCTTGGACGGCGTTCCTATACGACCTCGATCGCCTACGGCCCGACCATCGGCAAGAATATCGCGCTCGCCTATCTGCCTTGGTCGCATTGCCAGGTCGGCCGGAAACTGACGGTGGATTATTTCAACGAGGCGTTCCCGGTGGAAGTCGCAGCGGTTGGTTACAAGCCGCTCTACGATCCTGAGAACCTCAAGCCGAGAAGCTGATTTCTTCGGATCCGACAAACAAAAAACGCTCCGCGGATGTCCACGGAGCGTTTTTTTATTGGCTGAGACTGGTCTTAGTACTGCGCAGTCGGGGATGAAGACCCCTGCTGGTTGCCGTTGAGGCCAGTTGCGACGACCGACACGCGGAACTTGCCGTCGAGGTTCTTGTCGAAGATCGCGCCGACGACGATGTCGGCCTCGGCTTCGACTTCGTCACGGATGCGGCTCGCAGCTTCATCGACTTCGAACAGTGTCATGTCGGTACCGCCTGAGATCGAGATGAGCACGCCCTTGGCGCCCTTCATCGAGATGTCGTCGAGCAGCGGATTGGCGATTGCAGCTTCGGCGGCGATCAGCGCGCGGCCATCGCCGGATGCTTCGCCGGTTCCCATCATCGCACGACCCATGCCCTTCATCACCGATTTCACGTCGGCGAAGTCGAGGTTGATCAGGCCTTCCTTGACAATCAGGTCGGTGATGCAGCTGACGCCCGAAAACAGCACGCGGTCCGCGATCATGAACGCGTCGGCAAAGCTGGTCTTGGCGTCGGCAATGCGAAACAGGTTCTGGTTCGGAATGACGATGACCGTATCGGCGGCTTCACGCAGGGCTTCGATACCCTCGTTGGCCGTCTTCATGCGGCGGTGTCCTTCGAACGAGAAGGGTTTTGTGACAACCGCGACCGTCAGGATGCCGGCAGAGCGTGCCGCGCGTGCAATCGCTGGCGCAGCGCCGGTTCCGGTTCCGCCGCCCATGCCGGCCGTGACGAAGCACATATGCGATCCGGCGAGATGATCCATGATTTCGTCGATCGATTCTTCGGCGGCCGCGCGGCCGATATCCGGCAGCGAGCCAGCACCGAGACCTTCGGTCACCTGAGCACCCAGCTGGATGCGGCGCGACGCCTTGGATGTCGCCAGAACCTGGGCATCCGTATTGGCGGCGATGAATTCCACGCCGTGGAGATTTTCCGTGATCATGTTGTTGATCGCGTTACCGCCACCGCCTCCGACACCGATCACGGTTATCTGCGGTTTCAATTCGGTCAAGCCGCTCTTAATATCCGTCATCTTCGTCTCCTTCAGCTCCTTCCGGTCGTCCCATACCAGAAGGACGGCGAATCGCCCCGCAGGCTATCTGTCCGCAAGGTCATAGACCAGAGCGCTGTCAGGCCAAAGAGGCAGGAGTAGGGTGAGGGCGATGTCATCGCAATTTAATGTACAGCATCCCTGAATTGAGCGCCTCACGAAGGTCGTGACCAATCCAAAATAGACCGTTGCGTAAATTGGTATGTTATACTATTACACTCGGCAACGGCAGAGATCGCGCGGGGATCGCTCTGGACAAGCACCGGCGTGTTCCCTATCAGTTGGGGCGCTACGGTTCTGCAATCGCAGATGAAAAGGGAATGCGGTGAGGCTTTCGGGCCAAGTCCGCGACTGCCCTCGCAACTGTAAGCGGCGAGCCAGCCATCGATACCACTGATCATCCGATCGGGAAGGCGATGGAAGGCGTTCGAGCCGCAAGTCAGGAGACCTGCCGTGGCATGGACAACCAACACCGGACGAGGGGTTCCGGCAGGGAGATGATTATGACGCAAGCAATGCGCTCGTGCGCCATTTTGACGTCGAGCCGCGATGCGGCTTCAGGTCGTCCTGCCCTTTTTTCCGATCATTAAAGGACAGGACATGAAATCAGGGCTTATCGCCGCCTTAGTTGCGGCACTTCCCACATTCGCCTTTGCCGCACCGACCAGCTACCCGCTGACGATCGAGAATTGCGGTCGCTCCGTCACGTTCGAGAACGCGCCCCAGAAGATCGTTTCGATCGGTCAGGGCATGACCGAAGTGCTTTATTCGCTCGGGTTGGCCGACAAGGTGGCGGGCACCGCGGTCTGGGTCGGGCCGGTGCTTTCGCCCTATGCCGGGGTGGATGCGAAGATCAAACGGCTTGCCGACAACGACCCAAGCTTTGAATCGGTCGTTAGTCTCGAACCGGATCTGGTCGCTGCCGAGTTCGAGTGGCATGTCGGGCCGATGGGATCCGTCGGCAAGCGTGAGCAGTTTTCCGATCTCGGCATCAACACCTACGTCTCGCCCGCCGATTGCGTCGCCAAGACCAATGTCGATGGCGGGGACGGCGTTCGCAACGAACTGTTCAAGATGGACCTGATCTACCGCGAGATTACCGAGCTTTCGAAGATCTTCGATGTCGAGGACAAGGGTGCCGCCCTCATCGCAGACCTGAAACAGCGCGAAGCCGCAGCCGTCGCATCGATCAAGGGCGTTGAGCTAAAGAACCTGCCGATCGTCTTCTGGTATTCCAGCAAGGAAACCAAGGGCGATGCCTTTATAGCCGGCAAGAACAGCGCACCGGCTTATATCCTTGAGACGATCGGCGCCCGCAATGTGGTGACGACGGAAGAAGAATGGCCGCTGGTCGGCTGGGAAACGATTGCTGAGGCCAACCCCTCCGTCATCGTCGTCGCCACCATGGACCGTCGCCGCTATGCCGCGGATGATCCTGCCGTGAAGATCAAGTTTCTCGAGACTGATCCCGTCGTCCGCCAGCTGGATGCGGTGAGAAAGAAGCGTTTCGTGATGATGGACGCCCAGTCGATGAACCCGACGATCCGCACGATCGAGGGCATCGAGACGCTCGCCCGGGGCATCCAGTCCTTCGGCCTTGCGAATTAGGGTGCGGCGGGAGATGATATCTTTCCCTGTTTCCGCCATCGTCGATGAGCCGAATTTGCCCGACCTGCCCAGGCGCCCCAAGTGACGCGATCCCGTATCGGACGCTGGGCGCTGGGTGCCGCAGGCGTGTTCCTGGTGCTCTCAGCGCTTCTCGTCGCCATCGTTGCCGGGGTGGCGATCGGTGAGATGACCATTCCCATGGAGACGACGATTGCGGCGGTGACGAACCGGCTCGGCTTTACGGCCGTGGCCTTGCCGCGCATTCAGGAAGCGGTGATCTGGGATTATCGCCTGTCGCGCTCACTTGTCGCGGCATTTTGCGGCGCCGGGCTGGCGCTGTCGGGGGCGATCCTGCAGTCGCTGCTGCGGAACTCGCTGGCCGAACCCTATGTTCTCGGCATTTCGGCTGGAGCATCGACCGGTGCGGTCAGCGTCATGCTGCTCGGGTTTGGCGCGGGCGCGATCTCGCTTTCCGCCGGAGCCTTTGTCGGCGCGCTGATCGCCTTTGTCTTCGTGGTGATGCTGTCGAGCGGACGCCAGACGGCGGACCGGACCATTCTGGCCGGCGTTGCCGCCTCGCAATTGTTCAATGCGCTGACCTCCTACATCGTCTCGACGTCTGCCAATGCCGAACAGGCGCGCAGCGTGATGTTCTGGCTGCTCGGCAGCCTTGCCGGCGTCCGCTGGCCGGAGGTGACGCTCGCCGCATCGGTGGTGACCGTCGGGCTCATCGTCTGCATCTGGCATGCGCGGGCGCTCGACGCGTTTACCTTCGGCGAGGATGCGGCGCGGTCGCTCGGCATCGCGGTCCGACGGGTCCGCGTGGTGCTGCTGCTCGTCACGGCGCTGATGACAGCGACGATCGTCAGCATGGTGGGGGCGATCGGCTTTGTCGGGCTGGTCATTCCGCATGCGGCCCGGTTTATCGTCGGTCCCGGCCATATCCGGCTTCTGCCTGCCTGTGCGCTGATCGGTGCGTTGTTCATGGTGCTCGCCGATATCGTCTCGCGCATCGTCATCGCACCGCAGATCCTGCCGATCGGGGTGGTGACGGCGCTGGTCGGCGTTCCCTTTTTCTGCCTCATTCTCTACCGGGCAAGGAGGGTCGCATGACATCCGACCCCGTCTCCGCCCCGGTCTTGGCCGCCAGTGCGGTCCGCTGGCTTGCCGGGCGCAAGGTGATCGTCGATGGCGTCACGGTTTCGGTTGACCAAGGCCGGACGCTCGGGCTGATCGGACCCAACGGTTCCGGCAAGTCGTCGCTGATCCGGCTGCTTGCGGGTCTCAGGCCACCCGCCGCCGGCAATGTCACGCTGGATGGAAAGCCGATGAGCGGTTTCGCACGGCGCGAGCTTGCGCGCCGGGTTTCGGTGGTCGAACAGCATTCGGCAACCGAGGCGAATGTCACGGTCATCGATGTCGTCCGGCTTGGACGCACGCCATACCGGTCGGCTCTGTCGCCGTGGACGCAGGAGGACGACCGGATCGTGACCGAGGCTCTGGTGCGGGTCGGGCTGGATGATCGGCGCGAGCAGTTCTGGCATACGCTGTCGGGGGGAGAGCGTCAGCGCGTGCAGCTGGCCCGGGCGCTGGCACAGTCGCCGTCGGTGCTGATCCTCGACGAACCGACCAACCATCTCGACATTCAGCACCAGATCGACATCCTGCGGCTGGTCTCCGAGCTGCCGCTAACGACAGTCGTCGCGATCCACGATCTCAACCTCGCCGCCCGGTTCTGCGATGTGATCGCAGTGCTTTCGGAGGGACGGCTGGTCGCCTGCGGTTCGCCTACCGACATTCTGACCGAGCAGATGATCGCCGACGTGTTCGGCGTTGAAGCCCATATCTCGACATCGCCGCATCACGGGCGGCTGCATATCCAGTTCCTGATGTGAGCCAGTCTAGGCGGCGGCGATCTGCAGCAGGTTGCGCAAGAGCATCGCACGGGTGAGCGCGCCGACCGAACCCTGCGGCGGCGTTACCCAACCTGCGACCTCAGCGACATCGGCGGCCACGTCCGAGACCATCGAACCTTCTGCGCCGTAGCTGATGCCGACGCCGACGACGGCGGCACCGGGCTTGACCATGTCTGCAGTGACGAAACCGGGCTGGCCGAGGGCGGCGATGACGATGTCGGCGCGCCTGATGTCCTCGGCGATATCCCGAGAGCCGCTATGTAGAAGCGTCACCGTCGCATCGATTCCCTTGGCCGACAAAAGCACGGTAAGCGGTCGCCCGACGAGCTGGCCGCGGCCGATGATGGCGACCCCCCGGCCGGCGAGCGGAACGGCATTGTCCTGCAAAAGCGCAAGGATCGCGGCCGGGGTGCAGGGCAGGAGGCCCGGCTTTCCCGCCAGGAGCAACCCGAGATTTTGCGGATGCAGGCCATCGATATCCTTGGCCGGCGACACGGCGGTCATCACCTTCGTCTCGTCGATGTCAGCCGGCAGCGGCAGTTGCACCATCTGGCCGTGGATGGCGGGGTCGGCATTGACGGCGGCAATCTGCTCGAGCAGGGCTTCGGTGGTCGTGTCGGAGGGCAGGCGCAGGTCGATCGCCTCGATGCCCACCTCGACGCAGTCGGCATGCTTGCGGCCGATATAGGTGGCGCTGGCCGGATCGTCTCCCACCAGCACCGTCACCATCTTCGGCGCAATGCCGCGCGCGCGAAGACCGGCAACCTCTGCTGCCATCTCGCGCCTCAGCCGGGCGGCGAGGGCTTCGCCGTCCAGCAGTGTTGCGGGCGTTCTTGGCGTGGTCACGCTCATTTCAGCCCGATCGAGGGATCGATGAAGCGGTTGGTGACGACCTGATCCGGCTTCACATCCGGGTCGGCGCGCTCGTCGAAACGCGGCTTGACCAGTTTGAGCATCTCGGCGACGCGGTCCATGTCGAAATCGCCGATCGTCGCGTTGGGGCCGTTGCCGATAATGCCGGTGTCGACCATCGTCTTTGCGGCATAGGCCATCAGTTCGGGCGCCGTCTTCCACCAGCTGGCGGCATGACCGGCAGTGTTGAAGTCGACGATCACCTTGTTTGCCTCGGCCGGATCCTTGGCGTAGTCGGCGGTCGCCTGCTGCAGAAGCGGCACGAGCTTTGCCAGGCACGGCGCCAGCTCCTCCATCCTCGCTGTCGCGACGGACAGCATGCCGGTGTAGTTGCGATAGCCGAGGTCGTTCATGTTGAGGTAGCCGATCGGCTTGCCCCAGTTGTTGCCGTGCTCGAACTTGTAGACTTCGCTGGTGACAAAACCCTGGTTCAGCCATGTGCCGTTGTTGGTGACGAAATTCTCGCCGTCGCCGCGATATCCCTCGACGAACACATCTGAGGGAATACCCTGCTCGACGAGGTAGAGACCGAAGGTGCGCTTGATCGTCGAGACGTAGATCTTGCCCTTGCCGCTCTCCGCGAAGGTCTTGAGATCGACGATCGACTTGAAACCGTCAGGATAGGTAGCCTTGTCCCACAGGAGAACCGTCGGCGCGATATCGAGCGGCGCCATGACGCCGACCACGGGGAAGCGCTTAGAGAAGATGAAGGCGTTGTCCAGTTCCTGATAGCCGAGATGCGGTGTGACGCCGGCCTTGGAATTGCCCATGTAGAGCGCCGAATAGGCGGTCTCGCCATCGCCCATGCCAAGCCCGCCGCCACCTTCGAGGATGGTGAGCTCGATGCCGGTCGAGCCGAGCGGGCCGGTATATTGTCCCGACGTCATCTCTCCGCCCGAGCCGATCAGCTGATAGAGGGGACCTTGCTCGGCCTGGGCCAGCCAGTCCTTCTGGATGATGAACGGGCTGGGGCAGACATCGGCGAGCGGCGTCGTGTAGCGGGTCTTGGCGAACTCGCCGGCAGTCGCACTGTTTGCTGTAGACAGAGCCGTTGCGAACGTGGCGATCGCCACGGCGGTGGTCAGTCTGGCAGTCAGCTTTTTTGTCATTTTCGTTCCCCTGATTGCTTTTTTTCTAGGTCATTTCAGCGGCGGTGTCAGCGTTGCCTGTCGCTCGATTCGTGCCAATGCGCAAACAGCCGGTTCCCGAGCCAGTTGAAGGTCAGGTAGACGGTGATCGACAGGGCGGAGGCGACGATCAGTGCGGCATACATCTGCTCGTATTTGAAATCGATCTTGGCGTTCATCAGCAGCTGACCGAGACCTCCCTTGCCGGACAGGAAGAACAGTTCCGAGACGATCGCGGCGATGACGGCGAGACTTCCGGAAATCCGCAGGCCCGCAAACAGGGTCGGCGCGGCAGATGGCAGCGCCGCCTTGCGCAGCATCACCCACCAGGAGGCATTCTGCAGCTTGAAAAGTTCGAGAATGTTGCGGTCGACGCTTTTGAGGCCGAGCAGCAGCGTCGTTGGAATGGCGAAGAAGGTGAAGAGCGCGACGATTAGCACCTTGGGCAGAAAGCCGAAGCCGAGGGCGCTCTGGATCAGCGGAATGATCGCCATGATCGGGATCGACTGCAGCGCCACGAGATAGGGGAAGACGGCTTTTTCCAGCGCATAGACGCGGAACATGACGATGCCGAGCATGATGCCGACGGGAATCGAGACGGCAAGTCCCGTGATGGCGATGGAGATCGTGGTCAGCGCCCGCATCAGCAGCTCAGAGCGGAAGGCTGCAATGCCGAATGCCTGGCTCCACAGGCCCTCCGCACTCGGCATCAGGAACTGGCGATGCGCTGGAAGGTCGGCCCGGATCAGGGCGTAGGCTGCGACGATCAGGATGCCGAGGATGAGAGGCGGTGCGAAGCTTAAGACGAGGCGGCGGCCGACGCTTGGTGCCGGTGCAAGCGGGACGGGGCTGTAGCGCTCGACCTGCGCCTTCAGCGGCGTCGATTTGTAAGCGGCGACAATAGGATCCGACATGGCGCTCAGGCCTCTATGGCATGGCGAAGGGCACGCGATACCGCTCCGCACAGTTTCGAGAATTCCGGCTCGTAACGCAGGTCCGGCTGGCGCGGGAAGGGAAAGCCGATGTCGAACGTATCGATGATGCGGCCGGGCCGGCGCGACATCACCACGACCTTGCTCGACATGTAGACGGCCTCGGGAATGGAGTGGGTGACGAAGATGCCGGTGAAACCTTCGCGGCAGTGGAGGTCGATTACCTCGTCGTTCAGGCGTTCGCGGGTGATCTCGTCGAGCGCGCCGAACGGTTCGTCGAACATGAAGACGTTGGGATTGAGCGCGAGCGACCGTGCCAGCGAGGCGCGCATCCGCATGCCGCCGGAAAGCCTGCGCGGATAATGGGCCTCGAAACCGGAAAGGCCGACAAGCTCGATCTTTTCCTTCGCGATTTCGCGGCGCTTCGCGGCCGGGTAACCGCGCAGCTCCATCAGCAGTTCGACATTCCCCTGCACACGGCGCCAGGGCAGCAGGGTCGCATCCTGGAACGTGTAGCCGAGCTGTTGGCGATCGACCCAGACATCGCCGGAACTGTGGCTCGACAGGCCGCTCGCGATCCGCAGCAGCGTCGATTTTCCGCAGCCGGACGGGCCGACGATCGACACGAACTCCCCATGGCCGATAGCAAGGTCGACATCGGAGAGCGCTTCCGTTCCATCCGGGAAGGTCATCGAGACCTTTTCGAACACCACGGCATTGCCGCCGGGCAGGGGCGGGTGGGATAGTGCTCCTTCGGAGGTCGCGGTGACTGTCGGCGATCCCGTCATGACAAATCCCCTTTTCTCATCTCAAAACCGCAGCATGGACGTGCGGACCTGCTCGATGAAGGCCTCCGTGCGCTCATTGGTGACGTTGTTGATATCGTAGAGCGCGTGATATTTCACCTTGACCCGCGGATTGCAGACGACGCGCAGGAAGCGGGTGGCGTTGCGGCGTGGCGGATCGCCGAGAACCATCGCACGCCAGCGTTTCGAGCCGTAGGTGGTGACGGTTGCGAGCTTGCGGATATTGGTGAGGCCCGGCGAAAGCTGCCCGTCCTGCAGCTTGAACGACACGTCGGGCAGGAAGACCCGGTCGAAATAGCCCTTGAGGATCGCCGGCCAGCCGAAATTCCAGACCGGATGGCAAAGAACCAGCGCATCGCAGGACATCAGCCGGTCGACATAGGGCGCGACGCGGCTGCGGTTGATGGAAAGGTCGTGATAGTCGCGCCGATCCTCGGCCGACAGAACCGGATCGAACCCTTCGGCGTAAAGATCCAGATCATCCACCGTATGCCCGGCCTCGAGCAGGCTTGCCACGACCGTATCGTGCAGACGCGAGGCGAGGCTTTCCTTCAGCGGGTGGGCGTAAATGACATGTACCTTCATCGGTCCATAATTCTCGTTATCGGTTGAAAAGGAAGATGCGGCCTGGAGCGGGGACCCAGTCAGGATGCGTCCAGGCGATCATCTTGCCGGGGTTGAGCAGGCCCTTGGGATCCGTCTGGCGCTTGAATTCGAGCTGGGCCGGATCTGTGCGTTTCATGCCGCCTTCTTCGAGCGTTACCCGGTGCGGGTTGAACACCGTGACGCCCAGCCGTGTTTCCAGGATCTCGACCACCTCTTCGAGCCGCTCGGCGCTCTCGTATCGCAGCAGCGGCATGGCGACGGCGGCGACCTTGCCGGAAAACCGGGTGAATTCGAAATGCAGGATCAGCTCGTCGCCGAATGTCTCGGCGATGCGGTCGATCGCGCCATAGAGATCGTCCTGCGGCAGCATCATCTGCAGGTAGGTGATCGACGGATCGATCTTGATCGCCCGAAGCGTCGTGTGGTTCCAGGCGAGCTCATAGGCTGGCGGCAGGCGCATGCCGGCACCATCCCGGTCGGCGCGGAAGCGGATGACGGCGCCGGCGGTATCGTCGACTGCGGTCACTAGCGTATCGAGATCCTGCCTTGCAACCATGACCGCAATCAGGGCCTCGCCGGATTGCAAAAAAGGCGCGTGCCGGGTGAAATACCGATCGGGAATGGCGCTTTCGAAGGTAGAGAGCATACGCAGGCTGATCGCGTCATCCTCACCGAGACGAAAGGCAAGACGGTTCGCGGAGGCAAAATCGGGTGCGCCGATCAGCACGTCGACCCAGTCTCCGGCCGGGTCGACCGGGATCTCGATCTCGGTGATGACGCCGTTGACGCCGTAGGCGTGTGCCGCCTTGGCAATGTCGTCGCCGACAAGGTCGATGACGCGGGGCTCTGCCTCCATCGTCACGAGACGCAGGCGGCGGATATTGGCGGGATTGCGCAGGCCGCCCCAGCGGATGGAGCCGACACCGCTCGATCCGCCGGCGATGAAACCGCCGAGCGTCGCAGTTGCCGTGGTGGACGGAAACAGGCGGATTTCCAGGCCCTTTTCACGCGCCGCCTGTTCAAGATCAGCCATGACGGCGCCGGCTTGGGCAACGAGATGATCGTTGCCGATGCGAACGACCCCGTTCATGTGTTTCATATGGAGGACGACGCCGCCCTGTAGCGGCATGGACTGGCCGTAGTTGCCGGTGCCGGCGCCTCTCACGGTAACCGGCACGTTGCAGCGGTGGCAGATCGAAAGGATCTCGATCACCTCGGCTTCGCTGCGGGGAGCAACCACCAGATCGCCGCAGACGTCTTGCAAAAGATCCTTCAGGACCGGGCTGTACCAGTAGAAATCCCGGCTTTTCTGCTGCACCGTGCGCGGATTGTCGTCGATGTCGAACCGGGCGAGAGCTGCCCGGCAGGCTTCCAGATCTGCAGTCACGCGCGCCTCCGTTCGATACCTGCCGCTTCGGCAGTCTCGATGCCCAAGGGTTTGCCGTTGCGCAAAACAGTGCGGGCGGTGTTCGTGCGGGAGAAGAGGTCGGTCCAGCCGGTCGCTTCGAAAATGATGGCATCCGCCGGTCCGCCGGCGCGGATCATGCCGGCGTTCTCGAGACCCACGGCGGCCGCCGGTCCAGAATGGCAGGCGGTGGCCCAGCCGGCGGGATCGCCTTCGAGCTGGCCGAGGAACTGCGCCTGGCGCATCACATCCAGCATGTCGAAATCGCCGTAGGGGTAGAATGCGTCCTGCACATTGTCCGACGCGAAGGCGACGTTGACGCCGGCGGCGCGCAGTTCGGTGACCGGGGCAAGGCCGCGCAGACGCGGCGTGCGGCCGGGTTTGCGGTCCTGCAGGAAGCCGTTGGTGAGCGGCAGCGCGACGACATGGATGCCGGCTTCGGCAATGCCGGCGATCAGGGCCTGCGCTTCGGGTTCGTGCTTTTGGGCAAGCGCGCAACAATGTCCGGCGACGATGCGCCCGGCAAACTTGTGCCGCAGGGCCGTTTCGACGACGAGCGAAAGGCCGTCAGCGGATGCGTCCGTCGTTTCGTCCACGTGAAGATCGAGGTCGAGCCCGTGTCTTGCTGCTGCCAGAAACAGCCTGTCGATCCGCTCCGGCGTGGCGCTGCCCGGTCCGATAAAGGCGCCGAGCACGCCGTCGCGCTTCGCGATTTGCGCGCAGCGTCGATCGAAACCGTCCTGCTCCACCCGAAACAATGCCATCAGGGCGACCGCCTGCAGGGTCAGACGGTGCTTCCAGGCGGACTGGATTTTGCCAAAGGCGATCCAGGCGGGGCTGGCATCCGGTTCCTCAAACGTATCGAGATGGGTGCGCAGCGCGACCGTGCCATGCTGTTCGGCCCTAGTGAGTGCGCGGTCCATACGCTGCACGATATCCTCGACGGTCCGGTTGGGCGCATCGGCCATCGCCAGTTCGACAGCTCCGGCAAGGCCGTTGTCGGAAAACCCGGTTCGCTCTGAAGTGAAAGCCTTGTCGAGATGGACGTGCATGTCGATGAAGCCGGGCAAAGCGAGGCGTCCCTGCGCATCCCACTCGCGCTCGCTTGAGCTTGGCGCATGAAAACGACCGTCGCGGATCGTGACGTCGAAGGTGACGAGGCCGCTTCTGCTGTCTGCTGCGTGGTGGGGAAGGCCATCGACCAGCGGCGCGGGTGCGCGAAGATTGCGGATGGTAAGTGGGGCTTCGCCGAAGGGCAGCATAACGGCGCTCATAGTGGTTGTGTCCCGATGGCTGCCATGCCCGGATGCGCTGCGACCTCGTCCAGAAGTTTAGCGTAACGGGCTGCCGCATGGGCAACGATGGCGGCGCCGATCTCAGGCGTTGCGGATGCGGCATCGCCGGCGACTCCTGCCGGGTGCAGATCCTCCGCGACCCAGCCGACGCTGATCGGGCCGAGCAGGCGAAGGACGTCGTTGTTCTCGGCGACGGCTGCCGAGGCCGGCACGAAATTGCGGGCTTCGTTCATGTCGACCAGATCCGGCCGGAAATGCAGCATGGCCGCGGTTTCGACCAGTCCGCCATGGATGCCGTCGCGCTGTTCGAGCGCCGAGACGAGGCCCGGCGGAAAGCCCATCGAGATCCATCCTGCCGACACCACGAACAGCTCCGTTTCCAGCCGCAGGCTACGCGCGGCGATCTGCAGGACTGGCACGTTGCCGCCATGGGCATTCAGAAACACCAGCTTGCGGAAGCCGGCGCGGGCAACGCTGTGGCCGATCTGGGTGAGGGTTGCCAGAAGCGTTGCGGCATCGAGCGTCAGCGTTCCGGGAAAGGACAGATGCTCGTCGGATTTGGCGTAAGCGATGGTCGGGAGGATGTAGACGTCGGCATCTTCGACACGCTGGGCCGCCTCGATCGCCATACGTTCGGCAAGGATGCTGTCGGTGGCAAGCGGCAGGTGCGGGCCGTGTTGTTCCGTCGCGCCAACGGGCAGGACCGCGACAGCGCGACCTGTGTCGATCGCTGCGAAATCGGTGGTCTTGAGGTCTTGCCAAAACTGAAACGACATGGTTTGTTCGCTTATCGAGCAATTGTTCGCTAAATCGTAACTTATGTCGCCGGTTCGTCAAGGTGAAAAATGTTGCGGTGCGGAAAAGATAGGCAGATCGGGGCTGAAGCTCTGATCTGGAAGGAGCGCCGGTGCTGGATGAAAACGACAAGGAAGTCTCGCTGACCTTCGCCAAGGGGCTTGCGGTCCTGCTTGCTTTCGATGCGAAGGATCGCGCCATCACGATCACCGAGATCGCCGACAAGGTCCAGCTCAACCGCGCCGTTGCACGGCGGCTGGTGCGGACGCTGGAACAGCTCGGCTATCTCGCCTGCGATCGCGGCCGCTACGAGCTGACCCCGCATGTGCTGCGGCTGAGCCAGGGTTTCATCGAGGGCCGGGGCATTCCGCAGATCATCCAGCCGGTGCTGCGCAATGCGGCGCAGGAGGTCGGCGAATCCGTCTCCTATGCGATGCTGGACGAGACGGATGCCGTTTATGTCGCCCATGCTTTCCTACCGTCGAAATTCACGCTCAACCGGGTCACGACAGGCACGCGGGTGCCGTTGCTGCCGACAGCTTCGGGGCGTGCGATCCTCGCATTCCTCGATACCGTCCGGCTCGATGCGATCCTCGATAGTGCCGCCTTCTCAGCCCATACCGACCAGACCGAGACCCACCGGGATCGTCTGGAGGAGGCGCTAAAACAGATCCGCAAGCGCGGCTACGCGCTGACCGACAGCGAATATGTGAGCGGTGTCGCGTCGCTCGCGGCGCCCGTGTTTCACCCCGGCATCGGCGAGGTCGTCGGTGCCGTGTCGATCATCTTCGAGCATGGACAGTATGACGAGGCGGCGCTGGCCGATATGGCGGCACGGCTGAAGGTCTGCGCCGGGCAGATCGCCTCCACACTCTAGGGAAATCACATGCTTGAGATCGTCACCGGGTTCGAAATTGCAGCCGGGATCAATGCCGAAACGCGCCGGCGCATTTCGGCAAGCGGCCGCTCGGTTCGCTGCGTCGTGCTGCTCGATGACAGCAATCCAGGCATGGCCGCGTATACCCGTCGGCAGCAGGCCTCCGCGGAGGAAGTCGGCATAGATCTGCAGCTCGAAGCCTATCCGTCGGATGTCGGCGCGCTGACGGCGCGGCTGGAAACGCTGGCAGCGCTGGATGAGATCGATGCAGTCGCGACGCTCTATCCGTTGCCGGCGGGCATGGATGCGCGCACTGCTGCGCTTCTGATTGGGTCGGACAAGGACGTGGACGGGCTGCATCCGCTCAACGCGGGTGATCTCGCGCTCGGTGCTATGACGCGCCCGTCGGCGACGGCGAAGGCTTGTCTCTTGATGGCGCAGGCGCTGGACGGTTCGCTCAGGGGACGCGAGATCGTGCTGGTCGGAGCATCGCGCATCGTCGCTCGTCCACTCGCCAATATGCTGCTGGATGCGGAGGCGACCGTGACGATCGCGCATGCGGCGACCCGGGATCTGGCGGCTCATACGCGCCGCGCCGATATCGTCGTGACGGCTGCGGGCGTTGCCGGGCTGATCGGTTCCGACCATCTGAGCGATGGCGCGATCGTGCTTGACGTCTCGATCAATCGCGGCCCTAACGGACTTGTCGGGGATGTCGATCTCGACGCGGTTGCTGGGCGCAACGTCACGGTGACGCATGTGCCGGATGGCGTCGGTCCGGTCACCACGGCCTGCCTGATGCGCAATGTCGCAGATGCGGCGCTCGGATCGTCTTGATGGAAATCAGCAAGATCTCGACACGGTGATATTGCACTGCACCAGAATTTACGCTTTTCTACTCATATCCGAACACAAGTTCGATAAACGAACAAACCGGGGAACTCGTAATGACCTTCCATCTGCGCACTTTCGTGCTCAAAACTCTCTCCGCCGCTCTCCTTGTCGCCTCCGTCGGCTCGGCTCAAGCCGCGGACATCCGTCCCGGTGTGACCTACGCGGGCACGCCGTCCACTGATCCCGCGCGTGCCGCCATGGAGAACCTGGTCTTCGACCTCGCCTCCGCCTGGGCGTCCTGCAATCGCGAGCTGATGACGAATGCCGTTACGGAGGACGTGGCGTTCTCCTACCCGACCAGCAGCATCACCGGTCGCGACAAGATGCTGGCCGACCTCGATACGTTCTGCAAGGCGGCGAAGGATACCAGCATCTACCTTCCGGAAGACGCGTTCTTCATCGATACGACGACCGGCCGGATCGCGGTCGAGCTGCAGTTCCGCACGTTTCAGCGCGGCAACCGCCAGGTCGTCAATGATGTCTGGATCGCCCACGTGAAGGACGGCAAGATTTCGGTGATCAAGGAATATCTCGACGGAAGGGTGAAGGATCTGCAGGCGCTCGGCGTGCTGCAGCTCGAGGAAAGCCCGAAGACGCTGACGCCATGGCCGGCGCGCACCGAACAGTGGAAGGGTTGCTTCCCGATCGTGAAGGCAGCACCGGTCAACACCTGCCCGTAGTCCTCACGTCGTGAAGGCAGCACGCGAGCCTTGGGGTCGCGTGCTGCAGATTTCCGGTTATGCCGAGAGCAGGACGCTCATCTGATAACCGCCTTCGAGTTCCACGACCACGCGTCCGGCGCCGGGCAGCGGCATCGCGCCCGAGAGCGCACCTGTTGTCACTGCCATGCCTGCGGTGAGGGATGTCGCCGGGCGTGTGGCGTCATTGGCATAGGCGACCAGCCAGGCGAGCACGTCTCCGACTGGATGGGCCACTGGTCCGTCATAGACCGGGCTGCTGTCGTGGGTGACCTTGAGGACAAGCCCACCAACCGTGTCGATCAGCGTCTTCGGAACCTTCGGGCCGAGCGCATAGCCGCCATTGCCGATGCGATCGGCGAGGTAGAGCGGGAAGGAAACGCTGCCACCTTCCTCGACTGCGGTGACAAGCAGTTCCGAGCCGAGATAGGCATCCGCCACCGCGTCCAGCACTTCCGCCCTCGTATAGGCTTCGGATCTCACCGGCAGATCCGCGCCGAGCTTGACGGCGATCTCGACCTCGAACCGTGTGCCGGGGGAATAGGGAAGCTTCGCTTCGCTGGTCGTTTCCACGTAAGGGAACAGCGGCGCGATCACCGGCTGCTTGTCCGTCGACATCGCGACTTTGATCATCTTCGCGCTGGCGCCGATCCTCTGTGCCACGGCGTTCTGTGCCGCCATGCCGGCGCTCAGATCCTGGGGCAGGGCAAAGCTTGCGGACGGCGCCTTGCGGCCTTCGTTACGCAGCGTGATCAGGCTCTCGGCCAGCGTTTCTGGATTGAACGCCTGGGTTGAGAGTTCGGCCATGAATGTCTCCGATCGAATGATTTGCGGCTGAGCTTTTTTGGGCTCTCGCCAGCGTTTCGCTGTGGTTCAGCGGGGTGGAGATCGTCGCGAACGCAGAGCCGTCCGTCAAGGCTTTGCGGGCAATATCCCGGCCCGGCGCGCAGGTATCCGTTCAGCAGGCCGACTTAACCTGCTGATATCGTTCGTTGAGAGGACAGGATTCTTGGTCAGTCGACGAGATACTTGTCGTTCTTCGCGCTCGGTATCTTCACCACTGTCAGCGTCGCGTCCGTCAGCGCTTCGAACGCGTTGACCGTGCCGGGCTCGATGACGATCAGGCTGCCTTCGCCCC
Organism: Neorhizobium sp. AL 9.2.2; assembly: GCF_013317225.1. Taxonomy (NCBI): domain Bacteria; kingdom Pseudomonadati; phylum Pseudomonadota; class Alphaproteobacteria; order Hyphomicrobiales; family Rhizobiaceae; genus Neorhizobium; species Neorhizobium sp. AL 9.2.2. Next base: position 380,705 of record NZ_JAALXU010000003.1, read on the forward strand.
ATTCCCTGTCCAGCATGCGGACACGGCCGGAGACGACGAGCGTGATTTCCCGGGCGATCTTGTGGTAGTGGCGGGCATCGCGATCGCCCGCCTTGTAGCTCTTGACGCCCACTTCGAACGCGTCGGTCTTGACGACGCTCGGATCGAAATCGCCGACGAACCAGCCGCCGATCATGTTGTCGAGATTATAGGACGGTTCGCACATCTTAACCTCTCAGATCGACAGTTCGCTCAGCTGGCGGTCCGATTTGATCGGATGATAGTCCTTCGCGTCGATCGGGTAGACGCCGATCTTCTTGTCCTCGAGAACGAGCTCGTTATAGACCGGGCAGACATAGAACATGTCGTTGTGCCGGGCATCCTTGCGGATCGCGGCCTTGGCTGCCTTGACGAAATCGGACCCTTTGCGGAAGTAGTAAAAGCCCGCCGTCGCGTTGTCGCTGATCGGGTGCTTTTCGGCTGCCTCGACCACCATCTGGCGCTCGTCGAGCCGGACGAACGAGTAGCGCGGGTGGACCGACCGGAAGGTGACGGTGCCGCCATCGAGCTGGCGCCGGCTGAAATCGGCGATGATGGTTTCCATCGGAACGGTCAGGAATTCGTCGCCGTTGAGGATCAGAAGCGGTGTGTCGTTGTCGATGCTGCCGGCGGCCAGCAGCGCGGTGCAGGCAGCACCCTGGGTCTTGTCCTTGACGGCAACGATCTCGGCGGTCGGATCGATCAGCCGGACGACGTCGTCGAGATGATAGCGGCGCAGTTCCTTTTCCTGCATCGCGATGATCACCCGGTGGCCGGTGATCCGCGCGCATTGTTCTAGCAGGCGCTGCACCAGCGGCATGCCGTCCACCTCGACCAGCGGGGTCGGGAAGCTGTCTGCGGAAAGGATGCGGGGCTCGCCCGCCATGAGGATCAGGATGTTCATGCGACCACCTGCAATGCCGGAAGCTCGAACGATGCCTGCAGCTTGTCGATAGACTTGCAGATCGACTGGTAGTTCACCTCGGACACGTCGTTGACGACCATGACATGGGCACCGGAGGCACGGGCTGCCCGGATTCCGTGGTCGTTGTCTTCAACGATCAGGCATTCTTCAGGTGAGAGGCCAAGGATGCCGATGGCCTTCAGGTAGATTTCCGGGCTGGGTTTGCCGACGCTCACGTCTTCGTTGCTGAGCTGGAATTCCAGGTAGTCCTCAAGGCCCGCCTTCGCCATCATCAGGTTAACGGTGCTGCGGATGGAGTTCGAGGCCACGCCGAGACGGTAGCCTTCGCCGCGCAGGCGAGCTAGGGCATACTGCTGGCGAAACACCGGCTTGCACTTGGTATGGATCAGCTCGGTCGTGTAGCGCTGCTTCATCTCGTTGACGAAGCCGTGCAGGGATTCCGGAAGGCCGCGGGTGGCGGTCAGCATTTGCAGCTTGGTGCGCGTGGGCAGGCCGTCGAACGTGGTCAGGTGCTCGTGCAGCGGAATGGTGAAGCCGAACAGTTCCAGCGCGCGGTTCAGCGCTTCGTAATGCCATTCGCGGGCATCGATCAGCACGCCATCCATGTCGAAAATTACAGCCTTAATCATCGTCATCAAACCTCGTGCGCCAGACCTTGCGCTATACGCGCAGCAGTTCCTTGGCTTTCTCGGGAAAATCGGTGCAGATCATGAGCCCTTCGCGATCGCGCAGGCCGGACGAGACCAGCCAGTGCAGGAAAGGTTCGTATTCGTCGTGGCGGCGATGCAGGTCTGGCGCGACCAGCGCGACCAGCTTGCCGTCATCCAGCAGCTTTTCAACCAGCGGCGCTTCATACCAGCGGCCGGGCAGGAAATTGTCCAGCCAGACGCCGGTGATGCCGGGCTCGCTGTATAGCGAAGGCACGCGCTCGTATTCGCTCAGTCGGGTAAACGAGGTCATGCCGCGCTTCACGCCCTGGATCAGGTCTGGAACCGAGCTGTCGAACAGGAAATAGTTGTCGTAGCCTTCGGCGGTCAGCACCTCGGCCAGCATATCATGCAGCCCGTCGGCCTTGATATTAAGTGCAAGCGTCGGAGACCCGTGCTGTCTGGCGAGGCTCAGAAGATAAGCGAAGGAGATTTCGGTGCCGTTTGGAATGTCGTGCGAGATGACCAGCCGCGGCTTGCCGCCAACGAGGCAGTCGCGCACATCGGTCTCGGTGCCGTAGCCGAGCGAGAACGACCGGACGAAGGCCTCGACCGTGTTCTTTTCCTCGGGGGATTTCCAGTATCCCCGATGGCTGAGGATCTGGATCATGCCGGTTCCTTAATAGACTGAGTCACGCTCAGAGACAGCGGCAGATTGCGGAAGCTCTCAAGATCTTCGGGAACGCCGAGGCCGTGCATGCCCTTGTCGACGGAGCCGATCGAGTAGGCGCCGATCTTCATGCCGTCCTCGATCATGAAATTGTAGACGGGAGCCACGTAGAACTCACCGTTGACGCGGAAGTCGCGCTCGATCATCCGGTCGGCATGGGCGACGAAATCCGATCCCTTGCCGAAATTGTAGATGCCGACGGTGGCATGGTTGGAGATCACCTGTTTTTCGACGACGTTGTCGATAAAGCCGTTGTCGCCGAAGGAGACAAAGCTCCACTTCGGATCGTCCGCCGACATGGTCATGATCAGGCCATCGAGACCGTCTGCGGCGGCAAGGTAGGCGTTGATGTCGACATCGACATACTGATCGCAGTTGGCGATCATCATCGGGTTGCCGTTGTCGATGGCCTCGCGCGCCAGAAGCACGGTGCAGGCGGCGCCCTCGGTGACGGTTTCGACCAGATAGATATCGCAACCCGGCGCCCACTGGCGCAGATGCGCGTCGAGACCGTAGTCCCTCACATGCGATGCCTGGCAGATGAAGATGAAGTGGTGCTCGACCTTTGGTTTAAGGTTCTCGATCACGAGGCGGATCATCGCGACGTCATGCACGGGCAGGAGCGGTTTTGGAAGCGTGTAGCCGGCTTTTGCAAAGCGGCTTCCATGACCTGCCATCGGCACGACGATATTGAGCATCTGCGGCGGTATCCAAAATAAAAGTTTGCAGTTGATCCAGTGCCTGAACCTTAAGGCTTGAAGCTGGTGCCAAGCTGTCAAACGGGTCAATTTCCAGCGTCCGCGCCCGACCGCGGGCAAGGTCGAAACGCCTATTCGGCCTGGATTTCGCCGAGCTGCATGCCCATCGACGGCGACGGTGTCGTCAGTCGCGGCCGGTTGAAGATCTTGTAGAGCGGGTTGTCGCATTCCGGATTGGCAAACAGCGTGTTGGAATCGAAGTAGCCGTCTTCGATGAAGCGCAGATTTGCGTGCATGGTGCGCAGGAAATAGTACATCAGATGCAGGTGAGCGCGGCCCGAAAGCTGGTTCATGATCATGGCATTGTAGAAATGTGAAATCGCGCTCTTGCCGATCACATGCACGGCGTCGCCGACGCGCCAGTGGTCACGCCAGTAGGATTTGTATTCCTTGAAAGGAAAGTAGATGCTGTCGCGGCTGATATCGACATTCCAGTCCGTGATCTTCTTCCTGAACTGCAGGTCGAAGCGGATCACGGCGAGCGCATCGTATTCGTCTTGGGCGAACACGTGCTTGAGGCCTTCCTTGTAGGTCTCGATCTGCGAGCTGCCCTGCGCATCCAGCTTGATCAGCTCGCACGGTCCAAGCTTATCCTGAAGCTCGGCCAGGGCCGGGCTGTCATAGGTGGCGAGGTAGATTTTCGCATCGGGATTGCTTTCACGCACCGGCGCGACAATGTTCTCGATGATCGAGTCGATGTTCTTGCGCGCATCCATCGGCAGGCCGAAACGGTCCTTCTCGATGTAATTGTTGCCCCGGATCAGTACGGAAAGTCTCAACGTTGCCCCCTATGGAAACGATTATCGCAGTCGCTGATCAACGTCTTGCCCCCGCCGATCCTGTCTCTCTGCGATAGTCTCCGTAGCTGGTGCGGAGCAGGTCAGGCCCTCTTTCAGGCCGGAACCGACGCCGCCTGCAGATCGGTCGCGGTCTGTTTCGGCTTGCCGTAGAGCCCGATATTCTCGTCGCCCCATGCCTTTAACGCGGTCAGGATCGGTTTGATGGTGAGGCCGAGCGGCGAGAGGCTGTATTCCACCTTGGGCGGCACCTGGGCATAGACCTTGCGGGTGATCAACCCGTCGGCCTCCAGCTCGCGCAGCTGGTTGGTCAGCATGCGCTGGGTCACGGCCGGGATCTGCCGGCGGATCTCGTTGAAGCGCAGCGTGCCGTCCAGCAGATGAAACAGGATGACGGACTTCCACTTGCCGTCGATCAGGCCGATCGCCGCTTCGACCGAGCAGCCGGGGCTGCAGTCGAACCTGGTATGGTGGGCCTTGGCCATCGCGGTATCCTTTTTGACACTATAGGCTGTTTTTGTGCGTATTGGCTTTGGATGATCATAGCGCCATATGAGGCTTACATCAATTCTGCAAGCAAAGGAGAACGCCATGAAAGCCATAGCCTACAGAACTGCCGGATCGCTCGATCGGGACGACGCGCTTGAAAATGTCGAACTGGACCGGCCGAAGGCGACGGGGCGGGATATTCTCGTTGCGGTGAAAGCGATCTCGGTCAATCCGGTCGATTACAAGATCCGCAAGAACGTCTCGGCTGAAGACGGCCAGTGGAAAGTGCTGGGCTGGGATGTGGCGGGCGAGGTGGTCGAAGTCGGCGATGACGTGTCCGCCTTCAAGCCGGGCGACGAAGTGTTCTATTCGGGTTCGCTGATCCGGCAGGGCGCCAACAGCGAGTTTCATCTGGTCGATGAGCGGATCGTCGGCCACAAGCCGAAGTCGATCTCGAATGCGCAGGCGGCCGCCCTGCCGCTGACGGCGATTACCGCCTGGGAAATGCTGTTCGACCGGCTCGATATCGAAAAGCCGGTTCCGGGTGCAGCCAATGCGATCGTCATCATCGGTGGTGCCGGCGGTGTCGGATCGATAGCCATCCAGCTGGTCCGGGCTCTGACCGACCTCACCGTGATTGCGACGGCGTCACGGCCGGAGACCCAGGCCTGGGTCAAGGAACTGGGCGCCCATCACGTCATCGATCATTCCAAGCCGATCGCCGAACAGGTGAAGGCGCTCGGGATCGGCGCGCCCGGTTTCGTCTTCTCGACGACCGAAACGCCACGTCATACGAAGGAGATCATCGAACTGATTTCGCCGCAGGGTCGGTTCGGGCTGATCGACGATCCGGAAACCTTCGACATCACCGGTTTCAAGCGCAAGGCTCTTTCTGTGCATTGGGAGCTGATGTTCACCCGGTCGATCTATGAAACGGCCGACATGGACGAGCAGGGAGAGCTTCTGAACGAAGTCGCCGCACTGATAGATGCCGGCCGGATCCGCACCACCGTCACCGACGTGATGAGCCCGATCAATGCGGAAAACCTGAAGAAGGCGCATGCCACGCTGGAAAGCGGCAAGGCCCGCGGCAAGATCGTGCTCGAAGGGTTCTGAGGCCTGCGAAACAATGATCCGGGGTCAGCCCCGGATCACCTCTTCCAGGCCCATGGCAGCGGTCAGAAGCTTCTCGTCGTCGTGAGCAACCGCCGACAGGAGGAATCCGACCGGCATGCCGGCTTCGCCGGTTCCGCAGGGGATCGACACGCCGCACCAGTCGAGGAAATTGCCGTAGCCGGTATTGCGCAGCGTCCTGCCGTTGACCGCGAAAAACGCCTCGTCGTCGGTCTTCAATGGCGCAATGGCTGGTGCCACATGGGCGACGGAGGGGAAGGCGACGAGGCGACCGGCGATCAGTGCCTCGGTCTCTGCCGTCATCCGGGCGCGGGCATCGATGATTGCGAGATAGTCGGCGGTCGTGGTCTTTTCACCGAGCCTGGTGCGCGCAACGACGCGTGGGTCCATTCCGCCAGCATCCGCACCCGCCAGTCGTTCTCGATGGAGCGCAAAGGCTTCCGCCGTCACCATCGGTCCGTATTTCGCCATCAGTTGCGGCAGCTCGTCGAAGGACGGGAAGGCGAGGCGGGTGATGCGGGCACCGCCTGCTGCCAGCCTCTCGATCGCTGCCTCGAACGCCTCGACCACACCCGGCTCGGCGCCGTCGAACACGCCATTGGTGGGGATGACGATATCGAGCGGCTGCGTGGGCTTTCGCGGTGTCAGCGGTGTGCCGAGACCCCGCATTGCCGCGTCGATCCACACGGCGTCCTGTACGGTATTGCAAAGCGGTCCCAGCGAATCCAGGCTTCTCGCCAGCGGAAAGACGCCATCCATGGCATATCGCCCACGGGTTGCCTTGTAGCCGACGACGCCGTTGAAGGCAGCCGGGATGCGGACCGAGCCGCCCGTGTCGGTCCCCATGGCAACCGGCACGAGGCCAGCGGCCACGGCCACGCCAGCACCTGACGAGGATCCGCCCGGCACGCGGGGCATGTCTGTCGAGCGCGGATTTTCCGGCGTGCCGTAGGTCGGATTGATGCCGATGCCCGAAAATGCGAATTCGCTCATGTTGGTGCGGCCGATCGCGACCATGCCGGCCTGTTTCAGGAGATCGACGACCGCTGCATCCTTGGTCGCCGCCGGATCTTTGGCCATCACGCTCGAGCCTGCCGTGGTCGAAAGGCCTTCGATGTCGAATAAGTCCTTCCAGGCGATCGGGATACCATCGAGAATTCCGAGCGAGCGATTTTCGCGCAGGCGCTTTGACGCAGCTTGGGCTTCGGAAAGCGCACGGTCCCGCAGAAGCGTCACGAACACGGCCTTGTCGGAATAGGATTCAATCGTCGACAGGACCGATTCAGTCACTTCAACCGCATCAACCTCGCCGAGCTGCAAAAGCGTCGAAAGCTCGGCAATCGACATCGATCCGTAAGACTTGGTCACAGTGCTCATCCTTTATCCGTTCACCTGGGATCAGAGGTGTAACGGATTCGTGCAAAAGGAGAAGACATTGCCGCTCCAGCTTCAGGAAGCGTGTTCCGGCTTTCCCTTGCGTTTCGTGGAGGCCAGTTCGTCGAGCTGCTTTTCGCTCATCGACTTCTCCATGCTTTTGGAAGCACCCTTCAGTTCCGATTTCTTGGTCTCGCCGCGCTTTGCGGAAAGCGCGGCGCCTGCTGCCTTTTGCTGCGCACTTGATTTTGCCGGCATGTCGTCCTCCTTCGTTTCCGTTCAAAACTTGGCAAACCGTGTCCCGGTTCCCGACAGCACGGAACCTCTGCAGCGTCTCGGCGGTTTCCCCACCGGCTCGCCACATTGCTGGCCTGACGACGTCAAAGGAGACCCTGATGGAAAACGAAAAGCACGAAGACGACAAGGCGCGCGAACCGGTTCGTGACGAATTGAGCGAGCAGATGGAAACGACCAACCCGGCAGCCGTGCGCGAAGCCGCGCGTCGCGGCGAAATCGACCGTTTCATGGTCAAGACCGATCTTGAAGACATCGACCAGCGCGAAGACGGCGACCAGCCGGACGGACGCCCAAGCCCGATGGCCAATGCGGACAACCAGGAAAAGCCGTGAGGCTGAGCCTGACGCTCAGGCGGGAAACAGCGGGAAAACGCGCTGTTCCCGCTACCCACTGACATTCGGAGAAAACCGATGAATGCCGATGTAGAAAAGCGCCATGGGCTCGCCCCCGCACCGACGGCGGCGCGAGAAACGCCGCCCCATCCGCTCCAGGCAATGCCCGATCTCGAGGTCAAGGCGGCGCCGTTTCTGGCCGATGCCGATGCGGAGGCCTTCGTTGCCGTGGCGCTGGAGGATCTGGTCGATTGCCATATCCCGTTCCTTCTGGCCGGCACGTTCGCGCTCAGCGCCTATACCGGCATTACCCGTCAGACCAAGGATCTCGATATCTTCTGCAAGGCCGGCGACTACGCCCGGATCCTCTCGCATTTCAAGCAGAAGGGATATGAGATCGAGGTCGAAGACGACCGCTGGCTGGGCAAGGTGAAGAAGGGCAAGCACTTCTTCGACGTGATCTTTGCAGCCTCCAACGGCACGATGCCGATCAGCGACAGCTGGTTCGAGAATGCCAGACAGATCGAGATGAACGGCCACAAGGTCCGTATTATCGCCCCGACGGAGCTGATCTGGTCGAAATGCTTCGTCCAGCTTCGCCACCGCTACGATGGCGGCGACATCGTGCATACGATCCTGCGCGCCCATGACCAGATCGACTGGGAGCGGCTGCTCAACCATATGGAAGTGCATTGGGAAGTGCTGCTGATCCACCTTCTCAACTTCCGCTGGATCTACCCGACCGAGCGCGACAAGGTTCCTGATTGGCTGCTCGACGAGCTTCTCGACCGCTTGAAGGCGCAGCGCGAACTGCCCCTGCCGCAGATGAAGGTCTGCCGTGGCCGCATGTTCAGCCGCATCGATTTCGAGATCGACGTCAAGGAATGGGGTTTTGCCGACGTCGGTGGCGAGGGAGAACTGCGCGCGGGCGTCGACGAAAAAACTTTGGAAGGAGGCCCGGTATGAGCAAGTCTGACAAGGCTGCCGAAAAACAGAAGAGCGATCGCAACAAGCCTGAGGGCCTGCAGCGCATCGCTGCCATGGGCGATCTCCACGTCAAGGAACACGGCTCGGAATCCTACAAGGATCTGTTTGCCGAGATCTCGCAGGAGGCGGACATTCTGGTCCTGACCGGGGACCTGACCGACCTTGGCAAGGTCAAGGAAGCCGAACTGCTTGCCGCCGATCTGCGCTCATGCTCGATCCCGATGGTCGCCGTACTCGGCAACCACGATTATGAATGTGGCTGCGTCGAGGAAGTCACCCACATCCTGAAGGACGCCGGCGTTCACCTTCTCGAAGGTCAGGCAGTCGAAATCAACGGCGTCGGTTTCGCCGGAGCCAAGGGTTTTGCCGGTGGCTTCGGGCGTCACATGCTGGGTTCGTTCGGCGAGCCGGCGATCAAGGCGATGGTGGCCGAAAGCGTCGAGGAAACGATGCGGCTCGAAAACGCGCTGCGTCAGGTTCGCTCCGAACGCGCCATGGTCGTGCTCCACTACGCTCCGATCCGCGAGACGGTGGAAGGCGAACCGGAGGAAATCTTCCCCTTCCTCGGCTCGTCGCGTCTGGCCGAAACGATCGACCGCTTCCCGGTCAAGGCCGTTGTCCACGGCCATGCCCACCGCGGCCGCTACGAAGGCAGGACGCCGGGCGGCGCGCCGGTCTATAACGTTGCTTCGCATATCGAAAAGCCGACAGGTCGGCCTTATGCGCTGCTCGATCTCTGAGCGCTTTCCAGGCTGAAAAACATCAGCCTGCGAAAATCACTGATCGTGAAAGGTTTGCCTGTTCCATGATGGAACTGTCACGCCTTTCACTCGTTTGCCGGTCGCTCTCAACCTGATGAAAGGGACCCCATGTCGGACGTCAATGCCGTCGCCGAACTCCGAAGCTTTCCGAAAACCTGGGGAGCGGAATATGTCGCTGCTGGCGAGGTAAGGTTCCGTCTCTGGGCTCCGGGCCAGGAAACGGTCGTGCTCCGTCTCGACGGCAAGGATGCCGAGATGAGCCGCAGCGACGACGGATGGTTCGAGATCCTGGCAACTGGCGTCGAACCAGGCGCGGAATACAACTACGTGCTGGCCAATGGTACCGTTGTCGCCGATCCCGCATCCCGTGCCCAGAAGTCCGAGGTCAACGGAGCTTCGCTTGTCATCGATCCGACCAGTTACGACTGGCAGACAACGGAGTGGAGCGGTCGCCCCTGGGAAGAAACCGTCGTTTACGAGATGCATGTCGGTACCTTCACCCCTGACGGCACGTTCCGCGCCGCGATCGAGAAGCTGCCCTATCTCGCCGAACTCGGCATCACCATGGTTGAGATCCTGCCGATTGCGCAGTTCGGCGGCAACCGTGGCTGGGGTTACGACGGCGTTCTTCTTTATGCGCCGCATGCCGCTTATGGCTCACCCGATGATGTCAAAGCCTTCGTCGATGCAGCTCACGCGCACGGCATCTCCATCGTGCTTGACCTCGTGCTCAATCATTTCGGCCCGGAGGGCAACTATCTGCCGCTTCTGGCGCCCGACTTCTTCCACAAGGAGCGTCAGACACCGTGGGGTGCGGCCATCGCCTATGACGTCGATGCGACCCGCCGCTACATCGTTGAGGCCGCGCTCTACTGGCTGCATGAATACAATTTCGACGGCCTTCGCTTCGATGCGATCGACCAGATCGAGGATATTTCCGACAGCCACGTGCTGAACGAGATCGCCGAGCGCATCCGCGCTGAGATTACCGACCGGCCGATCCACCTGACGACCGAGGATGCCCGCAACATCATCGACCTGCATCCGCGCGACGAAGACGGCAATGCACCTCTGTTTACCGCGGAGTGGAACGACGACTTTCACAATGCCGTCCATGTTTTCGCGACCGGCGAAACGCACGCCTATTACGAGGATTTCGCCAAGCAGCCGGAAAAGCTCGTCGCCCGGGTTCTGGCCGAAGGGTTTGCCTATCAGGGCGAAGTCTCGCCGCATGCCGGCGAAAAGCGCGGCGTGAAGAGCGCAAGCCAGCCGCCCGTCGCTTTTGTGGATTTCATCCAGAACCACGACCAGGTCGGCAACCGCGCCGAGGGCGAACGTCTGATCGAGCTTGCCGGTGCCGATCGCACCAAGGTCCTTTACGCCTCGCTTCTGTTTTCGCCGCATATCCCGCTTCTGTTCATGGGCGAGGAATATGGTGAGACGAACCCGTTCCTGTTCTTCACCGATTTCCACGGCGACCTTGCCAAGGCCGTGCGCGAAGGCCGTGCGAAGGAATTCCAGGGCCATGCCGGCCACGAGGGCGATGTCGTCCCCGATCCGAATGCCAAGACGACCTTCGACGCCTCCAAGCTCGACTGGAAGAAGCACGATAGCCGCGACGGCAAGGAGTGGCTTGCGCTGACGAAGGAACTGCTTTCCCTTCGCCAGCAGCACATCGTGCCGATGCTTGAAACGGCCACCGGCAATTCCGGCAAGGTTCTGAAGACCGACGAGGGCTTCCTGGCCGTCACCTGGACTTTCCCGAAAGGCACGTTGTCGATCGCGCTCAACATCGGCGAAAAGGTGCAGCCGCTTCCCGATCTGCCGGGTGAGACGCTCTTTGCCTGGCCGTCCGAAACGCCGGATCTGCCCCAGAACTCTATCATCGTCCGCCTCGCGCCCGCCGGAGACACCAAGTGAAAATCCCCACATCGACCTACCGTATCCAGTTTCGCAACGGCATGACCTTCGATCGCGCGAGCGAGCTCGTGCCTTACATGAAGCGCCTCGGCATCAGCCACCTCTACGCATCGCCGATCTTCACGGCCACGTCGGAGTCAACCCATGGCTATGACGTGACCGACGCCAACGAGATCGAACCCTCGATCGGTGGTCGCGAAGGCTTCGATCGCATGGTGAAAACGTTGAAGGACGCAGGTCTTGGCCTGATCCTCGATATCGTGCCCAACCACATGGCCGCATCGCTTGAAAACACGTGGTGGCGCGATGTTATTGAAAATGGCCAGAACAGCCGGTTCGCAAAGCATTTCGACATCAACTGGTCGCGCCCGCTGACGCTGCCTTTCCTCGGCGACTCGTTCGAGACTGCACTTTCCAATGGCGACATCTCGGTGAAGCCCGACCCGAAGACCGGAAAGCCGGCTTTCGCCTATTACGACAGCTACTATCCGCTCGCGCCGGAAACCTATCAGGGCCGCGAAACCGAGGTGATCAAACTTACCGACAAGGCATCACTTGTCGAACTGCACGAGCGCCAGCCGTACCGGCTGATGTCGTGGCGGGAAGCGCCGCGCGATCTCTCCTACCGCCGCTTCTTCGAGATCACCGGCCTTGCCGGCGTCCGCGTCGAAGACAAACAGGTATTCGACGACACCCACCGCCTGATCCTCGAACTGGTTCACTCCGGCGCCGTCGACGGTTTGCGCGTGGACCACGTGGACGGTCTCGCCGATCCAAAGGCCTATATCGAGCTTCTGCGCCAGGAAGCTGGTCCCGATTGCTACATCACCGTTGAAAAGATCCTCGGCGAAGGTGAGCACATCCCGAGTGACTGGCCGATCTCAGGTACGACGGGTTACGAGTTCATCGCCTCGCTGTCCGACGCTCTTGTGGACGGCGCAAAGATCAACGGTCTGCGCAAAGCCTATGACGACGTTGTCGGCAAGCCGGTCGACATGGCGGCCGAACTGCGCGCTGCCAAGCTTCTGATGGCCGACAAGAACTTCGAGGGCGAGTTCACGACGCTGCTGAAACTTGCTGTCGCGATCGCCAAGACGGATGGCATCAGCGTGGACGAGAAAACCACGAGGTCGGCACTGCGCGAACTGCTGGTCGCATTCCCGGTCTACCGGACCTATGGGACGGAAACAGGTCTGCCGCCGGAAGGCCACGAGATGCTGAAGAGCGTCGTCGACAAGGTCAAACAGGGACCGAATGCACCGGATCAGGCAGGCCTCGATCTGATCACCCGCATCCTCGGCAACGACGTCTCCGAGAAGGCCTCTCACGATGCGGCGAATTTCCGCACCCGCTTCCAGCAGCTGACCGGCCCGCTGATGGCAAAGTCCGTCGAGGACACGCTGTTCTTCCGTCAGCATATGGCGCTTGCACTCAACGAAGTCGGCGCCGAACCGCTGCCGCGCGATTTCTCGATCGAGCGTTTCCACCACGACATGGAAACAAGGCTGCAGCGTCAGCCGGATGCGCTGTCTGGGACATCCACGCACGACACCAAGCGCGGCGAAGATGCCCGTGCCCGTCTCTACGTGCTGACCGAGGCGCCGGAACTCTGGTCGGAATGCATTGCCCGCTGGCGCAAGATGAACGAGACGAAGGTTGTCTTGCTGGATGATGGCCCGGCACCGGAGCCTGCGGTCGAATGGATGCTCTATCAGGCGCTCGCAGGCGTCTGGCCGACGATGCTGCAGCCGAAGGACGAGACCGGCCTCAAGGCACTCGAGGAGCGTTTCCTTGCCTATGTCGAGAAGTCGATCAAGGAAGCCAAGCTGCGCACCAACTGGGGCGACAGCAACGAGGCGTACGAGAAAGCTGTGCTCGACTACGCCCGTTACATGCTGTCGCCGAAAAACCAGGAATTCCTGGCGGACTTCTCCTCGGCGCTCCAGCCCTTCATCCGGGCCGGTCTGGTCAACAGCCTGACCCAGACGATCGTCAAGCTGACGGCACCGGGCGTGCCTGACATCTATCAGGGCAGTGAAGCCCTCGATTTCAGCCTTGTCGACCCCGACAACCGTCGCGAACCGGATTTCGCCATGCTGCAGGACCTCCCTGCGGAGAACGACAATCCGGACTCCTCGACAGAGGACGGATGGTTGAGCGGACGGCTGAAACAGCACCTGATCCAGCGTCTGCTGCACCAGCGTCGCGACGCGCCGGACCTGTTCCGCAAGGGCGACTACATGCCGCTCAAGGCGACCGGAAACCGGGCCGAAAACATCCTGGCCTTCGCCCGCACCGATGGCGATCAAGCCGTGATCGTGATCGTACCGCGGCTGGTCTTCGGCGCGCTCAACGGCGACGTCTATCCGTCACGGGGCGAGCGCTGGGCGGAGACGGAAGTGGAGCTGCCTGCACAGCTCGCCAACCGTCGCTACCGCGATCTCTCCACCGGCAAGGACGTCGAGGCCAAGGACAGCATCGCCGTTAACCTCGCCTTTGCCGATCATCCGTTTGCACTGCTGACTGCCGAATAGGCGAGCCCTCATCTGATCACACTGCTCGCCGAAGTGACGGCGGGCAGTGACCCACCCAGGCGGGACGTCACCAATACGAAAAAGGCGCCGGTTCGATCAGAACCGGCGCCTTTTTGTTTCTCCACCTGAACCTGAAGTTCAGTGGAAAAGGGCAATCAAATCAAGCGAATCCAACGAGGTTCAGAACCGCGATTACGATGACGACTGCGCCTACCAACCATACGATGCTATTCATGATAGTGTCTCCTTTTGCTGTTGGGAGGTGAACGGTGAGGCGTAAAAAAGGTTCCTGAAAACGTGATCTCTGCGTCGACAGATGTGAGTCCGCCTCAGGCGCCGGGTGCTGCACTGCCATCGCCCCGTCGCAACCGCTTCAGCTGGTTGACGACGCGCAGGGAATTGTTGGCTCGGAGGGCCGATCCGTCGGAGCTTGTGGACAGGATGCGAAGCATGTCTTCTGCCTCATCCACCGAAATGGTGCCTCTTGCGGCAAGGCCGTCGATCATCAGCAGCATTGCGCCCTCAAGCGCCAGCGACCGCCGCTGTGCTTCCGTCTCAGTCTCTTGCATTTCCGGCATAACAGGCTCCTTGCTTGTCATGTCGAATGGTTGGCGCGGGAAATTGTTCCGGTACTCGCGCGACGAGCGGCAGTCGGAGACCACCCGGTCGCACCAGAATCAGACGTCGTTCGGGCTTCCTTGCAATCTGCCCTCCCGCGCCCGGTAGATATATTGGCTGGCGACGAGCCAGCCTTTCAGCGGTCGCAGCGGCAGGATGCAGGTCAGAAGCAGGAAGGGGAGAGAGATGAGAAGATGCACCCAGAACGGCGGCGAAAACACCGTCTCGATCCACACTGCGAGTGCCACCGAGGGCACGCAGGCAAAGCAGATGACGAAGAAGGCCGGACCGTCTGCGGGATCCGCAAAGGCGTAATCAAGCCCGCACGCTTCGCATCGCGGCCTGATCGTCAGAAAGCCCTTGAAGAGATGGCCCTGGCCGCAGCGCGGGCAGCGCCCTCGCACGCCCGTTGCGTAAGGCGAAAGCGGCGCCCAGTTCCCGTCGTCTGCCATGTTGCCTCCCAATCATGCCATGTCGATCTACCCGACACGGAATAAGTGCAACGGCTGCAACCCACAAGAGGCGCGCGTGAGGCGCGTCAATCTGCCTCGCCCGACGAAAGTCGATCGCAGGGCGCCCTCTAGTCGGAGAAGGACTCTGAAATCACGTGCCGATCGATGATGCGCAGGCTGCGGTCCGGCTCGATCACATAGGTCTCGCTCACCCGGTCGCCGAACTGGTCGATGAACTCATGCGGAAACGTGCTGCCGATGGGGGATTTGGTCAGCTTCGAACGCGGCTGGCCGCCATAGGTGATGCTCCCCTTGATCGGGGCAATGTCAGATCCGCCGCCACTGGCGCCGGCGGTCGTGCAACTGCTGAGCGCCAGGGCAAGTCCCAGAAGGCCGGCAGAGAAGGCGACGATTTTCATGACATTATCCTCATTGGTTAGCACACGCTCCACCCACCTCTATCCAA
Source organism: Neorhizobium sp. AL 9.2.2 (assembly GCF_013317225.1). NCBI lineage: Bacteria > Pseudomonadati > Pseudomonadota > Alphaproteobacteria > Hyphomicrobiales > Rhizobiaceae > Neorhizobium > Neorhizobium sp. AL 9.2.2. The sequence goes on from NZ_JAALXU010000003.1 coordinate 395,944, forward strand.
CTTAGGGTCCAGAGCGCTTTTGGCTAGATTGAACCATTCTGCCTGTGCGCTCATGCCGTCGGCAGCGGGCGAGCGGGAACCGCGGGCGCCATTTCTTCTCGACGCAACGGTGTCAGTGGGGCATTCTTGTAAACGGACAACCTCCTGAAAGCTCACAGATCGAGCTCGATTCCAATCAACGATCGAAGGGATGAAACAATGGCGCCACGGACGATACCCGCAGAACTCGATGCTGCCTTAACGGCGTTGCCTCTGAGGACCGGCATCTATGTGCCGGAAGATCTTCTGGAAGACTGGTTTGCGCCAGGGACGGGCATGAGCCCTGTCAGTGCCGAGGCTTTGTCGCAGGCCGAAACCTACGGCCGAAAACTCGAGTGCGAGTTCAAATATTACCCGGAAAGATTGGAAGGCGTGTTCTGGAAATGGGTGCCGGCTCTTTAAGGAGCCTGTTGTCCGCTGATCCGCGCTGCTGCGCAAATCGTGTAGGCTCGGAAATTATCCAATCCGAACCTACATCACTTACAGGCTCGCGTAACGATCGCGCAAAGCCTCGAATTTCACCAGCTGATCCGCCATCAGTTCACGGCCAGCGTCGCGCTTGACGAACACCTTGAACATGGCGGCGCCCTTCTGGTTCATGAACCAGACCGAGCAGGAACGGCGACCATGGAACGCACGGTCGACGAAGGTGATAGAGGCGCAGTTGTCCTTGCGGATGTGGCCACCGATCGGGCTGTCGCCGTGGATGTTGAACCAGCCGTGGCTTTCCGATCCGGCCGGAAGGATGCCGTCGATCTCTGCCACCACGTCCTCCGTGTGAACGAGAAACAGCACGACGCCCCAGGTGGTCAGCTCCGACCAGATTTCGTCGAAGCGTTCCTTGCCGGCAATGACGGCCGACCCCTCCGGCAGGACTGCCAGGATTTCTGCCGCCGTCACACCGGCGCCTGCTGCAATCGATTCAACGACGCCGTCGGGCTTTTCTGAGAGGGCTTTGAGCGCGCGTTCGCGGCGGTCGGGCGCGATCTCCGAGTGGGTGTCCATTGGGGACCTCAGGCTGCGTCGGCGGCGCGGACGCCGTTCTTGTCTTCACTGATGATGACTTCGAAACCTTCAAACTGCGGGCCGGAGAGGTATTCGACCTTGCCGCGGTTCTGGCCGGCATTGGCATGGGCAGCGCGGAACTGTTCGGACTTTGTCCAGGCCAGAAAATGCTCAACGGTTTCCCAGATCGTGTGGGAGGCATAGAGCGTGTGATCGTCGGCCTTCGGTCCCTTCAGCATGTGAAACTCGACATAGCCTGGCACTTCGGCAAGCCGGCCCTGGCGGCTTTTCCACATGTCTTCAAACGCTTGCTCGAAGCCCGGCACGACGCGGAAACGGTTCATGGCGATGTACATGGAATCAATCCTCACATAAGTTTCACTTCGCACTCAAGTTATCTCTTGATGCCTGTCTTGAAAACCGGAAAAAACTTGTCTAGTCAACTCAAGTTATAGGGCGGCTGGGGCGGATCGCATCGCAACCGAGTTTGCCCTCTGGTATCACAAGGGCGGGTCTCATGGTTTTCTCTCTCCGGGCTTCCTCACCAAGCGTTACACGTCTGATCGCGCTTGCCATCGTCACCTCCGCGGTCGCATTCAGCAGCGCCACGGCATCGGAAACGGGCAATCCGGACGCCCAGCGCATCGTTTCGATCGGCGGCACGATCACCGAAATCCTCTACGATCTGGGCGCCGAGGACCGTATTGTAGCGCGAGATTCCACCAGTTCCTATCCTGCCGCCGCAAATTCCAAGCCTGACGTCGGCTATATCAGGGCACTCTCTGCCGAAGGCATTCTCGGCCAGAAACCTGATCTGATCCTGATGGAAGAGGGGTCCGGCCCGCCGCCGGTGCTGGAGATCCTCAAGGCCAGCGAGATCCCTGTCGTGGTGATCCCGACACCGCCGGATGCGGCAAAGATCGGCCAGAAGATCCGCGACGTGGGTGCCGCCGTCGGCCTAGCGACCAAGGCGAGGGTGCTCGCCGCAAAGACCGAGGACGGACTGAAGGCGCTCGCTGACGATGTGGTGAAGATTGCCGGCGAAAAGAAGAAGGTGCTGTTCGTTCTCTCCGTCGCCAACGGGCGGCTGATGGCGGGGGGTGCCGATACGGAAGCCGGCGCAATCATCGAAATGGCGGGTGGCGTCAATGCCGCGCCCTCGATCAAGGGCTACAAGCCGCTGTCCGACGAGGCGGTGATTGCCGCGGCTCCTGACGTGATCCTCTCCATGTCACGCGGCGACCATTCGACCACGCCGGATGAGATGTTCGCGCTGCCGTCGATGCAGACGACGCCGGCCGCCGCGTCCAAGTCGCTAATCTCGATGGATGGCCTGCTGCTGCTGGGCTTTGGTCCGCGCACGCCTGAGGCCGGTCGTGCGCTTGCCGAAAAACTCTATCCGGATGCGATGCACTGATGATGAAGGCGCTGGCCATGCCGTTTCGCAACACGGGCGAGGGCGATCGCACGTCGCAGGGCGTGCTGGTCATCGTCCTTCTCGTGGTGCTCCTGATCGCCGCCTGCCTTCTTTCGCTCGGCGTTGGCCCGACCGGCGTCGGCCTTCGCGATCTCTTCGCCTACCTGACGGGCAACGGTGACAGCCTCACCACCCAGGAACGGGTCATCCTCGAAGCCGTCCGCCTGCCGCGCACGGCGCTCGGCCTTCTGGTCGGCGCGGGGCTCGCTGTCTCAGGTGCAATGATGCAGGGCCTGTTTCGCAATCCGCTTGCCGATCCCGGCATCGTCGGCGTCACATCAGGTGCAGGCCTTGCGGCGGTGCTGGCGATCGTGCTCGGCGGCACGGTGCTTGCCCCGGTCTCGATGCTGCTCGGAAACCAATTCCTGCCGCTGATGGCGTTTTTCGGCGGCCTGATCAACACCTGGATGCTCTATGTCATCGCCACCCGCGACGGGCGAACCTCGACCACGGCGCTGATCCTCTGCGGCATCGCGATCGGTGCCCTGTCGGGCGCTTTCATGGGCCTTCTGATCGTCATGGCCGATGACCGGCAGTTGCGCGACATCACGTTCTGGAGCCTCGGTTCGCTCGGCGGTGCCACCTACGGGCGGGTGCTGTCGATCCTTCCGTTCATCGTCTTTGTGATGGCGATCATCCCCTTCGTGGCGCGTGGTCTCGATGCGCTGGTGCTCGGTGATGCCGCGGCGTTTCATATGGGCGTGCCGGTTCAGCGGCTGAAGCGGATCGTCATCGTCGCGGTTGCAGCGGCCTGCGGCTCCACGGTCGCCGTCGCCGGCTCGATCGGTTTTGTCGGGATCGTGGTGCCGCATCTGCTGCGGCTTGCGATGGGGCCGTCGCACCGGTTTCTGCTGCCGGGCTCGGCGCTCGGCGGCGGCGCGCTTCTGCTGATCGCCGATGCCGTGGCTCGTACCGTTGCGGCACCCGCGGAACTGCCGATCGGGGTGATTACGGCGCTGTTCGGCGCGCCGGTCTTTCTGTTCCTGCTGATCGGACGCAACGGCATCGGCATGCGGGACCTGCCATGAGGGGCATACGAGGAGGACGGGCATGATCAGGGCAGAAAACGTCACCGTCAGCCGCGCCGGTCGCAAGCTGATCGATCAAGTCAGCCTAACGCTGGAGCCCGGCCGTTTCAGCGTGGTGATTGGCCCGAACGGTGCCGGAAAATCGACGCTGATGAAGGTCCTGTCCGGCGAGATGGTGCCGGATAGCGGGCATGTTTCCTATTACGGTGCCGATGTGGCGGCCTGCAAGCCGGTCGATCTGGCGAGGCGCCGAGCGGTGCTACCGCAGGCGACGCAGCTGGCCTTTCCCTTCTCGGCGCTGGAGATCGCCCGCATGGGGGCGGTCGCTCATGGGTCGCTCAATCCGGACGAAGAAGCGCGCAAGGCCTTGGCACGCGTGGGCCTGCGCGGTTTCGAAAGCCGGCCCTATCCGTCGATGTCCGGCGGCGAGCAGCAGCGCGTCCAGTTTGCCCGCGCGCTGGCGCAGGTGCCAAGGCCGGTGGTCGGCGGCGTGCCGTGCGCGCTGTTCCTCGACGAGCCCACAGCCAGCCTCGATCTTGGCCACCAGATCTCGGTGCTGGAAACGGCCCGTGATTTTGCGGCTGCCGGTGGCATGGTTCTCGCCATCCTGCACGACCTCAACCTTGCTGCGGAATTTGCCGACCATTTGGTGGTTTTGAACCACGGCTGCGTGGTGGCGGAAGGTCCGTGCCATGACACCGTGAGCGACGAGATGATTGCTTCCGTCTATGGCATCGCCGGTGCCGTCGGTCGCGTGCCGGCAGCGCATGTGCCTTACGTTCTGCCGCAGTCGCGGCATCGCTAGCTCAGGCGTCCGGTCGCGTCAGCATGAAGATGGCCGGGCCGATCATCAGCGCGGCGACCAGAATGGCGAGCCAGGCTGCCGGGTGCGAGCCGAACCAGAAGCCGGTATAGCTGACGGCCATCAGCGAGATCGCCGTGACCTTTGCCCTTCGCGAAATAGCGCCGCGCTCGCGCCAGTTCCTGAGCGGCGGGCCCAGCGTCTCATGGTCCATCAGCCAGGCTTCCAGCTTTGGCGACGAGCGCGCAAAGCAGGCGACGGCCAGCAGCAGGAACGGCGTCGTCGGCAGGATCGGCAGGAAGGCGCCGATCACGCCGAGACCCACGAACAGCCAGCCGAGACTGAGAAAGATGTAACGCATCAAAGGACCTACGGGAATCTGCTGACGAGGATAGACAAGTTCGCGGCGCCCGTCTTCATGTAAAGAATCAACTGCACGGGGATGCTGTCTGGTGTTCTGCCATGGGGAGCGGGACCCCTGATATGGCCTCTACCCTTCCCATTTGAAACCCTGTCGGTATAGTGCCGCCGATTTCGAAGAAGCAGGAGCGATGATGTCTAAGAAAAAGGTGCTTGTCGTTGGTGGGGCAGGGTATATCGGGTCCCATACGTGCCTCGTTCTGGCGGACCGGGGTTACGAGCCCGTCGTCTTCGACAATCTCTCCAACGGCCATGCGGAATTTGTCCGTTGGGGCGAGCTCGAACAGGGCGATATCCGCGACCGTGCACGGCTCGACGAAGTGCTCGCCAAGCACAAGCCGGACGCCATCCTGCATTTCGCTGCGCTGATCGAAGTCGGCGAATCCGTCAAGAACCCGGTCGGTTTCTACGACAACAATGTCATCGGTGCGCTGACGCTTCTGTCGGCCGCGATCGACGCTGGCGTGAAGGCCTTCGTGTTCTCCTCGACCTGCGCAACTTACGGTCTTCCAGACCGGGTGCCGATGGACGAGACTCACAAGCAGGCGCCGATCAACCCTTACGGCCGCACCAAATTCATCATCGAGCAGGCGCTGAAGGACTACGGCACCTACAAGGACCTGAAATCGGTCATGCTGCGCTATTTCAACGCGGCCGGTGCCGATTTCGAAGGCCGGATCGGCGAATGGCATACGCCCGAAACCCATGCGATCCCGCTTGCCATCGAGGCAGCGCTTGGCCGCCGTCAGGGCTTCAAGGTGTTCGGCGACGATTACGACACGCGTGATGGTACCTGCGTCCGCGACTATATCCATGTTCTCGATCTGGCCGACGCGCATGTCCGCGCCGTCGATTACCTGCTCGCCGGCGGCGATACGGTCGAGCTCAATCTCGGCACCGGCACCGGCACCACTGTCAAGGAACTGCTGGACGCCATCTCCGATGTGTCGGGCAAGCCGTTCCCGGTCGAATATGTCGGCCGCCGCGAAGGCGATTCCACCTCGCTCGTCGCCAACAACGACAAGGCCAAGGCCGTGCTCGGCTGGGAGCCGCAATATTCCCTGGAAGACATTATCCGCTCCGCTTGGGACTGGCACTCCAAGTCCAACCACATCCTCCAATAGGGAGCGCCCCTCATGGCAAAGATGGTGCATTCGATGATCCGCGTGCTGGACGAAGCTCGCTCGGTCGAGTTCTACGACAAGGCGTTCGGCCTGAAGGTCGCCGATCGCCGGCCGTTCGCAGGGTTCACGCTGATCTACCTCTCCAATCTCGAAACCGGTTTCGAACTGGAACTGACGGTCAACGGCAATCGTTCTGAACCCTACAACCTTGGAGACGGTTACGGCCATCTGGCGGTGACGGTCGAGGATGTCGAGGCGGAACACAAGCGCTTCTCCGAACTGGGCCTGACGGTGGGCAAGCTTGCGGACATGCCGCATGAGGGCCGGCCGTTTGCGAAATTCTTCTTCGTCACCGATCCGGATGGCTACAAGACCGAAGTCATCCAGCGCGGCGGACGTTTCACCTAAAGGACACCTGTATGGCGGACGGCGATATCAAGCTCGAGGAAACCTGGAAATTCGCGCTCGAAACCGAGTTCGAGGATCCGTATATGGCGGATCTCAAGAGCTTCCTTGTGTCCGAGAAGGAGGCGGGAAAGCTCATCTTTCCAAAGGGTTCGGAGTATTTCCGCGCACTTGACCTGACGCCGCTCGATGAGGTGAAGGTGGTGATCCTCGGACAGGACCCGTATCACGGGGAAGGCCAGGCGCATGGCCTGTGTTTCTCCGTCCGGCCCGGTGTTCGTATCCCGCCGTCACTCGTCAACATCTACAAGGAAATGGAAGCAGATCTCGGCATCGCGCCGGCAAAGCACGGTTTCCTTGAGCACTGGGCCGAACAGGGCGTGCTGCTCTTAAACAGCGTGCTGACCGTGGAAGAGGGCAAGGCCGCGGCGCATCAGGGCAAGGGCTGGGAACGCTTCACCGATGCTGTCATCCGCACCGTCAACGAGGAATGCGACGGCGTCGTCTTCATTCTCTGGGGCGCCTATGCCCAGAAGAAGGCGGCCTTTGTCGATGAGGAACGGCATCTCGTCATCAAGTCCGCCCACCCGTCGCCGCTCTCGGCCCATAACGGGTTTCTGGGCTCGAAGCCGTTTTCCAAGGCGAATGAGTATCTGCAGTCCATCGGCAAGGATCCTGTCGACTGGCAGCTGCCGGAAAACGTCTGAGTGGTGAACGCTTAGGCCACCTCGTCAACGAAAAATGAACAATCCGTTCGGATGTGATCCTCTATCCAATTCGCATCCGATCCCCAATTATCACCCCAGACAACGGCTCGCTCCCGAGCCGACAAATTGAAAAGGGGTTTGACATGATTACCCAGATCAAGGGCCTCCACCACGTCACGTCGATGGCGGCCAGCGCGTCCACCAACAACCGGTTCTTCACCGATACGCTCGGCCTGCGCCGGGTCAAGAAGACCGTCAACTTCGATGCGCCTGACGTCTATCATCTCTATTATGGCGACGAAATCGGCACGCCCGGCTCGGTCATGACCTATTTCCCGTTCCCGCATATCGCCAGGGGCCGCCCTGGTTCGGGCGAAGTGGGCACGACCGTATTCTCCGTGCCGCAGGGCTCGCTCGGCTACTGGACGGATCGTCTGACGAAAGCCGGTGCCGATGGTTTGAAGGCCGATGAAGCCTTTGGCGAAAAGCGCCTGCAGTTTGCAGGTCCCGACGGAGACGGCTTCGCACTGGTCGAAGTCAAGGATGACGACCGTGCCCAGTGGACCGGCAACGGCGTCGGTGCCGACGAAGCGATCCGCGGCTTTCATTCAGCGTCGCTCAGACTGCGCGACGACGGTGCCAATGCCGAGCTCTTGAAGTTCATGGGCTACGAGCAGGTTGATGCGAGAGACGGTGTCACCCGCTTCGGCATGCCCGGCGGCAACGGCGCCGACTTTATCGACGTCGAGACGATGCCGAACATTTCGGGCGCCCGTCTCGGTGCCGGCTCCGTGCATCACCTGGCGTTTGCGGTCGAAAACCGTGAAAAGCAGCTCGAAGTCCGCAAGGCGCTGATGGATACGGGGTACCAGGTCACGCCGGTGATCGACCGCGATTACTTCTGGGCCATCTACTTCCGCACGCCCGGCGGCGTGCTGTTTGAGATCGCGACCAATGAACCCGGTTTCGACCGCGACGAGGATACCGCGCATCTGGGCGAGGCCCTGAAGCTGCCGACCCAGCACGAGCATCTGCGCTCGACGCTGGAGGAGCACCTGGAACCGCTGGCCTAAGGAGAGATACGATGAGTTTCGACAGTTATGTGCACCGGGCGCGGCCCGGTGCTCCCGGTGCGCCGATCCTGTTCACCTTTCATGGCACCGGCGGCGACGAGAACCAGTTCTTCGATTTTGCGAGCCGGCTCGTGCCGGGTGCTACGATCGTCTCTCCGCGCGGCGACGTCGCCGAGCATGGGGCTGCGCGCTTTTTCCGACGCAAGGCGGAAGGGGTCTACGATCTCGACGATCTCGCCCGCGCCACCAAGCGGATGTCGGAATTCGTGGAGGCCAATCGCGACCGCTACGAATCCTCGACCGTGCTGGGCCTCGGGTTTTCGAACGGCGCCAACATCCTCGCCAATGTGATGATCGAAAAGCCCGGCCTGTTCGAGGCGGGCGTGCTGATGCATCCGCTCATCCCGTTCACGCCGCCTAAGCGGACGACGGGCGAAAAGGCGCATGCGCTGATCACCGCCGGCGAGCGGGATCCGATCTGCCCGGTCCCGCAGACGCAGGCACTTGCGGATTATCTCCGCGCGGCCGGTGACGAGGTCACGCTGGAATGGCATGCCAGCGGTCACGAGATCCGCCCGAACGAGATCGAAGCGATCAAGACGTTCCTGGCGCCCTACGGCGCCCGAAGCGAATAAACAAGTCCGCTGAGCCCGCAGATCCGCGAGTTTGGCGGAACCGTCAGATATGCGGCTCGGAATAGGCCGTGCACTCGCCGACATCCTGCCATGTCGGCTTTCTGCCGGCGCGCTTTGCCTTGCGATCGGAATGGCCCAGATAGAGATCAAGGCGGCGGTCGTGCAGGCCGGGAACCAGGCTCAGCGGTGAGAAGGGCAGCGGCGAGAACGGATTGGTGCGGTGATAGGCATGCAGTTCGACCCGCATCGTGTGCTTGAAGCTGACCGCGCGCGAATGGAACGCATAGGTATCGGCAACGACAAGCGTATTGGCCGGCACAGTCACCTTCTTCGGCTCGAAATCACCAAGCGTGGTCAGCTCTTCCGGCGTGATGCGGAATGATCCGTCCGCGTGATGGGCGCGGTTGTCCGTACTGGCGATCAGGCTTTGCCGATATTCCCATTCGATCCGCTTTTCCGTCAGCTTGTGGCTGCCCGGCACGAATACGAAGGGACCGTTGTCCGCCTCCACATCATCGAGAAACAGCCAGGCCTTGGAGGTCGAGTGAAACGTGTCCGCGTGCAGTGCGGTCTGCGGATCGGCCTTGGCCAGCGCCGGTTCGGCAATCACCGTCTGGATGAAGTGGATCGGATCGCCGCCGGCACCGCCGACATAGCGCAGGAGGCCGGCGATCGACTGGTTGTGGCTGAAGCGAGCCAGATCCGGCAGGCGCTTCAGCGCTGTCGGGCCGATCGGAATCATCCGCGTCACCGCCTGTCCCTGCCGCATCTCGCGTGCCGGCAGAGGCTCGCTCTTGAGGAAATCGCGGATGCGCAGGAAGACGTCCTGCGGCAATGCGTTTTGCCGGATCACGAACCCGTCGCGATCAAACGCGCTGCGTTCCTCCGGTCTGACCTGTGACCCCAGGATGCGGCGACGGTAGTCTGCCATCCGAGCGGCTATCCGCACCCGCTCCCGATGCAGGCCAAGCTCGTTCAGGTGCGGATGGCCGATCAGCGGGTTTTTGCGAAACGACTTGTCGCTACCAAGAATGCCAAGCGCCAGCCGCGGATAGCGCCACCATTGAATTGTTTGCTGCGCCATCCCCAACCCCGTATCTTCGTCGCTGCGATCATACCATCAGGCATTGAGGCCGCAAGGGATCAGGTCGCCTGCTCTTTGCCCCGTCCCAGGCTCGTTTTCAGGGGAGGGTTGGCTTGCAGCGTCGGCCGTTGAGAGGTCTAGTGCGCCATTGCCATGCTTTGAAGAGAGTAGCACTCCTCGATGAAGACGACATTCAATCCGCCATCCGTCCGTCAGCCGTTCGGCGCCTACAATCACGGTCTGCTCGTGCCGCCAGGCGCCAGTCTGCTGGTCACCTCGGGCCAGCTCGGCATTGGCCTTGACGATGCAATCCCGGCCGATGTTACCGCCCAGGCAGAACTCTGCTTTAAGGCGATTGGGGCGATCCTTGACGAGGCCAAGATGACCTATGCCGACGTCATCCGCATTTCCGGCTTCGTGACGAGGCGCGAGGACTTCCAGGCCTACATGGCGGTGCGCGATCGTTTCACGCTCGACCCAAAGCCAGTCTCGACGCTGATCATCGTCGGCGGATTCACCCGCGCGGAATTTCTGGTCGAGGTCGAGGTGACGGCTGCAAAGGTATTTTAGGGCAGATCTCGCTTTGCCACGATACTATCAGGTTCAAATGGCAATAGTCTTGTCAGTTGATGGCTTTTTTTCGAAATTTACTGTGCCGATTAAACAAAATTCAAAATAATCAACGACGGGCACGCTAGACTATATTGAAACGTTTCTCGCAAAGTGATGATGTCTTTTCAGGGTAAGGGGCTTTCCGGGGGACATTTCATGCGCCACTACATGGTTGGAGCTGCACTGTTTTCGTGCGCGCTTGTCTTTGCGTCGTCGGCACTGTCCGCCGGCCTGGTCGCCAGCGTCAGCCTGTCGTCCCAGACGATGACGGTGAGCGAAGACGGTGTTGATGTCTACCGCTGGCCGGTATCGACCGCTCGGAAAGGCTACAGCACGCCGCTCGGCAGCTGGAGCGCAAAATGGCTGTCGAGGAGCCACAGGTCGCGCAAGTACGACAACGCGCCAATGCCGTTCGCCGTGTTCTACAATGGCGGCTATGCCGTGCATGCGACGTTCGATACCAAGCGCCTCGGTCGACCAGCCTCCCATGGCTGTATCAGGCTGCATCCGGAAAATGCCGCAACCTTTTTCGCGCTGACGAGCCGGTATGGAACCGCTAACACCCGCATCGTCGTCGGCTACTAGGCCGTGTGCGGCTTAGCCTGCACGGGAACCAAGGTTCAGTATCCGCAACGGCGCAGTTGCGCCTCGTATCTGGCTGCCATGGCGGCAGATTTCTTTGCGGTCTGGCGAACCCCGCCGCCGAACTGGCCGCGCTCATAGCCGCCGTGGCCGGTATAGTAGGCGAGGTAGAGGTTGTAGGTATCGCTGAGGGGGATGTTGTTCCGGATATGGCTCTGGTGGTGATACCAGCCGACAAAGCGGATGGCATCGCCGAAGTCACTGCGGCTGGCGGCCCAGCGACCCGTCGATTTGCGGTAACCGTCCCAGGTTCCGTCCAGCGCCTGTGCGTAGCCATAGGCCGAAGAGATACGGCCCCAGGGAATGATGCCGAGCACATATTTGCGCGGCGGGCGGGCGCGGGCGCGGAAACTCGACTCGACGTAGATCGTCGCCATGAGGATCGGGACCGGCACGCCGTATTCGCGGCTTGCCGCGCGCGCCTGGCGGGCCCAGTTGTTGAAAAGCCCGTCTCTCTGCTCGAAAATCGCGCAGGCATCTCCGATCCGGCTCGGCGCGGAGGCGCAAGCCGTGAGGGACATCATCAGAAGGGCGATGTAAAACGCATTACGCATCGCGCGTTCTTTCAGGCTTGGACTTAAGGCTCTATCTCTGAGGTTTCAGATTGGAACAATGCCACTAAAACTTAACGAAAAGTTTAACGGCCCGGAAAGCAGCCAAAAGGCTCCACGTGCTCGCCTCGGCGCGATGGTTTGCGATCGTCGACATTGAAGGGGTTGCGGAGACGAGGACTAATCGTCGAGGTATCTTTCGCGGTCCTCGACCGTCGCTTTTTTCGAGAAGGCTGACTGGATCAGCGCTGCGGGCAAAAGCACTATAAACGCGACCACGGTGGCGACACCGTAGGCGAGGGCTGCCAGCGCCCATAAAATGCGGTTGATCATCGGCTTCATCCAGGTTGCCCGATCGGTTGCCTCGGCCTGCACACATAGCACGAAGATCTCTCCAATTCATGAGTATGTTTTCACATACACGAACTGCGCAGAGAAGTTTTATAGCGCAGTAACAGGGGCGTTCGCGGAAGCCCCGATAACGACAGAAAAAGGCCGCTCAATGGAGCGGCCTTGATCATGTCTGCGATACGCCAGAGGGCGATCAGCAAGTTGGATTGGTTTCCATGGTCATCATGGCTCCACCGGCGGTACCAGTGTTGGTGCTGGCGCCCGGATTGGAGTTGTTGCCGGAAGCCACGCCCGGATCCTTCATCGTGCCTGCCTGGCAGTTGGTCGATGGCGTTGTGCCGGATGTGCTGTTGGTCGAGGACGAATCCACGCCCGGCAGCGACGTTGTCGGCGCGGTCTGTTCGACACCGGACATCGGCATCGACTTGCCGGTGCTTCCGGATCCGTCATTGCCGCCCGAACCGGAGCCGCTGGTCTGTGCAAAAGCCGAGGTTGCGAGACCGAGCGAAAGGGCTGCGACGGTGATTAGTTTAATGCTCATGGGAATGTTTCCTTCTTGTTGTCCTCACAGTTACCAAACCGCCCCAGGTGCAGTTGGTTCCAGCTATTGCGCGCCAATTCCTTTTGTGTGCCAGCGCGGGAAAAAAATGGATTTCAATAAAATTGCATCTATTGGTTTAAGCGCGCCGCAAACCTGGCTGCGTATGGTCGTCCCATAACGAAACGAGATGGCAACAGAGCCATCCGCCAAACAGGGTACGGGCCATGATCAAGAAGCTCATCATTTCCGCGATCGTACTGACCGCGCTGGTTGCAGGCAAGGAAGCCAATGCTGCAGGTCCGGGCTCGTTTGCCCGCTCGCTCTCAGGCGTTTCCGCTCTCCACATGCAGGTCGCCCAGAACCGTACCCATGGCGCTGAAGGCTCCAACACGATTTCCGAATTTACCATCGACCAGGCCCACGAACTGAAGCGCGTCAACGACGCGGTCGACGGCACGCTTGCAGCCGTCGACGGCTATCTCGACACGTTCGCCGGCGACCTTGCTGCCGATCAGGATCTCTGCTTCGATTGCGCCGATCTCAAGCGCGACCATCTCGTTTCCATCGGCTGGGATAGCCGCAACCTGACGATCGGCTACGCTCTCAACGACGAGGGCCGGATCGAACGGGTCCTGGTTGTTGCAACGCCGCGCGGCGACATCGTGCTCTCGCATGGCGGCCTGACGGTCGACAGGACTGCCCAGACGATGACCGAGACCACGAAGGCTAGCGATGCTCTGCCTTCGCCAGCTGCCACTGCCGACCATTACGATATCTAAAGCTCACTGACCCTGCTGGCCGGTGGCGTCGACGTGCCCTGACGCTGCCGGCACTTTTTTCCAGCTTGTAGCCCGCCCGCGTCTATCGCTGTGCGGGCTTTCCCCATTCTGCGATGGCAATGCCGCCAAGCGCCAGAACCAGCGCCACGATGTGGAATGCCTGCAGGTTTTCGCCAAGAACGATCACCGAAAGCAGGGTGCCAAACACAGGCACCAGATTGATGAACAGGCCGGCCCGGTTGGCACCGATCTCCTCGACGCCGCGGATATAGAGCACCTGCGCGATCAGTGATGCGAAGACGGCGGTGTAGACTGCGATGATCCAGCCGTTGGCGTCCGGCCAGATCATTCGGTCAGCCGAATATTCCCAGGCGGCGGCGGGAATGCTGCCGAGCAGGGCGAACAGCGCCGGGATTGCCATCAGGCTGCGCCAGCTGATGGCCGGGCGAAAACGCAGCGCCACCGTATAGACCGCATAGGCGACGATCGCGATCATCATGACCGCATCGCCGAAATTGACGCTGAGCGTGACGATGGTCGACAGGTCGCCATGGGCTGCCGTCAAAAGCCCGCCCATCAGGGTCAGCGCGAAGCCGACGATCTGCAGCCAGGATACTTTCATCCGGAACAGCACGAAATTGAACAGGAAGATCAGCACCGGAATAAGCGTCTGCTCGACGGTGACGTTGATCGCCGTGGTGTAATTGACCGCGGTGTAGAGCGCCGCATTGAAGACGACGTAGCCGACGAGGCCGAGAAAGGCGAGAAGCGGCAGGTTCGACCGGATCACCGGCCAATCGCGGCGAAGATCGGGTATGGAGATCGCGAAAATGATGACGGTCGCGAACGCCCATCGCCAGAAGGTCAGGAGCATCGGGCTGATATGACCGATGGCAAGCTTGCCCGCGACCGCATTGCCGCCCCAGCACAGCGTCGCAACGATCAGGAAGATATAGGCTCTGCGGTACACGATAATCTCCTCCGCGTGCCGTATCGACGGCCCGTCCTTGCCCTATCGTCTTTCGTCGGCGCCGACCTTGGCCGGAACGCTTGGCGTGGGCCATAGCGTGGGAATTTGCAAATTGTCACGCAAAAACCGTCCAGCATTCACAAACAGGTCGCTTTCCTCGGGCCAAGGCATTATAGATGCGCGCGTTTGCAGGGGCGGGTCCGGCGCGGTTTCGGACGAGCGCCCTTGTGGGAGAGAACTCTATCTGGCGCTCGCAACGCCGCTGTCTCAGAGCAGCGGTGCTGTCGCGGCGCCGTGGCGTGCTTGAAGGGCAGGCCCGAAACGCAGGAAAGCAAAGATGACGAATGTAGTCGTGGTTGGTTCGCAGTGGGGTGACGAGGGCAAGGGCAAGATCGTCGACTGGCTCTCTGAACGGGCGGATATCGTCGTTCGGTTCCAGGGCGGCCACAATGCCGGCCATACGCTCGTCATCGACGGTGTCAGCTACAAGCTGTCGCTACTGCCCTCCGGTATCGTCCGCGGCAAGCTTTCGGTTATCGGCAACGGCGTCGTCGTCGATCCGCACGCGCTGGTCGCTGAAATCGCAAAGCTCGACGGGCAGGGCGTCAAGGTTACCCCGGACGTGCTGCGCATCGCCGACAACGCGACGCTGATCCTGTCGCTGCACCGCGAGCTGGACGGCCTGCGCGAAGATGCGGCATCCAACACCGGCACCAAGATCGGCACCACCCGCCGCGGCATCGGCCCGGCCTATGAAGACAAGGTCGGCCGTCGTGCGATCCGCGTCATGGATCTTGCCGACCTCGATACGCTGTCGGCCAAGGTCGATCGCATTCTCACCCATCACAACGCGCTGCGCCGCGGTCTGGGCGAGCCGGAAGTCAGCCATGAGACGATCATGCAGGAACTGACCTCGGTCGCCGAACAGGTTCTGCCGTTCCGCGAAACCGTCTGGGAACTGCTGGACAAGGAGCGCCGCAAGGGCTCGCGCATCCTGTTCGAAGGCGCTCAAGGCTCGCTGCTCGACATCGACCACGGCACCTATCCTTTCGTGACCTCGTCCAACACGGTCGCCGGTCAGGCTGCTGCCGGTTCCGGCATGGGCCCGGGCTCGCTGGGCTACATCCTCGGCATCACCAAGGCCTACACGACGCGCGTCGGCGAAGGCCCGTTCCCGACCGAACTCCATGACGAAATTGGTCAGTTCCTCGGTGAAAAGGGCCATGAGTTCGGCACCGTCACGGGTCGCAAGCGTCGCTGTGGCTGGTTCGACGCGGCTCTGGTTCGCCAGTCGGTCGCGACCAACGGCATCACCGGGATCGCGCTGACGAAACTCGACGTTCTCGACGGTCTGGAAGAACTGAAGATCTGCGTCGGCTACATGCTCGACGGCCAGCGGATCGACCATCTTCCCGCAAGCCAGGCGGCACAGGCTCGGGTCGAGCCGATCTACGTGACGCTGGAAGGCTGGAAGGAATCGACCGTTGGTGCAAGGTCTTGGGCGGACCTGCCGGCACAGGCGATCAAATACGTTCGTCAGGTTGAGGAATTGATTGGCGCGCCAGTTGCGCTACTTTCCACAAGTCCGGAACGCGACGACACCATACTTGTGACGGACCCGTTTGAAGATTAATGTCAACTATTGATTATCCATTCAGCCGGCTTGAGCCCGGCGACAATGAGAAGTGCTGATGGCAGATTTTGTAGCGGTGATCCGCCGCGCTGTTGATGGTCTGGCGACAAACTCGCCTGAAGCCCGCGCGAAAGTGTATGAAAAAGCGCGTGGTGCCGTTCAACGGCAGCTCGAGAACATGAAGCCGCGGCCGCCGGAAGAAATGCTTCGGCGGCAGATGGACAAGCTCGAAACGGCGATCGTCGAAGTCGAGAGCGAGCACGCGGAGGCGCTGGCGCCGTTCGAGAACGAGGCTGGTTTTGCCGACGACGAATTTGCCGCCGGCCAGCCTGCGCCCGCTGAAGAGACGGTGTTGCCGGCTCCTCCGGAGCCCGAGCAGGAACCGGCACCCGCTCCGGGCGAAGAGGCCGAACAGGCAGCACCGCTCGCCGCTACCGAGCCGGCTGGCTATTCGTATGACGAGCCGCCGCGATATGAGGAACGGCACGAGCCTGTTGCTCCTGTTGCAGCCGAAGAACGCGAACCTGACGTTGCCCATTCCGAACCGGCTGTAGGGCCTGAAACGTATGAGGCACGCACGGCCTACGAAGAGCGTCCGCTTTACGAAGAGCCTGCGCCGTCCGAGGAGCAGGACACTGTTCATCAAGGTGGATGGCCGGTCGGTGATGTCGCTGCCGTCGGTGAACGCGATGAGCAGGTCCACAACGAACCTTTGGCCGATGACGGCCGGGCACATTCCGTCGAAGCGCCGATCGAGCAGTATCCCGGGACTGTCGACGAGCCTGTTGCAAACGAGCGGGATGATGATCTTCCCTACTCGGCTGCCCGTCAGGACGATGACGTCGGCCACGTCCAGTGGCCACCGCAGACCAGTGCGGAGCCAGCGCGCACGGAACATGCGCCGCTCTTCGAAGAGCCCACCTGGCATGAGCCGGCGCATTCCGAAAACACCGCCGCAGCCGCCTGGGACGACGTTCCGGAACTGGTGCCGGCCGGTCCCGTCGAGCCGGTCCATCAGAACCAGCCGCAGGCCGATCTTCACAGTGGTGATCGCGTCGACGCGCATTTCGACCAGGAAACCCATGTCTCTGCCGATGCAGTTCGCATGCCATCGGTCGCTGAGCTCCCAAGTTTCGGCCAGACCGGGACGGAGACCGGGCGCAAAGACGACAGCGACGATTTCTTCGCAGGCTACCAGCTTGACGCAAAAGCGGACGAGCAGGCACAAAAGCCTGCCGGCAAGGATCACGAGAAGGATCCCTGGAGCGATCTGGATGACCTCATCGGGTACAGCAAGGGCGCGGCAATTGCCGGCGCCGGCGCTGCCGCCTCGAGCCCGAGACAGGCCCAGTCGGATGACAATCTCGAAGACCTGATGCCGACCCCGGCTAAGCCATACCGGGTGACGACGACGCGCAAGCGCAATTACGGTGGCCTCGCACTCGGACTGGTCGGCCTTCTGCTGCTGGGTGGCGCTGGTTATGCCGCCTGGATGAACCGCGACGCGCTGAGCGAGATGGTCGAAGGCTTCATGCCGTCTTCCTCGACGGACACGGCGGTCTCGACCGCTGAAACGCCCGCGACCTCGCAACCGGCCTCCGGGAACGCAACTACGGCTCCGGCAACAGCGCCGGCCAACCCGACGCCATCGACGCAGCAGGCAAATGGCCAGCCCGCCGGTCAGACGAGCCCGCCGCCAGCCGCGGACGGTTCGACCGCCAGCCCGAAATTCACCCAGCGTCTGATGCCGGATGGCACAGAGGTGGATGAAGGTCCGGGTTCGGCCGGAAGCCTTTCCCAGAACGCCGAAGGGCAGTCGGTGGCGCAGCTCAACGCCCCGCCGACCACGCCGCCTGCGGCGCCTGGTGCTGCCGCGACGGCTGCAACCGCGCCCGGCGCACCTGCAGCGCCTGCCCCCGACGCCAACCCGGCAGCGACCCCTGCGGTCTCCGGCGAAAAGATGTTCCTCTATGAAGAGCGTCTTGGCCAGACCGCGCCGACCGCGATCGACGGAAGCGTTTCCTGGTCTCTGCAGCGCGAACCGGGTTCCAACGGCGGTCCGCCTCAGGCTGAAGTCCAGGCCCGCATCACCATACCCGGTCGTGGTCTGACCGCGCTTGTGACGTTCAAGCGCAACTCGGATCCGTCGCTGCCCGCGAGCCATCTGATCGAGATCGTCTTTGCCGTCCCGCCGGACTTCGAGGGCGGTGCCATCGACAGCGTCCAGCGCATTGCGATGAAGACATCCGAGCAGGATCGCGGCAACGCCCTGATCGCGGTTCCGGCCAAGATCACCGACGACTTCCACATGATCGCGCTCAACGACTTCCCGGATGCCCGCAACACCAATATGGAGCTGCTGCGCACCCGCAACTGGATCGACATTCCGGTCGCCTATCGCAACGGACGCCGCGCGCTGTTCACGCTCCAGAAGGGGCCTGAAGGCGAGAAGGCGTTCAACGAGGCCATCCGCGAATGGGGCCAGGCCGGCGGCCAGACGGGCCAGTAATCGATCGGTCGCAGGACATAGGTCATACGAGAAGGGTCGCGAGAGCGGCCCTTTTCCATTTCCAGCCTCCCGTTGCGAACTCCCATGGCTCCGGCCAAAGAAAAAGGCCGCAAAATGCGGCCTTCGATCTGCGGATACTGGTGTGTCCCGTTACGCGTCGACGACGCGCAATGCCTGGGCCTGGGCGAGGGCTTCCTTGCGCACCGCATCCTGCACCTTTTCGAATGCGCGGACCTCGATCTGGCGGACGCGTTCGCGGCTGATATCGAACTCGGTGGACAGTTCTTCGAGCGTCACCGGGTCTTCCGACAGACGGCGGGCTTCGAAGATGCGGCGCTCGCGTTCGTTCAGCACGGCAAGTGCCTTGCCGAGCATGCGGCGGCGCGTGTCGAGCTCGTCCTGCTGGATCAGAACCGCTTCCTGGCTCTCATGATCGTCGACCAGCCAATCCTGCCACTGGCCGGCTTCGCCTTCAGCCGCCCGGATCGGGGCGTTGAGCGAAGCGTCGCCGGAGAGGCGGCGGTTCATCGAGATCACTTCTTCCTCGGATACGTTCAGCTTGGTGGCGATCTCGGTCACCTGGTGCGGCTTCAGATCGCCTTCCTCGATCGCCTGGATCTTGCCCTTGAGGCGGCGCAGGTTGAAGAACAGCCGCTTCTGGTTGGCGGTCGTGCCCATCTTGACCAGCGACCAGGAGCGCAGGATGTATTCCTGGATCGAGGCCTTGATCCACCACATGGCATAGGTCGCCAGACGGAAGCCGCGTTCCGGGTCGAATTTCTTGACGGCCTGCATCAGACCGACATTGCCTTCCGACACGACTTCGCCGATCGGCAAGCCGTAGCCGCGATAGCCCATGGCGATCTTTGCAACGAGACGCAGGTGGCTCGTCACCATCTTGTGGGCGGCAGCGCGGTCGCCATGCTCAGCGTAACGCTTCGCGAGCATGTATTCCTGCTGTGGCTCCAGCATCGGAAATTTTCGGATTTCGTCGAGATAGCGATTGAGACCGGCTTCGCCGGCGGTAATCGAAGGCAGATTGTTACGGGCCATGAAGCACCCCTTTCCGATCGTTGTCGGTTCCCGGCAGATTTCATCTGCCCTTACGGCGAACCGATTGTGGCGCGGATCGTTCCCGACCCCGCACCAATGCAAGTGTCAGATAAGTGTGGCGGAACAGCGATTCAAGCATTCACACCAACGTTATGACATTACAATTGCGTAATGATCGGCCGGACTTCCGGCGACGGTCAGGCCGTCATTGCCGCAGGGCTTCGATCAACTGTTCCAGGTCGTCGGGGATCGGAGCCTCGAATTCCATCACCTCGCCGGTGCGGGGATGTTCGAACACAAGCAGATAGGCGTGCAGCGCCTGGCGCGGGAAGGCGCTGACGACGGTGCGGGCGGGCTCGGGGATCTTGTTGACCTTGGTCTTGAAGCCGCCGGCATAATCGAGGTCGCCGATGAGGGGATGGCCGATATGGGCCATGTGGACGCGGATCTGGTGGGTGCGGCCGGTTTCCAGCCGGCATTCGATCAGCGCTGCCAGAGAGGTTGCCTCAGGCGTTTCGTGAAAGCGCTCGATGACTTCGTAATGGGTCACGGCTTCGCGCGCGTCTGCGGCATTCTCGCGGGTGACGGCGCGTTTCGTCCGGTCTCCACCGGCGCGGCCGAGCGGTGCGTCGATCGTGCCCTTCAAACCTTTCGGGCGACCCCAGACGACCGCCATATAGGCGCGTTCCAGCGGACCGGAACGGCCATGGTCGGCGAACTGGTCGGCCAGGTGGCGATGCGCCAGGTCGTTCTTGGCAGCGACCATGACGCCCGACGTATCCTTGTCGAGCCTGTGGACGATGCCCGGCCGCTTGACGCCGCCGATGCCCGATAGTGTGTCGCCGCAGTGGTAGATCAGCGCGTTGACGAGGGTCCCGGTCCAATTGCCGGCGCCGGGATGCACCACGAGACCCGGCGGCTTGGCGATGACGATCAGGTCCTCGTCTTCATAGAGAACATCGAGCGGAATATCCTCGCCCTTGGGTTCGGGATCTTCCGGTTCCGGCAATGTGATCTCGATTTGATCGCCGGGGGACACTTTCTTCTTCGGCTCGGTGCAGGCCTTGCCGTTCAGCAGTACGACACCCTGTTCGATCAGCGCCTTGATGCGGTTTCTGGAGAATTCGCCGTCCAGAACCTGTGTCAGCCACGCATCCAACCGCCCTTCTGCTGCCTCATCGGCAGTCAGGACTTTCCTCGGGGCTTCGGCTTGTTTAAAGGGGTCGTTCATTCCGGTTTCCGTCAATTCGCAATCTTGCACGCATAAGGACAATTCATGCCCCAACCAGAAGTCGAGGAAAAGGAAGAGCCGCTTGATCCGGCGATGGAGAGAATCCGCCGGAAGATGGTGCTTCTGCAGCTCGTTTCGGGCGGGATCCTGTTTGTCTGCTTTATGGCGGTCCTCGCCGCGATTGTCTACAAGATCTCCCAGCGGCCCGCAGACGGCCCCGCAACGGTCGCGACGTCCGGAAGTTTCACCGTCCCGTCCGACCAGCCGCTGAAGGCCACCGCCGCACTGCCGACCGGTTTCCAAATCGACAATGTGTCGATGTCCGGCAGCCAGCTCGTCTTCCTCGGCCAGCTGAACGGCGCCCGCAAGGTGTTCGTGTTCGATATCGTGCTCGGCCGCATCGTCGCCGATGTGACGATCGCCACCGGTCCGTGATGGAGCCTATCCGCATCGAGGATGCGGACGACCCGCGGATCGCCGAATTTCAGGCGGTCCGCGATCGCGACCTGACGGGCAGGGGCGGGCGGTTTATCGCCGAGGGCACTGTCGTGCTGCGCATGCTGGCGCAGGCACACCGGGCCAAGTCCGGCTTCGTCGCGGAGAAGCTTCTGCTTCTGGAAAATCGGGTGTCCGGGCTGGAAGACATCCTTGGCCGTTTCCCTGACGATGTCCCGGTCTATGTCGCATCCTCTGCCGTTCTCGACCGGATTGTCGGCTTCCACCTCCACCGCGGCGTGCTGGCGATCGGTCGCAGGGCTGAGGAGCCGTCGATTGCGGACCTCCTGCAGAACCTGCCGGAAAAGACATTGGTCGTTGCGGCCTTCGGCATTTCCAACCACGACAATATCGGCTCGATCTTCCGCAATGCGGCCGCCTTCGGCGCCGATGCGGTGCTGCTGGACGCCGCCTGCTGCGATCCGCTCTATCGAAAGTCGCTGCGGGTTTCTGTCGGCTCCGTGCTCTCGGTGCCCTATGCCCGCACCGGGACGATGACGGAGCTTCTGGACGCCCTGATGTCGCGCGACTTCGCGATCTGGGGCTTATCGCCTGCCGGACACGCCGAAATCCGCGACGTACCGGCGCATCCGAAGATGGCACTGATCACCGGAACCGAGGGCGACGGACTGCCGGCGCATATCCTCTCCGCAGTCAAGACCGCGCGCATTGCCCAGATGCCGGGACTGGATAGTCTCAACGCCGCAACCGCGACCGGCATCGCGCTCTACGAGATCGCCATGCGGCAGGGCCGGCTCTAGGAATTTCAGGTGTCGTTCAGGATGACGACTGCTCGTTCAGTTTCGCCATGGCCTTCTTGGCCCTGGCAGCCAGGCTTTCGCGATCGCTGTTGCCGGATTTTCCAGACAGGATCGTGTTGATCGGCGAGGCCTTGCCTTCGCGCGCGGCCGTGAGCGCCACAAGACTTGCAGCGATGGTTGCAAGCTCCTGCCGAAGCGCTGCATCGTTAGCGCCATCGCGGCTCTTTAAAAGCCGTTCCGACACCGCGGTCGCCCGGTTGCGGGCATCGTCTGCGAGATCGATCATGGCCGGCGTCATCATCGCAGCTGTCATCATGGTGGGCTCTGGGTCCATGCCCGTCGGGCGGGCGACGGCTAACACACCCTCCTCGAGGAGATGCGCCGCCTGGATGTCTTCGGGACCGGGCGTGTTGATCTTGCCTGAATTCGACTTCGCTTTTGATCCGGCTGGCGACCCGGTTTTGCGCAGGGCGCGGCTCGCGTCGCGGGCTTCCGCATTGGCCGTTTTCAGTTTTTCGCGTAGTCTTTCGATTTCCTGCTGACGGCGGTCCAGCGCCTCGGCCCTGTCGGCACCCTCGGCGATCTCCCGGTCCAGCCTTTCCTGCAGCGCTATCCGGCGTTGCTCTTCCAGCTTGACCTTGCTCTCGGCTTCCTTGGCGCGGGTGGTCATGTCGCGGATTTCCGTGCGCAGCGTCTCGCGTTCGTCGCGAAGATTGCCGATCCGGGCCTTGAGGCCTTCCATCTCGGCGGCATGAGACGAGAGGTCGATGCGGAAATTGTCCGTATCGGCAATCAGGCGGGCAACGTGCTGCTGGCGTTCGCCTATCTCGACATCGCGCATCCGCAGGTCGTCGTGGGACTGTTCCAGCGCCACCTTCAGCTCCTGGATATAGCTGTCTTCCTGGCGAAGACGCGAGCGGGTGGCGGCGGCCTCCACATCCAGCGTGTCGGCCTGCATCTTCAGGTCCTGCCGGTCGTCTTCAAGAGTACGGATGGTCGCGTTCAGCGCCTCGATATCGAGCATCAGGCGGGTGTTTTTCTCGCGCGCCTGGATCAGTTCCTGAGAGGTCCGGGCGTTTTCCGCCGCATAGACGGCACGTGCCATATCACGCTGGGCACGCACTTCCTCAGGGCTGATCGGCAGTGTCGCGCGGATGCGGTTTTCCGTGTAGCGCACGATCCGCCTGTGGATCGCCGGCGAAATCAGGATGGCAAGCAGCGCCGCGCTGAGGAAACCCAGGCCAAACAGGAGTGCGTATTGGATCACGGAAAGCCGTTCTTTGTGTCTGGAGCGGACAGGCTCTTTTTAAGCACGGGCGCCTGCACCCGGCAAGTGGGCACGCCCGGTGGAGGCGTCTGCCTGCCGCTCAGAAGGGGTTCCAGGTGGCTTCGCGGGTCATCTTCAGATAGCCGACATTGATGCCGAGACGGGCGCCAAGGCCGGTGCGGATCGGCACCAGGATCACGTTGTTGTTGCGCAGGACCGTCATGCCGACGCCGGCGACCACGAAGGCCGAGCCGGAAACGCCACCGAAGCGGGCATAGAGCGAATCGACCGTCGGCAGGTCATAGACCAGCATCATAGCGCGGGTGCCCTGGCCGCCGTAATCGATGCCGAGCGATGGGCCCTGCCAGTAGGTCGGATGCTGTCCGGCGTTTTTCGTGTATAGCTGGCCTTCGCCATAGGTCAGGCCGGCGATGAAGGCGCCGGAGCCTTCCTGGCCGAGAATGTAACCGTTGGGCAGGCCGTATTTCGAGAAAGCGTTTTCCACCACCTTGGCGAGACCGCCGCTGGTGGAGCCGAAAAAGCCGTGGCCGGCATCGACAATTTCCTGCATCGAATACTGCGAAGCATTCTGCTGGGCGGATGCCCTTTCGATTGTGACACAGAAAGCGGTTGCCATGACCACGAAAGCGGTGGCAAAGCGAGCGAAGGCGGAAAGGTTCTGGCGGCGCATATTGAAGTCCGTTTGTTAAATCTTCCGTTATCAAGCGTCATGCTTAAGCCGCCTCTATCTTGGCGGCATGACGTTAACAATCGGTTTACCACAAATGGTGTCATTATGGCGGCACCTATACACATTGACCGTCGACAATCCCCGCGCAATGTTGCTGTGGCACATGCGCGAGGGAATATTTTCATCCAGCCGGAGACACGCATGCCTAAAAATCCCAATCTAACCCTCGGCGGTCCGGATCTGGCAGCTCTCCTCTGCAGCCGGGTCTGCCACGATATCATCTCGCCGGTCGGAGCCATCAACAATGGCCTGGAGCTTCTCGACGAGGGAGCCGCCGACGCGGATGCGCTCGACCTGATCCGTACATCGGCCATGAACGCCTCGGTGCGTCTGAAATTCGCGCGGCTTGCTTTCGGCGCCTCCGGCTCTGTTGGTGCCTCGATCGATACGGGCGAGGCCGAAAAGGCTGCCAAGGAGTTCGCGGTCGCCGAAAAGAAGACGGAAGTCTCCTGGAACGGCCCGCGCGCCATCATCCCGAAGAACCGGGTCAAGCTGCTCCTCAACCTCTTTACCGTCGCTTACGGCGGCATTCCGCGCGGCGGCTCGCTCGACGTGACGCTCGAAAACCCGGAATTCGACGCGAAGTTCATCATCACCATCAAAGGCCGGATGATGCGCGTGCCGGCGAAATTCGTCGAAGTGCTGTCGGGTGCCATGGAAGAGGCGGTCGATGCCCACACGATCCAGCCCTATTACACGGTTCTGCTGGCCGACGAATGCGGCATGGATTTGAAATACGTGGTGTCTGAAGACAAGATCACATTCATCGCGGAAACCGTCCCTGCCGAAGTGCCGGCCGTTTCCGAAGAGGTCTGAGACCCGATCAAGCGCTCTGACATGTGAAAAGCGCGGGTTGCCTTGAGGCGGCCCGCGCTTTTCGCGTTGCGCCTGACGCGTAACTCTTTCTTAGCTTCATTCGGGTCATGGTGGATGTTGCCCAGGGACGGGCACAGCATCAGAGGAAACACGATGCAGCGAATGATGATTGCAGACAGTTCGGACATCGTGCGCAAAGTGGGCAAGCGCATTCTCTCGGAAATCGGCTTCCTGGTTTCCGAAGCGGGCACTGCGCAGGAAGCACTGACCGGCTGCCGTGCAACCTTGCCGAACTTCCTGATCGTCGATGCAGGCCTCGACGACGCGCTCGGTCTGATCGCTTCCGTCCGGGCAATGGATCGCGGCAAGGACGTCAAGATCTTCTACTGCGTCATCGAGACGGACCTGAAGAAGATGATGGCCGGCAAACGCGCCGGCGCCAGCGATTTTCTCCTCAAACCTTTCGACCGCAAGATCCTGACATCGGTGTTCGGCGGCTTTGCTGTTGCGGCTTGATAGTTTCAGCGTTTGCAGCGTGCGCTGAGTGAAGCCGCGTCTCGGAGGTGTCCTGTGAGCGAAGACGAACTTCTCGTTCTCTACCCCGTACCCAGTCTCATCGCGACGCTACTTCAAAGCGAGAGAGCGAAGGGGAGCCCTCTGACGGAAAACGAGGTCCTCGAGATCACCGACACGTGTGAGGTCATCGCAGTTTCCCGTGATGTTGCTCAGAAAATGGACGAGCAGCGCGGCTATCTCGACATCGATCCTGAGAACTGCTGGGTTGAGTGGCAACAAGCTCGAACCGTGTTTATGGAAACTTGATCCGGACACCGCGCTAAGGCGTCGATCCTCAGCGCTTCCACCTCGGCAATCCTCAAACGCAAAAACACCCGCTTGCGCGGGTGCTCTTCAATCCGGGATAGGGAAAGCTTTCAGGCTCAGGCGGTTTCTGCGAGCTCGACATTGTCAGGTTCGCGCAGCACGTAGCCGCGGCCCCAGACTGTTTCGATGTAGTTCGCGCCACCGGCCGCATTTGCGAGCTTCTTGCGCAGCTTGCAGATGAAGACGTCGATGATCTTCAGTTCCGGCTCGTCCATACCGCCATAAAGGTGGTTGAGGAACATTTCCTTGGTGAGCGTGGTCCCCTTGCGGAGCGAAAGAAGCTCCAGCATCTGGTATTCCTTGCCCGTCAGGTGCACACGCTGGCCGCCGACTTCGACGGTCTTGGCGTCGAGGTTCACGATCAGTTCGCCGGTGATGATGATCGACTGGGCATGGCCCTTCGAACGGCGAACGATGGCGTGGATACGTGCAACCAGTTCGTCCTTGTGGAACGGCTTGGTCATGTAGTCGTCTGCGCCGAAACCAAGGCCTCGTACCTTGTCTTCGATGCCCGCCATGCCCGACAGGATCAGGATTGGCGTCTTGACCTTTGACAATCTCAGAGTGCGAAGCACTTCATAACCCGACATGTCGGGGAGATTGAGGTCAAGAAGAATGATATCGTAGTCATACAACTTACCAAGGTCGACGCCTTCTTCGCCAAGGTCGGTCGTATAGCAGTTGAAGCTTTCCGATTTCAGCATCAGCTCGATCGACTGGGCCGTCGCGCTGTCATCTTCGATGAGTAGAACCCGCATAATTTTCCCCTTTACCGCCGCGTAAGGTTACCGATGCCCCCTTACTCGATACGGATCCAGACTGAGCCTGATTTGGAAGCTGCCAGAAACTGGTTAACAAATTATGAGCGGTCCTGGCAAGGTGCATCATTTTGTTAAGCAAAATTAGTAGCAGCCTGTTTTACTTTAAGGATTGGCCATCGCCAGCTTGATTCAGCGGAGGAGGAAACCCCGCTAAGTGATTCAAACGACTCCGACATTGTCGTGACCGAAAACCGGCCTTGGCATTTACCGACCCTTAAATGATCAGGCTTATTGTTAATGATGCCTGTAAATGAAAGGTTAACGCGGCGCCAAATTTGTTAACGCCTCGGAAATTTTTTGAGCCTCGCACTGTATTGAACAGGGGTTTACCGGCCTGGGTCTCGCTATCCACGGAGTATTGCGTATGAAATCGCGTGACAATCTTGTTCGCCTGAAGAACTTTCAGGTTAACGAAAAGCGTCGTCAACTGCAGCAGTTGCAGACGATGATGGCCGAATTCGAAAGAATGGCGAAGGAACTGGAGCACCAGATCACCGTCGAGGAGAAGAAATCGGGAATTTCCGACCCGAATCACTTCGCCTATCCAACTTTTGCCAAGGCTGCCCGCCAGCGGGCCGACAATCTGCAAGTCTCGATCCGGGAACTTCGGATCCAGCAGGATGCCGCCGAGCTTGCGCTGGAAGAGGCGGAAGCCGAATTTGCAAAGGCGTCGGCGCTCGAAGAGCGCGACACCGGTATGCGCGCCCGCGCCTGATGCCTTACGGCTGGTTGCCAGCCGAGCGCATCACACGATAGCGAGAGGACTTTGACGAGGGGACCGCGGACCGGTGCCCCCGTTTTTGCTTTTTCGACTTTTTCCACGGAGCGGCAGGGCAGACGTGTGGCCCAAGCTTTGCTATGGGTGCCCGATGAGAAGGCTCATCTGGTTTTCGCTTTATGCCGTCGCTTGTGTTTTTCTGGCCCTGGGTCTGACCCTGCCGATCATTCGCTTCGACCGCCTGTATTTTTTCCGTGAGACGCCGTCGCTGGTCGAACTGGTTTCGGCTCTTTGGGGGCAGGGCGATGTTGCGCTTTCGCTGATCGTCGGACTGTTCTCGATCGTCTTCCCGGTTGCAAAGCTTATGGCGCTCGGCGCGCAAGCCTTTCGCGGCAATCGTCAGCCGGGATTTTTTGCGCGCGTGATGCCGCATCTTGCAAAATGGTCGATGATGGATGTGATGCTGGTGGCACTCGTGGTGTTTGCGGCCAAGACATCCGGCCTCGCGCAGGCAGTAGCGCAACCCGGCCTGTGGTTCTATGCGGCTTCGGCGATCATCGCCGGCATATTGCCGCAACTGGCGCGGCGAGAACCGTCCTTGTCCCGGTAAGTTTCAAACCAGGGCAAATAAAAAGTGCCGCTGCGGTGAGGCAACGGCACTTCGATTTTACCGATGAACAGTGGTCTGCTGACTTCGCCTAATGGCGGTACTGCTGAATGCGGGTGGTCCGAAGACCGGCCAGGCCGTGGTCGTTGATAGACGCTTGCCAGGACAGGAATTCTTCGACGGTGAGCGTATAACGCTCGCAGGCTTCTTCCAAGCTCAACAGGCCGCCGCGAACCGCGGCGACAACCTCTGCCTTACGACGGATAACCCAGCGGCGCGTATTGGCCGGCGGAAGATCCGCAATCGTAAGCGGGCTGCCATCGGGACCGATGACATATTTAACTCGGGGACGTATCATTTCGGTCATTGGACTCTCTACACAACGCAAGACCACAAACGAGAGCCTACCGGGGCAGTTTTAACATTTGACTAAACGAGACGCGCCATTTGTGGCCAAACCCGCATTGGTCGCAATTCACTTGATTCGAGCCGACAAAAACCTTTTAAAACAAGGCATTGTTAGAGTTGTCTTAAGTGATAAATTTCTTGTTTTATTTCATGGCTGCTCCGGAAGAGGACACATTGTGGCCACCGCGCGGGTAAAATGGCCGATCTTTGCAACTGGAATTGCGATAATCGGCCACGTCGATTTTGGTCAGAGCAGGGTCAGCGAGAGCTCCGTCTTGCCGGCACCCAGTGTCACCTGTGCGGTGCCGGAGTGCTGAAGCGTCAGGCTATCGCCTGCGCTCAGCGAAAACACGCCGCTCGCACTCTGCGACTGCGCACCACCCGTTATGCCGGTGAGGGTCATCAGTGTTTCCGTACCGTTGCGCAGCAGCACTGCTCCGTGTCCCGACGATGTGGTGACGACAAGATTGAGGGTGACGAGGTAGATGCCGGCTGCTGGAACCGTGATCCCGTTGCCGCCGCCGGCGGCTGCAGCCCCCAGCACGAAACTGCCCTGGTTGAGGGCATAGGTGGTAAAGCCGCTCTGCTGACCTGATGTCGGTGTGAACGTGGTGCCGGTGCGATAGGCCCTTGCTGCCGGCTGGTTCGGTCGGCTGACGCGACCTGTCGGGCTGATGGCGAGACCCGTGCGCCAGGTGGTGCCGTCGCTGATCTTGATGGAGAATTCGGTGTTTCCGGCAAGCCCCATTTCTGCGAACCCGGTCCAGTTGGACTGGAACAGGAGCGATGCGGTGTCGGTTGCGGCCGCCTTGTTGACCTTGATCTGGTGACCGTTGCCGGCATGGTTGAAGAGGCTTGCAGGAGACGACAGCGACAATCGGTTGGTGGCATCGGCGACAGCGTTTATGCCGAGCAGGCTCAGGGTGCCCTGATCCGGCAGCGGAACATCCCGCCAGGTAGCGCCATCAAACACACGCAGGCGAGAAGTTTCCGCAAACCATGCCCGCCATCCCGTCTTCACGGTCAGGAAGGTCCAGGCGCCGTCCTGCCAGGCGGCGATGCTGCCGGTCTTGCCAGTCCATGCCCCGGTGGCGCTAGCACCCACCAGATGGCGATTGCCGTCGGCAGGCGAGGTCGGTGGAGCCGACAGTTCGGAGAGAATTGTCAGATGCACCAGCGCATCCAGAACAAGCAGCGCCTCGTTGTGGGTGACATGTTTTTGCGCCTGCGACGGCAGGATGAAGGGCAAGTCGAGTTGGGTGGTCGTATCGGGCATGTCGCGCTCCCAAAGGTTGGCCAGTGTTGGTCGTGTGGATTTTACGGCCGTGCCTGCGCGTAAGGATGTAACCGGTGTTAAGTGACTGAAATATAATACGTGCCTGCGCCAAAATCGGCGCCCGCAACGTCCGGCGTGGCGGGACGGCAACGGTGTGGGGGCTTGTCTCGCCAAGGCTGGAAACTGGCGTTTCGATGTCCCGATTGCCCTTGTTTCTTCGTCCGCATGTGCGAATGTGGGCGCAACGAGCACGGGAACACGGCATGCGATATTCCGCCTTATCGATCATCAAGCAGGCGCTTTCGGGCAATCGTCGCTGGACGCCGGCATGGCGCGAGCCGGAGCCGAAACCGCATTACGATGTGATCATCGTCGGCGGTGGCGGGCATGGTCTGGCGACGGCCTACTACCTTGCCAAGGAATTCGGCATCACCAATGTCGCTGTGATCGAGAAGGGCTATATCGGGTCGGGCAATGTCGGCCGCAACACCACGATCATCCGGTCCAACTACCTGCTGGAAGGCAATAATCCGTTCTACGAGATGTCCTTGAAGTTGTGGGAAGGGCTGGAGCGGGACTTCAACTACAATGCCATGGTGTCGCAGCGTGGCGTGCTGAATCTTTTCCATTCCGACGGCCAGCGCGATGAATACGCGCGTCGCGGCAATGCGATGCGGCTTCACGGCGTCGATGCGGATCTGCTCGACCGCGAACAGGTGCGAAGGCTCGCGCCCTATCTTAATTTCGACCACGGCCGCTTTCCCGTCATGGGCGGTCTCCTGCAAAAGCGCGGCGGCACGGTGCGTCACGATGCGGTCGCCTGGGGCTACGCACGGGGTGCCGATGCGAGAGGTGTCGATATCATCCAGCATTGCGAGGTGACGGGCATTCGCCGTGGACCGGGCGGCGAAGTCGAGGGCGTCGAGACGACCAAGGGCTTTATCGGCTGCAACCGGCTGGCGCTGGCCGCTGCCGGCAACACGACGACGGTCGGGCGGATGGCGGATCTGGCTTTGCCCATCGAGACGCATGTGCTGCAGGCTTTCGTGTCGGAGGGGCTGAAGCCTGTCATCGACAACGTCATCACCTATGGCGCGGGACATTTCTACATCTCGCAGTCGGACAAGGGCGGTCTCGTGTTCGGTGCCAATATCGACTACTATTCCTCCTATGCTCAGCGCGGCAATCTTGCGACCGTCGAGGAGACGATGCAGGAGGGCGTGTCGCTGATCCCCGGACTTTCGCGCGCCAAGGCGCTGCGGGCCTGGGGTGGCGTGATGGACATGTCGATGGACGGATCACCGATCATCGACCGCACGCCGATCGACAATCTCTATCTCAACGCCGGCTGGTGCTACGGCGGCTTCAAGGCCACGCCGGCCTCAGGATTCTGCTTCGCGCATCTGATCGCCAAGAACGAAACCCATCACGTCTCGCGCTTCATGCGGCTCGACCGGTTCGAGCGAGGCTATGTGCTCGACGAGGGTGGCAAAGGCCCGCAACCGAACATGCACTGAGCCGTATCCGCACCGAGACGAAGACCCAAGACTGAGCCTGACACAAAGACCGAGATTAAGACATGGCAAGCCTGATTACCTGCCCCCATTGCGGAACGCGGCCGAAGGAAGAGTTTTCGGTGCGCGGCGCCGTGATTGCCCGCCCGTCGGTGTCCGAAAAGGACGAGGCCTGGCACCGCTATGTCTATGTCCGCGACAATCCAAAGGGCCGATATCAGGAATACTGGCATCACGCGGCCGGCTGCCGCCGCTGGCTGGTGGTCGATCGCGACAACCTCACGCATGAGGTCTTCGGTGTGACGGATGCGCAAGCATCTCAGGAGGGGAGCCGATGAGCGCCTATCGTCTTGATGCCGGCGGTCTCGTCAACCGGGCCAATCCCCTGACATTCACGTTCGACGGCAAAAGCTATACCGGGTTCGACGGCGATACGCTCGCCTCGGCGCTGATTGCCAACGACCAGATGCTGATGGGCCGCAGCTTCAAGTATCACCGCCCGCGTGGCCCGGTGACGGCAGGTTCCGCCGAGCCGAATGCATTGATGACGATCGGTAGCGGCGCCCGTTCCGAGCCGAACGTGCGCGCGACGGTCGCCGAGCTCTACAACGGCCTCACCGCCGTCAGCCAGAACCGCTGGCCTTCGCTCGCCTTCGATATGGGAGCGGTCAACGGCCTGCTGTCGCCTTTTCTGGGCGCCGGCTTCTACTACAAGACATTCATGTGGCCGGCGATGCTTTGGGAAAAGCTCTACGAGCCTGTGATCCGCCGTGCCGCCGGGCTCGGCAAGCTGACCATGGAAGCGGATCCGGATCGCTACGAGAAAGCCTGGGCGCATTGCGATCTGCTGGTCGTCGGCTCAGGGCCCGCCGGCCTGATGGCGGCACTTTCTGCCGCCCGCGCCGGTGCGCGTGTGCTGATTGCCGATGAAAGCGCCCGCTTCGGGGGATCGCTGCTATCCGAAAACGTCGTGATCGGCGGGCAGGCGGCGAGCGACTACGCGGCAACTCTGGTCGAGGAGCTCGCGTCGTTTCCGAACGTCACGATGATGCCGCGCACCACCGTGTTCGGCTGGTATGACGACATGGTGTTCGGTGCCGTCGAGCGGGTACAGAAACACGTGGAAACGCCGTCGCCGGATCTGCCAGTCGAGTGTGTCTGGCGCATTGTCGCCAAGCGGGCGATCCTAGCCTCCGGTGCCGAAGAGCGGCCTCTTGTGTTCGGCGGCAACGACCGGCCGGGCGTGATGACCGCGAATGCGGCGCGCACCTATCTCAACCGCTACGGCGTCGCCGTCGGCTCCAAGGTTGCCGTCTTCACCAACGGTGGCTCGGGTTATCGCACGGCGGCCGATCTTTCCGCCCGTGGCGTCGAGGTTGCCGCGATCATCGATGCGCGCGCCGCGTCCACCGATCCGGCTCCCTACGGCGTTCGCGTCATCCATGGCGGTGCCGTCGTCGCCACCAAGGGCCGCAACCGCATCGACGCGCTGGTCGCAGAGCGGGCGGGTTTCGAGGAAGAGATCGCCTGCGATGCGCTGGCCATGGCGGGCGGCTGGTCGCCGATCGTGCATCTGATGTGCCAGCGCGGTGCCAAACCCGTGTGGTCGGACGCGGCGAAGGCGTTTCTGGCACCGGATGTAGGCGCAAGCTTTGTCGCTGCCGGCTCGGCAGGCGGTGCCGACACCATCGCCGCCTGCCTTCGCGACGGGGCGTCCAAGGCAGCTGCGTTTTCGACCGAACTCGGCTTTGCCGCCTATGAAGCAAACATTCCCGAGGTGGAAGGCGAATACGATCCTGATTTCGCGCCGCTCTGGTATGTGCCGGGGTCCAAGGACAAGGCCTTCGTCGACTTCCAGAACGACGTGCATGTGGGCGATCTCGGCCTCGCCCAGCGCGAGGGGTTCCGGCATATCGAGCATACCAAGCGCTACACCACGACAGGCATGGCGACAGATCAGGGCAAGCTCGGCAATGTCGCGACGATCGGGATTGTCGCGGCCATGCGCGGCGTATCACCGGCCGAAATCGGCACCACGACCTTCCGGCCGTTCTACACGCCGGTCTCGATGGGCGCGCTTGCCGGCACGTCGCGAGCCGAACACGCAGCCCCGGTCAGGACCTCGCCTTTGCATGGCTGGGCCAAGAAGAACGGCGCGACCTTCGTCGAGAGCGGCCTCTGGTACCGGTCATCCTGGTTTGCGCGCGACGGCGAAAAGACCTGGCGCGACAGCGTTGACCGCGAAGTGCGCAACGTGCGCGAAAACGCCGGTCTCTGCGATGTCTCGACGCTCGGCAAGATCGAGATCTTCGGCACAGGCGCTGCTGAATTCCTGAACCGGGTTTATTCCAACGCCTTCCTGAAGCTGCCGGTCGGCAAGGCGCGTTACGGCCTGATGCTGCGCGAGGATGGGATGG
Source organism: Neorhizobium sp. AL 9.2.2 (assembly GCF_013317225.1). Classification (NCBI taxonomy): domain Bacteria; kingdom Pseudomonadati; phylum Pseudomonadota; class Alphaproteobacteria; order Hyphomicrobiales; family Rhizobiaceae; genus Neorhizobium; species Neorhizobium sp. AL 9.2.2. The sequence continues at coordinate 429,348 of NZ_JAALXU010000003.1, forward strand.
TGTTCGACGACGGAACGACCAGCCGCCTGTCGGAAAACCATTATGTGATGACCACCACGACAGCCTATGCCGCCGAAGTGATGGCGCATCTGGAATTTGCGAGCCAGACTTTCTGGCCTCATCTCGACGTGCGGTTCGTGTCCACCTCCGACCAGTGGGCGCAGATGTCGCTCGCCGGTCCGAAGGCGCGGATCATCCTTGCCCGGATCGTGGAAGACGACATTTCCGATGCGGCAATGCCCTTTCTCGGCGCGAAAGTCGTCACGCTCAAGGGCGGCCTGAAGGCGCGCCTGTTCCGCATCTCGTTTTCGGGCGAGCTGGCCTACGAACTGGCGGTACCCGCGGGCTATGGCGAGGCCGTGGCCGATGCGATCATGCAAGCGGGCCGCGAGGACGGTATCTGTGCCTACGGTGTCGAGGCGCTCAACGTGCTGCGCATCGAAAAGGGCTTTGTCACCCATGCCGAGTTGGAAGGCCGGACCACGGCCGACGATGTCGGCTACGGGAAGATGATGGCGATGACCAAGCCGGATTTCATCGGCAAGCGCCTCTCGACCCGTTTCGGCCTTACCGCCGCCGATCGCCTCCAGCTGGTCGGCCTGAAGCCTGTGGAAATCGACAAGGAATTCATGGCCGGCGCCCATCTCCTCAAGGACGGCGCAGCCGCGACGCTTGCGGGCGACCAGGGTTTTGTGTCTTCCGCGTGCTATTCGCCGACGCTCGGACACACGATCGGTCTCGGCCTTCTCAAATCCGGCCGCGAGCGGATCGGCGAGAAGATCACTGTCTGGGATGGACTTCGCGGCACCGAAGTCGCGGCGGAAGTCTGCCTGCCGGTCTTTGTCGATCCACAAAACACAAAACAACATCTTTGAGGGCATGACGATGGCTTTGACACTTCTCCACCGCCATGCGCTCGAAGATCACATCCTGGGCTTCGAGACGAGCGCCAACCCCAACCACCTGTCCGTCGCGCGGCGGCCGGTGATCTTTTCGGTGCTTGCCCATGCGGGCCAGGAGCAGGCCGTGGGCCTAGCACTCGAGGCTGCCCCGGATATCGCGCCGCGCTTCTGCGGCCCGGCGGAATGGCTGGCGGTGTCGCTCACCGCAGGCTCAGAGACCGTTGCCGGTCACTTATCCGAAATATCCGGCGCCTCCGTCGTTGATCAGAGCGACGGCAAGGTGCTGATGGCGATTTCGGGACCCAGCGTGCGGCAGATCCTTGCAAAATGCGTCGGCGTCGATCTGCATCCGCAGGCGTTTGCGCAGGGGCATTCCGCAAACATGCTGTTTGGCCACGTCGCAGTGAACCTGGCGCGCACCGGCCCCGACGCCTTCGAAATCATCACGCCCCGGTCGTTCGCCGGCTCGGTCTACGAGGACCTGATGGAAATGGGCCGCGAATTCGCCCTGACGGCATCGTTTTCGGGCGGGTGAAATTCGTCCGGGCCGTGACAGGTCTCAACCCGCCAAGGCATATTCCTCGATAGTCGCGAGTTCCGCCTCAAGAGCCTGCGCCTGCGTTTTCAGGTCGTAGCTCGTCTGCATATTCATCCACAGTTCAGGCGAGGTCTTGAAGAACCTCGCGAGACACAGCGCTGTATCCGGCGTGATGCCGACTTTCTCCCCGACGATGCGTTCAATCCGCGTGCGTGGAACATTGAGCTTCTTGGCAAGAGCGTAAGGGGTCATGTCCAGCGGCTCAAGATAGAGATCTCGCAGGATCTCGCCTGGATGAATTGCCGGGAGTACAGAGTTCACCATTCACGTCGCCTCGATGCCTCATGGGTGCATCCAACTTTTAGTATCACGCATTGATACTAAAGGCGTCAAGTCGAAGCGCCTCAGTGCTTCTCGCGAACGAAGCTCCAGAGACCCTTTTCTTCGGATGCTGCCATGACGAGGTCCGGCCGCTTTTCGAGCGCCGGGACGAGACTTGAGAGGCCTTCGACCCGGTTCAGGAGGTCGACGAATTCGGGGGCGAGGTCCTCGGCGAAATCGCGGCAGAAGCCCTGGATCACGCCGAACTCGATTGTCTTGCGCGGTGTCGCATCGCGCATCGTGGTCAATACGCTGCCTACCAGTTCGTCGAAGCTCAGCACGTTTGTCATTGCGCTATTCCCTGTCGGTTGGCGTTCATGAAAGGGCATACGCAAGGATTGAAAAATAAGTTTCACGCTCTTGCTCGAACATGGCGCGAAACGAACAGCGACTATGTCGGAAACGACAAATCCGGGTTCGCAGAACAGCCTATTGGCAATTCTCAGGAGGTTCTAGGCTCACCCCAAACAGGCATCAAGTTAGGGGAACGGGATCCATGAAAAGCCATGCTCGAGTTGTCGTCATCGGTGGCGGTGTCGTCGGATGTTCGGTCCTCTACCATCTGACGAAGCTCGGCTGGAGCGATGTCGTGTTGCTCGAGCGTTCGGAACTCACCTCCGGCTCCACCTGGCATGCGGCGGGGGGCATGCATACGATCAACGGTGATCCGAACGTCGCCAAGCTGCAGAAATATACGGTCGAACTCTACAAGGAGATAGAGGCCTATTCCGGCCAGGATATCGGCCTGCACATGACCTCCGGCCTGATGCTGGCGGCGACGCCGGAGCGGTTCGACTGGTTCAAGTCACTGCTCGCCAAGGGCAAATACGCAAACGGCGAAGCGCGGCTCGTCTCGGTCGAGGAAGCGCATGCGATGATGCCGCTGCTCGACCCGACGCAGTTTGTGGGCGCCGTGTTTGATCCGCATGAAGGCCATCTCGACCCCTACGGCACCACCCATGCCTATGCGAAATCGGCCAAGAAGAACGGTGCCGAGATCTACCTGCACACCAAGGTCGAGGATCTGGTGCAGCTTCCCGACGGCACCTGGCGGGTGATCACGGACAAGGGCGAGATCCGCTGCGAACACGTGGTCAATGCCGCCGGTCTCTGGGCGCGCGAAGTGGGCCGCATGGTCGGGCTGGAACTGCCGGTTCTCGCCATGGAGCACATGTATCTGATCACCGAGGACATGCCCGAGGTCATCGACTTCAACAAGACGTCCGGTCGCGAGCTGATGCATTGCGTCGATTTCGACGGCGAGATCTACATTCGCCAGGAACGCAACGGCATGCTGATGGGCACCTATGAAAAGGACTGCCGGCCCTGGTCGCCGATCGAGACGCCCTGGACGTTCGGCCACGAACTCTTGGCCGAGGACCTGGAGCGCATCACGAACGAGCTGGAAGTGGGCTTCCGGCATTTCCCGGCCTTCAACAATGCCGGCATCAAGACGATCATCAACGGGCCCTTCACCTTTTCGCCTGACGGCAACCCGCTTGTCGGCCCCGTGCGCGGCATGACGAATTTCTGGTCGGCCTGCGCTGTCATGGCCGGGTTCAGCCAGGGCGGCGGCGTAGGGCTGGCGCTCGCCAACTGGATCGTCGAGGGCGATCCCGGTTTCGACGTGTTCGCCATGGATGTCACCCGCTACGGCGATTACGCGTCGCTTGCCTATACCAATGCGAAGGTGCGCGAAAACTATTCCCGCCGCTTCTCGATCCGCTATCCCAACGAGGAACTGCCGGCTGCGCGACCACTGTTGACGACGCCGATCTACGACGCGCTGAAGGCGAGGGGTGCGGTGTTCGGCGCGTCCTACGGGCTCGAAACGCCGCTGTGGTTTGCGCCTGAAGGCGTCGAGGATGCGTTTTCCTGGCGCCGTTCCACCGATTTCGAGCATGTCGGCCGCGAGGCAAAGGCGGTGCGCGACAGCGTCGGGCTGATGGAGACCTCGGGGTTCGCCAAATATTCGATCGGGGGCGAGGGCGCGCATGCCTGGCTCGACCATATTCTTGCGGGCAAGGTTCCAGCCGTCGGCCGTATGGCGCTTTCGCCGATGCTGAACGAGGCCGGCAAGCTGATCGGCGATTTCACGCTCGCCAATCTCGGCGACGACGCGTTCCTGCTGATCGGCTCCGGCATTGCCGAGGACTATCATATGCGCTGGTTCGAGACGCATCTGCCGGATGACGATTCGGTTTCCTTCGATTGTCTCAATCTCGGTCTGGTCGGCCTGTCGATTGCGGGCCCCCGGTCACGCGATGTGCTGCAAAAACTCACCCATCTCGACCTGTCGGATCCGGCTCTGCCGTTCATGGGCATTGTCGAGATCGATCTCGGCATGGCGCCGGTCATCCTCGGCCGTGTCAGCTATACCGGCGATCTCGGCTTCGAGCTTTGGATGAAGCCGGAATATCAGCGCTATCTGTTCGATCTCATCATGGAGGCCGGTTCGGAGTTCGGGATCACCCTGTTCGGCCTCCGCGCCTTGAATGCGCTGCGTGTCGAAAAATCCTTCGGCAGCTGGTCTCGCGAATACCGGCCGCTTTACGGTCCCGTGGAAGCGGGGCTCGGTCGCTTTATCGCCTATGGCAAGGAGGCCGATTTCATCGGCAAGGCCGCGGCGATCGAGGAAAAGGCGGAGGGCGGCGCGCTGCGTCTCGTCACCTTCGTCGTCGATGCAAAAGATGCGGACGTGCTCGGCGACGAGCCGATCTCGCTTGACGGCCAGGTCTGCGGCTGGGTGACATCGGGCGGTTACGCCCATGCCGCCGGCGTGTCGGTCGCCATGGGCTATGTGCCGAAAGAGGTCTCCCGAACCGAGGAGGGGTGGCAGATCGAGGTGCTAGGCGAGATGCTCATCGCCCGGCTTCAGCCGCATCCGATCTTTGACGCCAACGGCTCGCGCATGCGGTCCTGACCGTCGAAAGCTGAAGAAGCGGATAAGCCAAGACCGAAGCAGACCAGAGGTTATTTCTCTATAGTTTTTGCCATTCGTGTGGAAATCGTGCCGTTTTTTCAACAATGCCAAGCGGATTTGCGTCACGTGCTGCAAAAGCCACTGAAATTATGTCTGCCTCTTTCTTTTGCACTTCACATTTCGATTGAAACCGGTAGGAATCAAAAAAATTGAAGATCCTATCAGGGACATTCAAGCGAAAGATGCGGCCGCCAAGGATCGCATCCGCAGGGGAAAATATATGGAATATTTTATCCAGCAGCTCATAAACGGGCTGACTCTCGGATCCATCTATGGGCTCGTGGCAATCGGCTATACGATGGTTTACGGCATCATCGGCATGATCAACTTTGCCCATGGTGACATCTTCATGCTCGGCGGCTTTGCCGCCCTGATCGTGTTCCTGCTTGCCACATCCTTCTTCGCCGGCATTCCGGTGGCGCTGCTGCTTTTGCTGATGCTGCTCGTCGGCATGCTGATGACAGGCCTGTGGAACTGGACGATCGAGCGGATCGCCTACCGTCCGCTGCGCGGCTCGTTCCGCCTGGCGCCGCTGATCACCGCGATCGGCATGTCGATCTTCCTGTCGAACTTCATCCAGGTGACGCAGGGTCCGCGCAACAAGCCGATCCCGCCGCTGGTCACCGACACCTATCATTTCGGTGCGATCACGGTGTCGCTGAAGCAGATCCTGATCGTCGTGATCACCTCGATCCTGCTGTTTGCGTTCTGGTACATCGTCAACAAGACGCCGCTCGGCCGTGCCCAGCGCGCCACCGAACAGGATCGCAAGATGGCGGCTCTGCTCGGCGTCGACGTCGACAAGACGATCTCGATCACCTTCATCATGGGCGCGGCTCTCGCTGCCGTCGCCGGTGCCATGTACCTGATGTATTACGGTGTCGCCTCGTTCAACGACGGCTTCATTCCGGGTGTGAAGGCATTCACCGCAGCCGTTCTCGGCGGCATCGGCTCGCTGCCGGGCGCCGTGCTCGGCGGGTTGCTGATCGGCCTCATCGAAAGCCTGTGGTCGGCGTATTTCTCGATCGCCTACAAGGATGTCGCGACCTTTGCGATCCTCGCCTTCGTGCTGATCTTCAAGCCGACCGGCATCCTCGGTCGTCCTGAAGTGGAGAAGGTGTAACATGGCGACCGTATCGGAAACCGTTCCCAACAACGTCATGGCCAAGGCGATCAAGGAAGGCATCTTTGCAGGCGTCATCGCCTTCCTGATGTTCCTCCTGTTCGTCGGCATCGAGACCTATCAGGACATCAACAACCAGCTCGTCTGGCGCACCCGCTGGGGCCTGCTTGCAGTGTTCGTGGCAGTCGCTGCCGTCGGTCGCTTCATGACCGTTGCCTTTATCAAGCCCCATCTCGACCGTCGTAAACTTGCCAAGGCAAAAGCCGGCATTCTCGAGATTTCGGAAGAGAAGAGCTTCTTCCATCGCCACTTCCTCAAGTTCGCGCTGGTCTTCCTGCTCATCTATCCATTCCTGTCGCTGCTGATTGTCGGCAAGCAGGGCTCGCTGAAATATGTCGACAACTTCGGCATCCAGATCCTCATCTATGTGATGCTCGCCTGGGGCCTCAACATCGTCGTCGGTCTCGCCGGTCTGCTCGATCTTGGCTATGTCGCCTTCTATGCGGTCGGCGCCTATTCCTACGCGCTCCTGTCCTCCTATTTCGGCTTCTCGTTCTGGCTGCTGCTGCCGATGTCCGGCATTCTCGCAGCACTCTGGGGCGTCATCCTCGGCTTCCCGGTGTTGAGATTGCGGGGTGACTACCTTGCCATCGTGACGCTCGCCTTCGGGGAAATCATCCGGCTTGTTCTGATCAACTGGACTGATGTCACCAAGGGCACGTTCGGTATCTCGGGCATCGCCAAGGCGTCGTTCTTCGGCATCTGGTCGTTCGATACGGGCTCCCCGAACAATTTCGTCAAGGCCTGGGGACTGTCGGCTTCGTCGGTCTATTACAAGATCTTCCTGTTCTACATCATCCTCGCGCTCTGCATGCTGACGGCCTACGTCACCATTCGCCTGCGTCGCATGCCGATCGGTCGTGCATGGGAAGCGTTGCGCGAAGATGAAATCGCCTGCCGTTCGCTCGGCATCAACACCGTCACCACCAAGCTCACGGCGTTTGCCACGGGCGCGATGTTCGGCGGTTTTGCAGGCTCGTTCTTTGCGACCCGCCAGGGCTTCGTCTCTCCGGAAAGCTTCGTCTTCCTGGAATCGGCGGTCATCCTGGCCATCGTGGTTCTCGGCGGCATGGGTTCGCTGACCGGTATCGCGATCGCCGCTGTCATCATGGTCGGCGGCACCGAAATCCTGCGCGAGATGTCGTTCCTGAAGATCATCTTCGGCCCCGACTTCACCCCGGAACTCTACCGCATGCTGCTGTTCGGGCTGGCGATGATCATCGTCATGCTGTTCAAGCCGCGTGGCTTCGTGGGCTCGCGTGAGCCGACAGCCTTCCTGAAGGAGCGCAAGGCCATCTCCGGCAGCTTCACCAAGGAAGGCCACGGCTGATGGCGACGGATATGACGACTATGACGAAAGACACGATCCTGAGGGTCGAGCATCTGTCGATGCGGTTTGGTGGCCTGATGGCGATCGACGACTTCTCGTTCGAAGCCAAGCGCGGCGAAATCACCGCGCTGATCGGCCCGAACGGCGCCGGCAAGACGACGGTGTTCAACTGCATCACCGGCTTTTACAAGCCGACGATGGGCATGCTGACCCTGCATCGCAGCAACGGCCGGGAGTTCCTTTTGGAACGCCTTCGCGATTTCGAGATCAACAAGGTCGCGGGCGTTGCCCGTACCTTCCAGAACATCCGGCTGTTTTCCGGCCTGACGGTTCTCGAAAACCTGCTGGTCGCGCAGCACAACGTGTTGATGAAGGCTTCGGGTTACACGATCCTCGGCCTCTTGGGTCTGCCGACCTATAAGAACGCTGCCAAGGCCGCGATCGAAAAGGCCGAATACTGGCTGGACAAGGCGGATCTGACAGACCGCGCCGACGACCCGGCCGGCGATCTTTCCTATGGTGCCCAGCGCCGGCTGGAAATTGCCCGCGCCATGTGCACAGGGCCGGAACTTCTGTGCCTGGACGAGCCCGCCGCCGGCCTCAACCCGAAGGAATCGCTGACGCTCAACGCGCTGTTGCGCGGCATCCGCGACGAAGGCACGTCGCTGCTCCTGATCGAGCACGACATGTCCGTCGTCATGGAGATTTCGGATCACGTCGTGGTTCTGGAATACGGCCAGAAGATTTCCGACGGAACGCCTGATCACGTGAAGAACGACCCGAGGGTGATCGCAGCCTATCTCGGCGTCGAGGATGATGAAGTTGAAGAAATCGAGGAAAAGCTCGACAAGGGCATTATTGAAGAGGGGTCCGTCTGATGGCCGGTGAACCCCTTCTGAAAGTCCAGGGCGTCGAAACCTACTACGGCAACATCCGGGCTCTCGACGGCGTCAATGTCGAAGTCAACAAGGGCGAGATTGTCAGTCTGATCGGCGCCAACGGTGCCGGCAAGTCGACGCTGATGATGACGATCTGCGGCAGCCCGCAGGCCCGCAAGGGTCAGGTCATCTTCGACGGCGAAGACATCACGCAGGTGCCGACGCATCTGATTGCGCGCCGGCGTATCGCCCAGTCGCCGGAAGGCCGCCGGATCTTTCCGCGCATGACCGTGCACGAAAACCTGCAGATGGGCGCCGGTCTCGACAACCTCAAGTATTTCAAAGAGGACGTCGAAAAGATCTTCACCCTGTTTCCGCGCCTCAAGGAACGCCAGGCCCAACGCGGCGGCACGCTTTCGGGCGGCGAGCAGCAGATGCTGTCGATCGGCCGTGCACTGATGGCGCGTCCGAAACTGCTTCTCCTGGACGAGCCGTCGCTCGGCCTCGCACCACTGATCGTCAAGGGCATTTTCGAGGCGATCAAGAAGCTGAACAAGGAAGAGGGGCTCACCGTCTTCCTCGTCGAGCAGAACGCGTTTGCAGCACTCAAACTGTCCGATCGCGCCTATGTGATGGTCAATGGCAAGGTGACGATGTCCGGCTCCGGCAAGGAACTGCTCGCAAATCCCGAAGTCCGCGCCGCCTATCTCGAGGGGGGCCGGCATTGAGCACCATGATCATCATTCCGGCGACCGGGGGACACTGAGATGCAGGGCCTGTTTTTCGAAACCGATACTGGCGTGCGTTATTTCCTGCGCGCACTCGTCATGGTCCTCGGCTTCTGGACGGCGTGGCGCGCCGGCAAGGCGGTAGCAGAAGGCTGGAACGGCTATGGCCATGTCATCGCCTACACGCTGCTGCTGGCCGTCGCGATGCAGTTCATGCATTACGCGCTGTTCCAGGGACCGTTCATCAGCCCGTTCCATTACATTATCGATGTGGTGCTGCTGATGGCGTTTTCCATCTCCGGATTCCGCATTCGCCGCACCCGTCAGATGGTTCAGAACTACTACTGGCTCTATCAGCCTGTCTCCGCTTTCTCATGGAAGAAGAAAGATTGACAGTCGCTCATTTCTAACTTCAGATTGGGTTGGGTCAAATAAGAATACACCAGAGGGTGGAACATTTCTCCGGCGCAATGATGGTGGGTATTGCGTCCGGGTCCCAAAAAACCGCTCACCTAAAAACTGGGAGTAAATCAATGAAGAAGTCTCTTCTTTCCGCCGTCGCGCTGACGGCGATGGTCGCATTCAGCGGCAACGCCTGGGCCGATATCATCATCGGCGTTGGCGGCCCGCTGACCGGCCCGAATGCTGCATTCGGCGCGCAGCTGCAGAAGGGTGCTGAACAGGCTATCGCCGATATCAATGCCGCCGGCGGCATCAACGGCGAAAAGCTGGTCATCGCGCTCGGCGACGACGTTTCCGATCCGAAGCAGGGCATTTCCGTCGCCAACAAGTTCGCGTCCGATGGCGTGAAGTATGTGGTCGGTCACTTCAACTCGGGCGTTTCGATTCCGGCTTCGCAGGAAGTCTATGCCGAAAACGGCATGCTCGAAGTCACCCCTGCAGCAACCAACCCTGTCTTCACCGAGCGCGGTCTGTGGAACACGTTCCGCACCTGCGGCCGTGACGACCAGCAGGGCGGCGTCGCCGGCAAGTATCTCGCCGAGAAGTTCGCCGATGCAAAAATCGCGATCATCGACGACAAGACACCTTACGGCCAGGGTCTCGCTGAAGAAACCATGAAAGCCTACAACGCGGCCGGCAAGAAGCAGGTCATCCGTGAAGGCGTCAACGTCGGCGACAAGGATTTCTCGGCGCTGATTTCCAAGATGAAGGAAGCCGGCGTTTCGATCATCTACTGGGGTGGTCTCCACACGGAAGCCGGCCTGATCATCCGTCAGGCGAAGGATGCTGGCCTCAAGGCAACGCTCGTATCGGGTGACGGTATCGTCTCCAACGAACTGGCCTCGATCGCTGGCGATGCAGTCGAAGGCACGCTGAACACGTTCGGCCCCGATCCGACACTGCGTCCGGAGAACAAGGAACTGGTTGCCAAGTTCAAGGCTGCCGGCTTCAACCCTGAAGCCTACACGCTCTATTCCTACGCAGCCGTTCAGGTCATCGCCGAAGGCATCAAGCTTGCTGGCAGCCCTGACGACGCAGAAGTCGTTGCCAAGGCTCTCAAGGAAAAGGGTCCGTTCAAGACCGTTCTCGGCGACATGGCTTTCGACGCCAAGGGCGACCCGAAGCTCCCAGGCTACGTCATGTACGAGTGGAAGAAGGGTCCGGACGGCAAGTACAGCTACTTCCCGCAGGGCTGAGCCTTCAAGGCTTGAACCATCGATTGACAGGAAGCCCGGCCATTGGCCGGGCTTTTTGCATTGATGCCTGCAGGGTTCAGATATCGAGCTCTAAGTTTCCCGAGCTCAAACCCTGAAAATCCCATCAGAAACTTTCGGGGGTGAAACTGGCAAACCGCGCGGCGGGGAGAGGGCCGGCGGTCATCAGTGTGAAATCGAAATTCGACTTTGCTTCCGATCCCAGAACGTATTGACGGTGCACGCGCAGGAAATCGCGCTTGATCCTGTTGTAGCGCTCGGGCGCCATCATCCGCTTGACCCTGATGAAGGCAAGCGTCGCCTGGGGTGCATCTTCATGTCCTGCCAGCGCCACGACGCGGCTCTTGTAGAAATGAATGCTGTCGGTTAGGCACTGAACCTCCAGCCAGAAGATCTGTGGTGCTCGGGCAATGCGGCCGACACATTCGCGCAATGTCGTAGCAGGTCGCAGCAGCGAGCATTGCAGGATCGCGCCACCGAGCGTCACGAAGCTCACCTTGCGGTCGCTCTGATCTGCGCCCCGCCTGAACACATCAGGATTTTCCGCAAGCAGCATGCCGATCACGTGGGTCGCGACAGCCGATCCCATGCTGTGCGACGTGATGAGATATTCGTCCGCATCCTCAGTCAGCGCCTCGCGGACACCCTCCATGCAGCTCGCCAGCCAGGCGTTGACATCGGGCCTGTCGAGATTGCCCATCGCGTCGGCCATTTCCCAGTCGGCAAACAGGTGCAGCGTGTGAAACCGCGCCATGAAGGGGAGGAGGGCGTAGCGGAACAGCGCAAGACCAAGCGGGATGCTCCACAACAGATGCAACATATTGAGCCCGAGCAGCGCGGGCAGGGCAGCGATCACGGCGGTGAGCCCAAGGACTACAGCCACCAGCAGGAACGGAAACAGGAAGAACAGGCCGAACCGCCACGCATGCCTGAGATAGCCGGCCATGCCGCCCTGGGTGACGATACGCAAGGCGCTTCGATAACCGTCGAGGATACGGCGCGGCAGCGGCTTGCCGTTCAGGCTGTTGACCAGCGCGCAGTGGTCGAAGATGTAGAACCGGCTTTGCGTGACGCCGTCGCCCGCATCCCGCACCCGACAGGTTATGTCGAAATACGCCGTCTTTGCGGTCCGCTGCAGCTCACCTGTCTGGAGATCCAGGTTCCATGTCTTGGCGCTCTGTGCCGCCGCGCGCACATAGCGGGCATGGTGCATGCCGGCGTCGAGCGGCTCGAAGCCCGGGAAATGCAGGACGACGCGTTTCCTCACCCGGTCCGCCGTCGGGGAGTTATCTGCGTCGTGGGGCGTCGGTGCCGTCGAAGGCGATTGTGTAGTCATGACTGCGGAGTTCCGGATGCGGCTTGTCTAAGCCGTTGAGGGTGCGCGCGGATCTATCCCTTGGCATCGCCGACTGCAAGTGTCTGGCCCCGGTCGGCCCGTTTGCGTCTAGTCGGGCCGGTCGCCTGCGTGCAGGACGTTCGCCGCCATGACCGCTGCCGAGGCGCGATTTTCGACGCCGAGCTTGATGTAGATCTGCTCGAGATGCTTGTTCACGGTGCGGGCCGACAGACCGAGGATATCGCCGATATCCTTGTTCGCCTTGCCCTTGGCGATCCATAAGAGCACTTCCGACTCCCGCTGCGTCAGGGGAAAATGCTGGCGCAGGATTTCGTCGTCCGGCCGCTTGATGACAGCGGCTGATAATCGGAACAGGAATTCGTCTGCGCCGATCGCGCCGAGAAACGCAAACTGCAGGCTGGTCTGCAGGTTTTCGGACAGCGAGAAGGCGGCGTTGCGGGCAAAGCCTGCCGTATCGCGCTCCGCCATCCAGGCGCCGATGCGGCCCGCGACGATCGCAATGCCGTCGTCGCTTTCCGTTGCGGCATTCATCAGCCGCGTTGCTTGCGGCGTCGACCAGCGGATCGAACCGTCGTTTCTGACCGCAAGCAGATGCCGGCCGGCGGCATCGAGCGCGACGCGGGCGCTCTGGGCGGAGCGGGCGTTGGAAAGATGCACGCGTATTCTCGCCCGCAATTCGTCGATATTGATCGGCTTGCTCAGATAATCGACGCCGCCGCTGTCGAGCGCGTTGACGACATGCTCGGTCTCGGTCAGGCCCGTCATGAAGATCACGGGCACCTGAGCTGCCGCATGCGCCTTCAGTCTGCGGCAGGTCTCGAACCCGTCCATGCCGGGCATCACGGCGTCGAGCAGGATCAGATCGGGCGTGATGCGCTCGACGATCGAAAGCGCTGCCTGACCCGACGTGGCGATCAGCACCGAAAAGCCGGATTGCTCCAGCGCTTCGGTCAGGAAGCCGAGCGTGTCGGGACTGTCGTCCACCAGGAGGACGATATCGCGCGGTGTCGTCGCGTCAGCCATCGCTGTTTTCCCGTTCTTCCAGTTCCTGTGTCTCCATGCGTTCCAGGTATTTCATGTAACCGGCCATGTCGAAGGCCTTTACATAGGTTCCGAGCTCTTCCGCGAACGGCCGGTGCGATTGGTCCGTGGCGAGATCCGCGAGCTTGGCTTCGATGCCGCGCACGTAGCCGATTTCACCGAGCCGCAGGAGATCCTGGAGATGGCCCGTCCCGGGGCTGATGACCGGCTGCTTGACGAGGGCCGAAAGCGTCAGCGCCGGCGCTTCGTCCTCGTAAACCCATTTGAGGGAGAGATGCGAGGCGAGCTTGTCGGCAAGGCGGCGCAGGTTGACGGGTTTCGACAGCGTATCGTCATGCCCTTCGCCACCGGCATCGGCAGTCGTGCCATCGCCGATATTGGCCGAGAGCATGATCATGGGCGCTGTCTGGCCCTCTTCGCGCAACCTGGATACGAGCTGCCAGCCGCTCATGCCGGGCATGGAGATATCGACCAGAAACAGATCCGGCCGCACACCTTCGATCAGCGTCAGGCATTCCGGTCCGTCGACGGCCGTGAGGATGACGAAATCCATCGGCGCCAGCACTTCGCGCATCAGGTCGCGGTGATCCTGGTTGTCGTCGACCACGACGATGGTGCGGCGCGGTCCGGTATAGGAGACGATCTTGCGCTCGGCCTCCGGTGTCGTGTTCGGCCGCTCGATGGCCGAGAGCATCAGACGCACCTTGAAGGTCGAGCCTTCGCCTTTGGTGCTGGCAACGGAGATCTCGCCGCCGAGCGTATTCGTCAAAAGCTGGGTAATCGTCAAGCCAAGCCCAAGCCCCGGCATGGGCCGGATGCTTTCCGCTTCGCCGCGCTGGAACGGCTCGTAGATGCGGCCGAGATCCTTTTCCGCGATGCCGCGGCCCGTATCGGTCACGGTGAAGGTGGCGACCTGGCTGCGATAGGCGATCTCGAAACGAACAGTGCCTTCGTCGGTAAATTTGACCGCGTTGGAGAGGATATTGACGAGGATCTGGCGAAGCCGCTTTTCGTCGGTGCGGACATATTGCGGAAGCGTGCGGGCGCGCACGTGTTCGAAGGCAAGGCCTTTGGCCTGCGCCTGGAGACTGAACATCTCGACGATCTGGTCGAGGAAATCCTGGATGTTGATCTCGTTCGAATAGACCTGCAGCCGCCCGGCCTCGATCTTGGAAATGTCCAGCAATCCGTCGATCAGGCCGGAAAGATGATCCGCGCTGCGCTTGATGACCTTTATTGCCGACTGCCGCGGGGCAGGGATGGTGTCGTCGCGCTCCAGGATCTGGGCATAGCCCAGCACGGCGTTGAGCGGCGTGCGCAACTCGTGGCTCAGGCCGACGACATAGCGGCTCTTGGCGCGATTGGCGGCTTCGGCGGTTTCCTTGGCATCCTGCAGCGCCGCGTCGGTTTTCTTGTGCGCCGAGATTTCCTTCAGCAGAAGCGTGTTCTGCCGCGAGGATTCCTCTTCGGCCACCATCCGGCTGTCATGCGCCAGCACATAGAACCAGGAGAAAATGCCGGTGATGATGGCAAATACGAAGAAGACGATCAGGATCGTGCCGTAGATAACATCGGCATTATCGGGCGCCGCCTGGCCTACCTGATAGGCGATCAGCGACAGAATGGCGCCGATCGCCGAGATCGAGATCACCGCCGTCATCCCATAGCGGCCAAGCCGGGTCGTCAGCTTGGCGATGACGCTTTCGGTGAGGAAGGTGCGCGCCACGGTGCCGACCTGCGTGTTCAGCCGCGCATGCGGCTTGCACATGTCGTGGCAGCGGCTGTCGAGCGAACAGCACAGAGAACAGATCGGCGCCGCATAGGCCGGGCACCAAGCCATGTCCTCGTGCTCGAACGGGTGTTCGCAGATTGAGCAGGTGATCGAACCCAGCGTCTTCCAGCTCTGGCGCGGTTTCCGGGCGAGATAGTATTTGCCCTTTGTCACAAAGGCGATCGCTGGCGACACCACGAAGGCGCTGAGCGTCAGATAGGTGGCAAGCGACGCCATCAGCGGTCCGAACAGGCCGAAATGGGCAGTCAGCGCAATGCCTGTCGCACCAAACATGGCGCCTAGCCCGACCGGATTGACGTCATAGAGATGGGCGCGCTTGAACTCGATGCCGGGTGGCGACAGACCGAGCGGCTTGTTGATGAAGAGATCCGCCGAAATTGTGCAGAGCCAGCTCATCGCGACGATCGAGAAGATGCCGAGCGTTTCCTCGAGCAGCCTGTAGATGCCGAGTTCCATCAGAAGCAGCGCGATGATGACGTTGAACACCAGCCAGACGACGCGGCCGGGATGGCTGTGGGTCAGCCGCGAGAAGAAGTTCGACCAGGCAAGCGACCCCGCATAGGCGTTCATCACGTTGATCTTCAGCTGCGACACGACCACGAAAGCCGCCATCAGCATCAGCGCTGCGGTTTCGTTGGGGATCATGTAGCCGAAGGCGGCGAGGTACATGTGGGCGGGATCGGCCGCGTCCTCGACCGGCACAGCGCTCGAGAGCGTCAGCACGGCGAGGAAGGAGCCCGCGAGAAGCTTTGGAACGCCGACCAGAACCCAGCCGGGTCCGGCCAGAAACACCGCGAACCGGTGGCGCCATTTGCGCTGCCCTTCCGGCGGCAGGAAGCGCAGGAAGTCGACTTGCTCGCCGATCTGCGGCATCAGCGCCAGGATGACGGCCGACGCTGCCCCGAACTCCACCAGATCGAACGGCGCCGCCCCGCCGACTTCGCCGTTGGAATGCCCGATGCCGGCAAAGGCGCGCCAGAGGTCGAATTTCTGCCAGTCCATGAAGGCAATGAAGACGAAGGGCAGAATGTTGAGGATGATCCAGAACGGCTGGGTCAGAAGCTGGAACCGCGAGATCAGCTGCACGCCGTAGATGACGAGCGGGATCACCACCGCCGCCGAGATGATATAGCCGATCCAGGGCGGTATCCCGAAGGCGAGATCCAGCGCGCCGGTCATGATCGAGGCCTCGATCGCAAACAGCATGAAGGTAAAGCTCGCATAGATCAGCGAGGTGATGGTGGAGCCGATATAGCCGAACGAGGCGCCCCGCGTCAGCAGGTCGATGTCGACGCCATGGCGGATCGCATAGCGGCTGATCGGCAATCCCACGACCAGCATGACGAGAGCTGCCACCAGAATGGCGAAAAAGGCATTGGTGGTGCCGTAGGAGAGCGTAATCGCCCCGCCGATCGCCTCCAGTGCCAGAAAAGAGATCGCACCGATCGCCGTCTGCGAAATCCGGCTCGACGAAAACCTGCGTGCGCTCTTTGCGGTAAACCGCAGCGCATAGTCTTCCAGCGTCTGGTTCGCGACCCAGCGATTGTACTCACGGCGAACCGGTATGATGCGTTGGCGTGCTGCCATGCCTAAAAACGATCGCCTTTATCGGGGAGACTGATATTTAGGCAGTTTCGACTTTGGTGCAGGGTTTTGCAAGGGCGGTTTTACCGCCGCTCACACCTCGCTTCGCTTCAGCAAATAATCCAGCCCACCGGCGCGATACCAGCGGTAGCCATAGGGCTCGATCACGATGTGATGCTTGCCTTTGTCGTCCGCTGTGCTGTCCGAGGCATCGGCGATATCGATCAGGTTCTTGCCCGCATCTTTGAGGCCCACGTCGAAGGTGATCTCTACCGGCCTGTCGTGAAAATTGTGGAGGATCACCAGCGCGTTGTCGCGCCAGTCATAGCGCATGGCGAGCACACCGTCATCGCCGGTGTCGAGGCATTCGAATGTGCCCCAGCCGATCTCCGGTGCTTCCTTGCGCATGCGGATCATCCGCTCCGTCCAGTTGAGTATGGAATCCGGATCGCGACGCTGGATGGCGACGTTGACGTGGTCGAAGCCGTAGGGTCCCTTGTGGATCACGGGCAGGATCGGTTTGTCGCTCTTGGTGAAGCCGCCCTGCGGCTCGTTCGACCACTGCATCGGCGTGCGGGCGCAGTTGCGCTCCGGCAGCGACAGGTCGTCGCCCATGCCGATTTCGTCGCCGTAGCGCAGAACCGGGGTGCCGGGCAGGGAGTACATCAGGCTGTAGGCGAGTTTCAGCCGGCGCGGATCGCCACCGAGCATCGGCGCCAGACGACGGCGGATGCCGCGGTCGTAGAGCTGCATGTCCTTGTCCGGACCCATCTTGTCGAACACGGTCTGGCGCTGCTTGTCGGTCAGGCGACCAAGATCGAGTTCGTCGTGGTTGCGCAGGAAAATGCCCCACTGGCCGGTCGCCGGGCGTTCCTTGGTGTCGTTCATCGCCTTCGCCAGTGGCCGCACGTCGGCGCTGGCCATCGC
Source organism: Neorhizobium sp. AL 9.2.2 (assembly GCF_013317225.1). Classification (NCBI taxonomy): domain Bacteria; kingdom Pseudomonadati; phylum Pseudomonadota; class Alphaproteobacteria; order Hyphomicrobiales; family Rhizobiaceae; genus Neorhizobium; species Neorhizobium sp. AL 9.2.2. The sequence goes on from NZ_JAALXU010000003.1 coordinate 446,648, forward strand.
GTAAAACAGCGACTGGTTGACGTGGAAGTTGAACATCATCTGCATCCGGTCGCCGTCGTCGCCGAAATATTGCAGGTTCTCCTTCGGCACGACATTTGCTTCGGCCAGAATGATGCTGTCACCCTGGCGCCATTGCAGGAACTCGCGGAAGGACCGCAGCATGTCGAACTGCTCCTTCGGCTTTTTCACGTCGGCGCCCTTTTCGGCAATCACGAAGGGCACAGCGTCCATGCGAAAGCCGGAGACGCCGAGCTGCAGCCAGAACCCCATGATCTTCAGGATCTCGGCCTGCACATGCGGGTTGGCGGTGTTGAGATCCGGCTGGAATTCGTAGAAGCGGTGGAAATAGTACTCGCCGGAAGCCTTGTCGCGCGTCCAGGTGGTTTTCTGGATGCCCGGAAACACCATGCCCTCGTCGGCATTGGCCGGTTTGGTCTTCGACCAGACATACCAGTCGCGGTAGCGCGAATTCTTGTCCGCACAGGCTTCCTTGAACCAGGGATGTTCGTCCGACGTGTGGTTGACGACGAGATCGATCAGAACGCGGATGCCCCGTTGCTTGGCACTGTGGGTGAACTCGACGAAATCGCCGAGCGTGCCGTAGCGGGGATCGACATTGTAATAGTCTGAGACATCATATCCGTCGTCGCGGCCGGGAGACGCCTGGAACGGCATCAGCCAGATCGCGGTCACGCCGAGGCCGGCGAGGTAGTCCAGGCGCCGCTGCACCCCTTGAAAATCACCGACCCCGTCGCCGTTGGAATCCATGAAGGTTTCGACATTGAGGCAATAGAAGACGGCATTTTTGTACCAGAGGTCGTTGATCACGGGATGCTCCACGGCTTCGATCGATCCGGGGCAATTGCATCAGACGTTGAATTGTTCCCATCCGAGTGTGAGTTTGCGATCAAGCGTCGGAAAATGCCCTATCAAACCGGTGTAATAACGCTTGCTATTTTACCCGGATCAGAGGCTATGCTTCACCATCAACATGAGGAGATAGGTCATGGCCAAGGGTCAGGTACGCGGCAACAAGGAAACGCGCAAACCCAAGAAGGACAAGGCCGCTCCAGCGGCTGCGCCGACTTTGGGTTCGCAGGTCAAGTCGGCCGAAAGCAACACCAAAAAGAAGTAGTCTGCTCCGTCGTCATGCCGCGATCTCCTTGGTCGCCGGCAGACACAGGACGGCTTCAAGACCTCCCATTTGCGACCGGGAGAGGCTCAGCTTCCCGCCGTAAGCATTTGCGATGTCGCCGGAAATCGCCAGGCCAAGGCCTGTTCCGGCGCCATCGTTGTCTTCCTCCTGCTGGCCGCGGACACCGTGCTTCAGCATGGAGGCGTAACGCTCCGGCGTGACGCCAGGGCCATCGTCCGCGATACGCAGCAACACCATCCCGCCATCGCCTCTCGATGCCGTCAGCTCGATGCGCCGTCTTGCAAACCGGACAGCGTTGTCGAGAATGTTGCCGATCGCTTCAGCCGCGTCGGCCGGGTCCGCCTGGACGGTGAGATCCGGATCGATGTCGAGCTCCCAGTCGATCCCGCGGTTTTCGGTGACCGGCGAAAGCACGCTCACAAGCTTTCCCGAAATACCGAGAAGCGATGTCGTCGCCATCTGTTCGACACCCATTCGAGCGGCCTGCAACTGCCGGTCAGCACGCTGGCGCACCAGCTCGATCTGCTGCAGGGCTGTTTCGCGACGGGCGCCCGGCAAATCTTCGACGAGATGGGACAAAACGGTCAGAGGCGTCTTCAGGCCATGTGCCAGATCGCTTGCCCGGGCGCGCGCCCTCTCGACGGCATTTTCCCGCTCCGACAGAAGAAGGTTGATCTCGTTGACGAGCGGCGTGACTTCGCTTGGCCCCTGCGCACCGATGCTCGGCAGGCGACCCGCCCGGATATCGGCTACATCCTGGCGCAGGCGGGAAAGCGGCCTCAGACCGACGAGGCTCTGGAGGAGTGCGGCAAGGAAAAGCAGGGCACCGATGGCGATCAGCATCATGACCAAGGGCCGGTGATAGGTGGCGAGCGCTTCTTCCATGTCGTTCTTGGAGAAGGCGGTGTAAAGGGTGAAGCGCTGCAGGGCATCGCCTTCGCCGATCGACATCTCCCTGACGGTGATCAGGATCGGGCCACCATCGGGTCCCTCGGTCTGGTAGAAGCCGCAATAGAGATCGGGAGAAAACAACTGCCGCGAAAGTTCCTGGTCCCAAAGCGAGCGCGAGCGCAGCGGCGGTTTCCCGTCGGCCGGCGATATCTGCCAGTAGAGGCCGCCGGCCGGGATCTGGAAGCGTGCATCGGACGGCTCGCTTGCGAGGGAGAGACCATTCTGCTGGATCGTCAGCCGGGCGCCGAGCGCGTCCGAGACGGCCGTCATCTCCGCGGAATACTGGTCGGCAACATAGTCCTCGAACAGGTGACCAAGCACGAACCAGGCGAGCCACAGGGCCACACCGATCGATATCAGGGCGCCGATTGCCAGCCGGAAACGCAGGGAGCGGATCACGGGCGTTTCTCCGGCAAGACATAGCCAAAGCCGCGGCGGGTCTCGATCGCGTCGCTGTCGGTTTTCTTGCGCAAGCGGGCAACCATCGCCTCGACGGCGTTCTTGGCGGCGTCGTCGTCGCGGCCCTGAACCTGGCTTGCAAGCTCCGCCGGCGTCAGGACTGCACCCGGACGGTCAATGAACAGGGAAATCATCCGGTATTCCAGAGGGCTCAGATCCAGCTCGCGTCCGTCGAACGTCACACGGCGGGCCTGCTCGTCCAGCGTGAACCGGTCGGCCGATTTGACGCGGGCCTGAACCTTGCCGGTTCGGCGAAGCAGGGCCTTCAGGCGGGCGAGGAGCTCCTCGCTGCGAAACGGTTTCGGCAGGTAGTCGTCGGCACCGGCGTCGAAGCCATCGACGCGTTCCATCCAGGAACCGCGCGCCGTCAGTACGAGGACGGGCGTTTCGACGCCGCTTGCCCGCCAGCGCTTGAGAATTGAAAGCCCGTCCATCCCCGGCAGGCCAAGATCGAGGATAATGGCTGCATGGTCGCCTGTCTCGCCCCGTTCCCAAATGTCTGGTCCGTTCGACAGAGTTTCGACGAAATAGCCCTCGCGACTGAGCTTCTCGACGACGAGCGCTGCGATCTGGGGGTCGTCTTCGGCAAGCAGGATCTTCATGATATCAACCGCCTCCCAGCAGCGAGCCGCTTCTCGCATCGACCCGCAGTGTGCGGATGGCACCGCTGTTGTCACGCAGTTTCAGTTGGTAGACGTCGCGCGACGGCGAGCGGCTGAGACGGATGTCGATGATGCGACCATACCTGGTGGCGTCGATCTTTCTCAGCATCGTCTTTAGCGGCATGATCTGACCGCTGCGAACCGCATCGCGGGCACGATCGGAATCGTTTGGGCCATAGCCGCCCCCCGAAGCGTCATGGCTTCCCGCACCGTCCTTGCCGTGGTCATCACCGCCATCGTCATCGCCGCCGTGGTTATCGCCATCATCGCCACCGCCGTCATTGCCCGAGCCGCTACCGCCCGAACCGGAAGATCCGCCGCCATCGCTACCGCCGTCGCCGTCCTTGGCGAATGCGGGCGCAACGGGTGCGACGATCGCTGCCCCGAGTGTGGCCGCGAGCAGCGCAGCAAGATAGATACGACGGGTCACGCCCATTGATACTCCGGACAGGAATGTGTGGCAGCGCTTGTGGGCTGCGAAAAACTACTCTGCCATGATGGCGATGTTGCTGCAAACGGCCGCACCCCCGCCGGCATCCGGCGGGGGTGCGGACAGTGGTCGGACAAAGCCTATTTGTGGCCGCCGCGCGTGCCGCCCTTGTGGTCGTTCTTGTTGTGGTTTGCGGCGTCATCGCTGCTCTTTCCGCCGCGCTTTCCGCCCTTGTCGTCGTTCTTGTCATGGGTCGCGGCGTCATCGCTGCTCTTTCCGCCGCGCTTTCCGCCCTTGTCGTCGTTCTTGTCGTGGGTTGCAGAGTCGTCGCTGCTCTTTCCGCCGCGCTTTCCACCCTTGTCGTCGTTCTTGTCATGGGTTGCAGCGTCGTCGCGGCTCTTTCCGCCACGCTTGCCGCCCTTGTCGTCATTGGCATCATGGTTCGGACCATCGTCCGCACCCTGGCGGGCAAAGGCTGCGGATGTGCCGGCAAAGGGAACAGCGGACTGGACCAGCGGCAGCGATGCGGTGAGGGCGAGTGCGGCGGCGAAGGTCGTCAGAGCAAGTTTCGTTTTCATGGCATGTTTCCTCTCGTATTTGGTTGACGAGTGCAGAATGCCATCGGGGCCCTGACAGGCCACTGAGTGCCGCTGTCAGCAAACTGTCAGACTGGCGAGGGCTTGCCCTCCAACGGGCCGGTTCACCCCTCCCGATACGTCATTCGACGTATACGTTTTTGCGGTGCAGCAGCCGATAGTCCGGTTAAGCAACGGTTAAATCTCCGGTTGCTTGAACGAACAAGAAGAGGGGTTCGACCAATGACATTCAGGGTGAAACTTACCGGCGCGCTGCTTGCCGCTGCCATGTCCGCCACGGCGCTTTCGGGCGCATACGCTGCCGACGATACGATCAAGATCGGCGTTCTGCATTCGCTGTCCGGTACGATGGCGATTTCCGAGACGACGCTGAAAGACGCCATGCTGATGATGGTGGAAGAGCAGAACAAGAAGGGCGGCGTTCTCGGCAAGAAGCTCGAAGCCGTCGTCGTCGATCCGGCCTCCGACTGGCCGCTGTTTGCCGAAAAGGCCCGCCAGCTGATTTCGCAGGACAAGGTTGCAGCCGTCTTCGGTTGCTGGACCTCGTCGTCGCGCAAGTCGGTTCTTCCTGTCTTCGAAGAGCTGAACTCGATCCTGTTCTACCCGGTCCAGTACGAGGGTGAAGAATCCTCGCGCAACATCTTCTACACCGGTGCCGCTCCGAACCAGCAGGCCATTCCGGCGGTCGATTATCTCGCCAAGGAAGAAGGCGTCCAGCGCTGGGTTCTCGCCGGCACCGACTATGTCTATCCGCAGACGACCAACAAGATCCTCAAGGCCTATCTGATGTCGAAGGGCGTCGCCGAGGCCGATATCATGGTCAACTACACGCCGTTCGGTCATTCCGACTGGCAGACCATCGTTTCCGACATCAAGAAGTTCGGCTCTGCCGGCAAGAAGACCGCCGTTGTTTCCACCATCAACGGTGACGCAAACGTGCCGTTCTACAAGGAACTCGGCAACCAGGGCATCAAGGCCGAAGACATTCCGGTCGTGGCATTCTCGGTCGGCGAAGAAGAGCTCGCCGGTCTCGATACCAAGCCGCTGGTCGGCCATCTCGCCGCCTGGAACTATTTCCAGTCCGTCGATGCCGAGGTCAATGCGTCCTTCATCAAGGAATGGCATGCCTTTACCAAGAACGACAAGCGCGTGACCAACGATCCGATGGAAGCCGCCTATATCGGTTTCCAGGCCTGGGTTAAGGCCGTCGAATCCGCCGGCACGACCGATACGAACGCGGTTCTGGACTCGATCATCGGCGTTTCGGTGCCGAACCTGTCGGGTGGCTATTCCACCGTCATGCCGAACCACCACATCACCAAGCCAGTGCTGATCGGTGAAATCCAGGCCGATGGCCAGTTCGAAATCGTCCAGGAAACCCCTGCCGTCGTCGGTGACGAATGGTCGGATTACCTGCCGGACTCCAAGAACCTGATCTCCGATTGGCGCAAGCCGATGTCCTGCGGCAACTTCAACGTTGCAACCGGCAAGTGCGGCGGCAAGGGCGGCAGCTGATCCAGTCTCGGCCATAGTTAAGGTTGCCCCTCACCCTAACCCTCTCCCCGCAAGCGGGGCGAGGGGACTTGGGCACGCGAGAGCGTGACCGGGGGGCGGTGAGGGCGTGACGATCATCCTTTTCCCCGCTGGCGGGGAGAAGGTGCCGGCAGGCGGATGAGGGGCGATCGAGCCCTCCGCCCCACGCGCCCATCCGGGGGACAAAGATATGCCTATCCGTTTTTTCACGCTGATTTTTCTGATCTTTTCGTTTGCAGCGCCAGCCCTTTCGCAAGGGGCGGATCCAAAGCCGCTGTTTAACCAGCTCGCTGATGCCGATTTCGGTCAGGCTGAATCGATCGTCGCACAGATCGCCACCAGTGGCGATATCCGCGTTGTGCCGGCGCTTGAGGCTTTCGCCGAGGGTGATCTCTATTTTCGCAAGGCAGACAAGGCCGTGTTCGTCGCGAAACCCGCCGGTTCGCAGCTGGATCTGATCGATCCGGTGACGGCGGCAAGCGCCGGCCAGGTCGCCAAGGGCGCCGTCACCAAGATCCGCGTCAACAACACGCTGCGGCGCGTCATTCGCGCAGCGCTTGGCGGCCTGACGCTGATGAGCCCGGATCGCGGTGTCCGTCTTGCCGCAGCCGATGCGATCCTTTTGTCGCCGAGTGCGGAGGCGCTGGATCTGGTCGAGGCTGCGATTGCCAAGGAAACAGACCGCGACGTCAAATTCCGCATGGAAGAGGCGCGCGCCGTCTCAGTGCTTTCCTCCGACCGCTCTCTCGACGAAAAGCGCGCCGCCATTCAGACCATGGGCAATCTCGGCGGGCGCAGTGCGCTCGGCATCCTGAGTTCGGTCTCGTCAACGATCGATCCGAGCCTGAAGGCCGATCTCGATGCGGCGATCAAAGCCATCCAGAACGAGCAGCAGCTGTGGGATATGGCGCAGAACGTCTGGTACGGCGTGTCGCTCGGTTCCGTGCTGCTCCTGGCCGCGATCGGGCTTGCCATCACCTTCGGCGTGATGGGCATCATCAACATGGCGCATGGCGAAATGGTCATGCTCGGCGCCTATTCCACCTATATGGTGCAGGAAGTGATCCGCAGCCACGCGCCCGGCCTGTTCGACTGGTCGCTGACGATTGCGCTGCCTGTCGCCTTTCTCGTGACCGGCGCCGTCGGGTTTGTCGTGGAGCGGGGTATCATCCGCTTTCTCTATGGCCGACCGCTGGAAACGCTGCTCGCCACCTGGGGCGTGTCGCTGATCCTGCAGCAGACGATCCGCTCCATCTTCGGCCCCACCAACAAGGAAGTCGGCAACCCGTCCTGGATGTCCGGTTCGTTTCCGCTCGGCGGCATGACGATCACCTGGAACCGCATGTGGATCGTCATCTTCTCGCTGTCGATCTTCTTCGCGCTGCTGGTGGTGATGAAGAAATCCGCCTTCGGCCTCAACATGCGCGCCGTCACCCAGAACCGTCGCATGGCATCCTCCATGGGCATCCGCACGCCATGGGTCGACGCGCTGACCTTCGCGCTCGGCTCCGGCATCGCCGGCATTGCGGGCGTCGCGCTCAGCCAAATCGACAACGTCTCGCCCAATCTCGGCCAGAGCTACATTATCGACAGTTTCATGGTCGTGGTGTTCGGCGGCGTCGGCAATCTCTGGGGCACGCTGGTCGGGGCACTTTCGCTCGGGGTGCTCAACAAGTTCCTCGAACCCTCGGTCGGTGCCGTTCTCGGCAAGATCCTGGTTCTGGTTCTCATCATCCTCTTCATCCAGAAACGTCCGCGCGGTCTTTTCGCGCTCAAGGGAAGGGCGATCGAAGCATGATTACCGGCTTCATTCTGCGTGCACTCGAAGGCAAGATCGTCGTGGCCATCGCCATCCTGCTCGGCGTCGCCATTCTCGTCCCGGCGCTCAATCTCCTGACGTCGCCCGACAGCGCGCTCCACATCCCGACCTATGCGATGGCGCTGATGGGCAAGTATCTCTGCTATGCGCTGTTGGCGCTGGCGCTGGATCTGGTCTGGGGCTATTGCGGCATCCTCTCGCTCGGCCACGGCGCGTTCTTTGCGCTCGGCGGCTATGCGATGGGTATGTATCTGATGCGCCAGATCGGCTCGCGCGGCACCTACGGCAATCCGCTGCTGCCCGATTTCATGGTCTTCCTCAACTGGAAGGAACTGCCCTGGTTTTGGTACGGGTTCGATCACTTCGCCTTTGCGATGCTGATGGTTCTGGTCGTGCCAGGCCTGCTCGCCTTCGTGTTTGGCTGGTTTGCCTTCCGCAGCCGCGTCAACGGCGTCTACCTGTCGATCATCACGCAGGCGATGACCTATGCGCTGCTGCTTGCCTTCTTCCGCAACGACATGGGTTTCGGCGGCAATAACGGCCTGACAGACTTCAAGGAAATCCTCGGCTTCAACGTGCAGGCCGGCGGCACCCGTGCAGCGCTGTTTGCGATGTCGGCCATCATGCTGGCGCTCTGCCTGCTGGTCGCCTCGGCCATCACCCGCTCGAAATTCGGCAAGGTGCTCGTCGGCGTGCGGGATGCGGAAAGCCGGGTCCGCTTCCTCGGCTTTAGAGTGGAGAATATCAAGCTCTTCACCTTTGTCGTTTCGGCCATGTTTGCCGGCATTGCCGGTGCGCTGTTCGTGCCGCAGGTCGGCATCATCAATCCGGGCGAATTTGCCCCGGCCAACTCGATCGAAGTCGTCGTCTGGACGGCTGTCGGCGGCCGCGGCACGCTGATCGGCCCGATCATCGGCGCCATCCTTGTCAATGCCGGCAAGAGCTATTTTACTGGCGCCTTCCCGGAGATCTGGCTGTTTGCGCTGGGCGGCCTGTTCATTGCCGTCACGCTGTTCCTGCCGCGCGGCATCGTCGGCACGATCCAGCACGGATTTGATGGCCGCAAGGCGCTGAAGGCAGCGGTCGAGGCGGAAAAGGGCAGGGATGCCGGGGCGGTCCCGGTCGCTCGACAGGTTCAGGCAGCGGAGTGAGACGATGAACACGATTGCCGAAACACGCGCCAAAAGCCTGCTTTATCTCGAAGACGTCTCCGTCTCCTTCGACGGGTTCAAGGCGATCAATTCGCTGTCGCTCGTGGTCGAACCCGGAGAACTTCGCGCCATCATCGGCCCGAACGGTGCCGGCAAGACGACGATGATGGACATCATCACCGGCAAGACGCGGCCCGATACCGGCCGGGTGATCTTCGAGGACACGATCGACCTCACCAAGAAGGACGAGGCCGATATCGCCCAGCTCGGTATCGGCCGCAAATTCCAGAAGCCGACCGTGTTCGAAAGCCACACCGTGTGGGACAATCTCGAACTGGCGCTCAACCGGTCGCGCACCGTGTTCGGCACGCTGTTCTATACGCTGTCTGCCGACGACAAGGCGCGCATCGAGGAGATCCTCGAGACGATCCGCATGTCCCACCGCAAAAACGAATATGCCGCCAATCTTTCGCACGGCCAGAAACAGTGGCTCGAGATCGGCATGCTTCTGGCGCAGGAACCGAAGCTGCTCCTGGTCGACGAACCGGTCGCCGGCATGACGGATGCCGAGACGTCGGAGACCGCCTTGCTGCTGAAGGAGATCGCCAAGACCCGCTCGGTCGTGGTGGTGGAACACGACATGGGCTTCATCCGCGATCTCGGCGTCAAGGTGACGTGTCTTGCGGAAGGGTCGGTGCTGGCCGAAGGGTCGATCGATTTCGTGTCGAACGATCCGAAGGTGATCGAGAACTATCTGGGGCGATGAGTTTTATGCAAATCTTCGGATCCCCCAAAATCCCCTCCCCACCCTCCCCACAAGGGGGAGGGTTTAACCTGGCTCGACCTTTCTCCCGTATGGCAAAGCGGTGCCGCGAGTCTTCTCCCCCCTTGTGGGGGAGATGGCCGGCAGGCCAGAGGGGGTTTTATCCAGTCCTGAATTCACGGAGGCCCCCATGCTGACAGTCGAAAACGTCAATCTCCATTACGGTGCGGCACAGGCCCTGCGCGGCGTGTCGATCAAGGCCGACATGGGCAAGATCACCTGCGTTCTCGGTCGCAATGGCGTCGGCAAGTCGTCGCTGTTGCGGGCCGTCACCGGACAGCATCCGGTGTCAGCCGGGACGATCAGCTTTCAGGGCGAGGCGTTGAACGGGCTGGCGCCGTATCACCGTGCCAAGCACGGCATCGGCTATGTGCCGCAGGGACGCGAGATCTTTCCGCTGCTGACCGTTCAGGAAAACCTCGAGAGCGGATACGCGCCGCTCGAGCGCAAAGACAAGTTCATCCCGGACGACATCTTCGCGCTGTTCCCGGTGCTGAAATCCATGCTGGGGCGCCGCGGCGGCGATCTGTCGGGCGGCCAGCAGCAGCAGCTGGCGATCGGCCGCGCCATGGTCACGCGGCCAAAAATCCTGGTGCTGGACGAGCCGACCGAAGGCATCCAGCCGTCGATCATCAAGGATATCGGCCGGGCCATCCGTTACCTGCGCGACAGTACCGGCATGGCGATCCTGCTTGTCGAACAGTATCTCGACTTCTGCCGGGAGCTTGCAGATCATGTCTATATTATGGATCGTGGCGAAATCGTGCACGAAGGGGCCGCTGAGACGCTGGATACGGCAGAAGCAAGGCGACACCTAACTGTTTAGGGGTCAATGTTTGCATGGCTTCTATTCGGTATCGCGGTTTCAATGCCTGGGCGTGTGTGCTAGATGAACAGCAGATGAACGCATCTTCCGAACATCGTAGATAACCCCCGCACCCCATGATGAGGCGCTGATGGTCTTTGAACGCATTGTTGGTTCTCGTTCCCGCTCCGCCCTTCGCGCCACCGCGACCGGAGCGTTTTTCTTGGCCGCAGGTGCCGCCTTTGCCGGCTGTGGCCAGCCTATGAAGCCGGGTCTCCACCCGGTCACCATCGAGACCGACGGTATCGAGCGCCAGGCCGTCTACTTCGTGCCGTCGTCCTATACGGGCAAGGAAAAAGTGGCCGTCGTGTTCGATCTTCACGGCAGCAACAGCAATCCGGTCGGCCAGTTGAAGCGCTCTTCCTGGGACAAGGTTGCGGAAAAGAATGGTTTCATTGCCGTGGCGCTGCAGGGCAGCCTGTCCGGCAAGGCGCCGGGCACCTATGGCTGGAACGTTCCGCATGTGCAGGTCAGCCAGGCTATTCTTCCCAATGGCGCCCAGGGCGGCCAGGACGAGATCGCCTATATCGAGGATGCCGTCGAAGAGGTGAAGGAAGACCTCTGCGTCGATCCGAACCGCATCTTCGCGTCCGGCTATTCCGGCGGCGGCCGCATGCTGTCGGCCTATGTCTGCTCCGGCCAGGACGATTTCGTCGCAGCCGGTTTCGTCAATTCGCTGCGCGCCGGTCGTCCCGTCGAGACCGATGGCAAGTGGGGGCCCGATGCCGCCAACTGCAATCCGGCCAAGCCGATCTCGATCGTGGCCTTTGCCGGCGAAAAAGATGCGCAGAACCCTTATGCCGGCGGCGGCAGCGCCTATTGGCAGTACGGTTTCAAGACGGCGATCAAGCGCTGGACCGATCTCGACGGCTGCAAGGGCAATGGCGACCCGAAGACGGTCGAAGGCGTGACCTTCACCATGTACGGCACCTGCACCAACGGCGCCCGCATCGCCACCTACGTGTTCGAAAAGGGCACGCATGACTGGCCGAGGCCCTCCGAAGCCCGGGAAGCGGTGATGGCTGCCGCCAAGGATGGTGCTGCCGGCGTGACCAAGGTTTCGAGCGTCGTTCCGGCCAAGGCGGCCTTCGATGCCAATGTCGATCCGGCTTTCCGGATGTGGGATTTCTTCTCGAAGGCCGACACCACGGATATGGTTGCGACGGCAGCCCCGGCGAAATCCTCCACCGGGTCCAAGTCTGGCACGCGTGTTGCGTCTGATTGCTCGACACAGATCAACATGCAGGACACGACGTGCAGCAGCATTCAGCCGATGACACCCCGCCGCAGCGGGCAAGGGGTTCGGGACGCCTTGTAACCAAGGCGTTTGCCGGGCGCACACGGCTTGACCAGTTCTTCCAGGAAGGCTGCGCAAAAATACGCCTTCCGGAAACTTTTTCGCCTGAAATGGAGGCGATTCTCATCAACACGTCAGGGGGACTGACGGGCGGCGACGTGATCGATTGGTCCGTCGCCGCATCCGATTCCACCCGCCTCTCGGTCACCACGCAGGCCAACGAGAAAATCTACAAGGCGGCCGCAGACACCGCTTCCGTTTCCACCCACATTACCGTCGGCGAAAACGCTTCCGTCCACTGGCTGCCGCAGGAAACCATCCTGTTCGACCGTTCGTCGCTGACGCGCAGGCTCGATGTAGATCTGGCCGAAACCGCCGAATTTCTCGCGGTCGAGGCCGTCATTCTCGGTCGCAAGATGATGGGGGAAGCGGTCAATCTCGGCTTCTTCCGCGATCGCTGGCGGGTCAGGCGAGGAGGATCGCTCATTCACGCAGAAGAAATGCGTTTCGACGGCGAGATTGCGAGGCTTGCGGAAGCGGCCGCCGTCCTTTCCGGCCAGGTCGCCTTCGCGACGCTGTTCTACTCCGGACCGCTGGCAGAAGCTCTGTTTCCGAAGCTGCGGGACTGTCTCGGGCCTACATCAGGCGGAGCCAGCTTCTTCAACGGCAAGATCGTTGCGCGTCTCACGGCACCAACCGGCTTCGAGCTCAGAAAAATCCTGGTACCGGCAATTTCCGTATTGCGTAACGGCGCGCCAGTGCCGAAAGTCTGGAACATCTGATTTGTCATTGATGACGCCGATTGCGGGAAGCCCATGAACCTCACCCCACGCGAAAAAGACAAGCTCTTGATTTCCATGGCCGCGGTCGTCGCCCGTCGCCGCCTGGAGCGGGGCGTCAAGCTGAACTACCCGGAAGCGATTGCGCTGATCACCGACTATGTGGTGGAAGGTGCGCGCGATGGCCGTTCCGTCGCGGCTTTGATGGAAGAGGGCGCGCATGTCATCACCCGCGACCAGGTGATGGATGGCATTCCCGAAATGATCCACGACGTGCAGGTGGAAGCGACGTTCCCGGACGGAACCAAGCTTGTCACCGTGCACGAACCGATCCGCTGAGGAGTTTGCCATGGCTCTCGAACTGCGCCCTAACTGCGAATGCTGCGACAAGGATCTCGCGCCCGACAGCCGCGAGGCGATGATCTGCACGTTCGAATGCACCTATTGCATCGATTGCGCTACGAGCGTGCTTGCCGGTATCTGCCCGAATTGCAATGGTGAACTGGTGCGTCGTCCGGTGCGCCCGGCTGCTGCACTCGTCAACAATCCGGCCTCGACGGTGCGTGTTCTGAAGGCCGAAGGCTGCCAGCCAAAATTAGCATTGAGCGCCTGAGGAGGTGGACCATGATACCCGGTGAAGTCTTTACCGTTGCAGGCGAGATCGAACTCAATGTCGGCGCCCCGACGATCTCGATCGAGGTTTCCAATACCGGCGACCGGCCGGTGCAGGTGGGCAGCCACTACCATTTCTTCGAGACCAATAACGGACTTGCGTTCGATCGCGACAAGGCGCGCGGCATGCGGCTCGATATCCCCGCCGGCACCGCCGTTCGCTTCGAACCGGGTCAGACCCGGTCGATCACGCTGATCCCGCTGTCCGGCGCCCGCAAGGTCTACGGGTTCCAGCAGAAGATCATGGGTGCCCTATGAAATCGCTGGCGCTTCTGGCCGCCTGTGGCTGCGTGCTCCTGATCGACGCCCCGGCGTCCGGCGAGGACAGGCCGGACGTGGACTGCGACAACGCCCAGGTCCAGATGGAACTGACCTACTGCGCCGAGCAGGAATTCATCGCCGCCGACAAGCTTCTCAACACGCAGTACAAAAAGACCCGCGACCTCATGCGGGCCCGTGATGCGGATGCCGATCCCTCCACGGCAGGTGCGGAGAAAGCCCTCGTCGCAGCGCAACGCGCCTGGGTCGCCTACCGCGACGCCCAATGCGCCTCCTACGGCTTCCAGGCCCGCGGCGGATCGATGGAACCGATGCTGATCTACGGCTGCCAGGCGGGGCTGACTGCGAAGCGGACGGACGAGCTGAAGGAGCTGACGGAAGAGGGGAACTGAGCCTCTGCTGCTCCAGAAGCGACATTGGTTAGGCAGGAATTTTTGCGGTAAACTAGGCGCTATCGATAGCTCCGGAGCACGATAATGGGCAGGTTCGAAGCCAAAACATCGACGGATGGCGAAGCAACGATCCCGGTCGAGGTGCGTCAGGCGCTCGGCCTGAAGCCTGGGGGCTCGGTGCAGTTCATCGTTGATGACGAGGGCAAGGTCACCGTCGAGGCGAAGAAAAGCGATCTTTCGCATCTGCGCGGCATCTTCGGCAAGCACGACGGCCCGCCAATGGATATCGAGGAGGCGATCACAGAGACGGTCGCCCGCCGGACGTCTCCCGGTCGCTCGGAGGATGATCCTTGATCGGTCTCGATACCAATATTCTTGCTCGATATTTTCTGGACGATGACCCTCTTTGGTCGCCACAGGTGGCGCAGTTTTTCGACGAAAGACTTTCCACGAGCCGGCAGGGGTTCATCAATCCCATCACGCTGGTGGAGCTCGTCTGGGTACTTCGTCGCAAATCCGGTTACGATCGCGAGCGATTGGCCAGCCTTATCGAAGGACTTATCTCGTCCGACCGTCTCGTCATCGGCGAGGCGGATGCGGTTGCCAGAGCGCTTGCGTCGTTCAGGACGGGAACTGCCGGCTTTGCGGATTACTTTATTGCCGACCTCAACACGGCTGCCGGCGCGTCACCGACCGTGACACTCGACCACGCCGCCGCCACGAACATGCCTTTCATTCTGCTTTCTCAGGAAGTCTGATCCATGCCCTACAAAATGTCCCGCGCGTCCTATGCTTCCATGTTCGGCCCGACCACCGGTGACAAGGTGCGGCTTGCCGATACCGAACTCATCATCGAAGTCGAGAAGGATTTCACCGTCTATGGCGAGGAGGTCAAGTTTGGGGGCGGCAAGGTCATTCGCGACGGCATGGGGCAGAGCCAGGCAACGCGGGCCGAGGGCGCTGTCGATACTGTCATCACCAATGCGCTGATCGTCGATCACTCCGGTATCTACAAGGCGGATGTGGGTCTGAAGGATGGCCGGATCCATGCGATCGGCAAGGCCGGAAATCCGGATACGCAACCGGGCGTGACGATCATCGTCGGTCCTTCTACCGAGGCGATTGCCGGCGAGGGCAAAATCCTGACGGCCGGCGGCATGGATGCGCATATCCACTTCATCTGCCCGCAGCAGATCGAGGAAGCGCTGATGTCCGGCATCACCACAATGCTCGGCGGCGGCTCGGGACCGGCGCACGGTACGCTTGCAACGACCTGCACCGGCGCCTGGCATATCGAGCGCATGATCGAGAGCTTCGACGCGTTTCCGATGAACCTCGCGCTGGCCGGCAAGGGCAATGCCTCGCTGCCGGCGCCTCTCGAGGAGATGATCCTTGCCGGCGCGTCCTCGCTGAAGCTTCACGAGGACTGGGGCACGACGCCGGCCGCTATCGACAACTGCCTGACGGTTGCCGATGCCTTCGACGTGCAGGTGATGATCCACACCGATACGCTCAACGAAAGCGGCTTCGTGGAAGACACGATCGGCGCCATCAAGGGCCGCACCATCCATGCCTTCCACACGGAAGGGGCCGGCGGCGGTCACGCGCCTGACATCATCAAGATCTGCGGCAATCCCAACGTCATTCCGTCCTCGACCAATCCGACGCGGCCCTACACGATCAACACGCTGGCCGAACATCTCGATATGCTGATGGTCTGCCACCACCTGTCGCCGTCGATCCCGGAAGACATCGCCTTTGCCGAAAGCCGCATCCGCAAGGAGACGATCGCTGCCGAAGACATCCTGCACGATATCGGCGCCTTCTCGATCATCTCGTCGGACAGCCAGGCGATGGGCCGCGTCGGCGAAGTTGCCATCCGCACCTGGCAGACGGCCGACAAGATGAAGCGCCAGCGCGGTCATCTGCCCGACGAAACCGGCGACAACGACAATTTCCGCGTCAAACGCTATATCGCCAAATACACGATCAACCCCGCGATCGCGCACGGCATCAGCCATGAAATCGGCTCTGTCGAAGTCGGCAAGCGCGCAGATCTGGTGCTCTGGAGCCCTGCCTTTTTCGGCGTGAAGCCGGAAATGGTGCTGCTCGGCGGCTCGATCGCGGCAGCGCCGATGGGCGATCCCAACGCATCGATCCCGACGCCGCAGCCAATGCATTACCGCCCGATGTTTGCAGCCTATGGCAAGCTGCGCACCAATTCCTCCGTCACCTTCGTCTCCCAGGCGTCGCTCGATGCCGGCATCGTCGGCAGGCTGGGAGTTGCTAAAAAGCTATTGGCAGTCCGCAACACCCGTGGCGGCATCTCGAAAGCGTCGATGATCCACAATTCGCTGACGCCGCATGTGGAGGTCGATCCGGAGACCTACGAAGTGCGTGCTGATGGAGAGCTCCTCACCTGCAAGCCGGCAACGGTTCTGCCGATGGCACAGCGGTATTTCCTGTTCTGATGCAATATCTTACCGGAAACGGCGCATGAAGAGGCTTGCAAGGCGGTTGCTGCTGGCGATCCCTGTCATTGCTATCCTGATCGTTCTCGCCGTCGCCGTTGGCACATTCGTGCCGCGGCCACTGTTTGCGCCGGATCCCCCGGTCGCTTCCGAAAACACGCGCCGGATTCTGGTTCTTTCGAACCCGATCCATACGGATCTCGTCATCCCGCTCGATGCGGAAACGCGGGCGTCCTATTCGTTTCTGGAAGCATCAGGCATTCCCGTCGCCGATCCCGCGGCAGAATGGCTGGTGATCGGCTGGGGAGGGCGGGCCTTCTATCTGGAAACGCCGACCTGGGCGGATCTCAAACCCATGCCGGCCTTCCGCGCGCTGACCATCGATTCCTCGGTCATGCATGTCGATGTCGCCGGCGGCATAGACGACACGCATCCGGCCGTGCAGGCGTTCGATCTCGATGCAGATCAATTCCAAGCCATGTCCGACTTCATTCGTGCCAGTTTTGTGGAGGTGGATAACAAGGTCGTGCCCATCCCCGGCGCAGGCTACGGCGTCTATGACCGCTTCTTTGAAGCGCATGGATCGTTCAACGCGCTTGTCGGCTGCAACACCTGGACAGCAGGGGCGCTGAGGGCCGCGGGACTGCGTACGGGGCTGTGGAATCCACTGCCGCAGTTGCTGGCGCTGTCGCTGCGGATTTTCAATTGACGGCCCATGCTTTTCCCGGCCACGGATTTTGCAGCCGGGGCGTAACTAGGCCTTGTGCCGAGCATCGCGCTTGGTGATTATGCCGCCTTCAAGGAGACTTTCATGCAGCATATCCATTCCTATCGTCCCGCCGGTGAAATCAGCGATCCGCCGGTGGATGTCGTCACCTTGCCGCATGATCTGCGGCACCTGCGCCGCAAGCTGCTGCATTTGTCGAACGGCGACATGGTGATGCTCGATCTCAAGGAAGCGGTGCTGTTTCACCATGGTGACCGGCTGGTGCTTGAGAACGGGGATACGGTGGAAGTGCAGGCGGCGCCGGAAAAGCTGTTCGAGGTCAAGGCGCGCGATACGCTGCACCTGATCGAGCTTGCCTGGCATCTCGGCAACCGGCACCTGTCGGCGCAGATCGAGGACGGCCGTATCCTCATCCTGCGCGATCACGTCATCCGTTCCATGCTGCAGGGCCTCGGCGCAACCGTCACCGACATTGACGAACCCTTCCAGCCGGCCCGCGGCGCCTATCACGCGCATGGCGGCCATGATCACGGCAGTCACGGTCATCATGCCCATGACTGAACCGGTATGATGCAAGACGTGGGTCTGCAGGGTAAGCTTGGGCAGGGGCTAGATACGCACGCCTTGCTCCGTCTGATGGCATGGCTGTCTCCGGCTTTTCCGATCGGCGGCTTTGCCTGGTCGGGCGGGCTGGAGCGCGCGGTGGCGGATCGGCTGGTGACATCGGCCTCGGATCTCGCATCCTGGCTCGAAACCATCCTGCTTCACGGTTCGCTCTGGAACGATGCGGTTCTGTTTTCGAGCGCTTTCGAGGCTGTCGATCAACCCGACGCGTTGAAGGACCTCTCCGAACTCGGTCTGGCGCTGGTAGGCTCGGCAGAGCGTCATGCGGAAACGTTATCGCTCGGCCAGGCCTTCGTCACGGCGGCCATCGCCTGGCCGCACCCTGTGCTGCAGCTTTTGCCGAAACAGGTGCCCTTTCCGATCGCGGTCGGCGCCATCTCGGCGGCCCATGGCGTGCCGAAGACGAGCGCAATCGCCGCCTATCTGCATGCGGCTGTCTCGCAATCGGTCTCAGCCGGCATCCGCCTTGGTGTGTGCGGTCAGGCCCACGGCGTCGGCATTCTGGCCGGTCTCGAGGCTCTGGTTGGCGAGATTGCGACCAAGGCACAAGGCGCAACGCTCGATGATCTCGGCGGTGCCGCCGTGCAGGCGGAGATCGCCTCGCTTCGCCACGAAACACAGCATTCGCGGCTGTTCCGGTCCTAGCGACCGGGATAAGCTGTTGCAGCAATCGAAAGGAATGTCCTCATGAAATCGGCAAACGGACCGCTTCGCGTCGGGATCGGCGGGCCGGTCGGCTCCGGCAAGACGGCGCTCACCGAAAAGCTCTGCAAGGCGATGCGCGACAAATATTCGGTCGCAGTCGTCACCAACGATATCTACACGAAAGAGGATGCCGAAGCGCTGGTGCGGATGCAGGCGCTGTCGTCGGACCGGATCGTCGGCGTCGAGACGGGCGGATGTCCGCATACGGCGATCCGCGAGGATGCGACGATCAATCTTCAGGCGATCGCCGGTCTCAACGAGCGCATTCCCGATCTCGACATCGTGTTCATCGAATCCGGCGGCGACAATCTGGCGGCGACGTTTTCCCCGGATCTCGCCGATATCACAATCTACGTGATCTCCACCTGCCAGGGCGAGGAAATTCCGCGCAAGGGCGGGCCGGGTATCACCCGCTCCGATCTCCTGATCATCAACAAGAAGGACCTGGCGCCTTACGTCGATGTCGATATCGACGTGATGGACAGGGATGCTTCGCGGATGCGCGAGATGAAGCCGCATGTCTTCACCGACCTCAAGCGCGGCGAGGGCGTCGAGCATGTGGTGCGGTTCCTGGAGACGCAGGGCGGGCTGTGAGATCGCAATGACGAGGTCTGCGGTTTCCTGATCCGTTGAGGCAAGCCATGCTGACGCGAGTGGCCGGCCTGCTTAGGCCGGCCTACCGGGTTACTTGCTTCGACGGTTCAGATTTCCCGCAGCGCCTGCACGTCCACCACCTGGATGATGCGGCCGCGAACCGTGACGCCTGTCTTGCGCAGGGACGAAAAGGCGCGCGACAGGGCTTCGGGAGCCAGTCCCAGCATGCCGGCGAGCAGGCTTTTCTGGAACGGCAGGCGGATGGCTGCCGGTCCACCGTCAACCGGGCAGCGGCTGAGGATGTAGTTTGCCACCCGTTGCGGCGCCGTGAACAGCCGGTCGTTGGCAACACAGTCCATCGTGCTGATCAGATGACGCGACAGGGTCGTCATCACGGCGCGGGAGATACCGGGATCCTCTTCAGCCAGATCCTTGACCGTCTGCAGGTCGAAACGCACCAGCGTGCAGGTCTCTGCGGCTTGGGCGAAAAAGGGATACTTCCGGTCCGCATAAAGCATGCACTCGCCGAACGTATCTCCCGGTGCGGAAATGCGGATATCCGCATCGCGCCCGTCTCGGCTCAGCCGGTAGAGGCGGACATAGCCATTCAGCACACAGTAAAACGCTTCGGCACGTTGGCCCTCTCGCACGATGAGGTCACGGGCGGACACTGTCTCGACACTCATCGCCGACAGCATCTTGACCAGCGAGTTACCGGTCAGGCCGTGCATGAAAGGCGTTTTCATGAGAACCGCGCGGTCGCGATTGTTGAGTTTGATGTCGCCGTTGCCCATGTCCGTTCTTCTTTTCTGGCGGGGAGCTTCCTAGAATGTAATTATTCTAAATTAACACGTGCTCCGAAGCGCGTTTTGACGTCGATCAAATCGTCCAAGATTCTTTGCGATCGGGATGCGCTTTTGCATTTCCGCACCCTTCGACGTCTTCTGCTCCACCCGGAATCGCTTGCTCGGACCGGTGATTTTACTCCGCAGCCATAGGCGGAAGCCGCAGGACCTTGGCGCCGCCAGAGGCGCTGAGCATATCGTGGTCGATGCCGTTTTCGCGTTCCAGCCGGCGAAGCCGCTCGCCGAGGTCACGGTTCTCCTGGGTCAGTTCCTCGTTGGAAAGGCCGAAATCCTCCTCTTCTTTCTTGCCGACCAGGCGACCGAAGATCCGCCCGAGCAGGCCGGAAAGATCGTCCATGATGAGGAAGAAGGCGGGGACAACGAGGAGCGACAGGACGGTGGAAACGATGATGCCGCCGATCACGGCGATTGCCATCGGGGCGCGGAACGATCCGCCTTCGCCGATACCCATCGCCGAGGGCAGCATGCCGGCCGACATGGCGATAGACGTCATGATGATCGGGCGGGCGCGCTTGCGGCCGGCTTCGACCATGGCGTGAACACGCTCCAGTCCGTGGCGTTTCATCTCGATGGCGAAATCCACGAGCAGGATGGCGTTCTTCGTGACAATCCCCATCAGCATCAGGATACCGATCAGAACCGGCATCGACAGCGCGTTCTGGGTGACGATCAGGGCCACCGCCACGCCGCCGATCGCAAGCGGCAGCGAGAACAGGATGGTCAGCGGCTGGATGACGTCCTTGAACAGCAGGATCAGCACGACCAGAACCAGAAGCAGGCCCATCAGCATGGCATTGCCGAAGCTCTGGGTCATTTCCGCCTGCACCTTGGCGTCGCCACTTTCGGCCAGCCGAACGGATGGCGGAAGGTTGGTTTCGTCGACGATGCGTTTGAACTCGGCCGACGACGTGTCGAGTGCCGTGCCGAAGGGCACATCCGAGCCGATTGCCACGACGCGGTTGCGGTCGTTGCGCGTGATCGAACTCGGGCCTTCCGAATAATCCACGTCGGCAACACTGGTGAGCGGCACCGTGGCACCGCTTGCGGTCCTCAGCTTCAACGCCTTGATCGCTGCTAGATCACGCCGCACATCGAGTGAGGTCTGGACACGGATCGGGATCTGCCGGTCATCCAGGTTGATCTTGGCGAGATTGGCGTCGATATCACCGATGGTCGCGACGCGCACGGTCTCGGAAATCTGCTGCGGCGTAATGCCGAGGCGCGCGGCTTCCGCCATGCGCGGACGGATCTGCAGTTCCGGCCGGGGCAGGGCGCCGTCGGAGGAAACATTGGCAAGGATCGGCGAAGCGCGCAGGCGCGATTCCAGGAGCCCGATCGCATCGTTCAGGTCCGCCTCGTTGTCGGAGAGGAAGTTGAACGCTAGTTCGCGCTCGGCACGGTCGTTGACCTTCGAGATACGCACGTCCGGGATATCGCGGATTGCGGCAAAAATGTCCTTTTCCACGTCCCATTGCGGACGGGTACGGCCATGTTCTTCCATTTTCGGCAAAGAAGAGCCGATCAGCGGCAGGCTGCCCAGCCCCTTGTTGACCAGCGTCTTGATCAGCGAATGGTCGATGTTTTCGAGGATGACACGAACGGTCGAACGACGCAGTTCGAGATCGCCCTTGGGCGATGCGCCACCGAGCACGAAGACGCTTTCGACGCCGTCGATATCGCGAACCGCGCGGTCGATCTTTTCAGACGTCTCGGCGGTCTCTTCCAGTGTCGCATTGGGCGGCAGCTCGACGGAGAGAACGACGCGCGAGGAATCGTCGGGCGGCAGGAAGCTGCCGGGCACCTTGCTCAGCAGCATGAGCGAGCCGGCGAGGAAGGCGATGGCGCCAAGAAGCGTCGCATAGCGCCAGTACCATTTGCGGGTCGTGCCGGTGACGAGGCGCGTATAGGCGCGCATGATCCAGCCGTCATTGTCGTGATGGTCTTCCATCCCGTCTTCGGCGCGCATCAGATAGGCCGCCATCAGCGGCGTGATCAGGCGCGCGACCGCCAGCGAGAAGAAGACCGAGAAGGCGACGGTGAGACCGAACTGGATGAAATACTGTCCGGGAACGCCCGGCATGAAGGAAACGGGCACGAACACGGCGATGATGGTGAAGCTGGTCGCGATGACGGCGAGCCCGATTTCGTCGGCCGCCTCGAGTGCGGCCTTGTATGGCGTCTTGCCCATCTTGATATGGCGGGCGATGTTTTCGATCTCGACGATCGCGTCATCCACCAGAATACCGGTCGCAAGCGTCAGCGCCAGGAACGAGACAAGGTTGAGCGAGAAGCCCATCAGGTCCATGACCCAGAAGGTGGGGATTGCCGACAGCGGCAGGGCGACGGCCGCAATCAGCGTAGCGCGCCAGTTGCGCAGGAACAGCATGACGACGATGATGGCAAGGATCGAGCCCTCCACCAGCGTGTGAAGGGCCGCTTCGTAATTGCCGTAGGTGAAATAGACGGAATCGTCGACCATGGCTATCGCAACGTCGGGATGCGCCTTGCGCACGCCGTCGAGGCTTTCCGCGACGGTTTCGGCGACCGAGACTTCGCTCGCACCCTTGGCGCGGAAGACCGCGAAGGTGACGGCCGGCGTGCCGTTGAAGCGCGAGAAGGATTTCTGCTCCTCGTAGGTATCGGTGACGGTGCCGAGCTCCGACAGCCGCACGAAACGGTTGTTGGAAAGGCTGATCGACGTCTCGGCCAGTTGCGCCACATCGCGGGCATCGCCGAGCGTGCGGATCGTCTGTTCGTTGCCCGCCACCTGGCCACGGCCGGAGCCGAGATTGACGTTGGTGCCGCGGATCTGCTGGTTCACGTCGGCTGCCGTGATGCCATAGGCATCGAGCTTGGCGGGATTGAGCGAGACGCGCACTTCGCGATCGGAGCCGCCGTAACGGTCGATACGGCCGATCCCGGCCTGGCCTTCCAGCGCCCGTGTCACCGTATCGTCGACGAACCAGGAGAGTTCTTCGAGCGTCATGTTCGGCGATGAGACGGCGAATGTCTGGATCGCCTGTCCTTCGACATCGACCTTGGTGACGATCGGTTCCTCGATGCCGGCCGGCAGGTCGCCGCGGATCTTGTCGATCGCGTCCTTGGTATCCTGCACCGCTTCCGGCGTGGGCTTTTCGATGCGGAACACGACGACCGTCTGCGACTGGCCATCGGTGATGGTGGACTGGACTTCGTCGATGCCGCTGATCGAGGCGACGGCATCCTCGATCTCCTTGGTCACCTGTACTTCCAGTTCGGCAGGCGATGCGCCGGACTGGACGACGGTGACGGAAACGACGGGCACGTCGATATTCGGGAAGCGGGTGATCGGCAGCGCATAGAAGGACTGGATGCCGACGTACAGCAACAGGGCAAAGCCGAGGAGCGGTGCGATCGGGTTGCGGATGGACCAGGCGGAGAAGTTCATCTTCGCGTCCTCAATTCGAAACAGCGGCGGGCGGGGCCCGGTCAGCTTCGGCCTTGTCGGCGCCAGCCTTTGAGCCCGGCAGGACCGGGTTGATCTTGTCGCCGTCGCGCACGAAGGCGCCGGCCTTGGCGACGACCCGGTCGCCCTCGGCAATGCCACTGACGATCTGGATGAAGCCACCGTCCTGAATGCCGGTTTCTATCTTGACCTGCTTGACGGTGTCGCCTTCCACCTTGCGGGTGACCGAGCCCGACGGCGCCGTGGTCACGGCCGAGAGCGGCAGGGCCAGCGCCGTCGTTTCGGTGATGATGATCTCCGCACTGCCATACATGCCCGATCGGGCACCACTCTCGTCATCGACGACGATATGCACGGCGCCGAGGCGGGTGGTCGCATCGACGGAGGGCGAAACGATCCGCACCTTGCCTTCAATCTTGCGTGTGCCGCCGGCAATGGTGATGATCGCCTTCTGGCCGAGCTTCACCTTCTGGATGTCGGTTTCCGAAAGATCGGCCACGAGTTCGATCGCGCCGTCCTTGATGATGGTGAAGAGCGGTTCGCCGGCGCCGGCGGCAATCGCGCCGATCCGCGCATTCTTGGCCGTGACGACCCCATCAACCGGGCTTTTGACGCCGGTGCGGGCAAGGTTGAGGTCGACGTCCTTGATCTGCGCATCGACGACCTTGACGTCGGCCTCACCGACGGAAACGGCCTGTTTCGCCGCGTTCAGCCGTGCTTCGGCGACTTCAACCTGGGCCTGCGTCTGTTCGACCTGGCTCTGGCTGCTGGTGCCGTTTTGTCCGAGTTTTCTGGTGCGGTCGCGCTGGCGGATGGCGTCGGCCAGATTGGCTTCGGCCTCGATCACCTGCGCCTTGTATTGCGCGACGCCGGCCTCGGCCTTGGCCCTGTTTGCCTCAAGCTGGCTTTTTTGCAGAATGAGCGAGTCGTCGTTGAGGGTTGCGAGAACCGCGTCCTGCTTCACCTCGTCGCCGACATCGGCATCGACGCTGCGGATAGAGAGACCGTCGACCAGAGGCTGGATGTAGATTTCCTCGATCGGCCGGATCGTACCGGTCGCGATGACCCGATCGGTCATCGGGCGGGTTTTGGCCTCGGTCACGATGATCGACGGAAGGTTCTTCTGCGGTGCGGTCGGCTGTGCTTGCTGCGCCAATGCCGGAAAGGCGAGGAGCGTGATCAGGGCAGGGGCGAGGGACGCCGCCAACAACGCGAGCTTTGACGAAATGCGAAACATGCGACGACTTCCGATGCACCAGAGGGTCTTTATTTCGCTGTCCGGGATCCGCGCCCCTCCCTGCGCAGTTCCTGATGAGGTGGTGACGACCCAAAGCCGCCACAAGTCCGTCACCCGACAAATTCATGTCCCGTGTTTTTACGGCTTCCGTCGCCGCAAATCAATCTGCTCGCGGAAATGCCAAGACCAAGATCAGTGATGGTTACCGCCCCATAAAATATGCCCGGCAGCGCGCCGGGCATATACTGTTTTCGGCAGGTTAGATCGGCTCGATCAGGCCCTGCTTATTTAAGAGCGGCGGTCGTTACATCGGTCGTGTAGCCACCATCCGGCTGCTTGGTGATGATCTTCTGGTCGAGCAGCGCCTTTACCGTGCGCTCGTAGGTCGACATGTCCAGCTTGCCGTCGCCGATCAGCTTTGCCACTTCGCCCATCATGCGCTTCTGGTGGTTCTCGTCCTGGCCGCCATTGTCCATGACGATCTCTGCGGCTTCTTCCGGGTTCTCGATCGCGTATTTCCAGCCCTTCATCGAAGCGCGCACGAACTTGACCATGTTCTCCTTGAACTTCGGATCGGCCAGCTTGGTATCGAGAGCGTAGAGCCCGTCTTCCAGAAGGTCGTTGCCGAGCTTGGTATAGTTGAAGACGACCAGATCTTCGGCCTTGAAGCCGGCGTCGATCGCCTGCCAGTATTCGTTATAGGTCATGACGGAGATGCAGTCCGCCTGCTTCTGGATCAGCGGCTGGACGTCGAAGCTCTGCTTCAGAACCGTCACGCCATCCGTACCGCCCTCGGTCTTCAAGCCGATCTTGTTCATCCAGGCAAAGAACGGATACTCGTTGCCGAAGAACCAGACGCCGAGCGTCTTGCCCTTGAAATCGGCTTCCGTCTTGACCGGGCCGTCCTTCGGGCAAATCAGCTCGAGACCGGACTTGGCGAAAGGCTGGGCGATGTTGGTCAGCGGTACGCCCTTTTCGCGGGCAACCAGCGCGCCGCCCATCCAGTCGACGATCACGTCGGCGCCGCCGCCGGCGATCACCTGTTCCGGAGCGATATCGGGACCACCCGGCTTGATCGTCACGTCAAGGCCTTCCTCCTCGTAGAAGCCCTTGTCCTTTGCCACGAAATAACCGCCGAACTGGCCCTGGGCGACCCATTTCAGCTGCAGCGTCAGCTTGTCGGCGGCGAATGCATTGGATGCAGCGAGCGAGAACGCTCCCGCCATCAGTGCCATGATCATCTTTTTCATTGTCGTTTCCCTCTTTTGTTGCCGCCCCCGTTTTCGGGATGCGGATCGTCAGCGACTAACCCCCACGGTTAGACGGATGCCAGAATGTCGTTGCTCTCTCGGCAAGGGCGACGACGCCATAAAAGAGCGATCCGGCGAGCGCCGCAACCGCGATTTCGGCCCAGACCATGTCGACATTCATGCGGCCGATCTCGGTGGAGATGCGAAAGCCCATGCCGACGATCGGCGTGCCGAAGAATTCCGCAACGATGGCGCCGATCAGCGCCAGGGTGGAGTTGATCTTCAGCGCGTTGAAGATGAACGGCATGGCGGCCGGAAGCCTGAGCTTCATCAGTGTCTGCCCGTAATCCGACGCATAGGAGCGCATCAGGTCACGCTCCATCGTTCCGGAGGCGGAAAGCCCAGCCACCGTGTTCACCAGCATCGGGAAGAAGGTCATGATGGTGACGACGGCCGCCTTCGATTGCCAGTCGAAGCCGAACCACATGACCATGACCGGCGCGACGCCGATGATCGGCAGCGCCGACATCAGATTGCCGATCGGCATCAGTCCGGCGCGCAGGAACGCAAAGCGATCGGCAAGGATCGCCACCACAAAGCCCGCGCTGCAGCCGAGGATGTAACCCGCCAGCACCGCCTTGAAGATGGTCTGCTGCACGTCCGCCCAGAGGATCGACAGCGACGCTGCAATCCGCAGCCCGATCGAGGAGGGCGGCGGCATGAGGATGAAGGGCACGCCGAAGCCGCGGGTGAGCGCTTCCCACAGGATCAGCAGCCACGCGCCGAAGATCGCCGGGATCGCAAGACCCAGAAGCCCATCCGCAAACCTGGAACGGGTCCGGATCTCTGACAGGAGGCTGACGCAGCGCCATGCCAGCAGCCAGTTGGCGGCGATCATCAGGAAGAACGCGGTTGCCGCCTTGCCCTCGTTTCCGGAAAGGCCTGAAATCAGGATGCTGGTCGACAGGTGGCAGAAGACGAAGATCGCTGCCGCGAGAAACAGGGGCGGGAGCGGCAGAAACGAAACGACCGCGCCTGCAATCGACAGAGCGAAGATCGCAAATAGTGCCATCGGTGCAAAACGCGCCACCGCATCGGGATCGAGGAGCGGAAGGGTCGCAAGTGCGGCGAGCGACAGCGCCAGGGACAGCCAGCCCTGCCATGACGTGAGGAGGGAGGTTCGCATCAGCGCGCTCATGTCGGCTTTCCTCCCATGTTGCGGTTGACGATCTTTCCGGCGATCCCGACGACTGCGACCAGAAGCGATGCCAGCACCGAGCCCGCAACCAGCGCCGCCCAGATATCGATCGTCTGGCTGTAATAGGCGCCGGCGAGAAGCTTCGAGCCGATGCCGGCGACAGCACCGGTCGGCAGCTCGCCAACGATGGCACCGACCAAGCTTGCGGCAATCGCCACCTTCATCGAGGTAAACAGGAACGGCGCCGAGGCGGGGACACGCAGCTTCCAGAAAGTCTGTGCGGCGCTGGCATGATAGGTGCGCATCAGATCGAGCTGGATCAGTTCCGGCGAGCGCAGGCCCTTCACCATACCGACTGCGACGGGGAAGAACGAGAGGTAGGTGGAGATCACTGCCTTGGGCACCAGACCGGAAATGCCGATCGAGCCGAGCGTGACGATCACCATCGGCGCGACGGCAAGGATCGGCACGGTCTGCGACGCGATGATCCACGGCATCAGGCTGCGGTCGAGCGCGCGCACGTGGACGATGCCGACCGCGATCAGGATGCCGAGAAGCGTTCCGAAACCGAAGCCCGCAAGCGTCGAGGAGAGCGTCACCCAGGCGTGATAGACGAGGCTGCGATTTGAGGAAACGCTTCGCAGAAACGTGTTCTCGAAAACATTCGACGCCACCTGATGCGGCGCCGGCAGGATCGGTTTCGGCTGCGACATCGTCTTGCCGAGGAATTCCATCGGCGTGGAGGTGACACCGGCGCGCCGGTCGAGATCGCGCTGGAATGGCGCGTTCATAAAATACGCGCCGACATACCAGATCGCGACGATGACGAGGACGACTGTTGCGACGGGCAGGATGCGGGATTTCAGTGTGTCCTGGGTGGTCATGTCGGCGGCCTTTCCAGAAAAGGCGCGATTAGAGCTTCGATGGTCGTGAAGACGTAATCCGGTCCGTCAATGACCTGATGGTTATCGAAACGCATGACAGTGAAGCCCTGTCCCTTCATGAACGCATCGCGCCGCACGTCGTGAGCCCGACCATGATCGGTTTCATGACTGTCGCCATCCACCTCGATCACGATTCTGGCGGAAAGCCACGCGAAATCAGCAATATAAGGACCGATTGGAGTCTCGCGCCTGAAGCGCGCGCCAAACTGCCGGAAGTCGCGGAGCATAGTCCACATCGCGGATTCGGCTTTGGTCAGTTCGCGGCGAAGCCGTTTGGCGCTTCGTCGTGTCCTGGGATCGATGTTGGAATGCGGCATGCGAATTCCTTTCTCGAAAAACGACAAGACCCCGGCGACATGCTGATGTGATCGGTAAAAGAAAGACCCCCTCTGGCCTGCCGGCCATCTCCCCCACAAGGGGGGAGAGACTACGCTGCACCGCTCAGTCCATATTCCACTGCAGAGACGGTTTTTGGTGAGGGCGCGGCAAGTTAAGCCCTCCCCCTTGTGGGGAGGGTGGGGAGGGGTCTTTTTGCTGACGCAGGTCTTATTCCTCATAGCTGTGCCCTGCGCGTAGACCTTCGCGGACCCGGTGAGCGATCGCCAGGAATTCCGGCGTCTCGCGGATATCCAGCGGGCGTTCCTTCGGCAGGGTCGAGGTGATCACGTCGGTCACCCGCCCGGGTCTCGGCGACATCACCACGATCTTGGTGGAGAGATAGACCGCCTCGGGGATCGAGTGGGTGACGAAGCAGATGGTCTTTTGCGTCCGCTCCCAGAGTTTCAGGAGTTGCTCGTTCAGATGGTCGCGGACGATCTCGTCCAGTGCGCCGAAGGGCTCGTCCATCAGAAGGAGATCGGCATCGAAGGCGAGCGCGCGGGCGATCGAGGCGCGCTGCTGCATGCCGCCGGAAAGTTGCCACGGATATTTCTTGCCGAAGCCCGAGAGATTGACGAGATCGAGCGTCCGCTCGATGCGGCTTGCGCGTTCTGCCGCCGAATACCCCATGATTTCGAGCGGAAGGGCAATGTTGTTTTCGATCGTCCGCCAGGGATAGAGGGCAGGCGCCTGAAACACGTAACCGTAGGAGCGGCTCTTGCGCGCTTCCTCCGGCGTCATGCCGTTGACGAGGATTTCGCCCGAGGTTGCCCGTTCCAGATCCGCGATCACCCGCAAAAACGTCGTCTTGCCGCAGCCGGAGGGACCGATGAAGGAAACGAAATCGCCCTTCTTCACGTCGAGATCGACATCGGACAGCGCATGAACCGGCCCGTCGCCGGTCTCGAAGGTGAGGCCGAGATTTCTCGCGGAGACGACGGAGTAGGTCATGGGCGCGCTCCGTCGTAAGCGTGGCTGATCGTTTGAAGGGCCGGGTTTTCTGGTATCATGGAGCTGCACATCCGGCCGTCGGCGCCATGGAGGCTGCCGCGGTTCTGCTGGAGAGGGGGAGTTTCAATGGACACGTCATCAAGACCGACCTGCCGTATCGTCAGGCCCGACGCCGCCTATGACGGCAAGCAGGGTCTCACCTATGTTCAGGGCATTTCCGCCGAAACGGTCGGCTCGAAGGGCATCTGCATGCATCTTCTGACCATTCCGCCGGGGGCAAAAGCCAAGGCGCATTTGCACGAAACCCATGAGACCGCGATCTACATGCTCTCCGGCTCCGCCGACACCTGGTATGGCGACCGGCTGGAGAACCACATCGTGCTGCATGCGGGCGAGCTGATGTACATCCCGGCCGGTGTTCCGCATCTGCCGGCCAACCGGTCGGGCACGCCCTGCACCGCGATCATCGCGCGCACGGATCCCAACGAGCAGGAAAGCGTGGTCCTGCTGCCGGAACTGGACGCTTTGGTGGACTGAGCCACCGGCCTCCGCCTCATCGGGTATCGCTGTCATCAAGCCGCTCATACGCCTGATGCCGGGATGCCGGAGCGTTCCACCTTGCGCGGCGCGGTGATTTCCTTCCAGGCCGACAGCGCCTTGCTGACGGCTGGGAACGGCGGGCGGGAAACGAACTTGCCGTCGCCCGGCTTCGTGCGGATCTCGCCATTGGCATAGGCGACATTGCCGCGCGACAGCGTGAAGCGCGGCAGCCCGGTCACATGCTTGCCTTCGAACACGTTGTAATCGATCGCCGATTGCTGGGTTGCGGCGGAGATCGTCTTTGAGGCCTTCGGGTCGAGCACCACGATATCCGCGTCGGCTCCAACCAGGATCGCGCCCTTCTTCGGGTAGATGTTGAGGATCTTGGCGATGTTGGTGGAGGTGACCGCCACGAACTCGTTCATGGTGATGCGGCCGGTCTCGACGCCGTGGGTCCAGAGCATCGGCAGGCGGTCTTCAAGGCCGCCGGTGCCGTTTGGGATCTTGCGGAAATCGCCGCGCCCAGTGCGCTTCTGTTCCGTCGTGAAGGCGCAGTGGTCGGTCGCCACCACCTGCAGCGAACCGGATGCCAGGCCCGCCCAAAGCGAATCCTGATGGCGCTTGTCGCGGAACGGCGGCGACATCACGCGGCGGGCGGAATGATCCCAGTCCGGATGGGCGTATTCGCTTTCGTCGAGCGTCAGATGCTGGATCAGGGGCTCGCCATAGACCCGCATGCCGGACTGGCGCGCGCGCCTGATCGCCTCATGCGCCTGTTCGCAGGACGTGTGCACCACATAGAGCGGCACGCCCGCGGTATCGGCGATGATGATGGCACGGTTGGTCGCTTCGCCCTCGACGGAAGCGGGGCGCGAATAGGCATGCGCTTCCGGCCCGTCATTGCCTGCATCCATCAGCTTCTGCTGCATGGCGGCGACGATATCGCCGTTTTCCGCATGCACGAGGGGCAGGGCGCCAAGTTCGGCGCAGCGCGAGAACGAGGCGAACATCTCGTCGTCATTGACCATCAGGGCGCCCTTGTAGGCCATGAAATGCTTGAACGTGTTGATGCCGTGGTTGCGCACCACCGCCTTCATCTCGTCAAACACCTGCTCGCTCCACCAGGTGATCGCCATGTGGAAGGAATAGTCGCAATGGGCGCGGGTCGCCTTGTTGTCCCAGCGCTTCAGCGCATCAAGCAGCGACTGACCCGGCTCCGGCAGGCAGAAATCGACCACCATCGTGGTGCCGCCCGAAAGCGCCGCGCGTGTGCCGCTATCGAAATCATCGGCCGAATAGGTGCCCATGAAGGGCATTTCCAGATGCACATGCGGATCGATCCCGCCCGGCATTACGTAAGCGCCTGACGCATCCAGGACTTCCTCGCCCCGGAGATCCGGCCCGATCTCGACGATCCGCCCACCCTCGATCTTCACATCCGCCTTGTAGGTGAGGTCGGCGGTGACGACAGTGCCGTTCTTGATGATGGTGGTCATGGCTCGCTCCCTTGTCTATGTCTGGGCCTGCAACTGCATCTTGTGCGTCAGACCGATGATGTGCAGCAACGCGACTTCCAGCCGGTTCAGATCGTGTTCGTCCAATCGGCCGATCTGCTGCCGGATGACCTCCTTGCGCAAAGGCGAGATCTTCTCCGACATGATCTGGGACAGTTCCTGCAAGCCATTGTCGATGGTGGGCACGATGATCGGGCGAAGCCAGGGGGTCTCGATGACATGGGTCGTCATCGGGCATGCCAGGATCGTCGTGAGGATTTCATTGAGGTCGTCGTGCTGGAGGATGACGGCAGGTCTTGGCTTCCCGAGCTCACCGGGAAAAACCGCAATCACGATATCGCCACGCTTGAGCTTCACGGCTTATCCCAATTCGTGGGGCCGACAGCATCGAGCCAGTCCATGACCCCTTCGGCCTTGTCCGCTTCGGCGATCTTCCGGGCCTCGTCCTGTAGCTGTTTGCGAATGGTCTCGTTGTCCAGATCCGGCACCCAAACCTCGATCGGCCGGTAGCCCTTGCGGATCAGCTCGGCGCGTTCTTCCTCAGAGACTTCCCGTGGCCTGCCCATGTCATTGCCTCCTGTCACTGCTGGCGCATTGCCGCGCTATGGACGAGTTTTCCGGGTCCAGCTCAATGCGATGGCTCGAACCTCGTCGCACGCGCGTTTGCCCGTCGCGCTGACGGCGCGGCGATGCTTGAAAACAAGAATTTCCGGTGCTGTTGACATGCGGCTGGCTCCGCTTTTGCTGCCGGCGCCGAGTGTATCTTGGATCGGCTCACGCCACAATCTCCGCCGTTTCCAGCACCGCATGCAGCAGCACGTCGCAGCCGGCGGCGGCCCAGTCCTTGGAGATCTCCTCGGCCTCGTTGTGCGAGACGCCGTCGACGCAGGGGCAGAAGATCATCGTCGAGGGCGCCAGTCTGGATGCCCAGCAGGCATCGTGGCCGGCGCCGGAGATGATGTCCAGGTGGCTGTAGCCGAGCTTGACCGCGGCATCGCGCACGCGCCCGACCAGAACAGGATCAAACGTCACCGGATCGAAGTGACCGACGGCTTCCACCGCGCAGCCGACACCGAGCGCTTCGCAGATCTCGATCGCGCCCGCCTCGATCTTCGCCCGCATGCGATCGAGCTTTTCCTGCGTCGGCGTGCGCATGTCGACGGTGAAAACCACCTTGCCGGGCAGCACGTTGCGGGAATTGGGCGAGAAGAACGCCTGGCCGACGCCGGCGACAGCGCCCGGCTGCTCCGCCATCGCCACGTCCTGCACCAGTTCCAGAATGCGGCCGAAAGCGAGGCCCGCATTGACGCGGCGGTCCATCGGCGTCGAGCCGGTATGCGCTTCCTTGCCGGTCAGCGTGAATTCCAGCCACCACAGGCCCTGGCAATGGGTGACGACGCCGATCTGCTTTTGCTCGGCTTCGAGGATCGGGCCCTGCTCGATATGATATTCGAAATAGGCATGCATCTTGCGGGCGCCGACCTCTTCGTCGCCCAGCCAGCCGATCCGCTTCAGCTCGTCGCCATAGGTCTTGCCGTCGGGATCCTTGCGGCTATAGGCGTAGTCGAGCGAATGAACACCGGCAAACACACCGGAAGCCAGCATGGCTGGCGCAAATCGCGCGCCTTCCTCGTTCGCCCAGTTGGTGACGACGACCGGATGCTTCGTCTTGACGCCGAGATCGTTCATCGAGCGGACGACTTCGAGCCCTGCCAGCACGCCCAGCACGCCGTCATATTTGCCGCCGGTCGGCTGGGTATCGAGGTGGGAGCCGATATAGACCGGCAGCGCGTCCGGATCGGTTCCGGCGCGGGTCGCAAACATCGTCCCCATCGTGTCGGTGCCGACGGTCATGCCGGCGTCTTCGCACCAGCGCTTGAACAGGTGGCGGCCTTCGCCGTCCTCGTCGGTCAGGGTCTGGCGGTTGTTGCCGCCGGCAATGCCGGGGCCGATCTTCGCCATCTCCTCCAGCATGTCCCACAGCCGGTCGCCGTTCACACGCATGTTCTCGCCCGGTGCTGCCGCCATCATCCTGTCCTCACCCGTTATGCCTGCTTGAGCCGCGTTCCAGACCTACTTCTGGCAAGATCTAAAACATCGGCATTGCGTTTGTTTTGTCTGTGATCGATAATTTGACCGACTGGTAAAACATACAATTTCCCGACCGCCACTCAAGCCGTAAATCACGAAAAATACTCGCCTATTTTCGCGCCAGATGCCTTGAAAATGGGCCTTGTGACACGAATCTGGATCAGCGTTTGGGGATGCAAGGCAGGACACGGATGGCCATTCCACGAGCGGCGAAAACGCAGCGGCGCACCCGCATTCAGGAGGAGAAGGAAGAGGTCATTCTTGAGGCGGCACTCGAGGTGTTTTCGGTCAGCGGTTTCCGCGGCACGACGATCGATCAGATCGCCGAGGCGGCCGGTATGTCGAAGCCGAACCTGCTCTATTATTTCCGCACCAAGGAGGCGATCCATCGCCAGCTGATTGACCGGGTGCTCTCCACCTGGCTGGAGCCGCTGCGGGCTTTCGACGCGGCGGGTGATCCGGTCGCGGAAATCCGCTCCTATATCCGCCGTAAGCTGGAAATGGCGCGGGATTTCCCCCGCGAAAGCCGGCTTTTCGCCAACGAGATCCTGCAGGGCGCGCCACATATCGAGGACGAACTGAAAGGCCCGCTGAAAGACCTGGTCGATGAAAAGGCGGACGTCATTCGCGCCTGGTCGAAAGCCGGCAAAATCCGCACCTGCGACCCCTACCACCTGATCTTCTCGATCTGGTCCACCACGCAACATTACGCCGATTTCGACGTCCAGGTGCGGGCGGTTCTCGGTCAGGACCGGGACGACGATGACCGTTTCGAGGATGCGGCGCGGTTTCTGGAGGGGCTGTTTCTCGAGGGGCTGAAGGTTTGAGGGCTTCCTGAGAGGACTTCTCGTGACAGACGGCAGCCGATGTTGGGTCCTCGGTGACAGCGGACTTCAGGAGCGGCCTCCCTCTCTCCCTCATTCCTGTGCTTGTCACAGGAATCCAGTCAGCCCAAGTCCTTGGGCTGTGAAGACCCTTCCGCGCCGCGGACGCGACGCTGCTGGATCCCTGTGACGAGCACAGGGATGAGGGTGCGGAGAGGGGTGAGCCCTGAAGGCCGAGAGGTCCGAACTCGGGTTGCCATGCCTCAAGAGCCTTACGCTCAGAACACCCGAAACGAAAAACGTCGGCGCTTGGCCGGTGGTTTCCGTTTGTCCTGGGAGGACTTGCTGCTTAAGCGGCGACAGCCGTGACAGCCGTGCCAGCCGTCGTCGCGAGCGGCCCTCCCACTCTCCCTCATTCCTGTGCTTGTCACAGGAATCTAGTCATCCCAAGTCCTTGGGCTGGGAAGACCCTTCCGCGTCGCAGACGCGACGCTACTCGATCCCTGTGACAAGCACAGGGATGAGGGCGGAGAGGTTTGAGCCTAAAAGCGGAGATGCTTGACCCGGATGGCAGAACGGGCCCCGAACTTTCTACAACCCCGAAACAAAAAAAACGCCGGCGCGAGGCCGGCGTCTTCGTTGTCCTTGGGAGGACGTTGTGTCTTAGGCGGCGGCCGACTTCGCGAGCGGCACTTCCGAGATCGTCTTCAGAACCTGCGAGGCGATCGCGTAGGGGTCGCCCTGGCTGTTCGGACGGCGGTCTTCGAGGTAGCCCTTGTAGCCGTTGTTGACGAAGGAATGCGGCACGCGGATCGAGGCGCCACGGTCGGCAACGCCGTAGGAGAACTTGTTCCACGGAGCCGTTTCGTGCTTGCCAGTCAGACGCAGGTGGTTGTCCGGGCCGTAGACGTCGATATGGTCCTGCAGGTTCTTGTCGAACTGCGCCATCAGCGCCTCGAAATACTCCTTGCCGCCCACTTCGCGCATGTACTTGGTCGAGAAGTTGCAATGCATGCCCGAACCGTTCCAGTCGGTGTCGCCGAGCGGCTTGCAATGGAACTCGATGTCGATGCCGTACTGTTCCGTCAGACGCAGAAGCAGGTAGCGGGCCATCCAGATCTGGTCGGCGGCGCGCTTGGAGCCCTTGCCGAAAATCTGGAATTCCCACTGGCCCTTGGCCACTTCGGCATTGATGCCTTCGTGGTTGATGCCAGCTGCGAGGCACTGGTCGAGATGCTCTTCAACGATTTCGCGGGCAACCGAACCGACGTTCTTGTAGCCGACGCCGGTGTAGTACGGACCCTGCGGAGCGGGGTAGCCGCTTTCCGGGAAGCCGAGCGGACGGCCGTCTTCGTAGAAGAAGTATTCCTGTTCGAAACCGAACCATGCATCTTCGTCATCGAGGATGGTCGCGCGGCTGTTGGACGCGTGCGGGGTAACGCCATCAGGCATCATCACTTCGCACATGACCAGCGCACCGTTGGTGCGGGCCGGATCCGGGTAGATGGCGACCGGCTTCAGCACGCAGTCGGACGAACGGCCTTCGGCCTGATTGGTCGACGAACCGTCGAAGCCCCACAGCGGCAGCTGTTCCAGCGTCGGGAAGGTGTCGAATTCCTTGATCTGCGTCTTGCCACGCAGGTTCGGGACGGGGGTGTAACCGTCGAGCCAGATGTACTCGAGCTTAAACTTGGTCATATTTTATCTCTCAGGCCGTGGTGTTCATGGTTGAGCCATCCAGAGACTGCGACGCGAAAGCGCTGCATCCCGGGCATGAGACATAGAACGCACATACCGTGCCAGTTTTTGTCGTTGCCCGAAAATCGCGATAAAAAAGTCGTATGATTGGCCGGGCTTACATGTCTGCGGGTGACGACTGTAACGCCATCATCCCAGCCCGTTTGAAAATCAATCGATTTTTCGCGCACCCACCGGGGGTCTTGAAACAAGGAATTCTGCTTCGCGTCTGAGTTCCGCCGACGAAACTATATCGCCCTGAGCTCGTTTGCTTTCATTCGTGCCTAGCGCCGAACAGGCAAATGATGTAAAATAGTGCAGAAAGCACAAAAAATGTGCATATCTCTGGTTGGTATGCGTTTGAGTGCGCATTGAGGAGGAGGCGATAGGATGGTTATTGGCATCCATCGTGAGACAGCGCAGATCCTGCAATTTCCATTGACGCCACGGATCCGTCTTGAGAACGGCGCCACGGTGCCGGTCGGGACCTACCCGGTCGCGGTGCAGGACCACTGCTGGTATCATGAAGAAGCAGTGAGCAGTGCGCTGGTCGACACCAAGCCGGAACAGGGGCCGAAACCCTGCTGAGCGTTGCGGGCCATCGCCGGATGGCCGATTCGAATTGAAAAATCCCGAGAGCATCGCTGCCCCCGGGATTTTACGGTCTGATTGTCCAGGCTTTTATCAGGCCGCGCGCATCCGGCGTGCCATGCCGCCGAGATCGCTGCCACCTTCCAGCTTGAAGTTGGAGAGAAGCGCCTGAAGCTGGCGGCTTTCGGCTGCAAGCGTCTCGCTTGCAGCGGTCGTTTCTTCCACCATCGCGGCGTTCTTCTGGGTCATCTGGTCCATGTGGTTGACCGAGGAGTTGATCTCGGCCAGCGCCGTCGACTGCTCGCGGGCAGCCGTGGCGATGGATTCCACATGTTCGTTGACCTTGTTGACCAGGCTTTCGATCTCGACAAGTGCTGTACCGGTCGAGCGCACCAGCGAAACGCCGCCTGCGACTTCGGAAGCCGAGGCGCTGATCAGCGTCTTGATTTCCTTTGCCGCATTGGCGGAGCGCTGGGCGAGCTCACGCACTTCCTGAGCGACGACGGCAAAGCCGCGACCGGCTTCGCCAGCACGGGCGGCTTCGACGCCGGCGTTCAGCGCCAACAGGTTGGTCTGGAAGGCAATCTCGTCGATGACGCCGATGATCTGGCTGATCTTCGTCGAGCTGTCTTCAATGCGGCTCATGGCGGTGACGGCGCTGCGAACAATTTCGCCCGACTTTGCCGCACTCTGCTTGGTCTCATAGACCATGTCGCGGGCTTCGGTGGCGCGGGCAGAGGCGGCACGCACCGTCGTGGTGATCTCGTCGAGGGCGGCTGCCGTTTCTTCAAGCGCTGCAGCCTGCTGCTCGGTCCGCTTGGAGAGGTCGTTTGCCGCCGAAGACAGTTCGGCGGAATTGTCGTTGATCGTGCCGGCTGCGCCGCGCACGTTGCTCATGGTGGCGCTCAGCCGGTCCATCGTCGAGTTGACGTTGGTCTGAAGCTCGGCAAATGCACCCTGGAACTGGCCGTTCATGCTCTGGGTCAGGTCGGCATCGGCAAGCGCTGCGATGACGCGGCGAACTTCCGTGACGGCATTGTCGACGCTTTCCACCAGCTGGTTGACGCCCGATGCAAAGCGGTTGAGGTCTTCGTTCTGGTAGTCCTTGCGGATGCGGCCGGAAAAATCGCCGGCGACAGCAGATGCGACAACTTTCGAAATCGACGTCTGCAGGTCGCTGGAACGCTCGTGAAGGGCTGCTTCCTGTGCCTTGAGGTCGGTCATGGCGACAGCGTTGGTATGGAATACCTCGACGGCGCGGGCCATCGCGCCGATTTCGTCGCCGCGGCTTGCGTCGACGCCATCGATGTTCATATCGCCCTTGGCAAGGCGGGTCATGGCTTCGGTCAGCTCGCGGATGGGGCGAACGATGCCACGGCGTGCGACGATCGTGCTGATCGTGGCGCCGATGATGATGAAGGCGAGGGCCGACAGCGCCGAAACCAGCATGGCGGTGGTCGAGGACGCAACGGCTTCTTCGCGGGCCACAGCCAGTTCCTTGCCCGAATAGGTGCTGTAGACCTTGACGGAGTCGGTGACGACCTTCTGGCCATCCAGCGCCTTTTTCAGCGCAGCCGAGATGGCGGCGGTGTCGGCTGCATTCTTTTCGGCGGTGTCCACCATGCTGCGGATCGAGACGAAATAGCTGTCGAGGGCGGCTCTCACCGTCTTCAGCTGGTCCTGTTCGGCAGCGTCCGCGGTTGCTTCGATCTTCGGCAGGCGTGCCAGCATTTCGCCGGCGCGCTTTTCGGCGTCGATTCGGAAATCCTTGGCTTTGTCCGGCGCCGCGGCCAGTTGATAGGTCATGCGGCTAATTGCGATAATGTCGACCCGCAGATCCATCGCTTCACGAGCGACTTCTTCACGCGCGCCGACTGAAATGATTGCCTTTTGCAGCCCATAGAGCCCGCTTCCCGCAACGCCTGCAATAATAAGAGAAGAAAGGCCCATTACGACGGTAACGAGGCCGAGTTTCTTCGAAATAGCCATATCCCGAATTGCCATAGTGCACACCACTTCAACTTGCCCAACAATACATCCCAACCCGCCAATTCTCGGCATGCGCGAGGACGCCCACCTAACCTATTGCCGTAATTGCGCTAATCGCTGGTTAAAATAGCGGGCGAATATTTGTCCGGACTTGGGCGAAAACTGACAGTACACGCCAGGGTTTGAATTTATTCTCGGTTCTGAGCAAATGCTCAGTATAGGGTACGCTAAAACTGCTGCGAATCCCGAGGCTTCGTTGATCCAGCTGTAAGCCCACGCCGGCCTCGCCTATCGATGCCCCTGAAAACCACGGTCCGCTAACATACGCTAAGTGAGCAGAAAAACTGCCATTCGGCGCTCGTGTCGGTCGAAAACGACGCGGGCTGTGCCCTAAATTAATATGAGTGAAAGAGTCGACTTTAATCTTTACTCTCAAATTCCAGTTTCATATGGTGCGCCAACGACGGGGTTTGCCCCGAATTATTCCGGCCCAATACGGAGAGCATCATGGCGAAGAAACAGAAGCGGAAAAACACGCGTGGCGGCAATGCCGCATCCGATGCTGCGGCATCCTCGAACCGCAGCGCTGCCAATGGCGCCTCCGGGATCGGCGGGGAAGTGGTCGACATCCGCAGCTTTCTCTATGTCGGCGGCCGGGACTGCCAGGTGGCCCATCTGCGCGCCATCGCCACCCGCCACGGCGCGGAACTGATCCATCACGACGGTGGGTTGCGCGAGGCGGTTTCCCGCATCGATACGGTGCTTCCCTCGGTTGACTGCGTTTTCTGCCCGATCGACTGTATCAGCCACGATGCGTGTCTGCGGGTAAAGACCGGATGCAAGAAGTTCGGCGTCACCTTCATCCCCTTGCGCAACGGGTCGAAGTCAAGCCTTGAGCGGGCGCTGCAGACCATCAAGGATCGCAATGATGAAAACAGGTTATCCTGATCAGCCTATTCTCGATCGCGAGGGGCGGGATCTCGACGCGATGGCCGTCCTGCACAAGCTCGCCGAGCAGAGCGGCGACGGCATGGTGACCGAGCTTTACCGGCTCGCGATGGACCGCTCGCAGGATACGGCTGTGCCGAGATCGATACCTTCGAGCCGAACCCGGACGTTCTAGCGCCGGGCCACGGCGCGCAAAAACGCTCCGATCGCGATTGCGAGCCAGCCGAGAATCATAAGATTGCCACCGAGTGGCGCGGCAAACGGAAACAGTCGGCTTCCGAGATAATGACGCGCCACCAGATCACCCGCAAACACGATCGTCCCAAGGCCCAGAATGAGACCGGCCAGCGTCGCTGTGCGGATCTGCTGATGTCCAAGATAAAGAGCGAGCAGCACCGGCGCGTGCGCCAGGCACATCATCGAGGCAGAGCCGAGCAGAAGCGTATCGCCGCCATGACTTGCGGCAGCCGCAAGGCCTACGCCGCAGGCGCCCATCAGACCGCTCGCAAAGAGAATGAACGGCCGCAGTTTATCGAGTCTCGCCAAGGCTCTATTCCCTGTTTTGCATGTGATGAGCCAGCCGCTCGATCGGCGGCCAGATGATGTCGCGCAGGGCCGGGCTTGCGATCGTCTCGTCCATGGCGCGGCGGAAGCACAGCAACCATTCGTCGCGCTCCACCGGTCCGATCTCAGCCCCGAAATGGCGCGAGCGAAGGCGAGGGTGCCCGTGTTTTTCCACATAGACGGGCGGGCCGCCGAGATAGCCGGTCAGATAGTCATAGAACTTCGCTTCACTTCCCGTCAGACTTTGCGGATGAACGGCCCGGCAGCGGGCAGCTTCCGGCAGCGTATCCATCAGGGTGTAGAAGCGCGCCGCGAGGGCCCGAACCGTCGCATCACCCCCGATCGCCTCGTAAAGAGTAATCGTTTCGCCGGATGTGGTCTGCCTGTCCTCGTCTGCCATCACGGTTTCCATGGCTCCCCCATCCGGCGTCTTAGACGGATCAAGGGTGGTTGATCGTTCAAGGCTTGGTAGGCCGGAGCAACCGTCAGGGCAAGACCCGGACTAGGGCCTGAGGCGCAGAGCGATGCCGGGCGACTGTCAGGGAGTATCTCTGCATCGATGGTGCCGCCGACGCGGGGTCGGCGGGCACGATGGAGTGCAGCGGCCTTTTTCAGGCGAGCATTCTGACCTTTTCGGTCACGCCTGCATCCGCATTCGACTCATGGGTCGAATTGAGCTTGCGGGCGACGATGTCGTGGTTGAGCCACACGACAGGACCGGTCGGGTTCGAGGTTTCCGCAAAGATCAGCTGTCCGGTTGCCTCAACGACCAGCGTGCTCAACAGATCGCTGATCAGAACCTTGCTATCCTTGTGCATCTGCGTGATCTCGGCCGAGGTGCCGATGGTGAGATCGGACTGTCCCTGGCTGTTTGGCATCGGCCAACGCTTGAAATCGTAGAAGGGCTGCATGACTTCGTCTGCCTGAAGATCGATGATCTTCTGCAGCGTGTCTTCAACCGTGTAGCCGTCTGCCAGGCGCTCCTGGCAGGCCTGCCACAGTTCTTCAGCCCAGGCGCCGCCGCCTTCCTTCTTCAATGCGAGAAGGAGAGGGATGAGAGGCAGTTCGATACCGGCAAACACGTCGGACGAGTTGGTCCGGATTTCCGGGCAGTTGTAGACGGTCGCCTTGACGCCATCGGCCCAGGCCTTGCGCGCTACATCCTCAAGCCGCATCTTGGCATAGCCCTGCGTGTAGTTGGTGTAGGTCTGCCAGCGATATTCGTCACCGATCAGGATGCCGGTGCCGTGATATCCATAGGCCGTGTAGCGCACCTGGTTGCCCGCGGCTTCGATCCGCGTGCGGATGGCGGTGCTGAGTTCGATCAGGTGGTGATAGGTGTTGGCGGAAACTTCGTCGAAGTTTGCAAGGATCAGCTTGCCCATGTCGCTGTCGAGCAGTGTCTGCGAGGACATGTGGCGGACGCCGCGGCCCTTGTAGATGCGGTTGGCGATGACGAGAAACGCCTTCGCCTTGGGAATGCCACCCGCCATCGTATGAGCAAAGAAGACATTCTTGCCGGCCGGGATCATGTCTTCGAGGATCGCCATGACTTTCGTCAGCGAATTCCGGAAGCGCTCCACGCCGACTGTGCGGCATGCTTCGATGTGATCCCAGTCCAGTTTGTCGGTCTGCCAGCTTTCGAGCGTCATGTCGGCAAGAAGATCGGTCGGGGTCGGCGTGCCGGCCGGTGAGTCGAGATCAAAGCCCGCCATCAGCGGAACGTTGATGATCTTGCCGCCGAGCTGCGTTTCCGCAGCCTGCAGTTCGTCATCGGTCAGCGGACGCAGCGCGTTGTTCTCGTCGCGGCGCCCGACGGTGATGCCGACGATCTTCATGCCCGCACGCTTGGCCTCTTCGATCAGCCCGGTCGCGTAACCGCGCCCGAACAGCTCGCCGAACAGAACAAACACGTCACCTTTGCGAAAGACGACATTTTGGGAAATGCGTTTCAGGGGGATCGGATTTTCCATGGCGCAAACTCTCTCAAAAAGGACCGGAATCGATCCCTCGAATATCTTTGAGACCTAGTGCACCATAAAAACGCGAAATGGGAACTCATTTTGCGTGTCCAAGTATGTCGATTCGTGAACTGACGCGGTGATCAGGGCGGTTGTTAAGGCCGATCGTCCGCCTAACAGCTGTGCCGAGACCGTATTCTGATGGCAACCCCTCCGTCTTCCACGACCATCCGCGCCGTGCACAGCGCAACGCCGGCACGTGCGCGAAAAGGCGCGTTGCATCAGATCTTATGAGTTCAGTCTTGGAAGAATCCTGCTGCCGCAGGGCCTATACGCGCTGCATGCGCTCCTGAAGCGCATCAACGACGGCCTGCAGGAACGCCTTGCGCCGCTCGTCCGTCGTTGCGTCAGCCGTGACCTTGAGCGGCCCGCGGATATTGTTCATGAAACCGGAGTGGTTGAAACTGTCGGCGGCCACGTTGACCTCGACCTCGTCCATGTAATGCGACAGCAGGGGCGCCAAAGCGAGGTTGGTGTCCTTCTGGTACTGGTGGGCCATCACCTGAGCAAGCTTACCCATCTGCACGTACGGACCGAATTCGGCGCTCATCTGTCATCGTCTCCTTCAATTCATGGCCTAGGCGCCTAAGGTAGGGTGAACGCGTCGCAACGCAAATGTCGATCGGGGATATGCCCGCGTTTTCCGAAATGGTCGCGAAAAGTTGAACGAATCGGAGCCGTTGCGTGCCACGGATACCCCAATGTCGTCTGAGGTCATTCAGCCTTTTCCGCCGCGGCGCATCGGCATGCGATCGATCAGGTCGAACATCTCGACGTCGCTGACGACCGTATCGCTTTTCAGCTTCACGCCGCCATCCTTGCCGACAAGGACGACATGAAACGCACCGTCCGCAATATTTGCCTCCGCGCGCAGCCTGCCCGCGTCGATCCGGTCGGCGTCACCGTAGATCGTTTCCACGACATCTCCGGAAACCTGCAGCACAACCATGTCGCGCTCCGCCAATTCCGCCTTTTGCGATGTCAGGATGCCGACCTGTCGGGCAATCGACGCATCGCTCTTGTCACCGAAAAGGATGAGGACACGCTTTTTCCATTCGAGGTGTGAAAGGCTGTCCATGGCAAACACCTGCGAGGTTGCGAGCGAGAGGGCGAAGGCGATGAGTGTTCGTTTCATGCGGTCATCTCCAGATCTACCGAAGGAACGCAACAAACGCGTGATGGTTCAGGTGCTTCCTGTCTGTACGCCCTCTCTGGATTCTTGAGCTAGTCGCTCCCATCTTATGATCATCAACTGAAATAGGGAGGTTGCGATGGCAGATACCTCTGCGCACGCACGCGATGGCAACGTCATGGAAATTCTGTCTCCCACCCGGGTCGCCGGCCCGGGCTCGCCCATCTGCGGCTGCTGTCGACAGCCAAGATCCGTGGAGGAGTTCGATCAGGATTGCTGCGGGATCTGCATGACCTGTCTCGAGTGTGACGACATGCTGGTGGATGTGGAGCCTGAGGCATCGCCTTGTACGGCGAGAGGGCGTCCGGTGCCGTGAGCGGCCAGATGGTGGCAATGGTGCCGGGCAGGGTGGCCTCGATACGCGCCACAGCGGAACCGCGGTGAACCACCGAACGCCTGGTCATGACGATGTCGACCAGAGAATGAAAGGAGGGCTGGATCCGTGAAAGAACTTCGGCCAGCGCTCCAGGTGCGTTCAGGAGTTGAAGAGCTGCATAATCGTCTCGCTGCTGCTGTTGGCGATCTGCAATGCCTGAACGGAAAGTTGCTGCTGCGTCTGGATTGCGGACAGCCTGGCGGAGGCTTCCTCCATGTCCGTGTCGACAAGGCGGCTTACACTTCAGGAGCCATTGATCGTACTTCCGAGATACAGCCGTCTGAAAGAAGAGCGACCGAAGAATTGGCTGTGTAATTCGCCTTCAGTAATCGGTGGGCAGTTTTCGAAACTCGTG
The DNA here is from genome assembly GCF_013317225.1 of Neorhizobium sp. AL 9.2.2. Lineage (NCBI taxonomy): Bacteria > Pseudomonadati > Pseudomonadota > Alphaproteobacteria > Hyphomicrobiales > Rhizobiaceae > Neorhizobium > Neorhizobium sp. AL 9.2.2. Next base: position 490,644 of record NZ_JAALXU010000003.1, read on the forward strand.
AAACCGTGATGCACTTCGGACCCCAAACATTCGATGCTGCAATAAATTCAACGAATTTTAGCGTTCTATCGTTAATCCAGGTTCATGGACGCGAACAAAACACCCGCGACAATTCTACAGAAGGTCAGCCTGCCAACAGGCTTCCTTTCGCTGCTTGCGATCTGGTGGTTGATCACTGCGTCCTTCGATATCCCACTGAGTGTACTGCCATCCCCGGCCGATGCGGTGATCGCGCTACTGGAGAGCAAGGGCGTGTTTCGATCGCTAGGAGTAACAATCCAGACGACGCTGATCGCCTTACTGGTTTCCGTCGTCGCGGGCGTCGCCATCGCACTTCTTCTGCATCGCTGGCTTCTGCTACAGCCGCTCGTTCTGCCGCTCTTGGTGACGCTCCAGGTCACTCCCGTTATCGTGCTTGCGCCGGTCGTGGTCGTGGTCGCACCACCCGGGCTGACGCAGGTCATCGTCGCCTTCCTGGTGGCGTTCTTCCCGATCACCGTCAGCACTTTGCAAGGGCTGAAGAGTACGCCGTCGGTTCTGCTCGATGCGATGCGGATCTATCCCGTGTCGCGATGGCAGACATTCTGTTACCTGAGATGGCCGTTCGCCTTGCCGTTCTTCTTCAGCGGGTTGCGTACCGCTGTCGGGCTGGCGCTTGTTGGCGCCGTCATTGCTGACATGATGACCGGTCGCGGCGGACAGTATTCCGGTATTGGCATGCGTATCCAGATCGCACTGCAGGGCAATATCCGGCTCGTGTTCGGCGAAGCCCTGCTCGTCACTGCAGTTGGGATCCTGCTCATCGAAGCCGTTGAAATGATGTCCAAACTGACGCTTGGCCAATGGCGCAGAAATGACGGTTGACTTTGCCTGATGATGGTTGCATTGGCTGAACCTGAAGTTGAACTTCTTCTATGTCGTATTTGAAACAGCAGTCTAGGTCCGACATGCCGGCCAAAGTGCAGATGTCCCGAGCTGGGTCTGGGGAACCGTGATGCCTATTCGATTGATGACTGCATCCATCATCGCAATTCTTGCAGGCGGCAGCGAGGAGGCTCTGGCAGCCGACAAGGTTCGGTTCGGCACCGACTGGCTGGCGCAGGCCGACCATGGCGGCTTTTATCAGGCGCTGGCCGACGGCACCTATACAAAGCATGGGCTCGATGTGGAGATCATACCCGGCGGCCCGAATGCGGCAAACCAGGCGTTGCTGACGTCCGGCAAGATTGATTTCTATCTTGGTACGCCCCAGAACGTGATCAACGCGACGGTCGACGGCAGCCCCCTCGTTGATATCGCGGCAATCTATCAGAAAGCACCACAGATCCTGATGGCCCATCCCGGTGTCGAGACGTTCCAGGACCTGACCCGGCTTGCCGACATATTCATGAGTGCAGGCGGCTACGAAAGCTATTTCGCGTGGATGCTCGCGTCATTCCAGGGTTTTTCCGAGGAGCAGTATCGGCCATACAATGGCAGTCTCACGCCCTTCGTTACCAATACGCATTCCGCGCAACAGGGCCTTCTCACGTCCGAGCCGTACTCGGTGCAGCTGCAGGCGGGATGGTCACCGAAAGTGTTTCTGCTCGCCGACCAGGGCTACAAGCCTTATGCCCAGACGATCACCGTGCGACCATCGTTCATTGCTGACAGGCCCGATGTCATCCAGCGTTTCATCGACGCGACGATCGAAGGCTGGAATACCTACCTTTACGGCGACAACCATTCGGCAAACGAGCTTATCAAGCTCGAGAACCCGGACATGACGGACGAGCTTCTTGCCTATGCGCTCGACGTCATGAGACAATATGGCCTCGTGGATAACGACGAGACGGTGAAGACTGGCATCGGCTGCATCACCGAAGAACGCTACAGGTCATTCTTCGACACTCTGGTGGCGGCCGAGACGATCAGCGCAAACTTCGACTACCGTCGGGTTTTCGATGCGCAATTCGTCTGCAAGGGCGTCGGCGTCGCCTTCCGGAAATAACTCAGCGAGTTTGTGAGGAATGATGAGGCCGCTTTATGTCGGCCCCACCTCACGCGACCGGTATCGATCAGTTGAACAACTGCATGATGGTCTCCGGCGCGCTGTTGGCAATCTGGAGCGACTGCACGGCGAGCTGTTGCTGCGTTTGCTTCGCCGAAAGGATCGCCGATGCCTCTTCCATGTCGGCGTCAACGAGGCGACCGACGCCTTGTTCGATATTGTCCATGAGCGTGGCATTGAATTGTGCCTGTATGTCGATCCGGTTTTCCGCCGCACCCAGCGTCGCACCACTCTTGATGACGCGCTCCAGCATCATGTCGAGACCGTTGATGTAGTTGTCGAGATCATTGGCCGGATCGGTGATATCGACATCGAGGATATCGAAATTAGGGCCCCGAACGTTGTCTTCGACGTTGTCGATCGAAAACCAGGAGCGATTGCCCTTGTCGGGATAGAGGGAGCTGTCGATAGTGAAGACGACACTTCCTCCACTAGAAGAAACGATAACGCCGGATGTCGAGAGCGTTCCACCATCTCTGTTTTTTGCCAGATTGAGAATGGAGGCGAGATCCGCTGAGGAATTAACCATGCCGTCAGCCGTTCCGAGCGCGGCATCAACGATATCGCGCGTGACGACGAACTCCTGCTCCTCGGTGTTCGGTAAATTCAAGTCGAAGGTGAAATCAACATCACGATAGATCTGGAAGGGACCGGTGAACGCAAAGGAGGTCTGCGCGTAGCTGCCCGGGGCATCCTGATACGGCGTATCCTCGAACCCGCCGGCAGTAGCCGCTGGGCTTCTGATTACGTTCGTCACCTGAATGCTCGACCCGCTGTTTCCGCTCTGCTCTGTGCTTACGATGGAGAGGAGGGAGCTACTATAGGAGCTTCCATAGGTCGAGACGCGGCTTGAGAGGCCTGCATCTGCGAGGGCTTTGCGGATCACGGTGGCATAGTCGTCATCGTCCGAAATGATGCCATCCGTGGTGCCAAGCGCCGCATCGACAGTCGCCTTGTCGATGGAGACGTTCGTTGCCGCCGTTCCATCAATTGAGATATCAAATGAGATGCTCTCTCCGGCAGCCAACGTCACCGGTCCGGTCATCTCCCATTGCTGATAGCCGTTGCGGTTCTGGCCAGCCGGATCGGCATTGCGGAAGCCTCCGATACCACCGAGCGAGCGAATGTCCTTCTGCAGTGAGCCGCCGCCGCCAACATTGAACACGCTGACATCAGCGGTATCAATCTCCGTCTTGTCGACCTGAACGGTCCCATCCGGTGAACGGATGAAACCGGAGACCACGTAGTCCGGCAGGGAAGAAAGGACCGCAAGATTGTCGTCGGACTTGGTGTTTAACCAGTTCACGCCGCTAAAGCTCGCAGATGTCGCTGTGGCCACCAGCTGATCTTTGAGTGCATCCAGTTCGCTTTGAACCTTCGACCTGTCGATGCTCGTTTCTGTCGCCGTCACCAACTTTGCACGGAAGTCGCTCACGATATCGATCGTCGTGTCGATCGCCGCCACCGCGACGTCGATTTTTGCAGATCCAATGCCGATGGCATCATTGACTGCCGAGTTGGCCTTGTTGTCAGAGCGCATCGTGGTCGAGATCGACCAGTACGCCACGTTATCGGACGCGGTCTGGATGCGAAGGCCGGAGCTGACTTGCTGCTGTGCGGTATCGAGCTGGTTGTTGACCGTGCGAAGGGTCTGAAGTGCCGCTGTTGCGGAGGTATTGGTTAGTATGCTGGTCACGTTAAAAAGCCCCAAGAGCAAGGGCTAGCCCCCGGACGCGAAAACGGGTCCGGCGAAGTAAGCTAGCAATGATCGGAACATCGTTAACGGTTAACCCAAAGGGTGCCCGTCGTAATGGCGGGACCGTAACCTTTGAAACCCCAGGTCTGGGTTCTAAGGCTGCTCAGCAATTTTGTGGTGTAAATGATTGCCGTGCACTTGTGTTGTAGTTTTCGACTGGAAATGGTTAACGGACGGTTAAAAGCTGCAAGCAAAACTTGATATTACGCAAATTTCTGCGGCGGCAGTAAGGGGAGGTACTCTGTGGAAAAGCATTCCGACCGGCAGCCCGATCGCCCGGTCTACCGCCTACCAAGGACAGTCGCGACCAGTTCCAACTCCGGGTCGAAGTCGCTGACGAGCATCTTCAGCTGCGCTTGGATTTCCCCGGAATTGGTAATGTCGTTCAGCGGGATCACGTTCCTGCGCAAAAAGCGTGAGTAGAGCCTACCAGTTTCGGCTGCGTCCGGCTGGAACTGAATGCGGTCAAGATTGCTGGCGACGGCCGCGGTCTTGATCGCTTCGATCATGCCTTTCCGAACCTCGTGCGAAGAAGCCGGGCCGACCTCGGCATTCAATCGCAGATATCCTGATATGCCGTCCTCGCTCACCCGCATCTCGGCCAGAAGGATCATTGGATAACCCGCCCACCATCTTTCGCAACCCTTCCAGACAATACCCATCTTGTCGAGCTCATCCCGCCATTGGATAGGAAGGAAAGCCACAAGGTTCTTAGCCGATCCGGCATAGAGGAAATGGCGACCCCCGATCTCGACCTGTTGCTTGGGCCTCAGTTCGCTACCGAACACACTTCGGATCGCACTATCGAAACCGGTATTCGCATTCGCCTTTGCAAGCAGGCCAAGCAGTTTTTTGCTGTCGAGATAAAGCTGGCGCGTATGTTTTTTCATTTCGGAGCGTTCACGTTAAGTCAGTCGGTTATTATTTTGGCGCAGGTAGAAATAAGAAACTAGGGGACTGAATGCGTTGAGGAAAGAACCTTGGGGTGGAGAGGGTAATCATTGTGCTTACGCTGCGCTAGCGTATTTCCGATCCATTAGAGATCAAGAAGAAAAATAAAAATCAATGATTTCTTTGGTTTAGTGGCGCACCCGACAGGATTCGAACCTGTGACCTTTGGAATCGGAATCCAACACTCTATCCAGCTGAGCTACGGGTGCATGCCGAAAAGCGATGACTCGCTTCGTCCGATGAGACGGTTCTTAACCCAGGATGCTTGCGGCATCAATTGGCAAAATCGGGAAATCGCAGCCTGTGGGCAAGATAGCGGCCGTGGGCGTCCCGCGGGGCTGCGTCGGGGAGAGGGAAAGTGGGAGTGATCCCTTGCAATTTTCGCTGGGGACAGGGATATCGTCGGGGAAGGGCCGTATCTGGCCGCGAGGGGAGCAGGCACGCATGATCGATCCGAACCACCCGTTTTATGGGCCGCTCTGGCGGCGGATCCTCATTCCGGCGATCTGCTTCGGCTGGGCTGTGTTCGAGCTTTATGCCGGTTCGGTCACCTGGGCGGTCATTTCCGGGGGTCTCGGCCTTTATGCGGCCTACAAGCTGTTCCTCGAAAAGCGGCCGGCTGCACCGGTTACGATGGCCGACCCTGCACAGGACCAGGATGCGCTGGCCGACGATGCGCAGCTGCGCAATGCGCCTGAACAGCCTGCCGACAGGACGTTCGACAAGACCTGAACTTTAAAATCAGCCGAACATCCGCGCGTGGATTTCCCGCGCCCTGATCGCCTGGTCGATCAGCAGGTTGGCGATCTGCATCCGCGTGGTCGCCGCCGGACGGAACCGCTCGGCCACGCCGTCCGGATGGTTGGTCTTGGCAAACCGTCTTCGCTTGTCGTTAAGCGTGGCTTCCGTGTCGACGTCGACAATAGCAAGTTCGCCGGCAATCTCATCCGTCGTCAACCGGGTCAGGTGTACAGGTATGGACGGTTCTACCGGATCGACCGGCTGCGGCTGCGGGGTTTCGGATGTGAAATCACCTGGCGAAGGCGGAGCTTGCGCCTCCATCTCTTGCTGCGTGCCGGCTCCTGGTTCCAGTTCCGAGATGTCGGCGAGGTCTGCGAAATAGGCGTTGGTGTCGCCAGTCGCACCTGTCTCTGGTTCCTCGTCGGTCGTCGAGACGACGAAACCCGTTCCAAGGCCGCGGACGCGGAAATCCGCTGCCGCCTCTGTCGGTTGTTCGTCGTCGCGCTCGCGCTTCAGCCGTGTCAGCACCGACTGGAAGATCGATTGTCCCAGCAGCATTTCCGCTCCCTTGCTATCGGCGCAGACAATCATGCCTGGATGGTGCCGGGCTTGCGGGAGAGTCGGTTAAATTTACGTAAACAACGACGGCTGTCTTAAGCAGCCGATCCCGATGTCACGACTGGCTTTGTCCTTGCGTGGTCTGGCTTTGCCCGCCCTGAACCTGGCTCTGTCCACCTTGGCTTTGGCTCTGTCCACCGCTCTGGCTTTGCGAACCCTGGGTCTGTGAGCGTTCAGCTTGAGTCTGGCCCTCATCCTCCACCGTCAGCGACACCTTGAGGTTTTCGCCGAACGTCTCGGAGACCCGGCCGATGCGCATGCCTGAGATCGGGGCTGCGTCGCGGTAGTCGAGGCCGGTGGCGAGCCGCACATAGCGCTCGTCCGGGCAGACGTCGTTGGCCGCATCGAAGCCGACCCAGCCGAGGCCCGGAATATGCGCCTCCGCCCAAGCATGCGTCGCCACCTGTTCGGTCGTGCCCTCCATCAGAAGATAACCGGAAACATAGCGGGCAGGGATATCGCGCAGCCGCGCGGCGGCAAGGAAGATGTGGGTGTGGTCCTGGCAGACGCCGGTCTTTGCGGCAAGCGCTTCTTCGGCGGTGGTTTCTGTCGTTGTGGTGCCCGGCGTATAGGCCACGGTCTCGTGGATCGTTTCCATCAGCGCATGCATGCGGGCAAGCTCGCTGTCGCCGGTCAGGCCTTCTGCCAGCGCCTTTACCAGCGGGCCGGCTGCCGTGCGCGGGGTTTCGCGGAGAAACAGCCAGAGCGGGCAGAAGCCCTGATGGGTGCCGAAAACGCCGGCCTTGTCCACGGTTTCCACCTCGCCTGAGGCGACGATGCGGATCGTGTTCTCGCCGCCTTCCGACGACACCAGTTCGACGCGGTTGCCGTACTGGTCGGCATAGCCCGCCTCGACCGTGGCACCATCCACGCTCACCGTCCAGTTGATGATCTTCTGGGTGGATCCTGCGGTCGGCGTCAGGCGAAGCCGCTGCAGCGAATAGGGCAGCGGTTCGTCATAGGTATATTCCGTCGTATGGGAAATCTTCAGGCGCATTGTTTCAAATCCTCAAGGGACGCCAATCGGCCCGTCCTACTGGTAAAAGCGATAGCCTTGCGAAATCTCGGCGCTCAACTGGTTGTTGCGCGATACGAATTCCTCGAGAAACTCGTGCAGGCCGTGATCCATGATCTCTGTGATCGAGCCCCGCGTCAGCGTCGCGCGGATCGCGTCCGCCGTGTCGTGCGCCGTGTGCCGCTCTGCGTATTCCCGCTGCAGGTAGCCGAGATTGCTGACGATCTTTTCGTAGCAATAGGCAAGCGAGCGCGGCATCTGAACTTTCAGGATCAGGAAGTCGGCGATATTGCCGGCCTGATAGTCGCCGTCATAGACCCAGCCGTAGGATCGATGCGCGGAAACCGAGCGCAGGATCGATTCCCACTGGAAATTATCAAGCGCGCCGCCGACCTGGCTGACGGAGGGCAGAAGCACGTAATATTTCACGTCGAGAATGCGGCTCGTGTTGTCGGCCCGTTCGATAAAGGTGCCGATGCGCGAAAAATTGTAGAGATCGTTGCGCAGCATCGAGCCGTGGAATGCACCGCGGATGAGGGCGCAGCGGTGCTTGATGACGTCGATCAGTTCCGGCAGTTCGGTGGCCTTGAGGTTGCGCGCAAGCCGTGCCTTGAGATCGAGCCAGGCCTCGTTGGTGGCCTCCCAGGTCTCGCGCGTCAGGGCGGTTCTGACCATACGGGCATTGTTGCGGCCCGATTCGATGCAGGACAGGACGCTCGACGAATTGGCCGTGTCGCGCAGGAGATAATCCACCGCGTCGGCTGCCGTCAGCTTGGCATGCACCTGCTTATAGGCATCGCGCACGCCCGCACTTTCCAGAACGCCGTGCCAGTCCTCGTCGGAGGATCCGGCCCGCGTCAGCGAGACGCGCAGACCGGCATCGACGAGTCGGGCGATGTTTTCGGCACGCTCGATGTAGCGGAACATCCAGTAGAGGCCGTTTGCAGTTCTTCCCAGCATGTGATTACGCCCTCAATCTTCCAGTACCCATGTGTCCTTGGTGCCGCCGCCCTGGCTGGAATTGACCACGAGCGAACCCTGTTTCAGGGCCACGCGCGTCAATCCGCCGGGAATGATCTTCACCTTGTCGGACACGAGGACGTAAGGGCGCAGATCGACGTGGCGGGGCGCAACGCCCTTGTTGACGAAGATCGGCACGGTGGACAAAGCCAGCGTCGGCTGGGCGATGTAGTTGGTCGGTCGCGCCTTCAGCTTGGCGGCAAACTCGGCGCGCTCCGCTTTCGTCGCGGTCGGGCCAACCAGCATGCCGTAGCCGCCCGAGCCATGCACTTCCTTGACCACGAGTTCCTCGAGATGCTCGAGCACGTATTTCAGGCTGTCTGCTTCCGAGCAGCGCCAGGTCGGCACGTTTTCCAGAAGCGCCTTGCGGCCGGTATAGAATTCGACGATCTCCGGCATGTAGGAATAGATCGCCTTGTCGTCGCAGATCCCGGTGCCCGGCGCGTTGGCGATGGTGATGTTGCCGGAGCGGTAGACATCCATGATGCCGGGAACGCCAAGCGCCGAATCCGGCCGGAATGTCAGCGGATCGAGGTAATCGTCGTCGACGCGGCGGTAGAGCACGTCGATCGCCTCATAGCCGCGCGTCGTGCGCATCTTCACCTTGCCATCGATGACACGAAGGTCCGATCCCTCGACCAGTTCGACGCCCATCTGGTCGGCCAGGAACGAGTGCTCGTAATAGGCGGAATTGTAGATGCCGGGGGTCAGCACCGCGACACGCGGCCGTCCCTTGCAGCCGGGGGGTGCGAGCGAGGCCAGCGACTGGCGCAGCTGGCGCGGATAATCCTCCACGCGCTGCACCTTGTTCAGGGTGAACAGCTCGGGGAACATCTGCATCATCGTTTCGCGGTTCTCCAGCATGTAGGAGACGCCGGACGGGGTGCGGGCGTTGTCTTCCAGCACGTAGAACTGGTCCTCGCCGGTGCGCACGATATCGGTGCCGACAATGTGCGTATAGACGCCGCCCGGCGGCTTGAAGCCGATCATTTCGGGCAGAAAGGCCACGTTCTTCTCGATCAGCTCGCGCGGAATGCGGCCGGCCTTGATGATTTCCTGCTTGTGGTAGATGTCGTCGAGAAAGGCATTAAGCGCCACGACGCGCTGCTCGATGCCTTGCGCGAGCTTGCGCCACTCTCGGGCGGCAATGATGCGGGGAATGATGTCGAAGGGGATGAGTTTTTCGGAACTGTCGGCGTGACCATAGACCGCGAAGGTGATGCCGGTCTTGCGGAAGATGTTTTCGGCATCCTGCGTCTTGCGGATCAGATGCGCCGTATCCTGGCTGGCATACCAATCGTGGTAGGTCTTATAGGGCAGACGCGGCTGGTCGTCCGCGGTTAACATTTCATCAAATGCCAAAAGTATGTTCCCCATTTTTGGTCATAAGAATACAACGGCATTGGCAATGCAAGAACCATGCTCAGTTGCGTATGACAAATATACGACCCGTCCTGATGCGGTGAGATAGGGCCTGAACGACGATCAAAAAGGGCAACTGCCGATGGAATTAGCGACGGCTCATCTTCGGTCGTAGAAAGACCGCTCGTCAAAGCAGCAACTGCCTCATCGCTGATCACACCGGAGACCGGATCTTAGTCGCACACCGTCAGATGCGCTGATGGGAACGGTGAGTATTTCTACTTTGACCGCGTCGCCGCCACAGCCTAATTAGACGCCGGATCATTTCCCGCCCACCGGCCTTGTCAAAGCCACTCTCCGGAACCTTCTAATGCTCGACCGCCTGGCTCCGGCCGTTTTTGTTTTCCTGTGGTCGACCGGGTGGATCGTCGCCAAATATGCGTCCGCCCATGCGGACCCCGTCACTTTTCTGGCCGCCCGGCATGCACTGGCGGCCGTCGTCTTCCTTTGTCTCGGGCTTGCTCTGCGGGTCACGTGGCCAAAGACCGGACGCGAGATCGGCCATGCGGTGCTTTCAGGCATTTTTCTGCACGGGCTTTATCTCGCCGGCGTCTGGTATGCGATCGGGCAGGGCGTGCCCTCGGGGTTGTCGGGCATCATTGCCGGGCTGCAGCCGCTGATGACGGCGGCGGTCGCGCCGTTCCTGCTTAGCGAAACGCTCAGCCGCCGGCAGAAGCTCGGCCTCGCGCTCGGCTTTGCCGGTATCTTCATCGCCATCTCGCCGCAGCTTTTTGCAAGCCTGTCGGCCGGCATGACCGGGCTTGGCCTGCCGCTTCTCCTCAATCTCATGGCGATGGGGTCGGTCACCTACGGCACGATCTACCAGAAGCGCTACCTGCAGCAGGGCAACCTCGTTGCCATCGGCACGCTGCAATATGTCGGAGCGTTCATCGTGACGCTGCCGGTCGCCTATCTGATCGAGCCGATGCGGTTCGACTGGACCACCCAGGCGATCGCCGCCATGGCCTGGTCCGTCATCGGCATCTCGCTCGGTGCCGTCGCACTGCTCCTCTACCTCATCCGCCGCGGACAGGTTTCACGCGCAGCCTCGCTGATCTATCTCGTGCCCCCCGTTGTTGCCATCGAAGCGGCGATCCTGTTTGGCGAACCCTTGACCCTCCCCATGGTCACCGGCACCGCGATCGTGGTTCTCGGCGTGTATCTGGTGAACCGCAAGGCGAGGGCGGGGTGAGGGCCATTTGAGGCTGAACCTCTCTCGCTCCGACCTCCTCTGCGTCAACATGGCGGATGTTGTACGCAGCCGTTCTGATGTACTGCTCCGCCACGCCCGTTAATGCACTCAAAAGCCTGGATATCACCGACATGTGGGATTGGTTCCCGATCGTCTTCTTCCCGCTCAAGATCATCGTGCTCGGCACTGGCATGTTCTTCGCCATCAAGTGGCATAGGGATCAAGAGAAGAAGAAGTAGTGGGATGTCCGCACGGTGAGCGTACGAAGCTGGCCCTCGTACAAGCGGTCCGATTTCTGGAAAGTATGGGCAGTGAGACTACGTGGCTTTGAGCCGCTAGCGGACGAATGCGCTTCGGCAGCGTCGCGCCATTTGCAGTCATTCATAAGCTTCCACGCCGCTTTGCTTGGCTGTAGAAAAAGTGTGCTGAATAGCAAGTGAGCTGCGTGAACTTGGCGGCGATGATAACGAATGCGATAGCGGCAGCGTAGAAGATGACGGGGTTGTCCACGGCTCTTACGAGAGGCCCTCTTCTACCTGGTATTTCACCACCTAAGAGGCACGTTATTGCGAGGCCCAAGAAAATCGGTCCCGACAGCCCTACGCCTATTATGACGCACCACGTCTGCAATTTATCCTTCATGTTCGTCAATCTCCCGCAGCCGAAGATAGCGACTTTGCTGCATCAATTGAGTGAAGGAAAAAGGTAAAATTACATAGCGGAGCTATGACCGCTCCGGGCGGAAACCGGTCGCCGCTTCCGCACCATCACGTGCGGGGCAACCAAGAAAAGCGAACCGGGGCGAGTGCGCCGTGATCGTGATATTTCATGGCCACGATTGTTCCTCATCTTTTCCAAGATGAGGATCAGCAATGCTCGGAGACTATCGATCCCGCGCTCTCCACAGCCGCTACGACCGCGCCGTAACAGCGTCAATCCGCATCAGAGCAGAAAGTCGTCCGCATACATTTTGTGAGAGCCATGCAGGTCGATCATGAAATCGGCCTTCTTGTCACCGTTGACGTCGGCATAGACGTAGGTATGCGATTTTTCTTTCTCGTAGCGAAGCTCGCCAGCGTTGCCGGTAAATTTCTTGGCTCCGATCCAGTCAAAATCCTGGTTTCCGCTGATCTTGGTATCGGCATCGATGGCAGTGAGGTTGATCAGGTCGCGCGTAGCGGAATTACGTTCCCAGTCGGTGATAACGTCCGCCGCCTTGACGGTGCTTTCCTTGATCGACTTGAAAAGGAACGTGTCCTCTCCCCAGCCACCCGACAAAACGTCCTTGCCGGCGCCACCGTAAAGCACGTCGTCTCCGCGACCAGCGTAGAGCTTGTCATCACCGGCGCCACTGATGAGCTTGTTCATGCCTGTGTCGCCCTTCAGCGTGTCGGCACGTGCGGTTCCCCTGATATCATCCAGATAATCCACAACGTTCAGAGCAGAACCCGTGAGAGCGCCAACAGGATTGCCCGCCTTGTCGTGTGCGGAAACTTCCAGCTCATAGTGGAAAGAGTTGAGGTCGTAAGCCTGGTAGCGCACGTCTCTCACGGCAACGATCTGATTGCCTTCCAGAGCAAAGAGGTCACTGAATGTATCTACGTTGCCGACCGAGCCGTACCAGACCATGGCATACATGCTGAAATCGAACTGCAGGTCCGCCGTATCGTAGCCCTCGACCCCCAGGGTCGCCACGACCGTTCCCGCTTTCGTGTTTTCTCTGATCTCAGTCGGGAGACCCGTAATATCACCGATAGCCATGCTTTATGTCTCTCCGCCGGAGGTCGCCAACATCATCGACGGCCATCATAAAAGGTCTCAAATAACCCATTGCGAAATAGCGGCATCCGGCATTGAACGCAACAATAAGGTTAGCCCCAGACTGCCCCACCACCCATTATGGATTGATGACTAAATGGACGTGTCCGCTTCCGGCCCAACTGCGGTCATTCACTGCCAATTTTACGACAACGCTGCCAGGGTGTTGAGGAAGGCGCGGACGGCGGGGTTCGACCGTCGGCTCTCGGGCCACAGCGCCGTGATATTGTGCCGGTCTACCGCATAATCGGCCAGAACCGGCACAAGGGCTCCACGCCTCACCCAAGCGCTTGCCATGAAACTGGTTGCCATTCCGATGCCGCTACCCGCTGCGATCGTCGCAAGCACGGCTTCGCTCGCGTCCACGATAATGCCCGAGGACGGCACGATCTCGATCTCCCTGTCCCCAACGCGGAAAGGCCAGCGGAATAGCTGGCCGCTACTCTGGTAGCGCAGGCTGACAGTCTCATGCTCTGCCAATTGGTCCGGGTGCGTCGGCGGGCCGCGCCCGGCCAGATATTCGGGCGAGGCATAGCAGCATAGCCGATGCGGCAGGAGGCGGCGTGAAAGCAGGCGCGAGTCTGCCAGATCGCCAATGCGGACCGCGACATCGAAGCCGCCTTCGATAAGATCAACCATGTGATCGCTCAAACGCAGGTCTATGTTAACCTTCGGATGGAGCCTGCGAAACTGAGGAAGCACCGGCGCTATGACGTGCAGGCCGATCGGCAGAGATGCCGCGATCCGCAATGTGCCGGCGGGCTCGGTGCGCGCTGCTTTTGCCGCCTGCTCGATCTCTTCGGCGTCGTGCAGCAGCCTGAGCGCACGCTCATGCAGATCGCGCCCTTCGGCCGTCAGGGTCAGGGAACGTGTCGTGCGCGCAAAAAGCGAAACGCCGAGCTGTTTTTCCAGCCGCTGAATGCTTTTGCTGACCGCCGAGGGTGAGATGGACAAGGAGCGGGCGGCGGCAGTGTAACTTCCGAGCGAGCCGGCGCGAGCGAATGCAATCAGCCCCGTCAGCCTATCAATTCCCATTTGTTCCTTCATGGCACTACTAAAGCGAATTATCTGATGATTATCAATCGAAGGAGTTGATCGTATCTTCAGTCATCGAAACGACTATCCAAGCGAGGCCATGATGACTGACATGATGAAAGCCGTGCGATTGCACGAGTTCGGTGGACCAGATGTCCTCCTCTACGAGGATGCGCCCCGACCGGAAATCTCGGCTGTCGACGTGCTTGTTCGCGTCCATGCCACGAGCCTCAACCCGCCGGATCTCTATCTGCGCGACGGTTACCGAGCTCTCCCGCCGGAATGGCAGCCCAATCCAAGCTTTCCGCTGATCCTTGGTACCGACGTTTCCGGCACGGTTGCGGCCGTCGGCGAAGACGTGTCGCAGTTCAAGGTCGGCGACGAGGTCCATGCGATGGTCCGGTTCCCGCATGACCTCATGACGGGAAGCAGCGCCTATGCCGAATATGTTCGTGTTCCCGCATCGGACCTGGCGCTGAAGCCCGTCGGGATCGACCACGTCCAGGCTGCCGGCGCGCCGATGTCGCTTCTGACCGCCTGGCAATTTTTGGTCTATCTGGGACACGATGCGCCGAACCCCTTCCAGACCTTCCCGCATGCACCGGCTCCGCTCGACGGCAAGACCGTGCTGGTAAACGGCGCCGGCGGCGGCGTCGGCCATCTCGCAGTCCAGATCGCGAAATGGCAAGGCGCGAGGGTGGTTGCCGTTGCTTCCGGCAAGCACGAGGCGCTTCTCAATGATCTTGGTGCCGATATTTTCATCGACCACACGAAGACGGCTGCCGAACGAGTGGCGAAGGATGTTGATCTGGTGCTCGATGCCGTCGGCGGCGCGACTATGGAACGCTTTCTCCCCAGCATTAAGCCGAATGGCGCCCTGTTTCTCGTCAACCCGCTGGGCTTTTCAGGTTATGACGAAGCCGCGCGGCGAAAGATCACCGTCTCGACGACGCAGGTGCGCTCGAACGGCGCGCAACTGGCAGAGGCCGGCCGCCTGCTTGAGGACGGCTCCATACGGGTGGTGATCGACAGCACCTATCCGCTGGCCGAGGCATCGGCAGCGCATCGTCGTGCTTCCGAAGGGAGCATCCAGGGCAAGATCGTGCTGGTCGCCATCTGATCACCACTTGACCAGTCAAGCCCAGGCCGCCGCGAACAGTTGGTCGGGGCGCTGATAGAGGAGCTATCCCATGCTGATTATCACCGGCTACATGCACGTCGATCCAGCCTATCTGGCGCAATGCATGATGGAACTGAATTCGCTGGCATCTACAACACGAAAGCGTCCGGGAAGCATCACGTATGACGCTGCTGTGGACGATCCACAATCAGGTCGCTTGCTGATATCGGAACGTTGGGTCGATCAGGCCGCGCTTAGCGCTCATTTGCAGGCAGCCGACACGATCGCGTTCGTCAGCCGCTGGATCGGTAAGATGCGAGGCGAACTCAAGAAATACGACGCATTGAACGAACGCGACATCATGGATTGCTGATGCTGCTACTGGGTTGGAGGTCTGTGTCCGCATTGGGCCAACAGCCGACCTCGGCAGTTCTGCCCCTACACGCGACACTGCGGACGATCGTAGAACTCCCTAGTCTGCCACGTCGCAAAAAGCAGAAACACAAATGTCGCTTTCATCGCGAGTTTCCCGACACGCGGCGTTGGTTCACAATTGGGGTGCCGGATATGCTGGGTCTCTCTGATCGATCTGCCAGCCGGAAATCCAGACGCTGCGCAGCCTATCTCCCTCTTTGGGGAAGTGGTTTCCCGTCAAACTGCAGCTTTCCACGCGGTCAATCCGGAAATTCCGAATTGCCTGTCTCAGCTCGCACCATCCGACGATGACGGCATTGTCCAGATAGTAGATCAACGCCAGCGGCCAGACGATGCGACGCGTTGGATTGTTCTGCTGGTCACGGTAGTCGAGCAACAGCTTTTCCTCGTCGCGGATCGCACGACGGACAATCCCGAAATCGATGCCTTCCGGAGCTGGAGTGCTTGCGCCCCAGGCGTGAAGGGCACGCGATGTCAGTGCTTCGCGCAACGGCGCGGGCACGGCAGCTGCGATCTTGGCGACGACCCGTTCGGATGCCTTTTTGAGGTCAGTGTCGCCTGTACGCTCGATCAGCGCCATGCCGAGAACGACAGCCTCGGTCTCCTCAGCCGTAAACATCAGTGGCGGAAGATCAAAGCCGGGTCGGAGAATATAGCCGATCCCGCGCTCGCCTTCGATCGGCACGCGCATAGCCTGAAGGCCGGCAATGTCCCGATAGATCGAGCGCATGTTGACTTCCAGTCGGGCTGCCATCTTCGCCGCCGTTACAGGCGTCTTTGCCAGTCTCAGAATCTGGATGATCTCGAAGAGCCTGGAAGCTTTGCGCATGCTGATTACCTCATCACAACTGACACACCCCTGTCAGTTGAGCCCCTGTATAGCACGCCCAACAAGCTGCAAAACAGGCGGTATCGAGACCGTCAGTCGAATGGAACGGGGGGCAACTGACATGACCTACGTCGAAAATCTCTGGCTTTTCTTCCTTCTACTGACGGGCATTATCGCCGTTCCGGGCATGGACATGGTGTTTGTCCTTGCGAACACTCTTGCGGGTGGAAGACGCGCCGGTCTCGCAGCGACTTTCGGGATGATGGCCGGTGGAGCCTGCCACACCTTGTTCGGCGCTTTCGCCGTTGCCGGGCTTACCAGGTTGATCCCGGCTGTTTCCGGCCCCATGCTCATCATCGGGTCGGCCTATATGATCTGGATCGGGGTCAGTCTTGCCCGCAGCTCGATCGTGATCGGGTCCGTTGACAGCGGTGCGGCTCGATCTTCCGGGCGTGTCTTCATTCAGGCCGTCGTCACTTGCCTCCTCAATCCGAAGGCATGGCTGTTCATTCTCGCCGTCTATCCACAGTTCCTGAAGCCTGCTTTCGGGCCGCTCTGGCCCCAGGCACTTGCGATGGGTTTGATGACCGTGCTCGTTCAGCTTACCGTTTACGGTGGACTGGCTCTGGCCGCCGCGAGAGGACGCGATGCCATCGTCTCCAAACCCACTTTGACGATCTGGACAGGAAGGGTGGCTGGTGTGGTGCTGGTTGCGATTGCCGCATACATGTTTCTGCGCGGATGGAATGAACTGTGATCGAGCGATCCAGTTGTCGCAAAAATCCGAAGTGTCGAGCTGAAGGCGGCCTCACCAACCACGCCCAATACCCCACAAACAAAACGGCCAGGATCTCTCCCGGCCGTCTGAACTCTCTCAACCGCGTCTCGCGTTAAGCGCGCGTGGTGCGCTTGCGGCCCTGATGGCCGGCGGTGCGCTGGTCGATGGGGGCCTGGCCGCGGTTGTCGTTGCCGAAGCGAACCGGGCCGCGACCGTCGCCCTTGGGGGCTGCGGCCGGCGTGTGCCGGTTTGGCTTGGCTTCGCCGGATGCGGCGGCCGCATTGCCCTGATGGGCCTTGCGCTGGCTGCCGGCTTCATGCGCGCCGTGGCTTGCATGGTCGCGGTTGCCGGAACCGGCTGGCTTGGCTGAGCCACGGTTGTCAGGACGACCGCCAGTCTTTGCGCCCGGGTTGCCGAACTGCTTCTTGACCGGACGGAAATCCGAAGTCGAGGACAGATCGTTGTCGGGCGCTACGCTTGCCGCTGCCGGCCGTGCAGCCTGTGAACGGGGAGCCTGGCTTCTTGGCGCTTCTGCACCGTCACCAGCGAAGAACGGCTTGCGCGCCGGACGTTCGCGGCGCGGGCCACGGGCTTCGCCGGCGGCACCGCGGCCTTCGCCGCCGCCGCCATTGCCGCGTGGCTGGCCGCCACGGCCGCCCTTGTTGCCGCCGCGGGCATTGGCGCCGCCACGGTTGTTGTTGCCGTTGGCGCGAACCGGACGGTTCATCGTCTCAGGGCGCTCGCCGGTCAGCGTCTTGATCTCGATGTTCATCAGCTTTTCGATGTCGCGCAGCAGCATCGTTTCGTCCGGTGCGCAGAAGGCGATCGCGATGCCTTCGCGGCCGGCACGGGCCGTGCGGCCGATGCGGTGAATATAAGCTTCCGCGACATCAGGCAGATCGTAGTTGTAGACGTGGCTGACGGCCGGGATATCGATGCCGCGGGCCGCGACGTCGGTCGCAATCAGCGTCTTGATCTCCCCATCACGGAAACCCTTGAGTGCCCGTTCGCGCTGGCCCTGGCTTTTGTTGCCGTGGATCGAGGCGACCGAGAAACCGATGTTTTCAAAGTGCTTCATCAGCTTTTCAGCGGTGTGCTTGGTGCGCATGAAGACGATCGAGCGGCCATCCGGGTTGTCCATCAGCGACTTGCGAAGAAGGTCGGTCTTGTCACCCTTGCCGGCAACGAAGTGGACGAACTGGTCCACCTTGTCGGCAGCCTTGCCTGCAGGCGTCACTTCCACCTTGACCGGGTCGGTCAGGAAGTCGGCGGCGAGATCTGCGATCGCCTTCGGCATGGTGGCCGAAAACAGCATGGTCTGGCGCTTCTTCGGCACCATTTTGGAGATCTTGCGCAGGTCATGCACAAAGCCGAGGTCGAGCATCTGGTCGGCTTCGTCGAGCACGAGGAAGCGAACCGTCGTCAGGCCGATAGCGCGGCGCGAGATCAGGTCGAGCAGGCGGCCAGGGGTGGCGACCAGGATGTCGGTGCCCTTTTCCAGCTGCAGCTGCTGCTTGTTGATCGAGACACCGCCGACGACGAGATTGATCTTGAGCGGGCGGCCCTTGATGAAGGTCTTCAGGTTGGCGGCGATCTGGTTGACCAGTTCGCGGGTCGGCGCAAGGATCAGCGCGCGGGTGGTGCGGTTGTCGGGGCGGGTCGCGTCGGCCATCAGGCGCTCGATCAGCGGGAGGCCGAAAGCTGCGGTCTTGCCGGTGCCGGTCTGCGCAAGGCCGATCAGGTCGCGGCCTTCGAGGAGAAGCGGAATTGCCTGGGCCTGGATCGGCGTCGGGGTTTCAAAACCAAGCTCGGTGAGCGTGGCGACGATCTGCTTGGACACGCCAAGAGATTCAAAATTCGTCAAGTCGAATACCTTTCGGGGCGCCAAAAGCGGACGCTCCGAAATGGCACCATGCCATCCGGGCTGCTTGTGGCGTCAAGAACCCCGCGTGATTTGGGAACTTGTGTGTTGGAAATTACTTTCCAGCGCTTGAACCCTCATCCCGAGGGCGATCTATCTGTGCGCCTTGTTCCTTCTTCGCGCTGTCAGTATGGACGCGGGGCAGCTCACGCGGCTGCCGGAAGGTGAAAGCTGGCATGCATTTGGTTGATTTGCCGTCGAAAGTCAAGGTTCTTCTGCAAAACGACGCAGGCTGTCCGCTAGCGGCGACCCGGTAGGCACTCACGTCACAGGGGATTTTCTCGCGTCGTCAGCCCTCCGAGCGGCAGCCACACGGACGGCGATCCACAAGGTAATGGTCGCGCAGAGTGGCGGCGCAAAACGAAAAACGGCGGTGCATCGCACCGCCGTACCGCAACTCTTGATGGACGCCTGGACGCTCTAGTAGCAGACCCGTGCGCGGTAGGCTTCGCCATACTCGTTTTCCACCCATTCGTGGTGGCACCGCGGTGGTGGTGGCGGTGCGGCATAATAGGCGCGACGATAGACGACCGGCGGCGGTGGCGGCGGAGCATATTCGTATTGCGGCTCCACATAGACCGGACGCTGTGATCCGGACACGATCGCGCCGCCGATCAGGCCGCCGGCAATCCCTGCTGCCGCACCCAGCAGCACATCGTCGCCGTGGTGACGGTAGTGATCGCGGGCCTGCGCTGCCGGTGCCGTCGCAGCAAGTGCGCCGGCGACTGAGAGAGCCGCAATGCCAGCAGTAATGGTCTTCTTCATGATCGACATGCCTGGTTCCTTTCCCCGTGGTGTTTCGAGGTACGACCAAAGCGTCGCTCTCAATCAGGGCGGATTGATGGAAGTTTTATCGCCGTAGTCTGAACGCCTATTCAGACTCCACCGTGGAAAAATTGCTTTTCGAAAGGTGTCGGCAACCCAGGGTCTGCCCGGAGATTGGATTGCGGCGAAAACCCGGCAATTTTCGGGAGGAATTGTGGCTCGAGCTGTCTGGCGGTTTTGTCGGGCAAGAAAAAGCGCCGGGTCTGAACCCGGCGCTGGAGCTGATCAGCAGTTGTTCGTCGTGGTGCCGGAACCGTCGGTCGAACCGCTGGTTGCCGAAGGTGCGCCACCGACACCGGTCGTGTCGCAGCCGCCTTTGCTCGTGCCGTTTCCGGTCGTCATGCTCTTGGAGTCCGTGCTGCCCGTGGTCGTCCCATCGTTGGCGCTATTGGACGGCGTGTTGGACGGCGTCTGGCCGGTTGTGCCGCTGCTCGTTCCGGATGCAGCGCCTGCGCCAGACGCGCCGGAACCTGCGGATCCACCGGATGCACCTTGAGCGAATGCCGATGTTGCAAGGCCAAGCGTCAGCGTGGCAATCGTCACAAGTTTCATCATCGAAGAATTTCCTTTGTTCGCTTCACGTCAGGGTTAACCGGCGTCGGCGTTCAAGGTTGCCTGATGCTGCCGATTTAGTGTCATTGCGTTGATCCTCGATGCGTGAGACGCCCCCGGCCGCACTCCATTCGAACTTGCGAAAACGCAAATATTAAACAACCCTGTGTTCCGGGCAACGTGTTGTTAATACTCGCTATGGTGTTATCGGGTCGGTTTCCGAAAAATGGTGGGATCCCGCATGCGCGGGAGTGAGCGGGGCAGGGTGCACACGAAGAGCGAACGCCTGGAAAGCAAGTTTCTGGAGCGGGCCTGCGCCCGCATCGTGGATCTCCCCGAACCCGCCTATATCAAGAACTGCCGGCTCGCATATGTCGCCGTCAACCCCGCCTATGCGGCCATGGTCGGCGCTCGCCCGGAGGAGCTCGTCGGCCAGACAAGCCGCAGCCTCGGCAGCGATGGCGAAAAGGACGAGCGCAAGGAAAAGGAATGCCGCGCCCTGGTGTTCGGTGCCGAAGAAAAGGCGCTGGCGTTCAACGCCGACGGGATCTTTTCCCACGAGATCCATATCGAACGGTTTCTGACGGAAGACGATCAATCCTACGTCTTCGGCCATTTCCTGCCGGTCGGCGCTGCATCGCGCCCAACGGGTAATGGCGTCCCCGCGCCGCTCGAAACGACAGCGAAGCCGTTTTCGCTGTTTGAGAACGGTCTTCTCGACGACGCGATCGACATGCTCGAAATGGGCATCGGCATCTACGACCGCGACAATGTGCTCGTTTACTGCAATTCGCAGCTTGTCGACCATTTCGATGCCTGTGGCATTGTCATCAAGCCGGGCATAGCGCTGGAGGACATCATCCACCGCGCCTATGATCAGCGGGAACGTGCGGCAAGCGGCAATGCGTCCGTAACGCTTGCGCCGCGCGAGAAGTGGGTGGAACAGCGTCTCCGTGCCTTCCTCGTTCCCTATCACGAGCGGATCGACAAGCTGCCGGATGGGCGCTGGATGCGCAGTCTCAACAAACGGCTGGAAAACGGCCTGCTGATCGCCATCCGCCACGACGTCACCGACTTCAAGGACCAGGAGATGTTGCTGCGCAGCCAGGTGGCGGAAACCGGGCTTTTCCGCGCCATCCTGGAAGACCTGCCGGCCCCCGTGTTCGTTCGCAACGAAAAGCACGAGCTGACCTATGCCAACCACGCCTACGAGCAAATGCTGGGCAGCGAACGGGAAAACTATCTCGGCAAGACGGAAGCCCAGATGTTTCCCTGGGCGGCGGAGCGGTTCTGGAACGAAAACGCCCGCGTGTTGGACGGCGAGGCGATCGACAAGTCGGAGGATATGACCTTCCCGGACGGTTCGGTCATTCCGGTTCTTACACGCCTGCGCTCGATCGAGGTCGACGACGGCAGCCGCTATCTGGTCTGCTCGCGCACGGACGTGTCGCTGATCAAGGAAGCGCAGCAAAAAGCGGAAAAGGTCAGCCAGGATCTGCAGACGATCCTGTCGGCCCAGCCGGTCGGCATCGGTATTCTCGATGCGGATCTGGTGTTCGAATACGCCAATCCCGCCTTCTATACATCCTGGGATACGGACAAGCGCTTCGATCTGGCCGGCCGTTCCTACCGGGATTTCATGAAGGTCAATTACGACAACGGTATCTATGCCGGCTCGGACTTGGGTTTCGATGCGATCTACAATGCCCGCATCGCCGCACTGACAGCCAGCAACGATCATCCGCCGATCGAGATCCGCACGCATGGCGGCCATTACCTGCTGATTTCGGGCACGCAGCTGACCGATGGCAAGATCCTCATCAGCCATACCGATATCACCGCGATGCGCCAACGCGATGCGGACATCCGGCAAGCGCAGGAAGCGCTGCAGAAACACGGCGCGCTGATGCGCGACGCAACCAGCGCAATGTCTCAAGGGCTGCTCATCCTGCATGACGGCGCGATTATCTTTTCAAACGATGCGCTTGCCGCCATGCTGGAGATGCCGGCCGACATGCTGTCGATCGGCAAAAGCTGGCGCAACGTCTTTGGCTACTGCGCAAAACGCGGCGATCTTGGCGATGCGCGCACCTCGACCGCGGCGTTGCGCGAATGGGAAGCAAGCGTTGCCTCTGGAGAGCCGGTATTTACCTCGTTCCGCGTCGAGGACCGCCGCTGGATCCAGCTCGAGGCCCGTCCGACCGGGGACGACCACTGGCTTGCGGTCTTCACGGACGTCACCGAGAGCAAGGAACGCGAGGCGGACCTGACGCGCCTGCTCAACCGGGCGGAAGCGGCCGACCGGGCGAAGTCGGAATTCCTCGCCAACATGAGCCACGAGATCCGCACGCCGATGAACGGCGTGCTCGGCATGGCCGAACTGCTCGCCAAGTCCAGCCTCGATACCCGCCAGAAGACCTTCGTCGACATCATCGTCAAATCCGGCAATGCGCTTTTGACGATCATCAACGACATTCTCGATTTTTCCAAGATCGATGCCGGCCAGATGAAGCTGCGCAAGGCGCCGTTCGATCCTGTCGAGGCAATCGAGGACGTGGCGACGCTTCTGTCGTCGGCCGCTGCCGACAAGGATATCGAACTGATTGTCCGCGGCGAGGTTTCGGTGCGCGAAACGGTCCTCGGCGATGCCGGCCGCTTCCGCCAGATCGTCACCAATCTGGTCGGCAATGCCGTCAAATTTACCGAAAAGGGCCATGTCTTCATCGACTTGAAGTCGCGGCCGATCGATGGTGACCAGCTGATGCTGTCGATCCGCATCGAGGATACCGGCCTTGGCATTCCCGAAGAAAAGCTTCGGTCGGTGTTTGAAAAGTTCAGCCAGGTGGATACGTCGTCCACCCGCCGTCATGAAGGCACGGGGCTCGGCCTTGCGATCACCTCCGGTCTGGTCGAGCTGTTCGGCGGCTCCGTCGAGGTCGAGAGCGAGCTTGGCCGTGGTTCGGTCTTTACCGTCAACCTGCCGTTTGCCGTGGTTGCCGAACGCAAGATGGAAGTGACGCTGCCGGTCAACACCAGCGGCGCCCGCGTCCTCGTGATCGACGACAATGCCGTCAATCGCCGCATCCTCACCGAACAGTTGAGCATGTGGGGCTTCGAGACCGTGGCCGCTGAAGACGGGGCTGAAGGCATCGCCTTCCTGCAGGAAGCCGCTAGGCTCGGCATCGTCATCGATACGGTCGTGCTGGATTATCACATGCCGGAGATGAACGGGTTCGACTGCGCCAAGGCGATCCGGCGCGACAAGCGCTTCGATCTCACCGGCATCGTCTTTCTGACCTCGATGGACATGGCCAATGACGAGTCGATGTTTGCCGAACTCAACGTCCAGGCGCATCTGATGAAGCCCGCCCGCGCAGCCCTGTTGCGCAGCACGATCATCGACGTCGTCCGCGTCATCCGCACCCGGCGCCGCGCCTCCGGGCAAGCGGTGCCGCTCATTGCGTCGTCTGCTCCCTCCGTCGACACAGCGGGCTCAAAGCCTGCAGAACCGGTGGCGCAACAAAACACCGTCGCTCCCATCGTCAAACCAACGCTCGATGTTCTCGTGGCTGAGGACAACGAGGTCAACCAGATCGTCTTTACCCAGATCCTGCAGATGACCGGATGGCTGTTCCAGATCGTCAAGAACGGGGCGGAAGCCGTCGAGGCCTGGCAGAAGTATGATCCGGCGGTGATCATCATGGACGTGTCGATGCCGGTGATGAACGGGCATCAGGCGACCCGCAAGATCCGCGAACTCGAAAACTCGACCGGCACGCATGTCCCGATCATCGGCGTCACCGCCCATGCGCTCGAAAGCGACCGCGAACTCTGCTTCCAGGTCGGCATGGACGATTATCTGTCGAAGCCGATCAGTCCCGAAGCGCTGGAGAACAAGATCCGCCACTGGCTGGACGGCGCCGTCGTTGTTTCGGCGCTG
This sequence comes from Neorhizobium sp. AL 9.2.2, assembly GCF_013317225.1. NCBI lineage: Bacteria > Pseudomonadati > Pseudomonadota > Alphaproteobacteria > Hyphomicrobiales > Rhizobiaceae > Neorhizobium > Neorhizobium sp. AL 9.2.2. The sequence goes on from NZ_JAALXU010000003.1 coordinate 514,662, forward strand.
GACGGCAACTGAGGCCTTGGAGCCTCAGTCCCGGCGTCCGCTCAACATCTCGCGCTTGCCCGCAAAACCAGGCTTGCGTTCCACGGTGAAACCCGCGGCCGTCAGATTGCGGCGGACGAAGCCTGCCGCCGCATACGTTCCGAACGTGCCGCCGGTGCGGGTCTTCTTGAACAGCGCCTGCATCAGCTCCGGCGACCACATGTCGGGATTGCGCGACGGCGCGAAGCCATCGAGGAACCAGGCGTCGAAGTCTGCCTCTTCAGCCGTGACGCCGTCGAGCGCTGGACCGCAGACAACCATCAGCGTCGTCTGGTCGTCGAGGTCGATGGTGATCCGTCCGCCTGGTTGATCCGGCCATGCTTGCGTCAGTGCCTGCCGCTGCGGATCGATTTCCGGCCACCGCGCCAGTGCCCGCTCGATCTCGTCGCGCTGCATCGGATAGAGTTCAAACGATGTGAAATGCAGCCGTGTGCCGGGTTTGCGGAAAAGCGCCCACTGGCGCCAGGTCTCGCAGGCATTGAGGCCGGTGCCGAAACCGAGTTCGCCGATCCGGAACGTGTCTCCAGCTGGCGACATCTCGTTCCAGCGCTCCGGCAGGCCGTTTCCGGCCAGAAACACATGGCCGCATTCCAGGCGGCCATCGGTGCGGCAATAAAAGTGGTCGCCAAATTCCGTCGAATACGGCATATCGCCGTCATGCCAGTCGAGCGCCGGGGCTTCAGGCGTGGCGTCGTGTTTTACAATTTCGGGATCGTGATTGCTCATGGAAGATGCGGATAATCCTCGAGGTCCCCGGGGTCAATCGCCAGCGATGCCGCATCTCCCCGGCGATCATGTCGATCTCCTGATCATCGGCGGCGGCATCATGGGCCTCTGGGCCGCGGTCAAGGCGGAACGGCTCGGCATCCGAACCCTTTTGGTCGAAGCCGGACGGTTGGGGCAGGGTGCCAGCGGCGGCATTCTGGGCGCGCTGATGTCGCATGTGCCCGACCGCTGGAACGACAAGAAACAGGCGCAATTCGACGCACTCGTCGCCCTCGAAGACGAAGTGGCGAGGCTCGAAGCCGAGGCCGGGCTGTCCTGCGGTTATCGCCGCTCCGGTCGGCTGATCCCGCTGCCGAAGCCGCACTTGAGACCCATCGCCCTACGCCATCAGCAGGAGGCAGAGGTCAACTGGCGGCACGACGGCGATCCGTTCCACTGGCATGTGCTCGATGCGTCGCCTTTCGACGGATGGCCGGACCCGGCCTTTACCGAAGCCGGCATCGTGCACGACACGTTTGCCGCCCGAGTTTCCCCCCGTCATCTGATGGCTGCGCTCGCCGCCTTCCTTGGCAACGCCCGGCATGTGAGCCTGATCGAAGGACTGCCGGCGGAGCGGATCGACCCGGTGGCAAACCGCGTCGAATTTGCCGATGGACGCTCGATCGGTTTTGGCCATTGCATGATTGCGGCCGGCCCGCAGTCGTTTCCGCTGCTTGGTCCCCTGTCTCCATCCATCTCGGTTCCGCTGGGACAGCCGGTGAAGGGGCAGGCGGCGCTGTTGAAGGCCGATATCGATCCGTCGCTGCCGATCCTCTTCCTCAACGGCCTCTATGTCATCGCCCATGACGATGGCCACGTGGCGGTCGGCAGCACCAGCGAGGAGGAGTTCGACGCGCCGTTTGCCACCGATGCCAAGCTCGACGATCTCCTGGTCCGCGCCCGCGCGCTCGTGCCGGCACTTTCCGGTGCGGAAGTGGTGGAGCGCTGGGCCGGCTTGAGGCCTAAGGCGATCGGCCGTGAGCCGATGGTGGGGCCGCATCCCGACCATCCAAGCGTCATCGCTCTCACCGGCGGCTTCAAGGTCAGCTTCGGGCTTGCCCACAGGCTTGCGGATGCCGCGCTCGGTTTCGTCATCGGTCAAGAGCACTCGCTTCCCGAGAGTTTTATACTTTGGGGTCATCTTTCGGTTGCTACGCGTTAAACGCGCGTTTCGGCCCTTTCTCGTCGTTAATCTGTCACGCAAATCGCGTAACCCAATTCGTGGGATTGATGAGCATGCGTGAATAAACGAACAGGGGCAGAAAAGGTGACGCATGCGCTACGCACTCTATTTTACGCCACCTGCGCATGATCCGCTGACGCTTGCCGCGGCGCAATGGCTCGGCCGCAGTGCCTATTCCGGCGAGGCGATGGAGCCGCCCGAGATCTGCAACCTTGGTTTGCATGAGATCGCCTATCATACCGCGCTGCCGCGCCGCTGCGGTTTTCACGCCACGCTGAAGGCGCCGTTCCGGCTGGCACCTGAAATCACCGAACAGATGCTGCTGCGCCATCTGATGCGCTTTGCCGGTGCCCATGATCCGTTCGAACTGCCGCCTCTCGAAGTGGCCCGCCTCGGCAATTATTTCGGGCTTGTGCCGGCACTTCCCTGCGAGCGGATGCGGTTTCTCGCCTGCGCCGTCGTGCAGGAATTCGATGCGTTTCGGGCGCCGCTCTCGGAAGGCGAACTGGAACGCGCCGATCCCGGCGATCTCTCGGCACCGCAGTTTTCCAATCTTCATCGCTGGGGCAACCCTTACGTGATGGAAGAATACCGCTTTCACATGACGCTGACGGGCCCGATGACACCGGCCGAGATGCCGCGTTTCGAAACGGCCTTGCGCGCCCATTTCAATCCGTATCTGCTGCGTCCCTTGGAAATCGCCAACATCGCGCTGTTCGTCGAGAATGAGCCCGGTGCACCGTTCCATGTGCATTCTCTGCATCCGATGGGGCGCGTTTCCGCCCGCAAGATCGCCTGAGCGATCACGTTCCGTCTCGACATCGGCGGAAAGGCTGGGCTACCTTCCACAAGAGATAATCGAGGTGGACCATGCCCATAACCATAAAAGACTACCCCCGCGATCTCGTCGGCTATGGCCGCCACACGCCCGATCCGAAATGGCCCAACGGCGCCAATATCGCCGTGCAGTTCGTGATCAACTACGAAGAGGGCGGCGAAAGCTCGATCCTGGATGATGATCCGGCGTCTGAAAACTTGCTGTCGGAAATCGTCGGCGCCGCCGCCTGGCCGGGCCAGCGCAATCTCAACATGGAATCGATCTACGAATACGGTTCTCGCGCCGGTTTCTGGCGGCTGCACCGGCTGTTTACCGAACTCAATGTGCAGACCACCGTCTATGGCGTGACGCTTGCCATGGCCCGTAATCCCGAAGCTGTCGCTGCCATGAAGGAAGCCGGTTGGGAGATCGCCAGCCACGGTTACCGCTGGCTGGAATACAAGGATTTCGACGAAGCGCGGGAACGCGAACACATTCTTGAGGCGGTGCGCCTGCATACGGAGCTTACCGGCGAGCGTCCTTACGGCATGTATCAGGGCAAGCCATCCGACAACACGCTGAAGCTCGTCATGGAAGAGGGCGGTTTCCTCTATTCGTCCGACAGCTACGCCGACGATCTGCCCTATTGGGTTCCCGGGTTGGATGGCAAGCCGTTCCTGATCATCCCCTATACGCTGGAAACCAACGACATGCGCTTTGCCACGCCGCAGGGTTTCAACACCGGCGATCAGTTCTTCACCTATCTAAAGGATGCGTTTGACACACTTTACCGGGAAGGCGAGGAGGGGGCGGCAAAGATGCTGTCGGTCGGCCTGCATTGCCGCCTCGTCGGGCGCCCAGGCCGCGTGGCGGCGCTGCGCCGGTTCATGGAATACGTGCTCTCCCACGACAAGGTCTGGCTGCCGCAACGCATCGAGATCGCCCGCCACTGGCATGCCCATCACAAGCCCTCAGATGTGTCGGCCCCAAGCACGGTGGCTGCACGATGACCGCCCGCAACGATTTCGTCGCGACCTTCGGCGGCGTGTTCGAACATTCGCCCTTTATCGCCGAGCGCGCCTATGACGGCGGCATGATCTTCGTGCCGTTGACGGCGAAGGGCGTGCATGAAGCGATGGTGGCGGTCTTTCGCGCCGCGGACCGGCAGGAGAAGCTCCGCATCCTCAACGCCCATCCGGATCTCGCCGGAAAACTCGCCATCGCCGGCGGACTGACCGAAGAGAGCAAAAGCGAACAGGCCGGCGCCGGGCTCGATCGTCTGAGCCCAGATGAGCACGCACGTTTCACCGAACTCAACGCCGCCTATGTCGCAAAATTCGGCTTCCCCTTCATCATCGCCGTGAAAGGCCTGACAAGGGACGACATTCTGGCCGCCTTCGAGACCCGCGTCGGCAACGACGCTGATCAGGAATTTGCGACCGCCTGCGCCCAGGTGGAAAGGATCGCGCATCTGCGGTTGCTGGCCCTTTTGCCGGAGACGTGAGGGGGTCGCTTTCTTCGCCGTCGCTTGTGGCCTATATTGGATGGATAACGAGTGGTGGCCACATGAGACCGTCGGAAGCGCTGGAGAAGAACAGGGGAGTGATCCGGGAGATTGTCGCCCGTCGGCAGGTCTTTAACGCGCGCGTCTACGGTTCCGTCCTGCGGGGCGAGGATCATGCTGGAAGCGATCTGGATATTCTGGTCGACCCGTCGCCGGATACATCGCTTTTTACTCTTGGCGGGCTGCAATGGGAGCTCGAACAAGCACTCGGCGTTCCCGTCGATATCAAGGTGCCCGGCGACTTTCCTCCCAATTTGCGCGAGCGCATCGTTTCTGAAGCGCTTGCCATATGACGGGCGGTCGGCTGGAGGTCTACCTAGAGCGCATATCTGTCGCGGGATCACGCGCTATTGCTTATGTCGACGGTGCGGACCGCGTATCATTCGGAGCGGACCAGCGGACGCAGGATGCGGTAATCGCCAACATCGCTGCGATCGGCGAATGCGTGACGAAAATCATGGACAGGTTTCCCGAATTCGCCGCCGCTCACCCGGAGGTGCCGTGGCAGGATATCAGGGCAATGCGCAATCGGGTCGCGCATCAATATTTCGATATCGACGTCGATACGGTGTGGCGCACGGTGACGATCGATCTTCCCGACCTTCTCGAGCAACTCCAATCTCTGCGCAACTTCCATGCCCAAGGCGAATGATTTGACCGACCATGAAACCCTCTGCATCCTCCCGCTCACTAAAGCCGCCTTCGCAGCCTATGGCGATGTGATCGAGGCCGATCCGGCGACGATGCGGCTGATCAACAACGGCACGACAGAGCGCTACCACGGGCTTGCCTCACCAGTTGTGGTCGGGCCGGCCGAGCGGCTGATCTTCAACATTTTTCGCGGCCAGCCGCGGAGTTTTCCGCACGAGGTCGGGATGATGGAGCGGCATCCGTTCGGCAGCCAGAGTTTCATGCCACTCTCCGGGCGGCCGTTTCTGGTGGGCGTTTCCGACGACGAGGACGGCCGGCCGGGGCGTCCGAAAGTCTTTCTGGCGCAGCCGCATCAGGGCGTGAACTATTTCGCCAATACCTGGCATCATCCGCTGATGGCCCTAAGCGAGGTCAGCGATTTTCTCGTCGTCGACCGGGACAACACGGCGGCAAACCTCGAGGAATTCTTCTTCGACAAACCCTATCGCATCACGGAGCCCAGCCTATGACCGGCCTCACCACCCATGTGCTCGATACCGCGAGCGGTGCGCCTGCCTCGGGGCTCGTCATCGACCTCTACCGCATCGACGGCGACGTTCGCGAAAAACTCATGACGGTCACGACCAATGCCGATGGCCGCATTGATGGCGGACCGATCCTGTCCGGCGACACCTTCATTGTAGGAACCTACGAGCTCGTCTTCCATGCCGGCGACTATCTGCGTGCTCGCGGCGTCGCGCTGACCGAGCCGGCCTTTCTCGACGTCATCCCGATCCGCTTTGGCATGTCCGATGTCTCGGCGCACTATCATGTGCCGCTGCTGATCTCGCCCTATGGCTATTCCACCTACAGGGGAAGCTGATGCGCTTTGCAGCGATCGCCGATATTCACGGAAACTGCGCCGCACTGCAGGCGGTGCTCGACGACATCGCAGACCTCGGCATCCGCGACATCGTCAATCTCGGCGATTGTTTCAGCGGCCCACTGGAGGCGGACCGGACCGGTGACCTGCTGCTTCTTCTCGATGAGGCCGCAGCGCAGACCGTGCGCGGCAACCACGATCGCTACCTCCTGGAAACGCCACCCGACGCCTTGGCGGCCTCGGATCGGCACGCGCACGGGCAGCTGGCACGGCGGCATTTCGAATGGCTGCGCAAACTGCCATTCACCAAGGTCTGGCGCGACGACGTTTACCTGTGCCATGCGACGCCGGAGAACGACAATCTCTACTGGCTCGAAACGGTGTCCTCGGACGGCCACGTGACGCTGCGGCCGCAAGCCGAGATCGAAGCGCTGGCCGAAGGCATCGCGCAATCGCTGATCCTTTGCGGCCACAGTCATGTCGCCCGGATCGTGCAGCTTTCGGATGGCCGGCTGATCGTCAATCCCGGCAGCGTCGGCCAGCCCGCCTATGACGACGATGCCCCCGTCTATCACAAGGTCGAAACAGGCCATGCTCTGGCGTCCTACGCGGTGATCGAAAAGACCGACAAAGGCTTCGTGCCGACACTGCGCACCGTGGCCTACGACCACATGGCAATGTCCCGGCTCGCCGCGAAAAACGACCGTCCCGACTGGGCAAGTGCACTCGCGACCGGCAGGGTGTGAGGGTCGGTCGGGCCGCGCCCATGCCCCTTCAATTCTCTATCCACCGCTAAAATTCCGACGGAAACCATTCCGCAAGGCTTCTTCCAGATACTCCCCTGCGACGAGACAGGGGATGATTCGATGGCTCAATCACGCGCAAAACCGGCTGCGAAACGCAAGCGCAGCGCCGCGACCAAACGCTCTTCCTCGCGTTCGGGCGGGTCGCTCTGGCTCTGGGGGGTAGCCCTTGTCGTGGTCGGCGGCTCGATCGCGCTTTATGATCATTCGACTGCCGCGCGCCGCTTCGTGAGCAGTCTCACCTCTTCAAAGCCCGTTCAGACAGCCTCGAAGCCGGTGCAGCGCGATGACAATCCGGTACCGCCCAAACCGGTCGTCGCCGCAGCACCTCTGCAGCGCCCGGTCACGCCGCGGCCGGCGGCTGCGATAGACCAGAGCCAGACGGCGGCGATCATTCCGCCGGCGCCGATCGGCAAGCCGGGCCTGGACGCGGTTGCCGCACAGTCGGCGGCTCAGCCGGGGGAGCCGAGAGTGGGTGAAAAGCTTGCCGGTGCCTATGAGGCAAAGTTCTTTCTCTGCGGCACCGCCAAGCAGGACGACTGCGTCGTGTCCGCCGACCGGTTCGTCTTCCATGGCCAGAAGATCCGGCTGGTCGGCGTCGAAGTTCCCAATATCGCCAAGCCCCGCTGCGAGGCCGAGCGGATCAAGGCGAGCGATGCCAAGCTCCGGGTCCGCGCATTTCTCGATTCCGGCCCGTTCGACCTGATGAGCTGGCGCGGCAACGATGCGGCGGTCGATGGTCACCAGTTGCGCGAAGTCACCCGCAACGGCCGCTCGCTCGCCGATATCCTCGTCAACGAGGGATTGGCGAAACGCCCGGGCGCCGGCAAATCCGGCTGGTGCTCCTGAGCCTCAGCCGCCTTTCGCCGTGGCCTCCGCCTTACTTCGAAGGCTGGCCGTTGGAGGCAGAGATTCCACCATCGACCGGCAGGTTGACGCCCGTCACGAAGCGCGCATCGTCGCTCGCCAGAAACGCGATCACGGCGGCGATATCGGCCGGCTCGCAGGGGCCTTCCAGCGCAAAGCGCGCGTTGAACTGGGCCAGCCGTTCCTGGTTGTCCATGATGCTGTCCGTCATGCCGCTGCGGGTCAGGCTCGGGCAGACCGCGTTGACGCGGATGCCATCCTTGCCGTGATCCAGCGCCATCGCCCGGGTGAGATTGACGACACCACCCTTGGCGGCATTGTAGGCCGCCATGCCCCAGTCGCCACCGGTGCCGGAAACAGACGCGACGTTGACGATCGAGCCTCTGGTCGTCTTCAAATGCGGGATTGCCGCGCGGCTTGCGAAGAACACGCCGTCGAGATCGGTCGCCATCACCTTGCGCCAGTCGCTGGTCGACAGCGATGACACATCGCCCTGCACCGCTACACCTGCATTGTTGACGAGAGTGTGCACGCGACCGAACGTCTTGACCGCGGCCTCGACCAGATCGTTCACCTGGTCCTCGTCCGCCATGTCGCAGGCCTGCACGAGAACGCGGTCCTCGGGGTAGGGCGCTGCAACCGCCTCGAGCTTTTCGGGGGTGCGGCCGGCGATCACGACGAAGGCGCCCTCATCCAGAAACCGTTCTGCGGTCGCCTTGCCGATGCCCGATCCCGCGCCCGTGACGATGACGACTTTTTCGCTGAAGCGCTGCATGAAATTCTCCTTGTAAGCGATGCTGTTAGGGCCATCCTCCAAGGCTTCGAACGGGCAGGAACGGGGCGCGGTTCCACCGGCAGACGCGGCGAATATGCGATTGTTCGCATTTTATTAATATTGTTAGCAAAGACTGACGGACGGGACACATCGAAATCAGATGGCAGGCGTTGAGGGAGCGAACTACATCGGAGGCGAACATGGCTTTGTATCAGCGTACCGTGCTTGTCGTAGAAGATGAGCCCCTAATCCGGCTGCATCTGGCAGACACTTTGGAGGATGCCGGCTATACGGTTCTCGAGGCATCGAACGTGCTCGAGGCGGTGGCCGTCCTTGGGCAGTCCCGAACCGTTGACGCGGTCATTACCGATATCGACATGCCCGGCGCCCTCGACGGTTTCGACCTGATGAAGCTGATCTGCAGCTGCTACCGGGATACCGCCGTCATCGTCACGTCAGGCGGTCATGTCCTGTGCGAAGCCGAGCTTCAACCCGGCTGCGCGTTCATTCCCAAACCCTATGACCTGCCGAAAATGCTCGACATGCTCGCGGCACGGATTGCCCAGGCATCGACCCGGTCGTCCCAGGCCTGGCCCTGCGGCAGACTGTGGGCCTAGGCTCAGAAGAAGAAATCAGAACCTCACGTCGGCAATGATGTCGCGGCCGCAGGTTTCGATATCGCGCTTTCCGCACAAGGCCATCGAGATGTCCATTTCCTTGCGGATGATGTCGAGCGCTGCAGTCACGCCCGGCTTTCCCATCGCGCCGAGGCCATAGAGGAAGGGGCGGCCGATATAGGTGCCCTTGGCCCCCAGCGCCACGGCTTTGAGCACATCCTGACCGGAGCGGATCCCGCCGTCGAAATGCACCTCGATACGGTCACCGACGGCTTCGACGATCTTCGGCAGCATGCTGATCGAGGAGGGGGCGCCATCCAGCTGGCGGCCGCCGTGGTTGGAGACGATGATCGCATCGGCGCCGGTATCGGCTGCGGCGCGTGCGTCTTCCTCGTCGAGAATGCCCTTGATGATCAGCTTGCCGCCCCACAGGTCCTTGATCCAGCGGATATCGTCCCAGGAGAGGCGCGGGTCGAACTGTTCGGCGGTCCAGGCACCAAGCGACGACAGGTCCGAAACGTTGCTGGCATGGCCCACGATATTGCCGAAGCCGCGACGCTTGGTGCGCAGCATTTCCAGGCACCATTGCGGCCTGGTCGCCAGCTGCAGCGCGCTGTTCAGCGTCCATTTGGGCGGCGCCGACAGGCCGTTTCTGATGTCCTTATGACGCTGGCCGAGGATCTGCAGATCGGCGGTGACGACCAGCGCCGAGCAGCCGGCCTGCTTGGCGCGGCCGATCAGCCGTTCGATAAAGCCGCGGTCTTTCAGCACGTAGAGCTGGAACCAGAACGGCTTGGTGGTGACCGAGCGCACATCCTCGATCGAGCAGATGCTCATGGTGGACAGCGTGAAGGGAACGCCAAATTCTTCGGCCGCCTGGGCTGCCAGCATCTCGCCATCGGCATGCTGCATGCCGGTCATTCCGGTCGGCGCGAGCGCCACGGGCATCGCCGCCGCCTGTCCCACCATCGTCGTTGCCAGCGATCGGTTGGTCATGTCGACCAGCACCCGCTGGCGCAGCTTGATCTTGGAAAAGTCATCCTCGTTGGCACGGTATGTGCCTTCGGTCCAGGCGCCGCTATCGGCATAATCGAAGAACATTTTGGGCACACGACGGCGAGCCATGGTCTTCAGATCGGCAATGGTCAGCGGCTTGGACATGCGCAAAACTTCCTCCTCGATGGTTGTCCGACAACTACCATATCCGGGCGACCTTGCCAGCGGAAACGTCGGTTTGGGGGAGCAGTTTTCTCAACCGCACCGCAGGTGCCGCGCCGCAACGGAAAACGGGCGGCCAAGGCCGCCCGTCGTAGTTTACTCAATCTGTGGCCGGGTTTTGTGGCTGAGCCTCAGAATTCTTCCCAGGACTGGGCCTGTGCCGCGGCCGATGACGAACCGCCGCCGAAGGCTGAAGCGATGCGGTTGCCGAGTGCTCGTGCCGGCGATGGTGTCTGGCGCGAGGCCGGCGATACGGCCATCGGAGCCGACGGAGCATGGCCGCGACGGCCAACCGATGCGGAGCGGTTTTCGCCCTGGCCGAGGTTGAAGCGCGACAGGAGGTCGTTCAGCGAGGCTGCTTCCTTGGCAAGCGAGTGGCTGGCCGCAGTCGATTCTTCCACCATGGCGGCGTTCTGCTGGGTGCCCTGGTCCATCGTGTTGACCGCCGTGTTGATCTCCTGCAGCCCGACCGCCTGTTCGCGTGCGGAGTCGACGATTGCGTTGACGTGCCGGTTGATCTCCTGGACTTCGGCGACGATGACTTCCAGCGCCCTGCCGGTCTCGCCGACGAGGTGGACGCCGGAGCGGACATGCTCGCTTGATGCGGTGATCAGTTCCTTGATCTCCTTGGCGGCCTTGGCAGACCGCTGTGCGAGTTCGCGGACTTCCTGTGCGACGACGGCAAAACCCTTGCCCGCTTCACCGGCACGCGCGGCTTCGACACCGGCGTTTAGGGCCAAAAGGTTGGTCTGGAAGGCGATTTCGTCGATGACGCCGATGATGCTGGAGATCTCGCCCGAGGACTTTTCGATCCCCTGCATGGCGGTGACCGCATCGCGCACGACTGCGCCGGAACGCTCGGCGCCGGCACGGGCCTTGGTGACGAGGTTGCCGACTTCTTCGGCGCGCTTGCTGGAATCCTTCACCGTGGTGGTGATCTGCTCCAAGGCGGCTGCGGTTTCTTCGACCGATGCAGCCTGCTGTTCGGTGCGCTTGGACAGATCGTCGGCGGCCGCACGGATCTCATTGGCGCCGCCGTCGATGCCGCGGGCATTGTTGCCGACGGCCTGCAGGGTTTCCTGAAGGTTGGCAACCGAATCGTTGAAGTTGTTGCGCAGTGCATCGAGATGCGCGACGAACGGCGTGTCGAGGCGGTAGGCGACATCACCCTGTGCAAGCTTCGCCAGTCCGCCGGCAAGCTGGTCCACCGCGAACTGTGTGTCAGCTGCGTCCTTTGCCTTTTGCGCGTCGCGTTCGATGCGTTCGCGATCGGACAGGCTCCGGTTGGCATCGGCTTCGCGCTCGAGGCGGATGCGCTCCAGCGCGTTGTCGCGGAACACGGCAACGGCTGCCGCCATGGCGCCAAGCTCGTCGCGGCGATCCTGACCTTCGATCGGTGCCTCTGTTTCACCCCGTGCCAACGACGCCATGCGTTCGCGCAGGTTGGCAATCGGCTTGGTGATGCCCTTGGCGGAGACGAGGAGCGCTCCGACGATACCGGCCGAAAACACGACTGCGAGAACGAGCAGTGCGTTGAAGATCGTCGAGTTCGTTTCGTCGGTGATCGCGTTGCTCTTGGTATTCACATCTGCGCTCAACCGCTCGAGGAATGCCGCGAGGTCCTTCGCCAGCGGCAGAACCTGCTGATCGACCTTCACAAGAGCTGCCTTGGCGATTTCGTCCTGGTCGTTTTCACCGAGGGCAACAGCCTCGTCAGTCAGCGTAAGGACTGCCTTGACGCGGGTCACGAGCGGGTCGAGGTCTGCCGCTCTGGTTGGCACGAGTGTACGGATATGCTCGAGACGCACCATCAGGTTGGTTTTGCTTTCCTTGTAGAAAGCAGTGGCAGCCGTCATCCCCTCGCTGCCCCTGGGATAGGCAAGGGTCTGGTAGGCGGCATAGCCCGTCGCCGCAAGATTGCGGTTGGCGCGGGCCATTTCCACAGCCGCAACGGTGTCTGTCGAAATAAAATCGGAGTAGCTGGTATCGGCAGCCTTGTAGCGGCTTGCAACGAAGCTTGTAGCGCCCAGGCCAACGACGCAGAGCGGGATAAGGACAGACAGTATCTTGGTGCGAATACTCGCATTTTTCAAAAACGACATATAACCCCTCGTGGAGTAGCGGAGAAGCCTCCATTCCATCAGCGTTGCTGGCGCCAGCCGGGATCGCTGGAGCGCATGCAAACTGATCGATTGGTCAGGCAAACTTGTGTGGCATGACAGCTGCGCTCTGCCTTCATGGCTGCCAGGGGATATTCTGTCGCAGACAGGCGTAATAAGTTATAGTTTAAATATAATTAAGCGCTGATATTACAGTGAAAATGCATCACGACTGGATTCTAGACTTGGTGTTTCGTTCGCCGGTGGCGCCCGGAGGGATGGGGTATCCTGTCCCGACAGCCAGGCTACGTCGAGACGTCAGGCCTCCACGGCACCAGTCTGCACTTCATCGCCGCCCAGCCCCGTCTTCATCGCCTTGCCCGCAACATAGGTTTCCACCACCGCGCGGTCGTCGCCCATGGTCTGCAGCAGGAACAGCTCTTCGGGCAGGGTCTTCACCGTTTCCATCCGAAGCCGCATTGCGGGTGTCGATCCGGCGTCGAGGATGACGAGGTCGGCCATCGATCCGATGTCGAGCGTGCCGATGTCGGCCTCCATGCCCAGCGCCTCGGCATTGCCGCGGGTCATCAGGTAGTAGCTTTCGAGCGGATTGAGACGTTCGCCCAGCAGTTGCTGGATCTTGTAGGCCTCGTCCATGGTCTTCAGCATCGAATAGCTGGAACCACCGCCGATATCGGTGGCCACGGAAACCCGGACCGGCTTTTCCCGTCGTCTCAGCGCTTTCAGCGGAAACAGGCCGGAACCGAGGAACAGGTTGGAGGTCGGGCAATGCACGGCAATGCTGCCGGCTTCCGACAGCGCATCTGCCTCACGCTCGGAGAGATGGATGGCGTGGCCGAGCAGCGTCTTTTTCCCCAGCAGGCCGTAGCGGGCATAGATGTCGGTATAGTCCGTCGCTTCCGGATAGAGCTCGGCAGTATACTTGATTTCGTCGTGGTTTTCCGAGAGGTGCGTCTGGATGAACAGGTCGGGAAATTCCTGCGCCAACGCTTCCGCCGCCTTCATCTGGCCCGGCGTCGAGGTGATCGCAAAGCGGGGCGTGATGGCGACGTGGTTGCGGCCCTTGCCATGCCATTCGGCAATCACGGCTCTGGTTTCGTCATAGCCCATCTCGGCGGTATCGAGCAGGCCCTGCGGCGCATTGCGATCCATCATCACCTTGCCGCCGACCATGCACATGTTGCGCTTCATCGCCTCGGCGAAAAACGCGTCGGCGGAAGTCTTGTGGACGGAGCAATAGGCAACCGCCGTCGTCGTGCCGTGGCGCAGGAACTCGTCGTAGAAATGCGTGGCGATGCGCGTCGCGTGATCGCTCTCGACGAAGCGGCATTCCTCGGGGAATGTGTAGGTGTTGAGCCATTCCAGAAGGTTGCCGGCATAGGACGCAATCACCTGCATCTGCGGAAAATGCACATGGGTGTCGATCAGCCCCGGCAGGATGAGGTGCGGCCGGTGATCGATCTCCTCGATATCGGCTGGCGCCTGCGCCTTGACCTGCGCGTAGTCGCCGGTTGCGGTGATCCGGCCGCCGGACACGAGGAGGGCGCCGTCGTGCTCGTACGAATAGCTGTCGGTATCGGTCATCGCGAGGGGCGCACGCTTGAATGAAAGAAGGCGGCCGCGGATCAGGGAATCGGTCATCTAAAACTCTATTTCGACGCTATTGCACTTTCATACCACGCAACGAGAAGAAGGCGCTCCTCGAGGGTGATGGCGGACACGTTGCCTGGCGGCATGGCGTGGCTCCGGCCGGCCTGGATATAGATCTCGCGGGCGTGGGCGGCAATCTCCGCATCGGTTTCCAGTTTCACCGATTTCGGCGTGAATGTGATGCCCTCCCAGACCGGTTCCGCCGCATGGCACATCGAACAGCGCCCTTGGACGACATTGCGCGCCGCGACGAAATGCGTGTCGGATGCGAATGTCTGCTGGATCGGCGTCATGGCCGATGCGCTCGATATCTCGGTCTCGCCGGTCAGCACTTTCGGCACCGTCGAAAGCCACATGATGGTGATGAACAGGAGCACCGTCACCAGCCAGGTCCAGGTCGGCTTGCCCTTGCGCGCATGGGTAGTGTTGAACCAGTGCCGGATCGTCACGCCCATCAGGAAGATCAGCGCCGCGATCACCCAGTTGAAATGGGTGGCAAACGCCAGCGGATAATGGTTCGACAGCATGAAGAAGATGACGGGCAGGGTCAGGTAGTTGTTGTGCAGCGAACGCTGCTTGGCAATCGCGCCGTATTTCGGATCGGGCGTGCGTCCGGCGATCAGGTCGGCGACGACGATGCGCTGGTTGGGCATGATGATCATGAACACGTTGGCCGACATGATCGTGGCGGTGAAGGCGCCGAGATGCAGGAAGGCGGCGCGGCCGGAAAAGATCTGCGTGTAGCCCCAGGCCATCGCGACCAGAACCACATAGAGAATGCCCATCAGCGCCCAGGTGTTCTTACCGACAGGCGATTTGCACAGCTGGTCATAGATGACCCAGCCGATACCGAGTGACGCCAGCGAAAGGCCGATCGCCTGCAGGGATGACAGGTCCATCACCGTGCGGTCGATCAGGAACAGGTCTGCGCCGCCATAATAGACGATGCACAGCATCACGAAGCCGGAGAGCCAGGTGGCGTAGCTTTCCCACTTGAACCAGGTCAGGTGCTCCGGCATCTGCGCCGGCGCCACCAGGTATTTCTGGACGTGATAGAACCCGCCGCCATGCACCTGCCATTCCTCGCCATAGGCGCCGACGGGAAGATGTGCCCGCTTCACCAGCCCAAGATCAAGCGCGATGAAGTAGAAGGACGAGCCGATCCAGGCGATCGCAGTGATGACGTGAAACCAGCGCGCTGCAAAGCTCAGCCATTCCCAGGCGATCGCGTATTCGTACATTCCGTGTGTTCCCGATTCAGTTCCCCTGCAGCGCACTTTGGGGAAAAAATCGCGGAGAGGGAAGAGGGGCGGACGCCACCGTCATTGCGATACAGATCATATGGCGATGAGGGGAGCGGACGAGGTTGCCGTGCCCGTCCATCCGGACTAGCTTTTGGGCCAATCAGGATCGAGGAGCTACCCATGAGCGAAACCGCAGAACCCCATCATGCCTCGTGCCACTGCGGCGCGGTGCGCTTGCGGGTCAAGTTGTCGGATGGGTTCAACACGATCCGGCGCTGTGACTGCTCGTTTTGCCGCATGCGGGGAGCCGTCGTTGCCTCTGCGCTGCTGAGCGATCTCACCATCCTTGAAGGCGAGGACAGCCTGACGCTCTATCAGTTCAATACGGGGACTGCGAAACACTATTTCTGCAAGACCTGCGGCATCTATACCCATCACCAGCGACGCTCAAATCCGGAGCAGTTCGGCATCAATGTCGCCTGCATCGAAGGTGTCAGTCCGTTCGATTTCCCCGAAGTGACGGTCATGGACGGCGTCCGTCATCCGGCCGATACGGGTGCCGATCCAAATTCGGGGATTGCAGGTGTCCTCAGATACTCGACATCCTGAGGCTGTCAGACAGCGGCAGTAATCCGTCCCAGGCGTGTTTCCGGATCGAGGCAGACCTGGTTGCGGCCCCGCATCTTGGCGGCATAAAGGGCCAAGTCGGCGCGCCGGTAGAGGTCGGCGGCGCTATCGCCGCTGTCGCCGGACGCGATGCCTGCAGAAAACGTGTAGCGGAAGCTCTGCTGTTCCGCGACGGGCCGCGAGTGACGCACCGCCTCCAGCATCTTGCCGACGATCGTCAGCGCGTTTTCCGGTGATGCATTGGGCAGGATCAGCACGAATTCCTCGCCGCCGACACGGCCGAGTACGTCGGTCTTTCGCACATGGCTGTGCAGTGTCTTGGCAAAGTCCTTCAGCACCGCATCGCCGACCGAATGGCCGAAACGGTCGTTGATATATTTGAAATTGTCGATGTCGAGCACGGCCAGGCATCCGGCCGGCTGCGATGGCGCCCCACCTTGCGAGCGCAACAGATCGTCGATCTTTGCCATCGCGAACCGCCGGCTTGGAATGCCGGTCAGTTCGTCGATCTGGGAGACCCTGATCGCGTCGTCGCGGTCCTGCCGGAGCGTTCTTTCGTCGGGGCGCATCGAGGTGATGTCACTTGCAACGCACAGCATCCAGCCGTTCGGCTGCATGGTTTCCGTCATCCAGAGCCAGCGGCCGTCGTGAAGGTCGGTTTCGTAGGCGCGAAAGCCGGTCTTGCCGCGCCGCGAAAGGGTGGAGCGCAGCCATGTCTCGAAATCCGTCGCCTTGATGACCGTGCCGCGCGCTGACAGGAAATTGCGGCGCATCATCTCCGACCAGAGCGGATTTTCGGTCTCGTCGAGGCACCAGGCGTCCCGGAACGCACGATTGGCGAAACGTAGCCTGTCGTCCTGATCGAACACTGCGATCAGGACGCCTGCAACTTCCATCAGCCCGGCCATCTGCCGCAGCGTCGCGTCGTCGTTCAAGGCCATGATGTCCCAGAATGTGAGTCTCTGTCTGCGTATTTCTTAGCTGTTACTTATGAATGATCAGTTAGGCAATTTGTTTCAACCCGCGGTATACGCGGTTGAGCAGCAGCAGTGACCGTGCAGTGGTGACAAATCATTTTTGCGCCCTATCTTAGCGTCAATTGCAATTTTCAGAGTTTCCCTTGCTCATCGCCGATCTCGACGAACACGCCGCCCTTCTCGATCGTCTCGAGGCCCTCGAAGCCTACGACATCATGGATTCTCCGTCTGAACCGGAGTTCGACGGGATCGTCCAGATCGCCACCGCGCTTTGCAAGGCGCCGGTGGCGCTGATCAGTCTTGTCGATGCGGAACGCCAGTGGTTCAAGGCGCGTGTCGGGTTCAGCCCGTCTGAAACGCCGCTCTCCCAGTCGGTCTGCCGCCATGCGCTCGCCAGTTCCGATCTTCTGATCATTCCCGATCTCAAGGACGATCCGCGCACGCGCGACAACACGCTGGTGACCGGCGAGCCATTCATCCGCTTTTACGCAGGCGCACCGCTGATCACGCCCGACAATATCACCATCGGCAGCCTCTGCGTCATCGACAGTGTGCCGCGGCCGCACGGTCTCGACAACGAACAGCGCGAAGGACTGCGCGCGCTTGCAGGCCAGGTGATTGCGCTGTTTGAAGCGCGCCGGCTGTCGCAGCGCAAGGACGATCTGTTTCGCCGGCAGAAGAGCCTGACATCGCATATGCGGGCCGCTGCAAACGAGACGCTGGCTGCCCAGGAGGCTGGCGGCGTCGGCACGTTCGAAGTGGATATCGAGACCGGTCAGGCCAAGACGTCGCCGGCCTTTTGCCGCATCTTCCATCTGCCCGTCGCACCAATCTATCCGTCCTCCCTGTTTGAGGGAATGGTCGTGGAGAGCGACCGGGGCTTGCAGTCGAGCGACCTCGGCCGTCGGGAGGCCACGGATTCACTCGACGTCGAGTATCGCATCAACACGGATGTCGGAATCCGCTGGATTTCGCGCACCGCCAGTTTCGTTCACGACGAGAGCGGACGGCCGATCAAGATGATCGGTGCGGTGAAGGACGTCACAGTCATCAAGCGGGCGGCCGCCCGCGTCCAGGCTCTGCTCGATCTCGGCGACCGTCTCAATCATCTGACCGACACAGAGTCCATGGCGATGGCGGCGGCCGACCTGATGGCCAAGGCACTGGACGCCACCCGCGCCGGTTTCGGCATCGTCAACCTTGCTGACGAGACGGTGATGATGCAGCCGGAATGGACCGCGCCCGGTGTCGTGTCTCTTTCCGGCCGGCATCACTTCCGCGATTACGGCTCGTTCATCAACGATCTGAGGCTTGGCAACCCCGTCGTCATCCCCGATGTCACGCAGGACCCGAGAACCCGCGACAATGCGCAGGCACTGCTGGATCTGGATATCCGCGTCCTCGTCAATGTGCCGATCATGGATCAGGGGCGTTTCAATCTGGTCGTGTTCGCCCATCACACGCATCCCTATGCGTGGAGCACCGAAGAACTGGCTTTCCTGCGCAGCTTTGGCGATCGCATCCAGGCCGCGATTGCCCGCGTGCATGCCGAGGCCGAACAGATGGTCCTGCAGCGTGAGCTCGGGCACCGTCTGAAAAACACGCTTGCCATGGTGCAGGCCATCGCCTCCCAGACCCTGCGTCCGGTTAAGGAACGCAACCACGTGGATGCTTTCGAGCGTCGCCTGCATGCGCTGAGCACCGCGCACGAAATCCTTCTCGAGCGCAACTGGAGTAGTGCCCCCGTTTCCAACGTCGTTGAAAAGACGCTTGACCGTCTCTCCGTGCGCGAGCGGATCGACATTGTCGGCGACCCGATCATGCTTGGACCCAAGGGTACGCTGTCGCTGTCGCTCGTGCTGCACGAGCTCGCCACCAACGCGATCAAGTATGGCAGTCTCTCCAACACGACAGGCCGCGTTGCCATTAACTGGCACGTGGAAGGCGAGGGCGATCTTTCGTCGTTCAACTTCAGCTGGCAGGAAAGCGGCGGGCCCCAGGTTGCCGAACCGCAGGCCAATGGGTTTGGATCGAAACTTATTCGTATGGGACTGGCCGGAACAGGCGGCGTTAACGTTCGTTATGAACCATCGGGCTTCGTCGCCCAGATGCACGCGTCTCTCCCTCAGCTCCAGCAGGCAGATATCTGAATGGGATCACTTACCCCGCCTTCAAGGCACGTCGTACTCGTAGTTGAGGACGAACCGCTGCTCTTGATGATGGCGACGGACCTCGTAGAAGAAGCCGGTTTCGAAGCAGTCGAGGCTCGAAGTGCCGATCAGGCAGTCGAAATTCTCCAGGAACGTAAGGATATCCGCATCGTCTTTACCGACATCGATATGCCGGGCAGCATGAACGGAATGCGGTTGGCCGCCATGGTGCGCGACCGCTGGCCGCCGATCGAGATCATCATCGTGTCCGGCCATGTGAAGCTTGGCAAGGACGATATGCCGGCCCGCAGCGTGTTCTACAGCAAGCCCTACGATGCCGCCAAGATCGCCGCCCAGCTGCACCGGATGGTCTCGCACCTCTGAATGCCTGCGTAACTGGCGTTTCTTTAAGAAAAATCTAATACGCAAGTTGTGCGCCGCACTATTTTGTTTAGCGGCACCAGCCGACTCGCGTATTGTAAGCTTTGCAAGTCCTCCGGCGGTGCCGGGTATTGCGTTGAGCGCGTCGCCGGAGATGACATTCATCAACGGAGAACAGGCTTATGCGTAGTGACATGACGCCGAGCAGGCGGTGCCTTCCAACGGGCGCGGTGATTGCGTTTGTATCCGGTGTATCCACGTTGAGCATTCCCACTGCTCAGGGGCGGGCGCACGAGGCCGTGAGCGGCTTCAAGTACGATTCCTACTGCTGCAACGGCAACAATCATACCGGCGACTGCCAGAGGATCCCGACCAGGAATGTCAGGATCACAAGCGGCGGTTACGAAATCATCCTGAAGCCCGGTGACCACCGTCTGGTCACCCGCACCCATGATTTCCAGCTGCCGCAGAGCGCGGCCCGTCGCAGCACCGATTCCGAATATCACATCTGTCTCTATCCGACGGAAGACACGCTGCGCTGTTTCTACGCGCCCGACATGGGCTTTTGAACGACCAGCATGATCAGTCTCTGAAACTCGGCATCATAAGGCGCATGAAATCACGGAAGGCGCGGATCTTCTTCGAATGCCGCCGCGTCTCCTGATAGGCGAACCAATAGTCGTTGCCGTCCGAGGCCCTCAGTTCGAACGGCTGGATCAGTCGTCCGAGTGCAACGTCGTCGGCGTAGAATTCGGGCTTCAGGATCGCCACGCCCTGTCCGGCGATCGCGGCCGCCGCCTCGAAAGCCTGTGCCCCGAAACGGCTGTTGGGTCGTCCCCCGAGATCCGCATCGGGAATGCCGGCCGCGGCAAGCCACAGCCGCCACCAGACATCGCCCGCGTCGATGATCCGCAGCTTCAGGATGTCGGCCGGCTCGCGAACGCCGCCGATCGTTTCGGCCAGCACCGGGCTCAGCATCGGCGTAAAATCGCTCTTCATCAGGAAATGCGAGGTCAGTCCCGGCCAGTGGCCGGTGCCGCTGCGGATCGCCACGTCGGCTTCGGTCCGGGTGAAGTCCACCACGGTCTGGGAGGTTTCGAGCCGCACCGCGATGTCGGGGTTCTGCATCTGGAATGTGCCGAGATGAGGGGCGAGCCACCGGTATGCGAATGTCGCGGTCGTGTGGATGACCAGCGTGCTCTCTGACAGTTCCTTCGTTCCCGCCACAGCCTCGTCCATGATGCCGAACGCTTCCGATATTTTTGGTGCCAGCCGTTCGCCGGCGGTCGTCAGCAACACCTGTCGCGGCCGGCGCAGGAACAGCTGGTCGCCGAGCGTCTCCTCGAGAAGCTTGATCTGATAGCTCACGGCCGTCTGCGTCATGCCCAGCTCTTCGCCGGCCTTGGTGAAACTCAGGTGCCGCGCTGCCGCTTCGAAGACGCGAAGGGCGTTCAGCGGAAAGTTCGTCGACATTTTCATGGATAAGCCCTCTTCATCCATACAGACGGATGTTCCATTGGAAACGGAGCATTTTTGCGCGTATCTTCCAAGCACAAACATCAAATCAGTGATGACTCAACAAGGGAGAAGCGGCCATGTTCAGTGGTTTGCGCGCTGCATTTCTGCGCCTGAAAACAAGCGTGGGTTTTTTGACATCGATGATCTCGGGCTCCCGCCAGCGGTGCGACGTGGAGAATGTCAGCGAGGACGAACTGCGGGCCTTCGGTCTGCTCGACGAGAGGATCACGCCCAGCACCGTCAAGCGTCGCTTCCGTTCGGAGGCGTGGGCCGAGGTGGATCGCTACCAGCGCTTTCCGTGAGGCGCGTGTCAGACCGAAGAACGCGCCGAGACACTTTCGACCGGATGCCGGGCCGGGACGCGGTGCAACAGTTCGGCGGCCACGAGCGCTGCGATCACGGCCGGGCGCTTGTCCTTGACGCTGCCATCAGCCGACACACTGCCCACCGGCAGCGTCAGCCTGGACATCATCGCCGAACTCATGTCGCGGTTCTCCGTCTGCCGCTGCAGCCAGTTCGAGAATGTGGCGCGCTTTGTGGCCGAGCCGATCATGCCGACATAGGCGAGGTCTGCCCGCAAAAGCGCCCGTTCGGCGATGAGGAAATCCAGCGCATGGTCGTGGGTGAGGATGACAGCCGCGCCACCCGGCGCAATCTCCGCCACATGTGCTTCCGGCATGGCGGTCAGCCTTGCGGACACTTCTAGCGGCAGTCCCTCCAGCGCCTCGGCGCGTGTCTCGATGACCGTGACGGCAAAGGGCAGGGGCACGAGGGCGCGTGCCAGCGCCAGACCCACATGGCCGCAGCCGAACAGGTAGATTTCGGGGCGCGTGTCCTCTTCGCGGCGCATACGGGTTTGCAGATCCGTAGCGACTTCAGGCGTCACGACGGTAAACACGAGTTTCGTGCGACCGCCGCAGCACTGGCCGATCTCAGGCCCCAGCGGAATATCCATCACCGCTGCGCCCGAGCCTGCCAGGATGGCACGCGCATTGTCGATCGCCATATATTCGAACTGGCCGCCGCCGATCGTGCCCCAGATCGCCGTGCTGCTCACCAGCATGAACGTACCTTGCTCACGCGGAGTCGAGCCCTTCGCCTCCGCGATCGCGACGAGGACCGATGCGGGGTTGGCGGCGAGAAACGCGGCAAGCGGCAGGGTCATGGTTGGGGCTCATGCGGCTGCAGCATCGCTCTTCACCCCAAAGCCTTCATCCGCTCGACCGCCATCAGCACCCTTTCCGGCGTCGCGGGCGCATCGAGCCTCGGGCAGGCGGTGTAGTCGGCAACGCTTGCCACCGCCATCGAGATCGCTTCGAGAACCGAGATCGCCAGCATGAACGGCGGTTCGCCGACGGCTTTCGAGCGGCCGACGGTCGGTTCGGCGTTTTCCGACCATTCCGCAAGCTGCACGTTAAAGATCTTCGGCCGGTCTGAGGCGAGCGGGATCTTGTAGGTGGAGGGCGCGTGCGTTCTGAGGCGACCCTTGGCATCCCACCACAGTTCTTCGGTGGTCAGCCACCCCATGCCCTGCACGAAGGCGCCTTCGATCTGGCCGATATCGATCGCTGGATTGAGCGATTTGCCGACATCATGGAGAATGTCGGTGCGATCCATCATGTACTCGCCGGTCAGCGTGTCGATCGAGACTTCCGACACGCAGGCTCCATAGGCGAAATAGTAGAACGGGTGGCCCTTTCCGGCCGCCCGGTCCCAATGGATCTTCGGCGTCTTGTAGAAACCGGCCGCAGAAAGCTGGACCCGGTCGTAATAGGCGGCCTTCACGAATGTATCGAAGGGCACCGTGTCGCCGCCGATGCGGATGCGGTTGGGCAGGAATTCCACCTCCGACTTGTCCACCTTCCACTGCCGGCAGGCGAAATCCACCAGCCGCTCCTTGATCTGCCGGCAGGCATCGTAGGCGGCCATGCCGTTGAGATCGGAGCCGGAAGAGGCAGCCGTCGCGGATGTGTTCGGCACCTTGCCGGTGGTGGTCGCCGTGATCTTCACCCGGTCGATATCCACCTGGAAGGCGTCGGCCACGACCTGCGCCACCTTGGTATAGAGACCTTGGCCCATCTCGGTGCCGCCGTGGTTCAGGTGGATCGAACCGTCGTTATAGACATGCACCAGCGCGCCCGCCTGATTGTAGGCGGTGAGCGTGAACGAGATGCCGAACTTGACCGGCGTCAGCGCGATGCCCTTGCGAATGACGGGGCTTTGCGCGTTGAACTCGAGGATTGCCTGCCGCCGCGCCTGATAGTCGCTCGACTGTTCTAGTTCGTCGACGATGCGGGCGATGACGCAGTCCTCGACCTCCTGATGATAGGGGGTCGTGGTGCGGCCGGAGCCGGGCTGTCCGTAGAAATTGAGCTTGCGCACCTCGAGCGGGTCTTTGCCGACCGCATAGGCGATTTCCTCGATCATCCGCTCGGCGCCGAGCATGCCCTGCGGCCCGCCGAACCCGCGAAAGGCGGTGTTGGACACCGTGTGGGTCTTCAACGGCTGCGACGTCAGGTGCACATGCGGGTAGAAATAGCTCGAATCCGCATGAAACAACGCCCGGTCCGTGACGGGACCGGAGAGATCGGCGGAAAAGCCGCAGCGCGCCGCGTAGGTCGCATCGACCGCGTGGATGCGGCCGTCCTCGTCGAAGGCGATATCGTAATCGACCCGGAAATCATGGCGCTTTCCGGTCATCGACATGTCTTCGTCGCGGTCCGGCCGGAATTTGACCGCCTGGTTGAGCTTCTTTGCCGCGACGGCCGCAAGGGCCGCGAACTGGTTGCCCTGGGTCTCCTTGCCGCCGAAACCGCCGCCCATGCGCCGCGTGCGAACCTCGATCGCGTGGTTCGGCACGCCCAGCACATGCGCCACCATATGCTGCACCTCGCTCGGATGCTGGGTGGAGGACCAGACGATCACGTCGTCGTCCTCGCCCGGAATCGCAAAGGCGATGTGGCTTTCGAGGTAGAAATGCTCCTGGCCGCCGATCTCCATCGAGGCCTGGACCCGAAGCGGCGGCTTGCCGATCTCGGCCTCCGGCTCGCCGCGCTTCAGCGTCATCGGTTCGGTCACGAATGGCGCGCCATTGTCGCGGGCCCCTGCGATGTCGCTCCAGTGGGGAAGGTCGCTATACTCGATCTTTGCCAGAAGTGCTGCACGCCTGGCCTGGTCGCGCGTTTCCGCAAACACCGCAAAGATCGGCTGGCCGTGGAACTGCACGAGATCGGTCGCCAGCAGCGGCTCGTCATGGCGTCCGGTCGAGCCGACGTCGTTGGCCCCCGGAATATCGTCCGCCGTCATCACCCAGACGACGCCGGGTGCGGCCTTGACGGCTTCGAGGTCGATCGACACGATCTGGGCATGGGCACGATCGGCAAGGCCCAGCCCGCCATGCAGCGTGCCCGCGGGTTCCGGAATATCGTCGATATATTCGGCCTGCCCGGTCACATGCTTGTGCGCCGAATCATGCTTCAGCGACACATGCATCGGGCCGTCGATCACGGGTTTCATCGGAAAGCTTGTGTTGTCCATCATGCTTCCTCCAGCTCGAACCGGTGCAGCTCGCTCGGTGCTCCGGCGGTCTCCAGGAAGAACCGCGTCAGCAGGTTCTTGGCGGTCAGGCTGCGGTATTCAGCGGTCGCCCGCCAGTCGGTCAGGGGCTGGAAATCCGCATCGAACGCGTCGCGCACGGCCGATACCACGCCCCAGCTCCAGGGCTGTCCTATCAGCATATCTTCCACATGGGTCGCCCGTTTCGGGATTGCCGCCATGCCGCCGAAGGCGATGCGGATCTCCTCGACCAGCCCTTCCGCATCGAGCATCAGGTAAAACGCGCCGCACAGCGCCGAAATATCCTCGTCACGACGCTTGGAAATCTTGTAGACGGCGAAATGGCTGTCTTCTGCCGGGCGCGGCACGACGATCTTTTCGACGAACTCGCCGGGCTGCCGGTCCTGCTTGCCATAGGCGATGAAGTAATTCTCGAGCGGCATCGTGCGGCGACCGGAATGGGAACGCAGCGTCAGTTCGGCACCCAGCGCGATCAGGGGCGGCGGCGTGTCGCCGATCGGCGATCCGTTGGCGATATTGCCGCCGATCGTGCCCATGTTGCGCACCTGGCTGCCGCCGATCCGGTCGATCAGCCGGCCGAAGGCGGGAACCACCGCGTCCATCACGCCTTGCGCATCTGCATAACTGACGCCGGCGCCGATGGAGACGCCTCCATCCTCGATGGTAATCGCCTTGAGTTCGCTGAGGTGGTTGATGAAGATGACAGGATCGAGCAACCGCAGCTGCTTCGTCACCCACAGTCCGACGTCGGTGGCACCGGCCACGACCGTTGCATCAGGGTTTTCGGAAAAGACTTGGGCAAAGGCCTCGACCGAGGCCGGAACGATGGAACGGGCGCCGTCTTTCTCCACGACGATCGTATCGGTCGCCGACTGCATGGAGAAAAGCTTGCCCATGATTTCGGTGCGGTCGCGTTCCAGCGGATCAAACAGCGCGCTCGGGCGGCTTTCCGCCACCTGTTCGGCCGCCTTCACGATCGGCTCGTAACCGGTGCAGCGACAGAGATTGCCCTGCAAGGCGCTTTCGATGTCCTGGCGCGACGGCTGTTCGTTGGAAAGCCAGAGCCCATAAAGCGACATCACGAAGCCCGGCGTGCAGAAGCCGCATTGCGAGCCGTGACAATCGACCATCGCCTGCTGCACCGGATGCAGAACGCCATCCTTTGCGGCCAGATGTTCGACCGTGACGATATGGGTTCCGTGCAGCGATCCGAGCAGGCGGATACAGGCATTGACGCTTTCATAGATCAGGCCGCGTTCGCTCAGCCTCCCCACCAGCACCGTGCAGGCACCACAATCGCCCTCGGCACACCCTTCCTTCGTCCCCGTCAGCCGCCTTCTGAGGCGCAGATAATCGAGAAGCGTTTCCGTGGGGCCGAAATCTCCAAGGCTCAACTCTTCCGTGTTGAGAATGAAGCGGATCGCTGAACTCATCTGTCTCCTTCGTCCGCCGTTCCCGGCTTCTGCTTTCAATTTCATTGGCGCGGATGCCGAGGCATCCGCTCAAAGTCTCTGCCGCGACGCGACGCCCCGACGTCTCCGCCGCGACACCCGCCCAACTCTCCTCATTCCTGTGCTCGTCACAGGAATCCAGCAGCGTCGCGTCCGCGACGCGGAAGGGCCTTTTCACGCGAAAGACTTCACGTGACTGGATTCCTGTGACGAGCACAGGAATGAGGGAAACGGGGGTGGCGCCGTCACCACATCGCTTGCTTCGTGCAAGTCTACTGCGCAGTGCGGTCGACGTCGATGGAGATATTTTTGGCGGGGACGCGGGAGGCAACCTTTCCGCCGAGACAGCTGTCCGGATCTCTCCACCGCAGCGACCACCTAGCGTCTCCGTCGCAACACCCGCCCAACTCTCCTCATTCCTGTGCTTGTCACAGGAATCCAGCAGCGTCGCGTCCGCGACGCGGAAGAGCCTTTCCACGCGAAAGACTTCGCGTGACTGGATCCCTGTGACAAGCACAGGGATGAGGGTCGTGGGGAGGACAACGCGCGGCCACGGAGAGCACGCGCAGGGAGACGGAATGAGGGAAGCGGAGACGTGCCGTTTCCTCAGTTGCACTCGCTCCCAATCGCCTCCCACGCCCAAACTACTGCGCCGTCCAGCCGCCATCGATCGAGAGATGCGTCCCCGTGATGCTTCGTGCCGCATCGCTCGCGAGGTACAGCGCCGCGGCGGCCACGTCCTCGACCGCGACGAATTCCTTCGTAGCCTGTAGCCGCAGCAGCACTTCGTCTCGCACCTGCGCTTCGCTGATGCCCTTTTCGCGGGCCTGGGCGGGGATCTGTTTTTCGACCAGAGGCGTCAGCACGAAGCCGGGGCAGATGGCGTTGACGGTGATGCCGGATTGCGCAACCTCGAGCGCGACGCTTTTGGTGAGGCCCATGATGCCGTGCTTGGCGGCCACATAGGCGGATTTGAACGGCGAGGCGACGAGGCCGTGGGCGGAGGCGACGTTGATGATGCGGCCCTTGCCTTGCGCTTTCATCAGCGGGATCGCGTGGCGCATCGTGTGGAAGGCGGATGACAGGAGGATGGCGATCAGCTGGTCCCATTTTTCCGGCGGAAAGTCCTCGATCTTTGCCACATGCTGAATGCCGGCATTGTTGACAAGGACGTCGACCGTTCCGAATGTCTTCGCCGTGCTCCGGATCAGATCCTCGATCTCGCCGGGCCTCGTCATGTCGGCCGGGTGGTAGAGGACGGTTGCGGCACCCGCCTCGTCGAGCATCCGGCAGGCGGCCTCGATTGCGTCCTTTTCTCCAAAGCCGTTGATCACGACCGTATCGCCCGCGGCTGCAAAACCCTTTGCGATGCCGAGACCGATGCCGGACGTTGAGCCGGTGACGACGACGGTTCTTGCCATTTTATAAAACCCTCCCTAGGCCAAAGCGCCCGCGCTTGAGCGGTGCCTCGACCGGAAAGGTACGCTCAAACCTTGCGCCCTGGCAATTGCCAAGGAGTGCCGAAAGAAGGGGAGCGAGCAAGGGCCAGGCGCCAGCCTTGCCCTTGCAGCAAGCTTCAGTTTGCCGGCTTGCCCGCACCGGTTGCGGCATGGGTCGCCTGCGCGTGAGACGGGGATCGCGCCGGGTTGCCGGCAGTGTTTCTGGCGGCCTGACGCACGCGGTTGCGCCCGCCTTGCTTGGCGTCGTAGAGCAGCGTATCGGCCACCCGCAGCATCTGTGCGAAGCTCTCGCCGGCCTCCCCCTGGTAGACGCCGAAGCTTGCGGTGAGACGTCCTTGCGCGAGCGGCGTGACGGTGGTCTTCGCGAGTGCTGCGCGCAACCGCTCGGCGATATCGGCGGCCTCCGTCTCGGTCGTCTTCGGCAAGACGATGCAGAATTCCTCGCCGCCGATCCGCGCCGCGAGATCGTAGGGGCGGACATAATTGGTGGCGATTTCGCCGGCTGCCACCAGAACCTGGTCGCCGACATCGTGTCCGTGACTGTCGTTGATGGTCTTGAACTTGTCGAGATCGAACAGGATGACCGAGATCGGTTCCGCCTGGCGCTCGGCGCGTGCCAGTTCCTGCGCAACGCGTTCGCTCAGCCAGCGGCGGTTGCCAAGCCCGGTCAAAGGGTCGGTCATCGCCTGGTGGCGCAGCTTCTGCATCAGCGTTTCGACTTCGGCGACCATCGAGGTCACAGCCGTCGCGAGCACGCCGATCTCATCATCGGCTTTGGAAAACATCCGCACCGGCTGGCCTTCGTCGCGATAGGTTTTGACCGCGCGCGTCAGGCTGCGGAGCGGCCGCAGCAGCAGCCAAAGGCCCGAAAGGCAGGCCACGGTGCCGATCAGCGTGGCGCCGAGCAGCAACAGAAGAAGCGTGAGCGGCTGGGTTTCGAAACCGATCGCGAGATAGGCGATCACGGCGATCAAGGGCACGTGGATGGACAAAAAGCAGATCATGAAGATCTTGGCCGTCAGTGATTTCCTGAAAGGCTGCAGCGCCATCGGGGGGGTCGGATTCATCCCGGCTCCTTTTGAAGATACAAGTCCCCCTGCGGGGTCCAAAGACCGCATAAAGCTATGGGTGCGTCCAAAAGAGGGCGCTCGCTCAAAAAGGCAAATGCGAAATTTAGCAGTTTCGCCGCTGATCCTGTGGATAACGGTGCGGCACCCGCTCGATTCCAGCTTCCATGGCGGGGAGTTGCGGTTTGACGGCGACGGCGGCATCTGCTCAAACCGTGATCAACGCGCAAATGGTGAGGGAGGGCAGCATGGCGGGTTACATCCTGGCGATCGATCAGGGAACCACGTCGACACGGTCAATCGTGTTTGACGAAACAATGCAGATCGCCGGTGTCGGCCAGACCGAGTTTCCGCAGATCTTTCCGAAATCGGGCTGGGTGGAGCACGATCCAGAAGCGATCTGGGAGAGCGTGCTCGTGACGGTCAAGCAGGCGCTGAAGGCCGCAGGCCTTGAGGCATCGCAGATCGCCGCAATCGGCATCACCAACCAGCGCGAGACCGTCGTCGTGTGGGACCGCCAGACCGGCAAGCCGATCCACAACGCCATCGTCTGGCAGGATCGTCGCACTGCATCCTATTGCGAAAAGCTCAAACGCGAGGGTCTGGAAAAGACATTCTCGAAGCGCACCGGCCTGCTGCTCGACCCGTATTTCTCCGGCACCAAGCTTGCCTGGCTGCTGTCCAACGTGAAGGGTGCGAGGGCGCGCGCCGCAAAGGGCGAACTCTGCTTCGGCACGATCGATACGTTTCTGATCTGGCGGCTGACAGGGGGAAAGAGCTTCGTCACCGACGCCACCAATGCCTCGCGCACATTGATCTACAATATCGCCGACAATGCCTGGGACCAGTCGCTGCTTGATATCCTCAAGATCCCGGCCGCCATGCTGCCCGAGGTGAAGGACTGCGCCGACGATTTCGGCGTGACGGAAAAATCCCTGTTCGGCGCCGAGATCCCGATCCTCGGCGTTGCGGGCGATCAGCAGGCGGCAACGATCGGCCAGGCCTGTTTCGAACCGGGCATGATGAAATCCACCTATGGCACCGGTTGTTTCGCCGTTCTCAACACGGGACGCGACATGGTGCCTTCGAAAAACCGGCTGCTCACCACCATCGCCTACCGGCTGGACGGCGAGACGACCTATGCGCTGGAAGGCTCGATCTTTATCGCGGGCGCTGCCGTGCAATGGCTGCGCGACGGAATCGGCGTCATCGACAAGGCGTCGAAATCGGGAGATCTTGCCGCAAAGGCGGATCCGCAGCAGGACGTCTATCTGGTGCCCGCCTTTACCGGCATGGGCGCGCCGCACTGGGATGCGGAGGCGCGCGGCGCCATGTTCGGCCTCACACGAGCGACGGGACCGGCGGAAATTGCCCGCGCGGCACTCGAAGCCGTCTGCTACCAGACCCGCGACCTCTTGGATGCCATGTGCCGCGACTGGAAGAACCGCAGCGGCGACACGGTGCTGAGGGTCGATGGCGGCATGGTTGCTTCCGACTGGACGATGCAGCGCCTCTCCGACCTCCTTGACGCGCCGGTCGATCGCCCCAAGATCCTCGAAACCACCGCCCTTGGCGCCGCCTGGCTCGCCGGCTCCAAGGCCGGCGTCTGGCCAGACCGCAAGGCTTTTGCCAAAAGCTGGGCGCGAGAACGCCGGTTTGAGCCGGAGATGGACCCGAAGACACGGGTTGCCAAGATCAAGGGCTGGAAGGACGCGGTAAGGCGGACGTTGACGAAGGGGTGAGGGGGAATTTTGGCCTCAGCCCTCTTGCTTATCTAGCACCAGTCAATTTGTCGCTTGTTGACCGACCGCTCCCAGGTCGGGCTTGTAGCCGGGTTGACTGAATGGAGCCGGCTGTTTCCGCATCGATCGTGCTTTCAACTTGGAACGAACTGCGCCGACCGATGCTGCTCCGAGCATGATTCCCAAAAGTGCGGACGTCTTGATCGAGAGAAACGCGCCGCCGAACAGCGCCGTCGTGGTGATGTAGATCGATGCCATCAGTGGCAGGATCGGCGGCGTCAGGCGGGTCGAACTCAGGACGCCTGAAAAGAGGTAGAGGCAGAGCAACATGCCTGGCAGTGTGGCAGCGTAGACGAGATAGAGGATGCCGCTGTCGCCGAACCGGCTCACGTTCAAGGCGCCCGAGAACAACTCGAAGATGTTGGTACTGGTGACGACATCGAATGTGATGGCGATGCGTCGAGGGGTTTCGGACTCGGCAAGCCGGCCATCACTCATCATGTAGAAGAAAAATGCCGCGACCAGCACGATGGCCGGACCCCAAGCCGACCATGCCATTCTGATATGCGACTGGAGACATGACAGACCGAAAAAGAGGATGATCATGGCGGACGGCACACGCGAGTCGGCCAGCAGTGCCAGGACCAGGCAGGCGGCAAATGCACCCGCGCGTTGCCAGGGGTAGTGCCGGAACCAGACGGCGAAGAACATGCAGGCGACGACTGCGAAATATCCGAGCGACAGAGGTTCCAGAAACGGTCCACCGATCCGGTGATCGGTCAGGAAGCCGAAGAAACTTCCGCCGCCGCGGTTGGCGCCGAGATAAAGCCCCATCTCGTCCGAGCCGCTGGCGAGCTGGTCGGAGACCCAGACGCGGGTGTTGCGGAAGAACGAGAGGGGATTGAACAGCGTGGTATAGAGGCCGACCAGGAACGCATCCAGAAAGCAGATGACACCGACCGCAGCGATGATCAGCTTGAAGGCCTTGAACGGAAATTGCCTGATGACACTTCCGAAGATGATGAAGATCGGGATGACCATCAGGTCGTAGTAATGTTTGGAATTGAGCTCGTTCCAGATCGACGCCAAGAGTGCAAAAACACCAAGGCAGGCGCAGGCGATCCAGAAGCTCAACGGAAGCTGCGGCCGCCGCAGGACAGCAACAGCAATTGCTGCTGCAGTAATGGCTAATTGAGCGACGGACGCGATAGTCGAATTGACCGGAAACAGAAGGCTGTTGGAGAAAGCAAGGGCCGTATTCAAGAGCGTTGCGGCAAACAAGACTATGCTTGCCGGCCTGTCGACGTCGTTGTTTTTTCTGTAGGTCTGCAATGGCTGCCCCAATCCCGTCAACCGCCCCCGGTTTGTGGAACTGTTCTTAGCAGATCGATGTATTCATCGACAATCGGTCAGGATTTATTTCTCGCGCTGTCGTCCGCCCGCAGTTTGAGCAGTATCTTACGGACGGGTTGCTTATTTATCGTCTTCGCACAAGACGATCCGTTCCGACTGGATCAGCGCAGGCCGCGGTCGCCGTCCGATCGGTGTCCCATAAAAAGACACATCATACCGGGTAAAATTCGGCAGCGCCATTTTCATGCCGGTATCGCTCGCCTATGGTCGCACCGCAAATTCGAGAAGGTGAAGAATGGTTCGGCTGCTGCGTGTTCTGTCGTTTTTTCTGGTGTCATGCTTGGCGGTCGCTGCCGGCCGGACCGAGGCGCAGGCAGGTTACGCGCATTTCATCTATGATGTGAGCGCGGGCAAGATTCTTGCGTCCGAAAATGGCGACGTGCTCAACCACCCCGCGTCGCTTACCAAGATGATGACGCTTTATCTCACCTTCGAGGCGATCAAGAGCGGCCGGATGACCTGGGACGAGCAGATCGTCATGACGCCGAACGCGGCGTCGAAGATCCCGTTCAAGCTGGGGCTGAAGCCCGGCGAGACGCTGTCCGTGCGCGAGGCGGTGCTTGCCACCGGCATCCGATCCGCCAACGACTCGGCGGCGGCGCTCGGCGATCGTCTTGGCGGTTCGGAAGAACGGTTCGCGACGATGATGACGGCGAAAGCCCGGGCGCTCGGCATGTCGAAGACGGTGTTCCGCAATGCGTCCGGCCTGCCGGATCCGGCCCAGATCACCACCGCCCGCGACATGGCGATCCTGGCTTTGTCGCTGATCCGCGACTATCCGAGCGAGTACCAGCTGTTTTCGATGCGGTCGTTCGTGTTCCGCGGCCGGACCATCCGCGGCCACAACAATCTCATGTACCGCTATCCCGGCATGGACGGGATCAAGACCGGTTTCGTGAACGCGTCCGGCTACAATCTGGCAAGCGCCGTTGTCGTCAACGGCAAGCGCTATATCGGCGTGGTGATGGGCGGCAAGTCCGCCCGCAAGCGCGATGACCAGATGGCGGCGCTGCTCGATCAGTATACCAACCCGATGCGGCCGGCAGGCGGTGCGCTTGTGGCAACGGCGGAGCCGCAAAAGCGTCCCGGCGTCCAGCCTGGGGGCCAGGCGGGAGCTCCGGCGGCGGGCCAGGTCCTCTCCTATGCCGAACAGCCGCGCCGTCAGATTTCGCCCGGCATGGCATCGTCGAGCCAGAGGACTGTCGCTGCCAGTGCCGGCGGCAGAACCCAGTCGCGCACCGGTATCGAACCGCCGGTTCCCTTGCCTTCCGCGCGGGTCGCCGATGCGTCGAGCGCCGCGTCGCAGGTGGATGCCGCGTCGAACGCCGCAGGCTGGAGCATCCAGGTTGCCGCCGCCGGCAGCCGCAGGGCAGCCACCGCGATGCTGGAGCGGGCACTGCCGGTTCTCGCAGGCGGGTTCGGCCCGGCGGCACCAAGCGTCGAGGGTTACAAGGACGGCGCCCGCGAGTATTTTCGCGCACGGTTTGTCGGATTTGCCAGCCGGGAGGTTGCCGCCAGCGCCTGCGCCTCGCTGCAGGCGAAGTCGATGACCTGTTTCGTGGTGCGCTGAGGCCTTACTCGATCGTTTCGCCGGGATAGACGCCCCACAGGTCCGCCTGTCTGACGAAGCCGGCAAGCCGCCGGTTCTGCAATTGCGCGCGGCACCAGCGGCCGTCGCACCTGACGATATCGAGTTTCACCTCGGCTTGCAGTTGCGCCACCGGCCGCCCGTCGGATGCGGGCGCGATGCGCAACGGCACCGTCTCCTTGATCCAGGGGCCGACCACGGCGGTGCGGTTTCCGGAGAGAAGCGCTGCAAACATCCAGCCGCTCGCGCCCTGCTGGTCACGCACGCGCCGCCAGTTTCCGTATTCCTCGATGATCTCAAGCGGCAGGCCGCGGGCGGAATAGACATAGGATGTCGGGTGATCCAGCGAGGGTCCGACGCGCATATGCGCCGTTCGTGATTTCAGCGACACAAAGCGGGGGATCGGAAACCCGGTCGAGCGGCCTTTCTTCCAGCCGTCGTTGAACGCGGCTTGCGCCTGCGGCACGCTGCCCCCCGTTTCGACCGGTGCCAGGATGGCGATCAGGACTAGGAGAGCGGGCAAGGCTCTTCTGGCGCGCGTTCCGATTTTTCCGTTTGTTTTCATTAACCCGCCATCGTTGCTGCAGCCAGCTAAGGCCGGCTGCGGCATTCAAGTCGGTCGTGGTTAGCAGGGCGTTAATCAACGCCGGCTCCGGGGACACGATGCACTCACGATGGGGTTATCGGTCGTCGCTCCCGGCCTGCGCCCGGTAGTCCCTGACGAGCCCTTCGTAAGCGTCCATCGGCGGAAATTCCGCGAAGCTGTGGGTGGCGCCCGTGTTTGCCCAGGGGAATTTCGTCGAGGTGAAGGTTTCGATGAAGGGCGCAAACCAGTCGGCATCGTCAAGCATGGTCGGCCGGATGTTGACGAACCCGTCCATCCCTGTCGCCTTCGTGTAGAGCCAGCTCTTGCAGCGCGAGCAGTGGTAGTGATGGACATCGTCGCCATGCATGCCGCCGATGACAGGCTTTCCCGCTGTGACCTCGAAACCACCGGCAGGAATGGCGGCCGAGCAGGAGAAGGCGCTGGCGCTCATCTTCTGGCAACCCTTGCAGTGGCAGGCCATCGTGACCAGCGGCGCTGCACTGATCCGGAAGCGGATTTCGCCGCAGCGGCAGGACCCATCGATCGGCAGTTTCGGGATCGGCATGGTGATCTCCTCAGGTGATCCCGAGGAGATAGCGCATCATGCTGGCAATGTCAGGCGGGGCGTTTCGGGATGTCCAGTCCGCGCTGCACGGCGGGACGGGCTAGGCCGCGTTCCAGCCATTTCGGCACATGGACGAGCTCGTCATAGCCGACGAGGTCGCCGGCACCGTAAAAGCCGATCAGGTTGCGAACCCATCCGAGCATGGAAATGTCGGCGATCGTGTATTCGTCGCCCATCACCCAGTCGCGCCCGGCGAGCCGGGTTTCCAGCACGCGGATCAGCCGGGCGCTCTCCTTGGCGTATCGGTCACGCGGGCGCTTGTCTTCGAAATCCTTGCCGGCGAATTTGTGGAAGAAGCCGAGCTGGCCGAACATCGGACCGAGCCCGCCCATCTGGAACATCACCCACTGGATCGCCTCGTAACGGCCGGCCGGGTCGGCGGGCAGAAACTGTCCCGTCTTTTCGGCAAGATAGATCAGGATCGCACCCGATTCGAACAGCGCCAGAGGCTTGCCGCCGGGACCATCCGGATCGAGGATTGCCGGGATCTTGCCGTTCGGGTTGAGCGACAGGTACTCCGGCTCCCAGGTCTCGTTCGCGCCGATATTGATGAAATGCGGCTCGTAAGCCAGGCCTGTCTCCTCCAGCATGATCGAAACCTTCACGCCATTCGGCGTGGGCGTCGAATAGAGCTGAAGGACTTGAGGGTTTTGGGCGGGCCAGCGGGTGGTGATCGGATAAGCGGAAAGATCGGCCATGGGGGATCCTCGGGTTGAACTATCCAGAACACCCTAGTTCGGTGACTGTCCGTGGAAAAGAGGAAACGTTTCCGTGGCTGTCAGCCCGAATTGCACCACAAAAAAGCCGGGCGTCCTTGCGGACACCCGGCTCCATTCATTCCGTCCAGGCCGCCGCGATTACAAAGCGATGTCCGGGACTTTCTTGACGTCGCCAGCGGGAGTTACCGTTGCGCTGGCGGCGGCTGCTGCGTTGACCGCCGGGGAGGCGATGGCCAGCTGCAGACGGGCTTCCGTGGCGGCCCATGCCTTGGCAAGCATGTCCGGGTTGTCGTTCAGCTTCTGGCCGTAGCTCGGAACGATCGTGTGGACGCGTTCCTGCCATTCCGGTGTCTTCAGCTTTTCGGCGAACACCTTCTTCAGAACGTCGAGCATGATCGGGGCTGCGGTCGAGGCGCCAGGCGAAGCGCCGAGAAGGGCTGCGATCGAGCCGTCCTTGGCTGCGACGATCTCGGTGCCGAGCTTCAGCACGCCGCCCTTGACGGGATCGCGCTTGATGATCTGCACGCGCTGGCCGGCCTGCCACAGGCGCCAGTCCTCGGCCTTGGCATTGGGGAAGTAGACCTTGAGCGCTTCGAAGCGGTCTTCGTCGGACATGATCAGCTGGCCGGCGAGATACTGGACGAGCGCGAACTCGTCGGTGCCGACCTTGACCATCGGCCAGATGTTGTCGAGCGTGACCGAAGCCGGCAGATCGAACAGCGAGCCTTCCTTGAGGTACTTCGTCGAGAAGGTGGCGAAGGGGCCGAACAGGATGTGGCGCTTGCCTTCGAGCACGCGCGTGTCGAGATGCGGCACCGACATCGGCGGAGCGCCGGTCTCGGCCTGGCCATAGGCCTTGGCAAGGTGGCGTTCGACGATCTCAGGCTTGTCGCAGACGAGGAACGAGCCACCGACCGGGAAGCCGGCATAGTCGTCGCCTTCCGGAATGCCGGACATCTGCAGAAGCGGCAATGCGCCGCCGCCGGCACCGATAAAGACGAATTTCGCCCGGACCGTTTCGGATGCGCCGGTGTCACGGTTGGAATAGCTGACCGTCCAGGTGCCGTCGTCGTTCTTCTGCATGTCGTCGACTTCCGACGAGGTGCGCAGGGTGAACGTCTGCTGGGCCTTCAGGTGCGCCACGTACTGGCGGGTGATTTCGCCCCACTCGACGTCGGTGCCGAGCGGGCTCCAGGTGACGGCGAGCTTCTGGTTCGCGTCACGGCCTTCCATCATCAGCGGAACCCATTCGGCGATCTTGGCGTGATCGTTGGAGAATTCCATGCCGGAGAAGAGCGGGCTCGCCTTCAGCGCCTCGAAGCGCTTGGCGAGGAACGCGGTGTTGTCTTCGCCCCAGACGAAGCTCATGTGCGGCGTCGAGTTGATGAACGAGCGCGGATCCTTCAGAACGCCGACATCCACCTGGTGGGCGAGGAACTGACGTGTGACCTGGAACGCTTCGTTGATTTCGATTGCGCGGTTGATCTGGACATTGCCGTTGCTGTCCATCGGCGAATAATTGAGTTCGGCAAGCGCCGAGTGGCCGGTGCCGGCGTTGTTCCAGCCGTTGGAGCTTTCCATCGCGACCTTGTCGAGGCGCTCGATCATTTCGATCGTCCAGGTCGGCTCGAGCTGCGAGATGAGAACGCCGAGCGTGGCGCTCATGATGCCGCCGCCGACGAGGAGAACGTCGACCGTCTTTTCGGGAGAAGTGGTTTGCGCCCAGCTCGGAAGCGTCGTCGCGCCAAGTGCAGCAGCGCCGCCCGCAGCGGAGCCGAGAAGCTGGCGACGGCTGACCGCCATGCCGCTTGTGGAGGACGAAATGTTATTGTTCTTGGAAGGCATCGCCACCTCGGAATTGTTGGTGTTTCGCTCCTCCCGCGGCGGTCTCTAAGGGATTTATCATAGACCGACAAGCCCCCGTTGCGGCATTTTGTCGGTAGGACAGCGTGACGCGGCGGCTGTTCTTCAAAAGATGATTGAATTCATCTTGTTTTGATCCGGCGGCGTGGATATAGGGCGCGTGCGCCCATCGTCCTTCAACAGGGAACCACTCTCGTGACAGCGATTAAGTCTCTTCTGGCCGTCTCCGGCCTCTGCGCCGCTCTTGGTCTCGCGACTGCCGATCTTGCCGAGGCGGCAACCCAGTATCCGCTGACGATCGACAATTGCGGCGCCTCCGTCACCTTCCAGAAGGCACCGGAGCGGGCCGTCGGGCTTGGCCAGAACAGCGCGGAAATTCTTTTGATGCTCGGGCTCGAGGATAAGATGGTCGGAACGGCTTTCTGGCCGAGCAAGGTTCTGCCGGAACTTGCCGAGGCCAATGCCAAGGTGAAGCTGCTGACTGTCGAATTCCCGACATTCGAGAGCATTCTGGCGCAGAACCCGGATTTTGCCGCCGCCGCGCTGCCGAGCCTGATCGGCCCGACCAGCAAGGTTGCCAAGCGCGAGGATTTCGAGAAAGTCGGCGTCCCTACCTATATCTCGCCCAGCACCTGCCTTTCCACCGAAAAGGTGAAGAACGAATACGGCAGCCGCGACCAGCTTTGGAATATGGACCTGCTCTATAAGGAGATCGCCGAGCTTTCGCAGATCTTCGACGTTTCCGAGCGTGGCGAAGCGGTCATCGCCGATTTCAAGGCGCGTGAGGCTGCCCTTCGTTCGAGCGTTGCCAAGGACGGCAAGACACTTTCCTACCTGTTCTGGTTCTCCAGCCAGTCGCCGACCGCCGATGCCTATCTCGGCGGCAAGAACGCGGCCTCCGGCTTTATCGCCGATCTCTTGGGCGGCAAGAATGCTGTGACTGCGGAAGCCGAATGGCCGACGCTTGGATGGGAAAGCATCATCGCTGCCAATCCCGATGTGATCGTGGTCGCCAATCTCGACCGCAACCGTTGGGAGCTGGACAAGCCGGAAGCCAAGATCAAGTTCCTGACCACGGATCCGGCCGTCAGCCAGATCACGGCCGTCAAGAACAAGGCCATGGTCGTGATGGACGGTCAGGCGATGAACCCGACCATCCGCACGATTTACGGCGCCGAACAGGTGGCCTCGCAGCTCAAGGCGCTTGGTCTCCTGAAGTGAGCGAAACGCCACGAACGATTCCGCAGCAAAGCCGGCAGACGGGCCGGCAGAATGGGCGGCAGTTTGCCGTCCTGTTCGGCCTGCTGCTGGCGTCGCTCGCCGCCATCGGTCTCGTGGTCGGGATCAGCGTCGGGATCGGCGACCTGCCGATCCCGCTTTCGACGACCTATGCGGCGATCACCAACCGGTTGGGTTGGACCGCGATCGAGCTCAACCGCATCCACGAGACTGTTATCTGGGACTACCGCCTCAGCCGGGCGCTGGTCGCATCCTTTTGCGGTGCGGGTCTTGCGCTGTCGGGTGCCATCATGCAGTCGCTGCTGCGCAATCCGCTTGCCGAACCCTACGTGCTCGGCATTTCCGCCGGCGCCTCTACCGGGGCGGTGGCGATCGTCATTCTCGGGCTTGGCGCCGGCACGGTGTCGCTTTCGGCCGGGGCCTTTGCGGGCGCATTCGCGGCCTTCTTTTTCGTGGCGCTACTGTCCAACGGCGCGCGCGGCGGGGCGGATCGCACCATTCTTGCGGGCGTTGCGGCATCGCAGCTGTTCAACGCGGCAACCTCCTATATCGTCACCACATCCGGCAATGCGCAGCAGGCGCGCGACGTGATGTTCTGGCTGCTCGGCAGTTTTGGCGGCGTGCGCTGGCCGGAATTCATGCTGGTGTCTGTCGTCGTCGGCGCCTGTCTGATCGTCTGCCTGTTCTATGCGCGGGTGCTCGACGCGTTTGCCTTCGGAGATGAGGCGGCCGCCTCGCTTGGCGTCAATGTCGGGCAGGCGCGGATCGTGCTGTTTGCGCTGACGGCGATCATGACGGCGACGATCGTCTCGATGGTTGGAACGATCGGCTTTGTCGGTCTCGTCGTGCCGCATGCGGCCCGGTTCATCGTCGGGCCTTTGCATATCCGGCTGCTGCCGGCCTGCGCCATCGTCGGCGCGATCTTTATGGTGCTCGCCGATATCGCCTCGCGGGCGCTGATCCCGCAGCAGGTTCTGCCGATCGGCGTCGTGACGGCTTTGGTGGGCGTGCCGTTCTTTTCCGTCATTCTCTACCGGTTCCAGAAGTCGTCATGAGCATCGAAGCGGAAAATCTCAGCTGGAAGATCGGCCGCAAGACCATTCTCGACGGCGTGTCCTTCGCGGCCGAACCGGGCAAGATGGTCGGGCTTCTCGGGCCGAACGGATCGGGCAAGACCTCGCTGCTGCGCCTGATCGCCGGACTGAAGACGCCGCATGCGGGCAAAGTGACGCTCGATGGCCGCGATATCGGCACGATCGGCCGACGCTCGATCGCGCAGAGGGTGGCGTTCGTGGAGCAGCATGCGACGACCAATTCCAGTCTGCGCGTGATCGACGTGGTCAAGCTCGGGCGGTTTCCGCACCGCTCGATGTTTTCAGGCTGGTCGATGGCCGACGACGAGGCGGTGAGTGAGGCGCTGGAACGATCCGGCATGGTGGAAAAGCGCAACGACCGCTGGCAGAGCCTGTCGGGTGGCGAGAGGCAGCGCGTGCATATCGCCAGGGCGCTCGCGCAATCGCCAAAGGAACTGATCCTCGACGAGCCGACCAACCATCTCGATGTCCAGCACCAGATCAGCCTCATGCGGCTGGTTGCCGGCCTGCCGGTGACGAGCGTGATCGCGCTGCACGATCTCAACCACGCCGCGATGTTCTGCGACAGCCTGATCATCCTGCAGCAGGGCAGGATCGTTGCATCAGGGACACCGGAGGAGATCATCACGCAGGAACTTCTGCGGGATGTGTTTTCGGTCGATGCGCGGGTGGAAACCTCGTCGCATCACGGGCGACCGCATATCCACTATCTGCGATAGAAAATCCTTGATTCACACTTCCCTTGCAACGCATTCGTTGTAGGCTCATGTCTTCAGCACGTTGAACAGGCACGGGAGAGAGACGGATGACACACGCCGCTTATGCACTGCAGATCGTCCGCGAATTCGATGTGCCGGCCGAAAAACTCTACAAGGTGTGGACGACGCCGGAACGGTTCGGCGAGTGGT
This sequence comes from Neorhizobium sp. AL 9.2.2, assembly GCF_013317225.1. Classification (NCBI taxonomy): domain Bacteria; kingdom Pseudomonadati; phylum Pseudomonadota; class Alphaproteobacteria; order Hyphomicrobiales; family Rhizobiaceae; genus Neorhizobium; species Neorhizobium sp. AL 9.2.2. Next base: position 554,821 of record NZ_JAALXU010000003.1, read on the forward strand.
TCTGCCCGCTGCCCTGGAAGGTGACGCAGGCGCGCGCGGACCTTCGCCCCGGCGGCGAGAGTTTTGTGCTGATGCAGGGGCCGGAAGGCGAAACGGTGCCGAATGCCGGAGTCTATCTGGAAGTCGTGCCGAACAAGAAGATCGTCTTCACCGACGCCTATACCGCCGGGTGGGTGCCCTCGGCCAAGCCGTTCATGACCGGCATTATCGAGTTCGAGGATATCGGCGGCGGGCGCTCGCGCTATACGGCGACTTCCGTTCACTGGTCCGAGGAAGACATGATCGCCCACCGCGACCTGGGCTTCGAGCAGGGCTGGGGCGTGGTCGCGGACCAGATGGCCGAGATTGCGAAGACAATGTAGGTTTCACCGAGTCCTTTCAAGCTGTTGGGCCCTATCGCTCGTGTCCTGAGTCCGAACACGGTGCGGCTGACGATGTGAATCCGCTCTAGGATCCAACTGTCTGAAAACGGATTCCTTTTTGCCTATCCACTCAATCGAACGAACCGTTCGAGAAAATCCGGTTTGCGGGATGTCTGTCCGGTGACTATGTGACTGGCATCAGCAACCGGATATCTTCTGACGATGGAACTCGGCCTTTACACTTTCGGTGATCTCGACCCGACCGCGCTCAACAAGGGTGGGGAGGCGGCACGGCGGGTGACGAACCTTCTGGAAGAGATCGAGCTTGCCGACCAGGTGGGGCTCGACGTGTTCGGGCTCGGCGAACATCACCGGGCCGACTATGTGATATCGTCGCCGGCGACGGTGCTTGCGGCGGCGGCCGTGCGCACCAAAAACATCCGGCTGACGAGTGCGGTCACGGTTCTGTCGTCGGAAGACCCGGTGCGGGTGTTTCAGGAATTTGCGACGGTCGACCTCATCTCCGGCGGGCGGGCCGAGATCATGGCCGGGCGAGGCTCGTTCATCGAATCCTTCCCGCTGTTCGGCTACGACCTTGGCGATTACGACGACCTGTTTTCGGAAAAGCTCGATCTTCTGCTGGCGCTTCGCGACAACGAGATCGTGACCTGGCAGGGCGAAAAGCGGGCGCCGATCAATGGCCGTGGCGTCTATCCGCGGCCGTTGCAGAACCAGATGCCGGTGTGGATCGCGGTCGGCGGTACGCCGCAGTCTGTGGCGCGGGCAGGGGCCATGGGCCTGCCGCTTGCGGTCGCCATCATCGGCGGGGAATATCCGCGCTTTGCGCCGTTCTTCAAGCTTTACCGCGAGGCGGCGACGCGGGCCGGGCACGATGCCGCCGCTCTGCCAACCAGCATCGCTGTCCATGGTTTCATCGCCGACACGACCGATATGGCTGCCCAGCAGTTCTACGGGCCGCAGGCTTCTGTGATGGACCGGATCGGTCGCGAGCGCGGCTGGGGGCCGACCAACCGGGCGCATTTCGACCAGGCCCGTGGTCCGATCGGCAATCTCTTTGTCGGCGAGCCGGAGCTGGTGGCGGAAAAGATCATCGCTGCCCACACGGTGTTCGGCATGAGCCGTTTCATGCTGCAGATGGCGATCGGCCTGATGCCGCATGATCAGATCATGCGCGGCATTGAACTCTACGGCACGAAAGTGGCGCCGATCGTCAGAAAAGAGATCGGGAGCCCAAAAAGCATTTGACGGGCCGGGTCGTTGGCGCGAAACCGGCGACCTTACAGAGAGTGGACGCGCGGGACGGATGATCATTTCGAACGAAGACGAGCTTGCAAAGCTCAAGGAGATCGGCAGGCTCTGCGCCCGTGCGGTGGATCTGATGGGCAAGGCGCTCGAGCCCGGGATCACCACCCGCGAACTGGATGCGATCGGCCGCAAGCTTCTGGAAGACAGTGGCGCGCAGTCGGCACCCGAGCATGACTACCAGTTTCCGGGCGCGACCTGCATTTCCGTCAACGAGGAAGTGGCGCACGGAATTCCCGGCGACCGGGCGATTGCGGCTGGCGATCTCGTCAATATCGACGTTTCGGCGCTCAAGGATGGATTTTACGGCGATACCGGCGCGTCATTCTGCGTGCCGCCGGTCAAGCGCGAGGTCGAAAAGCTGTGCCGCGACGGCAAGCGGGCGCTGTGGACCGGGTTGCAGCAGGTGAAGACGGGAAAGCCGATTGCCGGCATCGGCAACGCGATCGGGGCGTTTGCCAAGAAGAACCGCTATACGCTGATCACCAATCTTTCCAGCCACGGCATCGGCCGCTCGCTGCACGAGGAGCCGGGTGAAGTGCCGACATGGCCGGATCCGCAGGAAAGCCGTATCATGGAGGAGGGGCTGGTGTTTACCATCGAGCCGTTCCTGTCTCTCGGCGGCGAATGGGCCGAAGACGGCGACGACAAGAGCGATCCGTGGACGCTCTACAGTGAACCCAAGGCGCCGACCGTGCAGTTCGAACACACGATCGTGGTGACGCGCAACGGGCCGCTGATCCTGACGCTGGCAGACTAGGCTATCCTAGCTCTGTCAGCAGACCGGCCGAAGAGTCGGCCGGGTCGATCCGATCAGCTTTTCTTGTGTTTGCTGCAGACGATATCTAGCCTGCGATAGAAAGCGTCGGCGCGCTCCTGATTGAGCTTGTCCATCATCAGGCTGGTCTGGCGACGGGCAGCGCTTTCGAGCAACTGGGCAAACGCCGCGTTGCCGATCTGGTCGGCCTCGCGCAGCTGCGAGATCAAAGGGTCGGACATCACGTCCGAACGGGTAAGATCCTGGTTCATCAATATAAACTCCATCATCCCTACAAAATCGATCCGAACACCTGAAACGGCATTCGAAGGGTACGATGCGTAGATTTCCTAAAATGAACGCCGGCCGGGACATCCGAATCACCGGAGCCCCTGTCGACCTTCATATAATGCCCGTCATTCGTGTCAGCAAAGCGACAGAAGTCGTGATTTGTGGTGTCGGGAATGGGATTGCAGGTGACCCGAAGTTGAGACTGCCCGACCACCCATCAGCGCTCGTCATCGCAGCGATGACAATTTCTTCATTGTGCAGCGCAACCGCCGCTGGGATAAGGCGACATGTTGCAGATCTCTACGCCTCAGCTTCGAGCCCCCCTTATGATCGGCGTGTCCGGCGGCGTCGCTATGGCGGCGGCGATGGGGTTCGGCCGGTTCTTCTATACACCGGTGCTGCCGGGGATGATCGCGGGCATCCCGATCTCGGCTGCCGACGCGGGCACGATTGCAGCCGGTAACTTTGCGGGTTATCTGGCCGGTGCCGTGCTTTCGGCCTATGCCTGGGCGTCAGGTCGCGAGCGGCAGGTGGCGCTCGGAGGATTGCTGGCGACAGCGGTTCTTCTCGCTGCCATGGGTCTTTCGACATCGGTCACGGTGTTTGTGGTGATCCGTTTTCTCGCCGGGCTTGCGAGTGCGTTTTCGATGATCTTCACCTCGGCCGTGGTGCTGCCGCATGCGGCGGGCCGTCCGACTGTCGGCATGCTGCATTACGGTGGCGTGGGCGCCGGCATCGCGCTGTCTTCGGCGCTTGCCTTCATCGTCAACACGGTGGCGGGTGATGCGGCGCACGGGTGGCGGATCAACTGGTTTGCGGGTGCGGCGATCGCGCTCCTTGTCTTCCTCCTCGTGTCGCGCGGATTGCCGCGGCCGGCCGGGGAGACGCGGGCGCCTGCCGAGCCCAGGCTCGTCTGGAACCGTCCGCTTGTGCTGATAACGCTGTCCTATGGCCTGTTCGGCTTCGGTTACGTGATCACAGCCACCTTTCTTGTCGCGATTGCGCGGATGGGCAATGCCGGGTCGGTGGTCGAGTTTCTGGCCTGGTTCGTCACGGGATGTGCGGCGGCGGTTTCGCTGTTTGCCTGGCAGCCCTTCGTCAGGCGGCTGGGGCTCGGGGCCGCCTATTGCGCCGCCATCGCGTTGCTGTGGCTCGGCGTGCTCGGCTCGGTGATACTGCCTGCGGTTCCAGGTGCGCTGTTCGGCGGGTTGCTGCTTGGGGCAACATTCATGGTCGTTACCGCCTACGGGCTGCAGCTCGGCCGCCAGCTTGCGCCGCAAAGCCCGCGCCGCGCCTTTGCCTTCATGACCGCCGCCTTCGGCACCGGCCAGATCGTCGGGCCGCTCGTGGCGGGGTTTATAGCGGAGCGGAGCGGCAGTTTCACGCTACCGTCGCTGATTGCAGCCGGTGCCCTTGTCGTGTGCGTCGGGCTGGCATTGCCGCTGATCCGGTATGTGCCTCGACGGGACGACTGAGGGCTGATGCTTACATTTATGTAACAATGGTGGGGAGCCATTGCCGCTCCCTTGGAACTGCCTTAGTTTCCGGCCACATCGTCCACCCCGACATCATCCTAGAATCGAACTCAGGAAAGCGCGCGCTCCGTGTTCCACTCCTTCTTTCCCCGACCAAAACTGTTTTTCCTTTCGGCGATCGCATTTGCGTTTGTCGCTGTCCTCGCCTGGTATTTTGTTTTTGCCGGTATCGGCGACAGTCTTGGCTTCGGCGCGCCGGAGGGGGCGGTGGAACCATATGACCTCACCTTCTTCCTGATGCCGTCCAATGTCTTTTTCTATGCCTATTTTGCAATCTGCATGCTGTTGTTCGGCGCCGCATGGAGTTTCATCGATCGCTACAATCCGTGGATCGGCTGGTCGGTGTGGGGATCCCTGTTGATCGTCGCCGTCACCTATTTCGGCGTGCAGGTGACCGTCGTCATCAACAACTGGCGCCGTCCTTTCGGTGATACGCTGATGAACGCCCTGCAGGGCAAGCCGGGGACGACGGCATGGGACTTCTACAGTCTGATGCTGATCTTCGCGCAGGTGGCTTTCCTCAGCATGGCCGTATCGATCCTCACGGATTTCTTCACCAGCCACTACATCTTTCGCTGGCGCACGGCGATGAACGACTTCTACATGTCGAAATGGGAGCAGTTGCGCCATATCGAAGGCGCATCGCAGCGTGTCCAGGAAGATACGATGCGGTTCTCCGCGACGCTGGAAGGCCTTGGCATCACGCTGATCAATTCCGTGATGACCCTGATCGTCTTCCTGCCGATCCTGTTCGGACTGTCGAGCTACGTGACGGAACTGCCGATTATCGGGCAGATACCGCATGCGCTGTTCTGGTTGGCGATCTTCTGGGCAACCTTTGGTACCGTTCTTCTGGCAACTGTCGGCGTCAAGCTTCCGGGGTTGAATTTCCGCAATCAGCGCGTTGAAGCCGCCTACCGCAAGGAACTTGTTTACGGCGAGGACCATGCCGATCGCGCCCAGCCTGCGACGGTCAGAGAACTCTACGGGAATGTGCGGAAGAACTATTTCCGCATGTACTGGCATTACCTCTATTTCAACGTCGCCCGCTATTTCTACATCCAGGCGGACGGGCTTTTCCTGCTGTTCATGCTGGTTCCAACCATCGTCGCCGGCAAGATTACCTATGGTATCTACCAGCAGATCGCCACGGCCTTCGGGCAGGTGTCGAACTCGTTCCAGTATCTGGTCAATTCCTGGACCACGATCATCGAGCTTCTATCGATCCACAAGCGCCTCAAGGCCTTCGAGGCGGCGATCGATGGCGAGCCGCTGCCGGAGATCGACCGGAACTATCTGGTGCGTGAAGCGGAAGGCGGGGAGATGGCGGCGAACAAGCCGACCTGATCGGCTCGAGGCTTCCAGATATTGGACAGCAGTTTTGGCCGCGCCGGGTGCCTAGTCCGGCGCGGTTTCTCGTTCAGGGGAAGGGCAGGCGGCGCAATAAGGGTATTTTGTAGTTCAGGCTTCCGCCTGCCGGGACCGTTTCCGATGATTTTCGGGATGCCGAAAACCGTCACGGCCATCATCGGAACCGGTTCTTTCGAACCTTTTGGTGATGCCGGTTCGCGAACCCGGTTTCCCGCCCGATGACGCAATCATTATCGCCCGGCACGACTGTGTGAGGACGAGCGTTTCTCAGGAAAACGATAATCCGTTGGTTTTAAACGGAGATAACGTGCATTAGCGGATTTTTCGGACGCCTTTAGGCGACAGCTTTGCGGCGGAACCGCATCTGGTTCAGCGTCCAGCCGGCAAGGCAGCCGATGGCGGCGCCCGCAGCCTTGACCAGTGCGTCATCCATATGGGCATGCCGGGAGGGCGACAGGAGCTGCAGCATCTCGATGCCGCCAGCACCGATCAAGAGCAGAACCGCGCAGAATATCCACTGGCGCGGATAGGCGGCGACGAAGAGAAAAGCCATTACCGCAAAGGCCGCCGCCCGGTCGACTTCCACGGGCAGGAGGTCGTGCGGCCGCAGGTCGATCGGCGAGATTGTCACGAAGACGACAGCGGCGAGCGCCAGCCAGGCCATGGTTCTGGCCGGATTTGCGAGAAGGCGGTTTGTCATCAGGGTGTCATACCGAATTGTGCTGCATTGCGAAAATTGAATCGGTGCCCGCGGTTAACGGCGTAGCGGCAGATTGCTACAGGCCGGAGGTTGCCTTGGACTTGGCGCGCTCCGCGATCATGGCAATGGCCTGGGAATAGCTGACGCAGGCGACATCATCCCTGTGGCAGACTTCCGAGACCAGCCGCTCCACCGCCCGCCAATAGGCGCCGCCGTTCATCTCGACGAAGTGAAAGCCGAGCTGCAGGGGAATACGGTCGCCATCATATTCCCGGTCGAAGGCGGCGCGGAATGCGGAATAGGCGCGATCCTCGAAGGTGGACGACTGGCTGGGATTGTCGATGCCGCCGGAATGGCGGATGAAGAGATTGTAGTCCATGGCGATGATCGGCCGCTGCGACGGGCCTTCGGGAATGAGCGGCAGGCCGAAGCGGATCAGCCCGTCCTCCTCTTCCGGCATCATCGGCCCCTTGGTGACAAGGCTTGCATCATAGGTAAAGCCCGCTTTTTTCTCGGCGACAGTCATGCCGGCACTGGTGGCGAAATAGGGGGCGCGGAAACCATGGATGTCGTTCGCCACGAAATCCTTCCAGCCGTCGGGTTCGCTGTCGCCAGCACCGACCGCGGTCCAGGCATTGCCGAGCACGCGCGAGAAGGTCGTCATCTCGGCGCTCCAGTCTGCCGCGGACCAGTCCTTGCCGTCGAAGTGGCCGCAGGTGTGGCTGGAAATGTCGTGGCCTTCCTGATGCGCCTGCCAGATGTGGGAGAGCCGTTCGCGCGCTTCGTCTTTCGTCTGGGCAAAACCGATATTGGAGCGGCCGGGCTTGTGGCCCGGTCCCTGATAGCTCGACCGCTCGGCGCGCGGGATCAGCAGGGTGCAGGACAGGAAGTAGGTGAAGTGGGCGTTGTTGGCCCTCGCAAAATCGCGGCTGCGCTGCCAAAGGTGGTTGGGACCGGCGCCATCGAAGGAGACGATCAGCAACTGTTTCGGCCGCTCGTCTGCGCTCAACGCCGGGGAGGCGAGGCAGAGGCAAAGGGCGATGGAGGAAAAGAGCAAACGCATGGCAACCCGGTACTGTGTCCAAAGGGGAGAATCGAGGCGAATTTCCCTGCGCCCGGATTAAGGCGAAGCTTTGAATTGGGATATGATAGAAGGGACCAAGGCTCCTTGCATCAACAAGCTTGTTTGAGAATTGCGTGAGGGGCCTTACATCCTTAGCAAAATAAGCTATTAGGCGCTCTTTAGATGGATGGGGCCCCAGCAAGGCCGGAGTGATCATGGCGCAGAACGACGACAGCTTTTTCCGTGAGGTCAACGAAGAACTTCGTTCCGACCAGTTGCAGTATGTGTGGAAGCGCTACAGCCGTATCCTGATCGGTGTTGCCGTTCTTGTCGTCCTCGGCACGGCCGGCTGGCGCGGGTACGAATACTGGGAAAACCACGGTTCGTCGCAGTCGGGTGACCGGTTCATCGCGGCGCTCGATCTGGCCTCGAAGGGCAAGAACGATGAAGCGCTGGCAGCGCTGTCTGCGATCGAAAAGGATGGCTCCGGCGCCTATCCGGTTCTCGCCAAGATGCGCGCAGGCTCGGTCCAGGCCGCCAAGGGCGATACCGGCGCTGCCATCTCCACCTTTACCGCGATCGGCGGCGACACTTCAGCGCCGGCCGCAATCCGTGATCTCGCAAAACTGCGCGCCGCATGGCTGCTGATTGACGCCGGCACCTACGATCAGGTGTCTGCACAGGCGCAGGCAATGGCCAACCAGGGCCAGACGCTTGCCAATTCCGCCCGCGAAGCATTGGGTCTTGCCGCCTACAAGGCCGGCAACATGGCGGAAGCCAAGACCTGGTTCCAGCGGATCGCCGAGGATGCCAGTGCGCCGCGCAACGTTGCCAACCGCGCCCAGATCATGCTCGACAACATCGCCGCATCCGGCAAGGCGCCCTGATTTTTCGCCACAGGGCAGCAAGGAACGACTATGAGCTTCACCGTCGCCATCGTAGGACGCCCGAATGTCGGCAAGTCCACGCTCTTCAACCGGCTGGTCGGCAAGAAGCTCGCGCTCGTCGATGACACGCCGGGCGTTACCCGTGACCGCCGTCCGGGCGATGCCAAGCTGATCGACCTCAGGTTCATCATCATCGATACGGCCGGTCTCGAAGAGGTCGGTCCCGATACGCTCGAGGGCCGCATGCGGGCCCAGACCGAGCTCGCCATCGAGGATGCCGACCTGACGCTGTTCGTGGTCGATGCAAAATTCGGCCTGACGCCGCTCGACAAGACGTTCGGCGAACTGTTGCGCCGCAGCGGCAAGCCGGTCGTGCTGGTGGCCAACAAATCCGAAGCCAAGGGTTCCGACGGCGGCTTCTACGATGCCTATACGCTGGGTCTCGGCGAGCCGGTGCCGATTTCTGCCGAACACGGCCAGGGCATGATCGATCTGCGCGACGCGATCGTCGAGGCGATCGGCGAAGACCGGGCGTTTCCGGAAGGCGACGACGACGAGGCCGAGACGGATATCGACGTGCGCGACAGCGTGCTGGGCGAAGAGGCCGACGACGAGTTCGAGCCTGCCTATGACGATACCAAGCCGCTGCGGGTTGCCATTATCGGCCGTCCGAATGCCGGCAAGTCGACGCTGATCAATCGCTTTCTGGGTGAAGACAGGCTGCTGACCGGCCCGGAAGCGGGCATTACCCGCGACAGCATTTCCGTCGACTGGGAGTGGCGCGGCCGCACGATCAAGATGTTCGACACGGCCGGCATGCGCAAAAAGGCCCGCGTCCAGGAGAAGCTCGAAAAGCTGTCCGTCGCCGACGCGCTGCGGTCGATCCGCTTTGCCGAGACGGTCGTGATCGTGTTCGATGCGACCATTCCGTTTGAAAAGCAGGACCTGCAGCTGGTCGATCTGGTGCTGCGCGAAGGACGCGCCGCCGTGCTCGCCTTCAACAAGTGGGATCTTGTCGAAGAGCCGCAGGCGGTGCTGGCCGAGCTGCGCGAAAAGACCGAGCGGCTGCTGCCGCAGGCGCGCGGCATCCGCGCCGTGCCGATTTCCGGCCAGACCGGTTATTCGCTCGACAAGCTGATGCAGAGCATCATCGACACCGACATGGTGTGGAACAAGCGCATCTCGACGGCCAAGCTCAATCGCTGGCTGGAAGGCACGCAGGTTCAGCATCCGCCACCGGCCGTTTCGGGCCGTCGCCTGAAGCTCAAATACATGACGCAGGTCAAGGCCCGCCCGCCGGCCTTCATGATTTCCTGCACGCGTCCCGATGCCCTGCCGGAAAGCTACATCCGCTATCTGACCAACGGCCTGCGCGCCGATTTCCAGATCCCGGGCGTGCCGATCCGCATTCACTTCAAGGCGGGCGAGAACCCGTTCGAAAACCGCCGCAAGAAGCGATAAACCTGCTCGATGATCGCGTTTAGTGCAGAGCGTCGATCATCAGCAGCACGAGCGATTTCGCCAAATGGTTGAAATATAAGCCAGAACGTGGGCTGAACGCAGCGCCCGCTAAGGCATTTCGCGCTCTGCTTGCATTCGGTTCGTCTTTATGATCCACTCCTTCTTGTCGACCCGGTGCTGTGGAGGGCGTTGGGCGGCCTTTTGGGAGGTTTTTCATGATCGTACTCGGTCTGCTGACTGCCGTGGGTCTTGGTGCTGGTGGTATCGGCTATTTCATCTGGCGCGGATAGGCATCAGCGGGACGTGCCGGTTCGACATGCAGGCTAGCGCATAGAACCCCGGCCACAGCAGCAATATTCGGTTATCGCGCAGTCAGCGCCTTGACGCCCTGTACCTTGAGCACGTTGCCGAGAAACTGTTTCGAGGCGGCTTCCCAGGTGTAGCGGCGGGCAAGGCGACTTGCGTCCTCGCGCCGACACGTCAGTGCTTCCAGGCAGGCAAGCCGCAGGTCTTCGTTGAGGGCACCGGCGCCTGAGCCCTGTTCGATGATGTCGATCGGACCCATGACCGGATAGGCCGCGACCGGGACGCCGCTTGCCAGCGCCTCGAGAATGGTGTTGCCGAACGTATCGGTTCTGGACGGGAAGACGAACACGTCGGCCTGGGCGTAGGCGCGTGCCAGGTCTTCTCCCGTTTTCATTCCCGTGAAAAGCACATGTGGGTAGCGCCGTTGAAGGTCGGCGCGGGCAGGTCCGTCGCCGATCACCACCTTGGAGCCCGGCAGATCGAGATCGAGAAAGGCGGGCAGGTTTTTCTCCACGGCGACTCGGCCGACCGTCATGAAGATCGGACGAGGCAGGTCGAACGGCTTTGCCTCGAGTGCCACCGGGTGAAACACCGTCTGATCGATGCCGCGGCTCCAGCGCAGAAGATTTTTCACGCCGAGCTTGTGCAGTTCGCGCTCAAGGCTCGCGGTCGCCACCATGCAGCCGTTGCCGGCATTGTGGAACCAGCGGACGAAGCCGTTGAGCAGCCGGATCGGCACCGGAAAGCGGGCGGCCACATATTCCGGAAAACGCGTGTGATAACTGGTGGAGAACGGCATGCCGTTCTTCAGGCACCAGCGGCGGGCCGCAAGTCCGAGCGGTCCTTCCGTTGCAATATGCACGGCGGATGGCTGAGTTCCTTCGATGGTCGCGGCGACGCTGCGGAAGCTTGCGACCGAAAGGCGGATTTCCGGATAGGTCGGGCAGGGGATGCTCGAGAAATCTAGCGGCGTCACCATCGAGACTTTGATGCCCATGCATGCCAGTTCGCGGTTGGTATTTTCGATCGAACGTACGACGCCATTGACCTGTGGATACCAGGCGTCGGTTACAATGGTAATCCTTGTCATGGTTTGACCCGGCCCCGTTGCCATGCCGGAACCGACTCGCGGCTGCCGACCATGTTTTCCGTTCCTTCATCGGAAAATATTGTAACAGGGCGATGAAGACGCGCTCTCAACGTTTGATTGTCGAAGCCGAACGCTGCTCGCAGCACCCCTCAGCAATGGACTTCCGCGGCCGGGATTGGTAGAGCCCCGGCATGCAGTACAGACCAGAAATCGATGGGCTGCGCGCGATCGCCGTCGTTCCCGTCATCCTCTTCCACACCGGTCTCGGGTTAATGCCGGGTGGCTTTGTCGGCGTCGACGTGTTCTTCGTCATCAGCGGCTACCTGATCACCGCGATCATTCTCAACGACCTGGCGAAAGACCGTTTCAGCATCGTCAATTTCTACGAGCGGCGGGTGCGGCGCATCGCGCCGGCGCTGCTTGTGGTGTGCATTGCCTGTCTGCCCTTTGCGGCACTGTGGATGCTGCCATCGGAACTGGACGATTTCGGCAAGGACCTGTTCCACTCGCTGCTGATGGTTTCCAACTTCGAGCTCTGGGACAATACGGGATATTTTTCGCCCAGTACCGAACTGAAGCCGCTGCTGCATACGTGGTCTCTATCGGTGGAAGAGCAGTTCTATCTGGTGTTTCCGGTGCTTCTGTGGATGGTGCGCAAGCAGACGCGGCGGGTGATCTTCCGCATCGTGGCGATTTTGGCGCTGATCAGCCTGTTTCTGGCATGGCCGGTTTCAAGGGTCGATCCGGTCGCGAATTTCTATCTCCCCTTTACCCGTTTCTGGGAACTTGCCGCAGGCGCGCTTTTGGCGATCGGCGGCATACCGACCCGTTACTCTGAGCGGACCCGATCGGCCCTGGGGCTTGCTGGCCTTATCCTGATCGTCGGCAGTTGCCTGTTCCTGACATCCGAGCTGAAATGGCCGGGACCGGTGACGCTGGCGCCGGTCGTCGGCACGCTTCTGGTGATCGCCTTTGCCGGTCCGGGCAATCTTGCCGGACGGCTGCTTTCGCTTCGGCCGCTGGTGGCGATCGGGCTGATCAGCTACAGCCTCTATCTCTGGCATCAGCCGGTGTTCGCCTTTGCCCGTCTGCGCTCGATGGACATGCTGCCGGGCTGGTCCTACGGGCTGCTGGTGGCGCTCGTGTTTGCGCTGGCAATCGCAAGCTATTTTCTGGTGGAACAGCCGTTCCGGAAGCCGCAGGTCGGCCGTCGCTTGGTGTTTTCCCTCAGCGGGTCCTTAGCGGCGGTGCTGGTGGTGCTCGGCATCGTGACCACCAACGCGCAGGGCTTTCCGGGCCGCGATCCCGTGCTTACAGCCATGGGGGAGCCGAGCCTCGGCATCGGCAAGATCTGCAACGGCGAAGTGCGGCCGGATGTCTGCACGATCGGTCAGGGCCCGGAAATGGCGGTCTGGGGCGATTCGCTGGCGATGCATCTGGTCGACGGGCTGGCGGCGTCCATGCACGATACGCCGTCCGATCAGGGCGAGGGGCTGGTGCAGCTTAACAAGAACAGCTGCGCGTTTCCAACCGGCATCGCGCCCATTCCGCTCAACGATTCCGCGTCATGGCCGCTCGACTGCATTCGTCACAACGAGGCGGTAAAGGCCTATCTTGCAAAGACGCCCTCGCTGCGCACCGTCGTGCTCGGATCGCAGTACCTGACCTATCTCCGATCTGACCGCCGGGTGATGACGGCGCAAGGCCAGGCGATGCGGACGGATTACGGCCGGATGCTTGCCGAGGTCGAGGCGACTGCCGACTGGCTGCGCTCGATCGGTCTGGGGCCGGTGTTCATGGCGCCGCCGCCGCGCGATGGTCGCGATATCGGCCGCTGTGTCGTGCGAAGCGCCATGCTGGATGTTGCAGACACGCCCTGCATGATGGAGCGGGACGAACAGCGCGCCCATGATGCCCTCGTGGAGCGGCTGATGGCGGACGTTTCGAAGCGGTTCCCGGTCGTGTCGCTCGAAGATTATCTCTGCGACGAAAAAAGCTGCCGGGTTGTGGATGACGGCGTTTCGCTGTTCCTCGACGACGAGCATTTTTCGCATCTGGGGTCGATCCATCTCGGTAAGACGCTCGATCTCTACGACGCGCTGACGGATGCCGCGCAACACGGTTGCGAGGCTGGCGTGAAGGTGGGCGAGCCGAAAGGGATCTGCCAGCTCAAGCCGACACATCCGGTCGCGGTGGTTCAGCCGGGCAGAAGCTCCGGACTGATCAGCGCGCCGTGATGGCCGATGACGGTGGCGGCGACTGCGGCGCCGTAGGCTGCGGCTTCGTGCGGTGTGGCGCCGCTTAAGTACTTCGACAGGAAGCCGGCGTTGAAACTGTCGCCGGCGCTGGTCGTGTCGACCACCTTGCCGGTGGTGACGGCCGGTGCATGACCGGTCACGCCCGACAGGCTGAAGGTTGCGCCTTCTGCGCCGTTCTTGACCACGACATCCGTGACGCCGAGACCATGGTAGCGGGCGATCGTATCGGCCACCGTGGCATCGCCGAAATAGGTCGCTTCATCGTCGAAGCTTGGGAGAACGATGGTGGCGGCTCTTGCGCCATCCTCGATCGTCTTCAGCATGATGTCCCGGCTCACCCACAGGCGCGGGCGAAGGTTCGGATCGAAGGCGACCGTCTTGCCGGCGGCCTTGGCGCGGCGCAGTTCCGATAAAAGCGTCTCGACCGCTTCCGGTGCCAGGATGCCGAGCGTGATGCCGGAGAAATAGATGATGTCGGCGGTTTCGATTGCCGAGCGCAGGTGCTCGGCGTCGTCTGCGAGCTTGCGCGCGGCAGCGCTGTCGCGCCAGTAGCTGAAGGTGCGCTCGCCATCCTTGAGGGTGATCAGGTAGAGGCCGGGCGTCTTGCCGGGGATGCGGCGGATGAGGCCGGTGCCGATGCCGGCTTTCTCCATCATCCCAAGCATATCCGACGACATCGGATCGTCGCCGACTGCGGTCAGGTAATCCACCGACCAGTCTTTGGAGAGGCAGGCGCGGGCATACCAGGCCGTGTTGAACGTATCGCCGGCAAAGCCCTTGCGCAGCAGGCCTTCACCCGCCTGCGACAGTTCCACCATGCATTCGCCGATCGAAAGAAGCTTTCCGCCCAATTGTCATCCCTCCCATGGGTTTGACGCTCGAATAAGCTGAAGCGTCCGCCATGACAAGAGTGTGTGGCGGTTCGTTTCCGCGTTGTCTTTTGATGGCATGGCTCTAGTTTGGGACCAAGGTTGGAATGAGCGATTTTCAAGAAGGAGCATTGTGGAATGGTATTGGAGACCACGAGGGACACCACTCGCAAGGTTGACGGCAACTGGTGGCGCGGTGCGGTGATCTACCAGATCTATCCGCGATCCTTCCAGGACACGACCGGCGACGGACTGGGCGATATCAAGGGGATTACCCAGCGCCTGCCGCATGTGGCTTCGCTCGGCGTCGATGCGATCTGGCTGTCGCCGTTTTTCACCTCGCCGATGGCCGACATGGGCTATGACGTTTCCGATTACTGCAATGTCGACCCGATGTTCGGAACGCTTGCCGATTTCGATGAGATGATGACAGAGGCCCATCGCCTTGGCCTCAAGGTGATCATCGACCAGGTCATTTCGCATACATCCGATCGGCATCCGTGGTTTATCGAAAGCCGCTCGAGCCGCACCAATCCCAAGGCCGACTGGTATGTCTGGGCCGACCCCAAGCCCGACGGCACGGCTCCGACCAACTGGCTGTCGATCTTCGGCGGACCGGGCTGGGAATGGGACGGCGTGCGCAAGCAGTATTACATGCACAACTTCCTGATCTCGCAGCCGGACCTCAACTTCCACAATCCCGATGTGCAGGACGCGATGCTGGATACGGTGCGCTTCTGGCTCGACCGCGGCGTCGACGGCTTCAGGCTCGATACCGTCAACTACTATTTCCACGACAAGCAACTGCGCAGCAACCCGCCGATGGTCTACGACACCGACGGCGCCGGCATGGAGACGGATACCAATCCGTATTCGATGCAGAACCATCTCTACGACAAGACGCAGCCGGAAAATATCGGCTTTCTGAAGCGGTTGCGGGCGCTGCTCGACAGCTACGACAACCGCGCCTCGGTGGGCGAAGTGGGCGACGGGCCGCGTTCGCTGAACACGTTGGCGCTCTATACGACCGGCGACGACAAGCTGCATATGTGCTACACGTTCGACCTGCTGGGCCCGGCGTTTTCTGCCGCCTATATCCGCAAGGTGATGCAGACCGTGCTCGATACGGTGGTGAACGGCTGGGTGTGCTGGGCGTTTTCCAACCACGACGTGGTTCGTCATGTTACCCGCTTTACTGAGGATCCGTCCGAGCAGGACCGCGTCGCCAAATTGTCTGCAACGTTGATTTCGGTGCTGCGCGGTTCGATCTGCCTCTACCAGGGCGAGGAGCTGGGCTTGAGCGAAGCGGAACTGACTTACGAGGATCTGCGCGACCCCTACGGCATCCGCTTCTGGCCGGCCTTCAAGGGCCGCGACGGATGCCGCACGCCGATGGTGTGGGAAGCGGGCGAGGCCCATGCGGGCTTCAGCGAGGGCGCCAAGACCTGGCTGCCCATTCCGGCCGATCACGCCAGCCGTTCGGTGGATGCGCAGGAGGCAATGCCGGATTCGGTGCTGCAGCACTACCGCGAAACCTTCGCCTTCCGCAAAAACCACCATGCGCTGATCGACGGCGACATGACGTTTATCGAGACCAACCAGGACCTGCTCGCCTTCGTCCGCGAAAAGGGCGGTGAGAAGCTGCTGTTCGTGTTCAACCTGACCCGCGAGCCGCAAAACTTCGTGCTGCCCAAGCGGATGGGCGACGTGATGCCGGTCGATCTTCCGGGGTTTGTGTCGAAGCTGGAAGCGGGTGCCGTGAAGCTCGATGCGCTGGATGTGTTCTGCGCGCGGGTGTGATGGCGTAGGTGTGAGTGGGATGGGAGGGGGAGGCAATCTTCCCCTCTTTCCTGTGATTGCCACAGGAATTTTGCCGACGCGTCGGTAGGGCGACGACGGTTCTTTCAGCCCAAGGACTTGGGCTGGCTGGGTTCCTGTGACGAGCACAGGAATGCGGGAGCGTAGGGGACTGTCGGCGCAAAACTATCGGCGCCGTTGCCTGTGGATTGGTGCGGGAGCAAGACATTTTGGTGGTTCAACGCCCGTTGATCCCCCACCGCTTTCCCCAATCAGATCTCCTCGATCCGTCGGTCGTCTTCGGGGAGGATCGAGAGTTCGCGCCAGTCGATTTCCTCGAGCAGGAGATTGTATTCGTCGACATTCAACTCGTAGGAGGCGCGGAGGTTTTCGAGTTCGGTGCGTTGTCCGGCGATGAACAGAAGTACCAGTCGGCGGTAGGTGTCCATCGACGCGGCACGGTCCGGGTCGTCGAAGGCCTGGTGTTCCATCGTGAGCTTTGCGCGCAGTTTTTCGGCTTCTGTTCCCGTCTCGCCGTCGAGGCGGCCGATGCCTGCCTTGACGACGCGGCGGCGCATCTCAGACAGTTCCTGCGCGCTGGTATGGCGCCGGTCGAGGCCGAGCCAGCGGATGAGCGGTGACAGCGTCAGGCCCTGCAGGACGAGCGTGGCGATGACCACGGCGAAGGCGGTCAGCACGACCATGTCGCGTTCGGGGAAATCGGCGGGAAGCGCGTAGGCCGTGGCAAGCGAGAGGAGGCCGCGCATGCCGCACCAGGAGGCGAGGATCGCCTGTCTGGTCGATGCCGGTTCCTCGCGTCCGTCGCGACGTGCCCGCCAGGCTTCGATGCGGTTATAGGCGAGGCAGAGCGCGAAGCGGGTGGCGATGACGATGGCGACGATCACGGCGGAAAACAGCAGGGCTTCGGCGAAATGGCCGACCTCCATGTCCGCGTAGATGTCGCGTACCTGCATGCCCATCAGCAGGAAGGCAACGACGTTGAGGACGAAGACGACGACCGTCCAGACCGCGTAGGACTGCACCCGCATGCGCGCCGACGACAGGCTTTCGCTGGTGCTGGCGATCGTCATGGCGAAGGTGACGATGGCGAGCACCGCAGACAGTTCCAGATGTTCGGCGAGGATCCACAGAAGGAAGGTCTGGACGAATTGCAGGAGATTGCCACCAAGCGTGCCTGTGACGTAGGCCGACAGGCGGCGGATTACCAGCGCCGCGACCCAGCCGAGCAGGATGCCGCCGGGAACGGCAAGAACGAGATGGGTCGTTACTTCGCGATCAAGCCCGCCGGCCGACTGGACCGCAAGGGCTGCTCCAAAGATCAGAAGTGCTGCCGCATCGTTGAACAGGCTTTCGCCGCGCAGGATGGCATCGGTGGTGCGCGGCACCGACATGGTGGAGAGGACGGCGGTGGAGGCGGCGGCGTCCGGCGGCGCGACGATGGCGCCGAGCACGATGGCGGCCGCAATCGGCAGGCCGGCCATCACATAGCCGGCGACCGCGACCGTCGCCGTGGTGACGACGACGCCGCCGAGCGCAAAGACCACGAGCGGCAGCCAGAAGCGCCTTGCGGTATTCAGCGGGAAATCGAAGGCGGCATCGAGCAAGGCCGGCGCGATAAACAGCGCCAGCGCGATCTCCGGATCGAGCGCGAAGTAAGGCGCGCCCGGCACCAGCGCCACCGCGACGCCTGCCAGCGCCAGCATCGACGGATAGGGCACGGAGAGCCGCCGCGACACCTGCAACAGCACGATCGCGACCAGCATCAGGATGAGCAGGCTTTCGAAAAAGGTCATGGGGGTGGCGTCATTCGCTGCAGGGGTGATCGACCGGGCGCGTCACAGCGCATCCGTCGATGCATCATGTAGGGCAGGCGGACGAAAGGGAAAACGGTTTTCGGGCGGGATGAGGGTGATGGCGGGTCCGCGTGGGAAGCGGGATTTGGGCGATTCCAGGTCCAAGGTCTGTTTCGAACGGCATTGCTCCGGGTTGCAGGACGCGATATCTGCTGGGGGCAAGAGCTTTGCATCGATCCAGCCAGATGGAGATGCAAAGCCGGCAGCGCTCAACAGGTGATGGACCGATGGCCCGCAAGAACAGAGATGAACCGGCTTCATGGGACGAGGCTGCGCCGGAGCCCGTGTATTGTCCCATGTGCGAGCGGGTGATCCCGGAGGATCAGCAAGAAAAGCATTATCTTGTCCCCAAGAGCAAGGGCGGCAAGGAAACGGTTTGCCTGCACCGCATCTGTCACGACCAGATCCATGTGAATTTGACGGATGCCCAGCTCGCCAAGAAGTTCTCGACGATCGAGGCTATCCTTGAAGACCCGGCGATACGGACATTCGTTGCCTGGGTGAAAACAAAGCCTCCGGGGTATGCGGCTCCGCCGAAGGAGCCGCGACAGGGTCGGGGACGCGGGCCGAAAGCTTAAAGTCAGACGATGGCCCGGGCTGATATCGGACGCCATCAAGTGTGCGGTGGGCGTAGATGCTGGCGAAGTCCGCCGACGCCGTCGTTCCCTTCTTTGGATCGTCTGCGCACAGGTTTCTCCGGGCAAAACAAGCGGTTACCCTTGCGGTCTTAATCCGGACTATCTACGACCGGGGCAAACGTAAGGGATTTTCATGAGCAGAATTATTTTGGTTGTTTTGGTTGTTCTCATCGCAGCGACCGGGTTTATCGGGCAGCGCTGGTATAGCTACGTGTCGAACACGAGTTCGGCGTATGACGAGGTCGGTATCGAGATCAACAGCCGTCTGCCGGGACCGTTGAACAAATGGGGCTGCGACAAGCTGCATGCGACGTTCGGCGAGGTGCCGCCGCCCTATGGCTGCGCGAGCGCCGACGGGACGTCCTGGCGCTGAGTGGACGGGCCTGACTTTGCCTGGATGGTGAGGGCAGCCTCGTTTTCACATCGTTACAAAGAAAAAAGCCCGCGATCGCTCGCGGGCTTTTTTGATGCTTGAAGGGCTGATGTTCCGATCTCAGTCGAAATGCAGCTCGCGTTCGCCATTTTCGTCGCGGATGCAGGTCTGCAGGCCGATCTTGTTCAAGATGTTGAGGAAAGGCTTTGGCGCCAGTTCTTCGACGTTTGCCATCTTCTTCACATCCCATTCACCTGATGCCACCAGCATGGCGGCGGCGACCGGGGGAACGCCCGCGGTATAGCTGATGCCCTGGGAGCCCACTTCGTTATAGGCTTCCTTGTGGTCGGCGACGTTGTAGATGAACACCGTGCGTTCCTTGCCGTCCTTGATGCCCTTCACGAAATCGCCGATGCAGGTCTTGCCTTCGTATTCCGGCGCGAGCGACGACGGGTCGGGCAGGCAGGCCTTGACGACCTTGAGCGGCACGACTTCGGAACCGTCGGCAAGCTTGACCGGCTGCTCCGAGAGAAGGCCGATCGACTTCAGGACGGTGAAGACGTTGATGTAGTGATCGCCAAAGCCCATCCAGAAGCGCACGTCGGCGCCATCCATGTTCTTTGCCAGCGAATGCACTTCGTCATGGCCGCAGAGATAGGCGCGGCGGGTGCCGACGACCGGCAGGTCGTAGTCCTTGCCGATTTCGAACATCTTGTTGACGGTCCATTCGCCGCCCTGCCAGGCGTAGACGACACCGGTGAATTCGCGGAAGTTGATTTCCGGATCGAAGTTGGTGGCGAAATACTTGCCGTGGCTGCCGGCATTGATGTCGACGATGTCGACGTCGGTGACCTTGTCGAGATAGTCGTCCTTGGCGAGCCGCGCATACGCGTTGACGACGCCCGGATCAAAGCCTGCGCCGAGGATGGCGGTGATGCCCTTTTCCTCGCATTCCTGCGCACGCTTCCACTCGTAGTTTCCGTACCACGGCGGGGTTTCGCAGATCTTGTTCGGCTCTTCGTGGATGGCGGTGTCGATATAGGCGACGCCGGTATCCATGCAGGCGCGCAGCACCGACATGTTGAGGAAGGCGGTGCCGACATTGATGACGATCTGGCTGCCGGTCGCCTTGATGAGGGCTTTGGTGGCTTCGATGTCGAGGGCGTCGAGGGCGTGGCCTTCGAGCTTGCCTTCGGTCTTCATCGCCATCTTGTCGTGGACCGAGGCGATGATGGCATCACATTTCGACTTGGTGCGGGAGGCGATATGGATATCGCCGAGCACGTCGTTGTTCTGGGCGCATTTGTGCGCCACGACCTGGGCGACGCCACCGGCGCCGATGATGAGTACGTTCTTTTTCATGGTGGGGACGAGTTCCTTCAAGTCCAATCGTCAGAAGCCGCTGAGCTTTGTGCTCAGGATAGGCTTTGTTCGTAGTCCGCGTAGCCGAACTCGCGGACCGTCCTGAGGCTGCCATCCAGTTCACGGATGGCGATTGCCGGCATTTGCACGCCGTTAAACCAGTTTTTCTTGACCATCGTGTAGCCGGCGGCATCCTGGAAGGAAATGCGGTCGCCAACTTTCAGTTCATTCGGAAAATCGAACTCGCCGAAAATATCCCCGGCAAGACAGGACTTGCCGCAGACCATGGCACGATAAGGCCCCTGGTTTGGATGAACCTTTGCGTTTTCACGGTAGATCAGAAGATCCAGCAGGTGCGCTTCGATGGAGCTATCCACCACGACAAGGTTCTTGCCGTTGTAAAGGGTATCGAGGACGGTGGTTTCCAGCGTCGTCGAGCGGGTGATCGAGGCTTCGCCCGGTTCGAGATAGACCTGGACGCCGTATTCGCCCGAAAAGCGCTTGAGGCGCTCGGCAAACAGGTCGACCGGGTAGTCGTCGCCGGTGAAATGGATGCCGCCGCCGAGGCTTACCCATTCGGCCTTTTTCAGCAGGGGGCCGAACTTCTGCTCGATTTCGCCCAGCATGCGATCAAACAGCGAGAAGTCGCCGTTTTCGCAGTTGTTGTGGATCATGAAGCCGGAGATCAGGTCCATGACCGGCTCGACCTGTTTCTGGTCCCATTCGCCCAGCCGCGAGAAAGGGCGGGCGGGATCGGCGAGATCGAAGGTGGACGAGGAGACGCCGGGGTTGAGGCGCAGGCCGCGGGTAATGCCCGACGACTGGCTCTCGAAACGCTGCAACTGGCCGATCGAGTTGAAGATGATCTTGTCGGCATGCGAAACGACCTCGTCGATCTCGTAATCCGCATAGGCCACTGAATAGGCGTGGGTTTCCTTGCCGAAGCGCTCGTGGCCAAGGCGGACTTCGTTGAGCGACGAGGACGTGGTGCCGTCCATATAGTCGCGCATGAAATCGAATACCGACCATGTGGCAAAGCATTTCAGCGCCAGCAATGCCTTGGCGCCCGACGTCTCGCGGACAGCAGCGATCCTCTCCATGTTGCGGAGAAGTTTCGACTTGTCGATGAGGTAGTAGGGTGTCTGGAGCATATCGTGCGGTCGGCCTCGTGACGGTCCTGGGAAAGCGTATGGCGCCTATTGCCTCAGGCGGCTGTCATCTTCAAGACCCGAGGGGCAAGAATGTCGAAAGGGTCGCGGTTTGGCGGCCCTTTTGACAGAGACAGAGACGGTCCCGTTTGCCTCGCGTCAGGCTGCAGGCGGCATCTTCGCAAAGCGCGCGAGGGCCGGGTCGAGGTGGTCCCATGGCTGGGCCGCGTCGGTCCACGTGATGATCTGCGGCCGATATTGGTCCGGTGCGTCGAGGCTTGCTGCGCGGATGACAAACATGTCCGGCATGGCCGGAAAGGTCATGGAGACGGGCGCGCCGCAGGTTGGGCAAAAGGCGCGTCTTTTCACGGTGCCGCCATCGCCTGTTGCTTCCCAGTGACTCGGCTGGCCCTCGATCGTCACCGTCGCTCCGACGAAGACGAGATTGGACGTGTGGCCGGTGCCGCTTTCGCGCTGGCACTGACGGCACTGACAATCGACCATGGCGACGGGTTCGCCGGTGACGGTGTAACGGACGGCGCCGCAGGTGCAGCCGCCGGTAAAGGGTTCATGCATGGACGCTGCTCCATTTCTGGTTGCCGGTGCCTGAGGCTCGCGCCGGGGCGGGGTGTGGTCGCTAGAGGATCTCAGGCGGGAACGATGGCTTCGTATTCCTCGCGCAGGCGAAGCCATGCGGGCCAGAAGGCGGCAGGATTTTTGCCCGCTGCCTTGACCTCGAGGATGTCGAGGTGGGCATGCCAGCCGGCGCCGACCATGACCATGTTTCGACGGTCGGAAATGCGGCGGTGGGTGAGGGTCAGAAGAACATCCTTGCCGACGGCCTGCAGTTCGATCGAGACCTCGCCTGAAGGTGGCCAGGAGAAAACCACCCGGTGGGGTGCTTCGAAGGCGATCATCTCGCTCTGCATGCGCTGTTCTTCGGGAAAGCCTTCCGGGCGGCCGGCGGAATCATCGCTGAGTTCGTCATTGCGCCAGACGAGCTCGAACGTGCCGCCCGGCTGACTCGGCATCGTGCCGGACGCGAGCCACTGGCGGCGCAGATCGCTGTCGGTGACATAGTCCCAGATGCGTTCGATCGGCCCTGGTAGCTTGCGCTGGATCGTCAGGGCGAGGGGTTCTGTCATGAAGGCGTGCCTGCTCAACGATGTCATGTCGGTCATTGATCGTCTCCCGGTTTGCTGTGCGGTTTTCCTTCGGCTTTGGTGGTGGCCTCGTTTTGCGGGCCGGTGGTCTTGATCGCATCGTCCTCGCGCAACAGCCGGTCGAGCGTGTCGAGGCCGGCGGTCCAGAAGCGTTCGTAGAAGACAAGCCAGTCGTGGGCGGCGGCGAGCGGGCCTGGCGATAGGCGGCAGAGATGCGTACGGCCCTGGATTTCCCGGCGGACCAGCCCGGCTGCCTCCAAGACCTTGATGTGTTTCGACGCGGCTGCCAGCGACATGTCGTAGGGGGCTGCCAGTTGTCCGACAGTCTGCCCGCCGCTTCCAAGAGCCGTCAGCATCTGCCGGCGCGTGGTGTCGCTCAGAGCCTGGAAAACCGCATCGATCTGATGTTCCGTTAATTCAACCATAAGGTTTAACTTAGAACCTCCGCCGCAATTGTCAACCATATTGTTGAATGTTCGGTTCTGGCTTTTATCAAGAGTTGCAAAAGCGAGAGGGAATCATAATCTGCAGGCGCTGCCCGATGTACCGGTCAGCCAAATGCAGACGTTCACCTCTCACCTGTCAGATCAATCGAGGGTAAGCCATGAGCAGCAGCTACATCACCACCAGCGACGGCACGCAGATCTACTTCAAGGACTGGGGCAGCAAGGACGCCCAGCCGATTGTCTTCCATCATGGATGGCCGCTTTCGTCCGACGATTGGGACGCCCAGATGCTGTTCTTCCTGGGTCAGGGTTATCGCGTGATCGCGCATGACCGTCGCGGGCACGGCCGCTCCAGCCAGACCGATACCGGCAACGAGATGGATACCTATGCGGCAGACGTGGCCGAACTGGCGGCGCATCTGGACCTCAAGGAAGCCATCCATGTCGGTCACTCGACGGGTGGCGGCGAGGTAACGCGCTATGTCGCGAAATTCGGCCAGCCCAAGGGCCGTGTCGCCAAGGCCGTGCTGATCGGTGCTGTACCGCCTGTCATGGTGCAGAGCGACAGCAATCCGGGCGGTTTGCCGCTGTCGGTGTTCGACGGATTTCGTACCGCACAGGCAGCCAACCGGGCGCAGTTCTTTCTCGATATCCCGACCGGACCGTTCTACGGCTACAACCGCGACGGTGCGAAGGTTTCCGAGGGCGTCATCCGCAACTGGTGGCGTCAGGGCATGATGGGCGGCACAAAGTCGCATTACGATTGCATCAAGGCGTTTTCCGAAACCGACTTCACGGAAGACCTCAAGGCGATCGACCTGCCGGTTCTCGTCATGCATGGCGACGACGACCAGATCGTGCCGATCGCCGATTCGGCGATGCTATCATCCAAGCTTTTGAAGAACGGTACGCTCAAGGTCTATGAAGGTCTGCCGCATGGCATGGCGACGACGCATGCCGACGTCATCAACGCGGATCTCCTGGCCTTCTTCAAGGCATAGTCAAAACAGAAATGGCTCGTCGCGAGACGAGCCATTTCCAGAGATTTCATCGGTTTCAAAAAATCTTACAAAGCAAATTTCAAAAAGAAAAAATGCTACCAGCCATGCCGGCAACGCTGTGTGGATGCGTTCTGACCCGCCGCGTCATGCAGCGGACAAGATTTCAGGCGGCTGCAGATTTCGTCTCAGCCGGGATGCAGTAGATGTTTTCAAGCGTCGACAGGACCTTGAGAACCGAGTCCGCGGAACTCGAATAATAGATCGTCTGCGCATCGCGGCGCGTCTTCACCAGTTTCTGCGCGCGCAGCTTGGACAAGTGCTGTGACAGTGCAGACTGGCTCAGGCCAACTTGAGTAGCCAGTGCCCCCACAGCTACTTCGCCCTTGACCAGGCAGCACAAAATCATCAGCCGCTTTGGATTTGCCATCGCAGACAGCAAATTCGCTGCTGCATTCGAGTGGTCTGAAAGTGGCATCGTTTCCATCATATCTCTATCCCCTCTTCCTGAGCATGCCGTGCTCCGGTAATGCCGTAGTCCCTGGAACTGACTAAACCAGCAGACATCAAAGTTGTATATCCCTAGATTTTGGGTAGTCGACTACACTGTTTTAGACATATTGAAAATATACTGGGACGCGTGCTCGGGGGACGATTGCAACGTCCTGAACTCATGTCTCAGCAATGTGTCTCCGGCGATCAGATCTAGCCCGGCGCTATCTGCACCGACGAACCGCCATTGACCAGCATTCTTTGCGCCGAGCCGTGCGGCAAGGCTGTTCGCTTCGTCCGTCAACTCTCTGATATCGCGCGAGAAATTACTCCATTCCTCGCCGCTTCCAGGGTTCGCGATGACAAAGTCGCTGCCATCCAAGGCATAGGCCCTGCCAAAGCCGCCGTTGAGCGAGGCCGACTGCGGAACAAGGCGAAAAAAGTAGAAATCCGGAAAGTCGATATAGAGTTTTGCTTTCGGATGACGGTCCAGAAACCGCTGGCGGATGCGCAGATGGACGGGACTATCTCTTTCCACTTTTTCCGCAATGCACTGAACGGTGATTCGCGGATGGGCGAGCGGATCGCCCTTGCCGGTCTCGCCGGCGAGGAGAGAACAGCGGGGATCGCCTGCCAATCCCTTCGTATGACCCGACAGCGCCGATACGAGAATCACCGGCACGCCATCAAGATCGGTTCCGGTCAGCACGCGGCTTGCGGAGGGAAAACCGCTTGCGGGATCAAGCACCGCAAGCGCCATGTGACGGGCGCCGCGCACCAGCATCCGCGCAAGGTGGCGTGCTTCCTCATCCGTGTCGCGCAACACGCTTTTATCGTTCGAAGGTTCCTGCGCAGAGGTCGGTGGAAGAGCCTGTCTCACCGTCATTGCGCCCTGCAGCTCGTCGGTCAAAATATTCACCAGTTCTAAATTTCAAATCTCTATAACAGCAGATCATTAACAAACGAGTGTCAGTCCGCCTTGATTTGCATCAAGTCCGGCGTCGATGGCGTGTCAGACCTGCAATCACGTCGTCAGCCGTAATCGCGCCGACGACGGCGCCGTTATCGACGACCGCGATCGATCCCCTCTGCCGGGCCAGCGCATCCATGATGTCGACCAGCGGCGTGGTGCTCTTCGCTGTTGCCGACACCGGCGGTGCCCCGGCATCGGCGGTTACCCCTTGCCGCATCACGTCGCCGGCGGTGAGCAGGCTGATCGGGTTCATGTGCTGGACGAAATCGGCGACATACTGGTTTGCGGGTGCCTGGACGATCTGCTGCGGGGTGCCGCACTGGACGATACGGCCGCCTTCCATGATGGCGATGCGGTTGCCGATGCGGAAAGCCTCGTCGAGGTCGTGGCTGACGAACAGGATGGTCTTTTTCAGGCGGCGCTGGAATTCCAGCAGCTCGTCCTGAAGGCGGGTGCGGATCAACGGATCGAGCGCCGAAAACGGTTCGTCCATCAGCAGGATCGGTGCGCCGGTGGCAAAGGCGCGGGCAAGGCCGACACGCTGCTGCATGCCGCCGGAGAGTTCACCCACCTTGCGATCCGCCCACTGGCTGAGGTTGACGAGTTCCAGCTGTTCGTCGACGCGCTTGCGCCGCTCCGGTTCGGCGACGCCGGCAAGCTCCAGCCCGAAGCCGACATTGTCGGCGACGGTACGCCACGGCAGCAGCGCGAACTGCTGGAAGACCATCGAAACCGTGTGCATCCGAAGATCGCGCAGGGTGCGGGTGCCGGCCTTGTAGGGATCGACCGGTCCGGACGGGGTGCCGACGCTGACCGCGCCGCGCACGACCGGCGCCAGACCATTGACGGCGCGCAGGAGCGTCGACTTGCCGGATCCGGACAGGCCCATCAGCACCAGGATTTCGCCTTCGCGCACCGACAGCGTGGCATCGGCGACACCGAGCACGATCCCGGTTTCTTCCGAGATCTGGTCGCGCGTCATGCCCTGGTCGAGCAGTTTGACAGCCCGTTCCGGGTTGTTGCCGAAGATGATATCGACATTCGAGAAGGTGACGGCGGCAGGCGCGGTCCGGTTCATCGCGTCGGTCATGACTTGCCTCCCGGTTCTGCCGTTCTGAACATGCGGTCGAGAATGATCGCCAGGATGACGATGCAGAAGCCGGCATCGAAGCCGCGGGCGATGTTGACGGTGTTGAGCGCCCGCACGACCGGTACGCCGAGACCGGGGGCACCGACAAGCGCTGCGATTACCACCATCGACAAAGACAGCATGATTGTCTGGGTAAGGCCTGCCATGATCTGCGGCATCGCGTAAGGAAGCTCGATCTTGCGCAAGACCTGCGACGGCGTCGCGCCGAAGGCGACGGCTGCTTCGGTCAGAGATCCGGGCGTCGAGATGATGCCGAGGCGGGTGAGGCGGACCGGGGCGGGGATGGCGAAGATGACGGTTGCGATAAGGCCCGGCACCATGCCGAGGCCGAACAGAATGAGCGCCGGGATGAGATAGACGAAGGTGGGAATGGTCTGCATCAGGTCGAGGATCGGCCGCAGGATTTCGTAGAGCCAGGGGCGACGGGCAGCAGCGATGCCGATCGGAATGCCGACCGCCATGCAGACGGCGGTGGCTGCAAGCACTAGCGCCAGCGTCTCCGTCGTCTCCTTCCAGTAGCCCTGGTTATAGATCAGCAACAGACCGATTGCGGTGAAGGCTGATATCGAGACGGATCGTCTCAGCCCGAAGGCGAGCGCTGTGACGATGGCGATCAGCACGAAGGGGTTCGGCCCCTGCAGCACGTACAGGATCGCATCGATGACCGCCGACAGCACGGTGGCAAGCCAGTTGAAGAACCAGTCGGCATTGGTGGTCAGCCAGTCGACCGCATCTTTCGCCCAGTTTCCAAGGCGGATCTTGCCGGTGGAATCCACAAGCCAGTTCGGGAGCGAGTTGGTTAGCCAGTTCACGTCGCGTGCCTGCCTCGTCTGGAAGGAAATACAAGGAGCGAAAGCGTTACCATCGAGGGCGCCCCCAAGGGTCTACCAACGTCAGCGGATCCTCGGGACGGGCCCGAGGATCACACCGCCGGCATTCGCCGGTTTGCGACGCGTCTTACAGGCCGAGTTCGGCCTTGACCGCTGCCTCGGCGGGCTTGCCGTCCTTGGTGGTGACGCCGGCAAGCCACGGGGTGATCGCAGCGCCATTGGCCTTCAGCCACGTGGTCGCGGATGCTTCCGGCTCTTCACCGTCGTTGAGGATGCCGCCCATGATCTGGTTTTCCATCGGCAGCGAGAACTTCAGGTTCTTGATGAAGGTGCCGACATTGGGGCATTCCTGCGTGTAGCCGGCGCGGACGTTGGTATAGACTTCGGCGCCGCCGAAATTCGCGCCGAACACGTCATCACCGCCGGTGAGGTAGGTCAGCTTGAAGTTGGCGTTCATCGGATGCGGTTCCCAGCCGAGGAAGACGACGGGTTCGCCGGCCTTGTCGGCGCGGGCGACCTGGGCCAGCATGCCCTGTTCAGAAGATTCCACCACTTCCAGCTTCTTGAGGCCGAATGTGTCCTTCTCGATCATGCCGAGGATCAGGCGGTTGCCGTCATTGCCGGGTTCGATGCCATAGATCTTGCCGCCCAAAGCATCGGCCTTGGCTGCGATATCCTTGAAGTCCTTGATTCCGAGTTCGGCGCCCTTGGAATTGGTTGCCAGCGTGTACTTGGCGCCGACGAGGTTGGGGCCGATGGATTCGACCGACTTGTCGGTGAGGAAGGGCCGGACGTCGGCTTCCTGGGTCGGCATCCAGTTGCCGAGAAAGACGTCAATATCCTTGTTTTTCAGCGACGAATAGGTGACCGGCACCGAAAGCACCTTCACATCCGTCTCATAGCCGAGCGCCTTCAAAAGGACGGAGGCGGTGGCGGTCGTGGCGGTGATGTCGGTCCAGCCGACATCGGAGAAACGGACGGTGCCGCAGCTTGCCGGCTCGGCGGCCGAAGCAGCTCCGCTCAGCGCCATCATGGAGACGGCGGCGGCCAGAATGGTCTTGGTCGAAACGGTCATGGTCATTTTTATGCTCCCCATTAAAATCATGCCCAACCTTATCAATATCTCTCCGAAACAGGCAAGCTTGTGCATCACGGCGTCTGAAGCCACCATTTGCGACAAGGCGCCGATTGATGGGTCGTTCGCGTATTTTTTGTGGGTTTTGCGTGGCAGCGCTTTTCTTCGATGCCGATCGGCATCACAAAGCCGCATGGCCAAGCTTTACTTCCACTATGCAACGATGAATGCCGGCAAATCGACCATGCTGCTGCAGGCATCCTACAACTACCGCGAACGCGGCATGCGCACGGCAATCTTCATCGCCGACTTCGACCACCGGGGCGGCCAGGGGCGCGTTGCATCGCGGATCGGGTTGTCGTCCGAGGCAATCCCATTCAGCCCGGCGGACGATCTCTATGCCGAAATTTCAACCTTGCATGCGCAGGAGCCGCTGACCTGCGTCTTTATCGACGAGGCGCAGTTCCTGACCTCCGAGCAGGTGTGGCAGCTTGCCCGCATCACCGACCGCGTCGGCATTCCGGTCATGGCCTATGGTCTGCGGACCGATTTCCGCGGAAAGCTGTTTCCGGGGTCGCAGGAGTTGCTGGCGATTGCCGACGAACTGCGTGAAGTCCGCACGATCTGCCATTGCGGGCGCAAGGCAACGATGGTCGTGCGTGTGGATGCCGATGGCGAGGCGCTTCGCGAAGGCGCACAGGTTGAAGTGGGCGGTAACGACCGCTACGTCTCGCTTTGCCGGCGGCACTGGGAAGAAAAGATGCGTTGCTGGTGAGCGGCGACGCGAAGAATGTCACTGTTCCCGTTTGCGTTGAAACGCCGTAGCGATTTTTCCAGCCTGTGATACCTTGAAATTCTCCCGGACGGTGGCATGGCCCCGGGAGTGCTTTGGGGAGGGCAGGGCATGGGAGATTACCGGCGATTTCACGAGGAAATATCCCGGATCGCGACGGCGTTTCAGGCAATGTGGGACGAGCTCGCCACATCCGAAGCGATGCTTTCGCGAGGGGTGAAGGACAGACACGTTCCAGATGTCGCAGACCTCGAAGCCGAGGCCGAGCGGCAGGCACGGGTGGCGATGATGGGCGACGGCCTGCAGGCGGATCTCGCCAAAGCGGTCGGCGCGTTCGGCGATGCGGTGACGAGGCTGCGGCAGACCTTCGACGATCCTGTCGAGCCCACCAGTTTGAAGCGCATACTCGGCTGGACCACGAAATGGTCCGGTCAACGTTCGGGGCAAAACAGGACGGGCATCGAGCCCGTGAAGCAGCTCCTCGATGTTGGAAATGCTTTCTACACGCTGCTCGACAAGGAACGTGTCGCGCTGATGATGGGACGCTACCGGTTCGAGAGGGGGCTTCTCGACCTTGCCGACCACCGCAGGGAGCTGGTGCGCGGGTTGATGGGCGAGGATCTGTCCAAACCCGACGCGGTGGGCCGGACGGAAGGCCTTTTCCGGCTGATGAACGGTATAACCGACCGGATGAATGCCAGCGTGATGACGCTCAATATCTTGCGCCACAAGGTGCTTTTCGACACCGGCGACCTGCTGGCAGTTCATCAGGCGCTCTGGCAGCGCGATCCACCGCTGCAGGGTCTTCTCCCCTACAGTGTTCCGGTAGCAGGGGTATTTGCCGAAAGTGCCTGGCGGGCCTCCGGTGCCGGGCAAGCAAAGCGGGCGGCGCAACAGGCCTTTGCCGACCGGTTCCTGCCGAAGGCGGAGACCGATCCGGTGTCCGTGACCGATGGGAGCGAGCCTGGAGAGGTGACGGCTGTGACGAGCGCCAGTGACGGGCGTTGGAGGATGCCGCACTGGCCGTTTGGCGGCTATCTGCGATCGTAAACCCGTGCTCCGCTGCCGATTTTTGTGCAGCGCGGTTGTTTGCCTGCTTGCGGAACCATATCTGTTGGAACAACCGGGCGGACCTATCGGCCCCACAGACAGGAGAACAGGATGCTCGATCGGCTCAAGGCCTCACTTCAGACCCTGGGCAAGGCGATCGCAAGGGGCATCGGACTGCTCGTCGCCGGGATCGTCTGGCCGTTTCGCGCCGCTCACGGCTGGTATGGCGAGCGGCACCTGATGGTGAAGGCGCCGATCCTGGCATTCCTCGTTATCCTGTTTGGTCTTTACGGCTATTTCTTCGTGCAGACCCAGATCTGGACCGGGTTCAACCCGAGCTTTGTCGATGCCTATCGCTGGAATGAGCGCACCGTGCCGGCCGGCCAGGATCTTCCTGCGACGGCGCCCGTGGCGGCTGCTGCTGCCGAAACATCGAACGGGACGGCCGCGTCTTCTCCGGTGCCCGCCGCGCCTGTTGTGGCTGCCCGCCAGTGCCAGTCGTCGGCGATCGTCGATGCGGCGGCGGATCTGACCGACGCCAACGTGAACCAGAATGCGTGGATCTCGTCCATGCTGCTCTACCGGCTCGGCTTCTTCGGCATCAGCTGGGACAACACGCCATTTCTCGACAACAAGGCTTCGTTCCAACGCGGCGTGAACCAGGCCGTGCGGCGCACGTCCAGCGAACTTGTCGATACGCTCGGCCGCGTGCGTGGCACGTCGGGTGTCAACACCAACCTACAGGATGCCCGCGGCAACCTGCAGTTTGATGAGTATTCCTGGTATTTCGGTGTCGATCCGTTTGGTTTCAAGACGCCGACGCCGAGCTACTATCGCACCGCGATCGAAAAGCTGCGCGCCTTCAACGCAGATCTCACCGCCTGCAACGCGACCTTCGACAGCCGCTCCGACAATCTCGTGCAGTTCGTCGACCGGATCGCCAATGATCTTGGTGCGACGGCTGCGATCCTGCGCGACCGGTCGGAAAACCATGCGGCGGGCTGGTTCGATACCCGTGCCGACGACCGTTTCTGGTTCGCCTATGGCCAGCTCTACGGCTATTACGCCGTGCTTTCCGCAGCTGGTGCCGACTTCTCGCAGGTCATTCGCGAGCGCAACCTGACGCAGCTTTGGAACGAGACGCTGTCGCGTTTCCGCGCAGCACTTCGCATCCAGCCGTCGATCGTGTCCAATGGGGCGGAAGATGGGATGATCATGCCGAGCCATCTGTCGGTGATGGGCTTCCATACGCTGATGGTGCGCTCCAACCTCGTTGAAGTGCGCGGCGTACTGGATCGGTAAGACGGTGCGGCTGCGGCAGCGCTAGCTGATCAGCCGCAGTCTCAGCGCTTTTGCCACAAGCTGGGTGCGGTTGACGCAATCGAGCTTCTTGATGGCATTGGTCATGTAGGCGTTGACCGTGTGATCGGAGAGGGACAGGATCTTGCCGATTTCGGACGAGGTCTTGCCCTGTGCCGTCCAGCGTACGACTTCAAGTTCCCGCGTGGTCAGCGGCCCGAAGGTCGATGCCTGCTCCGATCGGCGGATGCGATCGAACACCGCGAAGGCGTGCAAAATCACCATGCCGATTTCGTTCAGTTCCGCCTGGGTCAGGCGCGGACGATCTCCCGACATGCGGATGCGGAAGCCGGTACCATCGACCGAATGAAGCGCCATCGCCACGCTGGTGATCATGCCGT
Source organism: Neorhizobium sp. AL 9.2.2 (assembly GCF_013317225.1). Lineage (NCBI taxonomy): Bacteria > Pseudomonadati > Pseudomonadota > Alphaproteobacteria > Hyphomicrobiales > Rhizobiaceae > Neorhizobium > Neorhizobium sp. AL 9.2.2. Next base: position 586,956 of record NZ_JAALXU010000003.1, read on the forward strand.
ACTGACGGCGCAGGGCGATCAGGTCCGGCGGGAGCTGGCCAGGCGAGTTGCGATCATCGAGACAGCAACAGTCCGGGAGCGACCAGCCGCTCGTGGCATCCGCCATCCGGGTGCGTGGCAGCAGCCGCAGTCGATCGAATTCGCGGATATAGTCCTTGGGAAGATTGGTCTCGACGATGATGCGGGACAGAAGCGTCTCGCTTGCAGGCGGAAGCTTGACCAGAGCGAAATGGCGCAAGCCAAATTCGCGTGTGGCCCGTTCAAAGACCGTCGAAATCTCCGCACGGGAGTAGGCTGCAGAAATTTCGCCGTTGAGGATCGATTGCCGCTCCAGCGTGATCATATTAGCTTCGAAAAAAGTGAATGGTTATTATGTTAAGCGCAACAAATATACTAATCGCTTTGTAAATCCAGCGGAAAAGTGAGCAAAAGCCCCCGTGTGGAGTAATTTTCCGAGATACTGTTATATTTGTCTCATGTATCGCCGAGATGGGCTCATTCGCAAGCCCTTTTGCGGTTCGTCAATCACCGGTCCGGCCTGATCCGGGGTAATTTAGACCCTGAGTCGGTCAAAGCTTGGTTTCGTGTTTGTGGGCCTTTGTCGTCGCCATGATCTTCTCCAGCCAGCCGAGCATGACGGCCGAGACCACAAAGGTGAGGTGGATGATCGTGTACCACATCAGCGTGGTATCCGAGTACTGGTTGGCATTGAGGAAGATCTGCAGGAGATGGATCGACGAGATGGCAACGATGGAGGAGGCGACCTTGATCTTGAGGCTTCCGGCATCCAGTTTGCCGAGGAACGAAACGTCGGCTTCCGTTTCGTCGAAGCGGCTAACGAAGTTCTCGTAACCAGAGATCATCACCATCACGATCAGGCTCGCAACGAGTGCCGCATCAATGAGACCCAGCATGGCGAGGATCATTTCGGCTTCACTCAGCGTGAAGACTTCCTTGGCGACTTTCCAGAACTTGAACATGAAAGACAGCGCGTAGACGGCGAGTGCGGCAACCAGGCCCAGATAGAAGACGACGAGCAGCCAGCGACTGGAGAGGATGATCTTCTCGACAAGCAGTTCCAGCGATTTCATGGGGGCCGTTCTCCGTTGCAGGCGCTGGAGATTCCCATAAGCCGGGCCGAAAACCGGTGCAAGATGTCTATTCTGACGAAAACGCCGCACCCCTCGGGAACTGCCCCCGGAAAGCTGTGTTCAACTTTCCTGGCTCCGTTCGATGGGGAATGCGGCGTCTGGGATCAAAGGGGCGATCGTCGGGGAGGGATCAGAACTTCTTGGTCACTGACAGTTTGAAGCTGCGGCCGGGCTCGCTGTAGAAGTCTTGCGCCGAAGCCGAAACGCCGTCCGGGACGCTGACCGCGTCAAAGTACTTCTTGTCGAACACGTTGAAGACGCCGGCCTGAACCTTGAGGCCCGAGAGATCGACGGTACCAACCTTTTCGGGTGCCCACCACACGGTCGTATCGACGAGACCGTAACCGGGTGCTTCGAAGCCGGTGCCGCTGACCTTGTTGCGGGAGGACGCAAGCGTCAGCGAGACGTCCGAGCCCCAGGTCTCGGATGAATAGCCAAGGCCGATGATGGCGCGCAGCGGCGCGACCGAGTTCAGGTAGTCGCCGGTATCGGTATCCTTGCCGTGCGAATAGGCAAACGAGCCCCAAGTGCGCCAGCTTGGATCGAAGCGCCATTCGCCGCCCACCTCGATGCCGTAGATGCGGACGTGGTTGAGGTTTTCGTAGCCGGTGATGCCGCCGACCGGGTACTCACCGCCTGGAGGCGCGATGGTGACCGTGTCGATGAAGTTCTTGTAGTAGTTGTTGAAGGCGGTCGCCTTGAACGAATAGTCGGCCGCGTCGTATTTGGCGCCGATTTCAAAGCCGTTGCTGGTTTCGGTTTCGAGATCAGGATTGCCGATGCGGGCATAGGAGCCCGGAGCCCCGTAATTCTGGTAAAGCTCGGTCGCGGTCGGCGCGCGGAAGCCGCGGGCATACTGGGCAAACAGTTCCAGTTCCTGGGTCGCCTTCCAGCCGAAACGGAGTTTTGGCGAGATGCCGAAATCATTGTTGCTTTCGAGATAGGCCGGATCGTAGTTCGGGCTGTCCTCGAAGCTTGCGGTCGATTTCGGATCGTAATCGTACCAGTCGAAGCGCACACCGGGCGTCACCGTCAGGCGGTCCTCGAAGAACTTGATGTCGTCTTCGGCATACATGCCGAAGATCATCCCGTCGACGTCAGGCATATCGGACGAATTGGAATGGAGCATGCGGCAGGACTGGGGACCGAAGGGTTGCGGGATGGTCGTCCAGTCGACATCAGGGCAATTGTCGACGCCGGAGGAGTATTGATAGGTCTTCTGCCAGGAGAGCTCGCCGCCGAACCGGAATTCGTGGCTGACGCCGCCGATGGTCAGTTCCTTCGAGGCGCTGCCGGAGATGCCGTAGCTATCCTGTGTCAGCTGGTTGTCTCGGCTGTAGATACCGCTTGGGGAGCCGTAGAAGAAGGGGTCGCCGGGAATGATTGAGCCGCGTGGGTCGGTAAGGCGGAACCCGTCCGTCGTGTTGTTCAGTCGCTGCTTTTGCCAGTAGGTGATGATGCTCGCCTGATCGACGATGTCGCCGCCGCTGGGGGAGGTAAAGTCGTAGGATGCCGACAGCCGCTTGCGATCGACCTCTTCGCCGCTCTTCAGCGTGCCCTGCTGGTAGCTCGTGGTCGTGCCGCGCATGTTGTCGCTGTCGATCTCCTTGTTGAAGAGTTCGCCGGTCAGGCCGAAACGATGGCCGCCCTCGATATACTGGTGGAACTTGGCGAGCAGGTTGCGCTGCCAGTAATCGCTTGGATTGGCCTCCGTGCGGGTGGTGCCGTAACCACCTATTTCGCCCTCGTTATCGGTCTCGTTGCCGCGCTTGTAGCCGCCCTGGAGCATGAACCAGCTGTCATTGTGTCGTGCGGCGATGGCGGCATTGTTGCCGAGGCTGCGGTCGGCGCTGTCATAGGTGCTCTTGGTCAGAGCGCCGAAATTACGGCCGTCCTCGATCAGGTCTTCCGGATTGATCGTGTAGAGCTGGACCGCGCCGCCGAGGGCGCCGGATCCGACGCGGCTCGAATCGGCACCCTTGGTGATGTCGATCGTCGAAAGCGTGTCGAAATCGAAGGCGTTGTTGCCACCACGGGCGCTATCGCGCGGGTCGGTCAGCCAGGGCTGGCGGATCCCGTCGATCGTCGTCAGGACGCGCTCGTTTTGCAGACCGCGAATGTTGATGCTCTGGCTCTGCCGGTTGAAGGTGACGCCGGCATCGACGCGACGGGAGAAATCCTTGAAATCGGTGACCATCCGGTCCTGGATGACCTGACGATCTGTCGTTTCGGTCAGCGGCGAGTCGGACTTGCCGACGGAAGTCCCGTCGCGCAACACGATCGGCTTCAGGGCGGTCGTATCCTGGCCATCGGCAACCTGGGTCGCGGCGGTCGTTCCAGCGGCGGTCGTTCCAGCGGCGGTCTGGGCAGTCTCTTGCGCCCATGCCGGCGGCGCGGCCGTGATCAGCAGAAGTGCGGCAGTTCCGGCGTAGAGATGGCGATGCCGCGACGAACGGGTAGGCATGGTGGTTCCCCTCAAAAAGACATGCAGAGACATCGGGCGCGGCGATAGCCTGCGTCCGGGTAACGTTCGGATTGTTTGATTTCCGCCGAAGCAGAAGCCCCGCAAAAAGCCTTAGAAATCTAAACTAAATGAGTCAAGTTTGAATCTGAGTGTAATACTCATGTTTTTGCGCGGCGTATGGTGAGAGCACGCCGTGACGAGTGTTAGTCGTCGTCACGGCGTGGTTGGTCAGTGGCTCGGTGGTGGGTTTGCGGAAGACGGGGAAGGGGCGACTGTCAGCCTGACGCTGCCGCGGTTGTTGCCGTAGGCGCCCCAGGCATCGTTGGCGAAGCAGTAAAGATAGCCGTCGCCCTTCGGTGTGAATTTCGCCTTGCTGCGGATGAGAAACACCTCGTGGGGCAGTTTGAGAATGCCGTTCTTGGGCGTCTGCTGCTGAGCGGGCGGCGGCACGTCGTTGGCGATCACGCCGATCAGGCTGAACCAGGGAAGCTCCTCCTCGCGACGGGTCCACCAGAAATCCACCTGCTGGTTTCCGGTCGACCATTTCCACGCCTTCTCGAGCTGGCCAAGGCCGCTCGAGGCAATATGGGCAATCTCACCGGCCTGGAAGTTTCCTCCATCTTTCGGGCCATCGGCGTTGCACAGGACCGTGCCATCGGTCCACTCGCCTTTCGCGACGAACGTGTAGGTGATGCCCTTCTGCAGAAAGATGCCGGTGTCGTTCCAGTGGTCGCGTGCGAAGACGTCGACCTCTGCGGGCAGGTCTGCGTTGGCGTGCCGGTAGCGCCCCTGCGACAAGGGCGGGGTGCGGTGCCGCTCGGAGGCGGAGCTGTGCAAATCTTCTGAAGGCGTTGCGGTCACGTGCGGTACGGCGCGCGGTCTCGTTTTCAGCTTGGCGAAGATGCCACTGGCGGAATCATGCAGCACGCCGCGCGGATCCGGCCTCAGCTGGTTTTCAGCCCCTTCGCGGAATACGAGGCCGCAGCTTTTTGCCTCGTTCATCATCCACAGGAGAGCGCCGTCCGAAAGGCCTGTTGCGGCATAGCCACCGCCGACATCACCATGCACGCCCGGGAACCAGACCTGTTTCAGCGTTCCGGTCCAGCCATCCGGCTTGACCCAGAGCGTCGGCATGAAACTTTGGCGGAACTCGTCGAGCGCCACCGCATGGCGGGCGTTGAGGACGGCGGAACCGAGTGTCGTATCGTGAAACTCATGGTTCTCCGGGTTGTCGAGAAGGTTGAGAAACCCCATGTCATCGGGAATGCCGAGCGCGCCAACCGTATCCCAGACGCCGATGAACTGGATGAGCGTTGAGGCATTGCGGGTGCCGCCTGGGGCGACGTTGTGGAAGTGGATCTTGCCGGACTGTTTGCGCTTGGTGCCGGCTTCGCTCTTGGCGCGGTACTCCGTGAAAATCGCCTCGATCGCCTTCCAGGTTCCCTCTTCGTCGAGCTTAGAGGCTTTGATATCCAGAAGGCCGCATTTGGAGATCATGCCGCCGAGGCTGCGGACCGTGTAGGCGCCACGGCTGAAGCCGAACAGATAGATTTGATCTCCGGATTTGTAGGTGCTGGCAAGCCATTTGTAAGCGCCCTTGATGTTGTCAGCGAGACCCTTGCCGGTACCGCCTTCCACCGCACGTCGCCACCAGGTTCCGTCTGTGCCGACACCGGGGTGATAGTAGGCATCCTGTTTGATGCCAGCGGCATCCTTGTCGGCGACTGCATTGTAAATCTTGCGAACATTGGTCGGGCTAGGCTGGCCGCCATCCATATCGTCGGGCGTGTTCCAGGTGCCGTCGCAGCAGAGAATAAGGTTCATTGGTCGTTCCCCCTCGATCCCCCATGGATCAGAGATATATAAGATTGTATCGAATTAAATTGCAACTTTGGTGTGTGGATGAGCGCGTTGTAGTGTGCATAATCAGGGCGCTGTTCCCGTTCCGGGCTTGTCGTGGGGAAGCGGCTGTGGCCATGGTTCACGCAAACCAACAAGCGAGAGACAAGCATGGCCCCCGTTCCATCCGACATCGAGATCGCCCGCGCGGCAAAAAAGAAACCGATCGCGGACATTGGCGCGGCGCTTGGCATCTCTCCCGAGGCGTTGGTGCCCTACGGCCATGACAAGGCGAAGATCGGGGCCGATTTCATCGGCTCGCTCCAGGGCCGCCCCGATGGCAAGCTGATCCTCGTGACGGCGATCAATCCGACGCCTGCCGGCGAGGGCAAGACGACGACCACGGTAGGCCTCGGCGACGGGCTGAACCGGATCGGCAAGAAGGCCGTGATCTGCGTGCGCGAGCCGTCGCTCGGCCCCTGTTTCGGCGTCAAGGGCGGGGCTGCCGGCGGCGGCTATGCGCAGGTCGTGCCGATGGAAGACATCAACCTGCATTTCACCGGTGACTTCCACGCCATTACCTCTGCGCACAATCTCCTGTCGGCGATGATCGACAACCATGTCTACTGGGGCAACGCGCTCGACATCGACACGCGCCGCATCACCTGGCGGCGGGTGATGGACATGAACGACCGGGCGCTGCGCCAGACCGTGACCTCGCTCGGCGGCGTGTCGAACGGGTTTGCCCGCGAAAGCGGCTTCGACATTACCGTCGCATCCGAAGTGATGGCGATCCTCTGTCTGGCGCAGGATCTGGCCGACCTCGAAAAGCGGCTCGGCGATATCGTCATCGGCTACCGGTTCGACCGCTCGCCGGTCTATGCCCGCGACATCAAGGCCGACAAGGCGATGGCGGTGCTTTTGAAAGACGCGATGCAGCCGAACCTGGTGCAGACGCTGGAAAACAATCCGGCGCTGGTGCATGGCGGGCCGTTCGCCAACATCGCCCATGGCTGCAATTCCGTGATCGCGACGAAGACGGCGCTGAAGCTTGGCGACTACGTGGTGACCGAAGCGGGGTTCGGAGCGGATCTGGGGGCCGAAAAGTTCTTCGACATCAAGTGCCGCAAGGCAGGGCTGAAGCCCGACGCAGCCGTGATCGTTGCGACCATCCGGGCGCTGAAGATGAATGGCGGCGTGAAGAAGGACGATCTCGGGACAGAGAATGTCGAGGCGCTGACGCGCGGCTGTTCGAACCTGGGACGCCACATCGCAAATGTGCGCAAGTTCGGCGTGCCGGTCGTGGTCGCGATCAATCACTTCATCTCGGATACCGATGCGGAAGTGGCGGCGATCAAGGACTACGTCTCGCATCACGGCGCCGAGGCGATCCTCTGCCGTCACTGGGCGGAAGGTTCCGCCGGCATCGAGGAACTGTCCTACAAGGTGGTGGAACTGGCGACAAGCGGTGCCGCCAACTTCAAGCCGATCTATCCTGACGACATGCCGCTGATGGAAAAGATCGAGGCGGTCGCCACCAAGATCTATCATGCCGGCGAGGTGACGGCGGAAAAGCCGGTGCGCGATCAGCTGAAGGCCTGGGAAAGTGCTGGTTACGGCCATCTGCCGGTCTGCATCGCCAAGACGCAGTATTCGTTCTCCACCGACCCCAACCTGCGCGGTGCTCCGGAAGGGCATGTGGTGCATGTGCGCGAAGTGCGGCTGTCGGCCGGCGCCGGCTTTATCGTGGCGATCACCGGCGAGATCATGACCATGCCGGGCCTTCCGAGCGCGCCTTCGGCCGAGCGGATCCATCTCAACGCGGATGGGCTGATTGAAGGGCTGTTCTAAGCATAGAGGCTGCCCAGCGGGTATTCTCCGGATCGTCCTTGCCTCTCGCCTTCGCGGGTGAGGGGCAACGTCATGCGTCTGTCACACCGAAATGGTCTGTTTGTCCTTACTCTTCAGGCACTGGCGGTGACCCGACGATTCGGGGCCGGCCATCGGGAACATCAGGATGGATCTTGTTCTTGCGACACTCGCCATGGCCCTTCTGGCGATCAATCTCTTCAGCATCGCTATCGCCGGGCGGCGGCTTTCGCATCGTGACAAGGCGAGCGACACGCCGGCGGCCATCAAGCCGGACGGGGTCTCGATCGTCATTCCGGTGCGCGGCATCGAGGCCTATTCCAGTCTGACGCTTACGCATGCATTCAAGCTTGAGTGGCCGGATTACGAGCTGATCTTTTGCGTACAGGACGAGGGTGATCCGATCATCGCGGAAATCCGCTCGGCGATGGCCGCGCATCCGGCCGTGCCGGCGCGGCTTCTGATCGGCGATGACCGGATCAGCGCCAATCCCAAGCTCAACAACTGCGCCAAGGGCTGGCATGCGGCGCGCCACGAATGGGTGGTGCTTGCCGATTCCAACGTGCTGATGCCGAAGGACTATATCCAGAACCTCGTTTCCGGATGGCGGGCCGATACCGGGCTTGTCTGTTCGACACCGATCGGATCGCGGCCGGACGGGTTCTGGGCGGAAGTGGAGTGCGCGTTCCTGAATACGCTGCAGGCGCGCTGGCAATATGTCGGCGAGGCGCTAGGGCTCGGCTTTGCGCAGGGCAAGAGCATGCTGTGGCACAAGCCGTTTCTGGATGCGGCCGGCGGCATCCAGGCGCTGGCGGCCGAGATTGCCGAGGACGCGGCGTCGACCAAGCTCGTCAACCGGCATGGCAAGAAAGTGCATCTGGTGTCGGCGCCGTTCGAGCAGCCGCTCGGGCGCCGGGGGCTGGAGGAAATCTGGTCGCGCCAGACGCGCTGGGCCCGGCTGCGGCGGGTGACATTTCCGCTGTTCTTCACCCCGGAGATCCTGCTCGGGGCGCTGCCGCCTCTGGCACTCGGGCTGATCGCAGCCGTCCTGCTGGATCTCAATTCGGCAGTGGTGGCCGCAACTGTGTTTGCCGCAACCTACCTGCCGGAACTCGCCCTTGCGCTCGCCAAGGGCTGGCGGCTGTCGATCCTGTCGCTGCCGGCGATGATGGTGCGCGACGTGATGCTGCCGGCGATCTGGATCAGAAGCTGGCTTTCCGGATCGTTCGAATGGCGCGGCAATGCGATGACGATCGGCACCCAGGAAAGCCGGCTGACCGGCTCCTCGCCGGCCTGACCCTACCCTCAACGACTACTCGCAGATGCGGTAACCGCCATCCCGCTCGATGATATCGAGGTGGAGGTGATCCTCGTGGGCGGCATCGCTTCCCGGTGCGAGGACCGTCGTGAAATGCAGGCAGGCGCCGGCGGTGGCGGTCATCTGGAAGGCACCTTCCAGCGTGTGATCGTCCTCACGCCGTTTCATCACGACCTTCTCGCCATTGTCTAGCTTGAAGGCGGCGACATCGAAGGCGTTGCCGCGTCCATGCTCGGAGATCTTGCCGGTCGAGGCGCTGTTTCTGAGGCGGCACTGGTAGGTGGAGCCCGGGACAAGACCGGTGATCTTGCGGCCTGGCATGGCGATGTTGAGCGCGGGCTGGACCGTATCCTTCAGCCAGTGGGCCATGGTCAGCGCCGTCTTGCAGCGCATAGTGGCGCCGCCGAGATCGACGCCGGGCAGAACCTGCGCCACCTCGATCGGCTGCTTGATGCCGCAGCCATTGCCGTCGTCGATCGGTTTGACGGATTCGAACTTGGCGCCGATGGCACCGAGGTCTGCAAGGCAGGCTTTCAGTTCTGCGGCGTCTTCCTCGACGAGAGGCGGAGGAGGCGGGGTCTCGGCCTGTTCCTGCTTTTCGTCCGCAGGCTTGTCGGCCGGAGTTTTGTCATCAGCGGCCTTGTCCTGCGGTGCCTTGTCGTCTGGCTTGGCGGCGTCCGGTTTGGCAGGTTCAGTCTTGCCGTCGTCGCTCGATGCGGCGGGCTTCTGTTCTGCGGGTTCTTCCGGCTTGGGAGTGGGGGTCGGGATGGTTTCTTCAGGAGCTTTACCGGTCTGTTCCGGGCTCTGGGTCTGTTCGGGGGCCGGGACAGGTGGCTCTGCGGGGCGCTCTGCAGGCTTCTCCGCAGGGGTTTCGGGCGGGTTCTCGGGCTTTGCTTCGACGGGCTTTGCGGCGACCTCAGGTGTAGCAGCGGCTGCGGCCGTTGCCGCCGTTGCCTCGGGCACGGGTTCACCACCCGGCTTCGCCATGGGAAGCGGAACGGTAGCGAGGGCGGGGGCGGCGGGGATCGCGGCTCGGCTCTGGTTCTGGGCACCCTGTGCGGGGCGGGTCGACTGGTTTTTGCCGGACGAGGATTTGCGCGTCGACTGTTTGCGGGTGCGTCCGGCATCGCGCATGAACTGGTCGATGATGTTGATTTCGACAACGTTCGGCGTCGAGCCTTGCGGTGCTGGGCGGGCGGGCAGAGGCGCTGCACCCAGTGTCAGCGGTGCGCTCATTGCCAGCGAAGTGCTTAAAGCGAGAAGGCATAGAGTATGCTTCATCCTTCGGTCGTCCTTTCCCATGTTTCGGAGACGCAACGCGGATGACCCTGTTTTGGTCGCATTGTGGCCAAATAAATCCACTTGCGCGTTTGCCGGAGCCGCGCTAACAATTCGCTCCATGATGATTTCGATGAGCAACAACGGTAACTGGTGGTGGGCACGCTGACGCGGCCTTGACCAGTCATGTCCATCGACAAGACTATGAACAAGCCGCCCGATTACCGAGGCGGCTTTTTTGTTGGCCGCTTCTCAAAACCCGGGCAGATCAACAGGGATTTTAGAGGCAGACATGGCGACGATCATTCACGACGACGGGTCCGAGACCTACGAAACCAAGGGCGGAATCAGCGTCAGCCGAGCCCGCAGGCCGGCCGAATATGCAACCGCAATCTCGTCTTATGTCGACCGGCTCGACGAGCGCCGTGGCGCGGTGTTTTCCTCCAACTACGAATATCCGGGGCGCTATACCCGCTGGGATACGGCGATTGCCGATCCGCCACTCGGCATTACCTGCAACGGCCGCGCAATGTGGATCGAGGCCTATAACGTTCGCGGCGAAGTGCTTCTGTCGTTTATCACCGACAAGCTTGCGACGATTTCCGACCTGACGCTCGGCGAGCGCACCGACCGCCGTCTGGATCTGACCGTCAACCAGCCGTCCCGCGTGTTTACCGAGGAAGAGCGCTCGAAGATGCCGACGGTGTTTACCGCGCTGAGAGCCGTCGTCGATCTCTTCCATTCGGATGCGGATTCGGCGATCGGTCTGTTCGGGGCTTTCGGCTACGATCTTGCGTTCCAGTTCGATGCGATCAAGCTTTCGATGCAGCGTCCGGAAGACCAGCGCGACATGGTTCTCTATCTCCCCGACGAAATTCTGGTCGTCGACCACCATGCGGCAAAGGCTTGGGTCGATCGCTACGACTTTGCCAAGGACGGCGTGACGACGGAAGGCAAGGCGCAGGATATCGCGCCCGAGCCGTTCCTGCGCACCACGGTGACGCCGCCGAAGGGCGACCACAAGCCGGGGGAATACGCGAGCCTCGTTACCCGCGCCAAGGAAAGCTTTCGCCGCGGCGATCTGTTCGAAGTGGTTCCGGGCCAGAAGTTCATGGAGCGCTGCGACAGCAATCCGTCGCAGATTTCCAACCGGCTGAAGGCGATCAACCCGTCGCCCTATTCGTTCTTCATCAATCTCGGCAACCAGGAATATCTGATCGGCGCATCGCCCGAAATGTTCGTGCGGGTGTCCGGCCGTCGCATCGAGACCTGCCCGATTTCGGGCACGATCAAGCGCGGAGAGGATGCGATTTCCGACTCTGAGCAGATCCTGAAGCTGCTCAATTCCAAGAAGGACGAATCCGAGCTCACCATGTGCTCCGACGTCGACCGCAACGACAAGTCGCGCGTCTGCGAGCCGGGTTCGGTCAAGGTGATCGGCCGCCGGCAGATCGAGATGTATTCGCGGCTCATCCACACAGTCGACCATATCGAGGGACGGCTGCGTCCGGATATGGATGCGTTCGACGGGTTCCTGAGCCACGCCTGGGCAGTGACCGTGACCGGTGCGCCAAAGCTGTGGGCGATGCGGTTTGTCGAGGCCAACGAAAAGAGCCCGCGCGCCTGGTATGGCGGCGCGATCGGCATGGTCGGCTTCAACGGCGACATGAATACGGGGCTGACGCTGCGCACCATCCGCGTCAAGGACGGCATTGCCGAAGTGCGTGCCGGTGCGACGCTGCTCAACGATTCGGATCCGCATGAGGAAGAGGCCGAGACTGAGCTCAAGGCATCGGCGATGATTTCGGCGATCCGCGATGCGCGCGCCGGCAACACGGCCAAGGCTTCGCGTGACGTCGCCAAGGTGGGCCAGGGGGTGAAGATCCTGCTGGTCGACCACGAAGACAGTTTCGTCCACACGCTTGCCAACTACTTCCGCCAGACGGGAGCGACGGTCTCGACCGTTCGCTCGCCGGTGCCGGAAGAGGTGTTTACCCGGATCGATCCGGATCTCGTCGTCCTGTCGCCGGGGCCGGGCAATCCGAAGGATTTCGACTGCAAGGCGACGATCAAGGCGGCGCGGGCAAAAGACCTGCCGATCTTTGGCGTGTGCCTTGGCCTGCAGGCGCTGGCCGAAGCCTATGGCGGCGAGTTGCGGCAACTGGCGCTGCCGATGCACGGCAAGCCTTCGCGGATCCGGGTTCTGGAGCCGGGCATCGTGTTCTCGGGGCTGGCGAAGGATGTCACCGTCGGGCGCTATCACTCGATCTTTGCCGATCCATCGACGCTGCCCTCCGATTTCATCATCACCGCCGAAAGCGAGGATGGCACGATCATGGGGATCGAACACGCCAGCGAGCCGATCGCCGCGGTGCAGTTCCACCCGGAATCGATCATGACGCTGGGCGGCGATGCCGGCATGCGGATGATCGAGAACGTGGTGGCAAACCTTTCGAGAAAGCGCGCGACAAAGGCGGCCTGATGGACGATGCCGACACGGTGGGCGGCGCTGACGGCGTCACCATCGAACCGCTCCGGGACGAGTATATCGAGGGCTTTCACAAGGCGCTCGATATCGTCTGCCGGGAGCGGCGCTACATGGTGTTTCTGCGTGCCCCGCCGATCGACGAGATGCGGGATTTCGTGCGCGAGAGCGTGGCTGCTGGCAATCCGCACATCGTCGCAGTCGCTGACGGTGAGGTCGTCGGCTGGTGCGATATCCGAAGGCTGGAGCGCGATGTGCATGCTCATCGCGGCCTGCTCGGCATGGGCATCATTCCCGGGTTTCGCGATAGAGGCCTAGGCCGTCGGCTGATCGTTAACGCGGTCGAGGCCGCCAACCGGTCCGGCATTCACCGCGTCGAACTCGACGTGCATGCGGACAATCACCGGGCGATCGCGCTTTACCGGAAGGTGGGATTTCAGGTGGAGGGCGTGGCGCGCGATGCGTTGAAGATCGACGGATGCTACCTGGACAGCGTGCGGATGGCGCTAATCTTTACCTGACGCCTGGTCTCTGACGCCCGATGCCCGCCTGCGACGATGCCCCGTTGTTGATAACGTCTGACGACGAGCATACCCGGCGACTGGACGCGCAAGACCGGCTTTGACAAACCGCGAGGCTTGCGCCATACAGCCGGCCATTATTCGAAACCGCCGCTGCGAGACGCTCTCGCCGCGGCGGTTTCGTCGTTTTGGGCATAGCTTCCTGCAAATCGCTTGCAGATGCAGGAGGACGATTAGTGAAGACGGGTATGGGCGATATGGACAGAGTGGCAAAGGACGACAAAAAGGTCGAGAGACTGGCGATGTGGGGCATCCCGATCTCGATCGGCGTGCTGTTCCTCAAACTTGCTGCGTGGTGGGTAACCGGCTCGGTGGCGCTGCTGTCGGACGGTCTGGAATCACTGGTCAACGTGGCGGCGGCATTCATTGCCTATTTCGTCATCCGCTATGCGCAACGGCCGGCAGACGATGACCACCACTTCGGCCATCACAAGGCGGAATACATATCCGCCGTGGCGGAAGGCGCGTTGATCGTGCTGGCGGCGATCCTGATCATTCAGGAAGCCTGGGGCGCTCTAGGCGCCCCGAGCATGCCGGAAACGCCATGGCTCGGGCTTGCCATCAACGCTACGGCAGGCGGAATCAATGCGGTCTGGGCGACCGTGCTAATCAGGGTCGGACGGTCGCACCGGTCTCCGGCGCTTCTGGCAGACGGCCAGCACATCATGTCGGATGTGGTGACGTCGGCCGGCGTATTCGTCGGTCTGGTGCTCGCGGTTCTGACGGGTTACCTGATCCTTGATCCGCTGCTTGCGATCTTCGTCGCCTTCAACATTCTCTGGCAGGGTTACAAGGTCATCACCCACTCGCTGGGCGGGCTGATGGACAAGGCGCTGCAGCCGGAGGAGGAGGCGGCGGTGCGTGCGGCGATCACCGCCCATTGCGACGGGGTTCTCGATGTGCACGATCTGAAGACGCGACGGGCGGGATCGGCTGCGTTTATCGATTTCCACCTGGTGGTGCCATCGCGAATGTCGGTCGGCGAAGCCCACGAAATCTGCGACCGCTTGGAAGATGCGATCAAGGAGGCTATTCCCGGTGCCACCCTGGCCATCCATGTGGAGCCGGAAAGCGAACACGCGCATGGCAAGCGTGTTGCCATTGAAAGCCATGCGAATCTGAAGGGAATATGAAATGACGATGACGGATGTCAGCGGACTGTCGCAGCTCGGCAATCAGGTCGAGGTTCCAACGAGCCCCGAGACGGCGGTTCTGGAGAAGGTGCCGAACGGCAACCAGGGCACCGACTACGTGGTGCGCTTTACCGCACCCGAATTCACCTCGCTATGCCCGATGACGGGCCAGCCGGATTTTGCCCATATCGTGATCGACTATATTCCCGACGGGTTTCTGGTCGAATCAAAGTCGCTGAAGCTGTTCCTGCATGCGTTCCGCAACCACGGCGCCTTTCATGAGGACTGCTCGGTCTATATCGGCAAGCGGATCGTTGACCTGCTTAATCCGAAATGGTTGCGGATCGGCGCTTACTGGTATCCGCGCGGCGGCATTCCGATCGACGTGTTCTGGCAGACCGGCGAAGCGCCAAAGGGTGTGTGGTTGCCGGACCAGGGCGTGGCGACCTATCGGGGACGTGGGTAAGATTTATTGGCAATTAGCCCGGCACGCACCGGGCTAATTGCGACACTCAACCCGTTCGGGGAGAGGGCCATTCCGCCTCAGACATTCATGTTGTCGTCGCCGCCGAAATCGCCGCCGCCGAAGTCGGACTGATCGTCGTTGCCGAAATCGGCCTGTTGCCAGCCGCCGTCATTGCCACCGGGATCGGGTGTTACGTCGTTGCCGTTATCTGCGTCCGTATTGGATGCCTCACGGATTGCGTCGTCGCCGATATAGGTGTTGTTGATGACGGTTTCCTCGGTCGGGCCGCCTGTGAACGGATTGGCTTCGGCTGCGGGATTGCCCAAGCCGAGGCCTGACATGTGGTTGCCGAACAGGCCCGAAAGCGAATTGGCAAGCAGCATGCCGCCCGCCACGCCGGCGGCCGTGCCAAGTGCGCCGCGCAGAAAACCGCCGCCAGCAGATGGTGCCTGACCCTGCTGATAGCCTTGTGCCCCCTGCATCTGTGATGACCAGGGACCTGACGGGGCCGATGGGCGATAGCCGTCGTCGTTGCCGCGGTATGGCTGAGGCTGCTGATATCCCGGTCGCGCACCCCAGGGGCCGGATGGCTGCTGGCCGGCCTGTTGGGACGGCATTTGCGGTGCCGGAGGGCGAGGCGCCTGACCGGAGCCGAAGATCGAGCTCAGAAAACCGCCGCCTTGTTCGTCGCGCCTGGTGTCGCTTTCGCCGGCCTGAAGCTGCTTGACCTGTTCTTCGAGCTCGCGGATGCGGGCGGATGCGGCCTCAAGGCCCTTTTCCTGAACGATCACCGCCTGGGCGAGGTAATAGGCGGAATAGGGCTGCTGGCGGGTCGCGTCATCGATCAATGCCTCCGCATCACGGTCGCGCGGGGTGGTCGAGGCTGTTTTCACGCGATCGAACAATGCGGTCAGAAGCTGGCGTTCTTCCGGTGACATGGTCTCACTCCTTGTGGACGTCCCAAGCGGCCGTCATCTGACAAGGAGTTAGTCGGCATTTTCGGGATTTCAAACCCGCTGCCGGGTTAAATCTTGTTCATGTAGAACATGCGCCGCCTGACACTATGATTCAGGCGGCGCAGCCTATCTTGTTGTAATATCAGCCGAATGCGAGCGTCAGGCCGAGCACTGCGGTTGCTGCGCCGAGGATGCGGGTTACAGCTGGCGCAAAGCGCGCGATACCGAGGCCGAGCGCGATGCCGGCTGCGTGAAGAAGAGCTGTCGCGATGACAAAGCCGAGGCCGAACTGAAGCGCACCGGCACTGCCGAGTTCGCCGCCATGGGCATGGCCGTGGAACAGCGCAAAAACGCCGACGATTGCAGCGCAGGCGGCTGTCGGAAGCTTGACGGCGGTGGCGACCAGAAGACCGAGTGCGATGACCGAGGCGAGGATCGCCGGTTCAACGAAAGGCAGATCGAGACCGGAGACCGCGAGCACGAAGCCGAGCGCCATGGTGCCGACGAATGCGGCAGGCACGGACCAGATGGCCTTGCCGCCGATCTGTGCTGCCCAGAGGCCGACGGCGAGCATGGCAAGCACGTGGTCGAGGCCGAAGATCGGGTGCGAAATGCCGGCCATGAACGAGCCATGTGCTTCAGGATCGAGATGGGCAAAGGCGGGAGCGGCAGCAACGACGACTGCGCCCGTTGCGAGCGAAATATGCTTCAGGGCGGTTTGGAAAGGTCTGGTCAACATTTTGATCCCCGATGAAATACATGATGCGTGAAGCGTAAAACGATAGGCAAGAGCAGTCACCGCGTCCATTGCCAATTGTAACGATCCGGCGATGCGGACTACGTCATTCACCTTAGTCGTTGGAAGCTTGCCATGTTCAGGCCGGGGTGCATTGTTTTGTGACCGCGAACACATTATGTCCCGTATATGAATTTCATGCAGGAGACTTTGACCGTGCTGAACGACGAAGACGACACAGAAGACAAGACGAAGGAACTGCCGCTCGGTAAGGAAACGGAGGCGAATCTTTTCAAGTCGCGTTCGATCTTCATCTACGGAGCGATCACCCAGGAACTGGCGCAGAAGGTCAACACGCAGCTCGTGGCACTTGCCGCAGCCAGCGACGAAGACATCCGCATCTACGTGAATTCCCCGGGCGGCCATGTCGAGTCGGGCGATTCGATTCATGATATGGTCAAGTTCATCAAGCCGAAGGTCTGGATGATCGGCACGGGCTGGGTCGCTTCTGCAGGCGCCCTGATCTACGTGTCGGTTCCGAAGGAACGCCGCATCGCGCTGCCGAACACCCGCTTCCTGCTTCACCAACCATCTGGCGGTACGCGCGGCATGGTCTCCGACATCGAGATCCAGGCCCGTGAAATCATCAAGATGAACGAACGCCTGAACAAGATCATGGCAGAAGCAACCGGCCAGCCGATCGAAAAGATCGCAGCCGATACGGACCGCGACTACTGGCTGTCGGCACAGGAAGCCGTCGCCTATGGTCTCGCATCCAAGATCGTGACGTCGCAGAGCGAAATCTGATCCAGACGTCGTTCTGACAAATCAAAATCCCTCGTCGGCTTCAGGCCGGCGGGGGATTTTTGCGTTTGAGGGCAATCGTTTCAGGCGCGGGTAGGGGCCGACAGGTCCGGATGACCGGAACCCTTTCGACCACCGCGCGATATCAGGCGAGCTTGCGGGTGGGTACGGCGGTTGCCGGGACGCGGCCCTGCTGCCAGTGGGCGGCAAAATCCATGAACGCATCGGGCGACATCGGTTCCGCGAAGGCATAACCCTGCAGCACCTGGCAACCGAGGCCACGCAGGATATCCATATGGGCTTCCGTTTCGACGCCCTCGGCGACGATTTCGATCCCTTGCGAACGGCCGATCTCGATGATCGAAGCCACAAGCCGGTGCTGGGGACCCGACGCCTGAAGCGGCGAAATCAGCTGCCGGTCGATCTTCAGCCGTTTGGGGCCGAGTTCCAGCAGACTGACGATCGAAGCGTGTCCGGAGCCGAAATCATCCAGCTCGATATCGATACCCAAATCCTTCAGCGTGCCGATGATCTTGCGCAGGCCGCGGTCGTTTCCTTCAAACGAGATCGATTCCAGAAGTTCGAATGCAATGCTGCCCGGCGCAAACGACAGGTGCGAAAGCTGCTCCAAGAGGTTTTCGTCCTTCAGGCGCTGGGCCGAGACATTGACAGAGACCCTTGGGACGGCAAGCCCGCGGGCACGCCAGCGGGTGGCCTGGAACAGCGCTTTTTCGAGGATGAGCGCGTCGATTTCACCGGAGCGATGAAGACCTTCGGCGATATCGAGAAACGCTTCGGGCGCGAGCAGGCCGCGGGTCGGGTGGACCCAGCGGGCCAGCGCCTCGACACCGACGATATCGAGGGTGACGGCATCGAACTGCGGCTGGAAGAAGGGAACGATCTGGTCGTTCTCGATTGCCGCGAGAAGCTCGTCGGACGTGCGCTTTACCTGAATCGCCGTCAGAAGCAGGGACTCGGAAAACACCTCGGCGCGGTTACGGCCGCGTTTCTTGGCCTCGTACAGTGCGACGTCGGCATTGATCAGCAACTGGCGCGGTTCTTCGCACGCAAGCGTCTGCATGGCGATGCCGGCGCTGCAGCCGACATGGCATTCCTGGCCGTCGATCGTCATCGGTTTGGCGATCGCCTTGACGATCGAGCGGCCGAGATGTTTTGCCCGCTCTTCCGGGGCCGGGCCGCTGGTGACGACCACGAATTCGTCGCCGCCGATCCGCGAGACGAATTCGTCATGGCCGATCAGTTCCAGGAGCCGAGCCGTCGTCTGGCGCAGGACCTCGTCGCCGGCCGCGTGGCCGAGCGTGTCGTTGACTTCCTTGAAGCGGTCGAGATCGAAATGGATAAAAGCCAGGCGGTGACTGTGCGTCGTCGCGTTCGAGGCTTCCATGAACTGGTCGAGAAAGCGCCGGTTGGGAAGGCCGGTCAGGGCGTCGTGCAAAGACTGGTGCTGCAACGTGCGGCGTGTTGCGCGCAACCGCTCGTTCTGTTCTTCCGCGCGGGCGCGCTCTTCCCGCAGTTCGATCTGCAGATTGACGTCATCAGTGACATCCCAATTGGCGCCAACGACGCGTTCGACGCCTCCCGATGTTTTGTAGGCCTTCCCGTGCGCGCGGATGTGACGGATCTCGCCCGAAGGTCGGACAATCCGGAACTGGGTAATATAGGGCTCGGTGGCACCGATGACCTCGTTCAGCCGATTTTCAGCCGTCTCGATATCGTCGGGATGGACGGTCGAACGCCAGTCCTCGTAGGTGAAGATGTCCTTGCCCGGAGGCGCAGAATAGAGGTCCTTGAGCCGCTCGTCCCAGAAAAGGCGGTCTGTGGCGCCCTCGTATTCCCAGACGCCGATCTGCGACGCTTCGAGCGCCAGCGTCAACCGGTGGTGAATGGTCTCGAACTGCTCCTCCCGGTGTTGCAGATCGACGATGTGGCGATTGCGCTGCCTCATCAAGATCCCCACCCAGATCATCGGGGCGACGATGCAGAGTGCGATCAGCGTCGCGTAGGCATAAAGCCAACCGATATCCGGCGGGGTCGTCTTCCAGCCGGCTTTCGGGACTGCTGCGAGATACCAGGTGTCGTATCCGAGCTCGATGCGGGCACGAACCGCATCGGCGGAGAAGATCGCCGGGTCACCGGTAAAGACGTCCTTCGCAACCGGTGCCGGCCGCCTGGAGATCGCGATGCTGAGGGGTTGCCGTTCGGTATCGAGGTCGATGTCGCGGAACAGGCGCTCCACGTCGATCACGCTCGAGACGATGCCCCAGAAATGTCCGTTGGCTTGCGAGAAAACCGGGTAGCGGGCCAGCAGTCCCAGTCCGCCCTGAGCGAGTTCGACAGGTCCGGCGATCGTGGTGGACCGGCGCTTGATCGCCTCCATGACGGACACTGACCGTTTGGGGTCGGCCGTGTAGTCTCGTCCGACGAGCTGCTTGTTCTGGTCGTAAGGGTAGACGTACCGGATCACAAGATCGGGCGCCACGGCGACGTTCTTCAGCTGCGAGGGAACAGCGAAAACTCGCTCCGAGAGCGCCGCAAATTGCGTTTGCGTGATGGATGGGTTTGCAGCGATCGCGGCAACGAGACCCTGGACCAGATTGACGTTGCCGCGAATATTGGTTTCAAGGCTTGATGACACGCGCGCCAGTTGTTCCGACGCGACGAGCCGCTGCTGCGCCATGTATTGGGCGCGCTCTTCCAGATCGGCCCGGACAATTCCGAAAATGACCGCGGCGACCATAATGAAGGCGGGCAAATACCAGCCGAACCGGTAGAATCGCCGTCCCCGGCTTCGGCCGGGCTTTATCATGGAGGAAGAGAAGAGCATGCAATGTTCCAACAGGTCTCCCGCCAACATTTCAGACAAGGCTTAATTTAGTCTGAGATGGAACGGCGCCGGACGGGTCGTCGAGCCGAAATACTGGTCTCCACTCCAATATTTTTGAGAAATCCGGCCCTTTATACATGACTGAAAATCGGAAAAAATCAGTCGGCCTGGTCATCTCTTGGGCTTGTCTCGCGGCGGCGGGTCGTGCTCCATGCACCCTTCACCGCGTCGGGTTCTCATCATGTTCAAAGACTTCTCTTTTTCCGCCCTGACGATGGGGATGCTGACCGCGTTTGTCGGTTTCGTCAGTTCGTTTGCCGTGATCATCCAGGGTTTGCAGGCAATGGGCGCCAATAGCGATCAGGTCGCCTCCGCGCTCCTGGCGCTTTCCCTGGCGCTCGGCATTCTTGCCGTGAGTTTCTCGGCGGCTCTCAAGATGCCGATCAGCATTGCATGGTCGACGCCTGGTGCCGCTCTTCTCTCGGGGATCGGGATGATCGAGGGCGGATTTCCCGCAGCCGTCGGCGCCTTCGTCATCTGTGGCGGGCTGATCATGCTGTCGGGCCTGTTCCAGCCGCTCGGGCGCGCGATCCGGATGATCCCGGGGCCGCTTGCCAATGCGATGCTGGCCGGTATCCTGCTTGGCCTGTGTCTCGCGCCCGTGAAGGCGGTGGCGTTCGACCCGATGCTGGGACTGCCGATCGTGCTGACCTGGGCGGTCGTCGTGTCGCGCTGGCGGCTTCTTGCCGTGCCGGCCTCGCTTGCGGCGATGATGCTGGTGCTGATCTTCGGCGTCGACCTGCCGACAGATACGCTGAGCCAGATCGGCGCTGCGATCCATCCGCAATTCGTGTTCGTCGAGCCGGTGTTTACCTGGCACGGCGCGATTTCCGTGGCGGTGCCACTGTTTATCGTCACCATGGCGTCGCAGAACATACCCGGCATCGCGATCCTCAAGGCCCACGGATACGAGCCGCATCCCGGACCGATGTTCGTGGCAACCGGCGCCCTGTCCTCGCTTGTCGGCGTTTTTGGCGGCGTGCCGGTCAACATGGCGGCGATCACGGCAGCGATGTGTGCCAGTACCGACGCTCATCCGGATCCCGCCCGGCGTTACGTAGCGGCGATCATCGGCGGCTTCAGCTACGCGGCGCTGGGGCTGGTGGCCGGCGGCATTATCGCCTTCGTATCGCTCGCGCCGCCGATCCTGTTGCAGGCCGTCGCCGGGCTCGGGCTGATCGGCGCGTTCTCGAACGCGGCATACGCCGCCTACCACAATCCCGCTACCCGCGAGGCTGCGGCCATCACCTTTATGGTCACCGCTTCCGGAATCGCCTTCGCCGGGATCTCGGGGGCGTTCTGGGGTCTGCTGGCCGGTGGCGTGATGATGGGTTTGCAGAAGGCTCTCAGACGCGAAAGATTGCCTTGAAAGGGAACCGCGGCCGTCGTTGCAACATCAAATGCCGTTCGAAAGTGCACTTGCACGTTCTCTGCCCGCCCGCTATAGATTCTCCCATGACCATGACAGGTGCGATCATGTCCGACCGTTTGCCGACCCGCAGCTTCGCTGCCGGGGCGACGGTTTTCGCGCCTCTCTCGCTTCTTAGCCTCGACCTTACACTCGGTTGCCGGGTCCGTTGAGGAGCGCCCGGCGGCCGAAAGCCCGCCGGCGTAAGAGCTCCTCGCAAGATTTACCGATATAGCTGAGACAGACCTTAAGAGGTCGCCATCCTCACCAAGCAGGCCCCAAAAGTGCGGCGCGCGGCGGATGGATAGGACGAGGACTTGAAGACCATGGACGCCAAGAATTCCAACGTGACTACTGCCAACAAGGCTAAGGGTATGGCCGACGCGGCGGTGAAATACCGTGCCTATCCCGCCATCAACATTCCCGACCGGACCTGGCCGTCGAAGGTGATCGACAAGGCGCCGATCTGGTGCTCGGTGGACCTGCGTGACGGCAACCAGTCGCTGGTCAACCCGATGGGCCACGACCGCAAGGCCCGCATGTTCAAGCTGCTCTTGGATATGGGCTTCAAGGAAATCGAGATCGGTTTCCCGTCGGCTTCGCAGACCGATTTCGACTTTGCCCGCTGGTGCATCGAAGAGGGTGGCGTTCCCGACGATGTGTCGATGCAGGTGCTGGTTCAGTGCCGGCCGGAACTGATCACCCGCACGTTCGAATCGCTGGAAGGCGCCAAGCATCCGATCATCCACTTCTACAACTCGACATCGGAACTGCAGCGCCGCGTGGTGTTCGGCAAGGATGTCCGCGGTATCAAGCAGATCGCCGTCGACGCGGCGAAGATGATCACCGACATGGCTGCCAAGGCCGGCGGCGATTACCGGTTCGAATATTCGCCGGAAAGCTTCACCGGCACCGAGCTGGAAGTGGCGCTGGAGATCTGCAACGCAGTCATCGAGGTGGTAAAGCCGACCGCTGACAACAAGCTGATCCTCAACCTGCCCTCGACCGTCGAGATGGCGACGCCGAACATCTATGCCGACCAGATCGAATGGATGTGCCGCAATATCGACAATCGCGAGAACGTCATCATCTCGCTGCACCCGCACAACGACCGTGGCACCGGGATTGCCGCGACCGAGCTGGCGCTGATGGCTGGCGCCGACCGCGTCGAAGGCACGCTGTTTGGCAATGGCGAGCGCACCGGCAATGTCGACGTGGTGACGCTGGCGCTCAACATGTACACGCAAGGGGTGGATCCTGGGCTGGACTGCACCGATATCGAGCGCATCAAGGACGTCTACGAATATTCCAACGAAATGGTCATTCCCGAGCGCCATCCTTACGTCGGCGAACTGGTCTATACGGCGTTTTCCGGCTCGCACCAGGATGCGATCAACAAGGGCATGAAGGCAATCAAGACCGCCAACCATCCGGTGTGGGAAGTGCCTTACCTGCCGATCGACCCGCGCGACGTCGGCCGGTCCTACGAGGCGATCATCCGCATCAACTCGCAATCGGGCAAGGGCGGCATCGCCTATATCCTGCAGCAGGATTACGGCATCAACCTGCCGCGCAATCTGCAGGTGGAGTTCCGCGAGGACATCCAGCGGATTACTGACGAGGAAGGCAAGGAAGTCGCTTCCAAGCGCATCCATGAGCGCTTTATCGAGCGCTATGTGGACCAGCCTTCAGCACGGCTGAAATTCGTCGATCACCAGACGTTCCCGGCCGGGATGGAGCACAAGGGCATCCGCGTCGTTTCCGCCGAGATCACCGATGGTGGTGAGACGAAGACGATCGAAGGCCGCGGCACGGGCCCGATCGACGGGTTCATCAACGCGCTGTCGGCCTATCTCGGGATCGAGTTGTCGGTGAACGAGTATTCGGAACACTCGCTGCAGCATGGCTCGAACGCCTCGGCGATCGCCTATGTCGAGGTCGAGCATCCGGGCGGCAAGCTGTTTGGCGCCGGCATCAACAACAACATCGTGACGGCATCGCTCGACGCGATCGTGTCGGCCGCCAACCGCGTGTTGGAAGAACGCGGCCGGTAAGCCGGGGCCTTTTGGGTATCAGAAGACACAAGCCGCATCGCCAGCCGATGCGGCTTTTTGCTGGGATCAGGTGGACCTGATCGCGCGTCGCTCAGATCAGTCCCGCGGCCTTGGCGGCGATCTCGTCGAGATCGGCGGCGGAGGAGGGGCCGACGACGACATAGGTCGCGAGCGGCGTGCTCCAGGACACAAGACCCGTATCGGCGCGGATGTCCTCGACCGGTTTGTTGGTGTCCGGACGGGTCTTGGAGAAGGTGATCGCGATGATCTCTCCTTCATCGCCGCGGCGATAGAGGAGGAGGCCGGAGGGGCGGTTGTCGGCGGTGAAAAGCCGTGCGCCGGCGAAGGCGAGCCCGCTTTGCGACAGGTCCGGAATGCGAAAGGCGATGCCGGTGCCTGTGGTCAGCCATGCGAGGATATCGCCCGGCCTGTCGGCACCGATTTCCACCAGACGATCGGGCAAGCGGGTATAGAGCCGGTAATGGGCGACGACGTCGTCAAGCCAGTCCCGCGAATCGAGCTGCACTTCCGAGCCGCCGAGACGGGTCGATCCCGGCTGCGTGCCGAGCGCATAGCCGATGCCGCCGCCGAGGCAGAGACTGAGAATGCATGCGACAAGCGCCTGCGTTCTGCTTGGCTTGAACGAGAGTGACTGGCGCTTTTTGTCATCAGGCAGCCTGATCGCGCGGCGCGGCAGCGGTGCGTTCTTGATGGTGCGGACGAGTTCGAGCGGCAATGTTTCCTTCATGGCATCGTCGAAGACGCGCCGGCCGTAATCCGTGCCGCGTTTCAGGTTGTCATGCAGGGCCCGCGCCTGCGGCTCGTTGACCAGAAGCGCTTCGATCTCCTGCCGTTCGTGTTCGTTGGCTTCGCCATCCAGGAAGGCCGAAATGCGCTGTTCGAGCGCGGACGAGGAAGCACTGGCTTTCATGCGCGGCGCTCCGATGCTTCCGGCGCGATTTCCGACAGTCTGAGCCGTGCAGAACACAGGCGTTCGGCGAAGGCCTGTTCCGGAATGCCGAGTATAGCAGCCGCCTCGCCATAGGCGAATGCCTCGACGTCCACGAGAAGGAAGACACTGGCGAGGCCTGAGGGCAGGGACAGCAGGATCTGATCCGATGTGGCCATCGTGGAAATTTCGGTAGCCGATACGACGCCCTGTGCCTTCGGGGTGGAGGACGGCTGGGTCTTGCGGCGCTTCTTGATCTCGTCGGACCAGGCTGTGCGCATCAGGCTGAACAGCCAGCTTTCGATGCGGCCTTCGCCCTTCCAGTGATGGCTTTTCTGGATTGCACGCGAACAGACTTCGCGCACCAGCCTGTCAGCATCCTCGGCGGTGCCTGCAAGCGTCAACGCGAAACGACGAAGCCTCGGCAGCAAGGCTACGAGGTCACGGCGAATGTCCATGGTCTGGGTCGGATTGTTCATGCGGAAACAAGCTTAACGGGGCTATGCGTTATGATTACGGCCATCTCGTTAAGCTATGAATCGAATGTGATGCATTTGCAACAGGCGACGCAATTAATCTACAAGATTTCGACGGTCTCGGGCTGGATCGCCGGCATAGGCAGTGGTTGATCGCCATAAAAGACGCGGCTGCTGTCCAGCGCAATGCCGTCACCTGCCTGCGTCAGCCCGTAGCGTTCACAAACCAGGTTCCAGTTGCCGGGTTCGCCAGACAGCGAAAACAGGTTGTAGGAAGCAGGTGGCTTGTGGCCGCCCGGACCTTGCGAGGCGGACGCGATACCGACGACCGGCACGGGCCGGTTATGGGTCTTGAGTTCGTAGACGGTGTTAAGGTGCGTATGGCCGTGCAACACCAGTTCGGCGCCGCCGGTCGAGATGGCCGCAGCAAATCGACGGATGCCGATCATACGCTTGTGCGATGACGCCGCGCCGTGGATCGGCGGGTGGTGAATCATCACCACTCGGAACAGTCCCCGTTCGCCGGCTTTCTTCAGCAGGTTCACGGTTTCGCGCGCCTGGCGCGGGCTGAAATAGCCGGATGCGGAAAACGGCGGCGTGGCATTGGATGTGGAGCAGCCGATAATGGCGATCGGGCCACGCTCCCGGTAGGTCGGGAAGATGTGATCGTCCTTCGGCCATTCGCCCGGATCGTCGTCGCTTTTCACGAAGGGATACCAAGCGGCAACCGACTTGTCGTGAGCGCCCGGCACATAGGCGTCGTGATTGCCCGGCACGACGGTCGTATCGGCGGGTTCGCCGATCGTATCGAGCCATTCGCGGGCCAGCCGGGTTTCGATCTTTGTCGCCAAATTGACCAGATCGCCTGTGATGAGCAACTGGTCCGGCTCTCGGTCCTTCATGTCGCTCAACAGCAGATCCAGCGTGTTGACGAGAAGATGCTTACGGCGGGTGCGGTGCCAGTTGACGAAACCGGTGATGCGTTTTGACAGAAGCTCGCGCATCGTCAGCCGCGGAAGGGGCCCCAGGTGGATATCGGAAATATGCGCGAACTTGAACATGGCGAAGACATAACGCATGAGAGAGCAATTGGTACCGAATTTATCGCCGCTCCCGAAGTTATGAAGTGGAACGCCTGAATGGTTGAGCAGGGCATTCCCGAAGTTACTGGCGGCCGCGCCCGCATTCTCGTCTGGCTGATGCACAAGGCGTTCATCGTCACACGAGGCATGACGATGGGTGTGCGGGCCGCCTGTTTCGACGACGAGGGCCGGATTTTCCTGGTGCGCCACACCTATGTCCCGGGATGGTATATGCCCGGCGGCGGCATGGAACGCGGCGAAACCGCGCTCCAGGCGCTGCACAAGGAACTGCGGGAAGAGGGAAATCTGGAGATTGTCGGAACGCCGGAGCTGTTCCACGTCTACCTGAACCGCAACGCCTCAAAGCGCGACCACGTGCTGTTCTACAAGGTCCACGTCAACCAGACGGCGCCGCGCGCCGCGGATTACGAAATTGCGGAAAGCGGCTTCTTTGGCCTCGACGCGCTACCGCCCGAGATCACCCAGGCAACGGCGCGGCGATTGCAGGAATTGGCAGGAGAGGTCGCGAAGGGGGACTACTGGTGAGAGTTACCCGCTTCCCTACCCCCGCCCATGCGGTGCGTCGAGATCGAGCTCTGGTCCTGTCGGGACGATGCCGGTCGGGTTTATGGTCTTGTGGCTCTCGTAGTAGTGGTGCTTGATGTGGAGGAGATTGCAGGTCTCGGCCACGCCCTCGTGCTGGTAGAGATCGCGCAGATAGGCTGAAAGGTTCGGGTAGTCGGCGATGCGGCGGATGTTGCATTTGAAGTGGCCGACATAGACCGGATCGAAGCGGATGAGTGTGGTGAACAGCCGCCAGTCGGCTTCGGTCAGCTTGTCTCCGAGCAGGTAGCGGCTTTTCGAGAGACGGGTCTCGAGACTGTCGAGCGTTTCGAACAGCTTTGAGACGGCCTCTTCATAGGCGTCTTGCGTGGTGGCGAAGCCGGCCTTGTAGACGCCGTTGTTGACGGTGTCGTAGATGACCGCGTTGATCTTATCGATCTCACTGCGCAGATCGTCTGGGTAGAAATCGACATCGGAGCCGGTGATGCCGTCGAAGGCGCTGTTCATCATGCGGATGATTTCGGCGCTTTCGTTCGAGACAATCGTGTTCTGCTGCTTGTCCCAAAGGACCGGAACCGTGACGCGGCCGGAATAGGCGGGATCGGCTTTCAGATAGACCTGGTAGAGATAGTCGGAGCCGAACAGGGCGTCGCCGGTTGCGCCGTCGCGTTTGCGGAATTCCCAGCCGTTTTCCAGCATCAGGTAGTCGACGACGGAGACCGAGATCAGATCCTGCAGCTTCTTGAGGTTGCGGAAAATCAGCGTCCGGTGCGCCCAAGGGCAGGCGAGCGATACATAGAGATGATAGCGTCCGGCTTCAGCCTTGAAGCCTGACTTTCCCGACGGTCCGGCAGAGCCGTCAGCTGTCACCCAATTGCGGAACTGTGATTCGGAGCGCTTGAAATGACCCTTGCTGGCCTTGGTGTCGTACCAGACGTCGTGCCACTTGCCGTCTACCAACATGCCCATTGCAATCTCCTTGTTTGTCTCAGCAGTTAGATACGGCAAAGCCAGACAATGACGAGGTGCGATTTTGTAAACGCTGCGTATTTGGATTGGACGGGCGGAAAAAATTCTGATAGCTCGCTTGTCACGATTGTTCGAAAACCCTCAGGGAATGACCGAAGTGCGGATACTGCGACGACGCTGAAGATCGACCACGACGCCGAATACGCGTCGTCGATATCGCTTGTCCTGTCTGCTCTCTCCTTACGGCTTCGGTTCTCCATGTCCCTGCATCTCGTTGCGTCGCAATCCTCCACATCCCAGAATTCCGCTTCCAAAAACTCCGCCAAGTCCATGGCGAAACACGACCTCGTCTATCTGACCGAGGATGCGTCTCACGACGACATCATCGAGGTGATCAACGAGGAGGCTTTCGGCCCCGGACGGCATGTGCGCGCCGCGTCCCGCATTCGCGAGCAGGGGCCGCATGACCGGTCGATCTCGTTTGTCTGTGCCGACGATGGCGAGACGATCGCTTCCGTGCGGATGACGCCGGTTCTGGCGGGAAGCGTGAAGGGCCATATGCTGGGGCCGCTCGCCGTGCGGCCATCACACAAGAACCTTGGCATCGGCCGCGAACTGGTGCGGATCGCCATCGATGCCGCCCGCCGGCATGGGTCGGAAGCCGTGATCCTGATTGGCGACCCGCCCTATTACATGCCGCTCGGCTTCGAGAAGGTGGCGTATGATGCGCTCGATTTTCCGGGACCGGTCGATCCGGGCCGGGTGCTGGTCGTGCCGCTCAAAGACGGTGTGCATGACGGGCTGAAGGGCGTGATCGGCTGGCGGGAGCTGTGATCGGGCGTCGGCGTGAAGTCGCAGGACTTGCCGCCAAGCGTCTGATCTAGAATCGTTTTTCCAGCCAGGTCACATCATGTCCACCGGCGAGGCCTTCGAGCTTGCCGATCGGCTGGTAGCCGAGCTTAAGGTAGAGCGCGAGTGCTGCCGGGTTCATCGTATCGATATAGGCGCCGATACAGCCGCGCTTCGCCGCCTCCGCTTCGGCCATGGTCATGAGGCGGGCGGCGAGGCCTTTGGCGCGCATCAATTCCGGAATGAACAGCATCGAGATGTAAAGCCAGCCGCGGCCGGTATAGCCGACGAGGCCGCCTGCGATATCGCCGGCCGTATCACGTAGCGGGATTGCCAGTTCGCGACGGTCGCTCGCGCCGAAGCATTCGATATTGAAGGCTTTCAGCTTGTCGAGGATGATGTCTTCGTCCTGCTGCGAGATGCCTTCGACGATTTCCAGATCCATATCCAACCTCTCGAGTTGCGGCCGAGATGGATAGACTAAAGCGCTTTTTGAAGGAAGGTGCGGGTTCTGGTTTCGACGAAATTTGGAATCTCGCCAAACACTTGGTAGCCGTGGCTCTTGTAGGCTTTGAGGGCGAGTGGGTTGAACGTATCGATCCAGGCGCCCTTGCAGCCGCGGGTGCGGGCTTCATTTTCGGCCTCGGTCAGAAGCTTTGCTGCCATGCCCTTGCCGCGCAGGGTTTCCGGAATGAACAGCAATTGCGTGAAGAGCCAGCCCCAGGACGTGTAGCCCGACAGACCGCCGATGACTGTGCCGCTCTCGTCGCGGATCAGTACGGCGAGCAGTTTCCTGTCGGAGGGGCCGACTTCGCCTTCGTTGAAGGCGGTGAGGCCGCCGCTGACGATTACTAGATCGTCTGGGCTCGGCGCGTCGGTGAGATAAAGCTCGTGCGCCATCAGCGACCCTCGCGCCACCACATTGCCGCCATCGCGAACAACAGCACAGACAGGCCGGCAAAGCCGGCAAACAGTGGCAGCGTGTTGATGCCGCGCAGCACCGTCTCGTCGGTCATGCGGATGACCATGCGGTTGGGATCGCTGACGCGAACTTCGCCGCGAACGGGGAGGATGTCGGGAATGGTGACGCCATCGCCCGAGGCGACGCGGGTCACGAGGCCACGGGTCTTGTCGGCATAGGGCCGCAAGGTTGCCTCGGTGGAGATCATTGCCTTGAACTCGGGCGAGTCGACCGCGCCGACATGAACAAGGGTCTGGAAGTCGCCGTTTCTCACCTCGAACAGGCCGGTTTCATCCATGCGGCTTTCATACCGGTATTCGCCGGGGCCGGCCGGCGTCATCTGCACGGTTTCGGTGCGGCCGGATGGGTAGCGGATGGTGGCGGGACCGGGATCGTCGCCGATCGTCTGGCGGGTGGCGGCGAGTGTGCGGCCGACGGAGCGGGCGGTCAGCGCCTCTTCCTCGAGTTCCGGCTCCTTCATCAACCAGTGAGCGATGCGGCGATAGAGCGCCACATGCGGGCCGCCGCCTTCGAAGCCACGGGCCCAGAGCCAGCCCTGATCCGACAGGAGCATGGCGACGCGGCCTTCGCCCTGACGGTTGAGGACGAGGAGAGGGCGGTCGCCATCGCCTTCCATCACCGTCTGGCCCTGCGGCGGATCGACATCGATGGTGCGGAACCAGCGTCCCCAGGCGGGCGGCGTCTGGTTGGAGCCTTCAAGACCGCGGGTTACCGGGTGCTTGGTGCCGACTTCCGACAGATGCGGGAAGAAGCCGGCATTGTGGACTTCGCCTGTGGGTGCGGCCGGCAGGACCTGTTCGAGCGGCGTCGCGGCAATCGAATCTTCGCCAGCATGTTCCGGGCCTGCCGCGATCAAAAGCGCGCCGCCGTTTTGCACATACTGGGAGATGTAGTCGTAATAGAGGATCGGCAGCACGCCGCGATGCTTGTAGCGATCGAAGATGATCAGATCGAAATCCTTGATCTTCTCGACGAACAGTTCTCGGGTGGGGAAGGCGATCAGCGACAGCTCGTTGATCGGCGTGCCATCCTGCTTTTCCGGCGGACGCAGGATGGTGAAATGCACGAGGTCGACGGAGGCGTCGGATTTCAGAAGGTTACGCCAGGCGCGCTCGCCGGCATGCGGTTCGCCGGAGACCAGCAGCACGCGCAGGTTCTGCCTGATACCATCGATGACATGGACGGCGCGGTTGTTGGCGGTGGTCACTTCGCCAGGCAGCTCGGCAACCGAGAACTCCATGACATTGTTGCCGCCGCGCTGGACGTTGAACGAAAACGGAGTGGTGACGCCCGGCGTTGCCTGCAGCGTTGCGATCTGCTGGCCGTTCATGCGCACGATGACTTCGGCGGGGCCGCCGCCCTGGCGACCGTCGTCGAACACGCGCAGCGTCAGTTCCTGCTCCTCACCGACGATGCCGAAGCGGGGCGCGCGCAGCACTTCGATGCGGCGATCGAATTCGTTTGGCTGGCCGGTGATCAGCCCGTGGACTGGCGCGTTGAAGCCGAGATCCTGGTTGATGCCGGGAAGATCGTGGATCTGGCCATCGGAAAGAAACACGGCGCCGCCGACACGGGCGGGCGGCACGTCCGACATGGCGGAGCGGAGTGCCGTCAACAGCTTCGTCGATGGTGTGTCGCTGTCTACATCGTCTCCGGCCTCGACGATGCGCGTCTCGATGCGGGGATAGCGGGAGAAGCGGTCGCGCAGTTCCGCCAGCGCCTGATCCGTCTGCTGCTCGCGGCCGGCCGTCTCCTGGCTCTGGGAGCGGTCGACGACGATTGGCACGATGGTGGAGAGCTGCTCCCGGTCCTCCTGGTTGAGCGTCGGGTTGGCAAGCGCCATCAGGAGGGCGGCAAGCGCCAGCGTGCGAAGGGTGGCGCCACGGACGCCGCGCAACAGCGCGGTGACGGCAAGGACGAGGGCCAGAGCACCGAGGGCTGCGAGGATCGGCCAAGAAAAGAAGGGGGCGAATTCGATGGTCATCGGTTACTGCCCCAGCCGTTCGAGGAGTGCGGGCACGTGGACCTGGTCGGCTTTGTAGTTGCCGGTCAGCATATACATCATGATGTTGACGCCGGCGCGGTAGGCGTATTCGCGCTGCATGTCATCTGGTGGCACGGTCGGGAGCATGGAATTCCCCTGTTGATCGACCGCCCAGGCGCCGGCAAAATCGTTGCCGGTGATCAGAAGCGGCGTCACGCCGTCGCCGCCCGAGGAGAGCTGCGAGGTGGAGTTGCGGGCATCCTGACGGGCTTCGACCCAGAGCGGACCGCCGCGATAGCGACCGGGAAAATCCTTGAGCAGATAGAAGGTGCGGGTCAGGACGTGGTTTTCCGGTGTCGGCTCGAGCGGCGGGATATCGATGCTGGCGAGGATTTCCTGCAGCCGCAGGCCGTTGGGGCTGGAGCTGCCATCGAGTGCTGAAACCTGGTCGCGGGTGTCGAACAGAACCGTGCCGCCGTTGCGCATATAGGCGTCGATGCGTGAGATCGAGGCCTGCGATGGCATCGGCGCTGTCGCGGAGACCGGCCAGTAGATGATCGGATAGAAGGAGAGGTCGTCCTTGGCGATATCGAGGCCGACAGGGGCGCCGGGTTCGAGCGTCGTGCGGTAGCTCATGTACTGGGTGAGACCGTCGAGGCCGCGTTCGGAGATGCTGTCGACATCGCTTTCGCCGGTCTGGACATAGGCAAGGTGAGTGGTGTCTAGGCGGTCAAGGATCTGCTCGTCGCCAGGCTTTGCGCCTTCGCCGGGCTGCATTTCGCGAAACGGCTGTGACTGAGCCGACTGCGGTTGCGACGCGGCAGCCGGCGGCGAGGGTGGCTGCTGGGCGAGCGACGGGTTCGGGTAAAGCAGCGCCAAAGCCAGCGCGAAGCCGAGGATCAGGGAGGCGGCTGTACCGGAGGCTCGGGTCGAGGTCGGCTTGGAGCGTCCGGGGCGGCGGGAAAAGGCACCGTTCATGAAGAGCATTACCAGGCTATCGAGGACGAGGAGCGCGAACGCTAGAGCAAATAGCGTCGGACGCAGGGACACTGCCTCGCCGCCAGCCAGTTGCTCGCGCGCCACCTGCGTTCCGCCGACCGATGGATCGAAGGGGGCAAGCACGGTCGCCGGGGCCAGGAGATTGACGGCGGAGTAGCCGTCCTCGGTGCCGTAGAGGCCGGGCGGGTGATCGAAGCTTGCGACAGGCCGGGCGTTTGCGGGGATGGTGATCGGGCGGGCAGCGCCGGTCTCGGTCGTCATCACGCCGTCGGCCGTGAGCAGACGGTAGGGCGGCAGGGCTGCAGCAGCGCCTTCGGTACCCGGTGCACCGGACGCGCTGCCACCGGCAGCACCGCCGACGCGGGCCATCTGCACCAGCCGGCGCAGCATCTCGACGAAATTGCCCGACAGCGGCAGGTTCGACCAGGTCGCCTCGGCGCTGGTATGGAACAGCACGATGCGGCCGGCCTCGACTTCCTTTTCGGTCACCAGCGGCGTGCCGTCGGCAAGGCTTGCCCAGGTGCGCTCGGCAAGGTCCGGCGTCGGTTCGGCGAGAACCTGGCGGGTCACGGTGATATCGGCTGCGCGCGGCAGGCCGGCGAAGGGGCCGAAATTCGGGAAATCCGCCAGTGCCTGCGGCTCCGACCAGGACATGGCGCCACCGAGGGCGCGTTCGCCCTGTCGCAGGGTGACAGGCACCAGCGGATCGTCGGCCGGTGCTGCGGCAAGGCGCGGTCCGGCAAAGCGGACCAGCGTGCCACCGCGGGAAATCCAGCGTTGCAGCGGCTGCGAGACTTCGGGCGGCAGGCGGCCGACATCGGCCATGATGATCGCCGAGGGATTGTCTTCGAGGATCTGCGGAATGGACACCGAGAGATCGGCCGTGTTGGGCTGGATCACATCGGCATAGGGCTGGAGAGCCCGGCTGATATAGTAGAGCGGCTGCAGCAACGGCTGGAAATCGCTTCCGCTTTCGCCGGCGATCAGCGCCACGCGACGGCGGCGGAAACCATCGTCAAGAAGGTGGGCGGCACCGGCGGTCGCGATGCCTTCGACGGAGAGGCGGGCGAAATCGTTGCGCAGTTCGAACGGGGCGGAGATTTCCGTCGTCGCCGTGTTGGCGCCATCGGCAAATTGGAGCGTGCCAGTGGCGAGCGAGCGACCCTGCGGATCGAGCGCGTTGACGGTGAACTGCTGCGTGCCTGCGGTGGAAAGGCGGGTGGCGCTGACATTCATTGCCGCGGAATTGTTGGTGGCACCGGTGATCGCGACGGCTGATTGTCCATCGCCTTCGAGGACGCGCATGTCGCCTGCCGAGAGGCCGGCAAGGGCGGTCATCGTTTCGGCATCCGTCGTGGCGGCGATGCCGTCGGAGACGAGCGCCAGCGTGCCTGGGCGGGTGCCGTTGAGAGCTTCCCGGAGGGCGGTGACGGCGAGGGCGCGGTCTGGCACAAGCGGCCTCGGGCTTGCGGCGGCGAGCTTGTCACGCGCGGTTGCGGCACTGCCGGGTGTTGCTTCCTGGTTCTGATCGGCGGTGAAGGCGATCGCGACCGGAAGGTCAGCGCTTTCGGCATCGTCGATCAGGAGATTGGCGGTCTCGACGCGGCGTTCCCAGTCGGTCGATGTCGCCCAGCCGTTGTCGATGACCAGCGCCAGCGGGCCGCCGGTGTTAAGCGAACTCGTGCGCGGGTTGATGACCGGATCGGCGATGGCGAGAATGATCGCGGCGGCCAGAGCCATGCGCAGAAGCGTCAGCCACCACGGGCTCTGGGACGGCGTTTCCTCGCGCTTCAGGACACTTGCGAGAATGCGCAGAGGCGGGAAGACTTCCGATTTTGGTCTCGGCGGGGTCAGCCGCAGCAGCCACCAGATGGCGGGCAGGGCGATCAGGCCGAACAGGATGGCGGGGTAGGCGAAAGCGAGCGCGCTCATGACCTCTCCTCCATGCGTCCGGTCTCAACACGTCGAGGTGCCGGCATGCCGGACAGGTAGCCGTGGACCGCAACCAGAGCTTCGGAGGCGAGACGGTCGGTGCGGTGGAACACGAAACTCCAGCCGAGACGGCGAAGGCCTTCTCCGAGCGCATCGCGGCGGGCGAGATAGGCGCGCTGGTATTCCTCGCGAATATTTTCGGCGCGGCCGGAGACGAGCTTTTCGCCGGTCTCGGGGTCGGTGAATTCGGTGCGGCCGGTATAGGGGAAGGTCTCTTCGGCGGGGTCGGCAACCTCGATCACATGGCCGCGCAGGCCGCGGCGGCCGAGCGGGGTGATGCGGTCCATGACCTTGTCGGCGTCATCGAGGAAATCGCCGATCAGAACGATATCGCTCTGGCCGCGGATCATGCCCGTGTCCGGTAGGCCGGTCGCCTGCGGTGCGTGCATAATGGCGGTCGCCAGCCGTTCGGCGGCGTTGCGGGCCGAGACCGGTTCCATGATGCCGGGACATCCGATCCGTTCGCCCGACCGGGCAAGGATTTCGGCGAGCGCCAGCATGATGACCAGCGCCCGGCTTTCCTTCGATACCGATCCGAATGTCGATTTGTACATCATCGACGGCGACATATCGGCCCAGAGCCAGATCGTGTGGGCGGCTTCCCATTCGCGGTCGCGGACATAGGTATGGTCGTCGCGGGCGGAGCGGCGCCAGTCGATGCGCGACAGGCTTTCGCCCTCGGCATAGGGCCGGAACTGCCAGAAGTTTTCGCCCATGCCGCGCTTGCGGCGGCCGTGCCAGCCGGCAATCACCGTATTGGCGATGCGCTTGGCCTCGACCATGCAGTCGGGTACCAGCATGGCGCGCTGCTGGGCGCGATGAAGGACATCGCTGCTGGCGGTTTGATCGACGATCTGGCCGATGGATGCCACGGAGGTTCCTTTCTAGCCTGAAGCGGCGATCTTCAGCCGCGGGCCTGTTTGACTAGGCCAGCAATGACATCGCGCACCGACATGCCTTCGGCGCGGGCGGCGAATGTCAGCGCCATGCGGTGCTGCAGGACCGGTTCGGCAAGCGCGTGGATATCGTCCAGCGAGGGAGCGAGGCGGCCTTCGTAAAGCGCGCGAGCGCGGGCCGTCAGCATCAGCGACTGGCCGGCA
The DNA here is from genome assembly GCF_013317225.1 of Neorhizobium sp. AL 9.2.2. Lineage (NCBI taxonomy): Bacteria > Pseudomonadati > Pseudomonadota > Alphaproteobacteria > Hyphomicrobiales > Rhizobiaceae > Neorhizobium > Neorhizobium sp. AL 9.2.2. Next base: position 622,349 of record NZ_JAALXU010000003.1, read on the forward strand.
CGCGGGCCTGGACCCCAGGCGACATGCTTGTCGGTGGAAGCGTTGCCGTGGCCCGGTCGGGCAGAGCGGACGAGCGACAGGATCGCATCGACCACCTTGTCGGAGACCGGCATCTGGCGGATCAGCGCCTGGATATCCTTCAGCCGCGTTGCGTCGATCACGCTGCGCGCCTTGGCTTCGGCGCTGCCCGTCGTGTCGAGCAGGATCTGGCGCTCGGCGGCAAGCTCCGGATATAGTACGTCCACCTGCAGCAGGAAACGGTCGAGCTGCGCTTCGGGAAGCGGATAGGTGCCTTCCTGTTCCAGCGGGTTCTGGGTGGCAAGGACGTGGAATGGTGCCGGCAGGTCATAGCGCTGGCCGGCGACGGTGATGTGATATTCCTGCATGGCCTGCAGCAGCGCCGACTGGGTGCGCGGCGAGGCGCGGTTGATTTCGTCGGCCATCAGCAGCTGTCCGAATACAGGTCCCTTGACGAAGCGGAAGGAGCGGCGGCCGGTCTCATCCGTATCCATCACTTCGGAGCCCAGAATATCCGACGGCATCAGGTCGGGGGTGAACTGGATGCGGTTCGAATCCAGCCCGAGGACGGTACCGAGCGTCGAGACGAGTTTGGTCTTGGCAAGGCCGGGAACACCGACCAGCAGCGCATGGCCACCGGAGAGGACCGCGAGCATGGTGTTCTCGACGACACGTTCCTGGCCGAAGATGACCTTGGCGACTTCCTCACGGACGGCGGCGATATCGGCAAGTGCCTTTTCGGCCGAGGCGATGATGGCTTTCTCGTCGAGGACTGTTTGCGTAGAATTCATCATGCCCATGTCGTTCACCATCACCCTTGATTGGTATCCAGATCCAGCAGGCTTCGCCGAACCAACTTGTCCGACCGTGAATCGCTGCGTCGCAGCAGTCACCTTAGACCTTGAAACTTATTCCGCCAAATAAGGCTGACAAGCACGCGATGAATGACTATCTCGTGAGAACATTCACCGTGGCTCATGCTTACGGTCGAACCGGGACTGAAAAATGGCAGTAGAACCAATTAACAAGGCGGCCGATGCTGCTGGTCTCGCGGCAATGATTGCCCATGCGTCCGAGCAGGCAAGTGGCGGCCCGAGAGGCGAAATGCCGGGCCTGCCGCCGGTCGAGCGGTGGAACCCGCCGTTCTGCGGCGATCTCGACATGGAAATCCGTGCCGACGGGACCTGGTTCTATCTGGGCACGCCGATCGGCCGGGCGCCGCTGGTCCGGCTGTTTTCGACCGTGCTGCGCAAGGACGAGGACGGCCGAACCTATCTTGTTACGCCTGTGGAAAAGGTCGCGATCCGTGTCGTCGATGCGCCGTTCGTGGCGGTGGAGATGCAAACGAGCCTACGAGACGGCCAGCAGGTGCTGACGTTTCGCACCGGTGTCGGCGATGTGGTGAAGGCCGGCAGCGACCATCCGATCCGCTTTGCGATCGCAGGAGAGGGGCAGGAGCTGAAGCCTTACCTGCATGTCCGCGGACGGCTCGAGGCACTGGTATCGCGGGCGGTGATGTATGATCTCGTGGCGCTTGGGGAGACGATCGAGATCGATGGGGTCGCGATGTTTGCGGTTCGGTCGGGTGATGCGGTGTTTCCGGTCATGCCGGCGGCCGAGCTGGAATTGTTGTCCCGATGAGCAGTCTTGGTTCTTATTCCGCTGACGAGTTTCGCCGCCGTTCGCTGTCCCAGAAGGGCGGGCCGATCGAGGATGCGTGGCGCGATCACGGCGATCATCTGCTTAACCCGGCCTGGGTGAACGCGACCGTTCAATCCAAGCTGAAGGATGCGGCCGTGCTGGTGCCCGTCATCGACGATGCCGATGGCGCCAAGGTTATCCTGACGCAGCGGACGGTCAAGCTGCGCAAGCATTCCGGCCAGATCGCGTTTCCGGGCGGTGCGATCGATCCCGAAGACGGATCGCCTGAGGTGGCGGCGCTGCGCGAGGCGGAGGAAGAGATCGGTCTTGACCGACGCTTCGTCGAGCCGCTGGCCAGGCTTCCCGACTATTATGCGGCGACCGGATTTCGCATCACGCCGGTGCTGGCCGTTGTGAGCCGCGGTTTCGAGCTGACCCTCAATCCGGACGAGGTGGACTCGGCTTTCGAAGTGCCCTTGTCGTTTCTGATGGACGAGGCGAACCACCAGCGCGGGACCCGCGACTGGAATGGCGCGACCCGGCACTTCTACGTCATGCCCTATGAGGACCGGGAAATCTGGGGCATTACCGCCGGAATTTTACGCACGCTGTATGAAAGGCTTTACGCATGACCTCCATTGCTACCCCCTCGGTTGCCGGTGAGGCATGGTTCAACGATGCCGCTCTGCAGCGGCTTCTAGCGCTTCTGAACGCCGATGGCGGCGAGGCGCGGGTGGCGGGTGGCGCGGTGCGGAACGCGCTGATGGGGCTCGCCGTCGCCGATATCGACGTGGCGACGACGCTTCTGCCGCAGGATGTGGTGGAGCGGGCAGAGGCTGCCGGCATGAAGGCTGTGCCGACCGGGATCGAGCATGGGACGGTGACGCTGGTGATCGACTGCACGCCGTTCGAGGTGACGACGCTTCGCCGCGACATCGAGACGGACGGACGCCATGCCAAGGTTTCGTTCGGCACCGACTGGCAGGCCGATGCGGAACGGCGCGACCTCACCATCAATGCACTCTACGCGGATGCGTCGGGCGCTGTGGTCGATCTCGTCAAGGGATTGCAGGACATCGAGAGCCGGACGATCCGGTTTATCGGCGACGCTTCGCAGCGGATTGCCGAGGATCATCTGCGCATTCTCAGGTTCTTCCGGTTTTTCGCCTATTACGGATCCGGCCGGCCGGATGCGGACGGATTGCGGGCATCGGCACGCGCCAAGGACAGGCTTTCGACGCTTTCTGGCGAGCGGGTCTGGGGCGAGACGAAGAAACTGCTGGCTGCCCCCGATCCGTCTCGCGCACTTTTGTGGATGCGGCAGGCGGGTGTTCTGACGGAAATCCTGCCCGAATCGGAAAAATGGGGCATCGACGGCATTCATCCGTTGGTCGCTGCGGAAGCGGCGCTCGGCTGGACGCCGGATCCGCTGCTGCGGCTTGCGGCGATCGTGCCGCCCGATGCGGAACGGCTTACGGCGATGGCAAAGCGGCTGCGGTTTTCGAATGCCGATGCGGCGAAGCTGGCCGTCTGGGCGTCCGCACCCGCCATTCCCGACGAGGTGACGGATGTCGGCTTCGATCGTCTGCTCTACCGAAATGGCGCGGCCGGCATGGTTGCACGCGTCAAGCTGGCGCTGTCGTCGGCCAGAGCAGCGGCCGAGGGCGATCCAATGGCGATGCGCAAGTCGGCAAGGCTGTCGGTTCTTCTGAAGCGGGCCGAGGGCTACGCGAAGCCGGTCTTTCCGATCGCGGGCGCCGACGTTCTCTCGGCAGGTGTGCCTGCCGGCAAGAGGGTCGGTGAGATCCTGAAGCAGATCGAGGACTTCTGGGTTGAGCGTAACTTCAACCCCGACCGGGCAGCACTGGCCGCCCGGCTGGACGAGATCGTGAAGCAGAGCTCCTGATCAATCCTCCTATTCGGAGATCGCCCAGGAGTGGAATACGGATGCCCGCTCCGCGGGAATCATCATGTGAGCGGCATTGGCCGCGCCGGATTCCGCCGACTTACCGGCAAGCTGCCGCTTCACTTGCTCGACACAGAAAGCGTGGGGCAGTTCGCCACCGCTTCTGGCTCGCATTTCGACGGCCAGACGCTCGACCAATTCGGGCGTCTTCATCAACTTCGAAACGGGGTATGGACTTGGTTTTGTCAGGCTGTTTGATGGGGTCATGGCTGTTCTCCCGTGCAACCAGAACGCACGCTAGCACCGAACACACCGATTCGAACATCGAATTTTTCGCAGATGACAACTACCAGTGGCCTTACAGTCATCAATTTCTTGAGAGCAGACTGCCCGGGCGTGCCAAAATGATCAGGGCCAGCGGACTGCCGGTGGCATCGAGGATAGAATCGATTCCACATTGCCGCCTGTCTTCAGGCCGAAAATGGTACCGCGGTCGTAGAGAAGGTTGAACTCCACGTAGCGGCCGCGACGGATCAGTTGCTCGTCGCGGTTCTCTTCGGTCCAGGGCCGGTTGAAATTGCCGCGGACGATCTTCGGATAGAGGAGGTTGAAGGCGCGGCCGACATCCTGCGTGAAGGCGAAATCGGCATCCCAGCCGCCTTTTTCCGCATCCGAATGGAGCCAGTCGAAAAAGATGCCGCCGACGCCGCGGGGCTCGTTGCGGTGCTTCAGGAAGAAATAGTCTTCGCACCATGCCTTGTAGCGGGGGTAATCGGCGACCGCGTGCCGATTGCACGTGATTTCCATGACCCGGTGGAAAAGCTGGGTATCGGGGTCTTCCTGGCTGCGGCGGATGTCGAGGACCGGCGTCAGGTCGGCGCCGCCACCGAACCACTGGCTGGTGGTGACGACCATGCGGGTGTTCATGTGCACTGCCGGCACATTGGGATTGACCGGATGGGCGATGAGCGAAATGCCCGACGCCCAGAACGCGGGGTCTTCGTCGGCGCCGGGGATCTGCTTGCGGAATTCTTCGGAAAACTCGCCGTGGACGGTGGACGTGTGGACGCCGACCTTCTCGAAGACGCGGCCTTCCATCATCGACATCGTGCCGCCGCCGCCTTCGCCCTCGTTGCGAAGCCAGTTCTTCCGGGTAAAGCGGCCGGGCGGCTGATCGGAGAGCGGGCCGGTCAGCTCGTCTTCCAAAGCCTCGAAGGAAGCACAGATCGTGTCGCGGAGGCTTTCGAACCAGGCTCGCGCGGCTGCCTTCTTCTCTTCGAGATTTTCGGGCAGTTCCTTGGGCAATGCCGGCCGTTCCATGGTCTTTTCCTTTTCCGCTATGCCTTTGATCTGATTCCGTATCCTCGCCGGCGGCACTTAGCATCTCAGACTTGCGCCGGCCATTCCCAAGCGCGTGAGGCCGCCCGTTTTAAGACAGGAAAACAGACTCGCAATGCGTGTGAGACCATATTATCTTGATGTCACCAGGTGCCGATAAGAGGGTTTGATGGCGAAATTCACACCCCCGCCACTCGACGGGCTGAAGCGCAGAATTCACCGCCACCGGCAGGAACAGGCCGGCGGACCGGGTAGCATGTTCGTGCGCGAGACATTTCTGATGACCCGCGAGGATGCCCGCGAAAAAGCGCGGCAATGGTTCGACGAATTTCCGAAGGCTGCCTACTGGACCGAAGTGGAAAGCTGGCGCCAGCTGGAGGGCGACCGCATCGAGTTCACCATGCGGAGACTTCCGACGGCGGACTAAGGAAGTCCCTCAGGCGCCGGGTTCGGCGAGGCGAAGGCGGCTTTCGATCAGTGCGCCGCTGTCATCGAGGATCGGATGCGCAACCGACACGATGTGCGCGTTGATGCGTTTGAGGTCACGCAGCATGTCGAGATGCAGCGAGCTGGTCTGCAGGCTTTCCAGTCGTCCGTCACGCAACCGCTCCAGATGCTTTTCGGCGGACCGCTTTTCGAGCCGACGGACTTCCACCTTGATTTCCATCAACTGCCGCGCCAGCGCCAGATCGCCGGTCTGGAAGATCGTCTGGGCGGTTCTCAGGTTGTCGACGGTCAGGCTGAGCAGCACCTGCAATTCATCGAAGCCGTCGTCCGAGAACTTGAGGCCGTGCGCGATCTTCTTGCGAACCTGTTCGGCGATGCCCTTTTCGATGATGTCGCCGATATGTTCGAGGTTGATCGCGTAATCGATGATGGCGATGGAGCGGCGGGCGTTCTCCGCATCGAGACCGGTGCGGCCCAGTTCCGACAGGTAGAGCTTCACATCCTGATGAAGGTGATCGACCCGTGACTCGAGCCCGGCGATGTCTGCAAGTGGGGCGATATCGTTACGTTTGAAGGCATTTTCGGTGCGGATCAGCATGCGCTCGATGGTGTCGCCGACGCCGAGCACTTCGCGCGTCGCGTTGGCGAGCGCCATCACCGGGTTGTCGAGCGCGTCCTGATCGAGGAAGCGGGGGCCGTCGTCTCGCTGCGGATCATCAGGGACGAGGCGAGATGCAAGGCGGGAGACTTGGGCTGAGAACGGGAATACGACCAGCGCAAGCAGGATATTGAAGGCGAGGTGCGCATCGACCGGGAGCTTTTCCGGCGACAGCGGCAGGGCTTGAACGGCATCGGCGACAGGGCCCGCGAGCGGCAACGCGATCGCGCAACCGATGCCGCGGGTGACAAGGTTGCCGAGCGTGATGCGTCTTGCGGCAGCGGGCGCAGAGAGAGTGGCGACGACGGGCGGAATGGCGCCACCGAGATTGGCGCCGAGGATCAGCACAATTACCAGGCCGGCGGAGACATTTCCGGTCGAGGCGAGCGAGAGGATCAGCACCACGACCGCCAGGCTGGACGACGAAACGAAAGCCAGAACCGCCGACAGGATCAGCGCCACCGGCCACGCGTCATCGAGCAGGCCGATAAAGGCCGCGAGCGCCGGCGACTGGCGCATCGGTTCGGTGGCGAGCCCAAGCAGATGCAGCGACAGCAGCATCAGGCCGACGCCTATCATGGCCGTGCCGCCGCCTTTGCGGGCTGGCGATGCACCGCGAAGCATGACCAGACCGATGAGGATGAGAAGCGGCGACAGCCACTCGATGCCGGTCGCGACCAGCCAGGCGGTAACGGCGGTGCCGACATTGGCGCCGAGGAGCACGATCTGCGCCATGCGTGGACGCACCATGCCGCGTTCGGCAAACGAGGCGAGCGTCAGTGCGGTCGCGGTCGAACTTTGCAAGGCGATCGTGGCGACAAGGCCGGAGACGAAGGAGCGCAGGCTGCTGCTGGTGCCGCGGGCTAGACCCGTCTTGAGGCGTGTCCCGAAGGCGCGGGTGACGCCATCCTTGATCTGCGCAAGGCCAAACAGAAGCAGGGCCACGGCGCCGAAAAGATTGATGATCACGATGGTGGATTGCATATCGGATTGTCTTCGCCCGGGGACGGTTCCTATCGAATGAAGTGCGATAATGAATTGCCGGCTAACGAATATAGGCCGATTACGCCGATGTGCAAATCACTGTTCGCGACAGTTTTTTACGCGTTTTGGCGCGGGGTCGGAGCGCGGATCAGGCGGCGTCTTCGATGGCTTGCTCTTTCACCATGACCGGCATAAGTTTGAGACCCAAAGCCTTCATCACGTTCACGATCGTGGCAAACTTAGGATTGCCTTCGCCGCTCAAAGCCTTGTAGAGCGCCGCCCGGCTCATGCCGGTTTTGCGGGCAAGCTTGCTCATGTTGCGGGCCTTGGCGACGGTTCCGAGGCATTTGGTGATGAAGGCCGGATCGCCTTCCTCGAAGGCTGCGACCATGAATTCGTGGATTCCTTCTTCGGTATCCACATATTCCGAAGGATCGAATAGACGGGTCTCGAGGGGCATGGCTAATCTCTCCACTCATTTGCCAGTCGCTTTGCCTCGGCAATATCGCGCTGCTGACTGCTTTTGTCGCCACCGCACAGAAGGACGACAACGGTGTCTCCGCGCTTTATGAAATAGAGCCGGTAGCCAAGGCCATGATCGACACGCATTTCTCCGCATCATAGAATAAACTCAGGCGTGTAAAAGACGCGAAATGCGCGTGCCGTTTATGAGGCGAAACCCGTCTGTCTCAGCGCCTCTCCTGATATCATTGCGGCCGACATGGCGACGTTGATGGAGCGTTGTCCTTCGCGCATCGGGATCAGTATGCGGGCATCCGCCGTTTCGTGGACGAGGTCCGGAACGCCGGCGCTCTCGCGGCCGAACAGCAGGATGTCGCCAGGCTGAAACTGGAAGTCCACGTAGGGTTGGGCGGCCTTTGTGGAGGCGAGGACCAGCCGCCGGTTTTCGGATCTCCGCCAGTCGTCGAACTGCTGCCAGTTGACGTGGCGGGTAAGTTCGACGTTTGCCAGGTAATCCATGCCTGAGCGTTTCAGGTTGCGATCCGAAATATCGAAGCCGGCCGGTTCGATGATATCGACGCCGAGGCCGAGGCAGGCGGCGAGGCGAAGGATCGTGCCGGTATTGCCGGGAATGTCAGGCTGGTAGAGGGCGATGCGCAGGTTGGTCATGGTTTTCCTTAAGCCGAGCCGGCCTGTGAGCTCAAGCGTTTGAGGGCGGTTTCGATCGGATTGCCGCAGATTTGGGACTTTTCAAAATGGCAATGAACGGGTAAAAGGGCATCGATCTTTAACGCCAGCCTATGGAGGCCTACATGGATATGACCGTGCCTATGCGCCTCCGCCCCCCGGTATTTGTCCGACAGGCTTAGGCGTCCGCGGTTTCACGCAGTCTTTTCACCTTTGTATTTTGCACGGCCGATATGCGGCAGCGCTCACCACATAACTGACCGGTTCGCCGTCGGCGCGTTTGCGTTGCGTGAAGCGGGTCCGATTGACGGAGCTATCAATGTTTTCCTGGTTCGAACGGCGGGTTCACCCTTATCCCGAGGAGACCCCAGGCCTGCCGCCTGCCGGCCTGATCGCCTTCCTCTGGCACTATACCAAGCCTGTCTGGCCCTGGGTGCTGATCATGTCGGTCTGCACGATGTTCATCGCGCTCGGCGAAGTGATGCTGTTCCAGTTTCTGGGCAATATCGTCGACTGGCTGACGCATGCCGAGCGTTCGACGTTCCTTGCGAACGAGGGAATGACGCTGGTTGCCATGGCACTGATGGTGCTGGTCGGGCTGCCGCTCGTCGCCGGCCTCAATTCTCTCATCATGCACCAGATCCTGATGGGCAATTTTCCGATGATCGCCCGTTGGCAGATGCACCGGTTCCTGCTCAACCACTCGATGACATTCTTTGCCAACGAGTTTGCGGGTCGCGTCTCGACCAAGGTCATGCAGACGTCGCTCGCGATCCGCGAAGTGGTGATGAAGGTGCTCGACGTCTTCGTCTATGTGGCAACCTACTTCATCTCGATGGTGGCGGTGGTTGCGGTCGCGGATATCCGTCTGGCGGTGCCGTTGGTGGTCTGGATCGCCTTTTATTCGGCAACCGTCGCCTACTACGTTCCCAAGCTCCGGAAGATCTCGGCAGCGCAGGCGGATGCGCGCTCGATGATGACCGGGCGTGTCGTCGACAGCTACACCAACATCGCGACGGTGAAGCTGTTTTCGCATTCCGGCCGTGAGGAAGACTACGCCAAGGATGCGATGGACGTGTTCCTGAAGACCGTGCATGGGCAGATGCGCAAGGTGACCGCGTTCCAGGTGCTGGTCTATTTCTACAACTGTGCAGCCCTGTTTGCCGTCGCGACGCTGTCGATCTGGTTCTGGCTGGACAGCGCGATCTCGATCGGCGCCATTGCCATCGCGATCGGCCTTGCAATGCGCATCAACGGCATGTCGCAGTGGATCATGTGGGAAGTCTCGGCGCTGTTTGAGAATATCGGCACGGTCTATGACGGCATGTCGATGATGACCAAGCCGCATGACGTCACCGATGTCGAGGATGCGTCGAAGCTTTCGGCGGCGAAAGGCCATATCGTCTACGACGACGTGCGCTTCCATTACGGCAAGGCAGCGGGCGTCATCGACGGGCTGACGCTGGATATCAAGGCCGGCGAGAAGGTTGGTCTGGTCGGGCGCTCCGGGGCCGGCAAGACGACTCTGATGAACCTGCTCCTGCGGTTCTACGATCTGGAAAGCGGGCGGATCACCATCGACGGGCAGGACATTGCCGGTGTGACGCAGGACAGTTTGCGGTCCTTGGTCGGCGTGGTGACACAGGACACATCGCTGCTGCATCGCTCGATCCGCGACAATATCGCCTATGGCCGGCCGGACGCGACCGATGCCGAGATCATCGAGGCGACCAAGCGGGCCAATGCCTGGGACTTCGTGGAAAGCCTTGTCGATCTTCAGGGGCGCAAGGGGCTCGACGCGCATGTGGGCGAGCGCGGCGTCAAGCTTTCGGGTGGCCAGCGTCAGCGGATCGCGATCGCCCGCGTGTTCCTGAAAGATGCGCCGATCCTGGTGCTGGACGAGGCGACCTCTGCGCTGGATTCGGAAGTCGAAGCGGCAATCCAGGAAAACCTGTTTGCCCTGATGCAGGGCAAGACGGTCATCGCCATCGCGCATCGGCTGTCGACGCTCACGGAGATGGACCGGGTGATCGTGCTCGACCGGGGCGCCATCGTCGAGACCGGCACGCATCGCGAACTGGCGGATCAGGGCGGTATTTATGCGGACCTCTGGAACCGTCAGTCCGGCGGCTTCATCGGGCATGAGGACGAGGGCCAGGCTGCCGAGTAAACCGTTGACGGAAGAGGCTCACGGTCGCCGGGGAAACCGGCGGCCGACAACGGTCGTCACGCGTCCGATGGGCGCTGGACGCTTCCGATCGGCGGGAGGGCGCGACGCCAACGATTCATAACTTGTTGCGCATGTTCCGAGCCACCCCGGGATGGTCGCTCACGCTCTCGGCGGCTCCCTAGGGAACGACGCCGCGGCCAGCGAAACATTCAACAATGTCAGGTATTTGCGACGACGCTAATATTTTTTTATGGCCGAGACGCAGTAAGTTTTTCTTTATCTAAAGCTGTCAAGTCTCGAGGGATTACACTCCCTCTCATTTCGGCTCCGGTCCCAGATGTTCAGCAAGATAAAGATCAAGTTTCTTCTGCCCGCTCTCTTCGGCATCACCGTTCTTCTGGTGATCCTTCAGGGCGCACTCGCCATGCGCTCCGTCAACCAGCTTGATGCTCAGACGTCCAACATCAGCCGTCGCATGGAACGCTCGGTGATGACCTCCAATATGGACAGGATCCTGTCCGATATTCGGCGTCTTTATTTGATGGCGCTTTCGGCCAGCAATGCCGCTGACCAGAAGCAGTGGCTCGATCAGATCCGCGCCAAGACGCAAGAGCGTGCCGAGGCTTTCAAGACATTCGCCGACACGGCCAGCCTCGATGTGACCAAGGACAAGATCGAAAAGCTCGAGGCGATCGTTGCCGATTACGACAAGCTGGGAGCTCAGTTCGTCAGCCTGCTGGGGGCCTCGCGCGTCTATGAGGCCAAGGCCGTCATCGCGCAGATGGTGCCCAAAGGCGGCGAGGCCGGCGATGTGATGCTGGACATGATCAACGACAACCGGCTGCACAGCCTCGAATACGGCAAGGTCGCCGATAGCGCCGCACGGTTTGCGGCTATCTCGACGATTGTCGTCGTCGTCTTCGCAACACTTCTCGCGCTTGCTGCAGGGCTTTTGTCCTACTTCCGCGTTGCGCGCCCGATTGCCGACATTACCGGTTCGATGAACACGCTTGCCTCCGGTAATGCGCAGGTTGCGATCCCTTACGCGGGGCGGAAGGATGAAATCGGCGAGATGGCAGCAGCCGTTTCCGTGTTTCGCAACAACGCCCTGGAGCGCGAGCGCCTGGAGCGGGAAACCGAAGCCAACCGTTCGATGAGCGAGAGCGAGCGGATTGCTCGTGAGGAGCAGAAGGCGCATGAGGCGGCCGAGGTTTCGTTTGCCGTCGATAGTCTTGCCAACGGTCTGAACTCCCTCTCGCACGGCGATATGACCTTCCGCATCGGACAGCCGTTCGCCGGACAGCTCGATCAGCTGCGCGTCAACTTTAACGCCTCGATGGACAATCTGCAGACTGTCCTTCGGTCGGTCGGCGACAATGCCCGGATGATCGATGCCGGTGCCAACGAGATCCGCTCTGCCGCAGACGATCTGTCGAAGCGTACCGAGCAGCAGGCGGCATCGGTCGAAGAGACCGCTGCGGCGCTCGAGGAGGTAACGACGGCCGTCAAGGATTCGGCAGCCCGTGCCGGAGAAGCCGGCAAGCTCGTCGAGCACACCCGCAACGGTGCCGAAAAGTCCGGCGATATCGTTCGCCAGGCCGTTGTTGCGATGGAAGCGATCGAAAAGTCGTCCGGCGAGATCGGCAACATCATCGGCGTGATCGACGACATCGCTTTCCAGACCAATCTTCTGGCGCTGAACGCCGGTGTCGAGGCAGCCAGGGCCGGCGAGGCAGGCAAAGGCTTTGCGGTCGTTGCCCAGGAAGTCCGCGAACTTGCCCAGCGGTCCGCGAAAGCGGCGCGCGAGATCAAGGTTCTGATCGGTGCTTCGGGCGAAAAGGTGCGTGACGGCGTTGCGCTGGTCGGCCAGACAGGTGCTGCCTTGCAATCGATCGTGACCGAAGTGCAGCAGATCAACACCAACGTCGCCTCGATCGTCGTGTCTTCGCGTGAGCAGTCGACGGGTCTGTCGGAGATCAGCACCTCGGTCAATCATATGGACCAGGGCACCCAGCAGAACGCGGCGATGGTAGAGCAGACGACGGCTGCCAGCCACAGCCTTGCCGCGCAGGCTGCATCGCTGATCGAGCTTTTGGCACAGTTCAAGCTGGAAGAGGGACGCAGTGCCGTCCGCTCGGCCACGCCTGCATCGCGACCGGCACAGTCACCCGTGCGCGCAATGGGCAACCGGATTGCCTCGGCATTCGGCGGCGGCCAGGCTGCAGCCAAGCAGGAATGGTCGGAGTTCTGATCCTGCCAAAATGATGAGTTCTGGAAACGGCTGCTTCGGCGGCCGTTTTCGTTTTGAAGCCCCCCTTATGAAAAGCGGGCGATTGCGGAATTATCCGGCGACAGCCGCATCCCAGCCTTTGCCCCTTTCGAAATCCGCCTATATCCTGCGGCATGATCATTCGTCTCTTCCGCGCCTTCGAAAATTATGTTCAGCCGTTTGCGCGCAAGGACGATCTGCGTCCGCCCGAAGACGTGTTCGCCTTTATCTGGTTCTACATCTCGCAGGCCAAGGCGCCGTTCTTCGGGATGCTCATTCTGGGTGGTCTGACGGCGGCGATCGAGGCGGCGCTGTTCTGGTTCGTAGGGCGGCTCGTGGATATCCTGTCGACGATCAAGCCGGGTGACGGCTGGACGGTGCTGCTCGACCAGCATGGCGGCGAGCTGTTGGGCATGCTGGTGCTGATCGGTGTCGTGCGCTTCCTGGTGACGATGTCGACCGCGCTGATCGACCAGCAGATCATTACGCCCGGGTTCTACAACCTGATGCGCTGGCAGTCCTACATGCATGTGGCGCGGCAATCGCTGTCGTTTTTCCAGAACGACTTTTCCGGCCGGATCGTCACCAAGGTCTGGTCGGGCGGGCAGGCGGCGGGCGATCTCGTCACCTCGCTGATGGAAAGCGTCTGGTTCGTCACGATCTACTCGGTCTCCATGCTCGTCCTGGTCGGCGGGCTGGACCTGCGGCTCGGGGTACTCGTCTGCGTCTGGGTGCTGGTATTCGGATTTCTGGCCCGCTATTTCGTGCCGCGCATCCGCTATCACTCGCGCGAGACGGCGGAGGCCGCCTCCATGCTCAACGGCCGCATGGTCGACGCCTACAGCAACATCCAGACGCTGAAACTGTTCGGGCGCGACGAGGCCAATGACCGCTACATGCGGCAGGGCTTTGAGACCTATCAGACCACGCTCATCCACTTTACCCGTTTCATCACCGGCGTCCGGGCGTCGATGGCGCTGCTGTCGGGCATCATGATCAGCAGCATGGCGGCGCTGTCGATCCATCTGTGGCTGTCCGGGCTGATCAGCTCCGGCGCGGTCGCGTTCACCTTGGCGCTGGTGCTGCGGCTCAATTTCCTGCTTGGCCGTCTGATGACCCAGTTCAACGGCATCATGCGCAATTTCGGCACCGTCCAGAACGCCGCCGAGCTTATCTCCAAGCCGATCGGGCTGGTCGACGTGCCCGGCGCGACGGAGCTCAAAGTCGAGCAGCCGGAGATCCGGTTTGAGAACATCCGGTTTCACTACGGCAAGGGCGAGGGCGTGATCGACAACCTGTCGCTGTCCATCCGGGCCGGCGAGAAGATCGGGATCGTCGGACGATCCGGTGCGGGCAAGTCGACGCTCGTCAACCTGCTGCTGCGCTTCTACGATCTGGAGGGCGGGCGCATCCTGATCGACGGGCAGGATATCTCGAAGGTCAGCCAAGAGTCGCTGCGTGCCAATCTCGGCATGGTGACGCAGGACACGTCGCTGCTGCATCGCTCGCTTCGCGACAACATCCTGTTCGGGAGACCCGATGCGACCGACGCACAGCTTCTCGATGCGGCCAAGAAGGCCGAGGCAGACGGGTTTATCCAGACGCTGACCGACCAGCGCGGCCGGCGCGGCTTCGATGCGCATGTGGGCGAGCGCGGCGTGAAACTGTCGGGCGGACAGCGACAGCGGGTGGCGATTGCCCGGGTGATGCTGAAGGACGCGCCAATCCTGGTGCTGGACGAGGCAACATCGGCGCTCGATTCGGAAGTGGAAGCCGCGATCCAGTCCAATCTGGAGCGGCTGATGCAGGGCAAGACTGTGCTCGCCATCGCGCACCGGCTTTCGACGATCGCGACGCTCGACCGGCTGATCGTGATGGACAAGGGCGCCATCATCGAGCAGGGCACCCATAACGAGCTGATTGCGGCGGGCGGTCTCTACGCGGACCTCTGGTCGCGCCAGTCTGGCGGGTTTCTGGGGATCGAAGACGAAGGCGACGTGGTCAAGGTCCGGTGATCGCGATGTCGGCGATCAGCCCGGCGTGGTTGGAGCCGTAGGTGTTCGGCATGCGGGTGAGCGACTTTATCTTGAGCGGGGCACGCACATAGACGTGGTCGATCGCCAGACCCAGCATCCGCGCCCGGACTGGCCAGGTGGGCGGCTCGAAGGCTGCTGTCTTCAGACCCGTCGAGTTCAGAAACATCCGCATGTTGGGTGGCAGGCTTGAGGCGTTGAAATCGCCTGACAGAACCAGCGGGCCATCGGTGGCGGTGATGGCGAGCGCTGCATTCATGAGTTCCATCGTGTGGAAGTTGTCGAAATACGGCTTCGTCGTATGGATGCCGACGACATGGACCTTGCGCCCGGAAACCGTGACCTCGCCCATGATAAAGCGATTGTCGAAGATATTGCTCAGGCTTCGAACCGAAGCGTTTTCGATCGGGGTTTTTGAAAACATCATCTGGTCGCACTCTTCCATGAGCACGCCGCAGCCGACGCGGTAGGGATAGACCGTGGCGATCTGCGTCAGATGTTCGTAAAGCGATTCGCCTTCCATGATGTTCACCACATCGGCGCCCGATGACAGGATGGCGCGGGTGATGCCCTCGGCATTTTCGTAGTTTTCGGAGAGGATGTTGAAGGACATCAGCCGGAAGGTCGGTGCGCTCTGATCGGCAGGCGTGACCTCCGCCGCAATTTCGCGCGCCATCCACAGAGGGTGCGCGGTCAAAAGCAGCGCGACCAGAAGCAGGGCATAGCTTGCGAGGTTGCGGTGGATAAGAAGCGCGACCGCCATGGCGACGACGCAGGCCGCGGCCGCATGAAATTGCAGGCTGTGCAGCGTTGCGAGGATCCAGTGAGGCCGCAGATAGCGTGTCAAGATCGCGAGAAGGACCAGCGACACGATGACGCAGATGGCGACCGATAACGTCTTTCTCATTCAGGATTTCCGAGCCGGCTGCCATGAAGCTTTCTGCCGCCTAGCATGCCGTTCCGCCACTGGCAACGCAACAGGCCCGGCCAGGGGCAAGGAAGGGCAGGCGATCTGGGGTTGTGGCCGCTTCGCCACGCCCGCGCGTCCCGGGGTGGGGCAGTTCGAACCGATGCGGCGCATATCCGGCAATACAGGGGGACGGTCCGCATCCTGGCCAGAATGTGGCGGGCAGGCACTTGCCAAGTTGGGACTTTATCTGCGATCAAGCACATGAGGCGCTATTTGCTGGGATTCCCAAGGCATGAGTGTGTCGGGGGAGCCGCGCGGAGGAGCGATGCGGATTTATCCGCTGGAGCGTGAGAGGATGACTGACCGTGAGCGAGCACGATACGCATAGTGCACGCGTGGAGCCCCATTCGGGTGAACCCACGCGGCGCGATTTCCTATATTTGACTACCGGCATGGCTGGCGCCGTGGGCGTCGCGGCTGTTGCCTGGCCGTTCATCGACCAGATGCGGCCTGATGCATCGACGCTTGCGCTCGCATCGATCGAAGTGAATGTCGCAGCTCTTGAGCCGGGTATGTCGCTCACCGTCAAATGGCGGGGCAAGCCGGTGTTCATCCGCAACCGGACGCCGAAGGAACTCGAAGAGGCCAACAAGGTTGAGCTTGCCGCGCTCAAGGATCCGGTGGCGCGCAATGCCAACTTGCCGGCCGATGCGCAAGCATCCGGCGTCGATCGTTCTGCCGGCGCCGGCAAGGAAAACTGGATCGTGATGATCGGCTCCTGCACCCATCTGGGTTGCGTGCCGCTCGGTCAGTCCGGGGACTTCGGCGGGTGGTTCTGTCCGTGTCATGGGTCGCACTACGATACGGCAGGCCGTATCCGTAAGGGACCTGCTCCGCAAAACCTGGCCATCCCGACGTTCGCATTTGCGTCGGATACCGTGATCCGGATCGGGTGAGGGGAGCATTCTCATGAGCGATCATTCGTCCTACCAGCCATCCACCGGCATTGAAAAATGGGTCGACCAGCGGCTGCCGCTGCCGCGTCTGATCCATGACAGTTTCATCTCGTTTCCGGTGCCGAGAAACCTCAACTACGCCTATACGTTCGGCGCCATGCTTGCGGTCATGCTGATCGTACAGATCCTGACCGGCGTCGTGCTGGCCATGCATTACACCGCATCGACAGTCGACGCGTTCGACTCGGTCGAGAAGATCATGCGCGACGTCAACCATGGTTGGCTGCTGCGCTACATGCACGCCAACGGCGCGTCGTTCTTCTTTATCGCCGTCTACCTGCATATCGGACGCGGTCTCTACTACGGTTCCTACAAGGCGCCGCGCGAAATCCTTTGGATCCTCGGCGTCGTCATCTATCTCCTGATGATGGCGACCGGCTTCATGGGCTACGTTCTGCCCTGGGGACAGATGTCGTTCTGGGGTGCCACCGTCATCACCGGCTTCTTCTCGGCCTTCCCGCTGGTGGGTGAATGGATACAGCAGTTCCTGCTCGGCGGCTTTGCCGTCGACCAGCCGACGCTCAACCGCTTCTTCTCGCTGCATTACCTGCTGCCGTTCATGATAACGGGCGTCGTCATCCTGCACATCTGGGCACTGCATGTGACCGGCCAGACCAACCCGACCGGAGTCGAGATCAAGACGAAGACGGATACGGTGCCGTTCACGCCTTATGCGACGCTCAAGGATGCGCTCGGCGTTTCGGTGTTCCTGATCGTCTACGCCTGGTTCATCTTCTACATGCCGAACTATCTCGGCCATCCGGACAACTACATCCCGGCTGATGCCCTGAAGACCCCGGCACATATCGTGCCCGAATGGTACTACCTGCCATTCTACGCAATGCTGCGCGCGATCACCTTCAACTTCCTGTTTATCGATAGCAAGCTCGGCGGCGTCCTGGTGATGTTCGGTGCGATCATCATCCTGTTCTTCCTGCCATGGCTCGATACATCGAAGGTGCGTTCGGCCGTCTACCGGCCCTGGTACAAGACGTTCTTCTGGATCTTCGTCGCCAATGCGATCATGCTCGGTTGGCTGGGGTCACAGCCGGCGGAAGGCATTTTCGTCGTGCTGTCGCAGATCGGAACGCTCTACTACTTCGGCTTCTTCCTCGTGATCATGCCGCTGCTCGGCCTGTTCGAGACACCTCGCCGCATTCCGAATTCGATCACGGAAGCGGTGCTGGAGAAACAGGGCAGATCAGCCAATGCCGGCGTTGCTGCCGGTCAGGCAAATGCCTGAGCGCAGGCGGGAGGAGACATACATGAAGAAGATCACACTCGGCCTCGCTTCGCTCACCCTGGCACTCGGCCTCACTATGACGTCCTTGAGTGCGCAGGAAAAGCATGACGTCGGCGCCGGTACGGCCGGCGGCGGCGGCGGTGACCATGCGGAGGGCGGCACGCCGCATTATCCGCTGCGTCATCCGGAACCTGTGGACTGGACCTTTGCCGGTCCCTTCGGCCACTACGACAAGGGCCAGCTGCAGCGCGGCCTCAAGGTCTATACGGAAGTCTGTTCCGCCTGCCATTCGATGCGGCTCGTTTCGTTCCGCACGCTCGAGGATCTCGGCTATTCGGACGGCCAGGTGAAGGCGCTTGCGGCCAATTACGAGGTGCAGGACGGTCCGAACGACGACGGCGAGATGTTTACCCGCAAGGCCGTGCCATCCGACCACTTTCCGTCTCCCTATCCGAACGCCCAGGCGGCGGCGGCGGCCAATAACGGTGCTGCACCGCCGGATATGTCGCTGCTTGCCAAGGCGCGCGGCATTACCCGCGGCTTCCCGCAGTTCGTGTTCGACATCTTTACCCAGTACCAGGAAGGCGGCCCGGACTATATCCACGCGCTGCTGACCGGCTACCAGGATCCGCCTCCGGGCGTGGAAGTCGCACCGGGGACGCACTACAATCCTTACTTTGCCAATGCCTCAGCGCTCGCCATGGCCCCGCCGATCAGCAACGATCAGGTGAGCTATGACGACGGTACGCCGCAGACGGTGGATCAGTATTCGAAGGACGTCGCCGCGTTCCTGATGTTCACTGCCGAGCCGCATCTGGAAGAGCGCAAGCGCACCGGTTTCATGGTGATGATCTTCCTGGTGATCTTTACCGGGCTGATCTATCTGACCAAGAAATCGGTCTATGCCCGCAAGCCGCATTGATATTTAAGGTCTTCATGGAAAAGGCGGCTTCGGCCGCCTTTTTTGTTGTCTTGCGGCTGGCCGCTCAAAGGTCCCGGCAGTGATCAGAAATAGGTGACCGTGACGATCACCGTGTCGGTGTAGTTGCCGGCGGCTGCCGGTTGCGGAGCGACGCGGCCAAAGACCGGTATCGACTGCACAGCGCCGGCCCCCGTGCCGGAGACCAGTGCGCTACCTGTCGCACCCCAAGGTCGAGAATGGGCCTGATCGGCGTAAAGGCCGTAGGCGATCGTGTTCGTGCCGGAGCGCATCAACCGTTGTTCCGGGTTGGTGGCCGCAGCCAGGCCGCCATCCATGGCGATGCTGTAGGTTGAGTTCGGCGTGCAGGTGACGTCGACCCCGCCGCTCGCGGTCACTTCGGAATCGATCAGGCCGTGAAGACCGAAATCTAGGTTCGAAACGGCGATCAGGCAGTTTGCCGCAACGGTTGCCTGGACGGTAAAGCTTGCCTGCGCCAGTGTCGCCGAGGTCGGTGCCGCGCAGTCGAGGGTGCTTCCCTCTTCGTAGTAGAACCGCACCTTGCCGGTGGCGAAGGAGGAGAGGTAGGTGCCGGTGCCAGCGCTCGTCTGGCCGGCAGACAGCCCTCCGTAAAGCGTCACGGCGCCATTGGCCTCACCATCAGATGCGGCGATGCGGATCGTCCGTGGCTGGCCGAGTGTCGTATCGTCATACGAACCCCAGCGGGTCGCGCGGCCGGCGTCGGCGTAGAGCTGGTAGCCGAGCTCGTTCGCGCCCGATCGCATGATGCGGGTCCCGCCGGATGTGCCACCGCTACCGCTGCCGAGATTGCCGCAGAGCGTGACCGCGGTTGCGTTGGCGCTGACGCCGCTGCAACTGATCGAAACCTGCGCCGTCGCATCGGCGGATGCGCCCGAGAGCGTATCGACATTGCCGAAATTGGCGGCGTCGATGTCCACGGTGCAGCTTGCGGCAGCGGCGTCGCCGGTGCCGGCTCCATAGAGCAGCAGGCCGATCCCGGCCTGGAGAAGAAGCGTTCTGAGGCGCTTAAGGCTGGCATATCGCATCGGTAATACTCACCTGTTTGCCCCGCTGGGGCTTGTATTGGAAGGTTGCCACGCAGGTGGTCTCATCTGGCAGCGTCAGGGTGAGGCGGTTGCTGGCTTTCAGATTTTCCACGAGCGTCTGGCCGTCATAGCCGACGACGAAGGGCTCCGATCCGGTCTTCGTCGTGCCGCTGGCGCCAACTGCGATGGGTTTTCCGTCCGGTCCGGAGAAGGTTACCAGTGCGGCGTTCGCATCGACGTCGACCTCGAAGTTGACGACGATCCCCGATCGGTCGGCCGGCACCACGACGGTGCGGGTGGTGTTGACGACGGCGTCGAGCGGCAGATCCTCGGGGTCGATCGCAATGTGGTTTTCCTGATAGGAGCGCAGGTTCGGAAGGAGCAGCTTGCCGCCGCTGTTTGTGCGGCCGGCTGGTCTGTTCTCATGCTGGACCTCGACGCCGGGCGCGCCTGCATCGACGATGGCGAACGCGTCGTTGATGCGGTTGGACGCGAAGACGCCGCCTCCGGCCGCGACCAGAGCTCCATCAACGGTCACACTGGCCCTTGTCTTGCTGCCGCGTTGGTCGACACGCGCTGCCACTTTTGCCGCCGAAGCGCGGTAGCTGACGGCTGCCGAGTTGATCGCGTTTTCCGACTGCGTCCGGCCAACGCTCCAGCCGTAGTCGCCGATCTGCTGACCCAGCGTGCGGCTGACCGTCTGCGTCACGCTGGTTTCGTCTGACTGCGATGCTACCGACGTGGTGGCCGAGATCCGCTTGCCGATCGGGACGAAGAGGCTTGCATAGATTCCGACAGTGCCGTCGGTCAGGCTCTTGATCGCGGACACGGAAAACGTGCTGTCATTGAACACCGGGCGGCTGTAGGAAAGGCCGAGGATACGCTGCCGGTCACCTTCGGCGGTCTCGGCATTGGTGAAGCTGAAGTTCAGGTTCGATCGGTCGAAAGGCATTGGGACCGACAGGGATACCTGGTCGAGCGCCTTGGGCGGCGCCGCTGATCCGAGCAAGATCCCGTCGGTGGAGCTGCGCTTGTCGGCTGTGACCGAGGCAATGTCCTGAAAACTGCCGAAGCTGCGCTGCATGCGGGCTCTGAGGTGAAAGCCCCGCATCTGTCGCTCCCAGGTCATGCCAACCTGCTCGCCTATTGAACCGTCGTGATAACTGCCAGCGCCCGAGAGCGAGATGACGCCACTCCATGGCGCGGCGAACACGGCGCCGACGCCGCCATGGACGAGATCCTCGCCGCCCTCGGCATGGCCTTCCATCGTCAGCCAGTTGGTCACGCCGGTGCGCAGGGTCAGCGATCCGTAAGGGCGTGAATCGTAGTCGTTTGAGTCGATCCCGTAGCCGTGTCGCGCAAAGCCCAGCTCGGCGGAGAAATCGTACAGCCCGCGGGCGAGCATCTGACTGGAGGCGATGAAGCTGCTTTCAGTCGACACCTGCTGCCCTTGCGCGTCGGTGACGACGACCCGGGCATTGCCGCTGCCGTCGACGAAGGGCAGGTTGGTGATGTCGAACGGACCTGCGCCGACCGAACTGGAAAAGCGCTTGGCATCATTGAGATAGACATCGACGGTGGAAGGCACGGCAGCGCTTGCCGACAGTTCCGGCACGGGAAAGGTGACCAGGTCGGATCTGAGCGAGAAGCTGCGTTGCACCTGCAGGCCTCCAAGACGGGTCGGGCGCGTCCAGTTCAGGCCGCCGGTGATGACGTCACCGGCGCTGTAGGTGACCATCGAGTCCTGGTCCGAATAGCGCCAGGTCGTATCCAGGCGTGTCGAACCGTAGTAGGTATCGTCAGAGGTGCTGGCGATGAATGTATTGCTGAGGACGCCCAGCGGGCTGAAATACAGGGCTTCGAAAGCGCCGCTTACTCCGGTGAAGCCGAACCGCCTATCCGTTTCGGAATTGTCGGATGACGCGACCAGGTTGTAGTTGAGGACTGCACCGGACGAGGACTGCGCCTTCAATCTCGGTTTCTTTGGGGCACCGCCGCGCGGCGCCTTGGCGTCGATGATTTTCGGCGCGCGTTCGCCGTTCGATGCGGTAAAATTGATCGTCTGCTGCAGATCGTCGTAGACGAAGGTGACTGATGGTAGCTGATCGATCGTCACGCGGCCATCGGCGCCGATTGCCGTCTTGGCGGGCTTGATGCCGATATTGCGCAGCTGCTCGATATCGATCGAGAGGGATCCGTCCGGTGCCTGCCGGAAGGCGGCAACGAGATTGGTCTTTACGCCGTTGATCGATACGTACAGATAGAGGTCGCTCGGCCCGCCCGTATCGGTGGCCGCAGGGACGTCAAAAGGATCGGCGTCGGCCGCCAGATCGGCATCCGGAGACGTATCCCCGGATGCCGCATGACCTGCGGTCGGCAGGACGAGGACGGCGAGGCACAAGCGCGCCAGGAGCAGGGCTGTCTGACGCGCCATGCGACCGACCCCCTAGTCGGTAAACCGAACGGGGATCGAATGCCGGATCATGACGCTGACCTGACCGGGGGTCTTTCGCCCGGCCTCGGGCAGCTGATCGATCAGAAGCCGGTAGGACTCTGTTCCGACAATCGGCTTCTTGCTGACACGGACAACTCTGATCGAGTTCTCAGTACCAGGCTTCAGCGTGGTGACCGGGGGGCTGGCAACCACGTCCGTGGTGGGATCGAGGCGATCCTTCCCATTGACTTTCGTCCAGCGAAAAACCCGCACCTGCACCTTGACCGGCCGCAACCCGTCTTCCCACACCCGAACCGTTCCCGTGGGGGAAGAGGCTTTCAGATCCAAAGTGATCGGAGAAACCCTCAACGCAGCTGCTCCGGCACCGCCGGCTATCAGGCACGCGAATAGGCTCGCTGCCATGAAGCGCATGGAGATCATCTTGTCATCCTTATTTTAGGTTAGCGACACGCCGCGCCGCCGAGCTTGCCGAAAGGTTCGTGCTTAGTAGTTGATCGTTGCGATCAAGACGTCGCCGTAGGTATCAGCCTGGACGCTCTGGTTCGCTGCAAGCACTGCCGTGAACGGAATGACGTCTGCTCCGCCAGTCGCGGTGCCGTCAAGCGTGTTCGTGCCGAGGGTGGCCCCCCAGATCGGGCCGGTCGCCAAGCCCTGGTGAACCGTATAGGTCGCCAGACCACCGTTGGCTACGCCTGTCATAAAGCGGGTTTCAACGGTTGCCAGGGCGCCATTGCCGACACCGAGCTGTATCTGATAGGGCGCATTCGCCGTGCATTGCACGGTCATGTTTCCGGGGACCTCGACGGCTACATCGATCAGGGCCTGATTGCCGAAGGCGACCGGATCAGTGGCCAGCGTGCATTCGGCAGCCACGGTCATCGAAACATCCATGTTGGCATCCAGTGTCTGGGCAAATGCGGCGCTGGACGTCAGGGAAATGGCTGTAGCGGCGAAAATCGTCGCGAGTATTGTCTTCGTCATGAAGGACCTCAATGGGCGCGATCATTCGCGCTTTGATAGAAATTGGCAATGTTGCCAACCCTAGACTGCGGTCCAATTTGTTAACGAAACATTAATGCCGTTTCTTTCACAAGTAACTAATTTACTCTAAATCAAATAAAGTGATGATGAATCGGAAAATCGCTCTTCCGCATTCAAACGAGCCAGCGCGTTATGCGAGGGCCAGGCGACAGTTTACTTATTCGTGATTTCTAATGGATGGCGGAATGTCGAGAGTGCAGGTATCGATTGCGGTGAATACTCAGATCGGTTTTGGTTGAAGAGACGGCGGACGAGAATGCGTCGCTGGGGGCACTGTTGCGTCCGCGGGTAGTGCGCGGTTTGATCTGGACAATGTCGACCGCAGCTGCCTATTGCTTTCCTTTAGCAACGAACAACAAACAAGGCTCCCGCCCCAATGTCCTCCCGTGACGACACACTCGCCGCCTCCATCCGTGCCATCCGTGATTACCCGAAACCAGGTATCATCTTTCGCGACATCACGACGCTGCTTGGCGATGCCAAGGCCTTCCGCCAGGCGGTGGACGATTTGGTGAAACCCTATGCCGGCATGTCCATCGCCCAGGTGGCCGGTATCGAGGCGCGTGGCTTTATTCTCGGTGGCGCACTGGCGCACCAGCTCTCGGCAGGGTTCGTGCCGATCCGCAAGAAGGGCAAGCTGCCGCACGAGACCGTGCGCGTGGCCTACAGCCTCGAATACGGCGTCGACGAGATGGAAATGCATGTGGATGCGATCAAGCCCGGCGAGAAAGTCATCCTGACGGACGACCTGATCGCGACCGGCGGCACGGCCGAAGGTGCGGTGAAGCTGCTGCGCCAGATGGGTGCGGAGATCGTATCGGCCTGTTTCGTCATCGACCTGCCGGAACTCGGCGGCCGCAAGAAGCTGGAAGCCCTCGGCGTCGAAGTGCGTACGCTGATCGAGTTCGAAGGGCACTGAAGAAAATTCCCAAATGCCGCCGGTTTTGAGGATTGCGACCGGCGGCGGAGGCGATATCCTTCACCCGTTCCGGACTTGACCGGAGCCTCGGGGAGACGGCCATGGATATCGCAAGCCTGACTGCCTTTGCCGCCGCGTTTCTGGTTTTCGCGGCAAGTCCCGGACCCGACAATGTGACGATCATGGCCCGTACGGTGTCGCACGGTGCGGCCGCCGGTATCGCCTACGGAGCCGGAACGGTCACCGGCATCCTGATCTTTCTGTTCCTCGCCGTGTTCGGCCTGTCGCTGGTGGCGGAGGAGCTGGGCATGGCAATGACGGTGCTGCGCTATGCCGGGGCTGCCTATCTGGTCTGGATGGGCGTGCGGTTGTGGTTTGCCGAGCCGGTTCCGGCCGATCATGCCGTGGTAACGGGCCGGTCGGGGCTGGTGGCGACATTTGCGACCGGTGTCCTTCTCAATCTCGGCAATCCGAAAATGCCGCTCTTTTACATAGCGCTCCTGCCCAACGTCGTTGGACCCAATCTCACGATGGAGCAGGCCGGCGTTTTGGCGCTTGTCATCGTCGCCGTCGAGGTTCTGGTGATCGGCGGCCACGTGGTTCTTGCCGGGCGGGCGAGGGCAGCACTGAAGCGCCCAGCGGTTCTGCGGCGCATCAACCGGGGCTGCGGAGCGGTGATGGTGGGGGCGGGCGTTGCTGCTATCGCCGTGCGATAGCGGGCTTTCAGGTGAATTCGAGAACGGTGCCTTCGTAGCGCATCACCGTCTCGCCGTGCTGGTTGACGCCGTCATTTTCCGTCAGGTTGATGAAGGTGCCGGGGCGGCTTCCGAGCGGGCGCGATTCGATCAGGGTCACGGAATAGGTGATGCGGTCGCCTGCATAGACGGGTTTCAGCCACTGCAGCGACTTGAAACCGGCCGAGGGGCCGAGTTTGGGTGCGACGTGGCCGGCGGCTTCGAGGCGGGCGACTTCCGCTGTCCAATAGGCCATGAACGTCTTCATCCAACCGGCGCAGGTGTGCCAGCCGGAGGCGCAGAGCCCGCCGAAGACGTAGTGTTTTGCGGCTTCCGCATCCACATGGAAGGGTTGCGGATCGAATTTCCGGGCGAACCGGATGATGTCTTCAGGGGTAAAGAGGAGCGTGCCGGTTTCGATCCGCGTGCCGGGGGGAGAGAGTTCGATCAGCCTCATGGCGTGACCTCGGCCGCGTTTCGGAGCCGGATCATGATCGGGTTTTCACCGCGCATGACGATCTGGCCTCGCTGATTGGTGACTTCGTGCAGGAAGTTGACGAGGCCGATGCCCGGGCGGGAGCGGAGCAGGCGGGTCGAGGCCACGGTGGAGCGGCCGGACAGCGTGTCGCCAGCGAGGACCGGCTTTTTCCATTCCATCAGCTCGATGCCGGGCGAGCCTTCGGACGCGGCGCGCGACAGCCAGCCGTCATACATCATCCGCATGAACATCGACGATGTATGCCAGCCGGACGCCGAGAGACCGCCGAGAATGCTGGCACGTCCGGCGGCTTCATCGAGATGCATGGGCTGCGGGTCGAATTCAGAAGCGAACTCGACGATCTCGTCTGCCGTCACGCGCTTAACTGCAAGCGGGAAGGTGCGATCCGGGGTGAAGTCCTCGAAGTGATATT
The DNA here is from genome assembly GCF_013317225.1 of Neorhizobium sp. AL 9.2.2. Lineage (NCBI taxonomy): Bacteria > Pseudomonadati > Pseudomonadota > Alphaproteobacteria > Hyphomicrobiales > Rhizobiaceae > Neorhizobium > Neorhizobium sp. AL 9.2.2. Next base: position 648,177 of record NZ_JAALXU010000003.1, read on the forward strand.
CGATTTCCGTCATCGCGTTCGCGCCTCCGTGGTGTCCCGATCAGGTGTTGAAGCGGAAGTGGATCACGTCGCCGTCGTTTACGACATATTCCTTGCCTTCGTCGCGGCCCTTGCCAGCTTCCTTGGCGCCGACTTCGCCCTTGAAGGCGACGTAGTCGTCAAAGCCGATGGTGAAGGCGCGGATGAAGCCGCGTTCGAAATCCGTGTGGATGACGCCGGCAGCGGCCGGGGCCTTGGTGCCGCGGACGATCGTCCAGGCGCGGGTTTCCTTGGGGCCGACCGTGAAATAGGTGATCAGGTGAAGGAGGTTGTAACCGGCGCGGATGAGGCGGTCGAGGCCTGCTTCTTCAAGGCCGAGCGCCGAGAGGAATTCCTTGGCTTCGTCTTCCGGCAGCTGCGCGACTTCAGATTCGATGGCGGCCGAGATGATGACGCATTCGGCACCCTGTTCCTTGGCCATCGCGGCCACGGCCTTGGTGTGCTCGTTGCCGTCGACGGCATCGCTTTCGGCGACGTTGCAGACGTAGAGGACGGGATGCGAGGTCAGAAGGTTGAGGTCCTTGAGGATCTCGATGTCGTCGGCTGCCAGCGTCTTCAGAAGAATGCGGGCAGGCTTTCCCTCGTTGAGAAGCTTGATGACGGCTTCCATGACCGGCAGCTGGGCCACGGATTCCTTGTCGTTGGTCTTGGCGCGCTTGCGGGTCTGCTCGACGCGGCGTTCCAGGCTTTCGAGGTCGGCAAGCATCAGCTCGGTCTCGATCGTCTCGGCATCGCCGACCGGATTGATACGGCCTTCGACATGGGTAATGTCGTCGTCTTCGAAGCAGCGCAGCACGTGCACGACAGCATCGACTTCGCGGATATTGGCGAGGAACTTGTTGCCGAGACCTTCACCCTTCGAGGCGCCGCGCACGAGGCCGGCGATATCGACGAAGGAGATACGGGTCGGAATGATTTCCTTGGAGCCGGCGATGGTGGCCAGCTGCTGCATGCGCGGATCCGGAACCGCGACTTCGCCGGTGTTCGGCTCGATCGTGCAGAACGGATAGTTGGCAGCCTGCGCCGCCGCAGTCTTGGTGAGAGCGTTAAAGAGCGTGGACTTGCCGACATTCGGCAGGCCGACGATACCGCATTTGAAACCCATGGGACGGACCCCGTCTGACTAGAATTGTTCGTTGCCGTGGCTATGGGGGAAACAGGCCGGGCGGTCAAGGGTTGGCGGGGTGAGGGAGGTCGTCGGAACGCTGGTAACGACGCAAAACAGAATTCGGAAACGAGACGTCGGCTTGCGATGCAAACACAAATCAGACCCACCGGTCCCAATCGGGCAAATCACCGCAGTTGCTTGAATTTCGGACCCGTCGGTGCGATATAGCCAGCATACAATCATTGCTGTTTGAGCATGGCGAACGTCATCAGGAGATGCGGATGGCCGGAGACACCACCCTCACGCCGAAGACGACGACAAAGCCCAAGCTGGAGCGACCGAAGCTCTACAAGGTTATGCTCGTCAACGACGATTATACGCCACGCGAATTCGTGACCATGGTTCTGAAAGCCGTGTTCCGGATGAGCGAGGATACCGGCCGCCGGGTGATGATGACCGCCCACCAGATGGGTGTGGCGGTCGTGGTTGTCTGCACCAAGGATATTGCAGAGACCAAGGCCACCGAGGCGATCGATCTCGCCAAGGAAGCCGGTTTTCCGCTGATGTTCACGACCGAGCCTGAAGAATAGCCGGTCGTCGGCTCAGGAAGCGGTGACGCCGAGAGCTTCGGCCGAGATCCAGAACACTGCGTCCTGCGATTCCTCGGTTTCCAGCCAGACGAAGTCGAGACCCGGAAATTCCTCCTCGAGGATTTCACGGCCGGAGCCGATCTCGCAGATCATGCCGCCTTCGGGATTGAGGTGGTTTGCGGCGTCTGCCAGCAATGTCCGCACCAGATCGAGACCATCAACACCGCCATCGAACGCCATCGAAGGCTCGGCACGGAATTCCGCCGGGAAACCATCCATCGCGTCGTGATCGACATAGGGCGGGTTGGTGATGATCAGGTCGTATTTCCGGCCTGCGAGCGGCTGGAAGAGATCGCCCTGATGCAGGCTCACCTGCTGTTCGACCTCGTGTTCCCTAAGATTCAGCTTTGCCACTTCCAGCGCGTCGGCCGACAGATCGACCGCATCGACGGCGGCGTTGGGGAAGAATTTGGCGGCGAGCACCGCAAGGCAGCCGGAGCCGGTGCAGATGTCCACGGCGCTCTCGACCATCATCTGGTCGGGCATGAAGGACGATCCGTTCGGACCGAGATATTCGCGAAACAGGATCTCGCCGATATGCGAGCGTGGCACGATGACCCGCTCGTCAACCAGAAACCGGACGCCCTGGATATAGGCGCGGCCGGTGAGATAGGACGACGGTTTACGGGTCGTGACGCGGGCCTCGATACGCTCTGCGAGAAGCCTGCGCTCGGCCGGCAGGAGGCGCGCGTCGAGGAAGGGATCGAGTGCGTCGATCGGCAGGTCGAGCGTATCGAGCAGCAGAAAGGCCGCGTCGTCGCCGGCCGTCGTGGTGCCGTGGCCAAAGGAAAGATTGGCGGCGTTGAAGCGCGAGATTGCATAGCGCCAGTAATCGCGCAGCGTGACGAGTTCGGTCGTGAGAGCGGTCATATCTGGTGTCATCTTACTTGTCCTTGTCGCCGAACAGTTTCTTCAGCATGTCGGCCATCGGGCCGGTGGCCGGGATGTTCGGTTTCATGCCGCCGCGCGCCTGGTGGATATGGCTCTTGCCCGCTGGTTTTGGTGCCTTCGGGGTGGGCTTCGGCTTTTCGTCCTCGTCCGGCTGGCTGCCGACGGCAAGGGCGAGCTTGTTCATCAGCTGCGAATCCTCGCCATTCACCAGCATTTCGGCATTGTCGGCAAGCGCATCGAGAAGCTGCGGCAACCAGGCCTGATCCAGCTTGTCGAAATCGCCGAGCACGTGGTTGTTGACGAATTCCTTGGCGCCGGGATGGCCGATGCCGAGCCGCAGGCGGCGGTAATCCTTGCCACAATGGGCGTCGAGCGACTTGATGCCGTTGTGACCGCCATGTCCGCCGGCCGTCTTGATGCGCGCCTTGCCGGGCGCAAGATCCAGCTCATCGTAGATCGCGATGATATTTTCAGGCCCGAGCTTGTAGAAGCGCATGGCCTCGCCGACCGCTTCGCCCGACAGGTTCATGTAGGTCTGCGGCTTGATCAGCAGAACCTTGTCGCCGGCGAGCTCGCCTTCGGAAATGAGGGCCTTGAACTTCTTTGCCCATGGCGAAAAGCCCGGCCGCCGCTGGATGGCGTCGAGCGCCATGAAGCCGATATTGTGGCGATTGCCGGAGTACTTGCTGCCGGGATTGCCGAGACCCGCAATGATCAACATGAAGTGCGTCCGAATTTTCGTACAGGATGTGGTCTCACCACCCCGAAACGGAACGGAAGTCAACCCGGTTTCGTCCCTGCCGACTGATTGGCACCGCTGATCGCTTGCTCAGTGTTCGGCCTTGAGGCCGTAGCGCCGGTAGATCGTGTCCTGGCGGCCATCAAGGATCATGCTGTCGAGTGCGGCCTGCATTTTAGCGATCAAGGCGTCCGGGACTGTTTTCTGACAGGCAATGCCGAGCTTCTCCTCGGAGAGGGGAACCACCCTCTCGACGTCGGTGCCATTGTTCTTCAGCCTCTGATAGACGCCTTCCGACATGGGCATCATGTCGATCCGGCCCCGGACGAGCTTGCGCAGCGACGTGTCGAAATCGGCGCTGAGATCGAGGTTCGCAAATCCCATCGATTTCAGAAGGTCTTCGGTGAAATCGAGCCGATGGGTTCCGATCAGAAAGCTCTTCGCCTCATCGAGCGTCGTGGCGTGGATCGACGAGCCCGCCCGCTTGACCAGGATCGTATGGTTCACGGAGATCGTCATGACCCATTTGAACCGCGGCTTGCGGTCCGCTGTCTGCGCTGCCGAGAAGGCGCAGGTCATCGGCTCGGTCTCGGCGAGCGCGATGGCGCGGGCCCAAGGGATCATTTCAACGTCAAAGGGTATTTGCGCTTGCCGCATGATGACATCGATCTGGTCTATGCCCGCGCCGCCATAGCGCCCGTTCTGATCACGGTAGCTGAAGGGTGCATAGGGCTCTGTCTTGAGCTGGAGCCTGTCTGCGGCGTGCGCCTGCAGGCAAGACCACGGTCCGATTGTTGCAGCGAGAGCAAGCACGACGAGTGCTGCGCTTGTCATGCCACACCTGATCGAGGACATCTGCTGCTCCACATCGAGGGCCGGGATTTCAGCTTGCAATAGAATCAATTCGGTCGCCGCTTCGGTCGGCGTTCAACATCGTAAGGACATCGCCGATCGCTTGCGGTCGTGCGAAGTAGTAACCCTGAGCGTATTCGATGCCCATGTCGATGAGTGTCGAACGCTGATATTCGGTTTCGACGCCTTCGGCGACGACATGGCAGTTCATCTTGTGCGAGATCGCGGCAATGCCTTCGATCAGCATCTTGTTTCGACGATCGATATCATCATCGCCATTGTTGAGAGACCGGATAAAGGATTGGTCGATCTTGACGATATCGACCGGGAAACGGCTGAGATAGCTGAGCGAGGAATAGCCGGTTCCGAAGTCGTCAAGCGCGATGCGGCAACCGATGTTGCGGATCTCGTCGAGCAGCCTGCGGATTTCCGGATTGTCATGCATCAGCACGGCCTCCGTGATCTCGATGACCAGTCGGGACGGGCGGATTGCGTAGCGGCCGAGCAAGGTTGACAGCTTGACGGGAAGGCTCGCATCGAATTGCAGCGGCGATACGTTGACGGCGACATAGGTGTCAGACATGCCCGGTATCCGGGAGATGCGGGCAAGATTGGCGACGGCGTCCTCAAGGATGAGATTGCCGATCTGGCCGATCGTGCCGGTTTCCTCGGCGACGCTGACGATTGCGCCCGGAGGAACAAGCCCCTTGCGCGGATGGCGCATGCGCATGAGCGCTTCAAAGCCGTTGCAGGCGCCGGTCCTGATATCCACGATCGGCTGGAGATGCGCTTCGAACCAGTTGGCGGCAAGCGCTGCTTCGATGTCGGTTTCGATTTCGGCACGTTCCCGCGTCTTGTCGAGGATGGCCGAATTATAGACCTGCGCACCGTTCTTGCCGTCGCGCTTGCGGGCATACATGGCCAGATCCGACTTCTGCAAAAGCTCGGCGCCGCTTGCGGCATGGGCAGGGTAGAAGGCAAGGCCGATACTGGCGCTAAGGCGCACACTGTTGGTCTCGATGCGGAATGGAACGTCAAAGAACTCGACGATTCTCTGGCACAGCTCGGTGCCGCGCCGTTCCGACCCCTCGCCACACAGAAGAATGGCAAACTCGTCGCCGCCCAGGCGCGATGCCGCGTCGTGGTCGCCCAAAAGCGGCAGCATCCGCTCGACGAACTGGCCAAGCACGAGATCGCCGGCCGCATGACCGAGATTGTCGTTGATCGATTTGAACCGATCGAGATCAACGAACAGACAGGCGATGTCGGTTCCGTTGCGATCCGCCTCGATGATTTTCTGCTCAAGCGCCGCCTCGAACCCCTGACGGTTGAGAAGACCGGTCAGGTGGTCGGAAATGGCCTGCTGATAGTTGCGGATTTCTGACTGCTTGAGCTCGGTGACGTCGGTCATCACGCTCAGCGAGCCGGTCTCGCCGTCGCCCGCGGAACCGAGTTCGGTCTCGGCGATAAGGACGTTCATCGTCTTGCCGGACTGACAGATGAAGCGCACGGTGACTTCGAACGCCGGTCCGCGCGATCGCACCTGCGATTTCCTGTTGTGGTAGAGGCTGCGGTCTTCCGGCATCACCAGTTCGCAGAAGGGCAGGTTCAATATGTCAGATCGGCTGTACCCGGTCGCAACGAGCCAGTAGTCGCTGACGGCGGCGATCCTGTCGTCGGCGTCGAGCGAAAACAGCATGGCCGGCGTGAGATTGTAGGTCTGCGTCGTCTTGCGATGTGCCAGTTTCAGCTCGCGCTCCTCGTGTTCGAGAAGGGTCTGCATCTCGTTGAAGCTCTTGGCCAGGCGTCCCATTTCATCGGTGGAGCGCCAGTCGACATGGTGACGAGAACCGAGGCGACGGGTCGCTTCGATTGCGGCGGTCAAACGCAGAAGAGGTTTGATCACCATCACGCGGTTGCCGAGAATGGCGGCGCCGAACACGGTCAGGATGGCGATGATGAAGATCGAGATGAAGGCGAACTCGAATTCGTGAAGCTTCGAGAACCAGCCGATTGTCGGGATGCTGACGCTGACCTTACCGACAACGCGAGCGCCGTAGTTCGACATGTAGGTGATGGGCTGTGAGCGGATCGTCAGGTCGCTCAGGGATATCTCTTGCGGCGTGACTTCCGATATATTCAGTTTGCCCGTCGTGTCGGTGACGCGAACCGCGTAGATGGTCGGATCTTTCACCATGGCGACGGCGATCTGGTGAACGCTTTCGGTATCGAGATCCCAGAGGGGCTTGGCAAGCGCCTGCGAGTTCGTCGCCAGAACGATGTCGACATGCTCTTCGAGCGCCCGAACCGCCTGCTGCGATGACAACGCCAAAAGCAGCGTGAACAACGGCACGACGACGGCCAGAAGCGCGCCCGAGATAATGGCTATGAACCGACTCTCAACGGAATGAGCCACCCGTATTCCCCGCCTGCTTGTAGTCGGTGTTAGCCGCCGACTGCGTGTTCCCCAACACAGTAATTGGCCGGATAATTCCAGCCATTGATTAAGCTTTACTGAAGCCGGGAAGAGTAAAGCGAAGCGGATCTTAAAGAGGGTTACGTAATCCTGACCGGAAAACGTAAAAGCCCGCCTTCGGTGGAAGGCGGGCTCTCAGAAAGACAAGACGAAAATGTCTTATTCGGCTTCAGGAGCCGCAGTCTCAGTCGCTTCTTCTTCTTCGACGCCTGCAGCAGGTGCAACGATCGTCGCGATGGTGAAGTCGCGGTCGGTGATGACAGGTGTCACGCCCTTCGGCAGCTTAACGGCCGAGATGTGGAGGCTGTCGCCGATCTTGGCGTCGGTCAGATCAACCGTGATGAATTCCGGGATCTGGTCGGCCGGGCAATGGAACTCGACCGTGTGACGGACGATGTTCAGAACGGCGCCCTGCTTGATGGCCGACTTGTCTTCGTTTTCGAAGTGTACCGGTACTTCGACGTTGACTTCAGTCTTGGCCGAAACGCGCAGGAAGTCGACATGCATGGTGAAGTCGCGGACCGGATCCAGCTGGTAGTCCTTCGGGAGGACCTGGATCTTCTTGCCGTCGAATTCGATCGTCGCGATGGTGGTCATGAAACCGCCAGCGTGAATGCGCTTCGTGACTTCGTTCGTGTTGAGCACGATCGACAGAGGAGCCTGCTTGTCACCATAGATGACTGCAGGGATAAAACCGTTGCGGCGAAGTTCACGGGAGGACCCCTTACCGACCCGTTCGCGCGCCTCGGCCTTGAGCACGTAAGTTTCCTTGCTCATGGCAATTCCTTTCGAGGTTGTTTGGAGAGTTCTTCGCGGACAGTGCCGCGTCAAACCGGAGGGCATCGTCCGACGCTCTCCATCCGCGTTGCCTCCAAGGGTGTCTACGCGGACGGGGTCCCTATAGTCCATCAGGGCAGGAGACGCAAGGGATCTGCGGCGTGGTTGGCTCTGCAAACCGGTCGTCGTCGTTACCTACCGCCAGATACCTGCGTGGCCAATATGAAACTTCCGGTATGTGCCGTTTTGCCATCCATTAATGACGTTCATTCGATATTAGCGAGATTCGATAAATGCGAGGTCCGGGCGACCGAATTTGTTAAATTGTGAGGGTCAAGACGGTGTTAACTCCGGAGACCAAGATCTAACATGTACGCCGTTCTGTCCTGTCTGGCCTATGAGCACAATCTCTTCCTCGTCGTCGTGGCGGGGGCGCTCTGCTTCATTGCGAATGCGGGAACCGTGGTTTTTGCCGCCCGGGCACGACAGGCAAACGACCGCAGCCGCTACGGCTGGGTGATCGTCTCCGGCGGAGCAGGGGGCTTCGGGATCTGGGCAACACATTTCGTGGCCATGCTCGCCTACGATCCGGGCCAGCTCTTCACATTCAATCTGTCGCTGACGCTGCTGTCGCTTGGTATTGCATTTCTCGCGACATTTGCGGCGGGACTGCTTGCCGTGCTGTTTACCGGCAAATCCGGCGCTGTGGCCGCTGGCCTGGTATTCGGTACCGGCGTTTCCTGCATGCATTTTACCGGCATGGCGGCGATCGAGTTCGGCGGCCTGATCGTCTGGTCGCAGCCGCTGGTCATCGCTGCCATCGTCACCGCGATCGTCATGTCGACGACAGCCTTCCTCATGATCCTGAAGGGAGGCCTTGCAAACAACATTCTTGCTGCAGGTCTCCTGTCGCTCGGTATCGTCTTTATGCATTTCATCGCGATGGGCGCGGCAACGCTTGTCCCGGGTTTCGGGATCCTGCCTGAAGACGGGATGCTGTCGAAGCCGCTGATGCTGGCAACGATCATTGCCGTCTCGCTGTCGCTGATCGGGTCGGGCCTGGCCGTTGCCACAATCACCGGGCGTGCGGCGCGGTCCTCGAAGGCCAGCGAAGCCAATTTCCAGATGCTCGTGCGCGGGGTGACCGACTACGCGATCTACATGCTTTCACCCGAGGGCGCCGTCTCCAGCTGGAATGCAGGGGCAGAGCGTGCCAAGGGGTACAGGGCCGACGAGATCATTGGTCAGCATTTTGCACGTTTCTATTCGGATGAAGAACAAGCCCGGGGTCTGCCGGAACAGGCGCTCGCAACAGCGCGCACAACCGGTCTGTTCGAGGCGGAAGGCCGGCGCTACCGCAAGGATGGGAGCTGGTTCTGGGCACATGTGGTGATCCAGCCCGTCCTCGACGACGATGGCGTGCTTGCCGGCTACGCCAAGATCACGCGCGACATCACCCGTCAGAGACAGGACACCGACCGGATCGCCTCCGTGACGCAGAACCTCGATCTGGCGCTTGAGAACATGGCGCAGGGGATCTGCCTGTTCGATCGCGAGCAGCGGTTGGTGCTGACGAACCGGCGCTATGGCCAGATTTTTCGGTTTGAGGAAGGCGCTCTGAAGCCGGGTATGACATACCGCGAGATCGTGGCTCTTGGCTACAGGACCTCGTTTGCCGACGCGGCGGAGGCGGAAGCACGGGCAGAACAGCATTACCAGCGCAACATCGCAGCCATCAATTCCAGGCAGGAAGCCCTTCTACACCGACTGAGCGACGATCGGACGATCCGGATCGATTTCAGCTATCTCGATCAGGGCGGCTGGGTCTCGACATTCGAGGATATCAGCGAGCGGATACGGTCGGAGGAAAAGATCGCCTTCATGGCGAAGCATGACAGCCTGACGCAGCTTCCGAACCGTTCGGCCCTGATGGAATATCTCGAAGCCGAGGTCCGTAACGCCGAGAGCGAGGGCGGGCATGTTGCGGTCGTCGGTATCGATCTCAACAAGTTCAAACAGATCAACGATCAGTTCGGGCACGCGGCCGGCGATGCCGTGCTCAAGGAAATTGCCGAGCGGATGAATTCGATCGTGCGGCCGCACGAGATGTTTGCCCGGTTCGGCGGCGACGAATTCGTGGCCGTGAAGCGCTACGGGGATTTGGCCGAAGTGTCCGAGTTCCTCGACCGATTGTCGGATGCGTTCGGGCAGCCGATCCAGATCGAGGTGCATCGTCTCAGTCCCGGCGCAAGCATGGGTGTCGCGCTCTACCCGCATGACGGGGCATCCCCCGATGCGCTGATCGCGAACGCGGACCTGGCCATGTACCGCGCCAAGGGCTCGCTCTCGCGCGACATCTGCTTCTACGACATCGAGATGGACGAGGCCGCCCGCGACCGAACCAAGATGGCGGAGGATCTTTGGACGGCGATCGAGCAGGATCAGCTCAGGCTGCACTACCAGGTGCAGAAATCGGTCGCGACCGATGAGATCACCGGTTACGAGGTCCTGCTGCGCTGGAGCCATCCGGAGCGGGGCAATGTCTCGCCGGCAGATTTTATCGGGGTTGCCGAGGAATGCGGCGCCATCCTGCCGATCGGCGCGTGGGTTCTGCGCGAAGCATGCCGGGAGGCGGCGAACTGGCCGAATGACTACAAGGTCGCGGTCAATCTGTCGCCGGTGCAGATCGCCCATGCCGACATGCCGGCGCTGGTCCATACCGTGCTTCTGGAAACCGGTCTGAAACCAAGCCGTCTCGAGCTTGAAATCACCGAAAGCTCGATCATCAGCGACAAGCAGCGGGCGATGAATGCGCTTCGCTCCATCAAGGCGCTGGGCGTATCGATTGCGATCGACGATTTCGGGACCGGCTATTCGTCGCTGGAGACGCTGCGCGCCTTCCCGTTCGACAAGATCAAGCTCGACCGGAGCTTCCTGACCGAAGTGGACCGCAGCGAGCAGGCAACGGCCATGGTGCGAGCAATTCTGGCTTTGGGGCAGGGCCTGCAGATCCCGGTTCTCGCGGAGGGTGTCGAGACGGTGAACCAGCTCGACATTCTGCGGCGGGAAGGATGCCACGAAGTGCAGGGCTATCTTCTCGGTCGGCCGATGCCGATGGAAGATCAGCCGAACCCGCAGTCTGGGTCAGAAATGGGCTCGGCCAACCAGAACGCTGCCTGAAGATCGCGGAAACGTTTGACCTAGCGTCGAGGTTCGCCGCCGGGGGCGTAGGCCGTTTTCTGCTCGAACCGGAATTTGTGGCCGCAGTCGCTACAACGCAGCATGTATTTGCGCGGATCTTTCGAGGCGAACTCGGTCTGAAAACCTTTCGGGAGTTCGTCGATACGAAAATCGCGATTGCTGGCGCGCTTGTCGTCGGACTCGGAGACTTCGGCATAACCGGCGTGTCCGCACTGCGAGCATTCGAGTTTTCGGGAATAGCGGTCGCGGGCGGCCATGCGGAACTCCTTGGGTACCGCGCCTACATAGTCAACAGACGCCTCGAATGCAAAACGCCGGGATGAAAATCCCGGCGTTTATATTCTTGGCGTTCAACTCACGTCGCGATCAGCGGCGGCATTCGCCCGGAGAGACCGCGCCAAAGCCGGCATTGCGGGCTTCGCAGGCATTCGGGAATGTCTGGAGCCGACCGCCACGCTGGCCGCAGACCGGGCGATATTCGCGGGTGCACATGCCGCCGCCATTTTCAGGACGGTCAGGTCTGCCGGGACGATCCGGCCTCGAGGGGCGATCCCAATCCGGGCGGTCAGGCCGTGATGGACGATCCGGGCGATCGGGTCTGGATGGGCGATCCCAATCTGGACGGGGATCGGGGCGATCGGGCCGGCTCCAGCCGGGGGCGGGACGTTCCGGCGGATAGCCGGGGCCCGGACCTGCGTCGACGCAGGCGGAAAGCATTGGAGCCAGGATGAAAAGTGCAAGCCATTTCGGCTTGTTTCGTAGGATCGACATCGCGATAGGTCCTCCCTCTGCAGATGGATGGCAGACCTCTATCAGACTTACATAGCCGTGGGACAGGGGCCGCAGCATTTTTGCTGCCGAGCCCGTCCCACGGTCATGCGTCAATCCTAGTCGAACAGGCTCGAGACGGACTCTTCCATGGCGGTACGGTTGATCGCCTCGCCGAGAAGGTTTGCCGTGGTGATGACGCGGATATTGTGCGCCGACTGAACGGATGTCGTCGGCTGGATCGAATCCGTGATCACCAGTTCCTTGAGCTTGGACGCCGCGATGCGGGCAACGGCACCGCCCGACAGCACGCCGTGGGTGATGTAGGCGGTCACGCTGGTGGCGCCATTCTTCAAGAGCGCTTCGGCCGCGTTGCAGAGTGTGCCGCCGGAATCGACGATATCGTCGATCAGGAGACAGTCCTTGCCGGTCACGTCACCGATGACGTTCATGACTTCCGACTCGCCTGCGCGTTCACGCCGCTTGTCGACGATGGCGAGCTGGCAGCCCAGGCGCTTGGCAAGCGCACGGGCGCGAACCACGCCGCCGACATCCGGCGAGACCACCATGACGTTGTTGAGGTCGTAGTGTTCCTTCACGTCGCGCGCAAGAATCGGCACGGCGTAGAGGTTGTCGGTCGGGATATCGAAGAAGCCCTGGATCTGGTCTGCGTGCAGATCGAGCGTCATGACACGGTTGGCGCCGGCCTCGGTGATGAGGTTGGCGACGAGCTTGGCCGAGATCGGCGTGCGCGGCCCGGCCTTGCGGTCCTGGCGGGCATAGCCGAAATAGGGAAGCACAGCCGTGATGCGCTTGGCGGAAGACCGCCGGAACGCATCGATCATGATCAGCAGTTCCATCAGGTGATCGTTGGTCGGAAACGACGTGGACTGGATGACGAACACGTCTTCCCCACGGACATTCTCCTGTATTTCAACGAAGATTTCCTGGTCTGCAAATCGCCTTACCGAGGCTTTTCCGACTGGTACATTAAGATAGCTGCAGATCGCGTCGGCCAGATGCCGGTTCGAATTGCCTGCGAAAACCTTCATTGCGGTCCGCCTGTATTGAAGCTGGATGGCGGCCTTTTACCGGCGCCACCTTCGAATGCAATAGCGTTTTCCCTCAGGCCACCGTTTTTTGCGAAGAAACAGTGACCGTGTCACATCATGGTTACCTAACCGCCATGCGATTGCCGCCAGCTCATATAGTCCTGGATCGTCTTTGCGGCGATGAGTTCCATGGTTGAGGAGGGCACTGCGGCCCATGGATCCTGGCCGCTGCCGGGCACATTTTCCTGCCCCTGCATGCGGTGAAGTCTGGAGCCGGTATTGTCGAGAACATCCCAGACGTAGACGATGGTGATCTTTTCGCCATCGCTGAAGGCCGAGAAATAGCCCTTGAGGATCTGCTCGGTACCCGTATCGCTGGAGGGACGGATCGTCAGCCCGGCGGCGCGCGCCTCGGCGCCAAGCCGTCGCGACAGCGGCGTTACGGCCTGGACAGGGGCACCGATGATCGGCAGGAAGCGGATGGTGTTGCCGGCGGCGGCGGGCAGGGAAGCCTCCTGCTGGGGCGCTGCAGCGGTAGACTGGGTTTCAGCCTGGCTTTGGCCCTGCCAGTCGGGCGGTGGGCCTGAAGAGGCGGGCGAGGTCTGGTTGCCAGACTGAATCGCCTGGGCCTGCGCCTCGAGCGTATTTTGCGGGCGCGGCTGGTAGGTGTCGTTTCTGTAGGTCTGATTGCTGTAGGTCTCGGGCCTTGGGGATCGGGCCATGCGCTCCGTATCGGCCTGGGTGACCGGTGTCGATGCGCGGTTGCCGCCGCCGATCTCGGCGCGCGGCGTCAGGGCCTCGCTGGTGTTGCAGCCGGAGACGGACAGCGCAACGATGCAGGCGGAAAGCAGTTTTCCGATAAGCCGCATGCGTTCGCCCCTTTGCCGGTTCCCATCCCGCGACAAGCTAAGGTCGGATTTTCCGGCCTGTCAATGATCGCGGGCTTCTCAGCCCTGGATAAGGTCGAGACCATGACGTGAAAGCGGCTGGGGAGCGCCTTCCGTCGTCAGATAGGTCTGGCCGAGCGTCATGGCCGCGCCGCTGTCGCTGTCCATGATGATCATGTGCACGAACAGTGTCATGCCGGGCAGGATCTCCTGCGGGTTGCCGAAGTGGAACATCTGGTGCTCCATCCAGGACGGCGAGAAGCGGGCGCCCAGCGAATAGCCGCAGGCATTCAGCCGGTGGCGGGAGAGGCCGCGTTCGTCGAGGATCCTGGCATGGGTATCGAACACGTCCCCGAATGTATGACCTGGAGACAGAACCTCCTCGATCGCCCGGATCGTCTCAAGGCAGGCTTTGTAGAGTTCCTTGTGGCGCGGCGATGGCTCGCCGACGAGCGCGGTGCGCATCATCGCGACGTGATAGTGGGCGGCCGTGCCGGCCCATTCGAGCGTCAGCTGGTCGGTGGCATCGAGCTTGCGGCGACCGGCCTTGTAACGGCACAGAAGCGCATCTTCGCCGGACCCGATGATGAATTCGTTGGCGGGATAATCGCCACCGCCGGAAAATACGGCACCCTGCATCGCCGCAAGGATATCGGCCTCGTCGCCGCCGGCCTTGATCAGCGGCAGAGCGGCGTCGAGCGCATCATCGGCCAGTTCGGCGGCGCGTTGCACATGAGCGATCTCGGCCGCGCTTTTGATGAGGCGCAGCCGGCTGACCAGATAGGATGCGTCACTGAGCTGACCGAAATTGGTGAGCTGGTTGTCGAGCAGGCGCGCGATGCGGCCGGTCATGCCGTGCGTGTCGTATTCGACGCCGATCTTTGCGCCGAGCAGATCGAGTTCGCTCAAGAGGTTCTTGAGATCGAGCGTCGGATCGGCATTCACCCGGTCGACCCAGACGACGATGTTTTCGATGATCGAGGTCTGGCGGGCCTGGCGAAGGTCGGCAGAGCGCGTGAGCAGCGTCATCGAGCCATCGGCCTTCACGACCAGCGTCTGGAAGAAGCAGTAGCCGAACGTGTCGTAGCCGGTCAGCCAGTACATGCTTTCCTGCGCAAACAACAGGATGGCATCGAGCTTTTCCTCGGCCATCTTCGTCGTCAGGCGGGCGAGACGATCGGCATATTCCGATCTGTCGAAGTGCAGAGCCATGGTAGTCCTCCCGAACTTTTATTGCTGAAGCGCGATGGCTGAAATCTGGCGGCCGTAATCCGGCTCTTGGTCATGCGTCGTGCGGCGATAGGAAAAGAAGCGTTCCCGATCCGGGTAGGTGTCGAGGCCGAGGTTCTCAGCGGCGACGCCTGCCGCCTTCAGGCGCGACATGGTGAGAGCGGGTAGATCGAACATGGAATGCTGCGGCTTTGGAGACGGTGTGAAGAAGGCTGCGTATTCGGGGGTCACGCCGAGGAAGCGTTCCACGAATTCCGGGCCGACCTCGTAGCTGTCAGGGCCGATCGAGGGTCCGAGAACGGCCACGATCTTTTCCCTTTCAGCGCCGAGCGACACCATCGCGTCGATCGTGTTCTCGAGCACGCCTGTCAGCGCGCCCTTCCAGCCGGCGTGGGCCGCGCCGATCACGCCATTGTCGCCATCGGCAAACAGGATGGGGCCGCAGTCGGCAGACAGGACGCCGATTACGACGCCGGGCGTGGCCGCGACCATCGCATCGACCTGCGGGCGCTCGCCTGAATAGGCGGCATCGACCACGACCACATCGGGCGAATGGACCTGATGGACGGTTGCGAGCTTTTCGAGCGGCAGATCGAACCAGGCCGCAACCCGCCGGCGGTTTTCGAGAACGAGCGTCTGATCGTCTTTCGACCCGACACCGACATTGAGGCCGGCGTAGATTCCGTCCGAAACCCCGCCCTTTCGCGTGAAGAAGCCGTGGCGGATTTTGGCGCCGGCTTTAGCGTTCAAGACTGCGCTTTCGATCGGCGTCGGCGAGGCGTTCTCCGGCATCGGTTTATCCACCCTGCTGATTTTGTTGGTTTTTGAGTGATGCACCGTCGGCGGCACTCGCTGCTTCGATTGGGCGCGAGATTGGCGCAAGCCGATAGCGTGTGTCAATCCGCCCGGACGTGCTCTTTCAGTCGACCGGACGGAAGGGCATCAGATTGACCGCGGAGCCCGAGACGGCGATGACCTTGAAAAGCTCGCCCATCTTGCCCGCACCTTCGCCGGCAAGACGATCGACCGCGGCAGCAATCAGCCGCTGTTCGGACGGTTCCTTGTCGCGCGCAAGGGCTGAAGCCCGTTCGGCAAGGCCGAGGCCATAGAGGAACTCGCCCTGATGGAGGCCGCCGTTCAGATGAATGCCGGACGCCAAGGCGACCTTGGCGAGATCTTCGAAATCGACATGGCTGGTCAGATCTGCCTCGCCGGGGCTGGCAAGCGGCGGGTCATAGTCGTGGTTCTTTACGGCCTGCAGCGTATCGCCGAAACTGGTGACCATATGGCCGTAGTCGATGACGAGCGCACTGCCGCCGAAATGCCTTAGCCTTTCGCAGAGCGTCTGCATGACGGCCTGGCGGGCAGGGGCAAATTCGAAGATCGTGCCTTCCGGGATGGAAGCGACCGGGGCGGGCAGGAGAACCGGATCGAGCGTGGCGATGCCGGCGACGAAAGACAGCTCGTCCTCCGGGCCAAGGCCCACCAGCCTTTCGCGAAAACCGGTCGGGGTCCGCACGAACTGGCGGATCGGGATTGCGTCGAACAGTTCGTTGGCGGCGATCAGGGTGAACCCTTCCGGCACGTCTTCGAAACTGTCGTGCCAGGAAATCTTGGTCGAATAGGCCTCGAGCGTCACGCGCTGAACGCCGCGAAGGCGTTCGCTGGTTTCCACCAGATGGACACGCAGGCCGTCCATCAGGGATGGTGCGATGCGCTGGATGACGCGAAGCATGTCGGACATCATCGTGCCGCGGCCGGGACCGATCTCGACCAGGCGCACATCGCCCGGGCTACCCTGGCGCTGCCAGGCATGGACCATGAAGATGCCGACCATTTCGCCGAACAGTTGGCTGATCTCCGGCGCGGTGACGAAATCACCATGCCGGCCGAAAGGTTCGCGGGTGCGGTAGTAGCCGAATTCCGGATCGGCGAGGCAGAGCGCGAAATAGTCGGTGACGCTGATCGGTCCGCTGGCGCGGATCAGCGTCTTGATCTTTTCGGCAAGGGGCGTGGTTACTTCTGGGCTGTTCACGGGTGCCTCACACTTTCGCCGCGGAGGCGACGCGAGCCCGCGTGATCGCCCAGATGCCAACAGCAACCATCGGTAGTGATAGCACCATGCCCATCGTTAGCCAATTGGTGCCGAGCAAATAGCCGAGCTGCACATCCGGTTCGCGGAAGAACTCGACAAAAATTCGGCAGAGCCCGTAGCCGAGGACGAACGCGCCGCAGATGGTGCCCGGTACACGAAGGGCCTTGAAACGATAGATCAGGAGTGCCAGCACCAGAAGCAGGATGATGCCTTCCAGGCCTGCTTCATAGAGTTGGCTCGGATGGCGGGCGAACGGGCCACCGGTCGGGAAGACGACAGCCCATGGTGCATCGCTCAACCGTCCCCAGAGTTCGCCGTTGACGAAGTTCGCAATGCGGCCGAACAGCAGGCCGAACGGCACGACGGCGGCGACGATGTCGAACATGCTCCAGACGGGAATGGCATGGCGGCGGGCAAACACGATCATCGCGATCGTCGCGCCGAGGAAACCGCCGTGGAAGGACATGCCGCCGTTCCAGATCTCGATCGCGCGGATCGGGTTTTCCAGGATCGGGCCGAGATCGTAAAACAGGATGTAGCCGATGCGGCCGCCAAGGACGACGCCTGCTGCGATCCAGACGAGGAAGTCGTCGAGATGGACCGCGGTCATCGGGGCCTGACCGTTGGGCCACAGTGACGCGTTTGCGGTCAGCTTGCGGGCGTAAAGCCAGCCCAGCATGATACCGGCAACATAGGCAAGGCCATACCAGTGTACCGCAAGCGGCCCCAAGGAGAACGCGACCGGATTTATCTCGGGAAATGGCATGAGAGCAAAAAAATGAAGCGCTTCGTACAAATTACAGGTGTCTCGCTTACTCACAGTCGTTTGAAAAGATGGACTTGGGGACATCGCCGGTCAAGATGAATCTCATTCTGAGACGCGCGCAACAGTGGATGACGCTTGCAACGCGGCGACCCAAGCCCTACTTCAGATCCGATAGGACAAACACAGGCCGATATCGGGCCGATATCGCTGCCGATGGCAAGGAGACGGAACCTTATGTCGACCGGAACGAACCGCATATTCGACGATTTCGCACGGCTGATGACGGACGCTGCCGGCGCTGCACAGGGTGTGCGCAAGGAAGTGGAGACGGCTTTCCATGCCCAGGCGGAACGGTTCCTTAACAACATGGATCTGGTCAAGCGGGAGGAATTCGAAGCCGTTCGCGAGATGGCTGCCCGCGCCCGCGACGAGAATGTTGCGCTAAAGGCCCGTCTCGATGCGCTGGAAGCAAAATTCGGCCAGAGCCAGAGCCATGATCAGGGCCATTCAGGTCAGTAGGCCACTTCAGATCGGGCCATAAACTGTGGCCCCTCAGGGGATTCGCAATCTCCGTTTGAGATCGCCGTCAAAGTCCAGCGCCAAAAGCCTGCGCGGCGATCTTTCCCAGCCTATTCGCGATTGAGCGTCATCGCGTCTAATCGGCACAGTCAGGCGTCTGTTTTGCCTCGCCAAATCCCCATAAATTTACAAAAAATTAAGCCCTGTGGACACTCTTAAAAAAGCCAGCGTCCAGAGTCATTTAACCATCCGTTCTGATCTCATGCGCGAACCGGTTTCGGGGTTCAATCCACGGAAATCGGCATTCAGGGGATGGCAGCCGGACTCCGTCTAGCTACACTGATTTTACACGATGATTCGAAACGAGCCGGTGAGCTTCCGGTGGTGACCGATAGGTTACCGACGAGGCTGAAGGTAAGCTCCAGACAGGGTAACTCAGTTATTCTGGCGGCGACGAGCGATCATCGAAATGTAGTTCCGGTTAAGTGTTGGCGCGTTCCGCTCGAATTCGCAATCAGTCCGGTCAAAAAGGTGCCGCATGAGCCTCATGGAATTAAACGTTGAGCGTCAGTCGAACCCGGTGGACATGATCGAGTTCGTCGCAGCTTCCAACGATTGGACATTCGAACGGTCCGGCGAAGACGAGATCGCCATGACCGTGGAGGGTCGGTGGACGGACTACCACGTATCCTTCTCCTGGATGGAGGAGTTCGAGGCGCTGCATCTCGCCTGCGCCTTCGATCTGAAGATCCCCGATATCCGCGTGAACGAGGTCATCCGGCTTCTGTCCTACGTGAATGGACAGACGCTGATGGGGCATTTCGACCTGTGGCGTCAGGAAGACGTGGTGATCTTCCGCCAGTCGCTTCTGCTGGCCGGCGGTGCCGAGCCCACGAACCAGCAGGTCGAGGTTCTGTTTTCCAGCGCGCTTGATGCCTGCGAGGCCTATTATCAGGCGTTCCAGTTCGTCGTCTGGTCCGGCATGGAAGCCAAGGCTGCCATGGATTGCGTTCTGTTCGAGACGGTCGGCGAGGCTTGATGGCGTTGCAGCTGGGTTCGATCGTTCTCGTCGGTGCCGGCAATATGGGCGGCGCCATGCTTTCCGGCTGGTTGAAGAACGGCGTTCCCGGCGCATCCGTCACCGTCGTTGACCCATCGCCGTCCGAGGCGATGAGAGCGATGATGTCCGACGCCGGCGCGACGCATGTTACGGCACTTCCAAACGGTGCGTCGGCAGATATCCTGTTTCTCGCGGTCAAGCCGCAGCTGATGGATGCCGTTCTGCCGCCGCTGAAGCCTGGGGTCGGCGCTTCGACAGTCGTCGTCTCGGTCGCAGCCGGCAAGACGCTGTCCTCCATGCAGATCCATCTCGGGGACGGTGCAATGGTGCGCGCCATGCCGAACACGCCGGCCATGATCGGCCGTGGCGTGACCGGTGCCTATGCCAACGACAAGGTGTCGGCCGCCCAGCGCGATGCGGTGCATGCGCTCTTGAAAGTCAGCGGTCCGGTGGAATGGGTTTCGAGCGAGGCGGATATCGATGCCGTCACCGCCGTTTCCGGCAGTGGCCCGGCCTATGTCTTCTATCTGGTCGAATGCATGGCGGAGGCCGGGCGCAAAGCCGGTCTTCCTGCCGATCTTGCGATGCGGCTTGCGCGCGAAACCGTGTCGGGTGCGGGAGAACTTCTGCACCAGTCGACCGAGGATGCCTCAAGGCTTCGCCAGAACGTGACGTCTCCGGGCGGCACCACGGCTGCTGCCCTCTCCGTGCTAATGGCAGACGATGGGATGCAGCCGCTGTTCGACAAGGCAATCGAGGCAGCGCGGAGCCGCGCGGAAGAACTGGGACGCTGAGCAGCCATGTCTGACGAGATAAGCTTTGCCGACTTCGAGAAGGTCGATATCCGGGTTGGCACGATCGTCGAGGTCGAGCCGTTTCCGGAAGCCCGCAAGCCGGCCTTCAAGCTGAAGATCGATTTCGGGCCTGAGATCGGCGTCAAGAAATCGTCGGCGCAGATTACCGTCCACTATACGCCTGAAACGCTGCTCGGACGCCAGGTGCTGGGCGTCGTGAATTTTCCGCCGCGCCAGATCGGGCCGGTCCGTTCCGAAGTGCTGACGCTTGGCTTTGAAGACGAGAACGGCGCGATCGTTCTGGCTGCCGTCGAGCAGGGCGTTCCAAACGGCAAGAAGATGATGTGAGACGGCGCTAGGGCGTCCTCACCGGACACCCTTGCCGTTTCGCCAACAGTCTCCCCAACTCTCACGTGAGCTCTTTGACTGCCCGGCCTTCGCTCAGGCCGGAACGCGAACGATTGCCCTCAAGCCACCGCTCGGACTGTCGTCCAGCGTGACATTGCCGCCATGCGAGCGGGCGATGTCGCGGGCGATCGCGAGGCCGAGGCCGGTTCCGGACGCATCGAGATTGCGGGCCTCGTCGAGCCTGTGGAATGGCTTGAACACGTCCTCGCGGGATTGCGCAGGAACGCCCGGGCCGTCGTCATCGAGGGTCAATGTCAGCCACTTGGCGCTGTGGCGCGCATCGATATGCAGGTTGTCTGCGTAGCGCTGGCTGTTTGAGACGAGGTTTCCGAGAAGGCGGTTGAAGGCGTTCGGCCTGACGGCGATCTCGTCATCGCCTTCGATGTGGTAGGTGAGGATCTGGCCGTGCAGGCTGAAGCTCGCGCGGAATTTCTCGAGAAGCTCGCTGAGATAGAGCGTGCCGAAATCCTCCTCGGCCTCGCCCTTGGCAAACGCCAGATAGCCTTCCAGCATAGACTGCATGTCTTCGACATCCTGTTCCATGCCGGCGAGCTCAGGCTTGTTGCCGGCAAGTGCCAGCTGCAGCTTGAATCGGGTGAGGATGGTGCGCAGGTCGTGGCTGATGCCGGCCAGCATCGCGGTGCGCTGCTCCATCTGCCGTTCGAGCCGTTCGCGCATCTGGATGAAGGCAAGGCCTGCGCGCCTTACCTCGTCTGCACCGCGCGGCGAAAAGCCTTCGGTCTTTTGTCCCTTGCCGAAACTTTCTGCCGCCTGGGCAAGTCTCAGGATCGGGCGGATCTGGCCGCGCAGGAACAGGATCGAAATCACCACCAGCACGAAGGCGGTGCCGATCATCCAGATCAGGAAGATGTGGGTGTTGGACGCGTAGGTAGAGCCGCGTCTGGCAAACACCCGCAGCACCCGTTCGTCCATTTTTACGCGGATCTCGACGAGCCGACTGTCGCCCACCGTATCGATCCAGAACGGCATGCGGATCTGGCTGCTCAACTGTTCGGCAAGGATGTTGTCGAGGATCGCGAAGAAGGGGCGCTGGCGGGGCGGCGGGAGCTGGCCGTTCTCCTCGATTGCGATCGTCAGGCCGAGAGAGCTGTCGGCGATGCGGCTGACTTCGTTGTAGTTGCTGTCTTGCGGATAACTGCGGATGATCTCGATAATGGCGGCGATGTCGCGAACGGTGCCTTCAGACAGGCGCTCCGTCACCATGCGCCAGTGGCGTTCCATGAACACCGCGGCGACGACTGTCTGCAGCAGGAGCATGGGGAGAATGACGATCAGCAGCGAACGGGTGTAGAGGCCCGTCGGCAGCCAGCGACGCAGCCAGCGCGTGAACGGACGCCAACCGGGGAGGGTAAACCGGCTGGTCTCTCGCTTCAGCGTGTTGAAAATTGCCATTCGCCGCCCGTTATCGTCCTGTCGTCGGTCTCTTGTGCATCAGTCGATACTCAGCCTGTACCCGATGCCACGCACGGTCTGGAGATAGACCGGGTTGGCGGGGTCTTCTTCGATCTTACGACGCAGCCGGTTGATCTGCACGTCGATTGTGCGCTCGCCGACATCCGTATCGTCCCCGATCAGTTCGTGGCGGGGGATCGTTTCGCCGGCGCGCAAGGCAAACAGCATCATGATTTCCTGTTCGCGGTCGGTCAGGCGGATCGTCTCGGCCGCCTTGCGCAGTTCCTTGCGCGGGATCGAGAAGGTGAACGGACCAAACATGATCTGCTCGATCTTCGGTGCATCGGCCGAGCTGCTGCGGCGCAGGATGTTGTTGATGCGCAGGACCAGTTCGCGCGGATCGAAGGGTTTTGACAGGTAATCGTCGGCACCTGCCTCGAGACCGGCGATGCGCGATTCTGCCTCGACCCGTGCCGTCAGGAGGATGACCGGGGTGGTCTTCTTTTCATAAAGCGACTGGGTGAGCGACAGGCCTGTTTCGCCCGGCATCATCACGTCGAGAATGATGAGGTCGAAATGCAGTCCTTCCAACTTGCGCCGCGCTTCGGCGGCATCTCCCGCGACCGTGATGCGGAAACCCTGCTCCACCAGATAGCGGTTGAGGAGATCGCGGATGCGGGTGTCGTCGTCGACAACGAGAAGGTGAGGGGCGTCGTCCAAAAGCGGTGTATTGGTCATCTGTCTGTCCCGGTCAGATATCCTGACTGATGTCGATATCAGAAATCACGAGGTTCGGGTCACGTCCACGCATCCGTTGAAGGAAAAGGGTTACGCTTTCCCGCATCCCGGGGGTGAAGTCTTCCATGGCGCGTGCGATACGCTTGGATTGCGGCTCGCACAGGGCCAGCGCCAGTTCGCGGCCGGCAAGGGTCGGATAGAGGCGGCGCTGTCTGCGATCCTTGGCCCCGGCCATCTGCCGGATATAGCCAGTCTCGATCAACTGCTTCAGGACGCGGGCGAGGCTCTGCTTGGTGATCTGCAGCAGATCAAGAAGATCCGTCACCATCATCCCCGGCTGGCGGCAGACGAAATAGACAACCCGATGGTGGGCGCGCCCCATGCCGATCTTCGCCAGGATAGCGTCCGGATCGGACACGAAGTCGCGATAGGCAAAGAAGAACAGCTCGATCGCTTCGAAATCGATCTGGCCCTCGTCGACCACGGGCATCTGTGGCGGGACTTTCTTGACGGCTTTTCCCGTCGCTGCAGGCGGCACGCCGTTTCCTTTCGCTCGCTACGTCTTCATCGTGTGAAGCTGTTTAACGTAATCCTTTTGCGCTGTCGCCCGTGATAAATCGCTCTGGCGGTCAAAATTCGACCGGTTGTGTTGCTTTCAGGGAGAACACGCACTTTCTTTTGCGCGCATGACTTGTCCGGCGGAACCTTTATCCCCAAGCGCCATTATTCCCAGCGAACGACTGGAGATTATTCAATGAACGCGCACACTTATTCCGCAATGCCGCCGATCGAGCTGAACCAGACCAAGGCCGAAGCTCATCCGCTGCGCCCGGTCTTCATCACGGTGATTGCGCTGAAAGTCGTCGTCTCGGCATTTCTGCTGGCGACTGTTTCGCTGGCCCCGCCGGTTGCTGCCGAAGGCACGTATCTGGCCGCCGCTATCAACTGATTTTGAGGCTGTCATCGGCAAGCCTTCCGGCTATGAAGAACGACAACGTTCAGGGCAGGACAGGCATTATGGGTCGATTGCAGGCAAGCGTCATTCCGGTGACGCCATTTCAACAAAACTGTACCGTCTTCTTTGACGACGATACAAAGACAGCCGTCATTGTCGACCCAGGCGGTGACATCGGGGTTATTCTGGACCTCGTGCGCAAAAGTGGCATTACCCTTTCCGAGATCTGGCTGACCCACGGGCATATCGATCATGCCGGAGGCGCCGACGAACTCCGCGAGGTGCTGGGCATTCCGGTCGTCGGACCCCACCGCGACGATCTTCCCCTTCTTGAAAACCTTGAAAAGCAGGCTCAGATGTTCGGTGTCGACGGCGACGTCCGCAACGTCGTGCCTGATCGGTTTCTTGACGAAGGCGAAACAGTCTCGTTCGGCGAGCATGTGTTCGAGGTTTTTCATTGTCCGGGACATTCGCCCGGTCACATCATATTCTACAACAGAGACCATGCCTTCGCGCATCTTGGTGACGTCCTGTTTGCCGGGTCGGTCGGACGGACTGATCTACCCGGAGGCGATCACGCGACGCTGATGGACTCGATCCGCACCAAGGTTCTGCCGCTGGGAGACGAGGTAGGTTTTATCTGCGGTCACGGACCGGGAAGCCGGATCGGCGACGAGCGCCGCAGCAATCCATTCCTGAAGGGCCTGTAACCGGCAACAGGTATCACGGGCATAAAAAAACCCGGCATCACTGCCGGGCTCCAACTGGAATGAGCGAGCTTTTGAAGCTCAACCGGAGATCTGCAGATTGACGGCCTTGGGGCCTTTTCCGCGACGATCCGGTTCCGTGTCGAAGCTTACTTTCTGGTTTTCAGTCAGCCCGGACAGGCCGGAAGCCTGTACGGCGGAGATATGAACGAAGATATCGGCGCCACCGTTGTCTGGTTTGATAAAGCCGAATCCCTTGTCCGTATTGAAGAATTTCACAGTGCCAGTCTCGGCCATGCAGCAGGTCCTTTTCCTTCTGTCCGTGTTCAGCGGCGGACAGCATCAGAGTGTGCCCTCACGGGCGGCGGCAGGCAGCTTTAAGAAAGGGTCCCTGTGTTTACCGCGGCGACTGGCAGATAAGGTATAAAACCAAGCCCCCAGTTCCCGCCCGAAGTCTTGGCGCCTTCGGAGCGCGTCATTATAGGTCTTCCCATGCTCGTAAATTGCCCGAACATGGACAGAGTGCTGTGTTTATCAAAAATTGGCAAGAAAAAGTTTTTTGAAAGGCAGGCCCCTTCCAGCCTGCCTCATTTGGCCAAAAGCGCTGCAAATGCGGGCTTTGCGCATGGTCCGAAGGAAGTTGGATGGGCAACGGATCGCTGGCGATGCTTCGTCCGATCGGCTTTATGCCTGTTCGCGTCATGTTTGTAGCCGTTTCTCAACGTCTACACTCTCTGCGGGAAGTTCCACTGCGAACCGGTGAAAGTAAGGACGGCTAGCTGCCCTGATGTCTGCGGCCGAAGGTTTTCATCCGCTTGAGAGGGGTGGCCGACGGAAACGGGGCGGCGGCAGAGACGCGAATGGCGGATGCAGGCGAGGAGCTCATGTCGAGGTCGCCGCCGATGCGCGGCAGGCCGTGTTCCGGGAATGTCCTGTCGAACGTGGTCGGGGCGAGTTCAGGCCGTGCGAGCGCATATCCCTGCACGAGAGACGCGCCGAATTCCTCGCACACCTCCACCTGCCACATTTCCTCCAGTCCTTCGATGATCGGTTCGATCCCGTCATCCAGCATCTGCTGCAGGACGACGCGCAGGAGTGCTGCTCCTGCCGGATTGTCGAGAAAGTCGCGGACCCAGCCGGGTTCGAATTTGACGTAGTCAGGCTTCACCCGCTTGAGAAGCGCCAGATCGGACTCGCCCGCACCGTAATCATCGATCGCCACCTGGAAGCCGATGGCGCGCATGTGGCTGGTGAAGTCGGCGATGACGGCGGCGTTGGTCTCGGCGGTCTGGCGGATTTCGCAGACGATCCGGTTGACGGCAAGTCCGGCTTCGTGGCTCGCAAGTTTGATGCGTTCGACTTCGTGGCGCATGTCTTCGGGCGTGCGCACCAGACCCGGCTGGAACTTGACGAAGATCTTCGCCTGGCGTCTGTCGAGCCGGCCGGTGTTGAGAATATGGATCGTCCGGACCATGCTGTCGATATCGGCAACTTCGGCGGGATCAACGAGGCTGAAGAATTCGTGCGGGGGAACGGGCTCTTCGCCACGATAGGCGCGCACGAGCCCGACAAAGGCTTCGATGGCCAGCCGATTGCCGGGTTTCGACGTTCTGAAAATGGGCTGAAGCGCGGATCTGAGAATGAAAGGCCCGTATGCGGTCGACCATGCCCCGTCGTCGCCGCGAACCAGGTTGGCGAAAATGCTTCTCGATGCCATACCCGTACCGTCTCCTGCGCAATTTTGCAGATTGTAGGCGAGACGGGTTACGCGGTCGTAAATACGCGTCCGAAGGTTTTAATCAGCGACATTGATGGCATTCATTAATGCTTTTTTCTTGAAAGGCGCCGGTTCATTCTCCATACAGCTTGAGGCGGCCGCTCGGCGGCGAATGAGCGCACCCCGCCGTAGTGTTCAATCAGCCCAGGACCGAAACGACATGGCCTTTCTTGCCGACGCCCTTTCCCGTGTAAAGCCTTCAGCGACAATCGCTGTTTCCCAGAAAGCTCGCGAACTGAAGGCGAAAGGGCGTGATATTATCGGTCTCGGTGCCGGTGAGCCTGACTTCGACACGCCTGACAATGTCAAGCAGGCGGCGATCGACGCGATCAACCGCGGTGAAACCAAGTACACGCCGGTTTCGGGTATTCCAGAGCTGCGCAAGGCGATCGTCGACAAGTTCAAGCGCGAAAACAACCTCGACTACAAGGTCGAGCAGACCATCGTCGGAACCGGCGGAAAGCAGATTCTGTTCAATGCCTTCATGGCGACGATGAATGCAGGGGATGAAGTGATCATCCCAGCACCCTACTGGGTTTCCTACCCGGAAATGGTCTCGATCTGCGGCGGCACGCCGGTAACGATTTCGACCAAGCAGGAAAACAACTTCAAGCTGACGGCCGAAGAGCTGGAAAGCGTGATCACGCCGAAGACCAAGTGGTTCATCTTCAACTCGCCGTCGAACCCGACGGGCGCTGCCTACAGCGCGGATGAACTTAAGTCGCTGACCGACGTGCTGCTGAAGCATCCGCATGTGTGGATCCTGACCGACGACATGTACGAGCACCTGACCTTCGGCGACTTCAAGTTCGCGACGCCGGTCGAAGTGGAGCCGAAGCTCTACGACCGGACGCTGACGATGAACGGCGTTTCCAAAGCCTATGCGATGACCGGCTGGCGCATCGGCTATGCGGCCGGTCCGATCGAACTGATCAAGGCGATGGACATGATCCAGGGCCAGCAGACCTCGGGCGCATCGTCGATCGCACAGTGGGCGGCTGTCGAGGCACTCAACGGTCCGCAGGATTTCGTGACCAAGAACAAGGCGATCTTCGAAGGCCGCCGCGATCTCGTCGTGTCGATGCTCAACCAGGCGTCCGGCATTGTTTGCCCGAAGCCTGAAGGCGCATTCTACGTCTATCCGTCCTGCGCCGGCCTGATCGGCAAGACGGCTCCGACCGGCAAAGTCATCGAAACGGACGAGGATTTCGTGTCCGAGCTCCTGGAATCGGAAGGTGTCGCCGTGGTTCACGGATCGGCCTTCGGTCTTGGCCCGAACTTCCGCATTTCCTACGCGACGTCGGAAGACATTCTCGAAGAAGCCTGCAAGCGCATCCAGCGCTTCTGCGCAGCCTGCAAGTAAGTTTCGAGACACGAGTTTGATGGGAGAGCCCGGCCAAGCGCCGGGCTTTTTCGTGAGTGGTGGTCAGATTGACGCAGTGAAAGTGCGGGACTACTTTCTGCGGAATGAAGACCGTCTCGATCCGTGAAGCGCAGGACAAATTCGAAGAGCTTGCCCAGTCCGTGGAGCAGGGCGAGACCGTGACCGTGACCCGCGATGGCAAGCCGGTGCTTGATCTGGTACCCCGCATTGAGGCACTGACCGTCCTGCAAGGGAAACCTGGCGGATATGATCCGGAGGCGGGCGAAGCCTATTTGCGATCGAAAGGAATTGTCCGAGCGAAGGGCTTCGTTTCTACCGATTTCGACGATCCGCTGCCGGAGGATTTCCTGCTGAGGCCTTTTCCGTAGATGCGTCTGCTGCTCGACACGCATGTCGTCATTTCGATGGTCAATGACCGGTTCGCCGTAGAGTTTCCTCTCATTTACCGAATGCTGATCGACCGGTCGACTGACGCGACAGTGAGCGTCGCAAGCATTTGGGAGATAGCGATCAAGTCCCGGCTCGGGAAATTACGGACAGAGATCTCGGTTTCGCAGATACCGGCCTTCCTTCTAGCGTCCGGCATAGCGATCCTGCCGATATACGTTCCGCACGTGATAGCCATGGCGGAACCGGAGCTGTCGACGCGGGATCCGTTCGACCGGCTGCTTCTGACGCAATGCCAAGTGGAAGGCCTGCGGCTTGTGACGGTCGATCGTGCTCTGACCTCATCCACTGGCCTTCCTGGCTTAAGCTACCGTCACGCCTTGGTTAGCTTGACGATCGTCGAGGAGCCGGAACGGGTTTCGGTGACGGCGTAGACGGCGCCATCGGGGCCGACCTTGACGTCGCGGATGCGAGCCTTGAGCGGAACGTGTTCTTCGTGGCTCACCTTGTCGCCATCCATATGCAGGACCACCACGCCCTGGGTTACCAGACCGCCGACCAGGAATGCGCCCTTCCATTCGGGGATCGCATCGCCATCGTAGAAGGCCATACCGGAGGGGCCGATGACCGGATCCCAGTAATAGACGGGCTGTTCGGTCTGAGCCTTCTCGGTGATGCCGTCGCCTACCTTGCCGCCGCTATATTCGACGCCGTAGGTAACCTCCGGCCAGCCGTAGTTCTTGCCGGCTTCCGGTCGGTTCAACTCGTCGCCGCCCTTGGGGCCATGTTCGACCGTCCAGAGGCGGCCGTTGCCATCGAGTGCTGCTGACTGGAGATTGCGGTGGCCGTAGGACCAGATTTCCGGCCGCGCTTCGGGCTGATCGACAAAGGGATTGTCGGGCAGGGCCTTGCCGTCCATGTCGATGCGGAACACTTTTCCAAGACCGCTTTTGAGATCCTGTGCCTCGACACGCGGCTCCGGATCGGACCGCTCGCCGACCGTGACATAGAGCTCGTTGTTGGGGCCAAAAGTGAGGCGCGAGCCGAAATGCTTGTTGCCGTCATAGCTTGGCATCTGCTGGAAGATCACCTTGACGTTTTCCAGCTTGCCGCCGCCATCGTCGTTGGCGACGAGCTTGGCGGAGGCGACGGATGTGCCGTTGCCGTCTTCACGCTCTTCGGAGAAGGAGAAGAAGATCATGCCGGACGTTTCGTGATCCGGGGCGAGGGCCACGTCGAGAAGACCGCCCTGGCCAGCGGACAGGACTTTCGGAACGCCTTCGATCGCAGGGCCGGGCTTGCCGTCCTTGATGATATGCATCGCGCCTTCCTTGGCGGTCACGAGCATGCGGCCATCGGGGAGAAATTCCAAAGACCAGATGTGCGGAAGCCCTTCGGCAACGACTTCGGTGGTGATCTGAGGCATTTCCGTTGGCTGCGCTGCGCGGGTCTGACCGGTGAAGGCAGGCTTTTGATCCTTCGCATTTGGAGCGCCTGTTTCAACCGGTTTGCCACCGGTTTGCGCCATCGCGGGAGCGCCGACCAGTGCGAGAGCCAGGGCCGTGCCTGCAAGGAAGATGTTCGTGCGTTTCATGGGTCACCTCCGGACTTTGTCTTGATGCCTTTCAGTGGCGATCGCTCGCCAGACATTGTCCCATCTAGGGCGGCCAGTCCCGAAGACCGAACACAGGGTGTTCAACTCTTCTTTATTGCAGATGTCACAATCCGATCATCGTCAGCATGATGAAGGTCGCAAACAGCACAAAATGGGTCATGCCCTCGATCGCATTGGTCTGGCCGTCGTTGAGGTTGATCGCCGCAACCACGAGCGTGATCGCCACCATCACCGTCTGGACCGGCGTCATCGCCATGATGAAGGGCTGGCCGGTATAGAGCGCGATGCCTTCCATGACCGGGACGGTGAGAATGACCGTCGAGAGCGACGCGCCCATGGCGATGTTGACGACGGACTGCATGCGGTTCTTGAGCGCCGCCCGCATGGCGGTCAGGATTTCCGGCGCGGCGGAGATGGCGGCGACAACGACAGCGGTCAGCGCGATCGGCGCGCCGGAGCCTTCCAGGCCTTCGCCCATGAAGACCGACATGAATTCCGCCAGGAAGCCGATGATCAGAACGCCCAGAAGAATTATGCCGATCGATACGGCCGCGGAATCCTCGGCGGCCTCCTCCTGAGGCGCGGACGCTGTCCCGGCGGCTGCCGCCTTCTGGGTCCGCGGATAGGTGTAGCTGAAGAAGTAGCTGTGCGGCCCGACCTGCATCTTGAGAAAGACGCCGTAGAGCGCGATCATCGCGCAGATGGTAAAGGCGGAATAGTAGTGCCAGCTTTCACGCGGTACGAATTCCGGCACGATCATCGAAATGCCTACCGCCGTCATGATCATGACAGTGTAGGTGCGGCTTGAATCGTCGTTATAGGGTTGCTCGCCATGGCGCAGGCCACCGAGCAGGGCCGCGAGGCCAAGAATGCCGTTGATATCCAGCATCACCGCCGAATAGATCGTGTCGCGCACCAGCGTCGGTGAGGAATTCGAACCCATCATGATGGCGAGGATCAGGACCTCGACCGCCACCGCGGACAGGGTGAGGATCATCGTGCCATAGGGGTCGCCAACCTTGTGCGCCAAAACCTCCGCATGATGGGCGACACGTGTCGATGCAAGCACGATCACGCCGACGAAGAGCGCTGCTGCGATCAGCGACACCGTCTTTCCGGCCTCCAGAATTGAGTGTTCGATGAAGAAGCCGAGAATGGCGACGACGAGGGCGATCAGCAGGAATTTCTCCTGCCGGAGGTGGGTCGCGATTTGCACTGGAAGCTCCTGGAAACGATCTCGGAGAAACTAGGGTTGTCGGTCGACCTGCACAGAGGACGGTTTGCGATAATCGGTCTTTGGTGCCATTATCCTCGCCAGTGGAAGGAACTTCGCGGCGTATTCCGGCTTTTTTGCTCTACGCGGCCTTCTGGACCGAGACCGGTCGGGGCAGCCACGAAAAAACATACAGGAGGATCTATGACCAAGGTCGTTTACACAATCGTGCCACATGATGGCGGCTGGGCCTATCGACTGGGCGACGTTTATTCCGAAACATTCCCGAACCACAACGACGCGCTGCAGGCGGCCCGGATTGTGGCTGCCGAACAGCAGGTGGGTGGTGAGCCCGAAGAGATCAGCTGGCAGGACGCAAAGGGCGTCTGGCACACCGAGCACAGCGACGGCGGTGACCGTCCCGAAGCCGAAGTTGTGGATGGCGATCAGGCGGACGCGCGCTAAGCATTCGCTGCGACCAAAAACAAGGCCATGCCCGGGGTTTGTGCCAGGCATGGCCGATTTCAGGAAGTAGAGCCTAAAGCTTAGGCTTCTGCTGATTCAAGCGACGGGTAGTCGGTATAACCCTTTGCGCCGCCGCCGTAGAATGTGTTCTTGTCCGGCTCGTTGAGCGGCGCGTTTGTCTTGAAACGCTCGACCAGATCCGGGTTGGCAATGAACAGCTTGCCGAAGGCGACGCCATCCGCATAGCCGCTGGCCACAGCCTTTTCAGCCGTATCCTTTTCGTAGCCATTGTTGACCACCCAGGCGCCAGTGCCGCCAGCGTTGCGGTAGGTATCCTTAAGTTCCTGGTAATCGAACGGCTTGCCGCCCTGGACATAGTCGCGGTCACCACCGGTCGCACCCTCGATGACGTGGATGAAGGACAGGTTGCGGGTCGCGAGTTCCTTGACCAGATAGTCGAAGACCGTCTGCGGCGCATCGTCGGTGATGTTGTTGGCAGGCGTAACAGGCGACAGGCGAATGCCGACGCGACCGCTGCCGATGGCTGCAGCGACGGCGTCAACGACTTCGAGCGCGAACCGGGCGCGGTTCTCGACGGAGCCACCGTATTCGTCTTCGCGGAGGTTTGCGCCAGTCTTCAGGAACTGGTCGATGAGGTAGCCATTGGCGCCGTGGATTTCGACGCCGTCAAAGCCGGCCTCGATTGCAGCCTTTGCACCGGCAGCAAAATCGGCAACGACGCCCGGGATCTCGGAAAGTTCGAGAGCGCGCGGCTCAGATGTATCGGCAAACGCGCCGCTGCCATCCGGGTTGATGATGTAGGTCTTGCCCTTGGCGCCCAGTGCGGACGGGGCGACAGGTGCGCCTTCATTCGGCTGCAGCGAGGTGTGCGACACGCGACCGACGTGCCAGATCTGGGTAACGATCTTGCCGCCCTTCTTGTGAACAGCTTCCGTCACCTTCTTCCAGCCGTCGATGGCCGGAGCGAGGTAAAGGCCCGGAACGTCGGCATAGCCCTGTCCCTGCTGGCTGACCGGGGTGCCCTCGGTGATGATGAGGCCCGCGGAGGCGCGCTGTTCGTAATAGGCGATGTTGAGATCGTTGGGGATCGCCTTCGGCGAACGGTTGCGGGTGAGCGGCGCCATGACGACGCGGTTCTTCAGTTCGATGTCGCCGAACTTTACCGGTTCAAAGAGTGAGGTCACAGGAATATCCTTCCATGCTGCTTTGGGAGTGATTGAGTTAAGGGGTGGCATTCAGAGAGCGGAGCGAAGATTGGTCACGAAGTCTGCGATCTTCTCCTCGTCGCGGCTGTAGAACGCCCATTGACCAACCCGGCTCGTTTTCACGAGGCCGGCTTTTTCGAGGGTCGAAAGGTGCGCAGAGACGGTCGATTGCGACAGACCACATCGTCTTTCGAACTGCTTGGCACAGATGCCCATTTCGAGCGGATGATCCTGATCGGAAAAATGCTGCTCGGGCTGCTTCATCCATTCGAGGAACTCAATCCTCGTCGGATGGGACAGTGCTTTCAGTATCTCGGTGCGATCCATCGTCTTTCCATATCGTCTCTAACCGATATATAGATCGTCTGAAGACGATTTAAAGGAATGACGTTCCCATTTTTTTGAGGAAGGCAAAAAAAAGGGCCTCCAGATTGCTCCGAGGCCCGTCAGGTGTGAAGGTCTAAAACCTCCAGAGGGGAACAGCCGGCGCTGATAACGGGGACGTCATCAATTGCTCCGGCTGATCCCTATATGGGCGCAGCGATTTGTGAGAGCAAGGGGGGTGGCCGAAATATTGACCGTTTCGGTCCAATTACTCTGACAGGCAGCCGAGGATTGCGGCGGGCCGGCAAACCGCAGGGCAAAAAAAGAGGGCCACCGGATCACTCCAGGGCCCTTATAATTATGAAGGTTAAAAACAACCTCCAGAGGGGAACAGCTGCTGCGGTGGAACTGGGAGGAAAGCCACCATATGCATCAGCTGAGTGCGATATGATGGTTTTTTGGGCAAGCGGCAACGCTTTTTTGCGCAGGACTGCCATGCACGTTCTGCACAGCTTACTCTAGTCACTGAGTCGTGTATGAAATCGCTGCGAGAATCCCGGTGCCCATTCTGAGCGAAACGTCTTCGACAGCGATCAGAAATTCCAGTTACGCGCCTTGGCGACGATAAAATCGCGGAAGACCTTGAGCTTTGCAGCGTTCTTCATTTCATCCGGGTAGCAGAAGTAAGTGTCGAATGAAGGGATGTCGGCGCTCAGCGTCAGCTGGATCAACCCAGGGTCGCGGCCGACGATATAGTCGGGCAGGCAAGCGATGCCGATGCCAAGCAGGCAGGCTCGTTTGATGGAGGTCTGGCTGTTGATCTGCAGATGCGGCGTGCGGGTGTTGTCCGAAGAACGGCCGGCGGATTCGAGCCAGTTGACGTCGAGAAGGTAATTCGGGGCAGGCTCGCCGAAGGAGATGATGCGGTGGGTGTCGAGATCCTCGACCGACTGCGGTTCGCCATAGCGGTTGATATAGGACGGGGCTGCATAGACGTGCATGTGCACGGTGAACAGCTTGCGCTGGATCAGGTCCGACTGCTGCGGCTGGCGAAGGCGGATGGCGCAGTCCGCATGGCGCATGTTGACGTCGACTTCCTCGTTATCGAGGATGAGCTGGATCGACATTTCCGGATAAAGCTGCAGGAACTCCTGCACCTTGTCGGTGAGCCAGCCCTGGCCAAGGCCGACCGTCGTCGTGACGCGCAGCTTGCCCGACGGCTTTTCCGTCGTCTCGGTCAGCTGCATCTTCACGGTTTCGAGCTTCAGAAGCACGTCATGCGCGGTGCGATAAAGAAGCTCGCCCTGTTCGGTAAGGATGAGGCCGCGGGCGTGGCGGTGGAACAGTTTGACGCCGACGTCCTGTTCCAGCGCGCTGACCTGCCGGCTGATTGCCGACTGGGACAGATGCAGCTTGTCTGCCGCATGGGTGAAGGATCCCGCCTCCGCCGCAGCGTGGAAGATGCGCAACTTGTCCCAGTCGAGAGGTACGCCCATGCTTACTCCGCAGCAATGGCAACCGGCTGAATGCCGGCGAGGTAACGTTCGGCTTCGAGCGCTGCCATGCAGCCCATGCCGGCGGCGGTGATCGCCTGTCGGAAGGTGTCGTCGGTGACATCGCCCGCGGCAAACACGCCGGGAACGTCGGTCATCGTGGAATCAGGTGCCGTCCAGAGATAGCCGCCGTTCTTCATCTTCAGCTTGTCCCTGAAGAGTTCGGTCGCGGGCGCATGGCCGATTGCCACGAACACGCCGTCGATCGGCTGGTCGGAGATCGTGCCGGTCCTGGTGTCACGCAGGCGCACACCCTCGACCGATGGCGGCAGCGGCGCGCGGGCCGGCTTGCCGGTGACCTCGGCAATTTCGGTGTTCCACATGACCTTGACGTTGGGGCGCTGGAACAGGCGCTCGGACAGGATCTTTTCCGAACGGAACGAGTCACGCCGGTGGACGACCGTCACGGTCTTCGCGATATTGGAGAGATAGAGCGCTTCCTCGACTGCGGAGTTACCGCCGCCCACCACGATGACGTCCTTGTTGCGATAGAAGAAGCCGTCACATGTAGCGCAGGCGGAAACGCCAAAACCCTGGAACTGCTGCTCGCTTTCGATGCCGAGCCATTTGGCCTTCGCGCCGGTGGCGATGATGATCGTATCAGCGGTCCAGACGGTGCCGGAGTCGGTGCGGATCGTGAAGGGGCGATGGTTCATCTCGACCTCGGTCACGAGATCATTGACGATCTCGGTGCCCACATGGACCGCCTGCTGCAGCATCTGCTCCATCAGCCAGGGACCCTGGATCGGATCGGCAAAGCCCGGATAGTTTTCAACGTCCGTGGTGATCATCAGCTGACCACCCTGTTCCATGCCTGCAATCAAGACCGGCTTCAGCATCGCACGCGCTGCGTACACCGCAGCTGTATAGCCGGCGGGGCCGGAACCGATGATCAGAACCTCTGTATGACGGGCGGACATGATGACGTTTCCTTTCCAAGACCGTGTCGGGCGCCTGGCGCCGCTTCCTCATATAGGAAGACATTATTCGGTCTGCCGCTTTTGACACGTCATGTAAGGGCCATCCATGCAACATTGCAAGGGCAGCCTTGCGATAACAACAAGACAGTTGGAACCGCCCGGCAGAAACGGCAGGTCAACTGCGATTGGATGGGTCTCTAGGTGCACCTCGGTTGACAACATCTGGACCGGCGCGCGAAATTTTCTTGCGTCGGAACGATGTTATTGTATGTCTTCGCGACACCGAGATGGATACCCGGGAGCCTGCGTGCTCCCGTCAATTTTGAAGGCAGGCACTACACATGGTCGTGAAAGTCGAACTCGATACCATCGACCTGAAGATCCTTCGCGAATTGCAGAAGGACGGACGCATGACCAATGTCGAGCTGTCCGAACGGGTCGGCATATCGGCGCCGCCCTGTCTGCGGCGCGTTCGCAAGCTGGAAGAGAACGGCATCATCAAGGGTTATCGCGCCATGCTGCAGGCGTCGCTGCTCGGATACGATCTTGTCGCCTTCTGCATGGTGGGACTGAAGCAGCAGTCGGACAGCAAGCTGAAGGCCTTCGCGGCGGATATGGAAACGCGGACCTTGGTGCGTCAGGCCTGGATGGTCTCCGGCGAGACCGATTTCCTGCTGCAATGCGTGGCCGAGAACCTCACCGTCTTCCAGGATTTCGTCATCGAGGATCTGACCGCGGTCGACAATGTCGATACGGTTCGCACCATGCTGACGATCCGGCAGGTCAAGGACGCACCGGTCGTGCAGACCTAGGATCGTCGAGATCGAGGTCGTCCGAGGGACAGGGAGCAGGAACCAGAGCATGTCCAGCCGCGACATCGAGCTTGTGATCACCTGGGTTGATGGTTCGGACCCGGAGCATCGCGCGAAGCGCCTGCAATACGATGACGTTGCGTCGAGTTCGCACGCGGTGGCATCCAGCCCGACGCGGTTTGCCGATAACGGCGAGATCTACTATCTCATCGCCTCCGTGCTGAAATACGCGCCGTTCATCACAAAAATTCACATCGTCACGGACGGGCAGAAGCCGGAATTCGTCGACAGTTTTGCGCAGGCGGGTTTCTGCACGGAAGATTTCATCGCCATCGTTGATCACAACGTGGTCTTCGACGGGCTTCCGGCCGTGCTGCCGACGTTCAACTCGCTGTCGATCGAGGCTGCGGTCTGGAATATTCCGGGGCTTTGCGAGAATTTCGTCTACAGCAATGACGACTTCTTTCTGAACGCTCCGACATCTGCCTCCGCGTTCTTTCGCGACGGCAAGCCGATGCTTTACGGGCGCGTGAAAAGCGGATTGCGATCCCGCCTCAAGCAGTGCCTGCGGTGGTTCAAGCGGCAGCGGGCGGAAGCGTCCAACGCTGTTCCGAGCTTTACCGTCGCGCAGGAGAAGGGGGCAGAGCTGGCGGGTGCGAAGAACCGGTTTCTGCAGGTCGGCCATTACTTTCACGCGGTCAGACGCTCAACGCTTGCCGATTACTATGCAGCGCATCCCGACGTGCTTCGCCAGCAGCTCTCCCATCGCTTTCGCAACATCGCCCAGCATTCGCCGGTTGCGCTTGCCAATCATCTCGAGATGGAGCGCTTTGGCGCGACCCCGTTACCCGAACACCGCACGGCCTATATCAAGCCGCGGCAGAAGCGGGCGACCGCACCTGTACTCGCCATGATCGAACAGGGCAGCGCCCCGTTCGGATGTATCCAGAGCCAGGACGAACTCAGCATCGAGCTTCGCCAGGCGCTGCCTGACGTGATGATAACGAAATTTCACACCCATCTGCCGCACCGGCTTATCGAACACCTGCGGGCGGCAGACTGACGAGGTTACCGGTGTAGACAGGACTGCCGAGGCTACGGCAGCAAGACTTGGAGAACGTGCGTGGTACGCAAGAAGAGTAAGCTCGAGGCACTGCTGTCCTTCAACCGCTACCGCAAGCGCTGGGGAGCAGCAAAATACGCCAAGCTCGACCAGGATTACGCGGGCATGAAGCAGCGGCTGATCGAGGATTCGGATCGCGAGCACCGGTCGGGCAAGCAGAAGTCGCTCGACGATCACATGGCGAACCTGAGACTGGAGTTCAAAGGCCAGCCGGAACTGCTGTTCTATCATGCGCAGCTTATCGTCCTCATGCGGCGCGAATATAATGTCCGGGAGACGTACCAGCAGTTCAAGACCCTGTGGGAGAATGAAGCGCCGTTCCTCACCGCCCATCTCGATCTGCGTTGGCTGATTTCCGCGAGTGACAGCATTGCCGATCTCGACGAGGACATGACGGCAAGGGCGATCGCCATGATCGGCTCGTCGCTTGCCAACACGATCAAGGTCTACGAGACCGACCGCTTTATCCATGGCGGCGACGAGCGTCCTGTCTCACAAGATGCGATCGAACAGACGCAAGGTGCGCCGATGCACAGGTTCAACGGGATGTACCTGTTCAAGGTGGGGACCGACGACACGCTGCGAAACATGCGCTGGCGGCTCGATCCGTTTTTCAAGCAGGGGATTGCCGGCGAGATCGCCAAGGCGATCTACGACCGCCTGCAGGAGAACGACACGGCATTCAGCCGGTTACGAGCGCTCCACCACCGCGATCGCAGCGGGTGGTGGTAGCAGGCGCTTAAGCTGTCCCGGGTTCAGGATGGCTCGCCATTCTTTGCGCGCTGCTTTTTGCGCTGCTTCACCAGCCTGTCCTTCTTGGACCTGATCCGCAGACCTCTTGCGAGATTGTAGATGACGCGAAGCGGCATGGTGATCGTGATCAGCTTGCCGAGGTTGCGGTTGCTGTTTTCCAGCCGTTCGGAAAGGACCTGGATGGCGGCAAACACAAAGTTGCTATTGTCGATATCGGGGAAGTGGCGCGATAGCGCCTTGTAAGGATTGAAGGCCGTGCGTCCCGCCATTTCGAGCTTGTCGCTGTTGGCGAGCAGTTGCAGCACCGACTGTTCGAACGTCCAGTCGTGGATGTGGAACATCTGCCACTTGCGGCTGCGGCGTCCCGAGAAACCGCACAGCACGACCTTGGCCTGCGGCACCTTCTCGCAGAGCCAGACCGAAAGCGCGAAGCCCGAGCTGGCGGTATGGTCGCGCGGGTAGAAATCTTCGAGGTAACCGCACAGGTCGATGGCACCTGCTGCGACGCCGCCGAACTCGGCCGGTTCCGTCACCTGTTCCATCGTGGCGGCGCGCATGCTCATGACGCCGGTAAACCCGGGGCCCGGCAGCAGGGCCAGCACCTTGTCGAGAGCGTTGTCGTAGATCAGTTCGGACCCGACGCGGCTGGTGCGTGCCACCAGCAGCGAATTGCGCGTGAACGGCGTTTTCAGCACCTTGCTGACGTAGTTGAAAAAGACGAACAGCGTCGTTTCCGGATAGGCGGCGTGGATCTCGTTGAAGTTCTGCTCGTCACTGTTGGCGACAAGGACGATGTGGCTATAGCCGGCGAAAAACTGCTGCCAGTCTCCCTCGCTCAAAAGTCCGCTCGTCGTCGGTCTGTGCTGCGCCATCCCGGCAGAAAGTTCCGTCATTCGAAGCGTCCTCCATGCAGATGCGGGCAGAGCCGGACCGGTCGCGTGACACCGGATGCCTCTGAAGTTTTCATGGTCTGGTCTCTAAAAGCGTTTCGTAGATTTCCGCCAGATTGTTGGCTTCCTTTTCGATGGCGAAGGCGACGCGCACATGCTCGCGACCGCTCCAGCCCTGCTGGCCGGCCAGTGCAGGGTTTTCGAAATAGGTGCGCAGCGCATCGCGAAGCGCCGTGTAATCGCCGGCCGGAACAACCGATCCCGTCTCACCTTCGACGATCATTTCGGAATAGGCGCCGGCATCGCTTGCAACGACTGCGGTTCCCGATGCCATCGCCTCGAGCGGCGTCAATCCGAAGCCTTCATTGCGGGACGGTGCCACATAAAGAGACAGGCGACGGTACCAAGGTTTGATGTCGTCCACTTCGCCCATGAACAGGATGCGATCTGTCAGACCGCTCATGGCGACATCGGCTTTCAACGCATCGCCGAAAACCTTGTTGTCCGGCGTGACACGTCCGCAGACGACGCCCGTCCATTCGGGATAGGACGGCAACAGTTCGATCAGGGCGCGCACGAAAAGGTCTGTGCCCTTTTGATGCCGAACGCGCCCGAAGCATCCGATCAGATGCTTGCCGAAACCATCTGCCGGGGAGGAAGGGTCGGATGGGCCGGAGGGACGGAAGAGATCGAGATCGACGCCGTGGTGCACCACCTTATAGGGCGCTTTCAGGTATGAACCCGATCGTGCAGACGTCGCGACGACCGCATCCATCTTGCTGATCAGAAAACCCGTCCAGGCGGAATGGGTTCGTTGCGCGGCGGAGGTAAACAAGAGCTTCAGCGGCATCCGCAGCACATCGCGCATGAAGAGGCCGGGCAGCATTTCGATATTGCGGCGGGCATGCCAGACACGGGCGCGCCGCCCTGATGGCGGTGACCACAGCGCGGGAAGGTCGGCATAGCGGATGTGGGGGAGGTGGGAGGGCAGGCCGGGCCCGAGGACCGCGATCTTCTGACCCTTTGCCCTTTGCACCGGAATCAGCTGGACGATCGTGGACGTCACGCCGGAGAGCCGCTTCTTGAAGTTCGGCGCAATTACTTCGATATCGGATATATCGACCACGGAGCCGGGAGCGATACCGCTGCCCATCTCCGTGGCGACTTCGCCAGACGTTT
Organism: Neorhizobium sp. AL 9.2.2; assembly: GCF_013317225.1. Classification (NCBI taxonomy): domain Bacteria; kingdom Pseudomonadati; phylum Pseudomonadota; class Alphaproteobacteria; order Hyphomicrobiales; family Rhizobiaceae; genus Neorhizobium; species Neorhizobium sp. AL 9.2.2. The sequence continues at coordinate 687,923 of NZ_JAALXU010000003.1, forward strand.
CCACGAGCGATCAGCCCCAGGAAATGGCAAGGATCTCGTAGGCCTTGGAGCCGCCGGGGGCGACGACTTCGATACTGTCACCCTTTTCCTTGCCGATCATGGCACGGGCGATGGGCGAGGAGATCGAGATGCGACCAGCCTTCACGTCGGCTTCCTGATCGCCGACGATTTGATAGGTCTTTTCCTCTTCGGTATCCTCATCGATCAGCTTGACGGTTGCGCCGAACTTGATCGTGGAACCGGACATCTTGGAGAGATCGATCACTTCGGCGCGGGCCGTGAAATCTTCCAGCTCGCCGATGCGGCCTTCGTTGTGGCTCTGGGCTTCCTTGGCCGCGTGGTATTCGGCGTTTTCCGAAAGGTCACCATGGGCGCGCGCTTCCGCAATCGCTTCGATGATGCGGGGACGCTCCTCCTGCTGGCGCCAGCGCAGTTCTTCCTGCAACTGGGTAAACCCCTTCGGCGTCATCGGTACCTTTTCAACCATTTTCTTGTCCTTAAGGCGCATGTCCGCGGATGCCGCGGACACAAAAAGAAACAGGTTCCGGAGCGGTAACTTCGGAACCATCTGCAGCATCTGAATTTAGGGCATCATAACAGAATTTCGACTGCTCCCGCTAGGAAAATCGAAATGGTGTCAGATGCGCCAGCTGGAGTTGAATGAATCAAACGTCCCTCGATTTGTCAACGGGTTGACGCAGTCATAAAGAACATATAGAGAACGTACTAATGAAGAAGTCGCTGAAAGAACGGTTGGCGATCCTGTCGGACGCTGCCAAGTACGACGCCTCCTGCGCCTCCAGCGGGACATCAAAGAGAGATTCGTCGGTATCCGGCGGTTTGGGTTCGACCGAAGGGTCCGGCATCTGCCATGCCTATGCCCCGGATGGCCGCTGCATCTCGCTTCTGAAAATCCTTATGACGAATTTCTGCATCTACGATTGCGCCTATTGCATCAATCGTTCCTCCAGCAATGTCGAGCGGGCCCGGTTCACGCCCGAAGAGGTTATCTGGCTGACGCTGGAATTCTATCGGCGCAATTATATCGAGGGTCTGTTCCTGTCGTCGGGCATTATCCGCTCGTCCGATCACACGATGGGCGACATGGTGCGGATCGCGCGGGAATTGCGGACCGTTCATAATTTTCGCGGCTACATCCATTTGAAGACGATCCCAGAAGCTTCGCAGCAGCTGATCGAGGAGGCGGGGCTTTATGCCGACCGTCTGTCGATCAACATCGAACTGCCGACCGACGCAGGGATCAGCCAGTTTGCGCCGGAAAAGCGGCCCGCCAATATTCGTCGCTCGATGGGCGATCTGCGCCTGAAGATCGAGGAAATGCGCGATCCGACGCTGCAGACCAAGCGTCGCAAGCGGTTCGCGCCTGCCGGCCAGAGCACGCAGATGATCGTCGGGGCAGACGGCGCCAACGACGCGACGATCCTCGGGACGAGCGCCAGACTTTATGGCAGCTACAGCCTCAAGCGCGTCTACTACTCGGCCTTCAGCCCGATCCCGGACTCCTCGAAGACACTGCCGCTGATCAAGCCGCCGCTGATGCGCGAGCATCGGCTCTATCAGGCTGACTGGCTTTACCGGTTCTACGGGTTCGAGATCGGCGAGATTACGGCGTCGACGGAAAACGGCATGCTGGATCTGGACCTTGATCCGAAGCTTGCCTGGGCGCTCGGCAACCGCGACAAGTTCCCGGTCGATGTGAACAGGGCGGACAAGGAGACGCTGCTGCGGGTGCCGGGTTTCGGGACCAAGACCGTCGGAGCGATCCTGTCGTCGCGCAGGTTTCGCAAGCTGCGACTGGAGGATTTAAAGCGGCTGAGCGTGTCTCTGAAGAAGGTACAGCCCTTTATCACCTGCGAAGGGTGGACACCGCGCAAGCTTGCCGACCGGGCCGATCTGCGATCCATGTTCCAGCCAAAGCCGGAGCAGCTGTCGCTTCTATGATGTACCGAGTCTTGTTGCGGGGGAGAGGCGATCTGACCGAGTGGCGCGATGCTGCGCGTGCCTATCTCGCCGCCGGCATCGCACCTGATCGTGTCGAGTGGCGCACGATGGACGACACGGACGGATTGTTCGGGCTGGACGGCAACCAGTTGCCTGAGCCTGTCGACAAGCCGGTGACGCAGGGTGTTCCTCCAGCCTTTCTGAAGCTTGCCGCCTCGGTCATCTGCCATTCCGATCCGACGCGGTTCTCGCTTCTCTACCGGATGCTGTTTCGCATGGCGCACGGGCGCAATTTTCTGGGTATGGCGACCGATCCGGATGTGGTTGCGGCAAACCGGATGGCGAAATCGATCGGCCGCGACTATCACAAGATGACCGCCTTTGTCCGTTTCAAGGAAATCCCGCTGCCGGAGGGTGTTGCCGGACGCCGGCGCTTTGTTTCCTGGTTCGAGCCTGATCATTTCATCATCGACCGTGTGGCCCCGTTTTTCCAGCGTCGTTTCAACGACATGGACTGGCTGATCGTGACGCCCAGGGGTTCGGCGTCCTGGGATGGCGAGACCCTGCGGACCAGCGATGAGCCCGCCGAAAAGCCAGACCTTCGCGACGACACGGACGATCTGTGGCGGACGTACTATGCCAATATCTTCAACCCCGCGCGGCTGAAGGTGAAGATGATGATGTCGGAAATGCCGAAGAAGTACTGGAAGAACCTGCCCGAGGCAGAGCTTATTCCGGGCATGATCGCCAGCGCCGAGGCAAGTGTGATCGAGATGGGACGCAAGGCGGCGAGCGAACCCCTGGCGTTCCACCATCGCATCCAGGAAGCCGCAGCACGGGTGCCAATGCCAGAAGGGCCGACCGCCGGTACAATCGAGGCATTGCGGGAGGAAGCACGTCGCTGCACCCGCTGCGACCTCCATTGCATGGCGACCCAGACGGTTTTCGGCGAGGGGCCCGTCAATGCCAAGGTGATGATCGTCGGCGAGCAGCCGGGCGATCAGGAGGATCTGGCCGGGCGTCCCTTCGTCGGGCCGGCGGGCAAAGTGTTCAACGAGGCGGTGAGCGCGGCCGGGATCGACCGGACGCAATTCTACATCACCAATGCGGTGAAGCATTTCAAATACGAGCCACGCGGCAAGCGGCGCATTCACCAGAAGCCAAATATGGGCGAGGTGCAGCAGTGTCGCTGGTGGCTCGTCCAAGAACTCGATCTGGTGCAGCCCAAGCTGGTCGTCGCGATGGGTGCGACCGCGCTGTTTTCACTGACCGAGATGCGCCACAAGCTGGAGGACGTCCGGGGCAGGCCGATTGCCATGCAGAACGGTCGGATGCTGTTTGTCACCGTGCATCCGTCCTACCTGCTTCGCATCCCCGATCTGGGGCGAAAGGCGGAGGAGGTGGCGCGGTTCAAAGAGGATATCGTGGCAATCGGACGGTTGGCTTCGTAAGCGAAGCATCAGGTTCATTGGCGGGCCCAGGTTTCAATTGACTTCGTCTTAAAATGAAAGCTGTATTCGGCGGGGTCTCTCAAGACTATAGCTGGGGAATATGTCGAATACAGACGTTGCGGTCACGCCGCCATTCAAGACGCAACCTTTCGGATCCACGCTTCGGTGCGAATATTCGCTAATGGAGGCGGTCGGGTATATCATACTCTGGGTGATCATCAGTGTATTGACACTTGGGATCGGTGCGTTCTTCGCGGTTTACTACTTCTACAAGAGCATCATCAACAAGACCTACCTGATCGGCCGGGACGGCCAGCGGATCGCGCGGCTCGAATGTGAACTCAACCTGGCGGAGATGATAGGTCATATCCTGATCTGGATCCTGATCTCCATCGTGACGCTCGGGATCGGTCTTGTGTTCTACGTCTTCCGCACCTTGCGGCTCTGCTTCAACAGGACAAGGCTCGTTTATATCTGACAGCTCAGTGTCCCGAGCCGATCGCGCTTTCGTCGATATGGGCGCGGGCGTAGATCGTGCGAGCAGTCGCTGCGAGGATAAGCAGGACCAGTGAGGCGAGGAGGCAGCAGCTGGCAAAACCCGTCGAGAAGGATTGCCGGGCGGCCTCCAGCCAGACCGGGCCTTCGCCTGCCTGAAGAGCGCTTCCGCCGAGCCCGCGGGCCGTCTCGACGGCGCCGCCGATGGTCGCCCTGACCGTTGCTGCCTGGGCAGGGTCGAGGCCGGTCACATCCGCGCCATCCATTAGAATGCGATAGACCAGTGTGCCGAAGCTGCCGAGAAGGGCGACACCGAGGGCGCCGCCGAATTCGGCGCTGGTTTCGGAAATCGCCGAGGCCGAGCCGGAGCGTTCCGGTGGCGCGGTGCCGACGATCAGGCCGGTTGTCGTCAGGACGACCGGCACGAAGCCGATGGCGATGATCATGGTCGAGCCGAGGACGCCGTAGAGGCTCTCGGAATAGGCAGCGATCGACATGGAGAACATGCCGGCCGCGTTGATGACGAGACCGATGAGGACGGTGTTGACCGGGCCGAACCGGTTGGTGAAACGGTAGGCCTGCAGCGACATTACGGTAAAGACGATCGATGACGGGATCGACCAGAGGGCGGCTTCGAGCGGCGACAGGCCGAGAACGAACTGCAGGAAGAGGTTCTGGTAGAGAAACACCCCGAAGACGAAGAACATGCCCGCGAGATTGACGAGAAGCGAGGCGGTGAAGGCGGGGATGGCAAACAGCTTGAGGTCGATCAGAGGCTGCGTCAGGCGCTTCTGACGGCGGATGAACAGGTAGCCGAACGCAACGCCGACCGCGATCGGGATCAGATGCTGGCTCTGGAACCCATCTGCCGCCATGTGCTTGAAGCCGTAGATCACCGGCAGCACGGTGGCGAGCGACAGGACGACGCTGACGAGATCGAGCTTGGCACTTTCCGGGCTTTTGTATTCCGGCAGGAGGAACGGGGCGACGACCAGAAGCACCAGCATGATCGGAATGTTGATGAGAAACACCGAGCCCCAGTGAAAATACTGCAGGAGAAAGCCGCCGAGGAGCGGGCCAATTAGTCCGCCCAATGCGAAAGCTGTTCCCCAGATGCCGATCGCCCGGTTTCGCTCGGCTTCGTTCTTGAACAGGTTGACGATCAGCGACAGGGTCGAGGGCGCGATCGTCGCACCGGCGATGCCGAGAAGTGCACGGGCGGCGATGAGTTCCTGTGCTGTCGAGGAGAAAGCGGCAAGTGCCGAGGCGATCCCGAAGGCGAATGCGCCGATCAGCAGCACGCGGCGGCGGCCGATCCGGTCTCCGAGCGTGCCCATGGTGACGAGAAAACCGGCGACCATGAAGCCGTAGATGTCGTTGATCCAGAGCAGTTCGGACGCGGACGGGTCGAGATCGGCGACGATCGCGGGGACGGCGAGAAACAGGATGGACAAGTCCATCGAGTAGATCAGGCAGGCGATCGACAGGACGCAGGCACCGATCCATTCCCGGCGACCGGCAGGCTCGTGGCCCGGATGTTGCGACGGCGTCTGCATCGTTCCTCTCCCAGATATCGGCTTGCGGATTTACCGCACGTCTCAGGATCGGGCAACCGCGGGGCCAGCAAAGAAAACGGGCGCCAGAGGCGCCCGTTGGAGAGTGTTACGCGAAGTAGCTTTGCAGCGTACGCACTTCGAGATTGCCGGCCTTCAGCGCCTTGATCGCCATCGCAGCGGATTCGGCACCTGAAATCGTCGTGTAATACGGCACCTTCTGCATCAACGTTGCACGGCGCAGCGATTTCGAGTCCGAGATCGCCTTGTTTGAATCCGTCGTGTTGATGACAAGCTGGACCTGGCGGTTGCGGATGGCATCCTCGATATGCGGGCGTCCTTCCAGGACCTTGTTGATCTTGGTCGACTCGATGCCGTTTTCGGCGAGGAAGCGGGCGGTACCGCCGGTGGCGATGACCTTGAAGCCTATTTCCTTCAGCATGCGGATGGCCGGCAGCACGCGTGGCTTGTCGTCGTCGCGGACCGACACGAAGACCGCACCGTCGCGGGGCAGTTCGACGCTTGCACCGAGCTGGCTCTTGGCAAAGGCGAGCGCGAAGTCCGTATCGAGACCCATCACTTCGCCGGTCGAACGCATTTCCGGTCCGAGCAGGATGTCGACGCCGGGGAAGCGGGCAAACGGGAAGACCGCTTCCTTGACGGCGATGTGCTTCAGGTTGCGCGGATCGGGCTTGGTGCCGTAGGCCGCAAAGATCGCGTCGAGCTTTTCGCCGGCCATGGCACGGGCGGCGATCTTTGCGATCGGCGCGCCGATGGTCTTGGCCACGAAGGGGACGGTGCGCGAGGCACGCGGATTGACTTCGAGCACGTAGACGGTGCCGTCCTTGATGGCGAACTGGACGTTCATCAGGCCGACGACGTTAAGCGCCTTGGCCATCGACGTTGCCTGGCGTTCCAGCTCGTCGATCATCTCGTTGGACAGCGTGCGCGGTGGCAGCGAGCAGGCGCTGTCGCCCGAGTGAATGCCGGCTTCCTCGATATGCTCCATGATACCGGCGACATAGACGTCGGTGCCGTCGCAGAGGCAGTCGACATCGACTTCGATGGCGTTGGAGAGGTAGCTGTCGAACAGAAGCGGGTTCTTGCCGAGCAGCGTGTTGATCTGGCCGGTCTTGTCGTTCGGATAGCGCTGCTTGATATCCTCAGGCACCAGTTCCGGCACCGTATCGAGCAGGTAGCTCTGCAGCTGGCTTTCCGAATGCAGGATCTGCATGGCGCGGCCGCCGAGAACGTAGGACGGGCGAACGACCAGCGGGAAGCCGATTTCCGAAGCCACGAGGCGGGCCTGCTCGACCGAGTAGGCGATGCCGTTGTTCGGCTGCGTCAGGTCGAGCTTCATCAGGAGCTTCTGGAAGCGGTCGCGGTCTTCGGCCAGGTCGATCATGTCAGGCGCCGTGCCGAGGATCGGGATGCCGTTCTTTTCGAGCGCTTCGGCAAGTTTCAGTGGCGTCTGGCCACCGAACTGTACGATGACGCCGACGACTTCACCCTTTTCCTGTTCCGCGCGGAGAATCTCGATGACGTCTTCTGCGGTGAGCGGCTCGAAATAGAGGCGGTCGGACGTGTCGTAGTCGGTCGACACGGTCTCGGGGTTGCAGTTGATCATGATCGCTTCGTAGCCGGCATCCTTCAGAGCGAAGGCGGCATGGCAGCAGCAATAGTCGAACTCGATGCCCTGGCCGATGCGGTTTGGACCGCCGCCGAGGATGACGACCTTCTTCGCAGTCGAGACTTCGGCTTCCGAGCGCAGTTCGCCGACGAACGGCGTCTCGTAGGTCGAGTACATGTAGGCGGTCGGCGAGGCGAATTCGGCAGCGCAGGTATCGATGCGCTTGAAGACGGGCCGCACGTTGAGCGCGTTGCGCAGTTCCGCGACTTCCTTCGGGCGCTTCTTGGTCAGGCTGGCAAGGCGGGCGTCGGAGAAGCCCATGGCCTTCAGCATGCGCAGGTTCTCGGCATCGGCAGGCAGGCCGTGTTCGCGAACGCGGGCTTCCATGTCGACGATCGCCTTGAACTGGGCGATGAACCACGGATCGATCTTGCAGGCTTCATGCACTTCGGCTTCGGAGAGACCAAGACGGAGAGCCTGGGCGACCTGGCGCAGACGATCCGGCGTCGGCGTGCCGATGGCGGCGCGGATGGCGTTCTTGGAGCCTTCGCCCTCTTCCATGCCGGGGATCTCGATCTCGTCGAGGCCGGTCAGACCGGTTTCGAGACCGCGGAGCGCCTTCTGCAGCGATTCGGCAAAGGTACGGCCGATTGCCATGACTTCACCGACCGACTTCATGGCCGTGGTGAGGACCGGCGAGGCGCCCGGGAATTTCTCGAAGGCAAAGCGCGGGATCTTGGTGACGACGTAATCGATCGACGGCTCGAACGAGGCAGGGGTTGCGCCGCCTGTGATGTCGTTGTCGAGTTCGTCGAGCGTGTAGCCGACGGCAAGCTTTGCCGCGACCTTGGCAATCGGGAAGCCGGTGGCCTTGGAGGCGAGCGCCGAAGACCGCGACACGCGCGGGTTCATTTCGATGACGACAAGACGACCATCGGCCGGGTTGACCGCGAACTGGACGTTGGAACCGCCGGTCTCGACACCGATCTCGCGCAGGACCGCGATCGATGCGTTGCGCATGATCTGGTATTCTTTGTCGGTCAGCGTCAGGGCCGGTGCGACGGTGATCGAGTCGCCGGTGTGGACGCCCATCGGGTCGATGTTTTCGATCGAGCAGATGATGATGCAGTTATCCGCGGTGTCGCGGACCACTTCCATCTCGTATTCCTTCCAGCCGAGAACCGATTCCTCGATCAGCACTTCGGTGGTCGGCGAGGCATCGAGGCCGCCGCCGATGATCTCGAAGAATTCCGAGCGATTGTAGGCAATGCCGCCGCCGGTGCCGCCCATGGTAAAGGACGGGCGGATGATGGCGGGTAGGCCGACGACGTCGATAGCCTGTGCCGCAATCGCCATCGCGTGGCTGATATAGCGCTGCTTGCGGTCGGTTTCGCCGAGGTTCCACTGGTTTTCGAGCGCGTCGAGCGCCTTGTCGAGCTCGGCGCCGGACAGTTCGGCCTTGACCTTGTTGCGCTCGGCTTCGTGCGTCTTGCGGTCGGCATCCTTGATGTCGGTGGCGTTGGCCAGCATCGACTTCGGGGTTTCGAGGCCGATGCGGCTCATGGCTTCGCGGAAGAGGGCGCGGTCTTCGGCCATGTCGATGGCGGCGGGCTTGGCGCCGATCATCTCGACATTGTAGCGGTCGAGCACGCCCATTCTCTTAAGCGAAAGCGCCGTGTTCAAGGCCGTCTGGCCGCCCATGGTCGGCAGAAGCGCGTCAGGGCGTTCCTTGGCGATGATCTTGGCCACCACTTCCGGGGTGATCGGCTCAATATAGGTGGCATCGGCCAGGCCCGGATCGGTCATGATCGTTGCCGGGTTGGAGTTGACCAGAATGACCCGGTAACCCTCTTCGCGCAGCGCCTTGCAGGCCTGGGTGCCGGAATAGTCGAATTCGCATGCCTGGCCGATGACGATCGGGCCCGCCCCGATGATGAGGATCGATTTGATGTCTTGGCGCTTCGGCATGATCTCTATCCACTTTTTTCTGCGCGAAAAACCGGCACGGGGCGTGAAGCTCCGGTCGGGTGGCGTGCGCATGTTTTTTCTGGCTAGACGCGGCTTATAGGGAAATGTGCCGGGGAACGGAACCCCATAATTGAGCATATCGACAGGAATTGTCCGGATTGGACGTTGCACACGCAACATTCGGTGTCAGGCTGGTTTTAACTTTCGACGGATACACTCGTGCTGTTTGTGCAAGGTAGTCTGACGTCATGGATTTGGAACTGATCAGGGCGCGGTACGGGTTGCTGTCGCTCACCGTCGCCTCCTATGTGGTGGCTTTCGGATTGGCGCAGATTACCGGACTGAAAGTGGATTATGCCGGCGTCGGCAGGTCCGCGGGTTACTTTGTCGCATTGCTCGTCGTCGTCGGGTTTTACTGTCACGTCCGCAAGCTGAATGCGATGACGTTCGTTCTCGAAACGGTCACCTGTACTCTGCTTCTCATCGTGCCGGTACTCGTCTCTACCTATCTCAGCATCCGGGTCGGCATGCCGACTGCGGACGCGGTGCTTATGTCGTGGGATGCGGCACTTGGCCTGTCATGGCGAGGGTTCATAGCATTTGTTGATGCAAGGCCGTTGCTGGCTGAGATCCTCGGCCTCGCGTACCTGTCGTTTTCGTTCCAGTTGCTCCTGATTCCGGTCGTCCTCATCGCGACGGGGCGTCCTTTGCGTGCCTATCAGATGGCGATTGCATACGCGGTGCTATGCTACATCTCGAGCGTGATATCGATCTGGTTTCCGGCACTTGGAGCCTATGTCGTGTACGGTGTCGAGCCAGAGCAACTGACAAGCATCAACGCGTATTTCAGCTTTTTCTTTCTCGATCAGTTCAATGCCTTGAGGACAGATCCTGATTTCATTTTCAGAATGGAGGAGGTCGCCGGCATTTTGACATTCCCATCCGTGCACGCCGCAGTCGCCGCACTTTGCGCCTGGGCCGCATGGGATCTTAGATTCGCGCGCTATCCGATGATGGTGATCAACATCCTGATGGCTGTTGCGGCTGTTTCGCATGCCAGTCATTATTTTGTCGATGTGCTGGCAGGCGGGGTCGTCGCCGGCGTTTCCATCGTTGCCGTCAAACGGCTGACACGGGGACCAAACAGATCGCCGGTAATGGAAAACCAGGCTCTGTCACAGCCTCGACGAGACCCGTTTCCGAACCACGATCGTACCGTTTGCTCCCGTCCTGACATGGACAGGCCTGATTTGCCGCTCTAATCCTTGGCATACGTCAATATTTGCAGCGGCAACGATCCTTGAAGGACGAACACCCGCGCGGAGGAGCCCCGATGGCGGATGCCACGTCCAGACCCGTTGATGCAGCTGCAACCGTGCAGCCGGAAAATTCGGCTTCCGCCGCCCAGGCGGACAAGACTGTGATGCCGATCATTTTTGCGGTCAGCTTCTGCCATATGCTCAACGACATCATGCAGTCGATGATCTCGGCGATCTATCCGATGCTCAAGGCCGACTACAATCTCGACTTCTGGCAGATCGGCATTCTGACGCTGGCCTTCCAATGCACCGCCTCGCTGCTGCAGCCGGTGATCGGCATCATCACCGACAAGAAGCCGTTTCCGTATTCTCTGCCGATCGGCATGGGGGCGACATTTGTCGGCCTGTTTCTGCTGGCCGGTTCGCATGTCTATGTGATGCTTGTGGTGGCGGCGGCGCTGATCGGCATTGGGTCGGCGGTGTTTCATCCGGAATCGTCCCGGGTGGCGAGGCTGGCGTCCGGCGGGCGCTATGGTTTTGCGCAGGCGACCTTTCAGGTGGGCGGCAATTTCGGTCAGGCGATCGGGCCGCTTCTGGCCGCCTTCATCATCGTGCCGATGGGGCAGGGCAGCGTCGCCTGGTTTTCGGCAATCGCGCTCCTCGGCATCGTGATCCTCTCCTGGGTCGCGCGCTGGTACAAGGCGCATATGCTGGCCAACAAGGGGCGCAAGAAGAGCCTTGGCATCCACAGCCTGCCGCGGCGCACGGTGATGGTTGCGCTGGTCGTGCTGGCGATCCTCACCTTTTCGAAGAACATCTACATGGCGGCGATCGGCAGCTATTACACGTTCTTCGTTATCGAGCGCTTTGGCGTCACCGTGCAGTCGTCGCAGATCATGCTGTTCGTGTTTCTGGGCGCGACGGCGCTGGGCACGTTGATCGGCGGTCCGATCGGCGACCGGTTCGGCTCCAAGGTGGTGATCTGGATCTCCATTCTCGGCGTGCTGCCGTTCACGCTGGCGATGCCGTTCGCCAATTTGCCGATGACGATCGTGCTGTCGGGTATTGTTGGGCTGCTGATGGCGTCGTCGTTTCCGGCCATTATCGTGATGGCGCAGGAGCTGGTGCCTGGCCGGGTCGGGATGATCGCCGGCATCTTCTTCGGGCTCGCATTCGGCATGGGTGGCATTGCCGCCGCCGTGCTCGGCATCATCGCCGACCACAGGGGCATCAGTTTTGTCTATTCCATCTGCGCTTTTCTGCCGGCGCTTGGCCTTCTCACCGTCTTCCTGCCCAGCAAGGCGCAGCTCAGGGTCGCCTGAGCCAACAGCCTGACATCCCGACATGGATATTTGGCGGGCCTGTTCTATATCGTCGTCAGGGATCATTTCCGACCGAACTTATTAGAACCTGGGGTGCGATATGGAATGGAAAGGGCGTCGGCAATCCGACAATGTCGAGGATCAACGGGGTGCCTCGATGGGTGGCCGCGGTGGCGGTTTCCGCATCCCGATCGGTGGCGGCGGACGTGGCGGCGGTGGGCTTAGCATCGGCGGTATCGTCGTCGTTTTGATCATCTGCTGGGTGACCGGCATCAACCCGCTGACGCTTTTGTCGGGTGGCGATACCGGCATGGATACGGGCACCAGCACCACGCAGCAGGCGCCGCGTACGCCGGCTGACGACGAGATGACCGGTTTCGTCCGCACCGTTCTTGCCGACACCGAAGATACCTGGAACGAAATTTTCCAGAGCAATGGCGCTCGCTACGAAGAGCCGACGCTGGTTCTGTTTGGCGGCCAGGTCAAGTCTGCCTGCGGTTTTGCATCTTCGGCAAGCGGCCCGTTCTACTGCCCGGGTGACCGCAAGGTTTATCTCGATACGGAGTTCTTCAAGGAACTCAGCCAGCGGCTTGGGGCCGGCGGCGATTTTGCCGAGGCCTATGTGGTTGCCCACGAAGTCGGGCATCACGTTCAGAATTTGATCGGCGTGCTGCCGAAATTCAACCAGGCGCGACAGAGCATGAGCGAGACCGAGGCCAACCGCATGTCGGTTCGTGTCGAGCTTCAGGCCGACTGCTTTGCAGGCGTGTGGGGCAAGCGGACCCAGCAGAAGGGCTTTCTCGAAAGCGGCGATCTGGAGGAGGCTTTGAACGCCGCCCAGCAGATCGGCGACGATACGCTGCAAAAGCGCAGCCAGGGCTATGTCGTGCCGGAAAGCTTCAACCACGGAACATCCGCCCAGCGTTCGCGCTGGTTCAAGAAGGGCTTCGACACCGGCGACATGAAGGCCTGCGACACGTTCTCGGGTAATGTCTGAGCAGTGATCTCTGCTGCTCCGGCGAGCAGCAGAGCCGTGATTTAGAGATCAATCTTCGAAAAATCGTGTGGGCGGCGAAACCGATCGCCCGCACTTTCCCGGTTTCGGCGTGCTCGACTGCGCAAAGCCGGGGCCTATGCCGGGCTGCATTCGGCACCAGCCGGCGGCGATGGACAAGGCCGAGAATCCTTGCCGCACCATCCTCCCATCGATCGGTCCGTCAGACCTGTCACGTCACCCATCAACGTTAGTGAACTTCGCCCTACAATTTTTGCTGGATCGGTGCCGAGCCTTGATGAACCCCGATGCCTTCTTTATAGGCAGGGTACCGTGCCGCTGACCGTTTCTGGAAGCGGCTTTTTCCATTTGTAGGATTTATCGATGTCGGGCTTGCCGAACACTGCCGGTGCATCTGCGCCGCATGACGCCGTCATTACGGATCGTTCCTTGTCGTCGCATCTGCGCGGCACGTTTGCGCTCGGCATCCCGCTGGTGGGAGCCCAGCTTGCGCAGATGGCGATCCATACGACCGACGTCATTCTGGTCGGCTGGCTTGGGACGACCGAACTTGCCTCCGTGGTCATTGCGACGCAGCTGTTTTTCGTCGTTTTCATCTTCGGCACCGGGTTCACCAGCGCCGTCGTGCCGCTGGTTGCGCAGGCGCTCGGCCACGGTGACCGGATCGGCGTGCGCCGGTCGGTGCGCATGGGGCTGTGGGTGGTGATTGCCTATTGCACGGTTGTCGCGCCGCTGCTCTGGTTTAGCGAACCGATGCTGCTCGGCCTTGGTCAGGCGCCCGATGTCGCGGCCAATGCGCAGAGCTATCTGCGCATTGCGCAATGGGGCATGTTCCCGGCGCTCGGCCTGATGGCATTGCGCAGCTTCGTGACCGGGCTGGAGAAGGGCGGGATCGTTCTCTACATCACGATCGGCATGTTCATCATGAACGCGATCGTCGCCTATCTGCTGATCTTCGGTCATTACGGAGCGCCGCAGCTGGGTCTTCATGGCGCGGCGATCGCAGCCGTGTCCGCCAACCTGGTCGGCTTCCTGATCGCGATTGCCTATGTGCAGGCGCAGCCCGCCATGCGCGCTTATGAACTCTTCGTGCGCTTCTGGAAGCCTGACTGGTCGATGGTTCGGGAAGTCTTCCTGCTCGGACTGCCGATCAGCTTCACGATCCTTGCCGAAACGAGCCTGTTTGCGGCGGCTTCGCTGATGATGGGCAGTATCGGCAAGCTCGAGCTTGCCGCCCATGGGATTGCGCTGCAGCTTGCCTCGATCGCCTTCATGGTGCCGCTGGGTCTGGCGCAGGTCGCAACGGTTCGGGTCGGTCTTGCCAACGGTCGTGGCGACATGGTCGGTGTTCGAAGGGCCGGTGGGGCCGTGCTGATCGTCAGCATCATCTTCACGGCGATCGGCGGTGTCCTTTACGCCGTGATGCCGGGCGCGCTGGCGGGGCTTTTCCTCGACACCAGCCAGCCGGACGCCGCTGCGGTGCTCGCGCTCGCCACACCGCTGATTGTCATTGCCGGCATCTTCCAGCTGGTCGACGGGCTGCAGGCCGTAGGGGCCGGGCTTTTGCGCGGATTGAAGGATACGAAAGTGCCGATGCTGCTGGCGCTGATCGCCTACTGGCCGATCGGCTTCGTCTGCGCCTGGGTGTTCGCATTTCCGCTCGGCTATCGCGGCGAGGGTGTCTGGTTCGGTTTCGTGATCGGCCTTGCCGCCGCAGCTCTCTTCCTGTGCGGACGGTTCTGGATTCTTTTGCAGCGTCATAAGCAAATGGCCCGCTGAGAGCAGCGGGCCATCTGATTGAAACCGTGACTTGAGAAGGTTTTAGCGCTCGGCGAGCGCTGCCTCTCCCTTGTTCTCGCGCACCATGTTGATGAAGCGGCGGAACAGGTAGTGGCTGTCCTGCGGACCGGGCGATGCTTCCGGGTGATGCTGGACGGAGAAGACCGGCTTGCCGGACAGACGCAGACCGCAATTGGTGCCGTCGAACAGCGAAATGTGAGTCTCCTCAACACCCTGCGGCAGCGACTTCGAGTCGACCGCGAAGCCGTGGTTCATCGACACGATCTCCACCTTGCCGGTCGTGTGATCCTTGACCGGGTGGTTGGCGCCGTGATGACCCTGGTGCATCTTTTCGGTCGTGGCACCGAGTGCGAGGCCGAGGATCTGGTGACCGAGGCAGATGCCAAAGGTCGGGATGTCGGTCTTGACGATGTCCTTGATGACAGGGACAGCGTAAGCGCCGGTGGCTGCCGGATCGCCCGGGCCGTTCGACAGGAAGATGCCATCCGGCTTCAGCGCCAGAATGTCTTCCGACGAGGTCTGGGCCGGGACGACCGTGACCTTGCAGTCGAGGCCGGTGAACAGGCGCAGGATGTTGCGCTTCACGCCGTAGTCGATGCAGACGATGTGATACTTGGCATCCTCGGCCTTCAGTTCCTCGGAACCTTCGTTCCAGACCC
The DNA here is from genome assembly GCF_013317225.1 of Neorhizobium sp. AL 9.2.2. Lineage (NCBI taxonomy): Bacteria > Pseudomonadati > Pseudomonadota > Alphaproteobacteria > Hyphomicrobiales > Rhizobiaceae > Neorhizobium > Neorhizobium sp. AL 9.2.2. Next base: position 703,037 of record NZ_JAALXU010000003.1, read on the forward strand.
AGGGCTTTTCGGTCCATTGCGACGACTGGCCTGATGTCGCTTCCTTGGCGAGGTCGAGGCCTTCGAGCCCGCTCCAGGCCTTGGCTTCCGCCTTCAGCGCTTCGATGTCGAAATTGCCGTTCGGGTCATGGGCGATCACGGCGTTCGGGGCACCGTTCTGGCGGATCCAGGAGGTCAGCGCGCGCGTGTCGATGCCCGACAGGCCGATGACGCCACGGCTCTTCAGCCAGGAGTCGAGATCCTTTGCCGAGCGGTAGTTCGAGGGTTCGGTGATATCGGCCTTGAAGATCGTGCCAACGGCGCCGCGGCGTGCAGCGGGCGTCAGGTCTTCGATATCCTCGTCATTGGTGCCGATATTGCCGATATGCGGGAAGGTGAAGGTGACGATCTGGCTGAGATAAGACGGATCGGTCAAAATTTCCTGGTAGCCGGTGAGGGCGGTGTTGAACACCACTTCGGCGGTGACCTTGCCGGTCGCGCCGATGCCTGTTCCTTCAATTACGGTTCCGTCGGCAAGCACGAGAACGGCGGTGGGTTTTTTCGTGGTCCAAGGGGTGGTCGCGGTCATATCCATCCTTCTGCCCCAGCGGCCCGTTTCCCGGAGAGGAAAACAGGGTGTCGAGGTCATCTCTCGTCGCAGAAAAGGGCGCGCGGAAACCCGCTTGCGGCCCACTATCCAAATGTTGTGCAGGTCCTCGACATAAACAAGGCAGAACAGCCGGTCAATTGCAGTTTACGAGAAAGCTGCGCGCAAAGCCCGGCAATCGGCGAGTTTTCTCGTGTGGGCAAATCGTTTGATCGGTGTTCCCGGTTGTTCTATGACGTCGCAAAAGATCGGTCCGCTGCGGATCGAGCGACGTTCAAGGAGACAGGCCATGTTGCGCGAGAAGCTTTCCGAAGCGATGAAGGAAGCGATGAAGGCGAAGGAAACCCGCAGGCTTTCGACCGTGCGGCTGATCCAGACCGCCATCAAGGACCGCGACATCGCCAATCGCGGCACCGGCAAGGACGCCGCCACCGACGACGAAATCCTGCAGATCCTGCAAAAGATGGTGAAGCAGCGCGAAGAGTCGGCGAAGATCTACGAAGACAACGCCCGCCCGGAACTTGCAGCACAGGAACGCGAAGAGATCGCAGTGGTCAAATCCTTCATGCCGGAACAGATTTCCGACGAGAAGGCGAGCGAGATCGTCGCTTCCGTCATCGCCGAAATCGGCGCTGCTGGCATGAAGGACATGGGCAAGGTGATGGCGATCCTGCGCGAGCGCTATGCCGGCCAGATGGATTTTGCCAAGGCGTCCGGGACGATCAAAGCGCAGCTGAGCTAAGGCTAAGGCTTCACCACAAGAAACGAGAAAGGCGGGAAGTCCTTCATGGAGTTCCCGCCTTTTGCTCTCCTACGCCTCCCATCGGTCGACCGCGGACATGCCACCGGCGGGAGAGGACGATCGCCTGCAGTCATTGCCGGCCGCCGTCCTGAAGAGCAATCCGTGACGCCGGTACCCGCCGGTTAAGCGAGTGACGGCACGATTGTCCGTTTCAAGGCTATGCAGGGAACCCGTATACCGCAAGTTACAATTCGTTAATTTCTGTGGGTTGGTCGGGGCGGTGTCCCGGAGCGGCGGCCTGTGAATAGCGGGCATGATTTGCCGCCGGGCTGGCGTTCCCGCTCGCTGAGCCTTAATATGGCATCTGGCCCACGAGGTAGACATGCGCTTTTCAAACAGTTTTCTTGACGAGATCCGGGATCGGGTGCCGATTTCGACGGTGATCGGCCGTCGTGTCACCTGGGATCGCAGGAAGACGAATGCTGCGCGCGGCGATTTCTGGGCCTGCTGCCCGTTCCATGGCGAGAAAAGCCCGAGCTTTCACTGCGAGGACCGCAAGGGCCGCTATCACTGCTTCGGATGTGGCGTGTCGGGCGATCATTTCCGCTTCATGACGGATCTGGAAGGGCTGAACTTTCCCGAAGCGGTGCAGCAGGTTGCCGATATGGCTGGTATCGCCATGCCGCAACCCGATCCGCAGGCGGAAAAGCGCGAACGGGAGCGGATGTCGCTTCTCGACGTCATGGAAATGGCGACGCGCTTCTTTCAGGACCAGTTGCAGAGCCCGACCGGCGCCAAGGCACGCGCCTATCTTCGCGACCGCGGACTGACGGCGCGCACGATCGAGAATTTCCGGCTCGGCTATGCGCTGGACAGCCGCAATGCGCTCAAGGAGTTCCTGGCCGGCAAGGGTGTGGCCAAGGAGCAGATCGAGGCCTGCGGGCTGGTGCGTCATGGCGAGGGGATTGCCGTATCCTACGACTATTTCCGCGACCGCATCATGTTCCCGATCCTGTCGTCGCGCGACAAGGTGATTGCCTTTGGTGGACGCGCGATGGCGCCGGATGCGCCGGCCAAATACATGAACTCGCCGGATACCGAACTCTTCCACAAGGGTCAGGTGCTCTACAATTTTACCCGCGCCAGGCGGGCGGCCCAGCCAGGGCCGGGATCCAAGGAGCCGGGCACGATCATAGCCGTCGAGGGCTATATGGATGTGATCGCGCTCAGCCAGGTGGGCGTCGAGAATGCCGTCGCGCCGCTCGGTACGGCCTTGACCGAAAACCAGCTGGAGCTGCTTTGGCGGATGACGCCGGAACCGATCCTGTGTTTCGATGGCGATGGTGCCGGTATCCGTGCTGCAAACCGTGCTGCGGATCTCGCGCTTCCCTCCATCAAGCCCGGCCGCTCGGTGCGGTTCGCGTTGCTTCCAGACGGCAAGGATCCGGACGATCTCGTCAAGCACGAGGGAAGAGCGCCGTTCGATGGCGTGATCGCGCAGGCGCGTCCGCTTGCGGAGATGGTCTGGCAGCGGGAAACCAATGGTGCCGCCTTCGAGACCCCGGAAAAGCGGGCGGAACTCGAGGCAAGGCTCAAGCAGATCGTTTCCGTGATTGCCGACGAAAGTGTGCGCCGTCACTACCAGCAGAATGTGCGCGATCGTCTCAACGGCTTGTTCCAGCCGCAGCGCAATGGCGGCGGTGGCGATCGTCGTCAAAGCTACCAGCAGCGCGAAGGCGGCGGGTCCGGCAGAGGCGGTGCGGCCGGCGGACGGGGTGGATCGTCGTTCCAGCAGCAGGGGCGCGGAATGGGTGTTTCCGACCGCCTGACGCGATCGGGGCTGGTGCGGGGACATCTCGACCTTCCGGCCCTGCGAGAAAGCGTGCTGGCGCTGACCATCGTCCATCATCCGCAGCTTCTGCTCAACGAGTATGACGAGATCGCCTCGATCGAATTCGAGAACCGCGATCTGAAGCGGATGTGGTCTTGCGTGCTGACTATTGTCGGGCAGGCCGGTGCCGGTTTGACGGTGCAGGAACTGAAACGGGAACTCGGCGAGAATGGCTTTGAGGAACTGTTGAAGTCAATGAACCAGCAGATCCGCAATGCGCGACTGTGGACGGCGACGGAAGAGGCCGATCCGCAGGATTCGCTGCAAGCCTACCGTCAGACCCGGGCACTGCATTCCAGAAACAAGGAGCTCCGCTGGCAGAAGATCGAGCTGGAGCGTGAACTCGCGGAGATGACCGAGGACGAGGCCGAGCGTGCCGAGATCCTGCTGCGTGCACTTCTGGAGGTACAGAATGAAATTTCCAGGCTTGAAAACCAGGAAGCGATCATCGACGGCTTCGGTGTTCTGTCAGGACGCGTCAAGGGCGCTGCCGTCAGTCACGGATAAAGGAGAGCTGCGCAGATACTAAACCGTGTTGAATTGGTCGCCTGATGGATTAACAGCGCGAGTGGAGTGGTCTATACAGCTCTTGATTGATCACTGTATTGTTGCAACGCATCGGAAAATGGCGTCAATCCCGCGCATTTCGGGTAGAGCCAAGGGTTTTTACCGGGCGGCGGGCTCTTGTCTTTCATTGTGCACCGCTTACATATGGCTTCAATATGACGGGAGTACCGCCAACGGGGACATGGTCGTAAGGTAATTTCCACTTTTCCTGGGCACAAGCTTTGGAAGAACTTGACGAAGCGTTATTTTGTGGGAATCACCATTTCGGGCAATATTGGTGGAGTGGGTCTAGCGCCGCGGCGATGTTCGGCATCTTCGTTCTGGCGGTCCCCGCGAGTAGCGGTCGCCGATGGTAATCGGGAGTTAAAGGTCATTCCGTTACGAGTTGGATATTGATTCGCGGCTGGTGTGGCTTTTGCCCTCCGCCGCAGGCCACGAAGCGCTGCGCAGTGGCGTTCAGGGAAAGCGACGACATACATGGCAACTAAAGTCAAAGAAAACGAAGAAGCCGATACCGAGCGCGAAGGCTCGGTCGACGGTCCGCTTCTCGATCTTTCTGACGACGCGGTCAAGAAGATGATCAAAGCCGCGAAGAAGCGCGGCTACGTGACGATGGACGAGCTTAACTCGGTTCTTCCGTCCGAAGAGGTCACTTCCGAACAGATCGAAGACACGATGGCGATGTTGTCCGACATGGGCATCAACGTCGTGGAAGATGAAGAAGCCGAGGAGGCCACCACCGAGGAGGAGGACTCCAACGAGAGCGAAGAGAGCGAAGGCGGCGAACTTGCCCCGACGTCCAGCACAGCTCTTGCCACGGCGAAGAAGAAAGAACCCACCGATCGTACCGACGATCCGGTGCGCATGTATCTGCGCGAAATGGGCTCGGTCGAGCTTCTGTCGCGTGAAGGCGAAATTGCGATCGCCAAGCGCATCGAGGCTGGCCGCGAGACGATGATCGCCGGTCTGTGCGAAAGCCCGCTGACGTTCCAGGCGCTGATCATCTGGCGCGACGAACTGAACGAAGGCACGACGCTGCTGCGCGAGATCATCGATCTCGAGACGACCTATTCGGGTCCCGAGGCGAAGGCTGCGCCACAGTTCCAGAGCCCGGAAAAGATCGAGGCGGACCGCAAGGCTGCCGAGGAAAAGGAAAAGACCCGCAAGGCTCGTTTCTCTGCTGCCAACGATGACGACATCACCGCTGTCGGCGGTGACCAGGGCTTGGAAGAAGAGGAAGAGGACGACGACGAGTCGAACCTTTCGCTTGCCGCCATGGAAGCGGAACTGCGCCCGCAGGTCATGGAAACGCTCGACACGATTGCGGATACCTATAAGAAGCTGCGCAAGCTTCAGGACCAGCAGGTCGAGCAGCGGCTTGCCGCCTCCGGCACGCTGTCTTCCGCTCAGGAGCGCCGCTACAAGGAACTGAAGGACGAGCTGATCACGGCAGTGAAGTCGCTGTCACTGAACCAGAACCGCGTCGAAAGCCTTGTCGAACAGCTCTACGACATCTCCAAGCGTCTGATGCAGAACGAAGGTCGTCTTCTTCGTCTGGCTGAATCCTACGGCGTCAAGCGCGACTCGTTCCTAGAGCAGTATCAGGGTGCCGAGCTTGATCCGAACTGGATGAAGTCGATCGCCAATCTGTCGGCACGCGGCTGGAAGGATTTTGCCAAGGCGGAGTTCAACGCCATTCGCGATATCCGTCAGGAGATCCAGAGCCTGGCCACCGAAACCGGTATTTCGATCACCGAATTCCGCCGGATCGTGTCGATGGTGCAGAAGGGCGAGCGCGAAGCGCGGATCGCCAAGAAGGAAATGGTCGAGGCGAACCTTCGTCTCGTCATCTCCATCGCCAAGAAATACACCAACCGCGGCCTGCAGTTCCTGGACCTTATCCAGGAAGGCAATATCGGCCTGATGAAGGCCGTCGACAAGTTCGAATACCGTCGCGGTTACAAGTTCTCGACCTATGCGACCTGGTGGATCAGGCAGGCGATCACCCGCTCGATCGCCGACCAGGCCCGCACGATCCGTATTCCGGTGCACATGATCGAGACGATCAACAAGATCGTCCGGACATCGCGCCAGATGCTGCACGAGATCGGCCGCGAGCCGACCCCGGAAGAGCTGGCCGAAAAGCTGGCCATGCCGCTCGAAAAGGTCCGCAAGGTCCTGAAGATCGCCAAGGAGCCGATCTCGCTCGAAACCCCTGTGGGTGACGAAGAGGATTCGCATCTGGGTGACTTCATCGAGGACAAGAATGCGCTGCTGCCGATCGATGCCGCCATTCAGGCGAACCTTCGTGAAACGACGACGCGGGTTCTCGCATCGCTGACGCCGCGTGAAGAACGTGTTCTTCGCATGCGCTTCGGCATCGGCATGAACACCGACCACACGCTCGAAGAAGTCGGCCAGCAGTTCTCGGTCACCCGCGAACGTATCCGCCAGATCGAGGCGAAGGCGCTGCGCAAGCTGAAGCACCCGAGCCGGAGCCGCAAGCTTCGCTCGTTCCTCGACAGCTGATCGCTGGACCATACCCATCAAAAGCCCGGCCGTTTTGACGTGCCGGGCTTTTTTATTGATGTTGTGATCGGGCCAGACTCGATCATGCCCGCAAACCATCCTACATGGGAGCCATGCCGGATATGTCTCCCGCCCCGCATAAGAAGGTGATCGCAACGGCGCTGGGTGCGTCCGTCGCTCTGCATCTGATCATCGCGGGCGCGCTCCTCGTCAAATTGCCGCTGCCGACCAATGCGGTTCCCGAGGAGGAAACCGTCCAGGTGGAGATCGTGCCGCCGCCGGAAGAGGAAAGGCAGGAGCCGGTCGAAGAGGCGAAGAAGCCTGACGAGCTGAACCTCAAGGAAGAGGCGAAGGCCGAAGAGCCGCCACCGGAAAAGCCGCCCGAGCAGAAGCCTCAGGAAGATCCGCTCGAGGACCCCGTGATTTCGGCGAGCAAGGCTTCGGCACCCGAGGCTGCTCCGCCGCCTTCCCCTGCGCAGGACGAACAGCCGGAGGAGACGAAGCCGCCGGAACCTCAGCCTCCCAAGCCTGAAGAACCAAAGCCCGAAGAGCCGCAGCCTCAAGAAAAGCCGCCCGAAGAAAAGGCGCCGGAAGAAGCGAAAGAGCCCGAGGCACCGCAGAAGGCCGAGCAGCCGGCACCGCCGCCGCCGCCTGCAAGCCCGACACCGGCCGAGGAGGAGAAGCAGGCGTCAGCGCCGCCGATGTCCGCACTGCGGCCTGTGTTCCAGTTTGGCGAAAAGGACAGCGGTCCGCGCCAGGCGCTTGACGGCAATGCTGCGGAGGATGCGCCAGCGCCCGCTGCGACCGATGCCGATCCGCCAGCGCCGGAGGAGCCTGCACAGACGGCGGGTCCCGACGTGCAGGGCGAGGGCGCGCCACAAGAAGCGCCGGTTCCGACCCAGATGACGCCACCGCAGCTCAGTGTTCCAGGCTCCGATCCGTCGGGAATGCCCGGACCTGCCGGCGGTGCGTCTCCTGATGCGATGACGGCCGGGCTCTTTACAGGGCCGCCTTCCTCCGCACCCGTGCCGACGCAAAGGCCGGCGCCGTCGAAACCATCCGATGCGGCCGGCGATCTCAAGCCCGTGAGAACGCTGTTTTCCGCGCGTGATACCGGTGATGCGCTTGCAACCGTTGCGATGGCCGGCATTCCGCGCGGCGTTCGGGCAGGGCAGCTCTGCTCGTCGGAACTCAGCGCGCAATTGCAGAACGGCTCGCCCGCCTACAATCCCGATGTCTTGCCCGCACCGAAGCTGCCCAATGGGACGGTTCTCGAGGCGCGCAATATCGGCTTTCGCGCCAAAGGCCAGTGGCATGATGTCAGCTTCCGCTGCGAAGTCGATGCCGATGCCACGAAAATCGTTTCGTTTTCGATGAATCTGGGTGGCCTCGTGCCGCGCTCGGAATGGCGCAAGCGCGGTTTTCCCGAGTTTTGATCTTCAAGCAGACAAGAGAATTTCGATGCCGCAGACCGCGATCCAGATTTCGACCAGAGGCCAAGGGCTATACGAGTTCACGGATGAAGCCGAACGCTTCGTGCGCCAGGCCGGGCGCGACGAGGGCCTGCTGACCGTCTTCGTTCGCCACACGTCCTGTTCGCTGATCATTCAGGAAAATGCCGATCCGGACGTGAAGCGCGATCTGAATGCGTTCTTTTCCCGCCTCGTTCCGCCGTCGGATGATCCTTCGATGGGCTGGGTCAGCCATACAATGGAAGGGCCAGATGATATGCCGGCACATATCAAGGCGGCACTGACGGCAGTCTCGATCGGCATTCCGATAACCGGCGGTAGGCTGGTGCTCGGCACGTGGCAGGGGATCTATCTCTTCGAGCACCGCGACAGCCCGCACAGGCGCGAGATCGTGCTGCACCTTTCGTCGTGATGATCGTTGTTTTCCAAATGAACAAATACTGAATGATCGGTTTTGCAGGCATTCAGCTGGGTTGGATAGAGTTGCATCGACCGTTGGCCCGAAAGGCCGGCGCGAGACAGCCGGACAACCGGTGACAGGTTCAGGAGAAGCAAAAGATGACTACAATCACACGCCTGATGGCGAAGGCCGGCCTTGCAGCCTTGATCGCCATGACAGGGATTTCGGCGTCCGCGCCAATCGCCGCCGCCGCCGGCCCTGAATTCGTACAGTACCGTGAGCGCGACTGGCGTCCGCATCACCCGCCGCGCTATGAGCGCCCGCGCCACATGCGTCCCGTCGGCTGCTCGCCGCGCCTGGCTGAACGTCGCGCCGAAGCGATGGGTCTGCGCCGTACCCGCGTCGTCGACATCTCCCGCCGCAGCGTGACCGTCGTCGGCGTCGACCGCCGCGGACGCGACCGGGTCGTGTTTGCCAATGTGCGCGGCTGCCCGCTCATCCGTCGCTAACGGATCTCAAGCGTCCCAGTCTATCTTCAGCCCCGTCCGGCATTCGCCGGGCGGGGTTTTGTCGTTGAAGCGATCCGATCAGGGATCGATGGAGAACACGACGTTGACGTTGACCGTGTAGCTGGTCTCGCCGGCCGCCACCGGAACGCCGTTGCCGGAATCCTTTGCCATTGTCATGCGCATCATCGGCGGGGCCATGGGCGGTGCCGAATTCTCGCTGATCTCCATGATGCGGCCAAGCTTGACGCCGGCGGCTTCCGTCAGCGTCTTTGCCTTGGCGAGCGCTTCGGCAACGGCTGCCTTGCGCGCCTGCGTCATCACTTCGTCGGTATTGGTATTGGTGAACTCGATCTGTCCGCCCTGGTTGACACCGAGCTTGACCGTCTTGTCGATCAGACCGCCGAGCTTTTCGAGATCGCGCACCTTCAGCGTCAGCGTGTTGGACACTTCGTAACCGATAATTTCCTGCGGCGGCTCGATGCCGTCCTTCGGGGCTACCTGGCGATATTGCGGGTAGATCGCAAAGCTGCTGGTCTGGACGTCGCGATCGGCAATGCCTTCAGCCTTGATGGCGGCGAGCACTTCGCTCATTGCCGTGTTGTTGGCGGAGACGGCCGCATCGGCGGTCTTTGCCTGCCTCACGACGGCAAGCGACAGGATCGCCATATCGGGCGCGACCGCGGCCTTGCCCTCACCGGACACGCTGATGATCGGTTCGCGCGGCGTGCGGGCTTCCTGCGCAGAGGCGACCGTTGCCGAAAACGGCGACAGCGGGAGGAAGGCCGTGCCGAGGGCAAGGGCTAGGAAAGCCGGCGCGAGAGAAGGGGCGGTGGGCAAACGGCGCATTGTGTCTCCTTTGATACTGGTTGTTCGACGATCCCGGCCAAATGCCTGAGTTGAAAGCCGAACACCCTCTAGGTGACGTGTGATTGTGAACCTATTGCGGCGAGGCCTTGTGAGCGTTCACAATTTGAGCTAGACGGACCCTTGCGACCGGCGAACCATTGCGCCAGTCGTCATGCCTTCAAAGGGCAGGGCCTGTAGCTCAATGGTTAGAGCCGGCGGCTCATAACCGCTTGGTTGGGAGTTCGAGTCTCTCCGGGCCCACCATCATCTGCTTAGGCATTTGATTTCGTTCGAAATACCTGTAAACAAAGACTTTATACCGTGCTTAGGTTCCAACATCGGTTCCAACATGGTGGGTCTTGCAGGTATTATTATGGCGAAAATTTCGGGCCTCACTAGAAAGAAATCGGCATACTTTTACGTGCGCCGCATCCCAGCCGATATCGCGGCACTATTTGGGAACCGACAACAACTAACAATTCCCCTTGATACGACAGATTACCGAATCGCATCTGATCGTGCGCGAGCGAAAGCCGCCGAGGTGGATAGGCAGTTTCAGGACGCAAGACTCGGCGTGCCAACAGTTGTCGAGCGGGCCGCCAAGGCTTCCCGCCAACACATCGAACAGGCTGTTCGTGTCTATCTATATCAGCGAGAGAAAGACGCCGAGAGCAAACCGGTTTCAGAAGTCGACCCCGAAACTGTCACCGAGTGGCTTAGTGTTCTGGACTCATCCTATGAGGGTTGGGCTGGGGACGTGCACAGAATTGCCATCGATATCGCGAGCCAATTTCAAATCAAGATAAAGCCCGGCGATCAGCACTGGCAGGATTTTATCCGGCTCGTGCATCGCGCAGAGCTGGAATTTTCCCGGCGCTCGCTGGATCGCGTTGCCCACATATACAGTTCGAAAGGTCATGACCGGTTATTCTCAGAGGTGTTTGCTACTGCGCCCGCGCCCAAACTTGTCGGCAGCAGGGGCCTGACTGTCGACGAATTGATCGCGCGTTTTGAGAGTGACCCTCTCCGAACGAACCTCACGGAAAGTGCTGCGAAAAAGTACCTTATTCCCTTTGAAGCGCTACGTGAAATTGCTGGTCGGGATTTTCCTGTCAGGGAAATAGATCGGGCAATGTGCGCTGATATGATTGAAACGATAGCCGCCTTGCCGCCGAACTATCGGAAGTACAAGCTCTTTGAAGGAAAATCTCTTCGGGAGATTGGAGAGATAAACGCGAAGCGCGGCGGGGCAAAGCTTGTCCGGGGAACCGTAGAGGTTTACGCACATCACCTTTCGGCATTCTTCAATTATGGAATATCGAAGGGCATTATCGAGACTAACCCAGCGACCCGGCTCCTCGCGGGCGCCGGAGCGCCGACAGCGCGCAAGCCCGTATTTGATGCCGATGAGTTAAAGCGGCTGCTCACGTCCCTTCCTGCATGGGGCGAGAATAGTCCGGGCAGACGTTGGCTTCCCCTGATCGCGTTGTTTTCCGGCATGCGACTGGGTGAAATCATCTGGCTCCGCCACTCTGATGTCCGTAAGGTTGATGGTGTCACCTGCTTCGTACTTGTTCCTATGGATGACCGGACCTTAAAAACCGAAGGCTCGGAGCGAGTCGTGCCGGTCCATCCGATGCTTGTAAAACTTGGTCTCCTAGACGAGATCGGGCAAGCCACAGACGTCGATGCACGCATATTCCGTGATCTTCCGGGAGACGATCAGAGGCATGCCGTTGACTTGTTTCAGAAGCGGTTTAGCTACTTCCTTCGAACTGACGTGCGAGCCCGAAAAGGCGTGTCCTTCCACTCGTTCCGACACAACTTCCGGGATGCCATCCGACATGCAGGCGTCCCTATCGATGTGACTAAGGCGCTTGGTGGATGGGGGCGCGGTTCGGGTATAGAAGACCGCTATGGGCAGGGCACGAGGGCTTCGGTGCTCGCCGGTTGGATGGCGAAGATCGAGTATCCCGAAATCGACCTGACGCCGATGATGAAGACGACGGGTTAGCTCCACACTCATCCCTTATCGTAGCCAGCATTCTGCCAGCCGATATCAGCGGCGGCGATAAGGTCGGGGACAGGGTCGTTTTCGCTCAAGGGCTGGATGTTGTGCTCCCGGCGGTATGCCTCCGCGCGGGCGTCCTCTTCGGCCTTGCGTGCTTCGCGCGCCGTGATCGAGTCCGGGTGCACTACCTGCCGGGAGCCCATCCGCTTGATGTTGCGCTCGACAATAGCGGCCTTCTGCCAAGCGGTGTCTGCCTGCTTCTTCGCCTTGGCGTTTTCTTCGCGCATCTTCCGGGTGGCGCGGTCTTCTGCGATCCGCATTCGGGCGGCTTCGTCTGACATGCCTTGCTTGATCGTCAACCGGCCGAACTCGCGCTCCTCAAAATCCTGCATGTCGGCAATCCAGCGGTCGGTGGTTTCCCTACCCCTCTCCACGAGGAAGTTGGCGTGATGCGCGAGCCAGAAACCGAGTTGCGGAAACTCCGGCGCGCGGTCCCTTTTCATCCAGACAAAACACGGACGGGACATCATGGCTTGCCAGTTGCCGACCGACCACCGGACGAAGGCGTGTGCCTCCTCAACGGTTCCCGCCCAACGCTTAATGAAAATATTTTTGACCATGCCCATGTCCTTCGGCGTCCACACTGGGAACACGGCTCCCGGCTGGTTCTTGAAGCGGTCGGCAAACTCCCGGCGGAAGGTCACTTCCAGTGAAACCGGTTTCAAAACCTTCTCTGCCTTGTCCCGGAGCTTGCGGTCACTCGCCGCCACCGGGGCCATCAAACTTTCCGAGGTCGTGAAGGAGGGGGACGGCGCAATGGGGGTGGACGAAAAACCTTTCGGGCGAGCCGCAGGCTCGCTATCCCAGCCGGAGGCGGGGTCAAATTTCAGCGAAGCGGAATGGGGAGCAGTGTCGAGCGGAAGCGAGGCAGGGCCTAACCCTTCTTGCTTAGAAAAATCCTGCTTAAGAAGTCTTGCTTTAAAGGGGTGACTGTTTTGGCACGGGGGTGGTGACTGTTCTGTCATGGGGGTAGTGACAGCCGTGTCACTGGTTTCCGCCCATCGGTCCATGTCTTCCGCCGTTACGGCGACAGGATTTGTCCCGTTCCGCAAGCCTTTTGGAACAGCGATCCTACAAACGTCTGGCGTCCATTGAAAGTTGATCGTGATGTCAAGCCCGGTTTGCAAGTCGGAGCGATCTACGAGGATCACCCGGCGCTCTTCGAGCGAGGCGATGATACGCATGAGGTTGCGCTTCCCGTGCCCGGTCCCCGCGTGCTCAGCGTCACCGAACTCCAGAAACCGATAGGTAAACTTGCGGGTTTCCTTGCCCCACGCCGTCATGGCTCCAAAGATCACAGAAATGACCTTGAACTCCTGATCGGGAAGAACGGACCACTTGCGCATAAGGATGCGCGCCGCATGAATTTGCCCAAGGGGCTGTGCGATGTTCCTCAAGTCGTTTTCTGATACCTGCCCACGCGAGTAGGCTTTCAGCGAGACCACCTCGCCTCCAGGCGTTTGCGCATGGCTATAGGCCTGCTGACGGCCAGAGGCCGGTAGTTCTGTCATTTGAATCCCCTTTGAGCCCCGACCCGCCAAGTGCCCGTTCAAGGGGTAAAAGGCGAGCACTTGGCGTCGGTGTGTTCCGCGCTGGCCAGCGCGATCAAAGCCGCGAGACTTGACCCCAAATACATACGCCACGATACACGTAATTTCAACGCATTTAAACTTAGGGTTGTTGACAAATACTTCGTACTTTTGTTGACGAATAGTTCGTTGCGCGCTGAATAGATTACGTTTTATGTTCTACTGCTCGGGATTTTTTGAAACCGGGTGCAAACAGCAATGGCTTCAGCCAGGGTAAGAGGTCACCTCATGTGACGATGGCGACTACAAGGAGACTATCAATGACGGTGAACTTCTTAATTGCCGTTCTCAGCACCTATCTGGCCGCTGGAGCTTGGTTCCCTCATGGCGTGGTTACCGATTAAAACGCGGCTACCATCCTAGATCGCAGTTCAGTGCAGACGGCCTTGCCCGCCTCAATCCCGGAGCAATCACCGCTATAATTTTGTTTATTGCTATCTGGCTTATCGTGCTTATCGCGTCCTTTTGTACTCGCTATCGAAAGTGACCAATGCTGCCCGACACGTCGTTTTTCCCCTTCATTCGAACCTGGACCAAACGCAGAGGATACGCATCCGTGACGTGGCGCCTAGGCAGATTAATTCTGCGGTGGAATTTGGCATGAAGCCGTCACGGCTGCGCTGTCACGCCGCTGGGGCAACGAGGGCAATATCGTGAGAAATTCGTGAGTATAATCATTCGCCACGCTGTTTGAGTGCACAGGCAATTTCCACGACCCGTCACGCTGTCGCCGAACTCGCCGCAAACGACGACAGAAGGAGCGCCGTGACGCTCTGGCCCCAACTCCTTGACCTTATGGTCGGGAGCCTGCGGCGTATGCAACAGGTTCTCCGAACTAAAGGCCGTAGGGACCGTATCCATTCGGTTTTCCAACTCCCTGATCACCAGAGATCAAGGGGATTCTTCGCGGGGGCGTACCGCGCGATTCCCTTATGGGGAAGCAATGGAAGTTCTAGCAGTATTTATTGGGTTAGGTGCGCTGATCGGGTGGCTCAGCTCTAGGAAGCGGATCTCCGTCGGTGCAGAGACCAGAGGTAACATTCCGGGTTCAGGCCCATCGCTGCGATACGTGGGAACCTCTGGTGCCGGGATTTTCGTCAGTTTGGACGGGACTATGCTTGCTCTGTGGGGAGATGGTCGTCCCCTAGACGTCTACAGATTGGATGATGCAGAAGATCGTCGCTTCAGGGAAGCTATCGGCTTCATCTACCAATCTGGTACCACGGAATATCTGCTTGTCCCAACTGTTCGCCTACCGGAGCTTTTTGGGGTGCATATGGGCATCACCACATTGCGCGATCAGATGGTAGCAAGGGAATGCTGCTTAAAACAGGTGGTCAGAAGCCGAAACCGAGTTGGGCAAAGCTTCCGAACGGTCTTGCACTAAGCCATTACCGAGTAATCACATCTAAGATTGTCGAGTATCTTGGTGATTTGTCCCATTCTGCCAAAGATTTTGCTTTGTCGCCGTTGAGTGCAGAAGGAGAGGCTATGCGAATCAGTCTGTTAGAGACGCTTTCTTCCCTTTCTGCTCATTCAGCCGTGGCGGCTAGATAGGCAACAGCCGCGGCAAAGCGAATACGAACGAGAATGAAAAATTCGGATCTCAAGCATTCTCTTCGCAGTGGAAGAACGGGCAGAAACCTAGTGCAGGAGAGGTCAACCTGCTGATTTGTCACCGTCATTCGTTCAGCCCTATGCAATCGCTCTCCGGAAACGGGGAAAGAATAGGGCTGATAAACAGTGCGGTGGATGTCGGAACTTGAGGTTGATGAACGGACGATAGAGATTGAGGCGGACGGCTTCGTCTGCTGCTGCGGTTGCAGCTATATCTCCTGTCGGATTGTTGCTCGTTTGCACCTTTGCGCGCTATCCGTGCTCGATTGACATCCCGTGCTCGCTGTAGTTTATTTGACGAAGCATTCTACCGGGTGATCTAGATGGCGTTGCCACCACGACCGGCTCACATGAGTCAAAGCGTTTATGAAAAAGTATATAGCGATTCGAATCTTGAAGACCTAGTCAAAGCTGAACTTCTAAACCTCTGCGCCAGTGCGACCAGCGAAATAGGGGTCAAGGAGACGTTCGATGCTTTCGCTTCAACGCGCCGTCTTACAGGCAGCAATGTAGTTTCGCTGAATAACGGCGAGATCGTCGGCAACATCAAGAACCTTCGGGGTCTGTCTGAATTCCTCGAAAGGGTGCTAGGCCAGCCACGAGCAGATATTGAGCAATCCTTTAGGATGCTCGCTGGGGCCGGAACTACCCTCGACGAAGAGGCGGCAAAGATCTGGTTTCGGGACGAGATCCTGGGACATACCGAAGTGATATATATCGCGCGCTCCCCGGCCTGGTTTTTTCGCAGCAATCCTGGCTGGAATGCTGAGGACGTATTTCGGCATTCAGACGTTGGTTGTTTGCCCTGCAGGCTGGGGCTGCCTATGTTGGTTGAGGAGAATCCGCTTCAGGCTGGCGTAGAGTATCTGGGTATATGCGTTCCAGGTGATCACCTTAGTAATATCCGCTTGCCTAGCTGTCTCGATGGGGACTACAAGTCTGTGAAAGATATCTGGCTTCATACGGGGTATACGCAACCCATCCCCCATGGATCCGGTACATGTGTCTCTCTGGGAGGCCTCCCGGAAGTGGTCGCCTCTGCCCCATCCTTCGCAGCTATATCTACAGACCTAACTCTTTTTGAGACCTGAAGGCTAATGGATCAACAACTCACCCAAACGATCGCGGACTACTGCGCGGGCCAAGAAGATTACTCAGGGACAGCCGCTATCGATTTGATGATCGCGCGCCTACGCAACGAAAATAGATTCAATGAAATTTCGGAGGCCCTGCAGCGGTATGTGAAGTCTAAGCCGATGCAAGAATCGCGAGAATGGTCTGCAATAAATTTGATCGTTGAAAAGCTGAATTTGCAGGATAGCAAACTCGCCCGGGAAATCGAGTTGACGCTGGATCGAAGTTTCCCACCGGAAGTTTTTGACCGCTTCCACCAGCTTCGAGCTTTCCAGGCTGCAGGAGGTTCTGTGACGCCAAAAGTTCTGAAGGGTGAATATCGTCTTCGAGACGAGCTTCCAGCTTTTTGGCTAGATCTGGCGATCGATGCCTATAAAGGCGATGAAATTGGCTTCGTAGACGCCGCAAGCGGATTAATACACTCAACTACCGTGACTTGGAAAGACATTCGGAAGCGTATCATAAAAATTGTAGCCGCTCTAGGTACTGGAGCCGGAGTTAGCGGACTTGCCGCCATTTCGAAAGCCTTTGCGGACCACGGAGACAGAAACGGCTTTCTCCAGGCAGTAAACGAGAGGCTAGGCACTCATCTTTCTGCCGATGCCGAGGGTGGTGCGGTGAAGGCCAAGTCCCATAGCGGGTCGGCCGGGCGCACCGTTAGCAAAAAAAGCGAGCTTCAACAGCGTGTGGTGGCATCTCTTACTAAGAGGAAGGTCTGGTACTCACAGCTAAACGACACCGTCGCTGCATAAAGGGTTAAAAGTGCGAGGAATTTCGATTGAAAATATTACCGCCCAGAATTTCCTGATCGAAAAGCCATTTGAGGATGGGTCGGACACTCTCTTGCGAGAGTGGTTCGCCGCTGCGAAGTTATTTACAAGTGCAAGCTCCCTAGACGAGCGGGAAGAGTTTATTGCTTCCGTCAACAGCTGCTTCCGATCTCTGACGAAACACTCAACACGGTTTGATGCTCATCTGTTCAGGGGCAAAAGTCCTATCTACAACAGCGCTCGCAGCCCTTCCGGTCGTAAAAATACCGGGGAAACGCGAGCGTTTTTGCTTATGGAAAAGGACTTTCAGGCATGGAGCGAAGTCGACTTAGATCTCTTTGTCAGCGAAGTCGGTGTTACGGCGTCCGAAAAGATTAAAGTATTCTCACCGCTATACTTCCTAAGACGTATGCTGACGGCTGACGACTTCCTCGAGAGTGAGGCGTACGCCCACGTCGTCATTAGGGCGGAGATCTATGCTGCGGCTGTGCGAAGCTTTGCCCCCCCTACGGGTGCAAATATCTATGAGTATATTGCTGATGCAATAAGATTTGAAAAAATATCGAAGTCGCTCACAACGATCGAGTCTTATATAGGCCGTCGTGACTCGTTTTACATGCATACAATAACCGACTTTATTGTGGGCAACCTATTGGCCTCCCAGGGTTACGGTCACTATGCTCTCGAACGTACCGACACAAGGGGACAAAAGAGAAGGAGGAGCGAACGCGCGTGGATGTCTTTGAACGAGTTCTTATCTAGGGCCGACATCGCGTTCACTGACAACGCCGGTTATGAAATTAAGTTCGTTTCTGACTTGGATGTTTTACCCTCTGCGTCGCAGATCCTGGCAGATCTCGATGGTATACCTATCGCTGTACCTGGTGCCCGAACGATCTTCTCAGGTGGGATACGTACGACGGAATCAAACGGCTCCGTCGTCCGCATTACGGGTAAGAGTGGAACGGGGAAAACGACACTAGCTCTGGCATTGTGTACTGCTCTCGCTCCTTTGGGTACTCGCAGCTTCTACCTCTCATGTGAGGAGGAGGAAGAGGATCTTGTCGATAGGATTTATAGCGTAACGCCGGGGTTCATAAACAAGATGCGCAATTACAGTGCGCCGCGCGCGAATGAGCCTCCCGGAGAAAGTTGGTTTACCGCGTATCATCTTGATGATCCAAATTCAGCGGAAAATCTTGATGCAGTTGATGTGTTCATCGATGCAGTGCTTGATTTCTACGAAAGCAACAATCTCGCGCTCGATCAGAAGAGACCTCCAGGTATCGTCCCGTTTGTGGTCGTGCTCGATGGCGTCCACGAGGTTATCAACAGCGAGCAAGCTGAGCAGGCAGTCTCTCAACTTCATCAACTGGTACAACGGCTCCGGGAGCTCAATGCCCTAGTAGTACTATTGTCAGCCGATGTTGATAGCCACGCATTTCGTTCACTAGATTATCTGGTCGATGTTGTTGTAAGGCTGGATAGTCTTGACGGGTCCGGAAATGCATTTGAAAAGTTAAGATCATTCCGTCTTGAGAAAACTCGCCGTCAGTTCTCTAACACGGGTAACCATAGATACCACATTTCCAAACAAGGCGGTGTGAAGATATACCCAAATCTTCCTTCAATACTTGAGACATTTAAGAGGACGAAATGGCAGGAAGCTAACACGGCTAGCTACTTTGACTTCCTCGGTGCTCAAGATCCAAACGTAGCACGTGAATTGAGGCGGCCGTGGCTAAAAATCTTTCAGAAGTCTCACACGCTGATCACTGGGAAAGGCAGCAGTGGCAAAGCCAGTTTTGCCCTGCGCCTACTAACGTCGCCGCTGCGGACCAATGGAACAAACGAGACGCTGTTTTCGGAAGGACGCTCACGCCGCGCACCATTCTACCGAAGAATTCTGATCGTTTCCTTCCTCTACCCGGAGTCTTACTACTCCACCCTCTTAGATCGGCTGCGTAGGGCCAAATTTAGCGATAGGCTTGGTCGCGTTCCTACCCCGGACATCGCCTACCATGTGATCGGGTTCTATCCCGGATTTTTACAGCCAGAGGTGCTGCTAGGTAAGATTTCAGATGAAATTCAGCGCGGTAATATAGATGGATTCCCTTATGATAGCATCTTGATTGATGGCCTTCATAACGTGTTCTTGCAGTTTCCTGGTATCGAAAGTAGTACGCTCATATGGCCTGTGCTCTCGGAGATCTTTCGTCGATGCGGGTTAACTGTAGCGATCACTCATGCCCATTTCAACGTTATTGGTATGGATCATGATCGGGATCTTGGGCATGAGGTTCGGACAATGGCGAACCGCTCCGTACCGCTGCTTCAAAATCTAGTCAATTCTGCTGATTACTACCTCGATGTGTCGCCTGCTCCTATGTCAACTCTGGGCGGTTCCGAGGCAAGTACTCTGAACGGTTCGATCACTGTCGCCACGGCTCTCGGCCAGCCGATCCCGCGACGTGCAAAAATTTGGAACCGGAGTACCCTAACTGTGGAAGACCCTGCCGACTAATCCCTACGACAGGATGAGAAGGTTCTCTGAGAGGTTCTTTTGTCCTCCTTGTTGAGGTGAGCTCCGCATATCACGAGTGTTGATGTGCCGCTCAATTTTGTACCCAACGGCGGCTGCTAACTCGCCGAGAATGACTGACGATCTGATCTCAACCCCGGCATATCTGCTGTTACCCACGATAATCCAGATCTTTCCGTTTGAGCGCAACCTCTGTCTCATCTGACTAAGAAGATCACGTAGCTCTGCGAAATACGCTCCAATCATGTCGATGAGCTTTGAGTGCCAGAGCCTTTCCTCAACACCGCGCAGTGCACGTATAGTTGTCTCAAGGGTTGGTGAACCTTCAGGCGGAGGGGCAAAGCTCCGAATGACTTGAACGTGCGACGCGAGAGTCCTCGAACGAAGAACGTGGTTTTCACGCCGTGAAGACAGGTAGCCAAGCATCCACAGTTCCAGATTATAGACATCTGTGTAGTCGAAGGAGTTTGGATAAGGTGGCGAAAACACCGCTAAATCGAATTCAGGGATACTTCCGATAGCGGCACGAGCGTCGTCATTAAGCACTTCTATGTGGGCCGCATGTCGATCCTTGAAGCTCTCGATATCAGAAAGGTACTTCATGAGGCGCGTTGAGAACTCAGATCTAAGCCTATCTGCACTTATAGATCGCCGTTCCCAGTTCGGCCGGTAGCGCCTACCTTTGCCATTGATAACTACGTTGGACGCAAAGGGCAGCATCGAGCCCATAGCAGTAAGAAACAGTCGTTTAATCTTAGGGTCGCGTTGCTGGTCGATCGCAGTTCTAGCTGAAGCCAAAACCCCAGCTGCTTCTCTGTTGAATATCCATCTATTGTTTTTTCCCGGCTCGATAAATGTCTCCGGACAACCACCAAAAACAGCTTCAGGATCTACTGTTGAGTGCAGAGCAGCAGAAAACTCATCGATTGCACTTTTCAAAAAAGCAGTGTCATATTGTTCTGTCTTTGCGCGTATCAAGTCCGCTAGAAACGGATTAACCTCGATCGTATGACAGGCAACCCCCAGCATCTGGCATGTTAGCGCCGTAGTTCCTGCCCCACCAAAGGGGTCGACACACCGTCTAACAGGGCGTCGACTCTCGCTAATCGCTTGCCTGATTACTTCGGGATTAAAGGCTTCTTTAAAACGATACCAGTCAGCGATTGGTAGTGATGCCGATCGGTGGTTGGTCCCGAGGTGAATCGGCGCGTACCCGCCCATCCATCGCTTTGACAGTGAATGGGTCGGCGCTTCTCGTAGGGGTTCAGTATCCAAGGGGGGGGCGTCAGATCTTTGCATCATCTACGACTAGACGAGTCTCCCGCCCCCGATAAGCGCATGGTTCAACACTTCGGGTCCTTTAGAGGCTTATCCCACGGAGTCTTGCGGCAAGCTGCAATATCGTCGCAGCTAGGTGACTAGTTTCTGACTTGGACACAGACGGATGCTCAATGGGAGCAGCTTTGTCCAATTCAAAGGCGGATGTCCCAAAGTTACTTCCTCAGGTTCTTTGGCGGGATAGCAGGCATAATTCGCCGGGTTCAGTAGGTCCTGATTGCTAGTTCAATTAGGGCATGCTCCAATAATACCACTCTAGGTCTGGTTCAGAAAATATGCTTTGACCAACCAAAATGTACCGCCTATTTCTGAACCATCCAAAGTGAACCGAAAGGCTTAACAAATGTTTGTTCGTTCGTATTTGCGTGCGTCCACGAACGAACAAGACGCCACTCGGGCGCGGGCACAGCTTGAAGCCTTTGCCAACGAACGTGGCTTGTCCATCGCGGCGACCTATGTTGAAAATGAAAGTGGAGCAAAGCTCGCCCGGCCGGAACTCTTCCGCCTTCTCTCCGACGCCCTTCCCGGTGACATTCTTTTGATCGAACAGGTGGATCGGCTCTCACGTCTAACCGCTGCTGATTGGCAGAACCTCCGCGCTGAACTTGAAACTCGACGGGTCCGCGTAGTCGCGCTAGATCTTCCCACCTCTTGGACACTGGCCGTACCCGCTGACGAATTTACCGGGCGTATGTTCTCTGCAATCAATGGCATGATGCTCGATGTGCTCGCCGCTGTTGCTCGGAAGGACTACGATGATCGCCGCCGTAGGCAAGCTCAGGGACAGGCCCGAGCAAAAGCTGAAGGTCTTTATCGCGGACGGCCCGAGGACGCCAAACGGAATAAAGGTATCGCTGCCATGCTGAAAGCCGGCGCTTCTTGGACGCAAATCCAAAACGCAACGGGGTGCTCTCGTGCAACAATAGCAAAAATCGCAAAGCGGGCGACATAATGCTCGCCGTGCAGAGTTTTTTTGCAACCGGTTTCAAATTTTCCTTTGGCTGAGAACCAAAGGTAAAATGACGCCTTCCTTTCCGTCGAAGAGCGGGGACTGACGCCGAAGCGAACCGCTCTAGAAGGTACGCCGCCGCGCTATCAGATGTGATTTGAAACTATCTCTTTCAACAACAACTCGGCCTGAGCCAGTACAGTCTGGACGGCCTCCTGCTCCAAGTCCGGCGGATATCCGAATCGCTTCAGAATACGCTTCACCAGAATCCGCATTTTCGCTCGGGCACTTGCCTTGTGCTGCCAGTCGACCGTGACCGAGCCACGCATCTGCTCGACGAGCTCGTGGGCAATTACGCGGAGTTGCTCGCTTCCCATTGCCTCAACGGCGCTGTCATTACCCGCCAGGGCATCGTAGAAGGCGATCTCCTCCGGAGTAAGCCCCATCTCTTCGCCACGGGCGGAAGCGGCCTGCATCTCCTTTGCCAAGGCAATCAGTTCCTGGATCATCTCGACAGTAGAAATGGCATTGGCATGGTAGCGCGTTACGGCTTCCTCCAGCCGACGTGAAAAGGTTTTGGCCTCGACCACGTTGGATTTCGAGCGGCTCTTGATCTCGCCGTTAAGCAGCTTTTTCAACGCCTCCAGGGCAAGATTCTTTTTCTCCATTTTCTGGACGTCGGCGAGGAACTGGTCGGACAAAACGGAGATGTCAGGACTCTCTAGGCCTGCAGCTTTGAGGATGTCGACGATCTCGGCATTGGCTACAGCTTGATTGAGAAGTTGCTCGACAGCCAGCGACTTTGCCCTATCGGAAATCTTGCCAGTGGCTGTGGTCTTGACGAGCGCGGCTCTAACGGCCTGGAAGAAACCCACTTCATCCCTGATCTCGGCGGCATCATCACTCGCAGACGCAAGAGCATAGGCCTTGCTGAGTTCCAGAACGGCATCCTGATATCGCCGGTGGGCCTGTTTCTTGGCCTCCTGACTGTCGACTTTCGCGGCCTCCGCCTGCTGCCACTTCAGGATCCAGTCGATGCCGTCTGCAAGTGCTCTGAGCCGCTCGAAGGGCTTACCCGATATGCCGAGCATGTAGTCATGACCAGCGAACATCCCGCGGACGATCTCATACTTCTCCAACAAGAGCGCTACAGCCTGTTCCTCATCGATCCCCGTTTTTTCACGGTCAGACTGGGAATACTGGGCGAGCGCCTTTTTCAGGTTGGTGGCGATGCCGATGTAGTCCACCACGAGGCCGCCCGGCTTTTCCTTGAACACACGATTGACGCGGGCAATCGCCTGCATCAGCCCGTGGCCCCGCATTGGCTTGTCGACATACATCGTGTGCATGCAAGGCGCATCGAACCCCGTCAACCACATGTCGCGCACGAGGACGAGCTTTAGCGTGTCCTCGACCTTCCTGGCCCGCTTGGCGAGATCGTCTCGACGCCGCTTGTTGCCGATATGCGCTTGCCAATCGAGCGGATCGGAGGCCGACCCGGTCATGACGATCTTGATTGCGCCTTTGTCATCGTCATCGGAGTGCCATTCGGGACGAAGGGCGACGATCTCCTTGTAGAGATCAACGCAGATGCGGCGGCTCATGCAAACTGCCATGGCTTTGCCCGGCAGGCCTTCGATGCGCTTTTCCAGATGCGCAACGAGGTCTGCAGCGACCTGCTTGAGGCGTTTTTCCGCACCTACCAGCCGTTCAACTGTGGTCCACTGAGACTTCTGTTTCTCCTGCTCGGTCAGCGCCTCATCTTCAAGCATCGCCTCGATAGCTGCGTCAATCTTCGGCTTCTCATCCTCATCCAGGGTAATCCGGGCGAGGCGGCTTTCATAGTAGATGGGCACCGTCGCACCGTCTTCGACGGCCCGGCTGATGTCGTAAATATCAATGTATTCGCCGAAGATGGCCGGCGTATTCACATCGGTTGCCTCGATAGGGGTGCCCGTGAACCCCATAAAGGAAGCATTCGGCAGCCCCTGGCGTATATAGTGGGCATAGCCATAACTGCGCTCACCGGTTTCCCGGTTCAGCTTGGCGTCAAATCCGTACTGGCTGCGGTGTGCTTCATCCGCCATGACAATGACGTTTCGGCGCTCGGTAAGAACCGGAAACACCTCCTCACCCTTTTCGGGCGTGAACTTTTGCACCGTGGTGAAGATGACGCCGCCGGAGGCACGGTTCAGCAGCTTGCGCAGATCTTCCCGACTGTCCGCCTGTTCAGGCGTTTGCCGGATCAGATCCTTGCACAGGCTGAAGGTACCGAAAAGCTGGTCGTCGAGATCGTTACGGTCGGTGAGCACGATCAGGGTGGGATTTTCCAGCTCACGGGATCGCACGATCATCCCGCCGAGGAAGGCCATCAGCAGGCTTTTGCCCGAACCCTGCGTATGCCAGATCACGCCGATCTTTCGGTCGCCCTCCGGCTTCACCGCTTCGACAGCGCTAGTGATGGCTTTACGGGCACCGTGGAACTGATGGTAGCCGGCAATGATCTTGAACGGACCTTCTCCGAGGTCGCCAAACACTGTGAAGTCCCGGATCAGCGCCAGAAAGCGCTCTTTATCGAACACACCGCGCAGCAGCGTATCCATCTCATAGGGACCGTGGGGCGTGAAGTCGCCATCCGCACCGGTAACCGAACGCCAGGGCATGAAGCGTTCTTCGTCTGCTGTCAGCGAGCCGATCCGCGCCAGCATGCCGTCAGACGCCACCATGATGGCATTGGTGCGAAACAGCGACGGGATCTGCTTCTTGTAGGTCTGAAGTTGCTGGTAAGCCTGATCGATGGTGGCGGTCTTGCTTGCGGCATTCTTGAGCTCAATGATGCCGAGCGGCAGGCCGTTGACGAAAACCATCACGTCAGGCCGCCGCGTATGCTTGCCCTCGGCGACGGTGAACTGGTTGGTGAGGAGAAATTCGTTATTCTCTGGGTGCTCGAAATCGATCAGCCAGACTTTGTCGCCTTTTACCTCGCCATTGCCGATGGAAAACTCAACATCGACGCCTTCGGTGATGAGCCGATGGATCCGACGGTTCTCTTCCACCAGCGACGGCGTTTCCGTGATGGAGAGCTGGCGGATCGCCTGTTCACGAGCATCTGCTGGGACGTTTGGGTTCAAGCGCTCAACAACAGTGGCAAGAATGCCAGACAAAAGGACGTCACCGTAGGCTAGGCGAGCTGGATTGCTGCCGTCCGGCGAGATCACCTGCGACGGCTGATATTTATAGCCGAGGTCCACTAAAGTGGAGATGACGACCTCCTCGACGAGGCCTTCAGAGAAGCCGGCGTGAGAAGTTGACTGCTGATGATAAATGACGTCGCCCATGATCCCGCAGCTCCGATCACACAAAGCGTTCTTTGATGTAGGCGATCGATTGGTCGCCGGTCATCTCGCGTGACGAGTTACCATTGCGGACGTAGAACCGATCCTGGGCAGCCCCGCCCTTGTCTGCCAGCTTGATGTAGATCGGCTTGTTGGCCGGCAGGATTTCAACCCGGCAGAGTTCCTTCTCTTCAACTTCAGGAAAGGCAAGCTTGAGCTTGGTTGCCGCAAAGGCCTCGCCGAAAGTGTTGATGATTAGGGTCTTGAGATGAAGTTCGAACTTGTCGCGATTGCCGCCGTTGAGCGATTTGTAGTCATTGTCCAGACCTGCGATCTCGCCGTTGTCGGCAACGCCGATCAGAAGCGTGCCGCCATGGGCATTCGCGAAGGCCGCAATCGTTTTCATGATCACGCCTTCCAACTCCTTGTTCACGGTGCCGAGCTTGATGTCCCAGCGCAACGTCTGCTTGAACTCGACCTCCTCGTTCTCCCCTTCGGCGATCATATCCTCAAGAGAGACTTTTTCGGCGACCGCATTGGTCTCTGCAAGTCCTTCCAACCAGGCATTCAGGCTGTCGGCGAGCATCTTGCGGCGGGTCTTGAGGAAGAGTTCGTAATTGTCGATCTGCCAAAGCTCGCGATCATCCGGGATGAGCTGCAGGCCGAGCGCGTTTGGCTGGTTCTGGGCAACGCCGGAGAGATAGGCTTCTGTTTCCTTGGCACCCTTGGATCTGTTGGCGGTCTGGGTGAGAATGGCGCGGTTTGTGAGTTCCTGCGCCAATTGATAGCGAAGTCTGTTCTCCTGGCCATATCCGGCTGCCTTCAAGTTGGCGAAGGCGAAGATGTGGTCGTATTCCAGCTTGTACTTCTCGCCCATCGGCTGGTGAATGGAGACGCCTGTCGTGAGACATTTTGCGCCCCGGCTCTTCAGATGCCAGCGCAGCAGCCCGAACAAGGGGTTTTGCACGGCACTGCCCACAAACTCGTCCGGCGTGATCGCGATGTTGCCGCCACGATCCTCGCGGATCACGTCCAGCAGCCGATCAAAGGGCGTTTCTGATGTCGCGACAATCTTGAGGTCATGATCCAGCTTCTGCGGAAGCTGGCTGACGTAGCGCCGGCGAACCTGCGAATAGTAGAACCACTTCACCACTTTCTGGATGTCGTTATGGCTGAGATTGCAGTTCATCCGGTGGCAATAGGCGACGATCGGGATGACCGCATAGATCGAGTTGATTTCATCGGTATGGTCGACGAAGGCATGGCCGCGCAGCAGGTTCGCCACATAGTCCAGGACCTTAGCGTCAAGCGCCTTCCAGACCTCGCGGATCGCATCGTTGTTGTCCACCGAGTGCAGCTTGCGCATATCGGAGCCGCCCTGATGCAGAATGGCCAGCAGCGCATAGACGATGAAATCCAGCTTGAAGATGAAGCCGTTTGTCTTCAGCGTATCAAGCTTCTTTTTGAACGCCTCGCGGGCCTGGGGCCAGTATCCGGAGATCTGGGCCAGCGCGAGTTCGGCGTCCGTCAGCGCCACGCCACCGGCATTGACGATGTAGAAGATATCGATGGCTTCTCGCAAAGAGGCTTTGATCGGAATATTCTGCTCGGGGAAGTCCCGGTCCAATATTCCTTGAACCGCGGCGAACGTATCGTCGATGCGGTCATAGTCCTCATCTGTGAGTTGCCGTCCCGCTTCCCCCAACGCCTTATCAACGTCCTTGGCCCGGACCTTCTTCTTAAAAATGTCGGTCAGGTTGATCCAGCGCGGATCGTTTTCCATGCGCTTCTGCCGATATTCGACCTCGCGCGTCTGAACTTGAACATGAAGCCCGCGCGTATCCTCGGTGATCTCCTCAAGCGTGTAGTAGGGCGGCAGTTCACCACGGATCAGCATGTAAAGCGTCGTCACGCGCTGCTGGCCGTCGAGCAGGATCTTGATTGCCCCCTGGAGCGGATCATAGACGTGACCGCCCTTCAGTTCGGGGGGCTGGTTGGTATCCCAGGTCAGGATGGTGCCTGTCGGATAGCCTTTGATCATTGAGTCGATCAGCAGCTTGGCGTCTTTCTTCTTCCAGACATATTCGCGCTGGAAGGCCGGCACGAAGAGCTGCCGTTCGTCGATTTTTTCCAGAATGCTGCTGATTTTCATGATGGCGCTCTGCCTGAGGTTGAGATTCCAGGATTTTCTGAAAGGGCTTTGATGGCGTCGATGATCGCCCGGACGTCGGTCAGCGTCTTCGGCACGAATTTGGCTAAGTCGGCGTTGGCAAGTTGCGGCATGTGTTCCAAGGCACTGTGGCGACCATACTGTCCAGGAACCTGTCGGAGCCGATCGGCACGATCGATCTCACACTCCACATCCGCTACATGCTCGGCTACCTTGGCGAGGCACCAGATATTGGGCGGTGTCTTAGCGCCTTTCTCGTACATCACGTCGAATGGGCCCCCGCCAGTTACTTGGATGACATATCGATTGGCATGGACGCCTTGATGCTTCGAGCGGTGCTCTCGCCCCGCTTGGTCCAGCAGCCGCTCAATCTGCTTCTTGAAGTTTGTGTCTTGGCTCATTGCGCGGCCTCCATCAGTTGCTCAGCCTCGGACAGGCGGATTTCGCCCGACATGAGCTTGGGGAGGAGGAGGTCGCGGGTTGCGGATAGTGTGCCATTTTGCTGATCATTCTCTTCTCGCAAAGCCAGCGTCGGTTTGACCATTTGCTCGAACGCTGCAAGCGATGCATCGCTGGGATAGAGAAGAGGCATTTCAGCTAACGTAGATGTGTTTAGGTTGGGCATCGTCGCCCCGATCGCGCGAGCGCGTATCCAATCTAGAGTGTTTTGATGATCGAGGGAGTAAAAGAGGTACTCAGCGGGAATATGCCCAGGCGGAAAGCTGATTTTGAGACATCCCGTGCCACACAACCATCCTTCATTGTACGGTCCGATCAATGCTTTTCGCCCAATATCGCCTCTTCGGCCATATACGATGTCGCCTGTCTTTAGACGATGCTTGTTCAGGCGTTCCGTCGTCTCCAGAGAAACGTATGAAAAATCCCCTTGGCGGAAGCCCGAGTAAGTCAAGTTTGCCGGCATCACCACAGGAAGTCCTGCGGACACGTAATCCGATTGATGAAGTTGGCTGCCAAAGGGTCCTGTTTGGACAATCCCTCCGGTCGCTTTGGCAACCGCACCAAGACTTGTTTCCCTCCAACCCAACGGCAGCCCATCATCACCAAGCGTGGCGGGGAAGAGATCGGCAAGGGCTTGCGCGCGTTCAGTGTCCTGTACGAGGCCACCCATGATGGTGCCCGGATCGATTGCGCCGTCCAGCTTGCGGCGGGTGGGGCCGAAATCCACAAACCAGTCGCGGAAGTTCGCTTGTGCCATCGCCTCCAGCGTCTCGTTCATCCGCCGATTCAGTTCGATCTTGTCGTCAAGGGAGCCGAGGACGTCAGCGATGGCACGTTGTTCCCTCAGATCTGGCAGCGCTACAGGGAATGAGGGGAACTCCTTGAGAGCTATCCGATCAACGGTCGCTCCGAAGACTGTCCGGCTCCGCAGAAAATCCTGAAACAACGGTGACAAATAGTAGTACAGGAAAAACTTCGGGTCGAGTTTACTTCGATCCGTGCGAACCAATCCCATGCGCCGACCCAAGCAACACTCGAAGCCTTCTGGAATGATGGCCGCCTGACCGAGCCTTGTTTCATAAGAAAATACCACATCCCGCGGCTGAGGTTTCACCCTGCGGGTCCATGACGCAAAGTCTTCCGGTGTGACGTGACGCGTTTCCCCTAGATTGATCCGTCCATCTTGTAACGCTCCGATACCGAGAAAAATCGGGCCTGCCGTGACTGTTTTAGGGGTCGCATGTGGGCCGTCAAATATCTTCGCGACATCTCCGATCGCGACGGTGGGCCACTCAGTCATTGTGAATGATCCCGCCTAGAGCCGCTTCGATATGTTTCTCAAGGTCTCGCCCTTGCTGGAATTGCCCGAGCAAGGTCTCCCTGAGTCCCTCGAACTTCTCCGCAAACGAAATTCCATCATCCTCGGCATCCGCCGCGCCCACATACCGCCCCGGCGTCAGCACGTGGCCATGGCTTCGCACCTCATCGAGACTGGCCGATCTGCAGTAACCCGGCTCGTCCGCATACTCCGCCCAGCCGTTCTTCGCCCGCGTTTCCGGCTTCGAGCGCCAGCGGTGATAGGCGCCCGTGATCTTGTCGATATCCTCAGCCGTAAACTCGCGGCGCACCCGGTCCACCATGAAGCCGAGCTTGCGGGCATCGATGAAGAGGATTTCGCCGCGCCGGTCGCGGTGGCCATTGGCGCTCTTGTCGCGGGCGAGTATCCAGAGACAGGCGGGGATCTGGGTGGAATAGAAGAGCTGGCCCGGCAGCGCCACCATACAATCCACCTGATCCTTCTCGATCATGTCTTTGCGGATATCGCCTTCGCCCGATTGCTGGGAGGACATGGAGCCATTGGCCAGCACCACACCCGCCGTGCCGCGCGGGGCAAGGTGGTGAATGATGTGCTGCAGCCAGCCGAAATTGGCATTGCCATTCGGCGGCTTGCCAAACTTCCAGCGGGCATCTTCCGACAGCCGCTCGCCGCCCCAATCGGAAATGTTGAAGGGCGGGTTGGCGAGGATGAAATCAGCCTTCAGGTCTGGCAGTTCGTCGCGGTGGAAACTGCCCTCGTTGTTCCAGCGGATATCGGCATCAATGCCCTGCACGGCGAGGTTCATCTTGGCCAGGCGCCAGGTGGTGTGGTTGATCTCCTGGCCATAGACGGCAATGTCGTTTCGCCGTCCGCCATGCTCCTCGATGAACTTTTCCGACTGCACGAACATGCCGCCCGAGCCGCAGCAGGGGTCATAGACGCGGCCTTTATAGGGCTCCAGCATCTCGACCAGGGTTCGCACCACCGAACGTGGCGTAAAGAACTCGCCACCGCGCTTGCCTTCCGAGCCGGCGAAACCGGAGAGGAAATATTCATAGACCCGCCCCAGCAGGTCCTTAGCCGTGTCCTTGCTGTCATGCAGGCCGATATTGGAGAAGAGGTCGATCAGTTCGCCGAGCATGGTCTTGTTCAGCGTTGGGCGTGCATAGTTCTTCGGCAGAACGCCCTTCAATCCCTCGTTCGACGGGAAGCGCTCGATGGCTTCCATCGCCTCATCGATCAGCTTGCCGATCTCAGGCCGCTTGGCATTGGCCTGCAGAAAAAGCCACCGCGCTTCCGTCGGCACCCAGAAGACGTTTTCCGCCAGATATTCTTCCGGATCTTCCGCATCAGCATGCTCGTCCGCCATCAGCTTGGCGTGCAGACCTTCGAAGGCATCAGAAATGTATTTCAGGAAGATGAGGCCAAGCGCCACATGCTTGTATTCCGAGGGCTCCAGATTGCCCCTGAGCTTATCGGCAGCCTTGAAAAGCTCGGCCGTAAAGCCGAGGTCACCATTATTCTCTTTCGCCACGAGGGCAGTCTCCCCAATTCATATCCAGTCGAGGCGCGTCGGCGACATCTCTGAGTGCTCCGTCTAGGTGAGCTGAGTTCAACATGGTCGAGTTTGTTGGCGCAGGCAGATGTTTACGATAGGGCCACCCATACTCAGGCCATTTTCGCGCGTTGGTAGTTTAGTATCTGTGTTTGCTCAGGTGAGAGCACTACGGGATGCGGAATTTGAAGCGCTTTGATCCGCAATTCGTCAAAAATCGATCGGTGGTAGTTCGGTCCGTGAGGAGAAAGATCAAACATGTCTTCGAGAATTTTAGACTTCCGGTCCGCGGGTATCGGATCCCAAACTGACGGTCTCAGAAACCAGTGATCCGTGTGGAAAACCATCCATGCTTCAACGAGATCTATCAAGGAAAGGTCCGTTTTCAACCCTCTAATGTACCGGTTTATGACATCCTTATCTTTGTCACTTCCAGCCAAATATATTAAAGATCCCTGCGACTGCGGTATCACGCCACATACCAAGGTTACCGACCGGCTCTCTACCTCATAGTCGATCAATCCTGATAGCGCGACGGGAATCAAAATATCCCCTTGGATCGAAGCAATATAAAGTTTTGACTCCCCG
Source organism: Neorhizobium sp. AL 9.2.2 (assembly GCF_013317225.1). Taxonomy (NCBI): domain Bacteria; kingdom Pseudomonadati; phylum Pseudomonadota; class Alphaproteobacteria; order Hyphomicrobiales; family Rhizobiaceae; genus Neorhizobium; species Neorhizobium sp. AL 9.2.2. The sequence goes on from NZ_JAALXU010000003.1 coordinate 734,014, forward strand.
GTCCGCTCGATTGTCGGGAAATGCTGGTCGTAAAGGCTTTCAAGCGAGCTCAGCGCTCTGTTTCCGGTCAGTATATGGGTCTGCGCTACGCCAAACACACCGTCTTCTATTTGAGCACCTTCAAAGATGACGTCGTGCGTGCGTGCCTCTTCCCGAGCCTTAGTTTCAAACCGCAACATCATCTCTGAATAGGTTCGTTCAAGCCACTCCACATCATACCGTTTGCGTCGGATCTCGCGGCATATTGTCCGAAAAACCTGCAGCTCAACCGCTACTGCTGTATCGATCAAAGATTTTCTTTCAAATTCTCCAAATATAAGCTCGTGTTTCGAGCAAAATCCTGGAAAAGTTGAAGCTTCAGATGCGCCAACTCGTTTTAGCTGAAGTTCTCCGTCAGAAAAATGAGGTGTCAGCACGTGCCCCTTTTCGATTAATCCTGTAATGGGGCCGGTACGTTGCACCGTATGTGACTTTGAGATACTAGGCGACTGACAACCTCGAAACATGCACTGAATCGGTTGCTTCCAGCCCGCAGCTTTAGATTTCATCGACGCGAACAATGCTGCTTTGAGTTCACCTTCCGATGCGAACAGCTTTGACGGATCGTCAGCCAAAGCAAAAAGGCGGTCCATGTAATCTTGAACGTTGCGCGGAAAATTGGCGGTCATAGATTTTGCTTGCCTATCGTGAGAATCGAGCTGTCACCGTTATGTTTCAACTTTTGTCGGTGAACTAGAACTATCACGGGGTGATTAAAGCGTTTTGCCCTTTAACGAAAATTGTAATAGTGGCTCTCATAGATGGATTTGTCACATGCGACTTTGAGTGTGATCCGTAGCCAAGCCTACGCCCGTACGACCGAGTATGCCCGCACCGGTACGTTTGCAACGGGTCTCACAAAAACGACCAATTCCAACAACAGCTCCAACATAGGGTATTAGCTAGTTGATTTATAACGATTAAAATGGAGAGGTTCCCCTCTCTCCGGGCCCACCACCTTAATTCTTAGTTACTGTAGCCGGACGCGAATTTTCCGGAATTTTGACACGAGGTTCCGGAAATTCCATCTTTGTCAGAGCCAGTTAGCAGCCCGAGAGGCACTGATGGATGCCATTCCGTCGAGTCGCTCGTAGTAACTTCGGAAATGCTTTAGCTCCACGGTGCGTCCATGTGTGATGTAAATCTGCAGGAGCCAAACCAATTTTGGGAAGGCTTCAGAGGTTCCAAAGAGAGCACGAGGTCGGTCCCCTCCATAGCGGACCGGCATATCGAGTTGCTTTGTGGGTTGTAGGGAATGATGTAGCCGTCCGTCAAAGAGAAGATACCATTTGGCGCTAGCGTCTTTTCTGTTTTAGACGCGAGCTGTAAGGCCCGATCCAGAACGGTGGCAGCGTGCTACAAAGTGAGCCTGGTAGGCTATTCCCGCAACTGAAAGCACTTTTGGCTTAATTCATCCGATGTAGCTAGTGCCACTTCTGCGACGACTATTCGTGAACGGTGCGGGGATCGTCTAAAAACTCGAAGCATAACAAAGCGGCCTTGAAACCCCGCACCTATGCGGGTTTTCGTTGTTTCCGCTTGCGAAATTCAGCTATTTCGCCGTCCAATTGGGACTCGAATTTCTCTGGTGAGGCCGCCATCCGCGCTAAGATGTCACTCGCTAGAGCAGGAAGTCGTCCTTGTAGAGGGTTACGGCGTCGTCATACTTGATGGCGAAATCTACTTTTTTGTCGCCGTTCACGTCGGCATACACCATAGAATATGACCCGTGTTTTTCATATCTAAGCTCGCCAGCGTGGCCAGTGAATTTCTTGGTGCCGATCCAGTCGAAACCTTGATCCCCAACTACCTTCGCGTTCGCATCTATTTGGGAAAGATCCACGTGATCTCGGATGCCGCCTTTAGGGGCGTGCTCCCAGTCAGTGATGACGTCGAACGCAGTGGCTGTGCTTTCCTTGATCGACTTGAACAGAAACGTGTCTGCTCCTTGTCCGCCGGAAAGATAGTCTTTCCCCATTCCGCCGTACAAAATGTCGTTTCCGTCAAAGGCTATGAGCTTGTCATTTCCTGCGCCGCCCAACAGCTTATCCATACCGAAACTGCCACTGAGGGTATCGTTGCCGGGCGTGCCGCTTATGTCTTCCATCACGTCGGAGACGTCGTACATAATTCCTTTTGTGTCCAGTATTTGGCCGTCGAGATGGGCTGAAACGCGTATCAAAATATGCAGCTCGAGCGCTTCCATCCGCTCATAATCGAACTTCCCCGCGATGAGGATCTGGCTGCCCGATATGCTGAAGGAGTTGTCCTCAAGCGTAGATCCGTGATCACCATAAAGCTCGGACTGCACCGTATATGTGACGCCTGCCTGCTCAGGGAACGTCGAAACCGTGGCGAGCACTGTTCCAGCTTTTGACCCCTCAGGTACAGAGTTCAATACCTTGGTGATTACGATCTCGGTCACTGTTTCTGCTCCTCCAAGTTGCACGGGACTAGCAATAGCGAAAGTTTGGCATTTGACAACATCTGTCAGCGGCGATGGACACCGTCATTTGAAAGCCATATGAGGAGGGGAGCGGGGGCGGCATTTTGATTACACCGGAGGTCGGTTTCATAGCTGATCTTGCGAGGGGGGCGTTCAAAAAATCGCAATAAGATCCAGGGGAGGGCAGAGGGGCGTTTTGGGCCGAACGCTGTTGTTTTCGCTGCGCTAATCGACTTTCTCTGGGCCCACCATTTATGTCCATCGCCACAACAGGCTGGACTCTCCTCGCACAAGTCTGGATTCTTCGTCAGATGAAGTCGGATTCCGCACATGCAGACCGGAAAAGAAAGCTCCAAACGCTTATGCGAGGGGTGAATTCAATTTCGGCCGCCGCTGCAAGGTCACGGTGACATCCTGTCCTGAAGCCGCCGGAGCAAAGTCGAGGCCATCGAGAGATGATCGAGGCATTGATCTATCGTGTCGTGAATTATCTCATGTCCCCTCGGATTACGAATCGCCGACATAGAACCCGCGAATATGAATTTATAACCGCTCTGTTCGTCCAGCTCGCTCTGGGTGAGCATCTCTGTCAGCTTGATCTTAGTGTTCTTTTCTCCGAACGCGTTCATCATAAGACCATGACCGCTGTCGCTGACACCTGAGATTTTTTTTACATGAGTGTCTAGGAACTTGAAGGCTTCGAAAGTCGCCTGCGAATAATGTCCGTCGTCGAAAAGAGCCTTTGAGACTTTGGTGATTGCAGAGTGAATGTTTCGCTCGTCGAATGGATGGGCGGTCGGCACTGACGACTGGGGTGTGCTCCCAAAATTTCCCGCCGTTCTGGCGATCCGCTCGAACCGAGTGAGGTTCTTAAACATCGATCAGGTTGGCCTTGATGCTTTTGAAGATGTTGTCGTAAGTTTCCTGCGATCCTTCGGCTGGCAGATTGATCTCGATCCGCACCGTCAGCGCCATATCTCTTTTAGATGATGTGTGGTTTGGCAAGGAAACGGAGACAGGCTCCGTGGCGGTCTGAGCTGACTTGGCCTTTGCAGGTTTTGCTTTCGGGGTCTTGGAGTTGCCATTGGAAGCGGTTGCACGGGATTTGGAGGGAGCCGCCTGCTGCTCGTTTCCCGCGAGGCTGCTGAACGCCTGAAAGACCCCCGCCTGCCTCGCGCCGATGACTTCGCTGGTCTTGTCGTTGGTGCGGAAATACGCTGTCAGTTCGGGTTTAGTCAAAGTCCAAGCATCATCACCCCTAATTTCAAAGAGGTCCGCATATGCCTCACGGACTAGAGATGCGAATGCCTTTTCGAACTCTTCTGGAGGCAAGACAAATACTTCGTGTCCCTTTTCTGTGCGCTTCCCTTCTTCGTCGATGACCCCGAGAAATTGCAGGGCATTGATCACATAGCTCTCGTTGTTCGAAGCAACTTGGTATTTCTTGACAGTATCGGAAGACACGGTCGCAGGAAAATTCTGACGCAGGAAACCAATCATCTGTGTGATGTTGCCCGCGCCAGAGATATACGGATGCGATGCCATAGAATTCTCCTTGAATCGAGTGATCGATCAATCACGCGAGCCACGAAGTTAGTCAACCGAATCAAGTCTTGGTTGTGGAGTAGGACCGTCGCAGACGTACTTCATAAACAGATATTTTTCGGTGGTTGATTTGCGGGTGAAAATTTCCCTGTTCGACGTTCCGCACAGGGAACCTCACGGGTCCGGTGTTATTCGTCACCAACAGAGTTGGGCGGGCCCGCGATGACTGTTCGTGCCGGGCGTTGGCCAGGGACGTTGTTCAGGGTCTAACGGGATAGACAAGGACCCGTCTTGAGAACGGAACCTGGATCAACGATCCCGGGAACTGGAAGGTTTTTGTGGATAGTCTTGTGCTGACGACCGACCCGAAGACCAATGTCTAGGGCTGCCAGAGCCGAAAGTGGCGCCGGTCCCTGGGGAGAATACCGGTTGCCCTAAATCTCTGCCCATCGATAGGACAGCACACTACCCCAATTACTCCCACCACCACCCAAAAAAAAGCGCCCCCCGCGATATCGCGGAGAGCGCTTTTGGGGAAAAACTGCTGATTAGCAGTTGGTGCCCTGGACGGTTGTGCCGGTGTTGTTCGGGAGGTTGCCCGAGTTGGCTGCGTCACCTGGCTGGCCGCCGTTGTTGCACTTCTTGCTGCCTTCGCCCATCGTGCTGCTGCTCGGCATGGTGCTGTTGGTAGCTGTCGAATCGACGGTGCCGGAAGCTGCTGGCTTCGGCGGGATGTTGCCACCTTCGCCTGCGGTGTTCTGCTGTACATTGCTGCGGTCTGCGGCGGTGCCGGACGTTGCCGTCTGGGCCATAGCCGACGTTGCGAGACCAGCGGAAAGGATCGTTACTGCGAGAAGCTTCATCATTATGGTGTTTCCTTGTATTCCCTACGGTGACTTAACCCGATGGCGGGCAAAAGGTTTCCTCACATTAGCAAAAGATCTTCATGCGGGCGGGCCGTGGGTTTTTGATGATTGGCAGCTTCGTCGGTTCGGTTGCGTCATTCGGGAGCACGGTTGCCGGCAACTTCTAGGCCACTCGCTGGCGACTGGTCGGCCACGAGGCGGCTGGGGGCGTTCTTGCATGGTCGGTTCGCTTCGTTCGCCATGCCGGAGCCCCGCTCTGTGGATAACCGCATCTCGGGTGAATTCCGGCTTTTGTCACCCCAGCAATTTTCTTGACCTTCGGCTTCAATTATAAGCAGCCTGCAGTTCGGGACCGCATGGGAGGCGAGACGGTTGCAGACGATTTTGAGCATCGGTATCGATGCGCTCGCCTATGGCATGATCCTGTTCGTGATTTCGATCGGGCTTTCAGTGACGATGGGGCTGATGCGGGTGGTCAATCTCGCCCATGGTGCCTTCGCGATGATCGGCGGCTATGTCGCCTCCTACGTTTCGCGGGATCTCGGCCTTGGCTATGCGCCGGCCATCCTTGCCGCCGTGGTTGCGACGATCGTGATTGCGGCGCCGATCGAGCGGTTTCTCTATCGGCGCATCTATGGCGCGCCTAAGCTGACGCAGGTGCTGATGACGATCGGCATCACCTTTTGCATCATCGGGCTTGCCAATTACCTGATGGGGCCGACGCTGAAGACCATTCCGCTTTCGGATGTGCTGCAACAGCCGGTCGATCTCGGGTTCCGCAGCATTTCCGCGCATCGGCTGTTTGCGATCTTCTGCGGTCTTGCCGTGGCGCTTTGCCTGTGGCTTGCGATCGAGAAGACCGGTTTCGGCATCAGGCTGCGGGCCTCGGTCGACAATGCGGCGATGGCCTCAGCGCTGGGGGTTCGCACCGAAATCATCTATGCGGTCAGCTTTGCGGTCGCGGTCGGGCTTGCGGCCTTCGGCGGCGTGGTCGGGGCCGAGTTACTGCCGGTCGAGCCCTATTATGCGCTGCGCTATCTCGTGACATTCCTGGTCGTCGTTTCCGTCGGCGGGGCAGGCTCGATCGGGGGCACGTTGCTCGCCTGCCTGCTGCTCGGCGCGGTCGATACGACGGGCCGCTATCTCCTGCCCGAGTTCGGCGAGTTCTTCTTCTACCTTGCGGTGATCGCCATCATCTGCGTGTTTCCGAACGGCCTCATGAAGGGGGCGAAGTAGAATGGCGGTTGATGTGAGTTCAAGGGATATGGGCGCGATGCGCCGGCGGCGTTCGCTGATGCGCGATGTCGTGGGGTTCGGCGTGATCGTCCTTGCCGCGGCGATCGGCTATTTTGCCTTTCCGGATAATCTGGCGCTTCTGACGCGGATCATCGCGGTGGCGCTGCTCGTGCTTTCGCTCGATCTCGTTACCGGCTATTGCGGCGTGGCGACGCTTGGTCATGCGGCGCTGTTTGGCAGCGGCGCCTATGCGGCGGGTATTCTCTCTGCCCATTACGGCATCAACGATCCGCTGCTGATGACGCTTGCGGGTCTTGTCGGCGGAGCGCTTGCCGGGCTGTTGTCGGCGCTCGTCATGCTGCGTGCGCATGGGCTGCCGCAACTGGTTCTGTCGATCGCCCTCATTCATCTGTTTCACGAGCTTGCCAACAAGATGTCGTCCTTTACCGGCGGCAGCGACGGTCTTTCGGGGATCGCGCCGGATCCGATCTTCGGCCGTTTCGAATTCGATCTGTTCGGCAATACGGCCTATGTGTTCGCGGTCGTGATCCTGCTCGTCGTTTTCGTTTTCCTGCGCATTCTCGTGCGGTCGCCGTTCGGCATGCTGTGCCGCGGGCTCAAAGAAGATCCGCTCAGGATCCGGGCGATGGGCGCCTCGCCGAAGCGGGCGATCGTCAAGATGTACGGAATTTCCGGCGCGGTCGCAGGGCTGGGTGGCGCGCTCAACGCTATTTCCACGCAGGTGGTCGGGCTTGATACGCTGTCGTTTACCCAGTCGGCGGAAGCGCTGGTCATGCTGGCACTCGGCGGCACGGGATCGCTGTTCGGGGCCCTGGCCGGCACCGTCGCCTTCATGATGTTTCAGGACTATGTGTCGTCAGTCAATCCTTTCCACTGGCTGACCATGGTCGGCGCGCTTTTAATTGCCGTCGTGCTGTTTGCGCCGAAAGGCATCTACGGAACGGTGGCGGCGTTTCTTGAAAAACGGCGGGAGGGACGGCCATGACCGCAGCTGTCAGAAGTCCCGTGTTCGAAGTCGTCGCCCTCAAAAAGTCGTTCGGCGGGCTGGTTGTCACGAACGATGTGTCGCTGTCGATGGCGGCGGGCGATCGGGTGGCGTTGATCGGCCCGAACGGTGCCGGCAAGACGACCTTCGTCAATCTGGTGACGGGAACGCTGGCCCCCAGTTCCGGCGAGGTGCGGCTCGGCGGCGAGGTGATCACGGGGCTCGATGCAAGCGCTCGCGTCAAACGCGGGCTGGTGCGGTCCTTCCAGGTGACGAGGCTGTTTCAGGATATGACGGCGGCAGAGCATCTGGGCCTTGCGGTTCTTCAGCGGGAAGGGCGATCCGGCCGCATCTTCGGCAATTTCCTGACCATGCCTGATGTGATGCAGGAGGTGGAGCACCGGCTCGAGACATTGCGGCTGACCGCGCTCATGCACCGCAAGGTCCGCGAGATCGCCTATGGTCAGCAGCGTCTTCTGGAAATCGCCATCGCGCTTGCGTTGAAGCCGAAAGTGCTGCTGCTCGACGAACCGGCGGCCGGCGTGCCGCAAAGCGATGTCGGGCTGATCGAGCAGGCTCTCGACGAACTGCCGGCCGATCTGGCGGTGCTGATGATCGAGCATGACATGGATCTCGTCTTCCGGTTTGCCAAAAAGGTCGTGGTGCTTGCCGCCGGCGCTGTCATTTTCGACGGCGCGCCGGGCGACGCCACACGCGATCCCCGCGTCAGGGAAGCCTATCTGGGGAGCTATGCCGATGCCGGCCGCGTCGCTTAAGATCGAAAACCTGTCGGCGGGCTACGGCCCAACCAGGGTGCTGGAAGACATTACCATCACTGTTCCGGCCGGACGTCGGCTGGCCGTTCTCGGCCGCAACGGCATGGGCAAGACGACGCTTCTTGCGAGCCTTGCCGGGCAGACCCGTCGTTACGGTGGCCGCATTGCGATTGACGGTGCCGATATCAGCACTGCCGCGAGCGCCGACCGCGCCCGTGCGGGCCTCGGCTATGTGCCGCAGGAACGCTGCGTATTCCCGAGCCTGACAGTGGAGGAAAACTTGTTCGTCGGCCTCAAGGCGCGCCCGAAGGATGCGATCGAGGAGGCCTATGCCATGTTTCCGCGGCTGAAGGAGCGGCGCAGCAATCTGGGTAACCAGCTTTCCGGCGGCGAGCAGCAGATGCTGACGACGGCCCGCACCATTCTCGGCCGTCCCTCCGTGTTGCTTCTCGACGAACCGCTCGAAGGTCTCGCCCCCGTCATCTGCGAGGAACTGATGGTTGCCTTCACGGCGCTTGCGACATCAGGCGATATGACCATCCTACTGGTGGAGCAGCGGATCCAGAGCGCGCTCGATTTTGCGGAAGACGTCATCATTCTGGAGCGCGGGCGCATTGCCTGGAGCGGCACACCGGATGCCCTGTCGAAGGATCAGCAGACCGTGGACCGTCTGCTCGGCGTCGGCGGTCTGCATTGATGGACAAGGTCTCGCGGCTCGCCAGTCTGGCGATGTATGTCGCGCCGCCACTGGTTGCGCAGGCGACGGATGCGCTGTGGACGTTTCTTGCCCGCAGGCTCACCGATGCGGGCATGGCCGGGGTTCCCGGTACGCTCGACCGTTCGATCTCCCATGACGATGCCTGGATGCGGCCGGAGCTGCTTTTGTCGCAGACCTGCGGATACCCTTACGTCAGCAGTCTGCGCGGAAACGTGCGGCTGGTGGCGACGCCCTGCTATGCCTATCCGGGTTGCGACGGGCCGGATATGCGCAGCTTCGTGATTGTCCGCAAGGATGCGGGGATAGTCTCGCTCGAGGACCTGCGCGGGCGGTCGGCGGCGATCAACAGTCGGGACAGCAATTCGGGCGCCAATCTGTTTCGCGCCGCGATCGCGCCGATTGCGCGTGGATCCCGCATCTTCGGGAAGGTCATCGAAACCGGTGGGCATGCCGCCAGCATCGCGGCGGTTTCCAAGGGCAGGGCGGATTGCGCTGCGATAGACTGCATCACGTACGGTCATGTGGCGCGGTTCGCGCCTGAAGATCTCGCTGATATCGTCGTGGTGGCAGAGACACCGTCTGGGCCAGGACTGCCGCTGATCACCCGTGCATCTGCATCCGATGACGAGGTGGCGCTTTTGCGAGAAGCGCTTGAGGCAGCACTCGTTGACCCGTCACTTGCGGATGTGCGTGACGTGCTGGCACTGTCCGGTTTCGCGGTTCTCGACGATTCCCGTTACGAGAGGCTGCTCGAGCTTGAGCGGCAGGCCGCAGCGCTTGGCTATCCTGCCGTCGCCTGACACATCGACGCCGCTGCCGGGACTTTGCCTTATCCCTTGAGACGCCTATCGTAGCGCCTTCGCCAACCCCGGCCTTTCAAGGGACGCTGCCCGTGACGATCCTTATCGACAAGGTACTGACGTGGCGTGATGTCGCTCACGTTGCGGAAGGCGAGGATCTCGCGCTTTCGCAAGGGGCTTGGGACCGAATTGCTTATGCCCGCCGCATCGTTGAAGCGTTGGTAGACAGCGGCGCGAGGGCGTATGGCATCACGACGGGTGTCGGCGCGCTGTCCGATACGGTCGTCGATCGCGACGCACAGAGCCGGCTTTCGCGCAATATCGTCATGAGCCATGCCTGCGGTGTCGGACCGCTGCTTGGCCGCCGCGACGTGAGGGCGGTGATCGCGGCGCAGATCGCCAATTTCGCGCATGGGCATTCCGGTGTGCGGCCTCAGATCGTCAGGCATCTCTGCCGGTTTCTCGAGGCCGACTGCATTCCGGATATGCCGTCGAAAGGCTCGGCCGGGTATCTCATCCACAATGCCCATACGGCGCTGGTGCTGATCGGCGAGGGGCATGCGTCCGTGGCGGGGGAGCGGATGACCGGCCGCACGGCGCTTGCCGCAATCGGGCTCGAACCGCTGGTGCTCGGCGCCAAGGAAGGGCTCAGCCTCGTCAATGGCACCGCCTGCTCGACCGGTCTTGCCTGCGTGGCGCTCGCCCGTGCCGAACGGCTGCTCGATTGGGCCAATGCGATTGCCGCTGTGACGCTGGAGGCTGCCGGTTGCCAGATGGCGGCCTTCGATGAGGATGTGCTGGCGCTGAGACCTTCGGCCGGCATCGCTATGGTCGGAGCGGCGTTGCGGTCACGTCTTCAGGGAAGCGGCATCATCGCCGCCGCGGTCGGGCGGCGAACACAGGATGCGCTCAGTCTTCGCGCCATACCGCATGCGCATGGCGCCGCCCGCGACGTGTTTGCCCACGCGTGCGGAATTGTCGATCAGGAGCTTGCCTCCGTCACCGACAACCCCGCAATCGCCGGGACTCCGGATGCGCCGCTGGTCTGGTCCGAAGCCCATGCGGTGGCGCCGGCGCTCGGTCACGCCGCCGATGCTCTGGCAGCTGCGATTGCCCAGGTTGCGGCCATGAGCGAGCGTCGCATCGACCGACTGGTCAATCCGCTGGTGAGCGGCCTGCCGCCGTTTCTTGCGACCGATGCGGGAAGCCATTCCGGCTTCATGATCGCGCAGTATACAGCTGCCGCACTCGTCAACGACAACCGTCGGCTGGCCGCGCCCGCCGCGACCGATGGCGGTCTCACGTCGGGGCTTCAGGAGGACTTTTTGGCGCATCCGACCGCGGCAGCCAACAAGCTGCTCGCCATACTCGACAATGCCGAACAGGTGTTTGCGATCGAATTGATGGCGGGCGTCCAGGCGCAGGACATTCTCGCCGAAACCAATTCTCCCGCAAACGGCACCCGCGTCGTGCATGATTTGGTGCGGCAGCATGTGGCCATCTACGCGGACGATCGCCCGCTGGGTCAGGATATGGACTTGCTGCGCCAACTCATCGCCGGCAATCCGCCGCCGCCTGCTTGACCTCCCTTGCGCATCTTATAGTATGACTTCAGACATCATGTATGATGACATGCGATGGGAATCTGTCCTGGGGAGGATCAATGCTGAAGAGACTTTTGCTGACCGGCGCCGCCGGCGGGCTTGCGCGCGGAATTCGTCCGCTGCTGAGCGAGCTTGCAGAAGAAGTGGTGCTGTCGGATCTCACCGACATCGATGATCCCGGTGCGAACCAGCGTTTCGTGCGCTGCGATCTGTCCGATGCCGCAGCCGTCGCCAAACTGGTTGAAGGCGTCGACGGTATCATCCATCTCGGCGGTGTTTCGATCGAAAAACCGTTCGACATGATCCTGCAGGCCAATATCGTTGGCCTCTACAATCTCTACGAGGCTGCCCGCCACAGCGGCAAGCCGCGCATCGTGTTTGCCAGTTCCAACCATGTCGTCGGCTATTACAGACGCGACGAATTCATCGACAACAGCGTCGCACCGAAGCCGGACTCGCTCTATGGTGTTTCCAAAGTGTTCGGCGAGGCGGTTGCCAGCATGTACTGGCAGAAGTTCGCTCAGGAGACGCTGTCGATGCGGATCGGGTCCTGCTTCGACAAGCCGCTGACCCGTCGTATGCTGGCAACATGGCTGAGCTACCAGGATTTCGTATCGCTTTGCGGGCGGGCCTTCTCCGCTCCACGGCTTGGCCATACGGTGGTCTACGGCGCTTCGGCAAACGATGAACAGTGGTGGGACAACGGCAACGCGTCCTTCCTTGGCTGGAGGCCGCAGGACACGTCCGCGAAATGGCGCGTGGAAGTGGAGGCAGCGGCGGTTGACGATCCGGCCGATCCCGCGGTCATTTATCAAGGCGGTGCATTCACCACGGCCGGGCATCCGGACGATATCTGAGATAGGAATTTTGCAATGACGATCTACCAGAACCTGATTGCCGGCGAATGGGTCGGCACGGATGCGTCCGAGAACATCAGCCCGTCCGACACGAAAGATGTCGTCGGTCTCTATGCCCGCGGTAGCGCCGAGGATACCAAGACCGCGATCGCGGCGGCGAAGGCTGCGTTTCCCGCATGGTCGCGCTCCGGCATCCTGGAGCGGCACGCGATCCTGAAGAAGACCGCGGACGAGATCCTGGCCCGCAAGGAAGAGCTCGGCAAGCTGCTGGCGCGCGAAGAAGGTAAGATCCTGCCGGAAGCGATCGGCGAGGTGACGCGAGCCGCGCAGATCTTCGATTTCTTCGCCGGCGAAGCGCTGCGCCTGACCGGCGAGATCGTGCCGTCGGCACGGCCGGGCATTACTGTGGAGATCACCCGCGAGCCGCTCGGCGTCATCGGCATCATCACACCGTGGAATTTTCCGATCGCCATTCCGGCGTGGAAGATCGCGCCGGCGCTTTGCTACGGCAACACGGTCGTGTTCAAGCCGGCCGAACTCGTGCCGGGCTGCGCCTGGGCGATCGTCGATATTCTGCACCGCGCAGGACTTCCGAAGGGCGTGCTCAACCTGGTGATGGGAAGCGGCTCGGTGGTCGGTCAGGCGATGCTCGACAGCCGGGATCTCGGCGGCATCACGTTCACAGGCTCGACCGGAACCGGCAAGCGGGTGGCGCTTGCCTCGATCGAGCATAACCGCAAGTTCCAGCTGGAAATGGGCGGCAAGAACCCGATGGTGGTGCTTGACGATGCTGACCTTTCGGTCGCTGTCGAAGCTGCTGCCAATTCAGGCTTCTTCTCGACCGGCCAGCGCTGCACGGCCTCGTCGCGGCTGATCGTGACGGAAGGCATTCACGACAAGTTCGTGGCGGCCATGACCGACAAGCTGAAGTCACTGATCGTTGACAACGCGCTGAAGGCCGGCACGCATATCGGTCCCGTCGTCGACGAACGGCAGCTCAAGCAGGATACCGACTATATCGAGATCGGCAAAAGCGAAGGCGCCAAGCTTGCCTTCGGCGGTGAGGTCGTGTCCCGCGATACGCCCGGCTTCTATCTTCAGCCGACGATGTTTACCGAAGCGACCAACCAGATGCGCATCAGCCAGGAAGAGATTTTTGGCCCTGTCGTGTCGGTTATCCGGGTCAAGGATTATGACGAGGCGCTCGCCGTTGCCAACGATACGCCGTTCGGCCTTTCCGCCGGCATCGCCACGACCAGCCTGAAGCATGCGACGCATTTCAAGCGCAACTCCGAAGCCGGGATGGTGATGGTCAACCTGCCGACGGCGGGCGTCGATTTCCACGTTCCGTTCGGCGGCCGCAAGGCGTCGTCCTTCGGTTCACGCGAACAGGGCAAGTATGCAGCGGAATTCTTCACCGTAGTGAAGACAGCCTATACGCTGCCGTAACCGAATTTGGCCCCGGCGTAGCAGATGTTGCGCCGGGTGCAATCACCGTGATCCTCTGCAACGGGCAACCGGAATTGGCGGGGATTGATGCAAGCGCTTAAACTTGATAATCACAAACAAGTTTAATGTGCCACGGTGAATCGATGACCTTCCAGCCTCGGATGCGAAACCAGATCGAGGGTTTTTCGGTCATCGGCGGCATGCGTCGAAGGCACTGGAATGGGATCACCGTAGATCTGTGGGATGTGGAATGCGGCCCGCATGCGGGCGGTTATTACGTGGCGCAGGATCCGCGACTTTTCATCCTGCTGGAGCACCGGGGTGGTGGACGGCCGCTGGTTAAACGCAGTCCCCGGGCAGGCGGTTCGCCGCAGGACAGTTGCAAAAGCCCGATTTCCTATATTCCGGCCGAAATGGATCTCTGGGTGGATATCGAAGACGTCCAGTATGTGCGGCACCTCGACATTCATTTCGATGCGGATGGTTTGCGGCGCCGGCTGATGGACGAACTCGATCCGCGGCGTCTGACGGAGCCGCATCTTCTGTTTGCCGATCCGCGCGTGATGTCGCTGGCGCAGCTGATCGCGATGGAAGTCGCCAATCCGGACCCGCTCCATGATCTCTACGGCGATGGACTGGCGGTCGCGCTGCTCGTCGATGTGCTGAAGATCGTCAAACTCTCGGACACCCGCAAGCGCAGCACACTTGCCCCGTGGCAGTTGCGGCGCGCTGTGGAATTCATCGAGGCCAATTGCCTTCGCAGCATTCGGCTACAGGAGATCGCGGCCCTGACAGGGCTGTCGCAATCGCATTTCAGCCACTCGTTCAAGGCGTCGACAGGGTTTGCGCCGCACGAGTGGCAGATGAATGCCCGGCTCGACCGTGCCAAGCAGATGCTGATTTCCGGCGCCCGGCCGCTGACCGAAATCGCGGTCGAGAGCGGCTTTGCCGATCACGCCCATTTCAGCCGCGTGTTCCGCAAGCATGTCGGCACCACGCCGTCGAAATGGAAAAAGTCACACTCGGTTTGAATCGGCTGCGATGGGGTTCAGTCCAGCAACTTTGCCCAAGATCGTTCAAATATCGCGGATGCGGGCAAGCGACGGCGTTTAATTTGAGTTAAACACTCATCTATTGTGCCAGGTAGTGTGGCGGCGTGAGTGGGGCGAATATGAGTGGAATGTTGGGGAAGAACAAGGTGAAGGCGGCGCTTGGGGCAGGGGTTGCCCTTATGGCGCTCAGCGCATCGTTTAGCGCGCGGGCGCAGGTGCAGAGCGAGGGGACAACGCTTGCACCTATCGTCATCGAGGGCCAAGGAACGGAAGGCGGCGGTACCGGCCCTGTTGAGGGTTACGTCGCCAAGCAGACCACGACGGGGTCCAAGACCGATACGCCGATCAATGAAATTCCGCAGTCCGTATCCGTCGTCGGACGGCAGGAGCTGGAGGATCGCGGCGTCGTCGACAAGGTCGATCAGGCGCTTCTCTATACGCCCGGCGTCTTTGCGCAGCCTTACGGTTCGGATCCCGATACCGACTGGATTTATGTGCGCGGCTTCAACGCTTCGCAGACGGGTCTCTTTTACGACAATCTGGCTCTGACCAGCCACGCCTTCGGCAATTTCCAGATCGATCCGTTCCTGCTGGAACGGGTGGAGGTCCTCAAAGGCCCGGCATCGGTTCTGCTCGGGGGCGCCAATGCCGGCGGTGTCGTGAACCTGGTGCGCAAGCGCCCCACGGACGAGCCCTATTTCTACACCGAGCTCGGAGTGGACAGCAACGGCAGCGGTTATGCCGGCTTCGACTTCTCGGACAAGGCGCTCGGCAGCGATGTCGTCAGCTACCGCTTCACGGGCAAGCTTTCCGGCGGCCAGGGCTATTCGGATGAGCAGGATGACATCCGCGGCGTGTTCATGCCGCAGATCACATTCCAGCCGACCGACACGACCAGCCTCAATGTCTGGGGCTCCGTCAGCAAGCTCGATCAGACCCATACGTCCAACGGTCTGCTGCCCTATACGGGCACCGTGGAAAGCAATCCCGTGTTCGGCAAACTTGACCGTGACGTGTTTGTCGGCGATCCGGATTTCGATATCGGTCGCTCGACCCAGGCAATGGTCGGCTACGAGTTCGAGCATGAATTCGATAGCGGCTGGAAGTTCACGCAGAACCTGCGCTACGCGCATCTCGACAAGCGCGAACGCCAGATCTACGCGTTCGACTTCCTCTCGCAGACCGATGGTCTGGTGCTGACCTACGCAGACGACGTGCGCTCTTCGGCCGACTCGTTCAATATCGACAACCGGCTGGAGAACGAGTTCGAGCTTGGCGGCGCGAGCCACAAGGTGATGGCTGGCGTGGATTATCGCTACTACCGTCTCGACAACGATCAGCTCGCGACACCCTTCGGTTCCTATCCGCCGCAATACGATCCGCTCAACCCGAGCAATGACCTGCCAACACCAACACTCGTGCCTTCGACGCATCAGATCTACACGATCAATCAGGTCGGTGCGTATGTTCAGGACCAGATCAAGTTCGGCGGAGGCTGGGTCGCCACCCTCAACGGTCGCTTCGATTATCTTGAAAGCGAGGTGGACGACCGCCTTGGCACCGGTGATGCCAAGCTGAACGATACCGCCTGGAGCGGCCGTGCGGGCATCGCCTACGAATTCGAAAACGGTGTGACGCCCTATGCCAGCGTCGCCACCTTCTTCAGCCCGCTGGTCGGCACCGGTGCGGATGGCGCGCTGAAGCCCGAAGAAGGCGAGCAGTACGAGGCCGGCGTCAAGTACGAGCCGACCTGGCTCGACGGAAGTCTGACGGCGTCGGTGTTCCAGATCGACAAGCAGAACTATACGGTCAGTATCCCGGCCATCGGTGACCGTCAGCTCGGCGAAGTCCGCTCACGCGGTGTTGAACTCGAAGGCAAGTTCAATCTCGATCGCAACTGGAAGCTCATCGCTGCCGCCTCCTACACCGATCTCGAGTTCACCGAAAACCCTGGCGATTCGTCGCTGGAGGGCAATACGCCGGCGGTGGTGCCGAACGCGCAGACATCGCTCTGGCTGGACTACACGGTCACGGACGGACCGCTCGCAGGCGTGGGTCTCGGGGCCGGTGTGCGCTACCGCGGCAAGTCCTGGGCTGACGACGCCAATACGCTTCGGGTGGAGGACGCAACGGTGTTCGATGCCGGGATCCGCTATGAGAAGAACGACTGGAAGGCTGCGCTCAACGTGACCAACCTGTTCGACAAGGAATACGTTGCGGGCTGCAACACGATGTATTTCTGCGGCTACGGCGAAGCGCGTACGCTGACCTTAAAGGTGAGCAAGGTCTGGTAACTTGACAGCGCCGGTAAAGTTTAGCAGGAAGGCCCTACGGGGCCTTTCCATTTGACCGGCTCATGAACTGTTGACGAACGGGTGAGCGCAGAGGAGCGCGACGGGAATGTTGATGGACAGGTTTACGCTTTCCGGCCAGGCAATTCCGGTCGACCCGGAGCGCATGCTGTGCGAGATCTGCGAACATTTCGTCGAGCATAGCGAGGTCAAGCGCGACGGCGACCACGTCAATCTCGCAAGCGAGGTTGGCGAAGCCAATATCCGCAAGCAGGGCGGCTGCCTTTCGATCGATATTTCCTGCCCGTCGGCGCAGTTGCTGCAACTGGTGCGCAGCTCGATTGCCGAGCATCTCTTCATGTTTGCCGGCGAAGAGCCGCTTGAGCTGAACTGGCATGACGAAGCGGCCCTGACGCCGATCCCGGGCCTTACCGAAATTCGCGTCGTTGCCGCGCGGCATGTAACGCCGCATATGCGCCGCCTGACGCTTGCCTGCGACGACATTGCCCGGTTCGTCGGCGCCGACTACCACATTCGCCTGCTGATCCCGAAGAAGGGCCGCAAGCCCGTCTGGCCGGTCACCCGTGCGGATGGTCGCCTCGGCTGGCTGAACGGCGAAGACGAAATGGTGATCCGCATCTACACGATCCGCAGCGTCGATGTGGTCCGCGGCGAGATGGATATCGACTTCGTTCTGCATGAAAGCGACGGCCGGCCGATGCCGGGTGCCGAGTTCGGCCGCCATGCCGAACCGGGCGATGTCGCAGGTCTGCTGGGCCCGGGCGGCGGCGGTCTGCCGGATGCCCGGCACATGATCCTTGCCGGCGACGATACGGCCTTGCCGGCGATTTCCCGCATCCTCGCCGAAGCGCCTGCCGATGCGCGGCTGCAGGTGTTTATCGAAGTCGACGACGTTGCCGATCAGTTGCCGCTCTGCTCCAGGGCGTCGGTCGAGATCACCTGGCTGCATCGCAAGGGGATTGCGCCTGGCAAAGCCGGGATCCTCGGTCCCGTCGTTCTTCCTGTCATCGAGCAGGCGGGGCCTGACACCTATATCTGGATCGGATGCGAGAAGTCCGAAGCTCGGCCGATCCGCAATCATCTCAAGTCCCGCGGCCACGACAAGAAGCGCATGTGCGTGATCGGATACTGGGGCGAGAACAAGCACTGAGAGCGATTGCCGTGGGGCAAAGGCCCTAATCGTCGCGTGCGAGCGGCAACACGGTTGACGCCGGCAGGGCGAAGCAGATAGGACGCGATCGTTCCCTTTTAGGGAACAGTGCGGAGAGGTGGCCGAGTGGTCGAAGGCGCTCCCCTGCTAAGGGAGTATACCCGGAAGGGTATCGTGGGTTCGAATCCCATCTTCTCCGCCACTATTTTCCCAGATCGTTTCGTCTCGACATCTTTTCTGGGAACTTTTGCACCTTCAGAAAGATAAGTCAGGAACCACCTCGCGACGTACCCGTTGATAGTCATTCACCTATCAAGAAGGATACCCCATGGCTCGCGATATTTCCTCCGACATCGATCGTCTGTCCGATCAGCTCGCCGACCTGCGTTCGGCTCTCATGAAACAGGCCAGCTCTTCGGCAAGCGAGGCATCCAGCTATCTCGCGCCGCGTGCCCGCCAGGTGGCGCGGCAATTGCAGCACGGCAGCCATGACATTTCGGAGGTCGTACGCCGCAACCCGGGTACCGCAACCGGTGCACTCGTCGGCGCGCTTGCGATTGGAGCCGCAATCGGCTTCCTTCTGTACAGTGCCGCTGAGCGCGACTAGTTAGACCTGAAACAGGCGCGTGGATTTCTTCCATGCGCCTGTTTGCACATTGTGGACCGTAGGGCTCAGGCCGACGGCTGCTTCGTCTTGCGCAGATACGGAAGAACCGTGTCGAACGATCCAAAACGCGCAAGCGCATCCTCATTCGAAACCCCTGCCGTAATGATCACATCGTCGCCCTGCTGCCAGTTGGCGGGCGTTGCGACCTGATGCTTTGACGTCAGCTGGATCGAATCGATCGCCCTCAAGATTTCATTGAAATTGCGACCTGTTGTCATCGGGTAAGTGAGGATCAGTTTGATCTTCTTGTCTGGACCGATGACGTAGACGGAACGTACCGTCGCGTTGTCTGCAGGTGTGCGGCCCTCAGACGATGACCCGGCGCTTGCCGGCAGCATGTCGTAGAGTTTCGCGACGTTGAGATCCTTGTCGCCGATCAACGGATAATCGACATCGTAGCCGGTTGCCGTGCGAATATCGTCCTTCCACTTGCCGTGGCTTTCGACAGGATCGACCGAGATGCCGACGATCTTGACGCCGCGCTTGGTGAATTCGCCTTCGAGCCCCGCCATCGTGCCGAGTTCGGTGGTGCAGACGGGCGTGAAGTTCTTGGGGTGGGAAAACAGAACCGCCCAGCCGTCGCCGATCCAGTTGTGGAATTCAATCGTGCCTTGGGTTGTTTCGGCAGTAAAGTCCGGGGCGATGTCGTTGATACGCAGGCTCATGGTGAAGTCCTCCAGTGCTTTTCGCATTGTGATCGGTGACGGCGACATATCCGGTCGGGCGCCGCCTTTGGGCCACCTTAGATATTAGCGGTCGGCCCACTGAATACCACCACGTTTGTTCCAAATTGCGAGCGAGATGGGGCGAAAAGTTGCGCATCGAGTAACGATATCGAAGTCGCATTGCGCGGTCTGAGTTCGTCGCCGATGACCGGCATCTGAATGCAAATCAGCCTCGCGTTCCTTTCGGAAGGCGAGGCTGACGGGAAATCCTTCGATCGCGATTAGCGGATGATCTGGACGACCTTGCGGGTCTGCGGATCCACGATCACGCGTTCCTCGTTGACGACCGTGTAGGAATATTCCGGCGCTTCTGGGATCTGCGAGAGAACGACGGTTTCAGGAACCGCCTGGCCGACCACGATGCGCTCCTTGACGACGACGCGTTCGGTTGGCATCGGCTGCTGCTCGACATAGGTGACGACGCGCTGCGGCGGCGGATCGATTGCGCTGCCGACGATCGCGCCAGCGACGCCACCAACGGCTGCGCCGACAGGTCCGCCGACGATTGCGCCGGTAACCGCGCCGCCTGCTGCACCATTAACCGTGCCCTGCTGCGCCATAGCGACCGGCGCAATGCCGATGCTGAGAAGGGTAGAAAGAACGAGGATCTTCGTTTTCATAACGTTTACCTTTCGATGCCTGCGACGGGACCGGCCCGGCAGTTTTATGTTCCGCCAGATGCAACGGTCGTTTTCGACCCCGTTCTGGATGAGTATGGCGATGTCCTGATACCCAAAAGGATAATGTGTTCAGCGCCTTGATACGACCTGACAATGGCCGAGCGGGTGGTTCGTTCCAGCCATTGGGCTTCAGTCCTGTGCGGTATGGGACCAAAGGCTGACACTTCGCTGATCTTGCCGAAGAGACGGAAAAGACGGAACAATTCCGGCGGCCGATGGATTTCAAATACTCAGTGCACTGCGCAGGCGGGATGCTGACACCTCATGTGGCAAGAGGCCGATACGACGGGCAATGCGCCCTTTGTCACGGCACATTTGAAGAGCCAACAGATGATCACACGCCGAGACATACTCACCGCCGTCACCACCGCAGCATTCGTCACGGTGTTTCTGCCTGTGCAGCTTCGTTTCGATGTGGCGTCGGATGGAATGCTGATCAGCATCGCCCAGGCACAGGCGCAAGGCAATGGCGGTGCAGGGTCTGGGGGCGGAGCCGGCGGTAATGGTGGCAAGGGAGGCTCGGGTCAGGGTGGCTCGGGGCAAGGTGGTTCTGGCTCGGGTGGCTCTGGTCCCGGTGGCTCTGGCCCAGGTGGTTCAGGCCAAGGCGGGTCAGGGCAGAGCGGCGGCTCAGCGGGTGACGGCGCGGATGGCGGATCGAAGGGTGACGGGGG
Source organism: Neorhizobium sp. AL 9.2.2 (assembly GCF_013317225.1). Taxonomy (NCBI): domain Bacteria; kingdom Pseudomonadati; phylum Pseudomonadota; class Alphaproteobacteria; order Hyphomicrobiales; family Rhizobiaceae; genus Neorhizobium; species Neorhizobium sp. AL 9.2.2. Next base: position 754,613 of record NZ_JAALXU010000003.1, read on the forward strand.
CAAGGGCGGCTCTGGTAGCGGTGCGCCGGGAGAGGGCAATCGCGGGGACGCGCAAAATGCCGGTACGTCGGGGACACCCTCTGATGCTCCGGCGAATGGAGCCGTGACTGATGGACCGCAGAACACCGGCACCCAAAAGGACAATGCGATCGGGACGACACCCGAGACACCGGACGTCTCGGCCGAAGGACGGAAGAAGACCTCTAAGAATTCGCGCTCGCTGTCTGTTCGTCATGCGAACGGAACCACAGAGCGGATCTCAGGCGATCGGTACGAGATGCGGGATTCACGGCAAAGACCGATCGTGAACCGCGAGGCCACACGATCGGACCGAAAGCGACTTGAGACGCTGAGCCGCTAACGGTTACCGCGCTAGGCTGCTCCGCCCGTCCGACTTTCGGTCGCGTCGCGAAGGGCCAGCGCTGCTTCGGTGCGGTTGGAGACTTTGAGTTTCGACAGAATGCGCGTCATGTGGTGCTTGACCGTCTTCTCATGCAGATCGAGCAGTTGCGCCACCCGCTTGTTGCTGAGACCCGATGCCACGAGGTTGAGGACTTCCTGTTCGCGATCCGTCAATTCCGCCATCAGATCCTGCTTGGCGGCATTTTCCCTTTCCTTTGCCATGCCGGCGAGAAGCCGGGCAGAGAGGCTAGGGGCCAGGTAGGGTTCTCCAGAGGCAACGGTGCGGACGACGTCGGCCAGTTCGCGGGATCCGATGCCTTTCAGAACATAGCCTTTCGCTCCAAGCTTCAGGGCACCTGCAATGTCCTCGTTGGCTTCCGATACGGTCAGCATGACGATCTTGATAGGGGGCCAGACCTCGACGGCGCCGGCAACGGCCTGCAGTCCGTTTCCGGGCATCGAGATGTCCATCAGCATCACGTCGGGGCGTATATGCTCGACGATATGAAGCGCCTCGTCCTTTGAGCCACCTTCCGCCACGATCTCGAAACCCCCCATTTCAGAGAGGCTGCGGATCACTCCCTCGCGAAACAGCGGGTGATCGTCGATGACGGCTATTCTGGTTGGGGCTTTCATACATGCTCCGATTCATGAACGTTCAGCGACATTCTGACCGTTGTTCCACGAGAAGACGTCGCGAGATCAAAGGTTCCCCCGAGGCTTTCAATCCGCTCCCTGAGACCAGCGATCCCCAGGCCTTCCGGCCTTATAGTGGATTTGTCGAAGCCGGGTCCATCGTCGCTTACCTCGACAATGATCATGTTGCCTTCGTAGGTTTGGGTGACTGTCTGGTTTGCGCCAGCGGCGTGCCTGTATCCGTTGTTCAACGCTTCCTGGACAAAGCGGTAGATACAGATCTTGGCGGAAGGAAGAAGCGGTCTGGCGGGCGATGCGATCTTGAGGTCAACGGTCGCCGCAGTCCGCTCGCGGTGAGCGCCAACGACCTTTTCGAGGATTTCCGGCACAGCTGCCGTCTCGATCTGCGGCAGGACAAGCCCGCTGCAGATGCTGCGGATCTCATCCATCGCTTCCTGCAAGCGCGCCTTGATTGCAGCAACCTCCGCTTCCCGGACATCGCGGGGAGCTTCCGGATCGACCAGGAGCGCGCTGTCGACGCGCAGCGCCGCGTAGGCGACAAGCTGGGCCGGGCCGTCGTGCAGGTCGGCACCCAGCCGCCGCAGGTAGCCTTCGTTCAACGCTGTTGCGCGTTGCGACGCGCGCTGTGCACGGCTGTGCAAGGTCCTGTTCTGGGTCAGCAGGCTCTGCAGATCCACCACCCGCTCCGTGAGGCTGCGCTGCTGCGCCTCGATCATCCGGCTGCCCTTGAAGACGATCGCCGACAAAAGCAGGAAGAACGTCGTCGTGACCCCGGCGACGGCCAGCCAGCTCTGAAGGCGCGCCTGCGACAGGCTTTGCTGGAAATCATCGGCGATCTCGTAGAATTCCGTGACCGCGATCACCTCGCCGGACCACGGCTGCAGGATCGGATTGTAGATTTCGAGAAGCGGCTTTCCGAAACTGCGCTGATCGAAACTTTCGGCATCATCGACATAGTCGAACTGTGCGACCATCTTGCCGGAAAAGGCTGCGGTCAGATCCTTGCCCGGCGGGAAACGTTTGCCCTGGATCGTTTTGTCCGTCGCATAGAGAACGGTGCCGTCTGCGCGCCACAGCCTGAAGGAGACGACCTGCTTCCCGAGAGCGCCCTGACCGAAGGTTTCGTCGAGAACCCGGTTGGTCACGTCGTCGAGCGTGTCCGTTGTCTTGAGATCCGGCAGGATCGGCGCAATGATGCTATCGACATAGAGTGCGGTGGTAGCCGCAGAATTGCGTGTGACCGCATCCTCGATGAGGTTCGTCACGAAGGCGCCGACCAGCAGCATTGCAACGATGGACACGATGCCGCCGGCAAACAGGAATTGCCGCGCCAGCGTCTGTTGGTTCCAGCGTTCCAAAATTCCTGTCTTCAGCAATGCCCCGTGGCCCCGATTGATCGAGCCATACCTATGGCAGCCGAAAGCAGGATCAATTGTGGCCGTGTCGTGAAAGGAGCGATGATGCCTCCACAACACATTCTTCATGCACCTTCTTTGCCTTCACGTCTCTCCTGCCTATCTGTTGCAGCAATGAAACCGACAACGACGTCGTCGCCATCGCGGCTGATGATGCAAACCCGGAGACGATGCCGTGCTGCAACGCCTGAGAACGATCATTGCCGAGCGGTTCATGACGTTTGAGCCTCTTGGCCTGATCATGTTCTCACTCCTGGCCGGTAGCCTCTTCCTGTTCATCAGCCTGACCGGTATCGTGATCGATGGCGAAACGCACGAATTCGACGAACGGATACTGCTTGCTCTGCGCCAGGCAGGCGACCCTTCGGTGCCCATCGGTCCCTACTGGCTGACCCATGCGGTCGGTGACATCACCGCGCTTGGCGGCATCACCGTGCTATCGCTTATGACCGTGCTTGCCACGATCTATCTTCTGCTCGCGGGCCGCCGCTCGATCGCCGTCTTCATGTTTCTATCCATTCTCGGCGGTTGGCTGCTCAGCAACCTTCTCAAGCTCGGCGTGGCGCGGCCTAGGCCGGACATCGTACCGCATCTCGTCAATGTCCACGACCTGAGCTTCCCGAGCGGGCATGCGATGCTTTCGGCGGTGACCTATCTCACCCTTGCGGCCCTGCTGTCACGTGCCGAACAATATCGCTCGACCCGCATCTTTTTCCTCGCGACCGGCATCCTGCTGACCCTGCTGGTCGGTCTCAGCCGCCTTTATCTCGGCGTTCACTATCCAACAGACGTGATGGCGGGGTGGTGTGCGGGTGCAGCCTGGGCTGCCGGCTGCTGGATTGTCGCGCGACGGTATATTTCATCACGCGCATCTTGAATGAAACGACCGCGTCGGGAATGAGTGGGCAAACGAAAAGGCAATAGCGATGGCGGACATGCAACTCGACGAACTGTGCGACCTTATCCTGAAGACGGAGGAGGGAAAGTCTCGCTCGCTCATCGCGGTCGCAGGACCGCCCGGAGCGGGGAAGTCGACACTGGCCGACATTCTGGCATCCAAGCTCTCCGGACGGGGGGAAACAGCCGAAGTCCTGCCGATGGATGGTTTCCACATGGACAACGGCATTCTCGAGGAGCGCGGATTGCTCGCCCGCAAGGGTGCGCCCAATACGTTCGACCTGCGCGGTTTTATCGATGTCGTCCAGGCCGTGAAAGCGGCCAAGGATGAAGTGCTCGTACCCGTGTTCGACAGGTCGCGCGAACTGGCGATCGCTGCGGCACGGGTCGTCTCGCCACGCCATCGGTTCATCGTGATCGAGGGCAACTATCTTCTGCTGGGCGAGGGTGGCTGGGAGCGTCTTGCACCGCTGTTCGACTACCGGATCCTGCTCGCCCCGCCGATCGAGGAGCTGCAACGGCGTCTGGAGGCGCGATGGACGTTCTACGGTCTGGCCGGCCAGGCGTTCGAAGACAAGATCCACGGAAACGACATGCCGAATGTTCGGTTGGTGCTGGAGAAATCGAAGGGCGCCGATCTGGTTCTCGGAAGACTGGATCTCGAAGCCGAACGATAAGTGCCCCCGGGGGGCTACACAGATCGACTTCGTGATCCAAATATAACAGGGTAACGATCACAGAGGACGGGTGAAAACCAATGCGATCACCCAACACGCTGCTATCCCTGTTGTCCGAGGACGACTACTCGCACGCGGAACGCTGCATGGAGGAGCTCGAATTGCCGCAGGGCATGCTCCTTTCCGGACCCGACGAAGTCGACCGATACTGCTATTTCCCCTATTCCGGGATCGGGTCGACCGTCGCGATCTCTGCGCGCGGCAAGCAGTCCGAGATCGGACTGTTCGGGCGGGAAGGCATGTCTCCCGCGTCGGCGATACTGGGATCCGATCGTAACCCGTACAAGGTCATCATGCAGGTTCCGGGGCACGGCGCACGCATCGAGGTCGGGCAGATGGTTGACCTCATCTGGAGCAGGCCGGAGATACGCCGGGTGTTTTTCCGGTGGGCGCATGTTTCTTCGGTGCAGGTTGCTCTGACTGCGCTGACCAATGCCACCCAGACGATTGAGCAGCGTCTGGCCCGATGGATCCTGATGTGTCACGACCGCACGGGCAGCGACGAAGTCAACCTCACGCACGAATTCCTGGCAATCATGCTTGCCGTCCGGCGTCCGAGTGTAACGACCTCGCTGCATGTGCTCGAAGGTCGGCAAATGATCCATTCGTATCGGGGAACGATTGTCGTGCGAGACCGTCCGGCGCTGGAGAAACTCGCAGCCGACTGCTATGGCGGAGGTGAGGTTGAATATCAGCGCGTGATGGAGATGTCAGCGTCAGTCTAAGCTCTGGCTGAAACCGCGGCGAGCTTCTGCTCGACGACGGAAACGACGAACGCTGGATCGGCCGGCTTGTCAATCCAGACGCCATCGCTGAAGAGTTCGTTTTCCCAGTCCTGCGGCTTTTCACTGCCCGAGTAGACCACGAATGGGATGCGAGCGTCATGCAACACCTGGATGACCGCATAGCAATCACCATCGGTCAGATGAAGATCGAGAATGACAATGCTCGGAACATTCTTCTGCAGCCATTCCAGCGCAGCTTGTTTCGAGCGCAGATTGATGACGTTATTCAGCCCAGCAGCCCCGAGCGCGTCCTCGATATCCAACGAAATGAGCGGCTGATCTTCAAGCAATAAAATCATATGTTTCGACAAACCAGTTCCAAAGGGTCACTGTGTTGAAAGCGCGGATTCGTTCTAATCAATTTGCTTCGGACTTTGTCCGTTGGTCTGATAGCGTACCGACGTTGGGAAGCGGGTTGTCTCGCTTATTTTATGGACATAGATGGAATCATTCTATTCAGGCGGAGATATCTCCATAGGCCGAGCAGGCTGGTCTCTGCCTTCAAGGGTTGGCGATGGGTGACATTCAGAAAGATACGGTCCGGAATTCGCTTCTCCGGCTGATGCCCCGAGAAAGCTTCGAAGCAATTGCGCCGCATCTCGAACATGTCGATCTTCCGCGTGGAACCGAGCTATCGGCTCCGAACGAAACGCCCCTGCACGCCTATTTCCCGGAATCCGGTATCGCCTCGATTGTGGCGAGGTCTCCGCAAGGGCAGCATGCGGAGATCGGAATTTTTGGTCGCGACGGAATGACCCCCACGGCGATGGTCCTTGACGCGGAATCGGACCCCTATTCGATCTTTATGCAAGTGGAGGGCCGTGGTTACCGTCTGGCCTCAGATCAGTTGAAGCTGGCTTTGAAGGATCGCGCCTGTCTCAACCTTCTGACGCGCTACAGCCAGGCCCTGTCAGTCCAGGGGGCCTACACGTCACTGTCCAACGCCGTCCATCACATCGACGAACGTCTGGCCCGGTGGATCCTGATGTGTCACGATCGGACCGACGGCGACGAGATCAGCCTTACCCACGAATTCCTCTCGATCATGTTGGCTGTCCGCCGACCGAGCGTGACGACGGCACTGCATCTGCTCGAGGGTCGCAAGCTGATCTACTCCGAGCGTGGCATGATCATCGTCAGAGACCGTAGCGCACTCGAGGATTTCGCCAAAGATGCCTACGGGGAATGCGAGCGGGAATACGAGCGTCTGATCGGACCCTTGAGGTAGACGTCGACCTCAGTTTGTCGCCGCGGGCAGGGAGAACTCCCCAACCTTCGTTCCCTTGTAGTCGCGAACTTCAATCATTGGTGAGACGGAAGGACGACCCTGTCGCAACCGGTCGGCCATGATTTCGCGCGCAGACGCCTCGGCCTCGGCCAGGGCGCTTGGAAGATCCGGAAGATCGTTGCCTTCTTCGTCTTCGATCAAATCTTTGCCGTCACGAACGTGGAAATAAAATCGGGGCATGTGGGTACCTAGCGAGCTTTTTATTCATACCCGCGAGGCTCGCTTAGGTTCCAGATCCGTGTTCATGTCGGCAAAGACTGTACGGTTGCGTACATAGGCTCAGGCGCGCTCTTCCCAGAGCTTGGCCAGTTCAACGATCGTGTCGACCGCCTTTTCCATATCCTGGCTGCTGACCCATTCCAGCGGGGAGTGGAATGCATGGCCGCCGGCAAAGATGTTGGGGCAGGGCAGGCCCATGAAGGATAGCCTTGAACCGTCAGTGCCGCCGCGGATGCTGCCGCGCTTCGGCGTCAGACCGGCCCGCTTGATCGCATCGATCGCATTCTCGACGATCTCAGGATGACGGTCGAGCACCAGCTTCATGTTGCGATACTGCTCGATGACGGTGAACGTGTAGGTCGAACCGGGATAGTCGTGCATGACGTCCTTGACGATATCCTCGAGCAACGTCTCCTTGGTCTTCAAACCCTCGTCGGCGAAGTCCCTGATGATCAGGCTGATCTTTGCCTTCTCCATGCTGCCGCTCAGATCCGTCGGATGGATGAAGCCGTCCCGGCCTTTCGTCGTTTCCGGCGCCATGTGTTTTGGCAGGCGATCGACGATGGCGCCGGCGATGCGGATCGCGTTTTCCATCTTTCCGTAGGCGAAACCGGGGTGGATCGCGACGCCGGTGATGGCGATCTCGACCGCGTCGGCAGAAAACGTCTCATCCTCGATCGTGCCGACTGTTTCGCCATCCAGCGTATAGCCAAAATCGGCGCCGAGCTTTTGAATATCCACCTTTTCCACACCGCGGGCGATCTCTTCGTCGGGCGTGAAGAGGAGGCGGATCGCGCCGTGCTTGATGTCGGGGTTGTCGATCAGGTATTTCGCGGCCGTGACGATTTCGGCAAGGCCCGCCTTGTCGTCGGCGCCGAGAAGCGTCGTGCCGTCGAAGGTGATGATGTCGTGGCCGATCTGGTTCTTCAGTTCCCTGTGCTCGCTCTCGCGGATCACGCGACCCGCATGGCCGGGAAGTGCGATATCGCCGCCCTGGTAGTTACGGATTACCTGCGGCTTAACATCGGTGCCGCTGAAGTCTGGTGCCGTATCCATATGCGCGCAGAAGCAGACGACGGGCACGTTGTTCTTACCCGTATTGGACGGCACCGTTGCATAGACATAGCCGTGTTCGTCGAGATGCGCGTCTGAGAGGCCGATCTCCAGCAGTTCTTCGACCAGAACACGGCCGAGCGTCAGCTGTTTCGAGGTCGATGGCTGGGTGGGTGAGGAGGCATCCGACTGGGTATCGATGACGACGTATCGGAGGAAGCGGTCGGTAACGGTATCGGTCATGAGCAAATATCCGGATCAAATCAAAGCCGGACTGTAGCCTGACATCTCCAAAATGCAAAAGGTCCCGTGCTGGACGGGACCTTTGATTTCAGGAGCGATGACTATCCGACTTGAACAGCCTCGGCCTACTTGAACAGAGCCGGCAGCCAGAGCGACAGGCCGGGGATATAGGTGACCAGCAGCAGCACGAAGATGCTGGCGCCAAAGAACGGCCAGATGGTCTTCATAGCTTCGCGGATGGTGATGCCGCCCACCGCGCAGCTGACGAAGAGCACGGTTCCGACCGGAGGCGTGTTCAGTCCGATACCGGCGTTGAGGATCATTACCACGCCGAAATGGACGGGATCGATGCCGAACGCCTTGACGACCGGCAGCAGGATCGGCGTTGCGATGATCACCATCGGCGCCATGTCCATGAACGTGCCAAGCACCAGCAGGATGATATTGATCATCAAGAGCACGATGATCGGATTGTCAGAGATGGCCGAGATCGCGGCGATGATCAGCGTCTGCACCTGCAGGAAAGCCATCAGCCAGCCGAACGAGGCAGCCATGCCGATCACCAGCAAGACCATTGCCGTGGTGCGGACAGCACCCATAACCGCTTCGACGAAACCATCCCAGTTCAGTTCGCGATAGACGATCATCGCGACAAGGAAGGCGTAGAGTACCGCGATGCAGGAGCTTTCCGTTGCCGTGAACACGCCCGAGCGGACACCGCCGAAAATGATGGCGATCAGGAGGATGCCCGGGAGCGACGCCAGGAAGTAGTAACCCACACGCCTGAAGCCGGGGAACGGGTCCGCCGGGTAACCGCGCTTGACGGCAACCCACCAGGCCGTGACCATCAAGGCGGCGGCGAGAAGCAGTCCGGGAATGATGCCCGCGGTGAAGAGATCGGCGACGGAGACATTGCCGCCGGCTGCGATCGAATAAAGGATCATGTTGTGCGACGGCGGGATCATCAGCGCGATGATCGCAGCATTTGCCGTCACGTTGACAGCATAATCCCGGTCATAGCCGCGAGCTGCCATCTGCGGGATCATCAGGCCGCCGACCGCCGAAGCGTCGGCCACCGCAGAACCGGAAATGCCACCGAACAGGGTCGAAGCGACCACGTTGACCTGGCCGAGGCCACCCCGCATGTGGCCAACCAGGCCGGCCGCAAAGCGGATCAGCCGAGTGGCGATACCGCCGCGTACCATCAGGTCGCCTGCGAAGATGAAGAACGGGATCGCCATCATGGCAAACACGTTCATGCCGGAATTCATCTGCTGGAAGACGACGATCGGGGGCAGGCCGATATAGAGCACTGTCGCGAAGGATGCGATGCCGAGGCAAAATGCGATCGGCATCCCGATGATCATCAGAAAGGTGAAGGCGCCGAAAAGAATAGTATAGGCCATTATGCGGCCTCCTGCACAAGTACGTCCGCTGCGATTTCCTCGCCGATCGCGACGTCGATGAAACGTTCGAGTGAAAAGATCGATATCATTGCGCCACCGACGATCATCGGAAAGAAATCCGTACCGCCAGGCCATCCGAGAACGGGGATGCGCGCCGTCCAGGTCCCGATCGCCAGAAGCGATGAGTAATAGGCCATGCCGATGCCAAACAGCACGATCAGTCCGAGGCTGAGCAGGTCCATGGCCCGCTGGATGGCCGGCGGCATGATGTAGCGAACAACGTCGAGCCCGAGATGGACGCTTTCGCGCACACCGACCGCAGCGCCAAGCATGATGAACCAGGACATCAGATAGAGCGACAACGGCTCCGACCAGCTGGGACTATCGTTGAGAATATAACGGCTGAAAACCTGCCAGCCGACGATCAGGGTCATCGAGACCATGCCGATACCGGCGATCCACAATGATGATCGGCTGATCATGCTAAGAACAGGTCTTATCGCCTGCATGAAATTTCGCATTGTCCCGTCCTCCAAAGCCCGACAGGTTCCCCGATGTCGGAAAAGCACAGCCGACCCCGGTGTGGCGGGGCCGGCCGATCAGGGCTGTCAGTTGACGGCCTGGATTTCTTCCAACAGGCTCTTCATCTTCGCGTCGGTCACGAACTTGTCGTAGACTGGCTTCATCGCGGCCGAGAACTCGTCCTTGTTGACGGTAATGACCTTTACGCCGCCGGCGCGGACCTTTTCTTCCGAAGACTTTTCGCGGGCAGCCCACAGTTCGCGCATCTTGACGACGCTGTCCTTCGCGGCCTGGCGGATGACCTTCTGGTCATCGGGCGTCAGCTTGTCCCAGGAGACTTTCGACATGACCAGAATTTCCGGGTTCATCGAATGCTGGGTCAGCGAATAGTTCTTGGCGACCTCGTAATGACGGGCCGATTCGTAGGACGGCCAGTTGTTTTCAGCACCGTCGACAACGCCGGTTTCCAGCGACGAGTAGACTTCGCCCATCGGCATCGGCGTCGGGTTTGCACCGAAGGCCTGCATCATCGCGATCCAGAGGTCGGACTGCTGGACACGGATCTTCATGCCCTTGAGGTCGGCCAGTTTTTCGACCGGCTTCTTGGTGGTGTAGAAGGAGCGCGCGCCGCTGTCGTAGTAGGCCAGACCGATCAGGCCGTGTGGTTCGAAGGCGGCAAGGATCTTGTCGCCGATCGGGCCGTCGACGACCTTATGCATGTGGTCGGTCGAGCGGAACAGGAAGGGCAGGCCAAGAACGACCGTCTCGGGGATGAGGTTGTTGAACGGCGCGGCATTGACGCGGTTCATGTCGATGACGCCGAAACGGGTCTGCTCGATCGTGTCCTTCTCGCCGCCGAGAACCGAGTTGTTCATCACCTGCACGCCGATGCGGCCGCTGGTGCGTTCCTTGACGAGGTCGCCCATGTATTTGACTGCCTCGACAGTCGGATAGCCATCAGGATGGATATCGGCAGAGCGCAGGGTGATCTCCTGCGCGCGGACGCTGGTATGGGCCGTGGTGGTGGCCAGCGCCAAGCAAAATGCGAGCCCGAGGGCTTTCGTCAGTTTCATGTCTTCCTCCTCCAAAAAGCCGTCGCCTCCACGCGCCGGCGGTGATTAAATTTATTTGGTCGATGCACTCCAGTCCGGAAGGCCAAACAGCTGTTCCGGGTTCTTCACGAGCGCCAGCTCAAGCGCTTCTTCGTCCGCCAGCCAGCTTAGAACCGTGTCGGTCAACGCGACGTCGTCCGGATAGTCCTTCTGCTCGCGTGCAAGGTTGTGCGGCCAGTTGCTGCCCCAGACGATGCGTTCAGGCGCGTAGGCGGCGATATCGCGCGAGAAGGCCGCGACATCGGCATAATCAGGTGCGCCGGACTTCGAGGACTCGTAGACGCCTGCAAACTTGAACCAGCATCTGCCGATATCCATCAGTCGCTTCAGCGCTGCGATTTCCGGGCCGTCAGGCGTTGCGCCGGAGAAGAACTTGCCGTGATGGTCGAACACCCAGCGGCTCTCGAGTTTGGCAAGGCGTGGCTCATGCTCGAGGATATTGCTGCCGTCGAACTGGACTGCGAGCATCCAGCCGCGGGCGGCAGCCTTGGCGTCGAGTGCTTCGAGCGCCGAAAGGTCCACGGCACCGCCGGGCAGATCCATGATGCGCAGGCCGACGATACCGGCTTCGGCGAGTTGGTCGAGTTCGCCATCGGAGACATCACCCGCGACTGCAGCGACGCCACGGGCAACATCGCCCATTTCCTTCAGGCAGGCGACCAGGTTGGTGTTGTCGCGCTGGTGGGCATTGCCCTGCGTGATCACGACACGATCGATGCCGAGCCATGCCATGAACTGGCGATACTGGTCCGCATCGGGAAGTGCGCCGACTGGAAGGCCCGGACCACCGGGCTGCGATGGGAAACCCGGCAGGTACATATGCATCTGCGAGTCGACTGCGCCCGCCGGCAGTTTGGTCGTTGGCGCGTCTCCGGAGAGCGGACGAACAAGCATCAGACGTCTCCCGACTTCGGTTCAGGCATTTTGAATTCCTTGAGCGCATCGCGGTTGATCTCGATCCCGAGACCAGGGCCATCGGGGATCTGCACCACGCCGTGCCGATGTTCGATCGGTGTTTTGATCACCGCCTGGCGGAAAGGGTTGTCGGTGCGGTCGAATTCGAGAATGGGTTCGATCGGATTGACACGAACCGGGCTCGGGATCATCGCCGCCATGAACTGCAGGGCGGCGGCGATATGGACGGCCGTTCCCCAGACATGGGGCACGACGCGGATACCATGGAGCGCTGCGAGATCGGCGACGCGCTTGGCCTCGGTAAACCCGCCGACGCCGGCGAGATCCGGCTGGAGAATGTCAACGGCGCGGGTTTCCACCGGCTCGCGCATGCCCCACCGGCTGTGCCACGTTTCACCGCCGGCAACCGGGATCGGCTGGCGGGCGCGCACTTCGCGGTAGGCGGCCAGCTGTTCCGGCACGACGGGTTCCTCGAACCAGTCGATATCGTATCGTGCCGCCGCATTGCCGAGTTTGACGGCTTCCACCGTGTCATAGCCATGGTTGGCGTCGATCATCAGGCGCATGTCGGGACCGGCTGCCTCGCGTACGGCGCGGATGACGCGGAGGTCTTCCTCGACGCCGAAGCCGATCTTGATCTTCGTCGCGTGGAAACCTTCGTCGCGGTAGCGGGCGACATCGCGGGCATTGTCTTCGACGCGGTCGACGCCGTCGCGCTTGAAGCTGCCGGTGGCATAGGCCTTGACGCTTTCGCGAAAACGGCCGCCAAGCAGGATTGAGACCGGCACGCCGAAATGCTTGCCCTTGATGTCCCACAGCGCGATGTCGATGCCCGAGAGAGCGGTGACTGCCAGGCCGCGCTGGCCTTGGTCACGCAGGGCGTTGTACAGTTTCGCCCAGATCTTTTCGGTTTCCAGCGCGTTTTCGCCGATCAGCCAGTTTGTATACGCCGCCACCACAGCTGCGTTGGGCCGGGCCGGGCCGAGGCATTCGCCCCAGCCGATGGTTCCGTCGTCGCACTCGATCTCGACCAGGATATGGGCGCGGCGATCAAAGCGCATCGAGGCGCTTTCGAAGGCGACATCCAGCCTGTGTTCAAGAAGGTGGGTGCGGACCGCAGCGATCTTCATGGGTTCACCGCTTCTGATCGCCGATGAGCTTCAGCAGAATCTGCTCTTCCTCTTCCGTCAGGTCGTCGAGCGGCGGGCGGACCTTGCCGGCATCAAAGCCCTGCAGGCGCACGCCGGCCTTGATGGCGGAGACCGCATAACCCTTGCGGCGGCCGCGAAGCGCCATGAAGGGGTAGAAGAATTCGGTGAGGATCTGTTCGCAGCGGGTGCGATTGCCGGCACGCAGTGCCTTGTAGAACTCGACAGCAAGACCCGGCACGAAGTTGAAGACGGCCGACGAATAGGTGGTGAAGCCGGCGCCGAGATAGGCTTCGGCGAACAGTTCCGCCGTCGGCATACCGCCGAGATACATCAGCCGGTCGCCCATCGTGGCCGTGATCTGGCGCACGAGGCCGATATCGCCGGTGCCGTCCTTGAAGCCGATCAGGTTCGGGCATTCGTCGCAGAGCCGCTGCAGCGTGTCGACCTGAAGCACGGAGTTGTCGCGGTTATAGACCATGACGCCGATGCCGACCGACTGGCAGATCGCCTTCACATGCTTGTACAGGCCTTCCTGCGGCGCATCGATCATGTAGTGGGGCAGAAGCAGAATGCCGTCCGCGCCTGCTTTCTCGACCTTCTTTGCAAGATCGACGCCCACATGCGTGCCGAAGCCGCAACCGGAGACGATCGCGGTCTTGCCGGACGCTTCCTTGGCGGATTTCACGATGGCGGGAATTTCATCGGGGGCCAGCGAGAAGAATTCTCCGGTGCCGCCGGCGGCAAAGAGAACGGGCGCCTCGAAGCCGGAAAGCCACTCGATATGACGCTGATAACTTTCAGGCTGAAACTGGCCCTCGGCATCGAAATGGGTCACAGGGAACGACAGCAGGCCGGCGCCAAGCGCTGCCTTGATCTCTTCAGGCGTCATGTAGTGTTATCCTCTCAGTGTCTCCTCCAGACAATGTTGTCGTACATGTATGATGAATTTGTGTCAACACGTCATCTGACAGATTGGCGAACTTCGCGCAGCAACGTCCGGTAGCGCAGTTGCGCGCCACGCAGATGGCTGCGCATGGCCTGCCTTGCGCCTTCTTCGTCGCCTTCCGAAATTGCCACGACGATCGCGTCATGCTCCTTGTCGAGAAGGGCGATATAGGCCGCCTGATCGGATTCGGAATCGTCCGGACGCAGGGCCGCACGGGGGATCAGCCGCTTGCCGATCATGGTCAGGAACTCGCGGAAACGTGGGTTGTTGGTCGCTTCTGCAATGGCGAGATGGAGGGCAAAATCCGCCTCGCTGGTCGGCTTGTCTGCCTCGAGACAGGCGCGGACGGCGTGGTGGTGTTCGAAGATGCTTTCTTCCTGCGCGGGCGAGCGGCGCACCGCTGCAAGGCCTGCAGCCTCGACTTCGACGGCGGTTCTGAGCTCCAGGAGCTCGATCATCGAGGACACCTGAGCAAGATCGATATTGTTGAGCGAGAGCATCGTGGGCTGGTTGTTTTGCCGTGGTTCCAGCACAAAGACGCCGGCACCCTGGCGCGCTTCCACAAGACGGTCGGCGCGGAGTGCGGCGATCGCCTCGCGCACAACGGTGCGGCTGACGCCGTGGGTCTCCGTCAGCTGCGCTTCGCTTGGCAGCCGCGCACCGGCCGTGAACTGACCGGCGGCGATCGCCTGGCGCAATGTATCCGTCAGCTGAGACACCAGCGTTCCTGCACCCTTTGCCGGCTCCAGCCTCGTCTCTCCAGCCATGCGTCTCTCCTTGCGCTCTCGTTATCTGCTCCCGTTAACCTGTATGATAAGTCGGCTTCGTTGTCACGGCTTTTGCTTATGGAGCCTTTGCGGCAGTTGAAAGCGGCCGCACTTGTCTCTAGGTTGCGGCATTGATTTCAGATGTCGGGTGATGAGTGCGCGAGAGAGTTCGGTGTATCGGTCTGTTGTGTGCTCTTAGTCTCTGGCCGGCGGCAGCCCAGGCGCAGTGGAAGCCGGTGGAGCAGGTGAAGACCTATCCGGTCAAAGGCACGTCCGGCATCGAGCTCTACTCCTCGATCGGCGAAAACGGCCCCAAGGTCGGCAGCCAGGTTCGGGCGATCGCCCATACGGATTTCAAGCTGACCTGGTCGCGCAAATACGAGCCGCAGCCCGACGGCGCCTGCACGCTGGTTTCGGCACGCCCCAACATCGTCATCATCTACACGCTGCCAAAGCTTGTCTCGAAGCTGTCGCCAGCGCTTCAGCAGAAATGGGACGCGTTTACTGACGGCGTGCGCCGGCATGAGCGGGTCCACGGCGCGATGATCGAGGATCTCGTGCGCCAGATCGAAGCGGCCAGTATCGGGCTTTCGGTGCCTAGCGATCCGAAATGCACCAAGGTGCGGGCTGAACTGCAGAGCAAGATCGCCGTCATCTTTCCCGCCCATCAGCAACGCAACCGGGATTTCGACAAGGTAGAACTCGGCGATGGCGGCAATGTGCAGCAGCTGATCCTCCAGCTCGTCAACGAGCGCTAGAGACAGGCGAATTTTTCAAAGGAAGCTTTCAATGACGCAGGTTCTTTCCGCTGGTGATGTCGATGCCGAGGCTCTGATCGAAGAGCTGAAAGAGTGGGTGCGGATCGAGACACCCTCCGGCAATGCGGCGGCGGTGAACCGTCTGGTTGATCGCGTCGAAGCAATCGCGGAAAAGGCCGGGCTTTCCACCGAACGGCTGCCGGGCACGCTCGGGTTCGGCGATATTCTCGCAGTCCGATCACCCCGGCAGGCAGGGAGCAACGAGAGATCGGTTCTGGTGCTCGCTCATCTGGATACGGTCCATGCGATCGGCGTGATCGATAACCAGCTCCCACTTCGCCAGGACGGCGACAAGCTCTACGGACCCGGGATCTACGACATGAAGTCCGGTGCGCTGATGGCGCTGGAGGCGTTGAAGATCGCGGTTGCAAAGGGCAGCAGAATGCCGGTCGATCTCGTTTTCGTGCCGGACGAAGAGGTCGGAAGCTTTTCGTCGCGGGCCTTCATGGAGGAATGCGCGCGTAGCGCCGGTTATACGCTGGTGGTGGAACCCGCGCGCGACGGCGGCAAGATCGTCATCGCCCGCAAGGGTGTGGCGATGTACGATATCGTCGTGCGTGGCCGGGCCTCGCATGCGGGCACACGGCCACAGGACGGACGAAGCGCCGTGCGGGCGGCAGCAAGGCTTGTGCTCGATCTGGAGGCGCTGAACGACGCAGGGCGCGGCATCACCGTCACGGTCGGAACGATCAGCGGCGGCACCGGTCGCAATACGGTGCCGGCGGAATGCCGCATGCAGGTGGATGTTCGCGTGCCCGACGATGCGACAGCCACGGAAGTCACGGCGAAGATCGCCGCCATGCAGCCGGTCGATCCGGATATCACGTTCGAGATCAAGGGTCAGATGAACCGGCCGCCGTTTGCGCAGTCGGATGCGGGGCGGAGACTGTTCGATAGCGCAGCGAAGGTCGCAACGGATCTGGGCATCGCGCTGGAGGGCGTCACGACCGGCGGCGGTTCCGACGGCAATTTCACCGCAGCGCTTGGCGTGCCCACGCTCGATGGTCTCGGCGCTGATGGCGCAGGCGCGCATACGTTCGAAGAGCATATCTTGCTGTCGAGCGTTGCGCCGCGGACCGCGCTCTTGGCCAACCTGATGATGTCGCTCGAGCCCGAAGCCTGACGGGTGCCGCTTTGTGAACGGTGCGGCACCGGCCGCACCCATCACGGCATCTTTTCATCGTCCAGAAATTGCGTCCATATGGCTGATATCGAAGACCAATCGGGAATTCCGACATGACCAGCGGCCTGCACCACATCACCGCCATCACCCGCAAGATACAGGCGAATGTCGACTTCTATGTCGGCTTCCTCGGATTGCGGCTGGTGAAACGCACCGCCGGTTTCGAGGATGCGCAGCAGTTGCATCTGTTTTACGGCGACGGTGCCGCATCGCCCGGATCGATCGTGACGTTTCTCGCCTGGGAAGATGGATCGCTCGGTCGGGTCGGGCATGGGGCGCCGAGCGAGATCAGCCTGGAGATTTCGCCGGAAGCGATCGGCTTCTGGCTGACGAGGGCCCTCCAATATAACATCAAGCTATCCGGGCCTGCGCAGGAATTCGGCCAGCCCGTGCTGCGGCTGACGGATCCGGACGGTATCATCGTCAAGCTCGTCGGCGTCGAGGAGACGGGACCCTGGGTCTGGTGGCCGGATGGCGGTATCGCCGAAGAAAACGCAGTCCGCAGGCTTTACGGCGCGACGATTCTTTCCGAGAAGCCCGAGGAGACTGCTGAATTCCTTGTGAGGCATATGGGGTTGGCTGTCGGAAGCCGGGAAGGCAACATCCAGCGTCTGGTCTCGGATGCGCATGATATCGTCGATGTCCGCGACGCTTCAGGCTTTTGGACTGCAGCACCGGGGACGGGCGCAATCGATCATATCGCGTTCCGGGCCTTGGATCGCGTGGCGGTCGAGGCGGTGTATGGAGATCTTGTTGCTGCCGATTCGGGCGAGATGAACATCCACGACCGGCAGTATTTCCATTCGCTTTACGTGCGCGAGCCGGGCGGCACGCTGATCGAACTCGCCTCGGACGGGCCGGGTTTTGCCACCGATGAACCGGTCGAGACGCTCGGAAGCCAGCTGTTCATTCCGAAGCATTTCAAGGCGGATCACGAGGCGCTGAAGGTGATGCTGCCGCAGTTCGGTCTCCCCGGCGAAGAGCGCGTCATCTACCGCGATCTGCCGTTTGTTCATCGTGTTCACATGCCTGACAACTGGGACGGCACGACGCTGGTGCTGATGCACGGCACCGGCGCCAACGAAACGGCGCTGCTGCCGCTCGGACGCAAAGTGGCACCCAACGCCCTGTTGATCGGTCTGCGCGGCCGCTCGCTGGACGAGGGCTATCCGCGCTTTTTCCGCAGGCTCAGCCAGACGACGTTCGACCAGAAGGAGATCACTTCTGAAGTGGAGGCTTTCGTCGGGTTCATCGAGGATATCGCTCCGGCCTATGGTGCCGACCCCGCTCGCACCGCGTTCCTAGGTTATTCCAACGGCGGCAACATGATTGGTGCGACGATGCAGCTTTACCCGGAGGTCATCCGCAGAGCGGTGCTGCTGCGCTCGATGAACGTGCTCGAAGACCGACCCGTCGTTGATCTTTCCGGGGCAGAGGTCCTGTCACTCAGCGCCACCAACGATTTTTACGGCCCACTTGCCGGCGAGATCGAGGACAGGCTACGGACGGCCGGGGCCGACGTGACGGCCCGGGTACTCGATGCCAATCATGGCCTCGACGCGGAAGACGAGGTCGTCGTGCACGAATGGCTCAAGGAGCGGATTGGTTGACAGGTAACGTGTTCACGACCGGAAACGACAAGCCGGTATTCTGTGCCGATATCGGCGGTTCGTTCATCAAGTTCGCGGTGTCGCCGAAGCCTGGTGTCATCGAGCCTCTGGAGCGGGTTCCAACACCCGCTTCCGACTGGGATGCGTTCGTGGCAGCGCTGTCTGACCTGATCGCGCGGCATGCCCATCTGGTCGAAGACAATGACTCGACGCCGCTGGCGTTGTCGATCACCGGGATCGTCGATCCCAAGACCGGCGTTTCGATTGCCGCCAACATTCCCTGCATCACAGGACGTCCCGTGGCGGCGGAACTTTCCGCGCGGCTCGGAAGGCCGGTCGTTGCGGCCAACGACGCCGATTGCCTGACGCTTGCCGAAGCCAGTGAAGGTGCCGGCAAGGGCCATGACGTCGTGTTCTGCGCCATCATCGGCACCGGGATCGGCGGTGGTCTGGCGATTGATGGCAAGCTGGTGCGCGGTGCGGGCGGCGTGACCGGCGAATGGGGCCACGGGCCGATCGTCAATACGACCGTCGAGATCGCCGGCGAGACGATCCACATTCCGCGCCTGGCCTGCGGTTGCGGCCAGTCCGGCTGTGCCGATACGGTCGGCGGCGCACGCGGGATAGAGCGTATCGACGGCCTGCTCCATGAGAGAGCCGAGACCAGCCACACGATCATCGCGGACTGGCAGGCCGGCGACGTGTTGGCGGAAAAGACCATCGCCGTCTGGCTGGAACTGATTGCCGATCCCCTGGCGCTTGCGGTCAACACGATAGGGGCGTCGGTCGTGCCCGTCGGAGGGGGACTGGCCTCCGTTCCGGCACTGATCGACCTGTTGGACGGAGCAGTGCGCAAACGCATCCTCAACCGGATAAGTTACCCATTGGTGATCCCGGCGCTTCGGCAGGCGGATGGTGGGCTGGTCGGGGCAGCGGTGCTCGGCCGGCAGGAGGGCTGATGGCGATGCGGATCACGCTCGAAGTCTGTGTCGATACGCCTGAGGGGTTCGAGGCGGCTGTGGCGGGCGGGGCCGACCGGATCGAACTCTGCGCGGCGCTCGATCTGGGCGGACTGACGCCGTCGCCGGGGCTGATGGCACTGGCGGCGAAAGCGTCGACCCCGGTCTATGCGATGATCCGACCGAGGGCAGGGGATTTCGTCTTCGGTCTCGGTGACGAGGCCGCCATGCTCGGCGATATCGACGCTGTGCGGTCCGCCGGGTTGGCGGGTGTGGTGATCGGTGCGAATCTGGCCGACGGCCGTCTCGATGTGGCGCTGCTCGAACGCCTGATGCGACATGCTGACGGTCTCGGTGTGACGCTGCACCGTGCCTTCGATCTGGTGCCGGATCCGGTTGAGGCCCTTGACGTGGCGATGACGCTCGGCGTTGGGCGCATCCTGACGTCCGGGCTGGTTCCGCGCGCCATAGACGGCGTGAACCTGTTGAAGCAACTGGTCGATCAAGCCGGGACACGGTTGTCGATCATGCCGGGCAGCGGGGTCACGCCGGCAAACGTTGTCGAATTGTTGAACTGCACCGGTGCCCGCGAGGTCCACGGCTCCTGCCGCGCTGTTCTCAAGCGCGGTGACGGCAGAGCTGTCGAGTTCGGTTTTGAAGCTAACCAATCATACCGGACAAGCGAAGTCATCGTGCGCGAGATGCGGACGATCTTGGATGGTGTCGGCGGCTGAGGGTTCGCTCAGCCTCAGGCGCAGAGGCTGGCGAGGGCCTTGAAGTCCTGGATCTGCACGCAGCGGACGCTTTGCAGTTTGATCAGGTTGGATGCGCGCAGCTTTGCGAACACACGCGAAACGGTTTCAATCGTCAGGCCGAGATAATCCGCGATGTCGAGTCTCGACATCGGCAGGTCGAAATGGTCGAGATTGCCCTGGCGGTTGGCCATGTCCAGCAGGAAGCCGGCGATGCGCTCCACCGCGGTCTGGCGACCGATGACCGCCAGGTGCTCCTGGGCGCGCAGCATGCCGCACAAGGCGAGCTTCAGAATGTCGTCGCCACTGCCGCGCTGGGAAAAGCTGCGCAGTCCCGTCGGAACGATCGCTTCCGCAAAAAAGGCATGCGTGCGGTCGGCTTCAAACCCAAAGGTCTCGCCGGAAAGGTAGAAGCCGATGACCTGACGGCGGCCATCGGACAGCAGCCGATGGAGGCGGACGGCGCCGAATTCGACCTCGTAGAACGTCCCGGATTTCTCGCCGGGCGTGTAGATTTCCTTGCCGCCGGCATAGGTCTGGACCTGGGTAACCCGGGTGACTGGTGCGGAGGAACACGGAAACGCGATCGGCGTTGCGTTTAGCATCTTTGCCTGGGCGTTCGCGACGGGAGCGTTCACGGCTCTTCCTCCAAGTTATCAGAGCTAGGATGCCGCAAGCCACTCGTCGGCGATATTGAGGTGTCTCCCTACGGAGTTCTACGTAGCGACCGGTGCCGGCGTGGCGTGGCTCAGATGGGCGAAATCCCTCACCATCCGCAGCAGTTCGGCGCCATCGAATGGCTTTATCAGGATGCGCGCCGTGTTTTTGGATGGGATCGGCGTCATTCCGTCTGCCAGCATGATGAAACGGCTGGGAGAGTCGAGAAGCTTGTGCTGGGCGTCGAGGTTGCCGTGGACCTCGTGGGAGTCGATGATCGTGCACGCGGACGAGGCTGCCGAAGCGTGGCCCGCGCACCAGCTTTCGTAGGAGAGAACCTGAAAACCTTCGACCTCCAGCGCGAACGCCAGCGACTGTCTAAGCCCGGCATCCGGAGCGATCACTGCAATAGTGGTCGAGGGTGACAACACGTGGACTATCCAGGATCCGGGGGGCGCTAGGGCGACATTGGACGCCGATTGTAATATGCGCGCCACGCCCCAAGCGGACTTTGCGTTAGATCAAGAAGTTGCAATTAAATCGCGGATTGTCCGTTTGTTCAGGTTCGGCGTCACTCCTGGTCGAAGCCGGCCGCCATGGTCATCCGAACCAGTTGCGGCAGGCTGCGCGCCCGCATCTTGGCCATCACGTTGGCGCGGTGGACTTC
Source organism: Neorhizobium sp. AL 9.2.2 (assembly GCF_013317225.1). Lineage (NCBI taxonomy): Bacteria > Pseudomonadati > Pseudomonadota > Alphaproteobacteria > Hyphomicrobiales > Rhizobiaceae > Neorhizobium > Neorhizobium sp. AL 9.2.2. Next base: position 775,774 of record NZ_JAALXU010000003.1, read on the forward strand.
AACCGTCCGGGGGCTGATGTCGAGATCGTAGGCGATCGACTTGTTCGGCAAGCCGGCAACGACTGCCAGAAGGACCTGGCGCTCGCGATCGCTGAGCGACTGGAGGCGGCTCAACACTTCCTGCACCTCGGTCACTTCCGTCGGCTTTTCGACGAGGAGCTTGGCAGCCCGCTCGATTGCTTCGATGATGGTCGTATCGTCGAACGGTTTTTCGATGAAATCGACAGCGCCAGCCTTCATTGCTTCCACTGCCATCGCCACGTCGCCGTGGCCGGTTATGAAGATCACAGGCATCCGGATCTTCTGGGCGGCGAGCGACCTGATCAGCTCGAGTCCCCCGATATCGGGCATCCTGAGGTCGCTGATGAGCAGGGCGTTGCGAGTTCCGGGCGCAAATTTCAGGAAGGCTGTCGCGCTTTCATGCACGCGCACGGCAAATCCGTTCATCGTCAGCATGAAGGCGAGCGACTTGCGCACCGGCTCTTCATCGTCGACGATATGCACCACGTAGTCAGCGGTCGGCATTCTCTTCGTCCTCCTTGTACAACGGCAGCGTGAACCGGAACGTGGCACCTCCGGCGACATTTCGGGTGACCACCATCTCACCGTCATGGGCTTCGATAATACGTTTGCATATCGAAAGTCCGATTCCCATACCACCCGCCTTGGTCGTCACGAATGGCTTGAACAATTGGGCCTCGATCTCCTCCGCAATCCCGGGGCCTGTGTCTTCGACGACCACGGCCACGTGCTCGTCGTCCTGGACCAGCGTGCGGATCGTGAGCTCTTTCCGCTCACTGTCGCGCATCGCTTCGATTGCGTTGCGCATCAGATTGGTCAGGACCTGCTGGATCTGGATCTTGTCAGCGACGACGATTTCCGGGCCGTCGTTGAATTCGAACATCGTCCGCACGCCGTTTTCGCGAGAACCGACCAAGGCCAGAGCCGCCGCTTCTTCAATCAGCCGGCGGATGTTGTGGGGTGCTTTTTCCGTTTCGCCCTTCGTCACGAATTCGCGCAGGTGCTTGATGATCTGCCCGGCGCGGAGAGATTGGTTGCCGGCCTCCTTCAGCGCATCTCGCAATCGCGACGCCATGTCGTCGTCCATGTCCCGCAGGAGTCTTGCGCAGCCGTGGACATAATTCGCGATGGCCGAAAGCGGTTGGTTCAGTTCATGGGCAAGGGTCGAGGCCATTTCACCCATCTCGTTCAGTCGCGCGAGACGGGCGACTTCACCCTGCATTTCCTGCAATCGTGCCGCCGATTCGGCTCGTTCGGTAAGATCTCGCACGAAGCCGGTATAGAAGGTCTCGCCACCCGACCGGGTTTCGCCAACGGCAAGCTTCATCGGGAAGGTGGAGCCATCCTTGCGACGGCCGACCACGACGCGATCCCGGCCGATAATCCGCTTCTCGCCGGTGCGCGCGTAGCGCTCGAGATAGCCGTCATGCTCCCTGTGGTAGGGCTCCGGCATGAGGATACGCAGGTTGCGTCCGACGACCTCGTCTTCCGTATATCCGAACTGGCGAACGGCCGCGGAATTGAAGGAGACGATGATGCCTTCCTTGGTAATGACGATGGTGGCATCGAGCACGGTGTCGAGGATCGATCGCAGATGCGCCTCGCGAACCTCGGCCTTGGCCTGGGTCTTTGCGATGATGATCCGGGCGATATGCAGGACCTTGCCGGTGACGGCGATTGCCAGGCTGGTCAGAGCGACCACTCTCAGTTCCGCCGAGGTCGCGCTGACGGGTGACAGTTCCTTCAATGCCCAGACACCGATTACGGAGAGGACTGCAGCGACCACACCCGGTCTCAAGCCTCCGATGACGGAGGCGAAGATGATCGACGGCACGAAAAAGAAGTAGATTCCCTTGCCGTTCATGGGAACGGACAGAGCCAGACGAATTGCAAAGCCGACCAGGAAGCCGACCACAGCAAGGAGATAGACCTCACCACGGGTGAAATCACGTTTCTGAATGAACTGTACGAAGCGTTCGGTGCGCCCGGTCATTTCGCTTAGGATCATCGCTCATCCTACTGAAAAGGCGATCGACAGGCGCGCGGAGAGACGGGCGCGGATGTCTTGAACGCGTTGTAGCACAGGCTTAAATGCAGCGTCCAACGGGCAAATCAGGGAGGGGTCTTCATACACATGCTTTTCACCATATGTCAGAGAAACCGCGCATTCGCTCCGGAACCCTGTTCATCCCGGCGTGCAATTGATCGGTAAACCCGATAAGGCTGGGCCTTGGCCTAAACATTCCGCTAGGTTATCAACCAGAATCAGACTGGTAACACACACGCAGCCATGGCTGCTGCCGGAGAATTTGATATGTCGACCGTAGCCGCCGAAGCAAATGAAGGGCGCGCCGCACCGATCAAGGTTTTGTTCGTAGAAGACGAAGCCCTGATCCGCATCTCTACAGCCGATTTCCTGCAGGATGCCGGCATGGGCGTCGTCGAAGCCGGCACAGCGGGTGAGGCGCTGGGCCTTGCCTCCGAGCAGCCGGTCGATATCCTGGTTACCGACGTGCATCTGCCCGACATGACAGGCCTGCAACTGACCATCAAACTCCGCGCCCAATTTCCGGATCTCCCGGTCATCTTCGCGACGGGCGATCGCAATGTCGAAGGCGCCGAAGGCCTGTCGCGTTCGGGCCTGGTGACCAAGCCCTATGACTACGACAGCCTTGTATCGCTGATCCGCTCGATGGTCTCGGCTGGCTGACCGGCGGAACCGGCCGTCAGATTCGGCCGTCCGCCTCCACGATCATCTTCGTCAGGCTGCCATCCGCGGGAAACAGCGGGATGAGGCATGCCTGCAGCGCGTGATAGATGTCGCCCTTGCCGGGAAACAGGGTGTGAGCCGGCGCCAGATCTTCCGTGAGTTCCTCGTGCCAGCCGCCGTTCTTGTGGTCGATGAACTTGTTGGCGATGGTGCCCCAGATCAGCCTGTAGCTGTCTTCGTAGAAGCTGTCGGCCGGCAGATGCTGGTTGATGAAGTGGGCCGCTGCCGCGCCCTCGCACATCGGCCACCAGAGCTTGTTGGTCTTGGCGGGCTTGTCGTCCCAGTCGAGTGTGTAGAAAAAGCCGCCTTTTTCCTTGTCCCAGCCGAGTGACATGGCCTGCACGAACAGGTTCTTGGCCGCATCCGGCATCCAGGCGTGCTTCTTGTCGCCAAGCGTCCACAGTTGCAGCGTCAGGCGGGCCCATTCAAGCCAGTGGCCAGGTGTCGTGCCGGCCGGGCGGAACATCTCGTCCTTGTGGTAGTAGTTCTTGTCGATCTGCCAGTCGGTATCGAAATGCTCGGCGACACGGAAGCCCACGCTGCCGGCAAGGCGGCGGATGACGAGGTCTGCAATGCTTTCGGCCTTATCCAAATAATGCCGTTCGCCGGTTGCCTCAAAGGCCGCCATCAGCGCTTCGGTCAGGTGCATGTTTGAGTTCTGGCCGCGGTAGCTGCCACCGTCGATCGGCGACCAGTCGGACGCGAATTCTTCGGCGATGGCGCCGTGTTCGCGATCCCAGAACCGCGTTTCCAGCACGTCGGTAACGTCGGCGAGCATCGCGTCGGCCAGCGGATGGCCGACGACCTTGGCAGAGGATGCGGCGAGAAGCACGAAAGCATGGCCGTAACCCTGCTTGTTGCTGTCGGCCGGGCCATCGTCGTTCATCGACCAGGCATAGCCACCGTTTTGTTGGTCGCGGTGACCGTTCCAGAGAAAATTCATGCCGTGGTCGACCAGGTCGCCCGTACCCGGACGTCCCAAGAGATAGCCGATAGAATAGCAGTGCACCATGCGGGCAGACGCGTGAATGCCGCGAACGGGATTGTCGCCGGGGAGCGGGTTGCCGGTAGGATCGAGATCGAAGAAGCCGCCCTTGGGGTTGATGGCCCTGTGTTGGAAGAAATCGAACAGGCCGTCAGCCTGTTGCAGCAGCCAGCGCCGGTGGTAGGGCAGATCGCTCCAGAATTTCGATACCTGGCCCGCGTCGCTCATGCTTCTCTCCCTTTTGCATTCTGCTTCAAGGCTATACCGTGAGGAGTATGGCCTGTCATCGACAATTCGTTTATTACTCACGGCACGACGGCTGGACATCATATAAACGCATCTTTATATGATTATGAATACCGTTTGATGCTGTTCAGGAGTGTGTCCCTTGTTTGATGAACTCTTCGGTCCCGAAGGCGATCGCCGCGACGGTGCGGAAATCCTTGCAGCGCTAAAGGCCGCCGCACGCGAACGCATTCTCGTGATAGATGGCGCCATGGGCACCCAGATCCAGGGGCTCGGCTTCAACGAAGACCATTTTCGTGGAGAACGCTTTATCGGTTGCGCCTGTCACCAGCAGGGCAACAACGACCTTCTGATTCTCTCGCAGCCCCAGGCGATCGAGGATATCCACTATCGTTACGCCAAGGCCGGCGCCGATATTCTCGAAACCAACACGTTTTCCTCTACCCGTATCGCCCAGGCGGATTACGAGATGGAAGGCGCTGTCTACGATCTCAACCGCGATGGGGCACGGCTTGCCCGCCGCGCCGCGATCCGCGCCGAAAAGGAAGACGGCCGCCGCCGTTTCGTGGCCGGCGCCATCGGCCCGACCAACCGGACGGCCTCGATTTCCCCCGATGTCAACAATCCGGGCTACCGCGCTGTCTCTTTCGACGACCTGCGGATTGCCTATGGCGAGCAGATCGACGGTCTGATCGACGGCGGTGCCGATATCATCCTGATCGAGACGATCTTCGATACGCTCAACGCCAAGGCCGCGATCTTTGCCTGTGAGGAGCGCTTCGAGGCAAAGGGCATTCGCCTGCCGGTCATGATATCGGGCACGATCACCGACCTTTCCGGACGCACGCTGTCCGGCCAGACGCCGTCTGCGTTCTGGAACTCTGTGCGCCATTCGAACCCGTTCACGATCGGCCTCAACTGCGCGCTCGGGGCAGATGCGATGCGTCCGCACCTGCAGGAACTGTCGGGCGTTTCCGACACGTTCATCTGCGCCTATCCTAATGCCGGCCTGCCCAACGAGTTTGGCCAGTATGACGAGACGCCTGAGATGATGGCGAAGCAGGTCGAGGAATTCGCCCGCGAAGGTCTGGTCAACGTCGTCGGCGGCTGCTGCGGCTCGACGCCGGAGCATATCCGCGCGATTGCCGAAGCCGTCTCCAAGCACAAGCCGCGTGAGATCCCGGAGCATTCGCCGTTCATGTCGCTGTCGGGCCTCGAGCCCTTCACGCTGACCAAGGACATTCCGTTCGTGAATGTCGGCGAACGCACCAACGTCACCGGTTCGGCCAAATTCCGCAAGCTGATCACCGCCGGCGATTATGCGGCAGCGCTGGTTGTTGCCCGCGACCAGGTCGAGAACGGCGCGCAGGTCATCGACATCAACATGGACGAGGGCCTGATCGATTCGGGCCAGGCGATGATCGAGTTTCTCAACCTGATCGCCGCCGAGCCGGATATCGCGCGCGTTCCCGTCATGATCGACAGCTCGAAGTTCGAGATCATCGAAGGTGGACTGAAATGCGTTCAGGGCAAGCCGATCGTCAACTCGATCTCGCTCAAGGAAGGCGAGGAAAAGTTCCTGGCGCATGCCAAGCTGATCCGCAATTACGGCGCAGCCGTCGTGGTCATGGCGTTCGACGAGACGGGGCAGGCGGATACCTATGACCGAAAGGTCGAGATCTGCAGCCGCGCCTACAAGATCCTGACCGAGCAGGCAGGCTTTCCGCCTGAGGATATCATCTTCGATCCGAACGTGTTTGCGGTGGCGACCGGGATCGAGGAACACAACAATTACGGCGTCGATTTCATCGAGGCGACGCGCACCATCCGCGAGCGCATGCCGCTGGTGCATATTTCCGGCGGCGTTTCGAACCTCTCCTTCTCGTTCCGCGGCAACGAGCCGGTGCGCGAGGCGATGCATGCCGTGTTCCTCTACCACGCCATCCAGGCGGGTATGGACATGGGCATCGTCAATGCCGGCCAGCTGGCGATCTACGAGAACATAGATCCGGAACTGCGCGATGCCTGCGAGGACGTGGTGCTGAACCGCCGCGCCGACGGGACCGAGCGGCTTCTGGAAGTGGCCGAAAAATATCGCGGCGGCCCCGGCAAGGAAGCAAGGGTGCAGGATCTGGCCTGGCGCGAACGCTCGGTCGAAGAGCGGCTGTCGCATGCTCTGGTCAACGGCATCACCGAATTTATCGATGCCGATACGGAAGAGGCCCGGCTGCAAGCTGCGCGGCCGCTGCATGTCATCGAGGGGCCGCTGATGGCCGGCATGAATGTGGTCGGCGATCTGTTCGGCTCGGGCAAAATGTTCCTGCCGCAGGTGGTGAAATCCGCCCGCGTGATGAAACAGGCGGTTGCGGTGCTGTTGCCTTACATGGAAGAGGAAAAGCGCCTCAACGGCGGCGACCAGCGCAAGACTGCCGGCAAGATCCTGATGGCGACCGTCAAGGGCGACGTCCACGATATCGGCAAGAACATCGTCGGCGTCGTGCTCGCCTGCAACAATTACGAGATCGTCGATCTCGGCGTGATGGTGCCGGCGACGAAGATCCTCGAAACGGCAATTGCCGAGCAGGTCGATATCATTGGCCTGTCGGGCCTGATCACGCCGTCGCTCGATGAAATGGTGCATGTGGCAGCCGAAATGGAGAGGCAGGGTTTCAACGTGCCGCTGCTCATCGGCGGTGCCACGACCAGCCGGGTGCACACGGCCGTCAAGATCCATCCGCGCTATGAGCGGGGCCAGGCCGTCTATGTCACGGATGCTTCGCGCGCCGTCGGCGTCGTCTCGGCACTTCTGTCGCCGGACGCGAAGGATGGCTATGTCGAGACGATCCGCGGCGAATATGCGAAGGTCGCAGCGGCGCATGCCCGTTCTGAAGCGGACAAGAAGCGGCTGCCGATCGAGCGCGCCCGTGCCAATGCCGAGAAGGTCGACTGGACATCCTACGATCCGAAGCCACCGCAGTTCTTCGGCACGAAAGTGTTCGAAGGCTACGATCTGGCGGAACTCGCGACCTATATCGACTGGACGCCGTTTTTCCAGACCTGGGAACTGAAGGGTCGCTATCCGGCCATTCTCGAGGACGAAAAGCAGGGCGAGGCCGCGCGTCATCTGTTTGCGGATGCGCAGGCGATGCTGGAGAAAATCATTGCGGAGAAGTGGTTCCGGCCTCAGGCGGTGATCGGCTTCTGGCCGGCCAACGCTGTTGGCGACGACATCAAGCTGTACACCGACGAGACGCGCAGCACGGAGCTCGAGACGCTTTTCACGCTGCGCCAGCAGCTTTCCAAGCGTGACGGACGGCCGAATGTGGCGCTGTCGGATTTCGTGGCACCGGTTTCGAGCGGCAAGGCCGATTATGTCGGCGGCTTCGTGGTGACAGCCGGTATCGAGGAAGTGGCGATTGCCGAACGGTTCGAGCGGGCGAACGACGATTACTCGTCGATCCTGGTCAAGGCGCTCGCCGACCGGTTTGCGGAAGCGTTTGCCGAACGCATGCACCAGCGCGTGCGCCAGGAGTACTGGGGCTATGCGCCGGATGAGACGCTCACGAGCGACGAGTTGATCCACGAGCAATATGCCGGCATTCGTCCGGCGCCCGGCTATCCGGCGCAACCCGACCATACGGAAAAGGAAACGCTGTTCAGGCTGCTCGATGCCACCAAGGCGACAGGCGTGACGCTGACCGAAAGCTATGCGATGTGGCCGGGATCATCCGTCTCGGGCTTCTATATCGGCCATCCCGCCAGCTACTATTTCGGCGTTGCCAAGGTGGAACGGGACCAGGTCGAGGATTATGCATCCCGCAAGGGCATGGCCATCGAGGAAGTCGAACGCTGGCTCGGCCCGGTGCTGAACTATATCCCGACCAATGTGACCGCGGTCGAGGATGCCGCTTAGGCGGTCTGCCGCCATGTTCACAGATTGAATCAAGAAGCCGGCAAGTTGAATCACTTGCCGGCTTCTTCTGTTTGATATTGCTGTATTGTTAGCGATCGAGCATTTTCCGATCGCGGCGCGCTGCGCCTATTCCTTGACCACCAGCAGGTCGCTTGCGGCAAAGCGCAGGGTCACGGTTTCGCCGGGCTGCGGCAGGACCTTGTCCGGTGCGTTGAACATGTCGAACGAGATCTGGTTGCCGCCCACGGTAAACCTGGTGCGCACGACGGACCCTAAGAAATGCGTCGAGACGACGGTGCCGGTCAAAGCCGTATCGCCCGTGGCGCTCTCAGACAGCGAGCCAGCTTCGGGGCGCAGCGCGATCGAAACGGTGTCGCCCTGGTTCAAGGCGCCGATCGGTTCGCGCAGCGTGATGATGTTGTCGCCGATGCGGATGGTGTTGGCGGCCGGATCGACGACGATCGCATCGATGATGTTGAGCGTGCCGACAAACGATGCGACGAAGCGGGTGGCCGGGCGGTTGTAGATCTCCGACGGCGTGCCGATCTGGTCGGCGCGACCGGCGTTCATGACGACGATCCGATCCGAGATGGACAGTGCTTCTTCCTGATCGTGGGTGACGAAGACCGTGGTGATGCCGAGCTTCATCTGGATCTGGCGGATCTCCTCACGCAGGGATACGCGGATCTTTGCGTCGAGCGCCGACAGCGGTTCATCCAGCAGCAGGACCTGCGGTTTCGGCGCGAGCGCACGCGCCAGCGCGACGCGTTGCTGCTGGCCGCCGGACATCTGGTACGGGTAACGGTCGGCTAGATGTTCGAGGCCGATCAGCTTCAGCATTTCCTTCACGCGGGCGTCGATATCCGCCTTCGACATGCCAGCGACCTTGAGGCCGAAGGCGACGTTGTCGAACACGCTCATGTTGGGAAACAGGGCATAGGCCTGGAACACCATGCCGATATTGCGCTGGCTGGTTTTCAGGCCCGACTGGTTGCGGCCGTTGATGAAGATCGTGCCGTCGCTCGGGTTCTCGAACCCGGCGATCATCCTCAGAACCGTGGTCTTGCCGCAACCGGACGGTCCGAGAAAGGAGACAAATTCCCCTTTCTCGATCGCCATATGGAAGTCCTTGACGACCTGCGTCTGGCCGAAGCTTTTCTTGATACCGTCGAGAACGAGAAACGACATGAGGTGAAAATCCTTGAGGCGCAGTCCCTAAGCCCGGGAGGGTGCCATCTTGCTGAAACGGGAAACGAGCTGGAGCAGGCCCATCGAAAGCCAGGTGATTGCAAAGGCGATCACGGCGAGCGCCGAAGGCTCATAGGCCTTATTGGCGCCCACGAGCTGGAGATAGGGACCGAATGCGGGTCGGTTGAGGAGGGCGGCCATGGTGAACTCGCCCATCACGATCGCGAAGGTGATGAAGGCGCCCGACAGCACGCCCGACATCACGTTCGGGAAGATGCAGCGAAACAGGATCGTCGGCCATTTGGCGCCAAGGATTTCCGCCGCTTCCGTGAGGGTTCGAACGTCGATGGTGCGCATCGCCGTATCGACCGAGCGATACATGTAGGGCAGCGACAGGGTGATGTAGGACATGACCAGAAGCACGTTGGTGCCGAAGGTCGAACCGGTGAACGGGATGTAGGACGACGAATTGTAGAGCCTGAGATATCCGAAGACGATGACGATCGCCGGGATGACCAGCGGCATCAACGTGATGAACTCCATCACCGGTCGCATCTGGGGGACGCGCAGCCTGACCCAGTAGGCCGTCGGCACGATCAGCAGCATGCCGAAGATGATGGTGAGCAGCGCCATCAGCATGGAGAAGCCGAAGGTTGCCCGGAAGGCGGCATCCGAAAACACCGAGTCGTAGGCATCGAACGAGTATTCGCCGCGCCGCATGCGCAACGAGAATTCAAACGTGCCGAGCAGCGGCACGAAAAAGTAGATGACGCCGACGGCGATGGCGAGCCAGGCGAAGAATTTTGTCATCTTCATCTCGCGCATCCTCACTTCTGCCAGCGTTCGGCGCGCATGCGCAGCCAGATGTACAAGACGTTGGACACGCCTGTGATGACGATCATGCCGAGTGCCAGCGCATAGCCGAGGTTCGGATTGTGCAGCACGTCGCCGCGGATCTGCGCATAAAGCAGGATCGGTACGATGTTGAGCGAGGAGCCGGTCAGCGCATAGGCCGTCGCGATCGCGCCGAAGGCGTTGGCGAACAGAAGCAGGCTGGTGCCGAGGAGGCTTGGCCACAGGATCGGCATCGCCACCATGCGCCAATATTGCCAGGTGGAGGCACCGAGGATCTCGGAGGCTTCACGCCACTCCTTCTTCAGACCGTCGAGTGCCGGGGTGAGGATCAGCACCATCAGCGGGATCTGGAAGAACATGTAGGTGAGGGTCAAGCCCACGAAGGAGAGGAGATTGAAGCCGGTCGAATAGAGATTGAAGCCAAACCAGTCGCGCATGAAGACGGTCACGAGCCCTGTGCGGCCGAGCGTGGCGATAAAGGCGAAGGCGAGGGGCACGCCGGCAAAGTTCGAGGCGACACCGGAGAAAGTCAGGAGGCTCGATCGGATCCAGGACGGCAGGCCACCAAGAACGATTGCCCAGGCGAGCGCAAAGCCGATGATCGCGCCACCGAGCGATGAGGCGAAGGAGACCTTGATCGAGATCCAGTAGGCCGAAAGGATTGTCGGCGTGAACAGGTCTGCGATATTCTTGAAGGTGAACGTTCCCTCGGGCGTGAAGAAGGCGCCGACGACGAGATAGAAAGTCGGGACGATCAGAAACATCAACGCGAAGATCATGAACGGCGCGACGCCGAGCCAATCGACGACGGTACGGCGGTCGATGAAGGACGATGATGCGGTGGACATGAATCCAGTGTTTCTGTCGGAGGAGGAAAAAGGCCTCCCCGCGCCCATGAAAGCGGAGCGGGAAGGCCGTCTAGGCTAGATTACTTGACGTTGGCGCCGACCACGGAATCCCACTTCGTGGTGATCGCGGTCTTGCCGGCAGCCTGCTCTTCGAGTGTCGGGAATACGGCCTTCTCATAGGACGCGGCCGGCGGCAGGGCGTCGAGCAGTGCCTTCGGGATCTTGTTGTTCTTGGCAAGATCGTTGAACCGGATCGGGTGGCAATAGCCCTTCAGCCAACCGAGCTGACCTTCGTCGGAATAGAGGTATTCCATCCACAGCTTGGCAGCGTTCGGATGCGGTGCGAAAGCGGAGATCGCCTGCACATAGACGCCCGCGACGACGCCCGACTGCGGAACGACGACTTCGTAAGGCGGGTTGCCCTTCAGGCTTTCGCCCCAGGACAGAGCGTTGTAGTCCCAGGCGATGATGATCGGGGTGGAGCCCTGTGCGAACGGGGCAGCCTTGCCGATGACCGGAACGAAGTTGCCGGCCTTGTTGAGTTCTGCGAAGAACTTCAGGCCTTCTTCGCCAGCCTTGGCGGCATCGCCCTTAGCGGCGGAGAGACCGGCAGCATAGACGCCCTGGACAGCCTGGTTGGCAGAGCGCGGGTCGCCGGCGAGTGCGACGGCGTTCGCGTAGTCGGACTTCAGAAGATCCTTCCAGTCCTTCGGCGATTCCTTGACGAGATCCTTGTTCACCATGAACGCGAGAACGCCGTAATAGTCGCCGTACCAGTAGCCTTCAGCATCCTTGGCTTCGGCCGGGATCGAGTCCCAGGTGGAAACCTTGTAAGGCTGGATCAGGCCTTCGGCCTTGGCGGACGGGCCGAAGGACAGACCAACGTCGATCACGTCAGGAGCCTGCGGGCCCTTGTTGCCCTTGTTGGCCTTGATGGCTTCGATTTCGTCGCCCGAGCTCGCGTCCGGGTTCAGTTCGTTGACTTCGATTCCGTACTTTGCCTTGAAGCCGGCGATCACGTCGCCGTAGCCGCACCAGCTGTGGGGCAGGGCGATGGTGGTCAGCGCGCCTTCCTTCTTGGCGGCGGCGATCAGTTCCGCGCTCGGCTCGGCTGCTGCAAGGCTGGTGGAAGCGATGAGGACTGCTGTCGTCAGAGACAGCAGACGATGGGCGTTCTTGAGCACGGGTGTCCTCCTGGGGTTGAGCGTCTCGGCGCGACTCGTAGAGCCATTGTGTGTATCGTATGTGACAGCGCGCATTCCAAGCGCATGCTAGAAATCAGGCCTGTATTTCAGGAATTTAGAAGATATCCCTCACCAATTGAATCCGTTTGTCCGGAGGGAACTGCGCTCGGACACGGCAATCGTGTTTGCCCTGTCATCACTGGTCAATCCTGCCGGTCATACGAAAGCCGTTCCCTCCGGTCTGCGCCGGTTTGTGACAGGATTAACATTCGTTTCCAGGACCGAGTCAACGGGGCCTATGGAGGAGATTTGAGATTACCGTTGACGACGCGGCGGAAGTGAAGAATTCTCGTCGTGGTTAATGCGTGTTCATACTTCACGAAATCGCTTCAAGACCGATGTCGGCGGGATCAAAGGACAGTCATCGCGTCCGGCACTGACTTCACGACCTAGACTATGAACGAGTTTATTCGAAACGAAGCCGCCTACGGTCGAGGCAGGCTTTCGACGGGCCGGTGTGGGAACTCTCCAGCCGGTTTACTGAGAGACCAGGGGAACAGCCAGAGCTGCGGGATACCGACACCGACAAAAGCGGGCGGATCCGGAATGGACGGGGACGGCGGGCCGGACGGCCTCGCTGCCTATTTCTTTGATCAGGAGAGAAGGCATGGAAAGTTCATCAGCGGGCGTCAGCTACAAGAAGGCGGATGCTGCCTATTTCGAAAAGCGCGGGCTTTCGCGCTATGCAGGGGTCTGGTCGCTTTGGGCGCTCGGCGTCGGCGCCGTCATCTCAGGGCATTTCTCGGGCTGGAATTTCGGTTTCGCGACCGGCGGATGGGGAGGGATGCTGGTTGCCGGCATCATCATCGCCGTCATGTATCTCGGCCTGACGTTCTCGATCGCCGAGATGAGCCCGGCGCTGCCGCACACGGGTGCTGCCTATTCCTTTGCGCGAACGGCGATGGGACCCTGGGGCGGCTTCATTACAGGGCTCTGCGAGAACGTCGAATACGTGCTCACGCCCGCCGTCATCGTTACCTTCATTACGGCCTATGTGAATTCGATCCTCGGCCTCGATCCCGTCTACTCGCCGATCCTGTGGATCCTGTTCTACATCATCTTCCTAGCGCTCAACGTGTTCGGCCTCGAACTGTCGTTCAAGGTGACGCTGGTCATCACGATCGTTTCGCTGGCGGTGCTGGTGTTCTTCTGGGTCAGCGCCATCCCCAACATGGACTTTTCCCGCTGGGCGCTGAACATCGGCGTCGGACCTGATGGTGCAGCGATCGAACTGCCTGAAGGCAATGGCGACTGGTTCCCGTTCGGGATCACAGGCGTGCTTGCAACGCTCCCCTTCGCGGTCTGGCTGTTCCTTGCCATCGAACAGTTGCCGCTGGCGGCAGAAGAATCGGTCGATCCGAAGCGTGACATGCCGAAGGGCATCATCCTCGGCATGATGACGCTGATGCTGTCGGCCTTCATGATAGTGCTCCTCAATCCCTCTCTGCCGGGTGTCGGCGCCTTTCATCTGAGTACGGCGCTGGAGCCGCTTCTCGACGGGTTCAAGTCCGTTTATGGCGACGGCGGCGTCGTTATCCTCGGTCTGGTGGCGCTGACGGGTCTGATCGCCAGCTTCCATACGATCCTCTATGCACAGGGTCGCCAGATCTACTCGCTCTCACGGGCCGGCTATTTCCCGACGGCGCTCTCGGTCACGCATCCGACCTACAAGACGCCCTACGTCGCGATGCTGGCTGGAGCGCTGGTCGGTCTTGCCGTGATGCTGGTCATCTGGTTCTCGCTCGGTGCGGAAGCAGGCGGCAGCGCCATCGGCAGCGTGTTGCTCAACATGGCGGTGTTCGGCGCGATGTTCTCCTACATCATGCAGGCGATCTCGTTCATCATCCTGCGCAAAAAACTGCCCAATATCGAGCGGCCGTTCCGGTCTCCACTGGGCATCCCGGGTGCCGTCCTGACGATCGTCATCGCAGTGGTGACGCTTCTCTATCAGGTTCAGGATCCCAACTTCTTCAAGGGCGTCGTCTGGGTGGTGATCTGGTTTGCAGTCGCGATCGCCTATTTCGCGCTTGTTGGCCGCCATCGTCTGATCCTTTCGCCGGAAGAAGAGTTCGCGATGGAGCACAAGCAGGCGGCGGCGCTGGTCTGATCCCTAGACATCCGTGATCAACACGTGGCCCGCGATCGCTTCGCGGGCCACATTTGCGTTCTCAGCCTTTTTAGGTCGGCATGCTGAAATGTGACAGGCAATATGCGTTAACCCTTAATTTACGTCTCGTTAACCAAGTTCATGAAGAATACGTTAACTGCGCATGAAGCGGCGTGGTGGTGAGCGATGCGGCTCTATTTCATCAAGGACCGAGAATGCCCGTAATTTCATTTGCCAATGCCAAGGGCGGTGCCGGCAAGACGACTGCAGCCCTGCTGCTTGCCACGGAACTCGCCCACCAGGGATTTCGCATCACGATCATCGATGCCGATCCGCAGAAGTGGATCAGCCAGTGGTGCGAGATCTCTGGCCCCGTGCCCAACCTCTCGGTGATCTCAGAAGTCACGACGGCGTCGCTTCCATGCCACCTGCGCGAGATGGCATCTTCGACCGACTACTTCATCATCGATCTTGCCGGCGCGCGAGACGCGCTGGTAACCACTGCAATCGGGCTTTCCAACCACGTCATCATCCCGGTCCAGGGCTCGGCGATGGATGCGAAGGGCGCAGCACAGATTCTCGATCTGCTCGCGCAGATGAAGGACAAGGCCAAGCTCGACATTCCCCATTCCGTCGTCCTTACCCGTGTCACCTCGATGGTAACGACGCGAGCCATGCTGGCGATCAAGGGGTTGCTGGCGGCCAAGGGCGTCAATGTGCTGGAGACGTCGATCGGCGAACGGGTCGCGTTCAAGGAATTGTTCGAGACCGGCGGAACCCTGCACACGCTCGACGCGACAAAGGTCAGCAATGTCGACAAGGCAAAAGACAATGCGCGCAGTTTCGCTCAGGAAGTGATGCGCATGATGCCTGTCCGCGTCGTGCGCTCGATGGGATCGAAACTGTTTCCGTTTCGCCGCAACGCCGCCTGAAGCCAATTCAACGTAGCCATAAAAAAAGCCTCTCCGGTTTGCCGGAGAGGCTTTTTGCGTTGTAAAGTCTGGCAAAACCTACTCGAGGAATTCGACGGTCGTGCCGGGCTTGACCATCTTGGCAAGTTCCGTCGCATCCCAATTGGTGAGGCGCACGCAGCCGTGGCTGTTGGTCTTGCCGATCTTGGAAGGCTCCGGCGTGCCGTGAATGCCGTAGGTGGGTTTCGACAAGGCGATCCAGACCGTGCCCACCGGGCCGTTCGGACCCGGAGGGATCTGCAGGATCTGGGTGTTGTTGCCCTGTGTGAAGTTGATCTTCGGATTGTAGGTGTAGCCCGGATCGAGCGCGATGCGCTGGACCGTATGGTTGCCCGACGGCGATGGCGTATCGCTCGAACCGATCGTGGCCGGATAAGCCGAAATCAGCACACCGTCTTCACCGTAGGCGAAGACCTGCTTGCGATACTTGTCGGCAACGATCCGCGTCACCTGTCCGGTCTTCGGCGTGCCGGGGTTGATCACCTTGATGGTCATGCCGGGAATGGTGAAGTCGACGTTCGGGTTGAGCGACTTCAGGTAGTTCTCATCCATGTGGAACTGCTCGGCGAGCTTTTCGGTCACGGATGTGTAGGACATCGCCGGCAGAGTGGCCTTGTGAGCGTAGTCTTCCGGGATAGACGCAACATATGGTCCGGCAGCGTCCGCGGCCGTGATCGTATAATCGATGATCGGCAGGCCGCCCGAATAGGTCAGGCGCTGCATGATGTCTTCGGAATTGTTCGGATCAAGCGTCTCGCCGGTCATTTCCTGCCAGGCGGCGATCGCCTTGTTGACGTTGTCGCCAAGATGGCCGTCGATCACACCGGGCGAGATGCCCTCGCGGTCAAGAAACACCTGGAGTGCGGCGATCTCGGCCTGCGGCTTCTTGGTGACGGTGATGACCGGTTTGGCATCATGCTGCGGTGCCGGAAGCTGCGAGCCCGCATTCGGGTCGATCGAGGCTTCTTCGGGCTCGGAATAGTTCTCGTCGATGCCGGGAAGTGCATCGTTGGTAAGAGGCTCGCGGGTAATCGAACCGGGGCCGGCAATCGACCCGGTCACGGCACCCGGTTCTTCGCCGGGACGATACTGGCGGTAATCCTGATATCCGCCCTGGTCTTGCGGATACTGATCCTGCGGCTGATAGACGGTGTCGCGACGGTTGCGGTAGCCACTCGGCGCCGGCGGATATTCCGCCTGCTGGGGGCGGTAGGCATCCTGGCGCGTTTCGGTCGCAACGATGTTTCCGCGGCGATCGAGATAGACGCGGCGGCCCATACCGTCGCGGCTGATCACCACGTCGCGCGGATCCGGCATGTAGTCGAGTATGGCGCCATCAGGTGCCACGAGGGTCGTCTGCTGCTGATAGCGATATCCGCTCTGAGCCTGCGCCGACGATGGCCCGAAGGCTGCTGATATTGCCATTAGGCTGATACTTGCGAGAATGAGACGCTTCACGTTTCCACCGAAAGAAATTATTCCGTCTACGGTAAGCGGGGAAATGCGCATATGGTTCCCGACTCCGTATCTGGTGCCATAGACAACGTAATTTCGACTTTACCGTGAGAAAAGTGAATTCGTTATGAACCGATGGTTAAATTCGATCACGATCCGGCGAGAGGCGCCGTGAGGGAGGTTTTATGAAAGCGTTTTCAGCAGGAAACGGGCCGAAGCTCACTCTGGACGAGGGATCGGTGCTGGATATCGGCGCGTGTTTCGTCGGCGGCGTCGACATCGCGCCCGGCCGGGCCATTCCTGACGATGGCGATCCGCGAATCGACCATTCGCTGGAAGGGTTTTTGTTTACCTGCGGTCCCGACCACATCCGTCATCCCGAACCCATACCCGGTCGTCCCGATGGCGCGAGATTTCCGCTGCACGGCTCCTACTCGTCGCACCCGGCCGAGATCGTATTCTGGGATATGCAGGAGGATGCCGAATGCCGGGCGCGCATCGCGGTTCTAACCGCCGAGGGCGGATCGGTGCTTCTGGAGCGCCACTGGCGGATTGATGGCGCAACGGGTGAAGTCTGCCTGTCCGACAGGGTGACGAATACCGGCACGAAAGCCATCGCCCGGGTGCATATGTACCATATGAATATCGGGGCCTGGCTGCTGGACGACAACGTCAGTCTTTCGAGCGCGATGTTCGAGCAAAAAGAGATGCCCTGGAATTTCGGGCCCGAGCCAGGGAGCGTGTTCTGCGTGCCGGCAGCGGGCGGCGATCCCTGGGCGGAACTGGCACTGGGACCGATCGCGGCGCTCGGTGGTCTCACGCTCAAAGTGCGCTTTAAGAGCGACACGCTTCCATACCTGCAGATGTGGCGCAACCAGAAGCAGCCGGCGCATGTGCTGGGGATCGAGCCGGTCTCGCACCGGCTGGCCACCCGCGGCGAACTGGAGGCGTCAGGCGAGCTGAAATGGCTTCAACCCGGCGAAAGCGTCGACTACGGCCTGCGCTTCGTGTTTGCGTAAAAGGCCGCTTGGCGATTGACGCTCCCCGGGGTGCATCGTAAAGCTTGCCCCCTATCGAGAATGGAGGCTCTGCCATGGATATCCGCGAGATCAACGACGAATACTCGGTCTCAGGCCAGATCACGGTCGAAGACCTCGACCAGATCAAGGCGCTCGGCTTCAAGTCCATCGTCTGCAACCGCCCCGACGAGGAAGAGCCCGGCCAGCCGGACTTTGCCGAGATCGAGGCACGCGCGAAGGAGCTCGGTCTCGACATCCGCCATATCCCCGTCGGTCGTATGGGCCTGACACCGGAAGGCGTGACCGAGATGCTCGACGTGCTCGAAGATTTCCCCAAGCCGCTGCTCGGCTATTGCCGCTCGGGCGCCCGCTCGACGGCTATCTACGAACAGAGCTCGCGCCTGCGCGGCTGATCGGTTTCAAACCTTTCCCACGCAGGGTCGCGGCTTGCCACGCCCTGCATTTCCGAAGCTCAGCATTCAGGAGCATTTTATGAGCATTAAGCGTATCGAGCCCGGCGCCCGCATGAGCGGCGCCGTCGTCCACGGCAACACCGTCTATCTGGCCGGCCAGGTTGGCGAAGGCGACAGCGTTACCGAACAGTGCAAGGACGCGCTCGCCGAAGTCGATCGTCTGCTTGCCGCTGCCGGTTCCGACAAGTCGAAGATCCTGCAGACCCTGATCTATCTCTCCGACATCGCGGATTTCGCCGAAATGAACGCAGCCTGGGAAGCATGGGTCGATCCGGCCAATACACCAGCCCGCGCCACCAGCGAAGCCAAGCTTGCTGCACCTAAGTACAAGGTCGAATTCATCGTTACCGCGGCGATCTGATCATTCAGTTCGTGTGACCATGAAAAAAGGGGGCCGGTGAAAACCGGCCCCCTTTTTGTGTCGATTATCCCTTGGGATCACGGCTCGCCCGGCGTCATGCCGATGAAGTAGTAAGCCGCGAGTGCGAGACCGATAAAAAAGATGACGGCGACGAAGGTCGTCATGCCGCCCAGTGCTTTGCGTTTTGTGTCATTTGCCATGCGCCATCAACGGCATGGCCGGCGAAATGTTCCACCCGTCGACTGCTCAGATGCCGCCGTTTCAGTTCCTGTTGCGGATCTGCGTCAGCGTTTTGGCCGGCGTGATCGCTTCCGGATCGAGCCTGATTTCGATGATGGCTGGCTTGCCGCTTGCGCGGGCCCGAAGGTAGGCGGGACCGAAATCCTCCGTCTTCTCGACCAGTTCGCCATGCCCGCCGAAGGCTTGCGCATAGGCGACGAAATCCGGATTGACGAGATCCGTCGCCGACACGCGGCCGGGATATTCCCGTTCCTGATGCATGCGGATCGTGCCGTAGATGCCGTTGTTGACGAGGACGGTGATGATCGGCAATCCGTAGCGGACGGCGGTGATGAATTCCTGTCCATGCATCATGAAGCAGCCATCGCCGGCAAAGCAGACGACTTCGCGTTCCGGAAACAGCTGCTTTGCCGCGACCGCCGCCGGAAGGCCGTAGCCCATCGATCCTGATGTCGGTGCCGACTGCGTGTTGTATTTCCGGAACCGGTGGTAGCGGTGCACCCAGGTGGCATAGTTGCCGGCGCCATTGGTGAAGATCGCGTCGGTCGGAACGTTTTTCTCGATCCAGGCCATGATCGGTCCCATTTGGACGTCGCCGGGGCCGCTTTTCGGGGGCGTCGACCACTTCAGATAGGAATCGTGCATCGACGATTTGCGCTCGGTCCAGAGTGGCAGCGCCGGCGGCTGCAGATCCTTGATGGCTGCGACGAATTCCGCCGGTGCCGCGCAGATCGCCAGATCCGGGCGGTACATCCGGCCAAGCTCTT
Source organism: Neorhizobium sp. AL 9.2.2 (assembly GCF_013317225.1). Lineage (NCBI taxonomy): Bacteria > Pseudomonadati > Pseudomonadota > Alphaproteobacteria > Hyphomicrobiales > Rhizobiaceae > Neorhizobium > Neorhizobium sp. AL 9.2.2. The sequence goes on from NZ_JAALXU010000003.1 coordinate 795,237, forward strand.
CCGGATCCGGGTAGACATGGACCAAGGTCTGCTTGGGGTAGGGAATGTCGAGAAGAGTATAGGAGGAGGACGGCATTTCCGACATGCGGGCGCCGATGAGGATCAGGAGATCGCTGTCCTTTATTTCATGCGCAAGCGCCGGGTTGATGCCGATGCCGACATCGCCGGCATAGGATGGATGGAGGTGATCAAACAGCATCTGGCGACGGAATGAGCAGCCGACCGGCAGCTTGAAGCGGCTGGCGAAATCCTGGAAATCCGAAACCGTCTTCTCGTCCCAGCGGGTGCCGCCAAGGATCACCATCGGCCGGCGGGCATTGCGCAGCATCTCGTCGAAGGTCGCGATCTGGCTCTTGCCGGGATGGCTTTCGACCGGGGTATAGGGGCGGGCGTGAACCGCCTCGACGGCTTCCGTCAGCATGTCCTCGGGCAGTGTCAGCACGACCGGGCCGGGGCGACCGGAGGTGGCGACGGCAAAGGCGCGGGTAACGAATTCCGGAATGCGGCGGGCATCGTCGATCTCGCCGACCCATTTGGCGAACTCGGTAAAGGCGCGGCGGTATTCGACTTCCTGGAAGGCTTCGCGTTCCTTCATGTCGCGGCCGATCTGGCCGATGAACAGGATCATCGGGATCGAATCCTGCTTGGCGATGTGAAGGCCCGCAGAGGCGTTGGTGGCGCCTGGGCCACGGGTGACCATGCAGATGCCGGGTTCGCCCGTCAGGCGCCCCCAACTGTCGGCCATCATCGCGGCGCCGCCTTCCTGGCGGCAGACGAGAACCTCGATACCGCTTTCATAGAGCGCATCGAGCACGGCGAGATAGCTCTCGCCCGGAACGCAGGACACTCTGCTGACCCCGTTTGCCTTCAGTGCCTCGACGATCAGTTCTCCACCCGTTTTCATCGATTGCGTTCCTTCTCGATCATATTCAGTTCGGCAAGAATTTCGGCCGTGTGCTCGCCCACGTTCGGGCTCGGCCGGTGATAGGCAAGCGGCGTCTCCGATAGCACGATCGGGCTGCGGACGCCGGGAATGACGGTGCCGTCGGCGGCCTCCAGATCGACACGCAGACCGCGCGCCTTGACCTGGGGATCCTCGAACATTTCACCGATCGAATTGATCGGTCCGACAGGCACGGCATTGTCGCCGCAGGCGGACAGGAGATCAGCCTTGGTCCACTTGATCGTCTCGGCGATCAGCAGACTGCGGACCTCGATCCGGTGCGCGACACGCGCCTTGTTGGTGGAAAACCGCTCGTCGTCTGCCACATGCTCGATGCCGAGAATTCGGCAGAAGCGGCGGAACTGGCCGTCATTGCCAACGGCGAGAATGATGTAGCCGTCCTGGACGTTGATCACCTCATAAGGAGAGATGTTCGGATGGGCGTTGCCGAGGCGGACCGGCGAGATGCCTGATATCAGGTAGTTCATGTTCTGGTTGGCAAGGACCGCCGACATGACATCGAGCAGCGCCATGTCGATATGCTGGCCTTCGCCCGTCCTCATGACGTGGATCAGCGCGCTCTGGATGGCGGTGACGGAATAGATGCCGGTAAAGATGTCGGCGATGGCGACGCCCGACTTCATCGGCTGGCCGTCGGGTTCGCCAGTGATCGACATGAAGCCGGACATGCCCTGGACGATATAGTCGTAGCCGGCAAGGCTCGCATAGGGCCCGTCCTGGCCGAAACCGGTAATCGAGCAATAGACCAGTTTCGGATTGATCGCCTTCAGGCTCTCGTAGTCGAGCCCGTATTTGTTGAGGCCGCCGACCTTGAAGTTCTCGATCAGGACGTCCGACTGCGCGGCGAGGCGGCGGACGATGTCCTGGCCTTCTTCGGTCTTGAGATCGACCGCGATCGACCGCTTTCCCCGGTTGGTCGAATGGTAATAGGCGGCAGAGAGGTTTTCGCCGTCGACGCTTTCGACGAAGGGAGGGCCCCAAGCGCGGGTATCGTCGCCGCCGTCAGGGTTTTCGACCTTGACCACATCGGCACCCATATCGGCCAGCATCTGGCCGGCCCAGGGGCCTGCGAGCACGCGGGCCAGTTCGAGAACGCGAATGCCGGCAAGCGGCGGCTTTTTCTTGGGCTCATCCATGATCAGGGGCTTACCACTGTGTTTTCGCTGTTGGTGACGGGCTTAAGCGAGGCGGCGCGGCGTTCGCGCCAGATGATGTAGAGGCCTGACCCGATGATGATGGAGATGCCGAGCCATTTGACCGGATCCGGGAAGTCGCCGAACACCAGCCAGCCCAGCAAAGTGGCCGAGACGATCTCGAAATACTGAAGCGGCGCAATGACCGAGGCGGGCGCGGCGCGATAGGCATAGACTGCGAGCAGGCCGGAGAGGGCGGCGACAGTGCCGACACCGACCATCCATGTGGTCGTCGTCAAATCGGGGACCGAGGGGGCCATAAATTCGATGCCGCTGACATGACCGATCAGGAGGAGGGCACCTGATATCGGAATTCCCCAGAGCGACATCTGAAACTGCATCGACCATGGGTTTTCGCGATGGGCGAGCGCCCGCGTCATCAGGGCGAAGACGGCGACGCCGAAAGCTGTGACCACGGGCAATACCGCGATATAGCCAATTTCCTGGAAGCTCGGGCGGATGACGATCATCGCGCCCAGGAAGCCGACGCCGCAAGCCGTGTAGCGCCGCCAGCCGATGATTTCCTTGAGGAAGATCGACGACATGACGGTAAGGATGATCGGCTCGACGAAGAAGATCGCGACGGCGTCTGCGACTTCCATGACGGCAAGCGTTGCAACGAAGCAGATCATCGACAGCGTGATCACCGCTGCGCGGATGGCGTGATAGAAACTGAGTTCCCACGAGAAATTGCGCCACGATCCGGTCCACAGCACGATCGGCAGCATGCAGAGGCCCTGGACGATGAAGCGCACCATGGTGATCAGGGTCGGGGATGCACCGTCGGTCGCGAGCTTGGAAAACACGTCGATCAGCGGCGTGATCAGCATGGCAAGCAGCATCAGGCCCATCCCGGCGGAAATGCCGGATGCTTGCAGAGCAGGTCTCGTATGCGCATGCGGTGACGTCATGGCAAAGCTATACCTTCGGCATTCTCCGAGCGCACTTGAGGAAATGTCATGAACTCATTCCGTTTGCGTGCGGTCATCGCGCGACGGATCAGAGCGGCGCGAATTGAGCGTTTTTGCCCATGCGGCAAAGGCGTTTGTCGCGCGATCCCGGACCCGATCGTTGAGAGTCTCGTGACGGGTTTGCGGGTAGATGATCGTCTCGACATTGTGCATGCCGCGTTTCTGGAACCTGTCCGCGAGCCAGCGCATGGCGCGCCCGCCATCGGTCGCCGGATCGTCCGTGCCACCGACCAGATTGACCGGCATGTCGGCGGGCAGGCGATCCAGCAGCGCGGGTCCCCGGTAGGACATCTCGAAGATGTCGAGCCAGAGCGAGACACTGGCATCGAAGCCGCAGAGCGGGTCGGCAATGTAGGCATCCACTTCGGCCGGGTCGTGGCTCAGCCAGTCGAAATCGGTGCGATGGCCGGGGATCGATCTGCCCCATGCGCCAAAGGTGAGTTTCGGCAGATGCGTGCTTGGAACATCAGACCCTTTCAGCGCGCGCTCGACAAGCAGAATTGCCTGGGCACCGCGCCCGGCAAGGCCTGGATTGAAGTTGGAGTTCCAGACGGCAATCCCGTCAAAGGCTTGCGGATAATCGATTGCGGCATTGAGGGCGATCAGGCCGCCCATCGAATGCCCGACGAGAATGATCGGCAGGTCCGGATGGGCATCAGCCGCGAGATCGCGAATCGCTTTCACATCCGCAGTTACAAGCCTTTCACCGTCCCGCAAAGCAAAGCGGCCTAGCGGTATGCCGGGTGCCGTGGTCTCGCCATGGCCGCGATGGTCGGGGGCGTAGACGTGGAAACCATGGGCCGCCATCGCCTCGGCAAACCGCCGGTAACGGCGGGAATGGTCGGCGAGACCGTGCAAGACGAGGATGACGCCACGGCCGTCCGATGTCGCGGGTTGATGATGAAATGCTATGCGTGCGCCCGTCGAACTATTGAGCCAGTTGGTTGTGTCAAACATCGCTATTCCTGCGGCACCGACGCTGTCAGTCGCTTGTCCTGCCCGGCCGCTTCTCCCGTTCGATCTTTCGCAGAGGCAATCCGGTAGCGCAATGTTAATTCAAGCTAGGTAAGCCGGTGCTGAAGGGCAAAACGCAGGTGGCTTCGAGGATGGCTGGCGCGAGGAGAGGCGAGGCAGGCGCGTCATCGACGCGGCAGGAAGGATCGCTTCTGCGGATCTTTTTCGTTGTCTACCTGACGGCAATCGTTTTGCTGCTACTCGACCTTTCCGATGGACGGCTGTTCTTCGCGGATGTGGATGATGTTCTCCGGGGCGTTCAGATTCGCCATCTGTTATCCGCATCCGGGTCCTTCTGGGACCTGACATTGCCGATGATCGACAGCCCAGGGATCTACGTCTCGCCCTGGTCTCGTCTCGTCGACCTTCCCTATGCCGGCCTTTCGCTTCTGCTGACGCCGCTGCTCGGCCGCGACGGCGCCATCTCCGCATCCCTGCTGATCTGGCCGCCGATGCTGCTTTCGGTCTATGGGCTGTTTGTTGCCATGATCTGGAAACGCATTGCTCCGATCACCGAGGGTATTCATTATCTCCGGCTGGCGGCTGGGACGTTTGCGATGCTGTATGCGGTCTTCGAATTTGTGCCCGGTCGGATCGACCATCACAATGTCCAGATCGTTGCTTTGATGGCCGTCGCCTACGGTCTTGTCCGCTTCGATCGTATCGGCGGTATCGTTGTCGGGGTAGGCACCGTCATGTCGGTCGCCATCGCACTCGAAGGTCTGCCGTTCCTGGTCATCATGTTCGGCGGACTTGTTGTGGCATTCGTCGCAGGGGCGACCAGGGCGGCCGAAACGCTCTCGGCGGCGTCGGCCACAATATGTATCGCCATTGTTCCAACAGCTTTGGCACTGCTTGGTGCCTCGGGTACGATGTCGACGCAGTGCGATGCGTTTTCTGCACCCTATATCGGTCTTCTTGTCGGTCTGTCCGGCACATCCTGGATTGCCTGCAGATGTTTCGCCGATGCATCCGGCTGGGTAAAACTCGCCGTTCTTGCCGCTGCCTCGATCGGCGTCATCGTTGCAACCGGAACCTCTTTTCCTGAATGCCTTGCGGGCCCCTATGCCGGGATGGATCCGCTCGCCAAGCAGCTATGGTTCGACCGGGTGCCGCAGGAGCAGGGACTGCTCCATTATGCAGGCGGCTCGCCGTTGCCGGGCATCTTGTTGATCGGTATTTTCGTCACCATATTGGCGCTCGCGGCGCCACGGGTTTTGAACGAGGTTCGCGCCGGTAACCCGGGCGTCGCGATTGTGTTCGTCACCGCGATCGTCAGTGTGGTGCTGGCGATCTGCCTGCTTCGCTACATCCGTTTTCCATTCGTCTTTGCTGCACTTTTCGTGCCGCTGGCGCTCCGCCATATCGACGAGGAATCCAGGCAACCCGGCCGGGCAGCAAGGACCGTGTTGGGCGTCGGGGGCGGCGTCGTCATGCTGATTCTCGGTCTGTGGATGCTCTCGCGGCCACAAGCGATACACGGCGATGCCGTCCAGGCGATGACCGTTGGCGACTGCAAGACCAGTGACCTGTCGGCGATCTCAAAGGTCGGAGGGGGACACATTCTAGCGCCGCCGGCCCTTGCAATGTCGGTGCTGAGGAACCCGATGCCATCAGGGCTGACGGTCGGGCCGATCCCGTTTCACCGGGCCTCACGCGGGATGGCGAACGCCTATACAGCCTTCATCACAACCGACCCAGAGACGCGTCGCGAAGCGCTTGCACCGTTCGATTATGTGGCGGTCTGCCGTTTCCCTGCGCAGACTGAGCCTGGATCGGCGCCGCTTTACGATGCATTGTCCGCGAGCAAGGACTGGCCCGGTCTCGCACGGCTCGAGACCGGTCGCGCAAATCCGTTTCAGCTTTTCCGGATCGACCACGCAAACCTGCGCTAGAAAGCCTCCGGTCCCACGATTCCGTTCGGAAAGCGCATGGTTTGCGCCTCGTATGCGTTGCTCCCAGGCCCGTCTTCGCCTACATAGCGGGCAAACAAATTCCCCGGAGCACATTTATCCATGGCACGTCAGTTCATCTATCACATGTCGGGGCTGAACAAGTCCTACGGCGCCAAGAAGATCCTCGAGAACGTCAACCTGTCCTTCTATCCGGATGCCAAGATCGGTATCCTCGGTCCGAACGGCGCGGGTAAGTCGACGGTTCTGCGCATCATCGCTGGACAGGACAAGGAGTTCACCGGTGAGGCCTGGCTCGCTGAAGGTGCGACCGTCGGCTATCTCGAGCAGGAACCGCATCTCGACCCAACGAAGACGGCTTTCGAGAACGTCATGGTCGGCGTTGCTGCCAAGACCGCGGTGCTCGAGCGCTACAACGAACTGATGATGAACTATTCCGACGAGACGGCGGACGAAGGCGCCAAGCTCCAGGACGTCATCGACGCACAGAACCTCTGGGATCTCGACAAGCAGGTCGAAATGGCGATGGAAGCGCTACGCTGCCCGCCGAAGGATTCGGACGTCACGCTGCTTTCGGGTGGTGAGCGTCGCCGTATCGCGCTCTGCCGTCTGCTTCTGTCGCAGCCGGATCTGCTGCTGCTCGACGAACCGACCAACCACCTTGACGCCGAGACCATCGCCTGGCTCGAAAAGCACCTGCGCGACTATCCCGGCGCCGTGATGATGATCACCCACGATCGCTACTTCCTCGACAACGTCACCGGCTGGATCCTCGAGCTCGACCGCGGCCGCGGGATTCCATACGAAGGCAACTACTCGGCTTACCTGCTGGCGAAGGCCAAGCGCATGCAGCAGGAGTCCCGCGAAGATGCCGGCCGCCAGAAGGCGATTTCGCGCGAACAGGAATGGATCGCCTCCAGCCCGAAGGCCCGTCAGGCCAAGTCGAAGGCCCGTATCAAGGCCTACGAACAGCTGGTCGATGCTGCCGACGGCATCCGTCCCGGCGATGCGCAGATCATCATCCCCGTGTCCGAGCGTCTCGGCCAGGTGGTGATCGAGATGGAAGGCATCAACAAGGGCTTTGAAGGCCGCACGCTGATCAACGACCTGTCGATTAAGCTGCCACCGGGCGGTATCGTCGGCATTATCGGCCCGAACGGCGCCGGCAAGACGACCCTGTTCAAGATGATCACCGGACAGGAAAAGCCGGATGCCGGTTCTGTCCGCATCGGTGAAACCGTGCATCTCGGCTACGTCGACCAGAGCCGCGACGCTCTCGACGGCAACAAGACCGTGTGGGAAGAAATCTCGGGCGGTGCCGAAGTCATCAAGCTCGGCAAGTTCGACATGAACTCCCGTGCCTATTGCGGCGCGTTCAACTTCAAGGGCGGCGATCAGCAGCAAAAGGTCGGCAACCTGTCGGGTGGTCAGCGTAACCGCGTTCACCTCGCCAAGATGCTGAAGGCCGGCGGCAACGTTCTGCTGCTCGACGAACCGACCAACGACCTCGATACGGAAACGCTGGGCGCTCTTGAAAGCGCGCTCGAAGCGTTTGCCGGCTGCGCGATCATCATCAGCCATGATCGCATGTTCCTCGACCGGTTGGCGACGCATATCCTCGCGTTCGAAGGTGATGGCCATGTGGAATGGTTCGAAGGCAACTTCGAGGATTACGAAGAGGACAAGATCCGTCGTCTTGGCCCTGATGCTCTCAATCCCGGCAGCCAGGCCCACAAGCGCCTGACGCGCTAACTGCGACCGACGCAGTTTTGAAGCTTACAAAACCCGGGGTCGTCCCCGGGTTTTTTTGTAGGAATGCAGGCTGAAATCCCGTTGCGTCTTGCATGACAATTTGAAATCACATAAACATATCTTTATATGTTGATTGTGAAGGCGTGTTGTATGGGGTTGGTCCTCGATGAACTGGTGGATGTGCTTAAGACGGCAGGGGAGCCCACCCGGTTCCGTTTGCTGGTGCTTCTGGCCGCGGGCGATCTGACCGTCACGGATCTGACCGAAATTCTAGGTCAGTCCCAGCCGCGGATCTCGCGTCATCTCAAGCTGTTGACCGAAGAAGCGCTGATCGAGCGATACCAGGAAGGCGCCTGGGCTTACTTTCGGCTGCGCCAGGAAGGGAACGGCGCTGCACTGGTCCAGACCTTGCTCGCCTCCGCTTCGCAGGATGATCCGGTGCTTGTGCGCGACCGCGAGCGTCTGACAACTGTGAAAAACCAGCGCTCGGCGAAGGCGCAGGAATATTTCAGCCGCAACGCTTCGCAGTGGGACGAGCTTCGTCGCCTGCATGCGAGCGACGAGACGGTCGAAGAGGCGCTGCTGCGGCTGATCGGCCCATCGCCAGTTGATTCGCTGCTCGATCTCGGCACGGGAACGGGCTGGATCCTGCAGTTGCTGGCAAGCCGCTATCGCCGCGCGATCGGTGTCGATGCCAGCCGCGACATGCTGTCTGTCGCCCGGTCCAATCTCGACGATGCAGGCATCGTCAAGGCATCCGTCCGGCACGGCGACATTCTCAATCCGCCTGTTGAAGGCCAGGATTTCGATCTCATCACCATTCACCAGGTGCTGCATTTTCTCGACCGGCCTGATCTTGCGATCGCCGAAGCCGCCCGCATGCTGCGGCCCGGCGGGCGATTGCTGATCGTCGATTTTGCGCCGCATGCGCTGGAGCATCTGCGTGACGAGCACGCGCATCTGCGCCTCGGTTTCTCCCATCAGGCGATGAACGAGTGGCTGAACAGAGTGGGCCTGGACGTCCAGAAGGTGATCGACCTCAGCCCCGGCCGCGAAGGCGCACTCACGGTGACCGTGTGGCTTGCCGGCGACCGTCGCCTGCTGATGGCGAAAGCCGACACACCCGCTCTCGCCGAAACCGTTATCTAGGAGCCTGATCATGGATACACCCGCAGCCAAGGCCCCGTTCAAGCTCTCCTACGAGTTCTTTCCGCCGAAGTCCGATGAGATGCAGACGCAGCTCTGGGAAACGGTCGATGCGCTTGCAGCCTTCAAGCCGGAATTCGTCACGATGACCTATGGCGCCGGAGGCTCCACGCGCGAGCCGACGCTCGCAGCGGTTCAGCGTATGATCAACGATGCCAAACTCCAGACCGCTGCGCATCTGACCTGCGTCGATGCCGCGCGCGAGGAGGTCAAGTCTGTTGTCGAGGAGTACCGGGCAGCGGGCGTTCGTCGCATCGTTGCGCTGCGTGGGGATTCGAGCGCAGGCGTCGGCGCGGCCTATACGCCGCATCCCGACGGTTTCTCGGACACGGCCGATCTGGTGCGCATGCTGGTCGAGTATGGCGACATGGATATTTCCGTCTCCGCCTATCCGGAAATGCATCCGGAAAGCCCGAGCATGGCCGCCGATATCGATACGCTCAAGCGCAAGGCAGATGCAGGTGCCAACCGCGCGCTGACGCAGTTCTTCTTCGACAACGAAGTGTTCGAGCGTTATCTCGAGGCCGTTCATGCGGCCGGCATCACCATCCCGATCGTGCCGGGTATCATGCCGATTCAGAACTTGACGCAGTTGAAGCGTTTTGCGGGCCGCTGCGGCGCCACCGTTCCGGCGTTTCTCGATGCCCGTTTCGAAGGGTTGGACGACAAGCCTGATGATCGTGCCAAGGTTGCGGCCGATGTTGCAGCCGAGCAGATCGCAGACCTGATGCGCCGCGGTCACGATCACTTCCATCTCTACACGATGAACCGCGTCCCGCTGGTCTCAGGTGTGCTGGAACGGCTTGGCCGGCACCCTGACAAGGATGCAAACGTCGGTAACGCTGCGTAGCTCCGACAATGAAAAAGCGCATGTTCCATGCGGGAACATGCGCTTTTGTAATGCTGCCGATTATCAAACGGTCAGTCCGAGGTATCACCGGTCACCGGTTGCATGCGTTGTTTTGGAATGCGTCTAGATGAACAACATCGAAGCGACGAACACAAACGCAATACCAACCACCAGGACATTGAGAGGGTAGGTTCTTCCCATGTCTGCCTCCTTGCGTTGACTGACAGAGTTTATGTCTGTTTCATGGCAAATGGGAAGAGGGAAACTGTGCTGCAGCGCATCAAGACGCGGCCGAAACCGACCAATGATTTGCCATCTCATTGATTTGACAACGGAAAGTCCCGTTAACGGAAGTTTTCAAAGTGTTAAATATCGCGATCAGACGGTTAACAGTACCGTTTCCAGCGAGGACTACGTCGCTGTTGTGCGGGTGCGAAGGATTCGCCCATCCAGCAGAAGGAGCCCTGCACAGATGACCGCCATGCCGGCAATATCATTCCATTCCAGTCGTTCGCCGAGGAAGAATACTCCCAGAAGAATGGCGCTCGGAGGGATGAGCAGCGTGACGAGGGAAGCGTTGGTTGCGCCGGCCAGTGCCAGGACCCTGAAGAAGATCAGGTAGGCGAGCGCGGTCGAGAGTAACGCCAACGCTACGATAGCCATGACGACGTGAGGAGACGGTGCAGCAAGCGTCCAGGGTTGGTCCGCGACCAGCGAGACCGGCAGTATCATCAGGCTCGACGCCGTGAGCTGTCCCGTGGCCGTCACCGGGGCCGGTATGCCGCGGAAGCGTTTTCCGTAGGTGCCGGCGATACCATAGGAGATCGCGGCGCCGATCGGCAGGAGCAGCGCCCAGAGCGGTGCTGCCGTATCTGTAATCGTGCTCGGGCCGATCAGGATGCAGGTGCCGACAAGGCCTGCAGCGCATCCTGCGAGCTTTGCCCCGGTCAGCTTTTCGTCCGACGTCCACTGGTTGGCGATGATGACGGTCCAGATCGGCGTCGTCGCGTTGAGGATCGAGGCAAGGCCTGCGCCGATCTCCGTCTGGCCGAAGAAGATCAGCGTGTGCGGCAGAGCGTTGTTGAGGAAGCCCATGACGAGAAAGGCGCGCCAGTGGGTGGCAAGGATGGAGTAGGTTCCGTTGCGGCCGTGCAGGTAGATGTGGAGAGCGAGCGCCGCAAGACCGAGGCGCAGAAACACCAGCGTGAACGGCGGTACTTCCTGGACGGCGATGCGGGCGAAGAAGAACGAGCCGCCCCAGAGAAGGCCGAGCACGAACAGCAATGCCCAGGCGACGGGGGTCAGTCTGGCTGCGGCGGATGACATGGAATGCCTTTGTTGATGCTGCTCGAAGATAAAACGGGCGGCGGTCAGCCCGCCACCCGTTTCATGTCATGTGATGCAAGGCCCGCTGATCAAAGCGCGGACAGCAAAGCCTGGGTCGGCCAGCCGTCTGCCGGCATGCCGAGGCGTGCCTGTTCCTTCTGGACGGCAACGCGGGTGCCGGAGCCCAGAATGCCGTCGATCTTGCCGACATCGTGGCCGTGCGCCTGAAGCTTGGTCTGCAGTGCCTTCATGCCCGTATCGTCGAGGCCCGGTTCCGGGTTGCCCTTCAGGTAAGGCGGGGCGCCGGACAGGCGGGTGGCGAAATAGGCGGCAGACGTCGTGTAGATGAACGACTGGTTCCACTGCAGGTAGATACCGAAGTTCGGATAGGTCAGGAACGCGGGTCCCTTGCGGCCCTGCGGCAGAACGAGTGCTGCCGGCAGGTTGCCAAAGGACGTGACACCATCGCGCGGCGTGACACCGTAGGAGAACCATTCGCTGGCGGGGATCTCGTTGCCGAGGCCGCTCTTTTCGAAGGGCAGGCTTTCCGGCAACGTCACTTCCTGGATCCAGGGCTGGCCGGGCGTGAAGCCCATGCTCTGAATGAATTTGGCCGCCGTCAGGATGGCGTCGGGACCGCTCGTCTTGACGTTGATGTGGCCGCTGTTGTCGCCATCGACGCCGTGGGCGATGATGTCTTCCGGCAGCATCTGCACCTGGCCGATTTCGCCGGCCCAGGCGCCGGTGTTGGTGGCCGGGTCGAGATCGCCGTGCTGGACCATTTCGATCAGCGCGATCAGCTGCGGCCGGAACAGGCCCGGACGGCGGCAATCATGCGACAGCGTGACAAGCGCGTTGCGGGTGTTGAAATCGCCCTGAACGGCACCGAAATCGGTTTCCATCGCCCAGAATGCGGTGATGACTCCCGGCGCAACACCGAATTCGCTCTGGGCGCGGCCGAACACGTCCGAAAGCTGCTTCATCTTCTGACGACCGATATCGAGGCGGCCCTGGCTGACGGTGCGCTGCGAGAATTCGAGGAAGGTCTGGCGGAAGACGCCCTGCGCGCGGTCGCGTGACAGAACTTTCTGGTCGATCTCGGCGCCTGCAAATGCCTGATCCGCGGCGGCAGCGGTAGCACCGGCTTTGATCGCGTCAGCCTTGACGCCGTCGAGGAAGGTCGCAAGATCGCCGCCGCAAGGTGCTGCCGGAATTGGTGGAGCGGTCGGCTGAGCGGCTGTCTGGGCAAGGGCGGTGGAAGAGAGGCACGCGGCGAGAGCACAAGCCAAAGCTGCGCGGCGGACAAGTGTCGAAGACATCAGCGGTTTCCTAAAATCGATTTCTTCCGCGCGACATGGTCACTGGTGGACATGGGCGCAGACCCTCAGGTCGCGCCGGTTTTAGCGTAACGTCAGATACATTGCCAGAGAGCTTGTGCGGGTTAGCACATCAGTCGGCCGACGCAATAAAGGTCTTCCACGCTTTGCTGTTTCCCGCAAAGACATTGATATCGGTTGCGCCTTTGACGCCCGGGACAACGCCGGTTGCCGTGTACTGCCAGAACGCCCACTTGCGGTCCGTATAGATCTTGGTCGGATGGGCGGCGACCGAGCGAACCCAGAAATGGTAGTTGGGGAAGGCGCCGACGAGGTTGTCGCGGTGGAAATCGACCGACGTGTAGATGATCGGGCGCTTGCCGTAATGGGCCTCGATCCTGTCCATGAAGCGTTTCATGCTGGCGCGTACAGTCACCGGATCCGGCTTTAGCTTGCAGGTGGGCGAGGCGTGGTTCCATTCCATGTCCAGCACCGGCGGCAGCATGTTTGCTTCCTTGGGAACATTGGCGATGAACCAGTCTGCCTGATCTTCCGGTGTCGAGCAGAAATAGTAGAAATGATAGGCCGCGTGCGGAATGCCTGCATTGGCGGCGTTGCGCCAATGGGTGGTGAAGGCGGAATCGATGCGGTCCTTGCCCTCGGTGCCCTTGATGAAGACGAAGGCGACGCCGGATTTCTTCACCGTCTGCCAGTCGATGTCGGTGCCGTTCCATTTAGACAGGTCGATGCCGTGAACCTCGTGGCGGCCCGGATGGTTGGCGCCGAAATCCTGCGGATCCGTGTCCTTGAACTTCATCTGCCGGACAGAGCCAGTATCGACCAGATCGTAGCTCGTGGACGTACAACCGGACATCAGAAGCGCGGCAGACAGGACGGCAGCAGAAAGAACGGTTGGAAGCCGGGGCATGAAGGTTCCGTGTTAGGGCAGAGACAAAGAGCCTTGTCCGCGATCGAGTGGGCAAAAGGGAGGCGTAGCGTCCCGTTTACCATAAGCTCGTAAAAATTCAGTTAGAAAGCAAGATCTGGAATACGCTTAGTGATTATCCCCGGCGGCGAAGGATCGCCCGCCAGGCATAGCCGCGGCCGATCACCTCGAACATCATGTCGGCCTTTGCCGTTGCGAGACGCTTTTCCAGCGCCTGTTCGAGGGTGGCGCGCGGGGTCACATGAAAGCGGGCGAGCCAGGACTTGAGCGCAGACCCCATGATGTTCGGCAGGTTTTCCTGCTGTCCGAAGTCGACGATATGCAGCGACCCTTGAGGCGAAAGCGCCGCAAGGGCGGCGTCGATCGCCTTCTCCCAGTCTGGGATCATCGACAGGGCATAGGAAATGAGGATCCGGTCGAAACCGTTGACGCCGAACTCCTCCGCCGTGAATGTCATGGCATCTGCGACCTTCAGAATAGGCTTTATTTCCGTGCCGCGAAAATTCGCGTCTGCCGTCTGGAGCATCTGCGCGGAGATATCGAGGCCGTAAAGTTTCGCGTTCGGGAAAAGCTTGTGGGCGAGGAGAAGGTTGCGGCCGGTTCCGCAGCCGACTTCCAGCACGCTTCCTCCGACTGGCGGGGCAAGGCCTGCGATCGTGCCATCGCGTCCCAGGAGATAGTATTTGCGGGTGAGGTCGTAGATATGCCGCTGGTAGCGGTACATCCGGTCCATCCTGCCGGCATGGCCGATCTCTTCACGATTGGCCGGTCCGAGGTTGCCTGCGTCGGTCTCTGCCATCAGTCGGCCTTTGCGTAGACATGGAAGCCGCCGTAGATGGCGGAGCGGTCCTGCAGGTTGAGGGCCTGCGAGCGCTCGTCGAGATAGGTCCAGCGCGCGGCAAGCGAGGGCGAGAGGCGCCCTTCGATGACACTGCGCTCGGCGGCCGTCCGGAAGATCACCCTTGCGCCGACAGCGGCCGTCCGGTCGATCTCCGACCAGAGGTCGTTGATCTGCTGGTCGTTCATCCAGTCCTGCGCGTCCAGCAAGACGTAGCGATCGACGGAGCCCGCCGTCTTGCGCTTGAGGAGAGCGGTGAAACTCTCGTGGTGAACCGCGACCCGGTCTGTGGCGGCCCGGATCGCCTTGTAGTTGCCTGCCTTGAGATAGGTGGGCAGCGTGCCTTCGTGGGCGGCGGGATAGCGGCGGACAAACGCCTGCCAGGCGAAATAATTGTCCTTCAGAGGAAAATGACAGGCGAGCTTTTCGAGACGCTCCCGCAGCACGGTCGCGATTGAGCCGTTATCGCTGCCGCCTGTCGCCATGCCGGCCAACTCGTCATATTGCTGCGGCGGAATGCCAAGTCCGAACAGCGAGCTCTTGTTCGAGGTAATCCAGCGGACAAGTTTTCTGTCGAACAGGGGCGCGATCTCTTCGTCGAAGAAGCGGCGCTGATCTCGGACCGATTTGGTCTGCGCCATCTTCGTCAGATCGACGCCATGCAGGCGCGCCAGAAGGTGTCCCGCGCCGATGAACCGGCCGAGAAGACCGGTGCGGTAGATGTTGCGGTCGAACACGGAGATGCGGCGACGGCCGGTGATAGACCGCTTCTGCCAGTAGCTGCGGGTTGCGCGATCTAGATGCGACGCGATCAGTCTGTCGAAGGTGACGCTGTTCGATCGTGTACCCTGCGCCGAGAGAAACCTGACGACATCCATATGGCTCGACAGATGACGGAATGCCGCGAGCTTCAGCCGATTCAGCGCGACATGGTGGGGGTTAAGATCTACGACATCGATCCTGCGCGGATTGCGGGAGAGGTAGGCCAGCATGTTGCAGCCACCGGAGCCGATGGTGACGATCGCATGCTCCGATGAGAGCTCCATTGCTTCCATGTCGACGTCTGGATCTTCCCAGATCTGAGGATAGACGAGACCGGAAAACAGGAGCCCGAACAGCCGTTCCGACAGCCCTTCGCGCGACAAGAGTTTGTGCTGGAGAAGCGCATCCTTGAGCTTCTGGTTGCTGGTGAAACCGGTTTCCCTGACGACGTCGGCCATTGCGTCTCTCGCTGCGTGAATTATTTCGCGATCTGTAGAACGCAGGCCTAAACCCGGCATGCTACAGCTGGATGACGCGGGCTGTTGGTGAACAAGGACATTTGACATATGCGCCTGATGAAGCGGATCGTGACGGGAACTGCCGGGGCATTGGTACTTGGTATCGTCGGGGGACTTGCGTGGATCACCATCGCGCCGCCGCAACTGCTTAGGGTCGGGAGCGGCTATGCGGCCAAGATCGTCTGCTCCAACGTGTTTCTGGCCGGACGCGATCCGCAAGAGGTGCTGGCGAGCGACGTGCAGGCGCCGGGCAACCCGCTGCTCCTGATGATGCGGGTGACCGTTGACCGCGATGCCGGACGTGTCGATGCCGGGCTGCTTGGCTTCATCGGAACCAATCAGGCAACCTACAGGCCTGGCCTCGGCTGCACCGTTTCGCCGGATGGTTCGGCGTTGCCGCAAGTCGCGCTGCCGCCGCGATCGTCACTCTCGGTCGATCAGGCTTCGCCCTGGCCGGTGGGGCAGGGGGTCGAACGCGATCCGCGTGTGATGGCGGTGCTAGAGGATAAGGCACTGACGGGGCCTGGCATGGGGGCTGTGGTGGTCGTCAAGAACGGGCGCATCATCGGCGAGGGGTATGGAGACGGCTTCTCGAAGGATACGCCGTTGCTCGGCTGGTCAATGACGAAAACCGTCAATGCGGCGCTGATCGGCACATTGATGAACAGCGGCCGGATGTCGCTCGGAGATCGTGATCTTCTGCCCGCGTGGAGCAACGACAACCGACGCGAAATCACGCTTGCCAACCTTCTTGCCATGGAGAGCGGGCTTGGTTTCAACGAGAACTACGGTGCGGTCGCCGATGTCACACGGATGCTCTACCTCGAACCCGACATGGCCGCCTTCACGGAAACGATCCCGCTCGAGGCCGATCCCGGTTCGCGTTTCAGTTACTCGTCGGGCTCCAGCGTATTGCTGTCGAAGATCTGGATGGACAGGATCGGTGATCGCGCGACGGCTCTTGGCTATCCCTCTCGCGCATTGTTCGATCCGCTCGGCATGACAAGTGCCGTGATGGAGCCAGATGCGGCGGGGACGTTTGCCGGCAGTTCCTATCTCTATGCGACCGGGCGCGACTGGGCACGGTTCGGCCTGTTTCTGGCGCGCGACGGGGTGTGGAACGGGATGCAGCTGCTGCCGGACGGTTTCGTGCATCTGATGCAGGAGCCGAATGCCCATTCGGGCGGACGGTTTTCGAAGATGCAGACGTGGCTACCAAAGCCAGACGACGTGGCGCTGCCTGAAGATACGTTCTACCTGCAGGGCCATGACGGGCAGACCATCGCGGTCATGCCGTCGGC
The DNA here is from genome assembly GCF_013317225.1 of Neorhizobium sp. AL 9.2.2. Taxonomy (NCBI): domain Bacteria; kingdom Pseudomonadati; phylum Pseudomonadota; class Alphaproteobacteria; order Hyphomicrobiales; family Rhizobiaceae; genus Neorhizobium; species Neorhizobium sp. AL 9.2.2. The sequence continues at coordinate 812,107 of NZ_JAALXU010000003.1, forward strand.
TGATCTCGTGGTGGTGCGGCTTGGGCTGACGCCCCGGTCGCTGGGTTACGAACCGGGCTTGCTGTTCGGCGCTGTTGCGAAGGCGACGGGTGTCGTGGGGCTCTGATCAGCCTTCAGCACATGCAGCATGTCGCGGCGCTTGGCGTCGTAGTAATAGCCGCGAGCGTAGAGGCGGATCGCGTTGTCGTTCTTGTTGTCGGCGACGAGCCAGGCGCCACGGAGATATCGGATCGCGTATTTGAGATTGGTCTCGGCGTCCAGCAGTCCTTCCGGCTTGCCCTGGTAGCCCATCGACTTCGCGGTCGAGTACTTGATCTGCATCAGGCCCCAGTAGCCGTTCTTGTGATAGGCCTTGGGATTGTATTTGCTTTCGCGATGGACGACGCGGTGCACCAGCGATTCCGGCACGCCGTAGAGACCGGCATAGCGCTTGATGAGCTTCTTGAGGTCTGCGGGCGCGTTCGACGCGGTATCCGGCATCGGCTCGCCGGGAGCCGGCGGAAAGTCCTTGATATTGCCCATGGCCGAGACCGCAGCCACAGCGCGGGGTGCGGCTGCATAGGCAAGCGTGGAGCTTGCGGCAGCCGGCGTTGCAGCACCAGCAATAGCGCTCGATGTAAGCGTGGCCGGACGCGGTGTCGGCACGACCGATTGCAGCGCCACCATATCCGGCGTCAGTTCTTCCTCGTCGAGCGCGATGGCCTGCGCTGCTGCCGGCTGGATCTGGCCGGACGCAACGGCGGTCGCGACCGGCGGCGACACGAGACGGCTCGACTTCTGGGTCATGACCGAACCGGCTGCGGGCTTGAGCGGCTGCGCGGATGCAAGGCTCACGGGCTGGACTGCGGTTGCGATCGGCGGCGGCGTGAAGGCAACGATCGGCGCCATGGTCGGAGACGCCATGGCGGCATTCTGAGCCGATACGGTTTCTACGGTTGGCGGAACCGGAACGGCGATGCGACCGCTCTTGGCGATCTGCGCCATTGTCTGGCCGGGCGCCATTTGTTGAGATTGATCGGCGGCGGAAGAATTGTACTGGATGACGAGCTGACCGTCAGCTGACGTGGTCTGAGACGGCTGACTGGAAGCGACTTTTGTATCGCGCTCAACGCTGGAGCATCCAGCCAGAACGGAAGACATCGCAAGCGCCACAGCAGCTCTACGGCTGACGAATCTGACCACCGTCATCAGGTTGCTCTCATTTGAAATGGTTACCGTACCCGCCAAAAAGTCACCGATTGTGGATTTCCATTAACGTATAAGGCGGCGCCCGGCAAGTCGAAGGACGCTTTCTGTTTCCTCAAGCGGCGATTCGCCGAAAACCAGCCGTCACGGCACGCCTGGCGATGAATACCGTGCCGGGCTTGTTCAAGGCTGGATTGTGCCTCGAAAATCGCTTTGTGCCCCGCAGCGCAAGGCTGGGGATGAGTGCCTGTGCCAACGCACCGGCAGCGATGGAGGCGAGAAAAATCGCCGTCAGCACTTCGGCCTGAAGGGAGAGCGAAAGCGAAGGGCGCAGAAACTGTGCAGTCAGGGCGGCAACAACGATCGCGTATCTGGGGGTGCGAACGCAGCGAACGAAGACGTCTGCGAAGATCCGGTCAAATCGCCGCGTCGGCAGATTGTCATTGTCGGCGAGCGGCGCGCGGACCTGTGGGTCTTGGAAGCACCAGAGTACATAGACCATGGCGTAGGCGATGCCGACCCAGCCGATCGCGGTCATTGCCGATGGCGCGTAGAAACAGACAAGCAGAAGCGGCGCGAGGCCCGCGGTGAAGGCGAGACCCAGTCCCAAGGCCAATGCGGGGACCGTCACGACTGCGCTCAGACGGCCGCGCTGCTTGGAATAGAGCGCGACTGTCCTCGTCAGCGGGTTGGGAAGGATGACGAGGGCCACAGAGGTCGCGGCAAATGCGAACCATGTTTCGATCGTCATCACATTCCTCCGGAGCCCACGGCTCTCGTTTGTCGCTCAGCGCGACGCGTTATACGGTTTCGTAGGGCTGGCCGATATGGTCCATCACCTCGCCGAACCATTTTGCCGTCAGATCGAAATGTTTTCCACCCTTGATTCGGGGAAATTCGATGGTTCTCAGTTTTCCGCCCTGGTCTTCATCATGGCCGGTGACGCCGGACACCTTGTTGAGAGCGCTTTCGACCGCAAGATCGACCATGCCCTGGATGAGGCGAAGGTCATCACCATTGGCCGGGGCCGAGCGGGCGAAATAGCCTGACTTCTGGACCATCGAGCGTTCGGCACCGATGAGGCCCGCAAACTGGTTCTGGAACCAGCCGCCGACATTGATCGTGTCGAGCTTCACATGGCCGAACGCATCGCGCTTGACGGTGTCGCCGGCGGCTTCCCGTTCCGCGATGATCGTATTCATGCCGGCACCTTCCGAGACGAAGATCGTCACGGTGCCGCGTTCTTCCATCACGCGCTTCAGGCGTGCCGACTCTTGTTCGAGGTCGAACTCCAGTTCCGGCAAATAGAGGCCATCGATGCTTTTCAGCTCGGCGTTCATCATGAGGCCGTCGACATACTCGTTGCCGCGGCTCTGCTCGATATAGGCGCGTGCCGTTGCAGCCGTCAGCCAGCCGCAGTGGCGACCCATGACTTCGTGGATCACGAAGGTGCGGGGGGCTGCGGTCTGCTCGTTGCTGACATTGTCGAAGAAACGCGCGCCGACTTCGGCCGCCGTCCAGGCGCCGAGCGACTGGCGGATCGGCACGACGTCGTTATCGACGGTCTTCGGAAGACCGACGACGGTGAGATCATAGCCATTGGAGCCGAGGTAGGCTGCGAGATCGGCTGCCGTCGTGTTGGTGTCGTCGCCGCCGATCGTGTGAAGGATCGTCACGCCGTCCTTGGCAAGCCGTTCGGCTGCGACCTGCAGTGGGTTGTCGCCTTCCTTGACGAGGCCGCGCTTGACGCAATCGGCGGCGTTGGTGAGCTTGACGCGACTGTTGCCGATCGGCGAGCCGCCGTAACGATGAAGGAGAGGAGCCTTTTCACGCATCTCGGATGTGATCGCGATGCTGTCGCCCAAGAGCACGCCCTGGTAGCCGGAGCGGTAGGCAATGATGTCCAGATCAGGGGCAACATCCGAGTAGCGCTCGATCAATCCGCCGACGGCAGACGAGAGGCAGGGCGCAAGGCCGCCGGCGGTCAGCAGTGCGACTTTCTGTTTGGACATCGATCCTCCTTGATGCGCTCAGGGCGCAAGAAACTGACAAAACGGGATGAATGGATGCGACACCAGCTGGAGCCTGTAAAGTGAATTTCTCAAGAAAATTCCGTCGCTTCGAGGTTTTTCCTGTCCGTTCCCCGATCTAATCGTTTCAAAGAAATCACCAGCCTTGCGGGCTGCCGTGGCACGACAGGGCAGGTCGTTTTCGTCGGCGTTTCGACCCATTGGCCGTCAACGACTTTGTGCCGTTGCCGGACAGACCGGGCTTTCAGCATGATTGTTCGAAAAACATGAACAGAGTTTAATCTTCAGCGGACCGTCCTCAGCTTGCCAAAACGTCGGTTATCTGGTCATTTAAGGGATGATTTTCGATTTCAATTGCCTCCAATTGTCCTCCCTGTGGGAAAGGTTGCTCGGTGCCGTCGGCGATGCCGCGGGCGGTGTGCTCAACCGAGTCGTCGATGCGATCCGCACCATGTTCGAGGGCGATCCGGAAACCCGGCGCCAGGTTTCCTTCTCGGTGGCGATCATTGCCCTGTCTGCAAAGATGGCGAAGGCCGATGGCGTGGTCACCGAAGCCGAAGTGAGTGCCTTCCAGCAGATTTTCGATTTTCCGGCCGAGGAGGCGCGCAACGTTGCACGTCTCTATAACCTCGCGCGCCAGGACATTGCCGGCTACGAGGCCTATGCCACGAAGCTTTCGGGGCTGTGCAGCAGCGGCGACATGGAAAACTGCCCGATGCTTGAGAGCGTCGTCGATGGTCTGTTTCATATCGCCAAGGCGGATGGCCTCGTGCATGAGAGCGAGCTGGCATTTCTGGCGCGCATCGCCGAAATCTTCCGGATCGACGAGGAACATTTCCGCCGCATCATGGCCCGCCACGTGCATCTCGACGGTCGTGACCCGTATCTGGTGCTCGGCGTTTCGCGAGACGACGATTTCTCGGCAATCCGCAAACAGTACCGCCTGCTGGTTTCGGAGCATCATCCCGACCGGCTGATCGCACGCGGCGTGCCGGCAACACTGCATGCGGCTGCGACCGAACGGATGGCAGCGCTCAACGCGGCTTATGAAGCGATCGAGAAAGAGCGCCGCGCGGCATGACAATTCCGGCTTCCTTTGCCGCCGATCATGCCCGCGCCACGGTCGAGCCTTCGCCAAATCATGGGGAAAGGGCAGGCGGGCGCCAGCCGGACATGATCCTCCTGCATTATACCGGCATGCCTGATGCCGATCAGGCGCTGGCATGGCTTCGCAACGAGGCGAGCCAGGTCTCCAGTCACTATTTCATCCATGAAGACGGCCGGATCGTGCAGCTTGTTCCCGAGGCGCGGCGCGCTTGGCATGCGGGCAAAAGCAGCTGGGCCGGCGAAACGGACATCAATTCCTGCTCCATCGGGATCGAAATCGCCAATCCCGGACATCCCGGCGGACTTCCCCATTTTCCGGATATCCAGATCGACGCGGTCGTCGAATTGTGTCGAGACTGCGGCAATCGCTGGGGAATATCCCGGGAACGGGTCGTCGGACACTCGGATGTCGCCCCCATCCGCAAGCTCGACCCGGGCGAAAATTTCCCCTGGCAGAAATTGTATGTGGCGGGGATCGGTCACTGGGTCGAGCCCGGTCAGATCAGCGGCGGCCGGTTTTTCCAGCACGGCGAAAGTGGTCAGCCGATCGAGGCCCTGCAGTCGATGCTGTCGCTCTACGGATACGATATTGAAATCACGGGCACATTCTGCGATCGCACGAAGGGCGTCGTCGAGGCTTTCCAACGGCATTTCAGGCCCGCGCTGGTCGATGGGATTGCCGATTTTTCGACGATCGACACGCTGCATCGGCTGCTCAAGGCACTGCCGAAATACAGCTAGGCGCAAGCTTCGCGAAACTGTCGGAAGCGTTTGCGGACAGGGCTTTTTTGCATTGCCACATGATCTCCTTAATGCGGCTTTCTAAAGAGTTGCTAACGCAGCGTGCCCAGACGGGGGCTGCCAAGATAAACCTACAGGTCTTGTAAAACCTCGCGTCGTCGTCCGGCGTCGCGACGAGGGATGTTTGCGTATCACGATATCCCGCGAGCCTGTTGTTCCGGAGATACTTTAGAATTGACTAAGATGACTTGTGCGGTCGCGGCAGGCATTGCCATGCTTTTCGCGGGATGTGGATCTGTGCGTGCCGAAGACGGCGGAGACGTGGTTCGGGTTTATGTCAAACCGCTGACCATTCCCTGGGAGACACGCGAAACCGGGTTTGCGGCCCCGACGGCCACCGAGAGGCAGATGGTTCGCCGGATGCATTATACGACGCTGATCGCCAAATATGCCGATCAATACGATGTGCCGTTCGACCTTGCTGAGGCTGTCGTGCAGATCGAAAGCAATTTCCGCCCGACCGTGAAGGGCAGTGCCGGCGAGATCGGCCTGATGCAGGTGAAGCCGGCGACCGCAAGGCTGATGGGCTACAAGGGCCCTGATTATGGCCTCTACGATCCGGAAACCAACATTCGCTACGGCATGAAGTATCTGGCGGGCGCCCATGATCTGGGTGGCGGCAAGATTTGCGGCACGATCCTTAAATACAATGCGGGCCACGCCGCCAAGCGTATGAACCCGACGTCCAAGCGCTACTGTCAGCGGGTCGAAGCGGTTCTTGAAGACAACAAGGACGATGTGATCGAAAAGACCTTCGCGTTCGATTTTCCGCCGAAGGGGTATGCGGTGCTGGCGCCTCTGGTATTCTGATTCCGGAAACGGTTAGAACTGCCTGAAAAGAGCGGCATTTCGAGCTAGGGAATCGAAAGGACAGGGCATGGCGGCGCGGTTCAAATACATCATCATCGGAAGCGGCATGATGGGGGCGGCAGCGGCCCGGCATCTTTCCAAATGGACCGATGGTGTGGCGTTGATCGGGCCGGGCGAACCTGACGATTACCAGCGGCATGACGGCGTGTTCGCAAGCCATTACGACGAGGCGCGCATCACCCGGACGATCGATCAGGATCCAGTCTGGGCCCGCCTCGCCAATCGTTCGATCGAGCGCTACGGCGAGATCGCGTCCGAAAGCGGTATCGATTTCTACTCGGAAGTGGGCTGTCTGATGGTCGGGCCTGGGCGCGCCGGACTGCAGTCCTATGCGCCCGGGCGTACCGGGCAGCCATCCTATGTCGGTCGCGTGCTCGATGCCGCCGGGCGGCTCGGGGTCGAGACCGAAACGCTGGGGCATGATGCTCTTTCGAGCCGGTTTTCATATTTCGCCTTTCAGGATGGCGCCGAAGGCGTCTGGGAGGAGAAGCGGGCGGGGCACATCAATCCGCGCCGGCTGGTGAAGGCGCAATGCCTGCTTGCGGAGCGCCAGGGTGCCACGCTGATTGCCGAGACCGTTTCGGCCGTAAGCCAGGACGGAGCGATCGTGACCGTGACGACGGCGGAAGGGCGCAGTTACACGGCCGACAAGGTTCTTGTGGCGGCAGGCGGCTTTTCCATCAACGAGGCACTTGTCGGCGCTCGTCTCGATCTCTCAGTCTATGCAAGGACCATCGCGTTCTACGAGGTCGGCGAGGGGGCGATGGAGGAGCTGAAGGCCATGCCATCGCTGATCTGGAAATGGAACGAGGAGGATGACGGGATCTACCTTCTGCCGCCGGTCCGTTATCCTGACGGGAAGACCTATGTGAAGATCGGCGGCGATCCGGATGATCTCCTGCTGCCGTCAGAGCCCGAGATACGGGACTGGTTCAAGAGCGGCGGACGCGAGACGACCCGGCGCCACCTGACCGACGTGATGGAACGGCTGATGCCGAGGCTCGATCTGTCGCGATCTTCCATGGCAGCCTGCGTCACGTCTTTCACGCCGAACAACTATCCGGCCATCGCCATGACGGCGTCCGACCGGATCGGTGTTCTGACCGGCGGTTGTGGCGCTGCCGCCAAGAGTTCCGACGAGATAGGCCGGCTCGGCGCCGAACTGATTTTCCACGGGTCGATCATCGACGATGGCTATCCGGTCGATTTCCATGCGGAATACCGGTAGGCCTATGGCCTTATCTGCGCATCTCGGCTATGAGCCGCGCGACCAGTTGGCCGGGCAGCCGCACTTTACCAATGCCGAAAGGCGGTAGGGTGAGGAAAGTCCGGGCTCCACGGAAACACGGTGCCGGATAACGTCCGGCGGGGGCGACCCTAGGGACAGTGCCACAGAAAGGAAACCGCCCCGCTTTCTGATCGACCGGATGACGCAATGCGTCAAGGGTCGATGAGATAGCGGGGTAAGGGTGAAAGGGTGGGGTAAGAGCCCACCGCGCGACCGGTAACGGAAGCGGCATGGTAAACCCCACCGGGAGCAAGACCGAATAGGGATGACGCGGGACGTGCGACAGTACGTCTACAGCCTGTTTCCGGGCCAGTCATCCGGGTGGGTTGCGCGAGGCGACGTGTAAACGGCGTCCCAGATGAATGGCTGCCACGTTCCGGTGTTCGCACCGGGGCCATACAGAACCCGGCTTACAGGCCAACTGGTCACTACTCTCTTCTGATTCGTCAATTGTGCCCGTCCCCGACGGGGCAATCTGACATGCAAATTGCCCGATTTCGGTGCCGCTTTTTATATGAGCAGGCCGGAAAGCGCCTTGCGTTTCCGGCTCTTAGCAACTGTCAAAATATCACTTGCGAAGGGTCGCAAAGGCAGTTTCTCCAAAGCGCTCAATAACCCTTTGTTAAACTTAACAGCTTATAAATAAATCCGAACATGGAGGAGCTTGCAGGGCCTCTCCCATTGACGCCCATATGGTCCCATGGTATCCCAAATTCGCACTGCACAAGGGCTTTTTGCCCATCAAATCAAGAGTTTCGATCTCACAATCGGGCAAGCATCTGCTTATCCGCACGGATCTCCCTTGTTTGAATCTAAGCAGTCTGGCGGGAAGTTTCCCGTGTCTTTTGCGAACGGGGCGGGTGTTTGTTGCGATGAGCCGCTTCCTGTCGAATGCGACGAACAGGATCGATACGAAGGGGCGGGTCTCTGTGCCTGCCGGCTTTCGCGCGGTTCTTTCCGAGCGCGGAATTCAGGAGCTCTACTGCCTCCAGGATTTCATCTATCCGGCGATCAGCGTCGGCGGTCCGGATCTGCTCGATCGCTACGAGCGGCAGATTGCGTCCGTCGATCCGTTTTCACCGGACGCCAACAGGATGTCGCTGCTGATTCACGGCGGCGGTGTCTTCATGAGGCTCGATGCGGAAGGCCGGCTGATGGTCTCGGATTTCATCCGGGATTTCACGGGTATCAGCTCGGAAGTCACTTTCGTCGGGCGTTCGGATCATTTTCAGCTTTGGCAGCCGCAAGCATTTCACGAGGCGCAGGCGGCAGCACGGGAGGGACGTTTGAGTTCACGTCCCGCATAGTACAGGAGAGCGGGATGTCGGCGAATCCAGGCGAAGGTCAAACTGAGCCCGAAGGCGGACCGGTTCGCCATATTCCAGTTCTTCTGCACCAAGTGGTGGAGGCGATTCAGCCTCTTCCTGGTAAGGTCATCCTTGATGGCACCTTCGGGGCGGGCGGTTATTCGTCCGCCCTGCTGGCTGCCGGTGCTGACGTCATTGGCCTTGATCGCGATCCTTCCGCAATCGCCAATGGACAGGCGCTCGTCGCCGCGCATGCCGGTCGCCTCTCTCTCATTCATTCACAGTTCTCGCAGCTTGCCGATCATGCGCCGGAAGGCGGGCTCGATGGCGTCGTGCTCGATATCGGCGTGTCCTCGATGCAGATCGATGAGGCCGAGCGCGGCTTCTCGTTCCAGCGCAACGGTCCCCTCGACATGCGCATGTCGAGCAATGGCGTATCGGCGGCTGATGTCGTCAATCGCGCGAAGGTCGGCGATCTCATCCGCATCTTCGGCTTTCTCGGCGAGGAAAAACATTCCGGTCGTATCGCACGTGCCATCGAAAAGCGCCGCGTGACCGAGCCCTTCCGCACGACGCGCGATCTCGTCAATCTCATCGAGAGCGTCAATCCGCGTAAAGCCAAGGACAAGCTCCATCCGTCGACGCGTGTTTTTCAGGCGCTGCGCATTTTCGTCAACGACGAACTCGGCGAGCTGGCACAGGCGCTGTTTGCCGCCGAGCAGGCGTTGAAGCCCGGTGGCCGGCTCGTGGTCGTCACCTTCCATTCGCTGGAAGACCGGATCGTCAAGCAGTTCTTCGCCGATCGCTCGTCCAAGACCTCCGGCTCCAGGCATCTGCCGATGGTTGCGGTGAAGGAAGCGATCTTCGATCCGCTCGGCAAGGCGATGGTGGCGGCAAGCGAGGAGGAGGCGGAGATCAATCCGCGCGCCCGTTCCGCCAAGCTGCGCGCCGGTATCCGCACCGAAGCAAAATCGCGTGGCTCCGACATGTCGATCTTCGACCTGCCGAGCCTCGCAAGCCTTTCGACATTGGGGGTCTGACGGATGTTGAGAAGCTTCGATCTCGTGCTGATCGGCGTCATGACGGCAACGGCTGTCGTGACCTATTCGATCAAGCATCGCGCCGATGAGAAACTTGAAGAGGTCCGGCGTCTCGAAACCGAGATCAGGCTCGAGAAAGATACGATCGATCTCTTGAGGGCTGACTGGGCGCTTTTGACTCAGCCAAACCGTCTTCACCGGCTGATCGGCGTCTATGGCACCGAGCTCGGCCTTGGCGCGACCGATACGACGCAACTCGCCATGCCCAAGGAATTGCCGATGATGAAGTCGCGTCTGCCGCAGCCCGAGACCACCATCGAGGACATCATTTCCGGCAAGGACAGTGAAGTCGCAGCGGCGCTGAAGGGCGTCGAGGCTGCAAAGTCCAGGCCTCCGTCCAAAATACCGGTACCCAAAAACCGTGGTGCTTCTTCTCTTGATGTTCATTCAACCGGATCGGTGAGACGCTGATGTCCTTCCTGTCACGAATCATGGTTTTGAAGAGCAGGGCGCATTTTTCGGCCGGTGGCCGTGGCCGCCCAACGATGCGCGGCGCGTCCTTTGAAGGTACGCGCAAGCGCAAGTCCGCCCAGGCGAAAAACCGCGTCGGCCTCCTGATCGCCGGCTTTGTCGCGTTCTACGGCGTCATCGGCGGACGTCTCGTGCAATACGGCTTTGCGATGCCGGAGGTAACGTCGAGCATTCTGCCGGCAGACCGGTTCATGGCGTCGCGCCCGGATATTGTCGACCGCAACGGCGAGGTGCTGGCCACCGACATCCGCACCGTCTCGCTGTTTGCCGAGCCGCACAAGATCGTCGACGCCGACGAGGTGATCGAAAAGCTCGCGACCGTGCTGAACGATCTCGACGTGAAGGGCACCTATACGAAGCTTCGCTCCAATTCGCATTTCCAGTGGCTGCGCCGCCAGCTGACCCCGAAGCAGCAGAGCCAGATTCTGGCACTCGGCATCCCGGGTATCGGTTTCCGGCCTGAGAAGCGCCGTTTCTATCCCGGTGGCAGAACTGCTGCGCATCTCGTCGGTTACGTCAATATTGACAACCGCGGCGTCGCCGGAATGGAACGCTACATCGATTCCCAGGGTCTCGCGGACCTTGCGGCCGTCGGCATGACCTCCGATCAGCCGCTTGAGCCGGTCAAGTTGTCGATCGATCTGCGCGTGCAGGCAATCGTTCAGCAGGTCGTTGCCGAATCGATCGGCAAATACTCGGCGATCGGTGCAGGCGCCGTCGTCATCGACGTTCACACCGGTGAAATCCTCGGTATGGCATCCGCACCGGATTTCGATCCGAACGACCCGAACGGCGTGGACGCTGAAAAGGGCTGGATGAACCGCATGTCGAACAGCACGTTCGAAATGGGCTCCACCTTCAAATCCTTCACGCTCGCCATGGGTCTCGATGACGGCAAGATGAACCTGCAGAGCTCGTTCGATGCGCGCTTCCCGATCCGCATCGGCGGTTTCACCATCAAGGACTTCCATGGCAAGGGGCGCGTGTTGAGCGTTCCGGAAATCTTCCAGTATTCTTCGAACATCGGCACGGCGAAGATCGCCGACATGGTCGGCATTGCGGGACACAAGGACTTCCTGACGCGGCTTGGACTTCTCAGCCGGATGAAGACCGAACTGCCGGAAATCGCGATGCCAAGTCAGCCGCGTGAATGGAAGAAGATCAACTCCATCACCATCTCGTTCGGTCACGGCGTGTCGACGACGCCGCTACAGACGGCTGTTGCCGGTGCGGCACTGGTCAACGGCGGCAAGCTCGTTCCGCCGACATTCCTGCCCCGCACCCAGGCGCAGGCCGACGAGATCGCCACCCAGGTCATGAAGCCCACGACCAGCAAGGACATGCGCTTCCTGTTCGAATGGAACGGCATCAACGGATCGGGCCGCAATGCGCGCGTGGCCGGCTTCAATGTGGGCGGCAAGACCGGAACGGCGGACAAGGTCGTCAACGGCCGCTACGCCCACGACAAGAACTTCAACGCGTTTCTGTCTGCCTTCCCGATGGACAATCCGCGCTATGTCGTCCTGTCCTTCAGCGACGAGCCGAAGACCGACAAAGGCAATGGCGCCGCGCTTGCTGCAATGTCCGCAGCACCCATGGTCAAGGAGATCATCGCGCGGTCTGCTCCCATTCTCGGTGTAAAGCCAAAATTCGGCAATGACGGTTCTGCCCTGCTTGTGTCTTATTGAGGATCAAGAACGGGCCCTCGATTCGTGAGGGAGCCTGCTGTTAGATGGAAAGATTACCGATGAAACTGCGCGATCTTGCCGGAGACGATTTTCCGGAAGCGGCCGATATCCTGGCTGGACCAGCCGGTGATGTGGATATTCTCGGTCTTTCCTCGGACAGTCGGCAAATCGCCGAGGGCATGCTGTTCGCAGCTCTTGCTGGATCCAAGGCTGACGGGTCGCGCTTTGTCGACGATGCCGCCGCCAAGGGCGCGGTTGTCGCCATCGCGTCCCATCCGGCAGACAGCAGCATCCCGGTTGTGGTCGTGGACAATCCACGCCGCTTTCTAGCAATCGCTGCCGCTCGGCTGTATGGCGCTCAGCCGGAGACGATGGTTGCGGTAACAGGCACTGCGGGCAAGACTTCGGTTGCCTCTTTCACCCGGCAGATCTGGGCCTATGCCGGCCATGCGGCTGCACAGATCGGCACCACGGGCGTCGTCTCGCCTGATCGCAACGACTACGGCTCGCTGACCACGCCTGATCCCGTCGAGCTTCAGAAGCTGCTGGCGGAACTCGCGTCCGAAGGCGTCACCCACGCGGCGATGGAAGCGTCCAGCCACGGTCTCGACCAGAGCCGTCTCGACGGCGTCAAGCTCTCGGCTGTCGGTTTCACCAATCTTGGCCGCGACCATATGGACTACCATCCGACCGTCGAGAGCTACATGGCCGCCAAGATGCGGCTGTTCGATACGCTGGCACCTGCGGGCGCTCCGGCCGTGATCTTTGCCGACGACCGCTGGACTGAAACTGCGATCGAGGTGGCACTTGCTTCAGGCCTCAGCATCCGGACCGTCGGGCGCAAGGGCGGTTATCTCTGCCTGAAGCGTGTCGAACACTTCCGTCACAAGCAGACCGCGGAGATCCATGCGGACGGCAAGATCTATGAGGTCGATATCCCGCTCGCGGGCGACTTCCAGGTGGCCAATGCGCTGGTTGCCGCAGGACTTGCGATGTCGACCGGCGTTCCGGCCGCCGTCGCCATGGCAGCGCTTGAAAAGCTCGTCGGCGCGTCCGGCCGGCTCGAGCTTGTCGGCCAGACGAAGGATGGCGCGCTTGCCTATGTGGATTACGCCCACAAGCCCGATGCGCTCGAGAACGTTCTGAGCTCCGTGCGTCCGTTCACCACCGGCCGCGTGGTCGTTGTGTTCGGCTGCGGCGGAGATCGCGACAAGGGCAAGCGTCCGATCATGGGGGAGATTGCCACCCGCCTCGCGGACGTGGTGATCGTCACCGACGACAATCCTCGCTCCGAGGAGCCAGCCACGATCCGCTCCGAGATCATGGCGGCAGCGCCGGGCGCGGAAGAGATCGCCGACAGGGCAAAGGCAATCCGTCACGCGGTCGGACTGCTCAAAACTGGCGATACGCTGATCGTTGCCGGCAAGGGGCATGAGGAAGGACAGACGGTTGGGGCAACGACATTGCCGTTCTCCGATCATGTCGAAGTGCGCAAGGCATTGCAGGACCTGGCGGAGGGCGTAGCATCGTGAGCTTTCTTTGGACCTCGCAGGAAATGGCCACCGTCATGGACGGCCGGCCGATCGGGCAGATGCCGGAAGGCGTCACCGGTCTTTCGATCGACAGCCGCGGCATCACCGAGGGTGAAGCCTTCTTCGCCATCAAGGGTGACCGGGTCGACGGGCATGACTATGCCAGCATGGCGATTGCCAACGGTGCATCGCTGATCGTCGTTTCAGAATCGAAGCTGCCGGCAATGGGCCGTCTGACGATCCCGATGATCGTCGTCGAGGACGTGCTGGCCGCACTCGTCAAGCTCGGGATCGCGGCGCGTGACCGCAGCCGCGCCCGTATCGTTGCCGTGACCGGTTCGGTCGGCAAGACGACGACCAAGGAAATGCTGCGGCATGCGCTTGCCCCGTCCGGCAAGGTGCATGCGGCCGTCGCCTCGTTCAACAATCACTGGGGCGTCCCGCTGACGCTTGCGCGCATGCCGTCCGATACGGATTTCGGCGTGTTCGAGATCGGCATGAACCATGCCGACGAAATCCGGCCGCTGGTCAAAATGGTGCGCCCGCATGTGGCGATCATCACGACGATTGCGGCCGCCCATCTCGGGCATTTCAACAGTCTCGAAGAGATCGCGGCTGCCAAAGCCGAGATCCTTGAGGGTATCGAGCCCGGCGGGGCTGCCATCCTCAACCACGACAATGCACAGTTTGCGCTGCTGGAACAGAAAGCCCACGAGTTGGGCGTCAGCCATGTCATGACCTTCGGCCAGCATGCAAAGGCCGACTATCGCCTTGCCGATTTCGAGGGCAATGCCGAGAGCTCCGTTATCTGGGCCGTTCTCAATGGCGAGACGAAGGAGTTTGTGATCGGCGCACCTGGCCGCCACATCGCCGAAAATGCCATGGCAGTTTTAGGAGCGGCGCTCCTCCTCGGTGCCGACATGGGCTCGGTGGGGCAGGCGCTGGCCGAACTCAAGGCCGTCAAGGGCAGGGGACAGCGCCATCGTCTCGGTATTGGCGAAGGCCATTTGACGCTGATCGACGAGAGCTATAACGCTAATCCGGCCTCGGTTCGGGCCGCGATCTCCCTGCTCGCAGCGACAGCACCGGAACTCACCGGTCGCCGTATTGCCGTCCTCGGCGACATGCTGGAAATGGGCGAGTTCTCTGCCCAGGTGCACGAAGAGCTGGGCGGGCCATTGCTCGCCTCCGGGATCGAGCACGTCTGGCTCGCCGGCAAGGAAATGGGCGCTCTGCGGGATGCGCTGCCTGATAGTGTCGACGTACAGTATTTCGAAACGACGGACGCACTGACCGAATACGTCGTGCGCTCCGTCATTCCCGGCGACGTGCTGATGGTGAAGTCGTCACTTGGGCTTGGTTTCGGCAAGATCGTTGCCGCGCTGCTTGACAACTACCCGGCTTTTTCCGACACGGACCGCCAACCTTAAGACGACGCGGCTTTTTTGAAAGGGCCCTTTATGCTGATCTGGCTCGTGGAACTGGCAGACAAGATTCAGTTCTTCAACCTGTTCCGATACATCACGTTCAGGACGGGAGCAGCGCTCTTCACCTCGGCGTTCATCGTCTTCATGTTCGGGCCACGGATGATCAATTCGCTCCGAATCCGCCAGGGCAAGGGTCAGCCGATCCGCGCCGACGGACCGCAGACCCATTTCAAGAAGGCCGGTACGCCGACGATGGGCGGGCTGATGATTCTCGCCGGCATCGTCGGCGGATCGCTGCTCTGGGCCGATCTTTCCAACATCTACGTGGTCGCCACGCTGCTCGTGACGCTCGGATTCGGCGCGATCGGTTTTTACGACGACTATCTCAAGGTCACCAAGCAGACCGACAAGGGATTTTCCGGCAAGGCGCGCCTCGGCATCGAGTTCCTGATCGCCGGCATCGCCGTATTCTTCATGATGCGGCTTGCGATGGTGACGGAGCCGGCGGGAAACCCGCATCTGGCAACCTCGGTCGCCTTTCCCTTCGCCAAGGATTTCCTGATCAATATCGGCTATTTCTTCATCCTGTTCGGTGGCTTCGTCATCGTCGGCGCCGGCAATGCGGTCAACCTGACGGACGGTCTCGACGGGTTGGCGATTGTGCCGGTCATGATTGCCGCCGCGTCGTTCGGGGTGATTGCCTATCTCGTCGGTAACGCCGTCTTTGCAGGCTATCTGCAGATCAATTTTGTCCCCGGAACCGGTGAGCTCGCCGTCATCATGGGCGCGGTGATCGGGGCTGGCCTCGGCTTTCTCTGGTTCAACGCCCCGCCGGCTGCGATCTTCATGGGCGATACGGGTTCGCTGGCACTCGGCGGCCTGATCGGTTCGGTTGCCGTCGCCACCAAGCACGAGATCGTCATGGCGATCATCGGCGGCCTGTTCGTGATGGAAACGATGTCCGTGATCATTCAGGTTGGCTTCTTCAAGATGACCGGCAGGCGTGTGTTCCTGATGGCGCCGATCCATCACCATTTCGAAAAGCTTGGCTGGACCGAAAGCCAGGTCGTGATCCGGTTCTGGATCATCGCCGTCGGCCTCGCGATGCTCGGCCTCTCGACCCTCAAGCTGCGGTGATCCGATGATCCCGGTCACGACATTCAACGGAAAACGTGTCGCGCTTTTCGGTCTCGGTGGTTCGGGACTGGCGACCGCGCAGGCGCTGGTTGCCGGCGGTGCCACGGTTCTGGCCTGGGACGACAATCCTGACAGCGTCGCCAAGGCAAACGTTGCCGGCATCGAGACGGCGGACTTGCGAACCATCGACTGGAGCGCGCAGGCGGCCTTCGTTCTGTCTCCGGGCGTTCCGCTGACCCATCCAAAGCCGCATTGGAGCGCCGATCTGGCGCGTGCTGCCGGCGTCGAGATCATCGGTGATGTGGAGCTTTTCGTGCGCGAGCGCCGGGCGCATGCACCGGACTGCCCGTTCATCGCCATCACCGGCACCAACGGCAAGTCGACCACGACGGCGCTGATTGCGCATATCCTGCGCTCAAGCGGGCGCGACACGCAGCTGGGCGGCAATATCGGGACGGCGATCCTGACGCTCGATCCGCCGAAGGCCGAACGCTATTACGTCGTTGAATGCTCGTCCTACCAGATCGATCTGGCCCCGACGCTCAATCCCACGGCCGGCATATTGCTTAACCTCACGCCCGATCATCTCGACCGTCACGGCACGATGCAGCATTATGCCGACATCAAGGAGCGATTGGTTGCTGGGGCGAAGACCGCCGTCATCGGCGTCGACGACAGCTATTCGACGCTGATCGCCGACCGGGTCGAGCGCACAGGCGTCAAGGTTCGGCGCATTTCCAAGCGCAATACGGTCGCCGATGGTATCTATGCCGAGACAACCCGGCTCATCGAGATGAATGGCGGCGTTTCGTCTGCGCTCGTCGACCTCGATGGCATCCCGACGTTGAAGGGCAGCCACAACGCTCAGAACGCGGCAGCCGCAATTGCAGCCTGCCTGGCTGTCGGCGTGTCTGCCGATGACATCCGCGCCGGTCTGCGGTCATTCCCGGGCCTCAAGCACCGCATGCAGCCGGTCGGGAGACGGGACCATGTTGTTTTCGTCAATGATTCGAAGGCAACGAACGCCGAAGCCGCGGCCCCTGCGCTTTCCAGCTATGAGCGGATCTATTGGATTGCGGGCGGTCTTCCCAAGGAAGGCGGTATCGCAAGCCTCGCACCACTCTTCCAGAATATAACAAAAGTCTATTTGATCGGAGAAGCAGCACCGGCATTCGCAGCAACTCTTGGAGACACGGTCCCTTACGAGATTTCGGGCACGCTCGAACGGGCCGTTACCCATGCAGCCGCAGATGCGGCAGCCGACACTGTTTCGTCGGCAGTGATGTTGTCGCCGGCATGCGCCAGCTTTGATCAGTTTAAGAATTTCGAAGTGCGCGGCGATGCGTTTGTCGCACTCGTCGCAGCTCTCGACAGTGTGGACATGCTGGTCGATACCGGAAAAGGAAACTGAATATGGTAAGCCGCGCAGACCGTGGACCGCTCGCAGACTGGTTCTGGACGATCGACCGTTTTTTCCTGGCGGCCTTTATCATGCTGATGGGCATCGGGTTCATGTTGTCGTTTGCGGCATCGCCAGCCGTTGCCCAGCGCATCGGTCTCTCAGACTTCCACTTCGTCGAACGCCATGCGGTTTTCCTCATTCCGTCACTCGCCATCATGATTGGCCTGTCGTTCCTGACCCCGCGTCAGGTACGAAGGACCGCAATCGTGCTTCTTGCTCTTTCGCTGGCCGCGATGGTTCTGGCGTTGTTCTTCGGCGTCGAGGTCAAGGGGGCGCGGCGCTGGATCGGTGTCGGCGCGCTGTCCATTCAGCCCTCCGAATTCATGAAGCCCGCCTTCGTGGTGGTCTGCGCCTGGCTGTTTTCAGAGCACGCACGGCAGCCTGAAATTCCGGGCAATCTCTTCGCCATCATCCTGTTCGGCATCGTCGCGGCCCTTCTTGTCGCGCAGCCCGACCTTGGGCAGACGATCCTGACCAGCATCGTGTGGGGCGGCATGTTCTTCATGGCCGGCATGCCGTGGCTCTGGATCGTTCTGCTCGGCGGTGTCGGTGTCGGCGGTCTTCTGGCGGCCTATTACATGCTGCCGCACGTGACGGCCCGTTTCGACAAGTTCCTGACCGGCGAAGGCGACCGCTTCCAGGTGGAAACCGCGCATGAGGCGATCGTGCGTGGCAACTGGTTCGGTCAGGGACCGGGCGAGGGCATCGTCAAGCGGATCCTGCCCGACAGTCACACCGACTTCGTGTTCTCCGTCGCGGCCGAGGAATTCGGCATCATCTTCTGCATGGCGCTTGTTGCAATCTTCGCCTTCATCGTGCTGCGCGGCCTCAAGCATGCCTTCAACGAGCGCAACGACTTCAACCGCTTTGCCGTCGCCGGTCTGGTGCTGCAGATCGGCATACAGTCGATGATCAATATCGGCGTCAATCTCGAGTTGATGCCGGCCAAGGGAATGACGCTTCCGTTGATCTCCTATGGCGGATCGTCGATGATCGCCATATGTGTGACAGCTGGTTTTATTCTGGCACTCACACGTCACCGGCCGGAACGGCGCGCGCAGGAACGCAGCTTGTTCCGCGTCGCGTCCGGCGTTCCCGCGGAGTAGGTATATGAGCAAGGGCATTATTCTGTTAGCCGCCGGGGGAACCGGCGGTCATCTTTTTCCTGCGGAAGCATTGGGTCACGAGCTGAAAGCACGGGGCTTTTCCGTGCATCTGGTGACCGACAGCCGCGCCGAGCGTTTTGCTGGCAAGTTTCCGGCTGATGAGATTCATGTCGTACCGTCGGCGACGTTCGGATCGAAAAATCCGATCGCGATGGCGCGGACTGCCTGGAAGCTCTGGACCGGTCTTCGCGCCGCGCGCAAGCTGATATCGCGTTTGCGGCCGATCGCGGTCGTCGGCTTCGGTGGCTATCCAACAGTCCCGCCATTGATGGCCTCGACCGGCATGGGTGTGCCGACGATCATCCACGAGCAAAATGCGGTGATGGGCCGCGCCAACAAGGCGCTGGCTTCGAGGGTGCAGGCGATCGCTGGCGGGTTTCTTCCCGAAACGACCGGCACATACGCGGCAAAGACCGTAACGACCGGCAATCCCGTGCGTCCCGCGGTTCTGGAAGCCGCAAACGTGCCCTACGTCGCGTCGCGGGGAACTGATCCGTTCCGGCTCGTCGTGTTCGGTGGTAGCCAGGGCGCTCAGTTCTTCTCGTCTGCCGTGCCCACGGCCTTGAGCCTTCTCGATCAATCCGAGCGGGAGAGGCTGGTTGTTACACAGCAGGCACGCCCCGAGGATCAGGGCCGTGTCGGCTCGTGCTTCGGCAAGCTGAATTCAAAGGTAGAAATCTCGCCGTTCTTCCCCGATATGGCCGAGCGTCTTGCGGCGGCACATCTCGTGGTGTGCCGCTCGGGTGCATCGACGGTATCGGAGATCTCGGTGATCGGGCGACCGTCCATTCTGGTGCCCTATCCCTATGCTCTGGATCACGACCAGGCGGCCAATGCGGCGGCGCTCGTTGCGACCGGCGGCGCCGAGGTCGTGGCGCAGTCCGAGCTTTCGCCGGAACGCCTCTCGGCGATGATATCGTCTGCCATGAATGAGCCGGAGCGGCTGGAACAGACGGCGGCAGCCGCCAAGCGGGCAGGTCGGCCCAATGCGGCGATCGCACTCGCAGACCTCGTCACCGCGGTTGCTGAACGTAAAAATATTGCAGAATTCAAGGGAGTACGGGCATGAAGATGCCGAAGGCTATTGGCCTCGTTCATTTCATCGGCATCGGCGGGATCGGCATGAGCGGTATCGCCGAAGTGCTGCACAATCTCGGCCACAACGTTCAGGGCTCCGACCAGGCCGATAGCGCCAACGTGCAGCGCCTGCGCGACAAGGGTATCCCGGTTTTCGTTGGCCATACCGCCGAAAACCTCGGCGATGCGGAAGTCGTGGTCGTTTCGACAGCGATCAAGAAGAACAACCCGGAACTGGTTGCTGCGCGCGAAAAATCGCTGCCGATCGTCCGGCGCGCGGAAATGCTGGCGGAACTGATGCGCTTCCGCAATGCGATCGCGATCGGCGGCACGCATGGCAAGACCACCACGACCTCGATGGTCGCGGCATTGCTCGAAGCCGGCAATCTCGATCCGACCGTCATCAACGGCGGCATCATCAACGCCTACGGCACCAACGCCCGCATGGGCGAGGGCGAGTGGATGGTGGTGGAAGCCGACGAATCGGACGGTACCTTCCTAAAACTGCCCGCTGACGTCGCGGTTGTGACCAATATCGATCCGGAGCATCTCGACCACTACGGCAATTTCGACGCGGTGCGGGCGGCCTTCCGGCAATTCGTCGAGAACGTGCCGTTCTACGGCTTCGGCATTCTCTGCCTCGATCACCCGGAAGTGCAGGCGCTGGTCGGCAAGATCGAGGACCGCAAGGTCGTCACCTATGGCGAGAACCCGCAGGCCGATGCGCGGTTTTCGAACATCCGCATGGAGGGCACCAAGTCGATCTTCGACGTGGAAATCCGTCGCCGTCGCACCGGCCGGATCTTCACCTTCAAGGATCTCGTGTTGCCGATGCCAGGCCGCCACAACATCTCCAACGCAACGGCCGCGATTGCCGTCGCCAACAGGCTCGGGATATCGGAAGAGAATATCCGCAAGGGGCTTGCGAATTTCTCCGGCGTCAAGCGCCGCTTCACCCTGACCGGCACTGTCGACGGCGTTTCCATCTTCGACGATTACGGTCACCATCCGGTCGAGATCAAGGCCGTGCTGAAGGCAGCGCGCGAGGCATGCCAGGGGCGTGTCATCGCCGTCCACCAGCCGCACCGTTTCTCCCGGTTGTCGAGCCTGTTTGACGATTTTGCGAATTGTTTTAACGATGCCGACAGTATCATCCTTGCGCCGGTCTATGCCGCGGGGGAAGATCCGATCGAAGGGGTCAATTCAGAATCGCTGGTGTCGCGGATCAAATCGAGCGGCCACCGCGATGCGCGTTACATGACCTCTCCGAGCGAACTGGCTTCGATCGTCTCCGGCATTGCTAAGCCGGGGGATTTCGTGGTGCTTCTGGGGGCAGGCAACATCACGCAATGGGCTGCGTCGTTGCCGAAGGAACTTGAGAGATTTTCGGGACAGTAGAATGAAACAAGTAAATGGGGAAAAGCTGCTGACGTCACTCGGGGACGGCGTCAAGAACTTGCGTGGTCGTCTGACGCCGAATGCACCGATGGACCGTGTCACGTGGTTCCAGGCGGGCGGACTTGCCGAGCTGATGTTCCAGCCGCATGACGCCGAGGATCTCGCGACTTTCCTCAAGATGCTACCGCAAGAGGTCCCGTTGACCGTTGTCGGCGTCGGCTCCAATCTGCTGGTGCGCGATGGTGGTATTCCGGGCGTTGTGGTCCGTCTCTCTGCTAAGGGGTTCGGCCAGCTCGATCTCATGGGTGACAACCGGATCAAGGCCGGTGCGATCTGCCCGGACAAGCACCTCGCTGCGATGGCGATGGACAATGGTATCGGCGGGTTTGCCTTCTACTACGGCATACCGGGTTCGATTGGCGGGGCGCTGCGGATGAACGCCGGCGCCAATGGCGGGGAGACTGCCGAGCGGCTGGTCGAAGTCCATGCCGTCGATCGCGAGGGCAACGAGCATGTGCTTTCCAACGAGGACATGGGATACAGCTACCGCCATTCATCGGCTTCCAAGGACCTGATCTTCACCCATGCGGTGTTCGAAGGGTACCCGGAGGACCGTGCCAAGATCCGCGCCGACATGGACGCTGTGCGCCAGCACCGCGAGACCGTGCAGCCGGTCAAGGAAAAGACCGGCGGCTCTACCTTCAAGAACCCGGAAGGCCATTCCGCCTGGAGCCTTATCGACGAGGCCGGCGGCCGCGGCCTGATGAACGGCGGCGCCCAGATGTCGTCGCTGCATTGCAATTTCATGATCAATATCGGCCATGCCACCGGCTATGATCTCGAATATCTCGGCGAGATGGTGCGCCAGCGCGTGTTCGACAAATCGGGCATCAAGCTGGAGTGGGAGATCAAGCGCCTCGGTATCTTCATGCCGGGCCGGGAAGTGCGGCCCTTCCAGGGTGCGACGACGGAGTAGCTGACATGAGCGACCCGTTCGATTTTGGAAAGGAGGAGCGGAAGCTCCTTCTTGTCCACAACGAACGGACCAAACTCCGGGCCAACGCGCTGGACAGGCTCTCCAGCGCGTCCGTTGCGGCCGGCTTCATTGCTCCGATCGCATCGATGTCCAATAACGGCGTCACGTTTGGTATTTCGGTATCAATCGTTGCCTCGACCACGGCTTGGATTTTCACCGCATTGGTACTACATTTTGCTGCACAGCTCATGTTGGGGAAACTGAGGCCATGAATTTCGCTGCAGCTTTTTATCTTTACATCCTGCCGTTGAGTATCTCAGGCATTGCCCTGGCATGGATGGCTTATGAAAAGTGGAAAGAGCGACGCGGGCCGCCGCATGCCGGCGAATAGGGAACGACAAGTTTACAAAGAAAAGCCCGCGAAGTCAGAGACTTCGCGGACTTTTTTGTCAGTTTGATTCCGGCTTAGTTCAAACTTCGTCTTTGCCCGACAGGAGAATGCAGACCAGCGTGATCACGGCAGCGATGCCGAGATAGTAGCCGACATAGGTCATGCCGTAATTGGCCTGCAGGTAGGTTGCGATATAGGGCGCGAGAGACGCGCCGAAGATGCCGGCGAGGTTGAAGGTGATCGAAGAGCCCGTATAGCGGACAGCCGTCGGGAAGGGTGCTGCAAGCGCCGTTCCGATCAGGCCGTAGGTCATGCCCATCAGCACCATCGCCAGTACGACGAACAGGAAGATCATGCCTTCGCCATTGGTCATCAGTGCCGGCAGGACAAACGAGAACAGCCCGATCAGCACCGTCGTCACGATCAGCATCTCGCGGCGTCCGTAGCGGTCACCCAGCTTGCCAACGATCGGAATGAAAATGCCGAACACGATCGAGCCGAGCAACTGCACCTCGAGCGCATCGAGGAACGGCATCTTCAGGATCTTGACGTTGTAGGACAGAAGATAGGCCGAGCCGATGTAGAACAGCACGAAGGTTGCAAGCGCCACGAAAGTGCCAAGCGCCAGGCTGCGCTTGTGCGTGCGGAACAGTTCCACGACCGGGATCTCGACCCGCTCCTGCTTGTCGATCGTCTTCTGGAAGGCTGGCGTCTCGGTGATCGAGAGGCGTACCCAAAGGCCAACGGCAATCAGCAGGATCGATGCAATGAACGGAATGCGCCAGCCCCAGGATAGAAGCGCATCCTGCGACATGAAGTGCAGCAGGATCCAGAACACGCCCGAAGACAGGAACAGGCCGACAGGAGCGCCAAGCTGCGGGAACATGCCGTACCAGGTGCGCTTACCCGGAGGTGCGTTTTCGGTCGCGAGCAGAACAGCACCGCCCCATTCGCCGCCGAGGCCAAAGCCCTGGCCGAAACGGCAAAGCGCCAGAAGCAGCGGTGCTGCCACGCCGATCGTCTCATAGGTCGGCAGCAGGCCGATGATCACGGTGGAAATGCCCATGGTCAAAAGTGCGGCAACCAGCGTTGTCTTGCGTCCGATCCGGTCACCGAAATGGCCGAACACGACGGCACCGAGCGGGCGGGCAAAAAATGCGATCGAGAAGGTTGCGAACGAGGCAAGCAGTGCGGTCGTCGGATCGCTGTTGGGGAAGAACAGCGCCGGGAAGACGAGGACCGCAGCCGTCGCGTAAACGTAGAAATCGAAGAACTCGATCGTCGTGCCGACCAGGCTGGCCGTCAGGACGCGTGCAGGAGAATTCATTGCAACATGCGCTAACGGCTCAGCTGACGGCGAAGCGGGAGGCGTCGCGTTTGTCATACTGATTCCAATTCAGGAGATTTAAATATGCGGCTCTCTAGGAGTACCGGCTGCGACATACAGCAGTTTTCTGACGAGTAAAACAAAAAACGCGCAATAAACGGCACGTTTTCACCCCTGGATCCATTGCGATCTTACCGCGCTCGAGCAGCTGTTCGAGCTGCATGTCCCGTGCGGTACCATGCGACCTCAAGTCCTGCATTAACCATTTCAAAATCTAATTTGTGCTTCAATTTCAGCCTGTTGGGTTCTCCTATTAAGGAAAGTAAACGATTTGTTAACCATTTTGGTGCACCAATAGCCTGGCGATCAGATCTGAGAAAGAATCGTTGGTCGTACAAGTTTGGCGCAAGCGATGTCGCTTAAGCCTAAAGCCCTTTTCCGGGAGTGGTTGATGAACGACATGCATGTGGCTGTATTGATGGGAGGGTTTTCCTCCGAGCGGCCGGTCAGCCTGTCTTCCGGCAACGCCTGTGCTGAGGCTTTGGAAGGCGAGGGTTACAAGGTGACGCGGGTTGATGTCGATCGTGATGTCGCAGCGGTTCTTGCCAGCCTGCGCCCGGATGTCGCCTTCAATGCGCTGCATGGTCCCTTCGGTGAAGATGGCACCATCCAGGGCGTGCTCGAATATCTCGAGATCCCCTATACGCATTCCGGCGTTCTTGCCTCCGCTCTCGCGATGGACAAGCAGCAGGCGAAGCACGTGGCCAAGGCTGCCGGTATTCCTGTTGCTGAAGCCAAGGTCATGGATCGTCATGACTTCACGAACGAGCATCCAATCGCCACGCCTTACGTCGTCAAGCCGGTGCGCGAAGGCTCGTCCTTCGGCGTCGTCATCGTCAAGGAAGGCCAGTCTCACCCGCCGCAGATCATTACCTCGCCGGAATGGAAGTACGGCAGCCAGGTGATGGTCGAGCGTTATGTCTATGGCCGCGAGCTGACCTGCGGCGTCATGGGCGATGTGGCGCTGGGTGTGACGGAAGTCATCCCGAACGGCGACGCGTTCTATGACTACGATGCGAAATATGCGGTCGGTGGTTCGAGCCACGTCATTCCCGCACAAATTTCACCAAATATTTACCAAAAAATTCAATCCTTGGCGCTTGAGGCGCACCGGGCGATGGGGTGCCGTGGCGTCAGTCGCTCGGACTTTCGCTTCGACGACCGGTTTTCCGAAGACGGCGAAGTCATCTGGCTCGAAATCAACACGCAGCCCGGGATGACGCCGACCTCGCTTGTGCCTGAGATGGCTGTTCATGCTGGTCATACTTTTGGTGGTCTCGTCCGTTGGATGGTGGAGGACGCGTCGTGTTTGCGTTGAATAGCAAAAAAGCTGACGATCACGGCCGGGCAAACTATCTCGGCGCTGAAGAGCGTCGTGTACTGCCGCGTCCACTGCGCCGCGTCGTCCGCTTCGGCTTGAGCCTTGCGACGGGCCGCATCCATATCCCTGACCATACCGGCACGTTTGCGACATTCGGTTTCTTCGCAGTCGTCGGCCTCTACGGAATGTCGCTTGGCGGCCATGCCCAGACGGTTGCTCAGGCGACGACGGCTGCCGTCGGTTTCGCCATCGAAGACGTTCGCGTCTCGGGCAATGACCAGACGTCGGAAATCGACATCCTGCAGCTTCTCGGTCTCGACGGCACGACCTCGCTGGTCGCTCTCGATGTCGGTCAGGCGCGCCGCAAGCTGTCCGAGCTTCCCTGGGTTCGCTATGCCGAAGTCCGCAAAGTCTATCCGCGCACCATCGAAGTGATGCTCAAGGAGCGCGAGGCTTTCGGGATCTGGCAGAACGGTTCGGATCTCGCTCTGATCGAAAAGAACGGTTCCATCATCGCGCCGCTGCGGGACAGCAAGTTCGCTTCCCTGCCACTGTTCGTGGGTCGTGAAGCAGACAAGGCCGCATCCGCTTTCGTCGATCAGATGGCTGCGTGGCCGGAGCTTCGCTCGCGGGTGAAGGCCTATGTTCGCGTCGCCGGTCGTCGCTGGGATTTGCACATCGACAACGGCGTTGTACTCAAGCTGCCGGAAACCCAGGTCGAGACCGCGCTCAGCGTGCTGGCTCGTCTGGAAAAGGAAGAACGGATCCTGGAGCGTGACATCGCTGCCGTCGATCTTCGCCTGCACGACCGCACAACCGTTGAACTTACTTCTGCCGCCACCGAACGCCGCAACGAGGCAGTCGAGGCACGCACGAAGGCGTTGAAGAAGGCAGGAGAGACGTGAGTGTATTCGGTTCTTCCAATTACGGGCTTCCGCACATGAAGCCACTGTCTTCCAAGCGCAGCCACATCGTTTCGGTGCTCGACATCGGCTCGACCAAGGTCGTGTGCATGATTGCGCGGCTGACGCCAAAGCAGGAAAGCCAGATCCTGCCGGGTCGGACCCATCATGTCGAGATCATCGGCATCGGCCACCAGCGTTCGCGCGGCGTCAAGTCCGGCGTCATCGGCGATCTCGATGCGGCGGAAAGCGTCGTCCGTCTTGCGGTTGACGCTGCAGAGCGCATGGCCGGCCTCACGGTCGACAGCCTCATCGTCAATGTTTCGGCTGGTCGTCTGACCAGCGACGTCTATACGGCATCGATCGACCTCGGTGGACAGGAAGTCGAATCGGCCGATCTGAAGCGTGTTCTCGTCGCAGCCAGCCAGAAGTCGGCTCGCCAGGACCGCGCAATCCTTCACTCGCTGCCGACCGGCTTCACGCTGGATGGCGAAGTCGGGATCCGCGATCCGCTGGCGATGTACGGCGATATGCTGGGCGTCGATATGCATGTCGTCACCGCCGAGCGCGTGATGCTGCGCAACCTCGAGCTCTGCATCAACCGGGCGCATCTGTCCGTCGAGGGCATGGTGGCAACGCCCTATGCCAGCGGCCTTGCAGCACTTGTCGACGACGAAGTCGAACTGGGTTGTGCGGCGATCGACATGGGCGGCGGCACGACAACAATTTCGGTGTTTGCCGAGGGCAAGCTCGTTCATACGGATGCGATCGGCCTCGGTGGCCATCACGTCACCACTGACCTTGCACGTGGTCTTTCGACCCGGATCGAGGATGCCGAGCGGATGAAGGTCGTGCATGGCTCGGCCGTCTCCAACGGCGCAGACGACCGCGACATGATTTCGGTTCCGCCGATCGGCGAGGACGACCGCGACCAGCCGACCCAGGTTCCGCGCTCGCTCGTGACCCGGATCGTCAAGGCCCGCATCGAAGAAACGCTGGAACTGATTCGTGACCGGATCCAGAAATCCGGTTTCAGCCCGATCGTCGGCAAGCGCGTGGTTCTGACGGGCGGTGCCAGCCAGTTGACCGGCCTGTCGGAGACAGCCCGTCACATTCTGGCCCGCAATGTTCGTATTGGTCGTCCGATGGGCATTTCCGGCTTGCCGGCTGCCGCCAAGGGCCCGGCCTTTTCGACGGCCGTCGGACTGATGATCTACCCGCAGGTCGCGGACCTCGAAACACATGCATCCCAGAGCGGCCTGATCGGCTCGCTCGGAAATGGAAACGGCCGTCTCGCCCGTGTCGGGCAATGGCTCAAGGAAAGTTTTTGACCCGGGCTCTGCTCCCGGATCAGAGAAGTTGCAATGAATTGGCCAGCTCGGCAATGCGGCCACGAGAAGAAGGACAGGTACAATGACGATCAAGCTTCAAAAGCCTGATATTACCGAGCTGAAGCCTCGGATCACCGTATTCGGCGTCGGCGGCGGCGGCGGCAATGCCGTCAACAACATGATCACCGCAGGGCTGGAAGGCGTCGATTTCGTCGTTGCCAATACCGATGCCCAGGCGCTGACCATGACCAAGGCCGAGCGGATCATCCAGATGGGTGTGCAGGTCACCGAAGGTCTCGGCGCAGGTTCGCAGCCGGAAGTCGGTCGCGCTGCCGCTGAGGAATGCCTCGACGAGATCATCGATCACCTCAACGGCACGCATATGTGCTTCGTCACCGCCGGCATGGGCGGCGGCACCGGCACCGGTGCGGCTCCAGTCGTTGCACAGGCTGCCCGCAACAAGGGCATTCTCACGGTTGGCGTCGTCACCAAGCCGTTCCACTTTGAAGGCGGTCGCCGCATGCGGCTTGCCGAACAGGGCATCCAGGAACTGCAGAAGTCGGTCGACACGCTGATCGTCATTCCGAACCAGAACCTATTCCGCATCGCCAACGACAAGACGACGTTTGCCGACGCCTTCGCCATGGCCGACCAGGTTCTCTATTCGGGCGTTGCCTGCATCACCGACCTGATGGTCAAGGAAGGCCTCATCAACCTCGACTTCGCGGACGTTCGTTCCGTGATGCGCGAAATGGGCCGTGCGATGATGGGCACCGGCGAAGCTTCGGGTTCGGGCCGTGCGATGCAGGCAGCGGAAGCTGCTATCGCCAACCCGCTGCTCGACGAGACTTCGATGAAGGGTGCACAGGGCCTGCTGATCTCCATCACCGGTGGTCGCGACCTCACACTGTTCGAAGTCGACGAAGCGGCAACCCGCATCCGCGAAGAAGTCGATCCGGACGCCAACATCATCCTCGGCGCAACCTTCGACGAAGCGCTGGAAGGCATCATCCGCGTCTCCGTCGTTGCCACCGGCATCGACCGCGCCCATGGCGAAATCGACCTGCGTGCCGCTGAAATGCGCGCAGCCCAGAAGCCGATTATCCGTCCTTCGGCGGCCGTTGCTCCGGCTCCGGCCGCACAGCAGCCTGTCATGATGCAGGCACCGGTTCAGGCCGCAGCGCCTGCGCCAATGGCTCCGAAGGCAGTCGATCCGATCGCCGAGACCATCCGCCAGGCCGAAGCCGACATGGAACGCGAACTGGCTATCCCACAGCCGGTCTTGCAGCAGCCTGCAGCGCCCGCGCCGCAGCCTGTCATGCAGCAGCAGCCGCCGGCCGAAGAGGCTTTCCGTCCGCAGAGCCGTCTGTTCGCACAGTCTGCACCGGTTGAAGCCGCTCCGCAGGTTTCGCGCCCGGCTCCGCAGATGACGCAGCAGCCAGCACCGCGCATGACACAGCCGGTTCAGCAGGAACCTGTCTACCGCGAACCTGTCATGGAACCGGTCCGCATGCCGAAGGTCGAGGATTTCCCGCCGGTCGTTAAGGCCGAGATGGATCACCGCACGCAGCCTGCCAGCCATGTGCAGGAAGAGCGCGGCCCGATGGGGCTTCTGAAGCGAATCACCAACTCGCTTGGCCGTCGCGACGAAGAAGAGCACGTCGAACCAGCCGCCGCACCGGCTCCGGTTCAACAGCAGCGCCGTCCGCTGTCGCCTGAGGCAAGCCTCTACGCACCGCGTCGTGGCAACCTCGACGATCACGGTCGTTCGGTTCCGCAGAGCTCGCAGCATGACGACGATCAGCTCGAAATTCCGGCATTCCTTCGCCGTCAGTCGAACTGATTTGTGGGAGCGTCGCAGCGTCAGCGCGCGGCGTTCAACAAATGTCTGCAGAGCCCGGGTCGTTGCACCCGGGCTTTGTGTATCCGGACGTCTGAGGCGTTAAGGATTTTGTCCTGAACCTCTGGGAAAGCTGCCTTAATTCAAGTTGTTAACCGGTAGACGTCCGCGTTTGTGTCTTGAGTCCTAACACCGCGTCATTCTGCGGGTTGGTGGCGTAACAATCCGATACGAACAGTGATTTGGAATGTTAAAGACGCCTGCGTATGTAAGACGATAAGTGATGCTGACATGAACGTTTGAGAGGCGTTGTCGCCGGTATCTAACCAAGCTCGATCCCAGACCAGGGGTCTTGAGAGAAGGCATTAGAATGACCATCGGATTGCTCGGTTTCCAGACCACCATCGCGGCCCCGGTTTCTTTGACCGGTATTGGCGTGCATTCGGGGTCTCCGGTCAGCATCACATTCCAGCCTGCTGAAGCCAATTCCGGTATCATCTTCGCGCGTCAGTTTGATGACGGGTCTTCTGCCGAATACCGCGCCGTTTCCTCTCAGGTTGGACCGACCGATCTCTGCACGATCCTCGGTTCATCGCCTGCCACCTGGGTTGCCACGATCGAACACGTGATGGCAGCACTCTACGCGCTCGGGATCGACAACGTGACTGTCGATGTCGATGGCGCCGAAATGCCGATCATGGACGGCAGCTCCTATCCTTTCATCGATGCGATCGAACAGGTCGGCATCGTCAATCTCAATGTGAAGCGTCGCTACATCCGTGTCATCAAGCCGGTCCGAATCGAATCGGGCGCGTCCTGGTCAGAGTTCCGGCCGCATGATGGTACCCGCTTTGAAGTCGAGATCGATTTCGCATCTCCGCTGATCGGCCGTCAGAGCTGGAACGGTGAACTGACCGCAGCGCGGTTCAAGCAGGATCTTTCACGGGCTCGTACATTCGGCTTCATGCGTGACGTCGAGCGCCTTTGGGCTGCTGGCTACGCTCTCGGTTCGTCGCTTGAGAATTCCGTCGTCATTTCCGATGACGAAACGGTCGTGAACGTCGAGGGTCTCCGTTACCAAGACGAATTCGTGCGCCACAAGACGCTGGACGCGGTTGGCGATCTTGCGCTTGCCGGCGCTCAGTTCATTGGCTGCTACCGCTCCTATCGCGGCGGCCACAAGATGAACGCCAATGCGCTGAAAGCTCTGCTCAACGATCCGACGGCCTATGAAATCGTCGAAGCGCCATCGTCGCGGGTTGCGCGCGTGAGGGCCGGAGATTTCGTTCCGGTCAGCGTCAGTGAACTGGCGCCGTCTTTTGCTTGAATAACAACTCCAGTCGACTTGGCCGCTTCCGTTGGAAGCGGCTTTTCTTTTGAATAGCCATGTGTGCTGCGGTCGGTGCCACAAAAATGCGTTAATGGGTGAGCATTGCGTTGCTCTGCCAATACTTTTATGGCTAGAACGACCTGCTTTCGGGCAGCAGGGCAAAACGGGCGAGACATCGGGAATTGTCGAATGGCGTATGCGAAGGCTGTAGAAATGCGTAGAGCGGCAAGGATCGCACTTGTATCGTTGGTGTTTGCGGGTGCCGGTCTCGGCCTTACCGCATGCCAGTCGGACAAAGACATCGACATCACCAAGCTCGGCTTCGAAAGCGAATCGCCCGAGGCGCTCTACAATCAGGGCCTTGCCAACATGAAGGCGGGCAATGTCGTCGAGGCGAGCCGCAAATTCGACGCCATCGACAAACAGAACCCGTTCACCGAATGGGGCCGCAAGGCTCTCGTGATGAGCACGTTCAGCAAATATCGCATGGGCCGCAACGACGAGGCCATCACGGCCGGCAACCGTTATCTCAATCAGTATCCGCGTTCGGCTGATTCCGCCTATGTGCAGTATCTGGTTGGCCTGTCCTATTCCAAGCAGGTGGCCGACGTCACGCAGGACCAGAAGGCCGCCAACAGCACGATCGATGCGATGACCAAGGTCGTGCGCGATTATCCAGATTCCGAATATGTCGAGGACGCGCAGGCCAAGATCCGCTTTGCCCGTGACCAGCTTGCCGGCAAGGAAATGCAGATCGGCCGCTACTATCTCGAGCGCAAGGAATATCTTGCGGCCGTCACGCGCTTCCGCAGGGTCGTCGAGACCTTTTCCAATACCAACCAAGTCGAAGAAGCCCTGGCACGTCTGACGGAATCCTATTACGCGATGGGCATCGTCGAAGAGGCGCAGACCGCAGCGGCCGTGCTTGGTCGCAACTATCCGGATAGCCAGTGGTACGCAGACTCCTATAAGCTCCTGCAGTCCGGTGGCGTGCAGCCGCGCGAGAACAAGGGCTCGTGGATTGCGCGTGCCGGCGCAAAGATCATTGGCGCCTGAGACCTTTCAACCAAAGTGCCTGACATGATAGGCGAGGCCGCATGCTGATCCAGCTTTCGATCCGCGACATCGTTCTGATCGAGAAGCTGGACCTTGCTTTCGAAGCGGGCCTATCCGTGCTGACCGGCGAGACCGGTGCAGGCAAATCCATCCTTCTCGACAGTCTTTCTCTGGCGCTGGGCGGCCGCGGCGATGGTGGCCTTGTGCGCCATGGCGAGGACAAGGGGCAGGTGACGGCGGTCTTTGACGTGCCTGTCAACCATTCCGCCCGCAAGCTTTTGCGCGATAATGGCATAGATGACGACGGCGATCTGATCTTCCGGCGTATCCAGTCTGCCGACGGTCGCACCCGGGCCTCGATCAACGACCAGCCGGTCAGCGTGCAGATGATGCGCCAGGCGGGGCAGGTTCTGGTCGAGATCCACGGCCAGCACGACGATCGTGCACTGATCGATACGGGTGCCCACCGCACTCTTGTCGATGCCTTTGCAGGCCTCAACGATGAGGTGCTTGCGATTTCCCACCTTTTCAAAGCCTGGCGGGATGCCGACCGCACCTTGAAGACGCATCGCGCCAAGGTGGAGGCCGCCGCGCGGGAAGCCGATTATATCAGGGCCTCGGTCGAGGAACTGGAAGCGCTCTCTCCCCGCGACGGCGAGGAGGAGGAACTGGCCGAGCAGCGCTCGAAGATGCAGAAGTCCGAGCGCATCGCCGGCGACATTTCGGAAGCCTCGGAATTCCTCAACGGCAACGGTTCGCCTGTGCCGCTGATCGCCTCCATGGTGCGGCGTCTCGAGCGCAAGAGCCATGAGGCGCCGGGCCTGCTGGAAGAGACCGTCGAGCTTCTGGATCAGGCGCTGAACCATCTGTCGAACGCACAGATGGAAGTGGAAACCGCGCTTCGCCGGACTGAATTTGATCCGCGCGAACTGGAACGGGTCGAGGAGCGGCTGTTTGCACTTCGTGCCGCCGGCCGCAAGTATTCGGTCGCCGTCGTCGATCTTCCAGCCCTTGCCGAAAAGATGGTGGCTGACCTTGCCGATCTAGATGCCGGCGAGGAACGGTTGGGCGAGTTGGAAAAACTTGCGGCGGCTGCGAAAGAGGAATTCGATCGGGCTGCTCTCGTTCTCTCGGACAAACGTAAGATCGGTGCGGAGACGCTGGCCGAAGCGGTGATGCAGGAATTGCCAGCGCTGAAGCTGGAGCGGGCGCGCTTCATGGTGGAGGTTACCGCCAATCCGGAGGCTGCGGCCGCCGAGGGTATCGATACGGTCGAATTCCATGTCCAGACCAATCCGGGCACACGCCCCGGGCCGATCATGAAGGTCGCGTCCGGCGGCGAGCTTTCGCGCTTCCTTTTGGCGCTCAAGGTGGCGCTTGCCGATCGCGGTTCGGCACCAACGCTCGTCTTCGACGAAATCGACACCGGTGTCGGCGGTGCAGTGGCCGATGCGATCGGCCAGCGGCTGAAGCGTCTGTCGGGCACCGTGCAGGTTCTCTCGGTCACCCACGCGCCGCAGGTGGCGGCCCGCGCCGCGACTCATCTTCTGATCTCCAAGGGTCCGGCCGGCGACGGTTCCGACAAGATCGCCACGCGGGTGGCAACCATGGCGCCGGAAAACCGCACCGAGGAAATTGCCCGCATGCTGGCCGGTGCTTCGGTAACGGACGAGGCGAGGGCGGCTGCAAGAAGCCTGCTCGCGGGCAACGGCTGAGGTCTCGGGAGCGTGCGGTGAGGCTTGCCCGGACACTGCATCTCGGGGCGTCCAGCGACAGCAGAGATGGCCGCTGCTTCTTCCAATCTTTTCAGATTGCACTAGAAATGCCGTTGAAGATGGAGATTCCCGCATGACCGCTGAGCAGACCCCGACCGAGACCCCTGTTGACGATTTGACAGGACAGGCCGCGGCCGATGAACTGGAGCGTCTGGCGAAGGAACTTGCCCATCACGACGAGCTCTACCACGCCAAGGACGCGCCTGACATTTCCGACGCCGCCTACGACGCGCTGAAGAAGCGCAATGCGGCAATCGAAGAGCGTTTCCCGCAGCTGATCAGGGCAGACTCGCCGTCCATCAAGGTCGGTGCAGCACCTCTGCCGACCTTTGCGCAGATCACCCATTCGCGACCCATGCTCTCGCTCGACAACGCCTTTGCCGACGACGACGTCCGCGACTTCGTGAACTCCGTCTACCGCTTTCTCGGCCAGTTGCCGGATGGTTCGATCGCGTTCACGGCGGAACCGAAGATCGACGGCTTGTCGATGTCGATCCGCTACGAAAACGGGATCCTCGTCAATGCCGCGACCCGCGGCGATGGCACGACAGGCGAAAACGTCACGGCCAATATCAAGACGATCAAGGAAATCCCCAATCGCCTGCCCAAAGGCGTTCCTGCCGTCGTCGAGGTTCGCGGCGAAGTCTATATGGGCAAGAGCGATTTCCTGGCGCTCAATGCGGAGATGGAAGCGAAGGGCAAGCAGCTCTACGTCAATCCGCGCAACACGGCGGCAGGCTCACTGCGCCAGCTCGATGCCAAGGTGACGGCCAGCCGCAAGCTGAAATTCTTCGCCTATGCCTGGGGAGAGATGTCCGAGCCGAACGATCTGCCGACCACGCAATACGAGATGGTGCAGACCTTCAAGGACTGGGGTTTCCCGGTCAATCCGCTGATGAAGCGGCTGAATTCACTCGAGGATATTCTCGGCCACTACCGCGAGATCGGCCTCGAGCGTCCCGAACTCGACTATGATATCGACGGTGTCGTCTACAAGGTCGACCGGCTCGATCTGCAGGCGCGCCTCGGTTTCCGCTCGCGCTCTCCGCGCTGGGCGACGGCCCACAAATTCCCCGCCGAGCAGGCGTTCACGACGGTCGAGAATATCGACATCCAGGTCGGCCGCACCGGCGCGCTGACACCGGTGGCGCGATTGACCCCGATCACCGTCGGCGGCGTGGTCGTTACCAACGCGACGCTGCATAACGAGGATTATATCAAGGGCATCGGCAATTCCGGCGAGCGGATCCGCGAAGACGATCACGACATCCGCATCGGCGACACGGTCATCGTGCAGCGTGCCGGCGACGTCATCCCGCAGGTTCTCGACGTGGTCATGGAAAAGCGGCCGGCGGATGCCAAGGCCTATGAGTTTCCGAAGAAATGCCCGGTCTGCGGCAGTCATGCGGTGCGCGAGAAGAACGAGAAGACCGGCAAGCTCGATTCGGTCACCCGCTGCACCGGCGGCTTCGTCTGCCGTGCGCAGGCGACCGAACACCTGAAGCATTTCGTCTCACGCAATGCCTATGACATCGAAGGGCTTGGGGCAAAACAGGTCGACTTCTTCTTCGAGGCGGAAGATCCGGCGCTGCAGATCCGCACTGCGCCCGACATTTTCACGCTGAAGAAGCGTCAGGAAACATCGAAACTGCTGAAGCTCGAAAACATCGACGGGTTCGGCAGGATCAGCGTCCGGAAACTGTTCGACGCGATCGACGAGCGGCGCTCGATCGCGCTCAACCGCTTCATCTACGCGCTCGGCATCCGCCATGTCGGCGAGACGACGGCGAAGCTTCTGGCGCGCCACTACGGCACCTACGAGGCCTTTGCCGAGGCCATGAAGGACGCGGCCAGTCTCTCCGGGGATGCCTGGGCTGACCTCAACAATATCGAGGGCATCGGCGAGATCGTCGCCCGCGCCATCGTCGAGTTCTTCAAGGAGCCCCGCAATCTCGACGTCGTGACGCGTCTCCTGACCGAGGTGACGCCGCAGGCGGCGGAACAGATCGCGGCATCGAACAGCCCTGTCGCCGGAAAGACGGTCGTCTTCACCGGCTCTCTGGAGCGCTTTACCCGCGACGAGGCCAAGGCCCGTGCCGAAGGGCTCGGCGCCAAGGTGGCCGGTTCCGTTTCCAAGAAGACCGACTATGTCGTTGCCGGCCCCGGCGCCGGTTCCAAGCTCGACAAGGCAAGGGAACTCGGCGTCGAGGTGATGACGGAAGACGAGTGGCTGACGTTTATCGGTGGCTGATCATCAAGTCCTCAGCCGCGCCATCGCATAGGCGTCGACGTAACGACCGTCGCGAAAGGCGTCGTCCCTGAGATGCCCTTCGATAACGAAGCCGTAGCGCTCGTAGAGCCTGATGGCGTCGTGGTTGTCGGTGAAGACGTCGAGTTCCAGGCGGTGCAGGTTCAGCCAGTTGTCGGCAAGGTCGATCGCGGCCTTCATCAAGGCCGAGCCGACGCCGCGGCCGACAAAGTCGTCGTGCACGCCCATGCCGATCGTCCCGACATGCCGGCGGCGGCCCTGTAGCGGACCGAGAAAGATGTCGCCGATGATGACGCCGTCCATGTCCGCCACGAGCTTCTTTGCGCCGGGCGCCGGGTTTTCCAGATATTGGCGCGTCTCAGCCACGGCCTGATATGGCAGCCTCAGCGTGCCGTAGCGATATCCGGGAAGATTGGCGAGGGCCGTGATGGCCGCCGCATCGTCAGGTGTCGACGACCTGATGACGTAACCTCCTAGCCGTTCGGCTCGGGGTGGTTTTTCCTGGATTTCGTCGCTCGATGGCATGATGGCTCTCCTTCAGGTATGACCGAGGCAGAGCGGACCAGCCGATCCCTGCCAGTTTCGGCAGGGTGGTGGACGGATGATCGACTAACGCGCCAAACCCGCCACACGCCCTGCAAGGCGGATGGTCATGGTAAGATGGGTAAGGGCGATAGCGTTCATCATGGATCACATTGGGCCTGACAATCATGTGGAGGTCAAGATGCAGGCGGGGATCCGCTTTGCCGAATCGCTCCATCCGGCATAAAAGTCCGATGACCGAAGATTAGGACGTGACCTTGAAGACCATTGCGATCGATTTCGAAACCGCCAACGAACAGCGCGGCAGCGCCTGCTCGGTGGGCCTCGCGTGGATCGAGGATGGTCGTGTTGTGCGGGTCGAGGAACGGCTGATCCGGCCGCGGGACATGCGGTTTTCGTCCTTCAACATCGCCATTCATGGGATTCGGCCCGACCATGTCGAGGATGCCGGCGAGTTTCCCGAAGTGATGGACGAGTTCATCGACGATTTTCGCGGCGCGACGATGATCGCTCATAATGCCGCATTCGATTTCAGCGTCTGGCGCGCCTGTCTTGATCAGTACCGCCAGTCCTATCCGGAACTGTCCTATCTCTGCAGCGTCAAGATGGCGCAAAAGGTCTGGCCGCATCTGATCTCGCACAAGCTCAATATCCTCGCGCAGCACCTGGGGCTGAGCTTCCTGCATCACAATGCAGCCGAGGATGCCGCCGTCTGTGCCGAAGCCTCGATCGCGATTGCACAGTCGCTTGAGGTCATGCATATCCACGATATTCCAACCGCGATCGGCATGCGGGCAGGGCGGTTGTTTTCCGGTGGCTATGATGCCTGCACATTGCGCAAGCAGTGATCACTTGTAACCCCGCTGCCGAAGCTTATCTCTGATCACGTATCGTTGACTGGAGATTTTGCCACTATGACTCGTTCGAGCCGCCGCCTTGCCATTCTCGCGACCGCCGCTATCCTCGGCGGTCTTGCCGTTCCCGCTCTTGCCCAGGTGGTCGGCAAGGTCGGCGTTGACTGGATCGGCAACGACATCATCGTCGAGGCGGTGCAGGACCCGAAGGTGAAGGGTGTCACCTGCCACGTCACGTATTTCGATCGCAGCGTCATCGACAGACTGAAGAACGGCAAGTGGTTCGAGGACCCGTCCAACAATTCCATCTCCTGCCGCCAGACCGGGCCGATCGAGATTGGTGACATCGAGCTCGACGACGGTGGCGAGGAAGTGTTTCGCCAGGGGCGGTCGCTGATCTGGAAAGACCTTCTGGTCAAGCGGATCTACGACAAGCCGAACGATACGCTGATCTACCTTGCCCATTCGCGACAGGTTGTCGAAGGATCGGCGAAGATGGCGATCTCCAGCGTGCCGCTGTTCAACCAGCCGGTGACCTGGGAAAAGGGCAAACCCTGATCCGCTCTACGTCCTGACGTAAGAAAACCGGGCTCCTTTCGGAACCCGGTTTTAACTAGGACAGCTCTAAGGCTTACGATCAGGCGGCTTCGCGCGACAGTTCGTCTGCAATGACGGTGTCGAGGTTCAGGAAGCAGACCATGGTCTTTTCGAGAGCAACGATGCCGCGGCAGAAATCGCGCTGGGCTTCCGGAATGATTTCCGGCGCCGGCTGCAGATCTTCGCTTCTGATCGTCATCATGTCGGAGACCTGTTCAACCAGAAGGCCGACCAGCTTGCCGGCGATGTCGGTCACGATGATGGCCGAACGCTCTGATGGTTCGGTCATCTTCATGCCGAGGCGGCAGGCCATGTCGATGACCGGGATCACTGCGCCGCGCAGGTTGATAAGGCCGAGCACGTAAGGCGGGGTATGCGGCATCGGAGTGACCGGCGCCCAACCGCGAATTTCGCGGATCGCCATGATGTCGATGCAGAATTCCTGGTCTCCCAGATGGAAGGAGACGATTTCGAGATAGGCTCCCGACTGCTTGATGGCGTTACTCATGTCGATCATCCTGATGTCGTTTTTTTGAAGGTCTCACGTCCCCGTTAAACTTCCCCTAATCTTTGCCGCCACAACGCGCTTTTTGTTCTATTTCCGGGCCGGTCGACGATGCTATAGTGGGTCATGCAACCGATCGCTCCATCGCTTCGACTTCCGGTTTTTCTGATCGCCGCGCTTGCCGCGATGCTGATCGGCGTCCTCGCTTTTGTTGGTTGGGCGCAGCACGGTTCTTCCATCTTCCTCGCGATGGCCGAGGGAACGCTCTCCTGGTGCATGTGACGGCCACGTCTGTGAAAACGTGGTGGTGATTTGCAACAATCGTCGTCTGCGGCTATCAGCGGTCACGATCTCAACTGATGATGCAGCAGGCAAACTACGATGAAGACTTTCCGAATTGTACTTTGGCTCGCCGTCGTCATTCTGGCCGGTGTTCTGGCCTGGCTGACCCTGGAGGTCACGCGTTCGAAGCAGCAGGTTGCCGAAGGGCCGTTCGGTGTGCCGTTCGAGCTTGTGGCGCAGGATGGCAGCCCGATCACCGAAGCAGCGTTCCGCGACAAACCGACGGCCGTGTTCTTCGGCTTTACCCATTGCCCGGAAGTCTGCCCGACAACGCTGTTCGAGCTGAACACCTGGCTGCATCAGGTCGATCCCGATGGCACCAAGCTCAACGCTTACTTTGTGAGCGTCGACCCGGAGCGCGATACGCCGGAGCTGATGGGACAGTATGTCTCGAATGTCTCCGACCGTATTCGCGGTATTTCAGGCCCGCCTGCCAAGGTGATGGAGATGGTCAAAGGGTTTCGCGTGCTTGCCCGCAAGGTGCCGGTGGATGAGAAAAACCCTGGCGGCGATTACACGATGGACCATACGGCATCGATTTTCCTCCTGAAGGACGGCGGCCGTTTTGCCGGAACGATCGCTTACGGCGAGGATCCTGCAGCGGCGGCGAAGAAGCTCGAGAACCTGACCAAGGGATAAGTCGCTTGAGGCGGATGCCTTATCTGTGGCAAAGCTTGCCGCGAAGATTATGAAAGGCGACTTCCTTTGAGTGAAATCCGGCTTTACGTGACATCCACCGAAATCGGTTCGGCCGAGATCCTCGACCTCCTGTCGCTGGAGTTCGGCGAAGAGGACGTGGCGATTGCCACGACCGAGGTGGACGAGAAGAAGGATATCTGGGAAGCCTCCGTCTACATGATGGCGGACGACGAAGAGGTCTTCAGGGAACGCATCGCAAAGGCGATCAGCGAGGATTTTCCCGATCTTTCGATTGCGATGGAGGTTATCCCGGATGTCGACTGGATTGCCAAATCGCTCGAAGGGCTCAAGCCTGTCAGGGCAGGGCGGTTTCTGGTTCATGGCTCGCATGACCGCGACAAGGTCAAGATCAACGACATTGCCATAGAGATCGATGCTGGACAGGCGTTCGGGACCGGCCATCATGGGACAACGGCGGGGTGCCTCGAGGTGATCGACACGGTCGTTCGAGCAACCGAGCCGAGAAATGCGCTCGATCTGGGAACGGGCAGCGGCGTTCTGGCGATTGCGGTGCGCAAGTTGCGCAACATCCCGGTTCTGGCAACGGATATCGATCCGGTCGCCGTTCGGGTTGCCAAGGAGAATGTTCGCCGCAACGGCATTGCCAGCGGACTGCGGCTGGAGACGGCACCGGGTTTCCACTCCTCGGCCTTTCGCCAGGACGGTCCGTTCGACCTCATCATCGCCAATATTCTGGCGCGGCCGTTGATCAAGATGGCGCCGCAGCTGGTGACGCATCTGACACCGGGCGGATCGGTGATCCTGTCCGGTATTCTAGCCGAGCAGCGCTGGAAGGTGATTTCCGCTTATGCAGGCACCCGCTGCCGGCATGTGCGCACGATCTGG
Organism: Neorhizobium sp. AL 9.2.2; assembly: GCF_013317225.1. NCBI lineage: Bacteria > Pseudomonadati > Pseudomonadota > Alphaproteobacteria > Hyphomicrobiales > Rhizobiaceae > Neorhizobium > Neorhizobium sp. AL 9.2.2. The sequence goes on from NZ_JAALXU010000003.1 coordinate 852,117, forward strand.
CGCAACGGCTGGGTGACCATGCACTTCGTGCGAGGCATGTGACGGGCCATGGGCTGGCCTGTCAGGTTCTGTAGGCTTGCCGGCACACCGAGTTGCGTGCCGGGTATCGCGTCGTCCTCAGATCAGAAGATGTAACGGGTCGCACCCTGGCGCTGAAGTTCTTCGCGCGTCGTGCCGAGGCTCTTCAGCGTCGCATCATCAAGGCCAAGCATTGCGCCGTTGACGTAACGGGAGACCTGACGCTGACGGGCTTCGACCACGCGGTTCATTGCATTGCGGAGAAATGAGTTGGCCATCGTGTTCGTCCTTTTCAAAGTGATGACCCCAGAGGTCATCGAACATTGACGACACCTTAGATGATAAAAAATGAGGCAGGCAGTGGGTCTGCATCATGTGTGGCATGCGTCGGCTGCATGGATAGGTTCCTGACCCTGACTGCCCTGTCACGTATCTGCATAGGATACTGGCGGCGGCGCGGGGAAATGTTCTAACATGGCGGCCATCAGTCGGAATCAAACCAGCCGGAATTCACTCATGTTTCAATCGTTCGAGACCAAGTCCGCCCCGCAGTTCGGCCGCGAAAGGGTGACTGCCCTGCGCGACGGCTTTGCCGAACTCGGCATCGACGGGTTTCTCGTGCCCCGCGCCGACGAGTATCAGGGCGAGTATGTGCCTGAGTCGGCCGAGCGCCTGTCATGGTTGACCGGCTTTACCGGATCTGCCGGCATGGCGCTCATCACGCAGCGTGAGGCGATCGTGTTCGTCGATGGACGTTACGTGACGCAACTGGCCGAACAGGTTGACGGAACTGTGTTTTCCGGCGGCGATCTGGTCGGCGAGCCGCCGCATGCCTGGATTGCGAAACATGCGCCAAAAGGGTTCCGCCTCGGCATCGACCCTTGGCTGCATGCCGGTGCGGAAGTGCGCAGGCTGGAAAAGGCGCTTGCGGAGATCGGCGGCACGCTGGTTTCGCTGGCCCACAATCCGCTCGATGCGATCTGGAGCGATCGCCCAGCGGAACCGGTTGGCGCGTTGACCATCCAGAGAGAAGAGTTTGCCGGGAAGCCGGCCGGCGACAAGCTGAGCGAGATCGCGCGGCAGACCGAAGCGAAGGGACTGTCGGCGGTGCTGATCACGGATCCGTCCTCCGTCGCCTGGATCTTCAATGTTCGCGGGGCTGACGTGCCGCACACGCCACACCCGCTGGCGCGCGCGATCGTCTTTTCAAACGGCAAGGCAGAACTCTTCATCGATGCGGCGAAGCTCGGGAGCGAAGAGGCGGCCTACCTGGACGCTCTCGCCCTCCGGCGGGATCCCTCCGAGTTCCTCGGGCGTCTTGCTGAGGTTTCAAAAGACGGCGCCCGCATCCTGATCGATCCGGATCTGACACCGCTCGCGCTGACGGCTGCAATCGTCGCAGCCGGCGGCGAGGTGATCGAGGGGATCGATCCGGCAAAGCTGCCGCGCGCCTGCAAGAATTCGGCGGAACTCGATGGATCGGCGAAGGCGCATCTGCAGGACGGCGCAGCTGTCGTCGAGTTTCTCTCCTGGCTCGATGACCAGGTGCCCAGCTCTATAACTGAGATCGATGCGGTAACGGCGCTGGAAGCGACGCGCGCCCGCGTCGGCCAGAGCATGCAGAACTCGCTGAAGGACGTTTCCTTCGATACGATTTCCGGTGCCGGCGAGCATGCCGCGATCATGCATTACCGGGTGACGTCCGAAAGCAACCGGCAGATCCTACCCGGCGAACTGTTCCTGATCGATTCGGGTGCGCAGTATGTGAACGGCACGACGGATATCACCCGCACGGTTGCGGTCGGCTCGGTTTCCGAGGATCGCAAGCGCTTCTTCACGCTGGTTCTGAAGGGCATGATCGCCATCAGCACGGCGAAGTTTCCGAAGGGAACGCGCGGCTGCGATCTCGATCCGCTCGCTCGGATCGCGCTGTGGAAGGCGGGGGCGGATTTCGCGCATGGCACGGGACACGGCGTCGGGTCCTATCTCTCGGTTCATGAGGGACCGCAGCGCATTTCGCGGATGTCGACGCAGGAGCTTCTGCCCGGCATGATCCTTTCGAACGAGCCCGGCTATTATCGCCCCGGCGCCTTCGGGATCCGCATCGAAAACCTGATCTTCGTGAAGGATGCGCAGCCCATCGAGGGTGGGGACATGCCGGTTCTGTCGTTCGAGACGCTGACCTGGTGCCCGATCGATCGCCGCCTTGTGGTCCCCTCGCTGATGACCTCGGAAGAACTGCAGTGGCTGAACGACTATCACACACAGGTGCGCGAAAAACTGATGCCGCTGATCGACAAGGATTCGGTCAAGGCCTGGCTCACTGCAGCGACGGCGCCGATCTCCGGCTGAGTCGGATTACATGCCGATACCGAAACCGTGCCGGGCGGCCATGACTGCCGCCCAGCCGACGACGAGGACCATGAGGCCCGGAAAACGCAGGCCGAACACCAGCGCCGCGATCATCGCAATGCGCACATCCCAGCCGCTGTTGACGAAGGGTGGAGCGACGAGTGTCACCAGAACGGCGGCCGGCACGGCGTTGAGGGCCGATTCCACCCGTGGCGGTATGCGTTTCAGGCTGTTGACAAGGATGTAGCCGCCGAGCCGCGTGGCGTATGTCGCAATTGCCGCCATCAGGATCAGGGTGACGGTCTGGCTATCGACGGAGAAGGCGCTCATGCCGGTTTCCATCACGCAGCCTCCGTTTCAAGGGCCGGGTCTTTCACGTCGTGATCCGAGGCTCCGGGAGGAGGTAGGATGGCCGCGACAACGATCCCGAGCGCTGCCCCCACACTGATATGCCAGGGTGACCCGACGACCCAGTAGGCGACAACCGATCCGACTGCTCCGGCGACGAGGACGGGTAGAAAATTGTGCCGCTTGCGAAAGCCCATCACCAGACCGAGAAAGTAGACGGGCAGGAGGACATCGATGCCGATCGCCTTCGGGTCGCCGATCAGGCTGCCGAACAGCGCGCCGACAATGGTATTGCCGACCCATCCAATCCAGACCACGCCGCCCATGGCGATGTACCAGGCGAAGGTTACGGGGGTCTGTTCTTCACGTTTCTCCGTCTCGGCAAATTGCGGATCGGTCAGCAGGAAAAACGAAAGACAGCGCTTGAGGAGCGGGAAGCGCCCGAGGATCGGCGATACTGCCGCGGAATAGAGGACGTGGCGGAAATTGACGGCGAGCACCGAGAGCACGATCATCCAGGCCGCGACATGGTGGCCGAACAGTTCGATCCCGACCAACTGGCTCGCACCGCCGAAAACAAACGCGCTCATCAGCGCCGCTTCCGCCATGCTGAAACCGTTGTCGATGGCGATCGCTCCGAACAGGATGCCGAACGGGGCTGAGGAGAGGACGATGACGAAGCCCTTCTTCAATCCGTTCCTGATCTGGCCGCTTGTGGTGATCGGTTCGCTGAAACTCATGAGTCTTCCGATGCGTGCGCGTGCAATGCTTCGTTTATGCACGTGAGCGCCCGGTGACAATCGAATTGCGTTGATGCGTGTATCGATTTTGCTGAACGATCGGCGGCGCGGAGTGCGTCAGTCCGCGAGAATCTCGCTGCTCTTGATAATGCCGACGCCGTTGGCGCGCATCTCCTCGATGGCAGCCCTGACACCCTCGGGTGTTATGCCGCGGCTCGCATCCTCGATGAAGCGCACTTTGACGTCCGGCAGCATTTCGACAGCGTCCAAGGCTGAAAACTTCACGCAGTAGTCCGTGGCGAGACCGCAAACGTCAAGCTCCGTAATCTGCTGCGCCCGGAGGTAACCGGCAAGGCCGGTAAGGGCGGCCTGGTCGTTGTCGCGAAAGGCGGAATAGCTGTCGACCGCAGGGTTTTCGCCCTTCTGCTGGATATAATCGACTGCGCCGATATCGAGATCCGGGTGGAATTCCGCATCCGGTGTTTCCTGCACGCAGTGATCCGGCCACATGACCTGCGGCTGGCCCGAGAGCTCGCCCATGTCGAATGGTTTCTTGCCCGGATGCTGGGAGGCGAAGCTGCCGTGATTGGCGGGATGCCAGTCCTGCGACGCGACGATCACGTCGTAACCGCCATCGGAAATGAGGCTGTTTGCGATCGGCACGATGTCGTCACCGTGGGCAACGGCAAGGTTCCCGCCAGGGCAGAAGCCATTCTGGATGTCGATCAGGAGCAGCGCTTTCATAGATCGTCCTCATGAGTGGTTCTTCCTTGTCACACGAAGATGCCAAGCATGGCGGCATCGATCAAGCCTCTTCTGCGCAACACGATCGTCGCTCCAAATCACTTGAGACGAAACGGTCGGCCTTGGTGGCAGGTTCTGCGGTCATCTGATCTCCGCGTTTTCTGCGATTTCGAAAGATATCTCGATCGCTTTTGCTGACCGATCTGAAATCTCAATCCGGTTTCGAGCCCAATGTTGAAACGTGATTCCTCGTCGGATGCGGACCACGACCCTATCTAGAGGTCATCTTCACGGAGTTCCTCCCATGTCACTGTCGTCTTCGCTAGAAACGCGGGCTGAAGGCCTGCCGCCGATCGGTTTTCCCGGTCTCGGCGCTCTCATCGTGCTTGTTGTCGGCACCGTTGCGCTCGGCCTCGCTTATGGTCCAGCCCAAGGTGCGCTCTTCCTCATCGGAGGCGGGCTTGGCATCGCGCTCTATCACGCGGCCTTCGGGTTCACGTCTGCCTGGCGTGTCTTCATTGCGGAGGGCCGGGGCCGGGGTCTTCGCGTTCAGATGATTCTTCTGGCGCTTGCCGTCATCCTGTTTTTCCCGGCTCTATCCAACGGCGTGCTGTTCGGCACCGAGGTGCGTGGCAATATTTCGCCGGCCGGTATCGGCGTGATCGTCGGCGCCTTCATGTTCGGCATCGGGATGCAGCTTGGCGGCGGTTGTGCATCCGGCACGCTGTTTACCGCCGGTGGTGGCAATGCGCGCATGCTGGTGACCCTGTTCTTCTTCATCGTCGGTTCGGTTCTCGCCACCATCCACTTCGACTGGTGGGTCAGTCTTCCTTCGCTGCCGCCGACGTCTCTGTTCCAGACCTTCGGTGCATTTGGCGGCATTGCGGTATCGCTTGCCATCTTTGCGGCGATCGCCGCGATCACTGTGGTCGTCGAGAAGCGGCGCAACGGCGCACTTGAACAGGCACCACCTTCGCCACGGCATGGTCTTGCCCGCTATCTGCGTGGTCCGTGGCCGCTGGTGGCTGGCGCGATTGCACTCGTCATCCTCAATTTCGCGACGCTCGCAATCGCCGGCCGTCCCTGGGGGATCACGTCCGCCTTCGCGCTCTGGGGTGCGAAGGGCGCGCAGGCGATCGGCTTTGATCCGACAGCCTGGGCCTACTGGCAGCAGCCGGGGAATGCCAAGGCTCTGGCCGGAAGCGTGTTTGCCGATGTCACATCCGTCATGGATTTCGGCCTCATCGCGGGCGCCATGCTGGCGGCGGCGCTGGCCGGAAAGTTTGCTCCCAGCCTCGACATTCCGCTGCGTTCGATCCTTGCGGCCGTCGTCGGCGGTCTGCTGCTCGGCTACGGTGCGCGAATCGCCTATGGCTGCAATATCGGAGCCTATTTCTCCGGCATCGCGTCCGGCAGCCTGCATGGTTATCTCTGGGCAGTCGCGGCGTTTGCCGGAAATGTGCTGGGTGTAAAACTGCGGCCCTTCTTCTTCATGGAAGGTCGGTCCATTCGCCGGGCCGACGGTTGAGCCGTTCACCGCATCCCTTCAAAACTCCACGATCCATGGGCGCCTCCACAGAGGCGCCCATTTTCGCATGTGGGTTCAGACAGAGTGTCGCCACACTTCGGTTCTGGCTTGCCGCATCTTACCCCCTCAAAATTGCGGGTGCGATTTCGTACCTCAAATGTCGCACCAGTTAAAAACCGGTGTAAGCCTTGAGTTTGTTAACTTTTGTCGCTAAACAGCAACAGTCGACGAGCTAGACACCGGACTTGCGGGCAGGGTCGAACACCCCTTTGCCGCATTTCTGCTTAACTTCCGGCGGTATGCGCTTTTAAGTGCACCACCGAAACCAAATCGGGGCGGCGTAAAGACATTGGTTACCATAATCGTTCATTCTCATATGCAGTCGATTGGCGGCGATGAGCAGATCCTGTCTGCTTTCTCAGTCCGCTTTGATCTTGCGGGCAAGACTGCGAAAGCAGGCCTTGCCGGTGTGAGTAACGGTTCGGGTAACGAGTAATGGCGCGTCAGTTGGAATCAAAAGCTTCGAAGCAGAACGGTCGCAAAGCGGCATCGAAAGCATCCTCGGCGCAGGCGCGCCGCAAGAAGTCCCGCTCACTCATGACGAATATGGCGCTTGGCGTCGGCTTTACCGTGGCGGCGCTGGTTGGCGCCTCGATGGTCACGGTCGCGACCTCGGTCAAGTCTGCCCCCAGCATCAGGTTCGAAACGGCCCTGCTTGCGCCACCAACGGCGCGCGAGCATCTCGCGGCTGCATCGGCGCGCACTGCGGACCGCAATCTCGATATTTCGAAATTCTCCCGCCTTCCAGGCAGCGCGCCGGCCGAGCCGAAGCGCGGTCGTCTGGAAGGAGCGCAGCTTGCTGCTCTCTCTTCCCAGCGTCCGGATGACGCAAGCGTTCGTCAGTCGATGCATCTCGCGATGGCAAAGGCTGCCCGTCACGCCGAAACCGAACAGCAGTTTGCGGCCCTTGGCAAGCTTCGGCCCGGCTCCGACCAGATCAAGTCCGCCCTCGGTTCTGCCATGGAAAGTCTTGTGGTCGTAGCGCCACGCGGTAGCGAAGCTCTGGGCGCAATGCCCGACATTCTCCAGGAAGTTCAGCCGGCGACAGAGGTGGCGGAACTCAACACGATGAAGCCGGTGGAACTGGCGTCGCTCGAAAGCGATCTGCCGGAAAGCATGTCGGAGGATACGGTGGCGATTGCCGAACAGGCGACGCCGCTGCCTTCACCTGCGCCGACATCTCTCGCCCAGGCGCTGCCGAAAGCCGGACCACTGCCGGTCCTGCGTCCCGGTGCGGCCACCACCAGCGCTTCCATGGCCGTCGCTTCCGTCAAGCCTGAAAAGCCGAATGCACTTGCCGCAATCGCAGCCGTCGCACCGCAAAAGCCTGGCCGTGGCGACAACGATAACGACAAGCCAACCGTGCTTGCCTTTGCCAAGCCGAACAACCCGATGCGCGAAGAGCCTCTCGCGCCGTCGCAGGGTTCGCCGAAGTGGCCTGGTATCGGGACCAAGGTTGCGATCTACGACATCACCAACGGCGTGGTCATCATGCCGAATGGCAGCAAGCTCGAAGCCCATTCCGGCATCGGCAGCATGCGCGACAACCCGAAGTTCACGCATGTGAAGATGCGCGGCCCGACACCTCCGGGCACCTACAAGCTTTCGATGCGCGAATCGCTGTTCCACGGCGTTGCGGCAATCCGCCTGACACCGACCGACGGCAAGGCGCCGCAGGGCCGCACGGGTCTTCTCGCCCACAGCTTCCTGCTTCGCGTTCGCGGCGACAGCCACGGTTGCGTGGCCTTCGCCGACTACGACAAGTTCCTGAAGGCCTTCCAGCGCGGCGAGATCACGCACATGATCATCGTACCGAAGTGGGATGGCAAGCGCCCCGGCGCCGGCCCAAGCGGCGGCGGCATCATGGCAAAGCTGTTCGGCAACAAGGACGCCTGATCAAACTCAAAACAAACGGAGCCTTTAGGCTCCGTTTTTCGTTGTCAGCCCAGCACTTGGCGCGTTGCGGCCAAGAAGATGCGGGCACCGGTCGCGATCAGATCATCCGGATAGTCGTAAGTCGGGTTGTGCAGGGCAGGGTGGTTTTCACCGGCGCCGAGAAACAGCATGGCCGATTTCGAGACCGTAGCGAATCGGCCGAAATCCTCCGAAGCGCGATAGGCTTGCCCCGCTTCATGCGGCACACCCTCGGCATCCATCGCGGCCCTCAGGATGTCGGCAGCGGTTGGGTCATTGATGCAGTGGCCGAACACATCCTGATAGGAAACGGTCAGGGCCAGTCCATCCGCCGCAGCCGCCTCTCTCGCCATTGTCTCCGCCTGTTCGACAAGCGCCGACATCTGATCATCCGTCGACGTGCGCAGCGTCACCCAGATCTCCCCATGCGCCGGCGAAATGCCGGCGGCGGGTTCACCGATCGTCACGTGGGTCACCGTCGCTCGCACGAGATCATCATGCTCAACAGAACCGGCCGAAATGCCGCCCAGGGCAGGCAGCAGCCTGGCCACGGCCGAAACCGGCGAGATCCCGGTCTCTGGCCATGCCGCGTGGGCAGTCTTGCCGGTCAGGATGATCTTCATGCCGCGCGATGCGCAATTGGTCGGCCCGTCCTTCAGATGGACGTGGCCGAGCGGGATGCCCGGCATATTGTGCAGCGACAGGCTGATATCGGGCGTCAGGTGCCGAAACTTGTCGTCGGCAAGGACCGCTGCCGCCCCGGCGCCGTTCTCCTCCGCCGGCTGGAACAGGAGAACGACACGACCCTTGGCGGGACGTCGACGTCCGAGCGCACGGCCGACAGCCGCAAGCGTTGCCATATGCCCGTCATGCCCGCACATATGGCTCTTTCCCGATACCTTCGACTTGTACTCGGGATCGCCCAACTCCTCGATCGGAAGAGCATCGAGCTCCGCCCGAAGCATCACCGTCATTCCGGGCACGCCACTGTCGTAGACGACCGCGACGCCGGTGCCGCCCAGACCTTCGACGATCTCGTCCGGACCGGTCTCCGACAGGAACCGCACCACCTCGCGCGCCGTCCCCGCTTCCTCACCGGAGACATCAGGCATGGTATGAAGCCGGCGGCGCCATGCGGTGAGTTCGACGACGTCGCTGTTGCTGAGGGAGATGTCATTCATCGAATTCTAAAGCCCTCATCATGGTCACGACCCTCGTTTGCGAGTGAGTAGACGTCTCGTCAGCCCGCCTTCTCCACGAACCCGTCCAGCACCCGCTTTTGCCCTGCCTTGTCGAACTCGATCGTCAGCTTGTTGCCTTCGATCGCGGTGACATTGCCGTTGCCGAATTTGATGTGGAAGACCCGGTCGCCGGTGGTGAATTTCGAGGGCGTGTCGGTTGTCGACTTGGCGACCAGCTCGCCGTCGATCGTGCGGCCGCGGGGGCCGCTTTCGCCGTAGCCGATGCGTTCCACGGCGTGGCCTGAGCGGCTGCCCCAGTTGTCGCGGGTGGCATCTGTCTTGTTGGCCTGGGCGCGTTTCCAGCCGGGCGTCGCATAGGAGTTGCCGGCGAAGGCATCCGCCTTGTCGAAGCGCGACTGGCCGTAGCCGCCGCGGCCGCCATAGCCGCCGAAGCTCGAGGATTCCGATGACGCCACATCGACGTGGCTCGGCGGCAGCTCATCGAGAAAGCGCGAGGGCATGGTCGATTGCCACAGGCCGTGGATGCGCCGGTTGGAGACGAACCAGATGTGGCAGCGGCGTTTTGCGCGGGTGATGCCGACATAGGCGAGGCGACGTTCTTCTTCCAGTCCCGAGCGGCCGCCTTCATCCAGCGCGCGCTGATGCGGGAACAGGCCTTCTTCCCAGCCGGGCAGGAAAACGGTCTCGAATTCCAGCCCCTTGGCCGAGTGTAGCGTCATGATGGACACGGCGTCGAGGTTTTCGTTGGTCTCGGCATCCATGACGAGAGAGACGTGTTCGAGGAAGCCGCGCATGCTCTCGAACTGCTCCATCGAGCGGATCAGTTCCTTGAGGTTTTCCAGCCGCCCCGGCGCTTCGGCGGTCTTGTCGTTCTTCCACATGTCGGTATAGCCCGACTCTTCGAGGATCTGCTCGGCCAGTTCCGTATGCGGCACGGTTTCGAGACGTGCCTGCCAGTTGCGGAAATTCTGCACGACGTCGAACAGGGCCTTGCGGGCCTTCGGCTTCAGCTCGTCGGTCTCGATCATTTCGCTTGCGGCCTGAAGCATGGGCACATCGCGGGCGCGGGCGCTGTCATGCAGGTAGCGGATCGTGGTGTCGCCGAGGCCGCGCTTCGGCGTGTTGACGATGCGCTCGAAGGCCAGGTCGTCAGCCGGCTGGCAGACCATGCGGAAATAGGCCATCGCATCGCGGATCTCGAGCCGCTCGTAAAAGCGCGGGCCGCCGATGACGCGGTAGTTGAGACCGAGCGTCACGAACCGGTCTTCGAACTCGCGCATCTGGAACGAGGCGCGCACCAGGATCGCCATGTCGTTCAGCGCGTGTTTCTTGGAATCGCTGCGACCATCGCCGCGCTGCAGCCGCTCGATCTCCTCACCGACGGCACGGGCTTCCTCTTCGCTATCCCAGGCGGCGTGGACGATCACCTTTTCGTCCTCGGGATCGACCCGGTCGGTAAACAGCGTCTTGCCGAGGCGTCCTTCGTTATGGGCGATCAGATGGCCGGCAGCGCCGAGGATATGTTCTGTCGAGCGGTAGTTGCGCTCAAGCTTGATGACCTTGGCGCCCGGAAAATCCTTGTCGAAGCGAAGGATGTTTTCCACTTCGGCGCCGCGCCAACCATAGATCGACTGGTCGTCGTCGCCGACGCAGCAGACGTTTTGCGGCACATCCTTCGGGCGCTGAGCGAGGAGACGCAGCCACATATACTGGGCCGTATTGGTGTCCTGATACTCGTCGACGAGGATATAGCGGAACCGCTGGTGATACTCCTTGAGCAGATCCGGTGCCTTGCGGAACAGGGCGATCGGGTGCAGCAGAAGGTCGCCGAAATCGCAGGCGTTGAGCGTGCGCAGGCGGGCCTGATAGGCGGCATAGAGTTCGCGGCCCTTGCCGTTGGCAAAGGCCCGGGCGTCGCCTTCCGGAATGTCGGGCGGCAACAGGCCCTTGTTCTTCCAGCCATCGATCATGCCGGCGAACTGCTTGGCCGGCCAGCGCTTGTCATCGAGACCCTCGGCCTGGATGAGCTGCTTGATCAGGCGCACGACGTCGTCGGTGTCTAAGATGGTGAAATCGGATCGCAGGCCGACCAGCTCCGAATGGCGCCGCAACAGCTTGACGCCGATCGAGTGAAACGTGCCGAGCCACGGCATGCCTTCGACGGCGCCGCCGACGAGAACGCCGATGCGCTCCTTCATCTCGCGCGCCGCCTTGTTGGTAAAGGTCACGGCGAGAATCTGGCTCGGATAGGCGCGGCCGGTCTCCAGCAGGTGAGCGATACGGGTGGTGAGCACGCGCGTCTTGCCGGTTCCAGCGCCGGCGAGCACCAGAACGGGGCCATCCAAGGTCTCGACCGCTTCGCGCTGTTCCGGGTTGAGGCCGGTCATATAGTCGGGCGGCGGCCGGTTGCCACCGCGCGCCGCCATGGCCCGCGCTGCAATCCCCAGACCACCGGAGGCGCCGCCGGCACCACCAGCAGGAACGGCAGCCGAACCATGGTTACCAGCCGATGCTGGCACCGGGCGCTGGTCCGATTGGTCTTCGCCTCGCGCCTTGCGGGGGGCGGGCTCCGGCTCCTCATCGAAGAAAGGGATGTCGTCGTAACTGTTACTCATCCGGCCAATGTAGTGATTCGGGCTCGAAAGACCAGCCGATGTTCTCTTTTCATTCCTATGTTTCCCCTAGGAATCGTTCGGATTGGTGTCGTTGAAGCTCTGACACATCCGTGAAATCGCGTGATGTTACAAAACAGTAAGGTAGGTTCCTCGACCTTGCCAGTTGGGCGCGAAACGGGGATACTTGCACCACTTATCGATAGACTTGCGAGGAATGAATGCGGATCTGGAACCAGCTTCTGATGTCGGTTGCGGTACTGCTCGGAGGGCTCTGTCTCTGGGTCTACCTGTCGGCAGATGCCGGGCGGTCACTGATTTCGATGGGCGTTCCCGCAGGCATGGTGACTTCCATCAATCCTGATGTCGCCGAGCCGGCGGCCGCAACGGTTGCGGGCGCACCGGCTTCGTCATCGCGCGGCGGGCAGCGGGGCGGCGGTGAGAGCCAGGTGGTGTTGGTTGCAACCAGACCCGTCGGAACCGGTGTGGTCAACGACAGACTGTCGGCGATCGGTGACGGCGAGGCGATCCAGTCGGTTATCGTGATGCCGCAGGCGACGGGCACCGTAAACGAGATCCTCGTCAAATCCGGCGACATGGTCAAAAAGGGCCAGAGTCTTGCGCAGCTCGATGACGACGAGCAGATCATCCTGCGCGATCAGGCGCAGGTGGTGTTGCGCAGTGCCCGCGAGAAATCCGATACTTACCGGAACCTCAAGAGCTTCTCCCGTCTCGACGTGCTCGACGCGCAGATTGCGTCCGAAACGGCGCAGCTGACGGTCACCAACGCCGAACTGGCGCTGAAGCGTCGCTCGGTCGTTGCGCCGATCGACGGGATCGTCGGCATCGTCGCGGTCAATATCGGTGACAACGTCACGACCGCGAGCAATATCGTGACGATCGACAACCGTACCGAGCTGCTGGTGGATTTCTGGGCGCCGGAGCGTTTCGCGGTTCAGGTCAAGCCTGGCATGCCGGTCGAGGCCGCCTCCGTCTCGCGTCCAGGCCGCACCTTCGAGGGTTCGGTCGAGGCCGTCGACAACAGGGTCGATCCGGCAAGCCGTACGATCCGCATTCGTGCCAGAATTCCCAATGTTGATGACGAACTCCGCGCCGGCATGTCTTTCGGCGTGACGATGCGGTTTCCGGGCGAGACCTTTCCAAGCGTCGATCCGCTTGCAGTCCAGTGGGATGCGAAAGGCTCGTTCGTCTGGCATATCGTCGATCACAAATCGGTCAAGGAGCGGGTGAGGGTGATCCAGCGCAATCCCGATGCGATCCTCGTCTCGGCCAATCTGAAGGATGGCGATGTCGTGGCAACCGAAGGGTTGCAACGGGTCCGGGAAAATGGTGCCGTCCGCATTGCCGGTGAAAAGCCGCCGGAGGTCGCCAGCCGATGAGCAGCAGCCACAGCGGTAACGCCAATAACAACGGGTCGTCCGGCCAGTCTTCCGGAAAGCAGAACAGCTTTACCGCGCTCTTTGTGCGGCGGCCGGTCCTTGCCGCGGTTCTCAACACGCTTCTTGTCGTCGCAGGCCTTGCCGCTCTTGCCGGCGTCGAGGTGCGCGAGTTGCCGGATGTGGACCAGCCGGTCATCACCATCCGCACCACCTATGACGGCGCTTCTGCCCAGACCATGGACCAGGAAGTGACCGATATCATCGAGGGCGCGGTTGCCCGGGTCGCCGGCCTCAAGGCCGTTTCATCGGAATCGCAGTTCGGCCAGAGCCGTGTCACGCTGGAATTCAACGACACTGCCGATCTTGCGGTGGCCGCCAACGATGTGCGCGATGCGCTTGGTCGTGTCACCGGCCAGTTGCCTGACGACGTGGACGAGCCGCGCATCATCAAGGCCGATTCCGACAGTCAGCCGATCATGCGGCTTGCGGTCACCTCGAACACGCTCTCCATGGAAGACCTAACGCTTCTCGTCGATAACGAGGTGTCCAACCGGCTTGCGTCGGTTGACGGCGTCGCTGACGTGGAACTCTACGGCGATCAGGAAAAGGTCTTCCGCGTCGACGTGAACCAGACGGCGCTTGCCAGTCGTGGGCTGACGATTGCAGATCTCTCCGAGGCGCTATCGACGGCTGCGCTCGACGTGCCCGCCGGTTCGCTGGAATCCTCGACGCAGGACATTGTCGTGCGCGCGACGGCGAGCCTGACCAAGCCCGAAGACTTCGAAAACGTCATGCTGGGCAACAATGTCCGGCTGCGCGATGTGGCGACAGTGATGCTTGGGCCGGACGACGGCACGACTGCGCTGCGATCGAACGGCGTTCCGGGCGTCGGTCTCGGCGTGCTGCGCCAGGCGCAATCGAACACGCTCAGCATTTCGGAAGGTGTGCGGGCCGCCGTCGCCGATCTCCAGAAGACGTTGCCCGAGGGCACGCGCATTGCCATCACCAGTGACGATGCGGTCTTCATCGAAGGCGCGCTGCACGAGGTCGAGATCGCGCTGGCGCTGTCGGGCACAATCGTCATTGCGGTCATCTATCTCTTCCTGCGCGACTGGAAGGCGACGCTGATCCCGGCGCTGACCATGCCGGTGGCGCTGATCGGTACGCTGGTCGCAATCTATGCCGTCGGGTTTTCGATCAACATCCTGACGCTGCTGGCGATCGTGCTCGCGACCGGCCTTGTGGTGGATGACGCGATCGTCGTTCTCGAAAACATCGTGCGACGACGATCGGAAGGCATGGGTCCGCGCGCGGCCGCCGTGATCGGCACCCAGGAGGTTTTCTTCGCGGTGCTGGCGACGACCGCAACGCTTGCCGCCGTGTTCATTCCGCTGTCCTTTCTCCCTGGCCAGATGGGCGGCCTGTTCCGCGAGTTCGGGTTCGTTCTGGCGTTTGCCGTCGCGCTGTCTTCGGTCACGGCGCTGACGCTTTGCCCGATGCTTGCCTCGCGCATGCTGACAAACCCGATACAGGAAAAGAACGACGGCCTGCTTGGCCGGTTCGGAACGCTGTTTGCCAATTTCTACCGGGTGACACTGCATGCCTGCCTTGGCGCGCCGGCGATCGTCATCGTCTTTGCGCTGCTGTTCGGCGGTGCCGGCTATATGGCCTTCAAGACGGTCAAGAGCGAACTCACCCCGCCGGAAGACCGGGCCATGGTCATGCTGCGGGCGACGGCGCCCGAAGGCATCAGCCTGCAATATATGCGCGACAAGCTGCAGCAGATCGAAGAAAAACTGCAGCCGCTGGTGGCGTCCGGCGAGATCCAGAACATCTATTCGATCTCGGGACAGGGTGGCGCCACCAATAACGGCTTCATGGTTCTGACCCTTGCACCGTGGTCCGAGCGAGAGCGTAGCCAGGCCGATATCGTCCGAGATATCAACGCGGCCACCGCGACCGTGCCGTCGCTTCGCGCCTTTGCGACGCAGCAGAACAGTCTGCGTATCCGCGGCGCCGGCAACGGCTTGCAGATGGCGATGGTTGGCACCAACCATGAGCAGCTGACGGCCGCCGCGCTGAAACTGGTAGACCAGCTGCGCGCGAGCGGAATGTTCGATACGCCGCGTCTCAACAACGAGCCGACACAGGCCCAGATCTTCGTGTCGGTGAACCGTGAGCGGGCATCGGATCTCGGAATCGACATCACGAATCTCGGCACGTCGCTGCAGTCTCTTCTCGAAGGCCGATCTGTGGTGGACGTGTTTGTCGACGGCGAGGCGACACCGGTCAAGCTGACATCGACGACGCGTCCGATCGATGACCCGACGGATCTCGAGAACATTTTTCTGAAGGCCAAGGATGGCCGCATGGTGCCGCTCTCCACCGTCGCGACGCTCGAGGAACGGGCCGTGGCGCCGAGGCTCAACCGAGAACAACGGCTTGCGGCAGTCTCCTTCTCGGCAAGCCTCAAGGACGGTGTCTCGCTCGGTCAAGCGGTCCAGGCGGCGACCGAGCTCGCGCAGCCGCTCCTGCCAGCTGGATCACGTCTGATACCGTTGGCAGAGGCTGCGACACTCAAGGAAAACTCGAGCGGCATGGCGCTGACATTCGGCTTTGCCATCGCCATCATCTTCCTGGTGCTTGCGGCGCAGTTCGAAAGCGTTCTGTCTTCGATCATCATCATGTCCACGGTGCCGCTGGGACTAGCGTGTGCTGCCTTCGCCTTGGTTCTGACTGGCTCCAGTCTCAACGTCTACAGCCAGATCGGGCTTGTGCTGCTTGTCGGGGTCATGGCGAAAAACGGCATTCTGATTGTCGAGTTCGCCAACCATCTGCGCAACGAGGGCGCGTCTTGCCGCGAGGCGATCGAACGGGCGTGCGCGATCCGTCTTCGACCGGTGATGATGACGATGATCGCGACCGTGATCGGCGGCGTGCCTCTGGTTCTTGCCAAGGGCGCCGGTGCCGAAGCCCGTATCGCGCTCGGCTGGGTGATCGTCGGTGGCCTCGGCATGGCAACCATGGTGACGCTCTACATCACCCCCGTCGCATACTTGTTGATCGCCCGCTTCTCCAAGCCACAGGTGCACGAGGAACAGCGGCTGCAGGACGAGCTGGAAAGCGCCCGCAAGGGACGCGCCAACGATACGAAAGAGCAGCAGCTGATGGCAGCCGAGTAAGGGCTTGCCTTCAGGCAACGGTTTCGGGGTTCCGCATGTCGGCGAAAATCTGCTTCAGGACGTCGTAGATCCGGCCATCGAGCGATTGCGACACGTTGAAGCGCATGGAACTCGTCGCTGATTGCGACGGGCTGAAGACATTGCCCGGGGCGAGCACGATGTTGTTCTTCAGTGCCGCCCGTGCGACGTCGGCGGAATCGAGACCATCGGGCAGCCTGCACCACAGAAACATGCCTGCCTGCGGCTCGATCCACGGCACGATGCCGATCGCCTTCAGCCGTCCCGATACCTCGACCCTTGCGCCGGCGAGCCGCCCCCTGATCGTATCCAGATGCTTGCGGTAGCTGGCATCGCTCAGCGCCTGGTAGACCAGTTCGGACGCAAGCGATGGCCCGCCGAACGAGGTCGCGATCTTGAGGTCGGTCAGACCCTCGATCCAGTCCCGCTTGGTGGCGATGAAGCCGCAGCGGACCGAAGCGGAGAGCGTTTTTGAAAAGCTGCCGATATGAATGACCCGGTCCAGACCGTCGAAGGCGGCCAGCCTCGGTGCCGGCGTGTGCTCGAAATCCGCAAAGATATCGTCCTCGACGATCGTCAGGCCGAACTGTTCGGCTAGTTTCAGGACGCGATGCGCGGTGACGGGACTAAGCGTCGCCCCGGTCGGATTGTGGACCGCCGAATTGGTGATGTAGAGGCGAGGGCGGTGCTCAGTGAGGACGTTTGCGAAAGCGTCGAGATCGGGCCCGCTTGGCGTATAGGGCACGCCGACGATCCGGGCGCGATGGGCGCGCAGGATCGCCTGGAAATTGAAGTAGCACGGGTCGTCCACAAGCACGGTGTCTCCGGGCTCGATCAGGAACCGGCAGAGAAGGTCGATCGCCTGGGTGCCGGAATCGGTCAGCACGATCTGGTCGGGCGAAGCCTCGATGCCGCGCTCTCCCATTCTGCGCGCAATCAGGCTTCGAAGCGGTGTCAGGCCGAGCGGAGAACCGTAGTCCGTAAGTGCTGCCGTATCGCCGCGGGACAGTGTGCGAAGCGATCGCCGCAGGGTCTCGTCCGGTAACCAGGACGGCGGTAGCCAGCCGCAACCAGGCGTGAGGCCATCGCGCCGGACATCGAGCGATTGCCGTGACACCCACAGGGGATCAACGGCGCGGTCGAGCTTCGGACCGATCTGCGCGAGCGACAACGGTGCCGTCTGGCTGGCAACGTAGAAACCGGAGCCGGGGCGGGAGGTGATCACGCCCTCTGCCGCCAGCCGGTCATACGCATCGACGATCGTGGAGGTGGACACTTTCAGCGTCGCCGCGAGGCTTCGCACGGAGGGAAGCTTTGCTCCGGGCACAAGGCTGCGCCCGGAAATCCTTTGCCGGATGGTCGAAACGACCATGGCGACCTTCTGCCCACCTTGCGTCCCCAAGTCCATCCGTACTGCCTCATGCACCATTACAGTTTTGTCAAATCGTACCCGAGTGTAGCTGTCTCTGCCAGAGGCTTGCGCGCATAAGCGTCGAAGGATTTCGGTGAGGGTGTGCAGGCTTATGGATCGTTCTCTTTCAGGTTGGATCAACGGCATGATCGGTGTGGTCATCTTCAGCGGCTCGCTGCCCGCGACAAGGGTTGCCGTCACGCAGTTCGATCCGGTTTTTCTAACCGTTGCCCGTGCCGCGATTGCCGGCATCCTCGCGCTCTGCATTCTCCTTGTTTTCCGGGAGAAATGGCCGTCGCGCCGCGACCTCGTGTCTCTTGTGGTCATCGCGCTCGGCGTCGTGGTGGGTTTTCCGCTTCTCACTGCGCTGGCACTCCAGCACGTGACATCGGCCCATTCCATCGTCTTCATCGCTCTGTTGCCGCTCGCGACGGCATGCTTTGCGGTTCTGCGCGGTGGCGAGAGACCCAGGCGGGCATTCTGGATCTTCGCGATTGCCGGGAGCGCTTGCGTTGCCGGTTTTGCGCTGTCGCAGGGTGTGATGGCGTCACCCTATGGCGACGGCATGATGCTTGCCGCGGTTCTCGTCTGCGGCCTCGGTTATGCGGAAGGTGGCCGCCTGTCGCGGACGCTCGGGGGGTGGCAGGTGATCTGCTGGGCGCTTGTTCTATCTCTGCCGGTGATGGTCGTCATCACGCTTACGCAGCTGCCGCCGGATTTCTCAGCAATCCGCATGCCGGCATGGCTTGGCCTCGGCTATGTCTCACTCTTCAGCATGCTGATCGGTTTCATCTTCTGGTACCGCGGGCTGGCGCAGGGCGGCATTGCTGCGGTGGGCCAGCTGCAGCTGACGCAGCCATTCTTCGGCCTCGTGCTTGCCTCCCTGCTTCCGGGCGAAAGCATCAGCCCGATGATGATCGCGGTCACGCTTGCCGTCATCCTCTGCGTCGCCGGTGCTCGCCGCTTCGCGCGATAGGCCCACCGTACCGATGCGGGGTTGTTCGTTCTGGACAAACCTTGCCGTGTCTCCTAACCAAGCCGTAGCATCTTGAGGAGACGTAGCATGGCAATTCGCGACGTGAAGGCAGGCCAACGGAACGAGGAGGGCATTGCCGCGGTCCTCGGGATCTTGAAACAGGCTTTCGGCGAACGGTTCCAGACCGGCCAGTCGTTCCGCGAACAGCATGCCCATACCACGACCTACCTTCCGGGCCAGCTTCCCGATGGCGTCGTGTTTGTCGAGACGGGCGACGACGTGAAGTCCTTGGTGAAGGTGTGCGGCGAACACCGGGTTCCGATGATCCCGTTCGGCGTCGGTTCCTCTCTGGAAGGTCAGGTGAATGCGCCGTCCGGCGGCATTTCGATCGATTTCAGCCGCATGAACAAGGTCCTTCGCATCAGCCCTGAAGATCTCGACGTCACCGTGGAGCCAGGGATCACGCGTGAGGAGCTGAACCGCGAACTGCGCGATACCGGCCTGTTCTTCCCGATCGATCCCGGTGCCAACGCGACGATCGGCGGCATGGCGTCAACTAGGGCGTCCGGCACCAACGCGGTGCGTTACGGCACGATGAAGGACAATGTCCTGGCACTAACCGTCGTGACCGCTGATGGCGAGGAGATCCGCACCGCCCGTCGCGCCCGCAAATCCTCGGCCGGCTACGACCTGACCAGGCTTTTCGTGGGCTCCGAAGGGACGCTCGGCGTGATCACGTCGGTGACGCTGAAGCTTCAGGGCATTCCGGAAAAGATCGGCGGCGGCGTCTGCGCCTTCCCAAGCGTCGAGGCCGCCTGCGATGCCGTCATCATGACCATTCAGATGGGCATTCCGGTTGCCCGTATCGAACTTCTCGACGACGTGCAGATCCGCGCCTGCAATGCCTATTCGGGCCTATCCTACCCCGAGA
The DNA here is from genome assembly GCF_013317225.1 of Neorhizobium sp. AL 9.2.2. Lineage (NCBI taxonomy): Bacteria > Pseudomonadati > Pseudomonadota > Alphaproteobacteria > Hyphomicrobiales > Rhizobiaceae > Neorhizobium > Neorhizobium sp. AL 9.2.2. The sequence goes on from NZ_JAALXU010000003.1 coordinate 871,553, forward strand.
AGCCGACATTGTTTCTCGAATTTCACGGCACAGAAAAAACGGTCCGCATCCAGTCGGAACAGTTCGCCGAGATTGCCTCCGACTGCGGCGGCGACGAGTTCCATTGGACTGCCAATGCCGAGGAACGCACGAAGCTGTGGAACGCCCGCCACAATGCCTACTGGGCAGGCCGGGCGCTCGATCCGTCGCTCAACGGCCTTTCCACCGATGTCTGCGTGCCGATCTCGCGGCTGGCGGAATGCGTCGCCGAGACCCAGGCCGATATTCGCGACGCGGGGCTTCTGGCGCCGATCGTCGGCCATGCGGGCGATGGCAATTTCCATGTTCTCGTGCTTTTCGACGACAAGGATCCGGCTTCCGTTGCCAATGTCGAGGCGTTTACAGGACGCCTGAGCCGCCGTGCTCTCGCGATGGACGGAACCTGCACCGGCGAACACGGCGTCGGGCAGGGCAAGATGTCCTATCTCGACGAGGAACTGGGCGGTGCCGTCGAGCTGATGCGGTCGATCAAGAAAGGCTTTGATCCGCAAAACCTCTTCAATCCGGGAAAGATCTTCCGCATCGCGGAATAACACTCCCCAATGATTGACTTGCCAGTCCGGCGCGTGGAACTACTCTTGCCGTAGAAACAGGGAGATAGGCCGGTGCTCGGACGCATCATGTTGGCTTTGGGCGGATTGGTCGTGGCGGCGCTGTTTGCGGCGCTGCTGGTGCCGTTCTTTGTCGACTGGTCAAGCTTCCGCGTCGCTTTCGAGGATCAGGCCAGCCGTCTGCTCGGCAAGAAGGTCGCCGTCCACGGCTCGGTCGATGCGCGGATCCTCCCATTTCCGTCGGTTACACTGCATGACGTCCGCGTCGGCCAGGACGTCGATGGCCAGCCGCTCGTGCAGGTGGCGCAATTCTCGATGGATATGGAACTCGCGCCGTTTCTTTCCGGCGAGGCACGCATTTTCGATATGCGCATCGACAAGCCGAAGGTTCGCTTCCGCATCCTGAAGGACGGCACGTTCGAATGGCTGCGCGGCAGTCGCCCGACGATCGCCGCCCGCAGCGTCATCCTCGAAGACGTCCATATCATGGGTGGCGAAATCGAGATCATCGACGATCGCAACGGCCAGGTCCGCCACATGACCGGACTGTCCACCGACCTGTCGGCGGGGACGCTTGCCGGGCCATGGCGGGGCGAGGGCAATGCGGTGCTGGATGGCCAGGAGGCCCGCTTCAGCCTGACAAGCGGTGAAGCCGCCGCCGAGGGACGGCAGATTCCATTGCGGCTTCGCGTCTGGCCGGATGCCCATCCGGTCGTGGTCGATTTCGATGGCGAACTTGCCGCAGTGGACAACAAGCCCAGCTACAACGGCAAGTTCAACCTTGCCTTCCTGCAGGAAGAAGACGAGTCCGAGCCGGTCAAGGCGCCGCCGCCCGGTCCGCGTGTCTCGGGCGATTTCGAGCTGACCGGCGAGCGCGCCCGCATTCCGCAATACCGGGTCGAAGTCGGTCCGAAGGAAAACCCTTACATCGTCACCGGCGAGGCAACGCTCGATACCGGGCCGAAGCCGGAATTCCTGCTGACGGCCGATGGCCAGCAGATCGACGTCAACCGCCTGAGCGACGGTCCCCAGGCTAAGACCGGTCGCAATCCGGCGGCGTCCGCGCAGCGCCGCCTGAATGCCTTCGTGCAGATGGTGGCATCGATCCCGATCCCGCAGGTACCGGGGCGGGTCAACCTCAAGCTGCCGGCGATCGTCTTCAACGACACAACGATCCGCGACATCCATCTCGACGTTAGACCGGCCGGACGCGGCTGGGCCGTCGACAACGTGACTGCCACCCTGCCGGGCCGCACCCAGCTGGAGGCCAAGGGAAATCTCAACCTTGCAAACCGAACCGCTTTCGTCGGCGACATGCTGGTTGCCTCGACACAGCCGTCAGGTCTCGCCGACTGGCTGTCCGGCAGCGTTGATCCTGCGATCCGGCAGCTGAAAAACGCCGGCTTCTCGGCCAAGGTGAACCTCACGCCGGAACTTCAGAGGTTCGAAGCTCTGGAACTTGGGATAGGGCCTGCAACGCTTAAGGGTCGGCTGGAGCGCCAGTCGCCGAATGGCCAGGCGCCAAGCCTTTCCATGGCGCTTGCCGGCAACGAGATCGATATCGACGCGATGCGCGCGCTCGCTTCGCTGGTCACCGGCGACGATGCCGGTCAGGACGTGCTGGATCACCGGGTCGCAGCAAGCCTCAAAGCCGACCGGCTGACGGCTCTCGGGGTCGTTGCAACCAAGGTCGATACCGCTTTCAGCGTGGCCGAGGGCGTGTTGTCGCTGGAGCGGCTGACTGTCGGAGATATCGAGGGCGCCACCTTGTCCGCCAAGGGCAGGGTAGAGGGCTCGCTGGTTTCCTACGGCGGGACCGGGTCGGTGAGTTTCCGTTCACCGGACCCTACGTCTTTCATCACCATGCTGCGGGATCGGCTGCCGCATCATCCGTTGCTCGACCGGTTGGCCCGCAACGGCAGCTGGTATGCGGGTTCAGATCTGATCGCCGATATTTCGCTTGGCGGCAGCGGTCTAGGCGGTGCCAATATCAAGCTGCGCGGCAAGGCGAATGGCAGCACGGTCGATGCCGATCTGAAGCTGCCCGGCATCTTCGATCTCACGGCCGGCAACGCAATGACGCTGTCTGCATCGCTTGCCAACCCGATGGCGACGGTCCTGCTCGGTCAAGCCGGTCTCGATCCCTTGCCTTTCGATGGTGACGGCGCGGGAAGGTTGGCGCTGACCTTGCAGCAAAAGGAACAGCAAGCGGCCACCACCGAACTGAGCTTCACGACGCCCAAGACATCTCTGCTGATGGCCGGCGACGTGAATATCCAGAATGCGGGATTTGGCGAAGGGCGCGCGCGGGTGTCGCTCAAGAGCGCCGATATTGAGCCCTATCTTCTTGTCACCGGTGTCAGCCTGCCGCAATTTGGCAGCGGAATGCCTGTCGATCTCGCAGCCGATGTCGAGCTTTCGGCGGACACTGTGAAAGTCTCTGGCCTCAGTGGCGATGTTGCCGGAAACGCTGTCGCCGGATCGCTTTCCGCCGATCGCCGCGCTCCCGGCCTGCCTGTTACCGGCGATATGTCTGTCGACACGATCGATCTTGCCTGGATGGGCGAGGCGGTATTCGGGCCGATGGAGAATGGCGTGACAGGCGCCCCATCGAAGACGCCGTTCGCCACGCCGCTGATTGGATCGACGGATGTCGGCATCAATCTGTCGGCAAAAACGCTGCGGGCGGATGCGCTTGGAACAATCACCGGTTTTTCGGGCAAGGTGAACGGCAAAGCCGGTGGTCTGACGATCGACAACGCGTCCGGAACCTGGCAGGGCGGAAAGCTGTCCGGACGGCTGATGATGTCGAACGGCGATGCGACCGGTATCGTCCAGGCAAAGCTGCAGGTCGAAAACGCCGACCTCGCGCCGCTCGTCTGGCAAAAGGGCGGCACACCGGTCGCGACGGGCAAGCTGGACAGCACTGTCAGCATCGAGGCGACTGGCAAGAGCATGGACGAACTCATGCATGGCGTCAGCGGCTCCGGCGAGATGCGCCTCAAGGATTTCGAGATTGCCGGGATCAATCCGGATGCGCTCGCGCCGATACTTGCCGGTGCCGACAAGCTGCAGGGCGAGGTCAACGAGGCAGTGGTTCGCCCGATCGTGACAACTGAGGTCCTGAAAGGGACGACCCGGCTCGGGTCCGTCACCATTCCGATGACGATTACCGGCGGCGCGGCACGGGTTCAGAATTTTACGGCAACGGCCGGCCCCGCACAGGTCTCGGCTGAGGGCGTGCTCGACTTTGTCGATGGCCGCATCGATGCCGGGCTGTCGATCCGTTACGATGCGGGTGAAGAGGCTGTGGCGGGCGGAGAACCGACTGTCACGCTCGGTTATTCCGGATCGCTCGAGCAGCCGGACCGGCGGATCGATATGGCCGCAATGGCAAACTTCCTGTCACTGCGGGCATTCGAACAGGAACGCCGCCGCGTCGAAACGCTGCAGGCCAGCGTGCTCGAGAAGCAGCGGCTGCGCCGCGAAGTCGCGCTCTACACGTTCCGGGGCGTGGAACGGGAGGCGGCACGCGTCAAGGCAGAGGCCGAGGAGCGGGCACGCCAGGAGGCGGCGGAGGCAGAACGCAGAAGCCAGGAAGCCGAACGGCAGGAGGCAGCAAGGCGCGCTGAAGCAGCCCGGCTCCAGCAGGAGCGGCAACGGGAAATCCAAAGGCAGAACCAGCAGCCATCGGCGCCGGCGCCGTTCACGATGCCACCCGCCGGCGACCTTTTCCAGGAGCAGCCTTCGGGTACGGGTCGCTCCTCAAACCCAAGTTTGCCGGGCGTGCAGCCGTGAGTGCGGCGGCACGCTGATCAGAGCAAATGGGGGGCGGGAGGACGCTGACCGTCAGCGCCTGGCTGGCAGCCCGGCAAGACAGTCTGCCAGCGAGGTCTTGAACCAGCGCAGCACATGCAGGCGGAGTGCAGAGGAAAGATTGTTGTCTTCCGAACGACCGTCGTCGACCTCGGCGATCAAGGCGGCCAGGCTGATGCCCCGTTTGGCCGCAATGGATTTCAGTTCATGCCAGAATTCATCTTCCAGCGAAAAACTCGTTCGATGACCGTGCAGGGTCGCAGAATGTTTTCGGATCAAGTGTAGGCCCCGTCACCCTCATGGTGATTGATGGAGCGCAATTGAGGATGTCGCATGCGCACGGTCAAGCCGTTGCCATGAGTCAGCCTAACGAAGCCTTAACGCCGTTCGTCCGTTTCCGGAGAAGGCTTTTCGAGCTTGCCCTGATCGAGGATTTTCCCCGCTTTTTCGTTGAGGGCCGTCGTCAGCTGCTTTTCACTCTTGGTGCGGCCAAAGCTGATGCGGTTCTGTTCGGCAGCCGCGTCCTTTTGCGAACGCGCCTTGCCTTTGCGAAACTGCCGAAGGTTGACGATCTCGGCGCACATCGTGTCTGCCTACTGCTTCTTGCGGAACGAATCGAGGGAGACGACGGAGCCTTCCTTCTTGTCCTCGCCGGTGGCGGCATCCGCATCCACAACCTTTGGCGTGGTATCGACCGGGATCGCGGTGATCTCGGCGGAAACTTCGCCTTCCTCGACCATCGGCACTTCGAACTCGAGTTCGAAATTCACGGACGGGTCGTAGAAGCCGCGGATCGTGTTGAACGGGATGACCAGGCGTTCCGGCGTATCGTTAAACGACAGGCCGATTTCAAAAAGCGTATCGGTGATCTTGAGGTCCCAGAACTGGTGCTGGACGACGATCGTCATCTGTTCCGGATATTTCGACTTCAGCGCCGGAGAGATTCGTACCCCGGGTGCGCCGGTCAGGAATGTGATGAAGAAGTGGTGGTCACCCGGCAGTCTGCCGGTTGCCGCGACCTCGGACAAAACCTTGCGGATAACGCCGCGGAGGGCGTCCTGTGCCAGAATATCGTAGCGGATGTGATCCTGCCCCATGCGATCCTGTCTTTCTATTGCTCTTCAAACGCCGCTTATGTCACGAGACGCGCCCGCGGGGAAGTCCGCTTCGGCGTCGAGTCATGTCATGATATTCCACCGGGGAGCGAAGGTGAAGGCTTCTGTTGCCAGGTGCCTCCGGACCCCGCCTTACGGGGCTAACCGTAAGGACTTAGTTCGGGTTTCCCGCACCGCCATTAGGCAGCGAGAGCGTAACCCTTAGCGTTGTTGTCATTTGCAACTACACTTGTGACCCGATAACGGCGGTATCATGCCGAGCAAAAGTTCGATCTTTACACCCTTGTCGATCCTATTTCGCCCCCATCACAAGCCGGTCCAGATTGACCGACCGGTTTGTGGTGGAGGCGCCGGGTACCGCCCCCGGGTCCAATAGGCTTATTTCATCGACCGTTTATCGCCATATCCGAACCGAAGTCCGGCACGAGTGATATAGGGGTTTGCAAACCGGATGAAAAGAGGTCTCGTCATATTCCTATCATCAACGTGAAAAGCTTGGAAAAGCCGCGCCGGTGACGGGTAGGTGATTGGTGAGTAGGCTTCGTGCTATTATGTAGGACGATCTCGACCAATCGGCGGAAGACCTATGAAGCAGTATCTCGACCTTCTCCGGCACGTGATGGAGACTGGCGCCGACCGCGGCGACCGCACCGGGACCGGTACCCGCTCGGTCTTCGGCTATCAGATGCGATTCGATCTGAACGAGGGTTTTCCGGTCCTCACCACCAAGAAGCTGCATCTGCGCTCGATCATCCATGAGCTCTTGTGGTTTTTGAAGGGCGACACGAACATTGCCTATCTCAAGGAGAATGGTGTCTCCATCTGGGATGAATGGGCGGACGAAAAAGGCGATCTCGGTCCGGTTTACGGATATCAGTGGCGCTCATGGCCGACGCCTGATGGCGGTCATGTGGATCAGATCGCCAACCTGATCGAGAACCTGAAGGTCAACCCGAACTCGCGCCGGCACATCGTCACAGCCTGGAATCCTGCACAGGTGGACGACATGGCGCTGCCGCCCTGCCATTGCCTGTTCCAGTTCTACGTGTCGGAGGGGCGGCTGTCGTGTCAGCTCTACCAGCGGTCGGCGGACATATTTTTGGGGGTTCCGTTCAACATCGCCTCTTACGCGCTCCTGACCATGATGGTGGCGCAGGTGACCGGGCTGAAGCTTGGCGATTTCGTGCATACGCTTGGCGACGCGCATATCTATTCGGATCATTTCGAACAGGCGCAGCTGCAGATGACGCGCGAGCCGAAGCCGCTGCCGACACTGCGTATCAATCCTGATGTAAAGGACATCTTCTCCTTCCGCTTTGAGGATTTTGCGCTGGAGAATTACGTCGCTGATCCCAGCATCAAAGCACCGATTGCAGTCTGATGGCGGTTCCGGTCGCAATCTTCGTCGCGGTGTCGCGCAACAATGTCATCGGCAGAGATGGCGACATGCCCTGGCGGTTGTCGACCGACCTCAAACGTTTCAAGGCGATGACGCTCGGCAAGCCGATGGTGGTGGGGCGAAAGACGCTCGACAGCTTTGGCGGCAAGCCGCTGCCCGGCCGCCCGCATGTCGTGGTCACCCGCAATCGCGATCTCTCGGTCGAGGGTGTGGAGACGGCGGCGTCCCTAGAGCAGGCGATATCTAGGGCGAGGGAGATCGCTGCAGCGACCGGTGCCGGAGAGGTCGGCATTCTCGGAGGCGGTGAAATCTACGCGAAAGCAATCGATCTGGCAGACCGACTTTACGTGACCCATGTGGAAGCGGAAATTGCAGACGGTGATACGATGTTTCCAGCAATCGATCCAACCGTGTACGAAAAGATCGAGGAGATCTTCGTCCCGGCCGGCGAGCGCGACAGCTTTGCCACCCGTTTTGCTGTCTACAGCCGCCGATCGATGCCAAAGTGACATAATTCGTTACCGAACACCGGGAAGTTATTGAAGCTGCGTTGAAAGCGGCTCTTCCGATACTTATAACGGCATGACCGGGGGCACGGACCGCGAGCTGCTGCATTTCAGGCGGCTCGGACAGGCGACCGGTTAGGGAGTAGCACTAACAAAGAGGTTTTGATGCCCTGGAGCAATCAGAATGGCGGCGGCGGCCCATGGGGCGGCGGCGGCGGCGGTAACAATCAAGGACCTTGGGGACAAGGCCCGAACCGTCCGCGCGGCGGCGGTGGTGGCGGAGGGGGAAATGGCGGACCGCCTGACCTCGAAGACATCCTGCGGCGCAGCCAAGACCGGCTGAAGGGTTTTATGCCTGGTGGTTTCAACGGCGGAGCAGTCGCGGTCGTCTTTCTGGCCGTTCTCGCATTCCTGGCATTCGAATCGATCTATACGGTTCAGCCGGACGAGCGGGGCGTCGAACTTCGGTTTGGAAAGCCCAAGGAAGAGCTGTCGATGCCGGGCCTTCACTTCCATCTCTGGCCGTTCGAAACGGTGGAGATCGTCAAGGTCACCGAGCAGCAGCAGAATATCGGTGCGCGCAGCAGTGCCACCAATTCGAACGCCGGATGGATGCTGACCGGCGACCAGAATATCGTCAACGTCCAGTTTTCGGTCCTCTTCACCGTCACCGATCCACGCGCCTATCTCTTCAACGTCGAGGCCCCGGCCCAGACACTGCAGCAGGTTGCAGACAGCGCCATGCGCGAAGTCGTCGGACGCCGCCCGGCTCAGGATATTTTCCGCGACGCTCGTGAAGGCATGTCGACGCAGGTGCGCGACATCATTCAGGGCACGATGGACCGTTACGGCGCAGGCATTGCCATCAACGCCGTGCCGATCGAAGATGCAGCGCCGCCGCGTGAAGTGGCAGACGCGTTCGAAGAGGTCCAGCGCGCCGAGCAGGACGAAGACCGTATCGTCGAGGAAGCCAATCGCTACGCCAACCAGAAGCTTGGTGGCGCCCGTGGTCAGGCCGCGCAGGTCCGCGAAGAGGCGTCCGCCTATCGTGACCAGACGGTCAACGAGGCTCAGGGTGAAGCGCAGCGCTTCGTGTCGATCTACGACCAGTATGTGAACGCACCGGACGTGACGCGCGAACGCATCTTCATCGAGACCATGGAGAACGTTCTGAAGAACTCCAACAAGGTCATCATCGAGCAGGGTCAGAACGTCGTCCCTTATCTGCCGCTCAATGAAATCAACCGGCCGGCAGCCGCACAGGGGGGCAACTGATGATCTCGAACAAATTGCCCGCTTTCCTGATCGGTCTCGCCGTTCTCCTGTTCCTCGTCTACTCATCGGTCTTCGTCGTCAACGAACGGCAGCAGGCGCTCGTGCTTCGCTTCGGTGAAATTCAGAGCGTGAAGAACGAGCCGGGGATCTATTTCAAGCTTCCCTTCGCCTTTGCCGATGCGGATCGCGTTCAGTATATCGAAGACCGCGCACTTCGCCTGGATCTCGACAATATCCGCGTTCAGGTCCGCGGCGGCGCCTTCTATGAAGTCGACGCGTTCGTGATCTACCGGATCGAAAACCCGCAGCGTTTCCGGGAAGCGGTTTCGGGCGATCGCGTGTCTGCCGAATCGCGTATCAGCACGCGTCTCGACGCCGGTCTGCGCCGCGTCTACGGTCTGCGCAGCTTTACTGAAGCACTCTCCGAAGAGCGTGCGTCGATGATGACCGAGGTCAAGCGTGATCTCGACGTTGCCGCCGAAACGCTTGGCGTCAAGATCCAGGATGTCCGCATCCGCCGTACGGATCTGACGCAGGAAGTCTCGCAGCAGACATTTGCGCGCATGCGGGCAGAGCGTCTGGCGGAAGCGGAACTCATCCGCGCCCGTGGTAGCGAAGAAGGCCAGCGCCGCCGTGCTATCGCCGACCGCCAGGTTGTCGAGTTCGTCTCGGAAGCGCAGCGCGATTCGGAAATCATCCGAGGTCAGGGCGATGCCGAGCGTAACCGCATCTTTGGGGAAGCGTTCCAGCGTGATCCGTCGTTCTTCCAGTTCTACCGGTCGATGCGCGCCTATGTCGCCTCGATGGCCGGGAAGGATACGACCCTGGTGCTTTCGCCTGATTCACAGTTCTTCCGGTTCTTCAACTCGTCGGACGGCGTGGTAACGCCGCCTGCAGCGGGACGGCCTGCACCGGCCCAGCCGACGCCAGCCCAGCCGGCACCGGCGCAACCGACGAACTAAGCACCTAAGAAAAGGGCGGCCTGTCATGGCCGCCCTTTTCGCAACTGCCCTTTTCACCCGTCATCCACATCCATGTTCGCTGATGGTCGCGGTTTCACGAAAAGGTAATTTTCCCGGCCGTTATTCCGCCCTATGCTTTCTTCAGAACGGGGCGCGAGTTATCAATGCGTAACGTTGTGGGTTGCACGGATGCTTTTCTGCCGCGGCAGACACCGTGACAGAAAACGAGGATGCCAATGGGCCATTCGAAACTATCGTCCTTGAAGGGTTCCGTGAGCCTCGGTCTAGTGGTTGCCGTCATGGTCAGTCCGCTTCAGGCACTGGCGCAAGGCCCGGCCCAGCCGCAGCAGGTCCAGGCCCCGGCCCCTCGTCCACAGGCGCCAGCGCCTCAGGGACAGGCGCCCGCTCCGCAGGGGGAAGCCCCGGCACTTCCGGGACAAGCGCCGGCTCCACAGGCTAATAGCCAGCCGGCCACTCAGCCCGGCGGCATGCTGCCCGCGCCACCAGCGCCAGTCGGCAACAAGTTCAATCCGCCACCTCCGGTCAGCCCGTCCGCGGTGCCCGCAGGTCCAGCGCCTATCTCCGATCTGGCGGAAGGCCTGCTCGACGCCGTCGTCAACATCTCGACGTCGCAGAGCGTCAAGGACCAGGGTGCCGGCCCGCAGCCGCAGATCCAGGAGGGCTCACCCTTCCAGGAATTCTTCGACGACTTTTTCGACGACAAGGACAATCAGGGCGGAAACCAGAAGGTGTCTTCGCTCGGCTCCGGCTTCGTGATTGATTCCTCCGGCTATGTGGTGACGAACAACCACGTTATCGAAGGCGCCGACGATATCGAGGTGATTTTCCCGGATGGCCGTAAGCTGAAGGCTCGCCTGGTCGGCACCGACACAAAAACCGACCTCTCCGTGCTGAAGGTCGAGTCCAAGACGCCGCTCAAGGCCGTTCCCTTCGGTGATTCCAAAAAGATCCGGATCGGCGACTGGGTCATGGCGATCGGCAATCCGTTTGGTCTTGGCGGGTCGGTGACGCTTGGCATCGTGTCCGCACGCGGCAGAAACATCAATGCAGGGCCCTACGACAACTTCATTCAGACGGATGCGGCGATCAACAAGGGCAATTCCGGCGGACCGCTGTTCAATATGCGCGGCGAGGTGATCGGGATCAACACGGCGATCATTTCGCCCTCCGGCGGCTCGATCGGGATCGGCTTTGCCGTCCCGACAGAACTTGCGGAAAACATCGTCCATCAGCTGATCGAGTTCGGCGAGACCCGCCGCGGCTGGCTCGGTGTCCGCATTCAGCCCGTGACTGACGATATCGCGGCGAGCCTGGGGCTCGACAAGGCCCGTGGAGCACTGGTTTCCGGCGTCGTTGAAAACGGTCCGATCAAGAACGGTGAAATCAAGTCGGGCGATGTCGTGCTCGCCTTCGACGGACAGTCGGTCAGTTCGATGCGCGATCTGCCGCGGATTGTTGCCGAAAGCCCTGTGGGCAAGGATGTCGAGGTGCGGTTGCTGCGCGACGGCAAGGAGCAGACCGTCCGCATCACGCTCGGGCAACTCGATGATACGGCCGATGCCGCAGATGGCGATGAGCCGGCAGCACCCGATGGACAGTCGCCAGACGCACAAAGCCCTGACGATCAGTCCCCGGATGACCAGGGCAAGAATGACAGCGGCTCCCCGGACGCCGGCGAGAAAAGCAGCGAGCCCGTCACGGTTTACGGCATGACGCTGAGCGTGCTGGATGAGGCGCACCGCAAGACGTTCGGGATCGCGGAAAGCGTCGAGGGCGTGGTGGTGTCCGAGGTGAAGGCTGGTTCGGTTGCCGCTGCCAAGGGCTTCAAGGCCGGCGACGTGGTGGTCGAAATCGCCCAGGACTTCGTCGAGAACCCGGGTGAGGTCGCCAAGCGCTTCGACGTGCTGAAGAAGGAAGGCCGCCGCAACGCGCATGTCATGGTGGCCGACAAGACCGGAAACCTGCGGTTCGTGGCACTTCCGCTGGAATAGCCTGAGAGTTCAGGCTTTCTCGACAAGGCGGGCGTTCCGCCTTGTCCATTCCTCCGGTGTCATTGCGTAGACGACATGGCGCTTGAGGTGGGGATGCGTCTCCGGCACGCGCGGATGGTCGAAATCCATGCCGGCCGCCCGATGCATTCCAAGGCGCTTCATGACAGCCGTCGAGCGGTTATTGTCCGCTACGGCGAACGAGACGACGGCCTTGATGTCCTTCTCCACGAAGGCGAAATCGAGAAGCGCTTCTGCCGCTTCCGTCACATAGCCATTGCTCCAGTAACGGGCAGCCAGACGCCAGCCGATCTCCACCGTTTCGGCCGGAAAAATCCCCGGCATATTGGCATAGGTCAGCCCGCAAAACCCGAGAGGCTCGCCGGTTTCCCTGAGTTCGAGCGCGTAAAAGCCAAGCCCGTTTTCGGAAAACATGTCGTTCAGCTTCCCGAGGAACGCATCCGATTCGTCGTGGCTGCGACGGAACGGGAAGAACGCCATCACGTCAGGGTCTGCGTTGATTTCGCGGAACAGGTCCCGGTCCGTGGGGAGCCAGCGGCGCAGGACGAGGCGTGAAGTTTCGAGGAGCGTGGTTGCGACAGGCTGCGGTTGCATCGTGATGCTCATCCCTCTGTTGAGCCTCAGCCCGGAATGACGAAATCCGTCTTCCGGTAGCCCTGGATATAGAGGAGCGCGGTCAGGTCGCCGTGGTCGATGCGGATCTTGGCCTGGGCCGCGACGGTGGGCTTGGCGTGGAGGGCCACGCCGGAGCCTGCGATTCCGAGCATGCCAAGGTCGTTTGCGCCATCGCCGACAGCAATCGTATCATCAGGGGTGATGCCGAGTTCGCGGGCGACCTCTTCCAATGCATCCACCTTGGCCTGTTTGCCGAGGATGGGTTCGGCGACTTCGCCGGTCAGGATGCCGTTTTCTTCGAGAAGGATGTTGGCGCGGTTGATGTCGAAGTCGAGCATTGCGGCGATGCGGCTCGTAAAAACGGTAAAGCCACCGGACACGAGTGCCGTGTACCCACCCTTCGCCTTCATCGTCGCGATCAGTTCCCGTCCACCCGATGTCAGCGTGATCCGCTTCTCGATGACCTCGTCGACGACGCCGATCGGCAGGCCTTTTAAGAGCGCCACCCGTTCTCTCAAGGCCGGCTCGAATGCGATCTCGCCGTTCATGGCACGTGCCGTTATCGTCGCCACCTTGTCCTTCAAACCGACGACGTCCGCGAGTTCATCGATGCATTCCTGGCCGATCATGGTGGAATCCATGTCTGCGATGAGGAACGACTTGCGCCGGGTTTCCGCCTCCTGCACCACGACATCGATCCGCTCCTCGCCGATCAAGCCGCGAAGTGTTTCTTCCGCAGCCGACGGATCGGTGCCGTCGCGAAGGGCGATATCGCAGGCGATCCCGTCTGCCAGCCAGTACAGACCGGAGGCGTTGACCGCTTCAGCGGCCCGTTCGGCGATGGCCGGAGTGAGAACGGGGTTTGACGGATGGGCAATGAGCGTGGCAACGAAAGCCATATGACCGACCTTATGCAAAATACTGATGCGATCCTGATAACCGGGCCGACTGCCAGCGGCAAGTCGGCGCTTGCCGTTCGCATGGCACGCGAATGCGGCGGCGTCGTCGTCAACGCCGATAGCATGCAGGTTTACGATACGCTCAGGATCATCACCGCGCGTCCGTCAGAGGAAGAGACCGCGGACATCACCCATTACCTCTATGGGCATGTGCCGGCGACACACGCCTATTCGACGGGCGAATGGCAGCGGGACGTATCCGCACTCCTGCCGGTCTTGAAAGAACAGGGGCGGATTCCGGTCTTCGTCGGCGGCACGGGGCTGTACTTCAAGGCGCTCACGGGCGGTCTTTCGGACATGCCGGAGATTTCCCAGGATATTCGGTGCCGTGTGCGCTTGCGGCTCAAGGAGGAGGGACCGCAGGCACTTCACTCGGAGTTATCGGCACGTGACGCGGCGGTTGCCGCCAATCTGAAGCCGATGGACGGACAGCGAATCCTGCGGGCACTGGAGGTGCTGGAAGAAACAGGCCGATCCATCACCGAGTTTCAGGGCAAGGCAGGCCCGGTCATCATCGATCCGTTGCGAGCGCGCAAAATCGTCGTTCTGCCGGATCGAAAGATCCTGCACGATCGTATCAATGCCCGCTTCGTCAAGATGCTGGATGGGGGCGCCGTCGAGGAGGTCGAATCGCTGCTAGCCTCTAATCCTGCCCCGGACCTGCCGATCATGAAGGCGATCGGCGTGCGGGAGATCGGCGAAATGCTCGCGGGACGGATGACCCGCGACGCGGTCATCGAGCGTGGCTCCGCGCTGACGCGGCAATACGCCAAGCGTCAGATGACCTGGTTCCGCAACCAGATGGACGAAAGCTGGGAGCGCCTCGCGACGTGAGGGCGCTCGCTCGCGATCAGTCCTTGTCGTAGAGACTGCTCAGCGGCTTCTTGAGAAGGCCATCGCGCAACGAACCTTCCCTTGGCGGAGCTTCGCGCCGCAGGAATGCGTTCGGACGCGGTTCCAGTGACGGCGAGCCCGGTCGCGGAGTCTCGGACGAAACCTGCCGACGAAGATCGGCGAAACGGTCGTGAATGGCGGGCGGGCGATCCGTGAGCCGGTCGGTCTGACGCTCCACGGGACGCTCGGCAAAGCGCTCAACCGGCCTGTCGCGTTCCGGGAAGCGCGGTGCAAGCCGCTCCGCTGCACGCGGGGTCGGCAGCATGTCGGATCTGTAGGGTGCCAACGAGGGCGGCTCCGGCGAGCGCGGGGCAGGCGCATCGAGCGGCGGTATACCGCTGCCGATTTCACGCCGCCAGTCATTCAGTTCCGCGTCATCGGCGGCCGGCACAGCCTGCCTGTCTTCGGGGGGGATCGGCAGACCTGCCTCCGGGGCGGGTGGATTGGCGGAATAGCTCTGCTGGAACGATGAGATTTCCGGCGCTGTGACCGAGCGCATGCGGGACACGATCGAACGCAAATCAACCGTGTCGGGCGTTTCTTCGCTGCCCTTGTTTGCAAGACTGTTGGTCTTTGGAAGATAGCGTTTCTCGACGCGTGAGAAGCGCATGCGCATGGGAACCGAGATGGCCTCGCCGAACGCGATTGCCTCGCCATTGCCGATCGACGACAGGAAGCTCGTCGTTGAGATCGACGAATTTGGGATCGCCGACTTGATGATGACCTGATCCCGCTCATTCGACAGGCGCATGGCAAACAGCGTCGAACACTGGGACAGGATCGTCTGGTCAAGCTCGCCGGGGCGCTGCGTGATGATGCCAAGCGAAACGCCGTATTTCCGGCCTTCCTTGGCGATGCGGGAGATGGCCTGCACGGTCGGCGCAAAACCGAGCTCCCGGTCTGCCGGTACGTAGCGGTGCGCTTCCTCGCAGACAACGAGCATGTGAATTGCGCCATTGCTCCAGAGCGCAAGCTCGAACGCCATACGGCAGAGGATAGAGGCGACAGAGTTCACGACTTCCGATGGGATGCCGGCAAGCTGGAACGTCGAGATCGGCCGGTCGTCGCCGGGAATGCGGAAGATATGCGCGATCGTCTCCATGATCGTGTCTTGGATCGTGTTGTTGGAGAACATGAAATGGTAGCGCGGATCGTTGATCGCCGACGTGATGCGCATTTTCAGAGCGCGCAGGAACGGCTTGTCGGAGCGACCCTCCAGCCTGCCGAGCCGTTCGTCGATCAGGGCCAGCAGATCGGCCATGCGGTAAGGGACGGGCGTATCGGCGGTCAGTGAACTTTTTTCCGAAGCGGAGCGGCGCATCAGGCCCGAATCGCTGCCCTTGAAAGCGCGTTTTGCTTCCGGAATGAGGTCGCGCATGATGTCGAGCTCTTCGGGGATAGCCGGGCGGCCACGGAAAATGACCTCCGAGAATTCCTCAAGGCGCATCAGCCAGAAAGGCAGATCGAGCGTGTCGGTATCGATGACGACCGCATGATCGGGAAAGGCTGCCGCAAATTCGTTGTGCGGATCGAGGATCAGAACGCGGAGCCGATGGTCGGCTTCGATCGCTTTGTGCAGGAGAAGCGAAACGGCTGTCGACTTGCCGACGCCGGTGGAGCCGACGATGGCGAAATGCTTCGACAGCATTGAAGGCACATGGATCGCCGCATCGATGCTTTCATCCTGGCTGAGCTTGCCGATCGTGCACGTATCGTTCTTGCCGGCATCGTAGATGCGCAGAAGGTCGGCCGAGCGGATACGATGGGCAATGGCGCCGAGATAGGGGTAGGCGGAAATGCCGCTCGAAAACTCTTCGCGACCATCATGCCCGACACGGACCTCGCCGAGCAGCTCGACTTCGATGTGGAATTTCGTGTCTTCGCCTTCCGCCCACTGGCGTTCGCCAGATTGCATCGAATAGGCAAGCGCGACGACGCGGTTGCTGCCGACGGAAATGGAGATCAGCCGGCCGACGGACCAGAGTTCTGTGAGATCGGTGTCGCCATGCTCGGCGACAGCTGCGATCGTCGCATGCGAGCCGTTGCAGGCGACGACACGGCCCAGCATCCGGTTACCGATTTTCTGGGCATCGCGACGCTCTTGCTCCCCGGCAGAGATCGAACGGTGAAGGTCGTTGTTCAACAACAGTAACGGCCCTGCAAATGGGGTGGCAATCGAAAGGTGATATGGAGATCAGGTTCCTCCAATCTCGCGACTGTAGCCTTGCCGGCTTAACAACTTGTGTAGGACCTCGTGACTTTCGGCGCGAACTGCGAGCGATCTCAATGAGATGACGTTTTTGCTGACGGTCTGCGTTGACGAATGGGGCATATCCGGCTAACACTCACGGCCATGAAGATTTCGAACGCACTTATCGTGGTGGGAACGCGCATGGGCAGGACGGTGTAACCGTCCGGCGATAGCCACCCATGCGCGGAAAGACAGGCTCCTCAAGGGGCCTTTTTTTATGTCTTCAAACCGGCTCGGAGGAGCCGCCGGTAAATCCAGAAGTGAACGGATGACGATGATGACGGATACGAATAACAGGATGACGGGCGCAGAGATCGTCCTGAAGGCGCTCAAGGACAACGGCGTCGAGCATATTTTCGGCTATCCCGGCGGCGCGATCCTGCCGATCTATGACGAAATCTTCCAGCAGGATGACATCAAGCACATCCTCGTCCGCCACGAACAGGGCGCCGGCCATGCTGCCGAAGGCTATGCCCGTTCGACCGGTAAGGTCGGTGTCATGCTCGTCACGTCAGGTCCAGGCGCCACCAACGCGGTTACGCCGCTGCAGGACGCGCTGATGGATTCGATCCCGCTCGTGTGTCTGACTGGCCAGGTTCCGACCAACCTGATCGGCTCGGATGCCTTCCAGGAAGCCGATACGGTCGGCATCACGCG
Source organism: Neorhizobium sp. AL 9.2.2 (assembly GCF_013317225.1). NCBI lineage: Bacteria > Pseudomonadati > Pseudomonadota > Alphaproteobacteria > Hyphomicrobiales > Rhizobiaceae > Neorhizobium > Neorhizobium sp. AL 9.2.2. The sequence goes on from NZ_JAALXU010000003.1 coordinate 888,622, forward strand.
CCCCTGCACCAAGCACAACTGGCTCGTCAAGGACGTCGACCAGCTGGCTGGCGTCATCCACGAGGCGTTCCGTATCGCCCAGTCGGGCCGTCCGGGACCTGTTGTCGTCGATATCCCAAAGGATATCCAGTTTGCGACCGGAACCTACACGCCACCGGGCGCGACGCCTGCCAACAAGAGCTACGCGCCCAAGCTTGCCGGCGATATGCAGGCAATCGAGGCAGCCGTCCAGCTGATGGCTTCGGCCCGTCGGCCGATCCTCTACACAGGCGGCGGCGTCATCAATTCCGGTCCGGAAGCATCGCGTTTGCTGCGCGAGCTGATTGAGCTGACGGATTTCCCGATCACCTCGACGCTGATGGGGCTCGGCGCCTATCCGGCATCGGGCAAGAACTGGCTCGGCATGCTGGGCATGCACGGTTCCTATGAAGCCAACATGGCGATGCATGACTGCGACGTCATGGTCTGCGTCGGTGCACGTTTCGACGACCGCATCACCGGGCGCCTGAACGCGTTCGCGCCGAACTCGCGCAAGATCCATATCGATATCGACCCGTCTTCGATCAACAAGAATGTCCGCGTCGAGATCCCGATCATCGGTGATGTCGGTAATGTTCTGGAAGAGATGGTTCGCCTGTGGCGCGCCCTGCCGCAAAAGCAGGACAAGGCGCAGATCTCCGACTGGTGGAACGAGATCCAGAGCTGGCGGGGTCGCAAGTCGTTTTCCTACAAGAACTCGACCGACGTCATCATGCCGCAATACGCGGTCGAGCGTCTCTACGAGGCGACGAAGGGTCACAAGACCTTCATCACGACCGAGGTCGGCCAGCACCAGATGTGGGCGGCACAGTTCTTCGGTTTCGAAGAGCCGAACCGCTGGATGACATCGGGTGGGCTCGGTACGATGGGTTACGGCCTGCCGGCAGCTCTCGGCGTTCAGGTCGCGCATCCCGATGCGCTCGTCATCGACATTGCCGGCGACGCGTCGATCCAGATGTGCATCCAGGAAATGTCCTGCGCGATCCAGCACGATCTGCCGGTCAAGATCTTTATCCTGAACAACCAGTATATGGGCATGGTGCGCCAGTGGCAGCAGCTGCTTCACGGCAACCGCCTGTCGAACTCCTATACGGAAGCGATGCCTGACTTCGTCAAACTCGCGGAAGCCTATGGCGCGGTCGGCATGTATTGCGACGATCCGAAGGAGCTGGACGACAAGATCGCCGAGATGATCGCAATCCGGCAGCCAGTCATCTTCGACTGCCGTGTCGCAAACCTTGCCAACTGCTTCCCGATGATCCCGTCAGGCAAAGCCCATAACGAAATGCTGTTGCCGGACGAGGCGACAGACGAAGTTGTTGCAACCGCGATCGACGCCAAGGGCCGTCAGCTGGTTTGATCGGCGCATCTGGGGCGTCAGCGGAGGGCTGGCGTCCTGAACCTATCTCTGAGGAAACGGACCTGAGACCATGAATGCACATCAGCAGCCGACCGGTTCTGCCTACTTCTTCCAGCCGGAAACGGCCAAGGTCGAGAGCCACACGCTTTCGGTTCTCGTCAGCAACGAGCCGGGGGTTCTTGCCCGCGTCATCGGGCTTTTCTCCGGCCGCGGCTACAATATCGAAAGCCTGACGGTTTCGGAGACCGAGCATGAAGCGCACCTATCGCGCATCACGATCGTCACCAACGGAACGCCGACCGTGCTTGAGCAGATCAAAGCGCAGCTCGAGCGCATCGTGCCTGTCCACCGGGTTCTCGACCTGACGGTCCGGGCCCGCGATCTCGGCCAGGACCGGCCGATCGAGCGGGAAGTGGCACTGCTCAAGGTCGTCGGCCACGGCGACCAGCGGGCCGAGGCCTTGCGTCTCGCCGACGCGTTCCAGGCGAAGGTCGTGGACGCGACGATCGAGCACTTCATCTTCGAGATCACCGGCAAGTCGTCGAAGATCGATCAGTTCGTGGCGGTCATCCGGCCACTCGGCTTGATCGAGATCTGCCGCACGGGCATCGCTGCGATGAACCGCGGCTCGCAGGGCATGTAAGTGTCGGGCCGCGGCGCCGGGGATACTCCATTGCAAAAGGACTGGCTGCCGAAACCTGGAACGCGCATCGGTGCGACCTTCTATGTCCGGCAGTCGCAGCCCTTTCTGCGGCATTACTTCGGCGTCGAGGCACTTGAACCGACGCTTCGGCCGGGGATCGGTGGGATCGTTCTGTGGGGCGGTCGCGTCCCGGCAAAGGCGGCGCGGCTGATTGCTGCGTTGCGCGGGCTGCCGAGTTGGTATCTGGAAGACGGGTTCTTGCGCTCGGTCGGGCTCGGCAAGCAAAACGCGCTGCCGATTTCGATCCAGATCGACGACCTCGGCATGCCGGTAAGAGCATCCGCTCCCTCACGCCTGGAAACGGTGATCGCGGCTTCCGCCGACGATTGGAACGCCGCGTCTCTGGGTGGAGACATCCGCGCCGCGCTGGTGCGTGAAAAGCTGTCGAAATACAACAACCTTCCGCACCGGGAACCAAAGCTCGATAAATCCGCGAGGAAGCGGATCCTGCTCGTGGACCAGGTGTTCGGCGACGTCTCGGTGCCGATGGCGGGCGGCTCGCCAGACAGTTTCTCGCGGATGCTCAAAGATGCGATCGCGAGCGGTGCACAATGCGTGGTGCGCACCCATCCGGATGTGATGGCCGGCTTCCGCAAGGGCTATCTGACCGAACAGGCAGCGAAAGCGTCCGGCGTGATTCTCCTGTCGGATGCAGTCTCGGTTCCCTCCATTCTCGATGTGGTGGATGAAGTCTGGACGGTCTCCAGCCAGTTCGGGCTGGACGCGCTCCTGCGCGAAAAGCCCGTGCGGTGTTATGCCGGTCCGTTCTATGCGGGCTGGGACCTGACCGAAGATCACCTCGGTGAGGGCGCGCAGGCCACGCTGTCTCGTCGGACCGCCCGTCCCACCATCGATCAGCTGGCAGCGGCAGCCTTCGGCCTCTACCCGGTCTATCGCGACACGAAGAGCTTTGCCGAAATCGACGTGTTTACCGCGATCGAGACGCTCGTCGCCGAGCGTCGTCAGCTAGACCTCGACTAGAGCATTTCCAGCGGCTGCTTGCGTTCCGGCGGCGGGAAGGCGGCGTCGAGCGCTTCCCAGTCCTCGTCGCTGATCTCAAGGTCCGCAGCACCGGCATTTTCCTCGACGCGCGACGCCGTCGAGGATTTTGGAATGGCGATCACCTTGTCCCGCTCCAGCAGGAAAGCGAGCGCCACCTGTGCCGGCGTTGCCTGGTAGGCTTTGGCGATGCGGATCAGTTCCGCATTGCGCAGGATCCGTCCCTGTTCGATCGGGGAATAGGCCATGACCGGAATCTCGTGCTCCTGGCACCAGGGCAAGAGATCGTATTCGATGCCGCGGCGCGACAGATTGTAGAGGACCTGATTGGTCGCGCAGTTGCGCCCATCCGGCACCTCCATCAGTTCCTCCATGTCGGCGATGTCGAAATTGGAGACACCCCAGGCGCCGATCTTGCCGTCGCGGCGCAGTTCCTCGAACCCGGCGACGGTTTCTTCGAGCGGATGCTCGCCGCGCCAGTGCAGAAGGTAAAGGTCGAGCCGATCCGTTTTCAACCGTTCGAGACTGGCCTCGCAGGCCTCGATCACACCGCGGCGGCTGGCATTCCAGGGATAGACCTTGCTGACCAGAAACACCTCGTCGCGTCGGCCTTCGATGGCTTTTCCTGTCAGCTCTTCCGAAGCGCCTTCGCCATACATTTCCGCCGTGTCGATCAGCGTCATGCCAAGGTCGAGGCCGCGGCGCAGACTTTCGATCTCGGCCTTCGCGTCGTTCGGGGACTCGCCCATCTTCCAGGTTCCAAGACCAAGCGCTGGAACCGAGATGCCGGAGGGCAGGGTGACGGTTGGAATATCAGGCATCTTCGACCTCGCTGATGAGTGATCTGATGTCAGATAAGGCGCTCTGCCGTGATGCCAAGCCTCCGGTTCGTCCGGTGGCGGCAAAGGCTTGCCGGGCATGAGGAAGGCGCATACGCTGAACCGACGACGACAACGTTTGCATCTCCTCGATGCGGACGCTGGAAAAGGTATTCCGCAGCGATCATGAGGTCCGGCCATGCACGACGATCACGAGACCGATCACCACGACCACCATGGCCACGCTCACAGTCACTTTCACGACCACGACAACCGCTACACCGACATGCAGGCGCGGGTAAGGGCGCTTGAAACGGTGCTGGTCGAAAAGGGCCTGATTGATCCGAAAGCGGTCGATGCGATCGTCGAGACCTACGAGACGAAGATCGGGCCGAAGAACGGCGCCCGCGTGGTAGCGAAAGCATGGAGCGATCCGGTGTTTGCGGACTGGCTGAAGGCAGATGCCACGGCGGCGATCGCCAGCCTCGGCTATACCGGCCGCCAGGGTGAGCATATGCGCGCCGTATTCAACACGCCGGGTACCCATAACCTCATCGTCTGCACGCTCTGCTCCTGTTATCCGTGGGCGGTGCTTGGCCTGCCGCCGACCTGGTACAAGGCCCCGGCCTATCGCTCCCGTGCGGTGATCGATCCGCGCGGCGTGCTGGCCGAATTCGGCTTGGCTCTTCCCAAGGAGACGAAGATCCGCGTTTGGGATTCGACGGCCGAACTGCGCTACCTCGTCATTCCGGAACGACCTGACGGGACGGACGGGCTCGACGAGGCAGCGCTTGCCGCACTGGTCAGCCGAGACGCGATGATCGGCACGGCGATCGCAGGGGTGCCGTCATGAACGGCCCGCACGACCTTGGCGGCCAGATGGGGTTCGGCCCGGTGGCGCCTCAAAGCAACGAACCCTATTTCCATGCGGACTGGGAGCGCCGCGCGCTGGGCCTGACGCTGTCCTGCGGAGCATTCGGTGCGTGGACTATCGATGAAAGCCGGCATGCTCGCGAGAATATTCCACCGGCAAGCTATCTCTCGGCCAGCTATTACGAGATCTGGACCCGGGCGCTGGAAGTGCTTCTGGAACGGCACGGTTTTGCGACCAGCGCGGAAATTGCCTCGGGCACAAAACAGGTCGAACCGGCGGTGCCCAAACGCATCTTGAAAGCCGAGATGGTTGCGGGCGTGCTTTCCAAAGGCGGGCCGTGCGACCGGCCGCTGGAGACAAGGCCTGCCTTTGCCGCGGGCGATCGTGTCCGCACGAAAAACTTCAACCCGGAGACCCACACGCGATTGCCGCGTTACGCACGCGCCAAGACCGGCGTGGTGGAGGCTGTGCAGGGCGCTTTCGTGTTCCCGGATGACAATGCCCATGGCAAGGGCGAGAACCCGCAATGGGTCTATACCGTCGTTTTCGATGCGGCTGAAATCTGGGGCGAGGGCGCCGATCCGACGCTGACGGTCTCCATCGACGCCTGGGAGAGCTATCTTGAGCGCTTCTGAACATAGATGCGATAGCAAAACCGACCTTGCGCATTCGCCGGGCTTGCCGGTGTCACTGGAGGGTGATCCGCTCTTTCCCGAGCCCTGGGCGGCCGAAGCCTTCGCGATGACCGTGCACCTGCACGAGCGCGGCGTGTTTACTTGGCCGGAATGGGCAGCGGCATTGTCGCGCCAGGTCCATCAGCCCGGCAGGGCAGACGATGGAAGCGATTATTTCGACTGCTGGGTGGCAGCGCTATGCGACCTCCTCGAAGAGAAACGTGTCGCCGACGAAGCGACGATCCTTAACCTACAGCAAAGCTGGCAGCGCGCGGCGGAAGCCACGCCGCATGGCATGCCGATCGAGCTGAGGAACGATCCGCACCGACAGAGTTGAAAACAGGCATCTTGAAAATACACATCAAGTGTGTATAGATAGCCCATGAAGAGTGGCGACATCATCTCTGCGTTGAAGGCTGATGGCTGGTACGAGGTCGCCAGGAAGGGCAGTCATGTCGAGTTCAAGCATCCAAGGAAGCTTGGTCGGGTAACTGTCCCTCACCCTAAGCGAGATATTCCAGTCGGAACGCTCAAGAGCATCGAGAAGCAAGCCGGACTAAATTTGAGGTAAGCCATGCGCAATTATATCGCACTGATTCATAAGGATGCCGACAGCGATTTCGGCGTTTCCTTCCCGGATTTCCCCGGCGTCGTTACCGCTGGTCGGGATCTGGACGAGGCGCGGCGCATGGCTGAGGAAGCGCTGGCGTTGCATGTCGAAGGATTGCTGGAAGATGGCGATGCCATTCCTGAACCGGCTTCGCTTGATGCCGTGATGGAAAACCAGGACAACAGGGACGGTGTTGCGATTCTTGTTTCTCTAAAGACCGAGGGCAAAAAGGCTGTTCGCATCAACATCACGCTTCCCGAAGACATGCTCGCCTCGATCGACGCTTTCGCCGAGGCGAATGGATTTACCCGATCCGGCTTTCTCGCCCGTGCAGCCAAGCATGAGATGGAGTCCGCCGAGTCGGGCAATGTCCGGAAGTTGGCGCTGGGCGCCTGAACCAGCTTCCTTCATCCCCGGCTTCCATTCATCTTTCGTTCTTTTCAGTTGCGCTGACGGGCAGAATCCTGCCAAGTCGCGGCCATGCAATTTGCGCCGCAACAAGACGAGGCCTTGAAGGCCGTTTCGAAATGGCTGAAGGAAGGCCGTAGCCAGGTTTTCCGTTTGTTCGGGTATGCGGGCACGGGCAAGACGACGCTTGCCAAGCATTTCGCCGAGCACGTCGATGGCGACGTGCTGTTTGCCGCGTTTACCGGCAAGGCGGCGCAGGTGCTGCGGTCGCGCGGCGCGCGCAATGCCAAAACCATCCACTCGCTGATCTATCGCCCCCGGGGCGAGGAAGAGGTTGAAAACGAGGAAACCGGCAAGACTTCCGTGTCGCCGATGTTTTCGATCAACCGCCAGAGCCCGCTCACCAAGGCCGCTTTGATCGTCATCGATGAATGCTCGATGGTAGACGAACAGCTTGGGCGTGACCTCTTAAGCTTCGGCACGCCTGTTCTGGTTCTGGGTGATCCCGGCCAGCTGCCGCCGGTCACAGGCGGCGGGTTCTTTACCGAACAGGAACCGGACTATCTGCTGACCGATATCCATCGCCAGGCGCAGGACAACCCGATCATCCAGCTCGCCATGACCGTGCGCGAAGGCAAGGAGATCATGCGTGGCGACTACGGCAAGGCGAAGGTCATCTCCCGCAACGAGGTGACGCAGGAACTGGTGATGGAGGCCGATCAGGTTCTGGTCGGAACCAACCGGACCCGCAAGCGCTACAACCAGCGCCTTCGCGAACTGAAGGGCTTTACCGCCGATTACCCACAGTCCGGCGACAAGCTGGTCTGCCTTCGCAACGATCAGGTCAAGGGCCTTTTGAACGGGTCTCTGTGGCAGGTGATGAGTTCGTCGCGAGAAACCGTCAAGCCCGGTATCAACCTGATGATCCGCCCGGAAGACGACGACATGGATCGCGGTGCAGCCAAGATCAAGCTGCTGAAGACTGCGTTTGAGAGCGACGAGGAAATTCCGTGGTCGACACGCAAACGCTATGACGAGTTCGATTACGGCTATGCGCTGACCGTCCACAAGGCGCAGGGTTCACAGTGGCAGAACGTCGTTCTGTTCGACGAGAGTTTTGCCTTTCGCGATACGCGGGAGCGCTGGCTCTACACGGCGATCACCCGCGCTGCCGAAACGCTGACGATCGTCCGCTAGAGCGGTTCAGTTGAGGACGACACCGGCAACCAGTGCCTTGGCGATAGCCTGAAAACGGTTGCTCGCCTCGAACTTGTCGATCAGCGCGATCTCGATTCGGCGCATTTCGTCGAGATCAATCTCAAGCTCGCGGGCTATCCTTGATGCGGAATATCCATCGCTCATCAACGAGAGGCATCGGCGTTCGATATCGGCAAGCGGCGGACAGGCTGCAGTCCGGCTGGTCTCGGCACGGTCGTCGGTGTCCTGCGACACCAAGGTCTCGATCTGCTGCATCTGCCGCCGGATCTGGGAGATCTCTGCGGTCATCTCCCGTTTGCGTTGTTGAAGTGCGGTACTGAAGATGTCGTCGGCCTTGGCCTGGCTGGCGGCTCCTGCCAGCTCCGCCAGAAGGTCCTGGATCATCACGATGCCGATGCCGACCTCGCGGCAGGCCGTGATAACTGCCATGCGACGGATCTGATCTGATGCGTAAACCCGCATCGGGGCCGTTCCGCGTCCCGTTGCACGGCCTGCGACCAGCAGCCCTTTTTCCTCGTAGAAATGCAGTGTCCGGTGCGTTACGCCGAACAGGTCCGCCACGTCGGCAATCGGCACAGGCTGATCCGGCAGCTCGAACGGCAACTGGATTTGCGGGAAAAATCTGATCGCCAGGAATTCCGGCGACAACAGGCAGGAGGGCTGGGAAGTCTGGCTCGGTGCATCAAACAGGTCGCTTCGCATCGGATCCTTCGGTCGCTACCTGGTCCTGCTCGATTGCATCCACAGGCCGCTTTATGCGTCATGATGAGCGGATGATCTTCGGTGAAAGGAATGCGGACCCGATTGATCGTGACAGCAGAATTCGCCTCGCCGGCCTCATGTGCCGCATCTTGCCGACTTGGCGAATTCTGCATGAAGACAACGTACGTAAAGTTTTAACGATTACTACTCCGGATTTTTGTAGATTATAATATGCTTACGTATCGGAAAGATCTATTTTCTACGTAATGTTCCCAAACGGTGGTCAACACGCTGCGCATGTCCTAAAAGCAGGCTGACATTTCTCGCTTCGGACGCTGCCATGACCACTACGCTCTCCGTCAATCTCAATGCTGTCGCCATGCTCCGCAATCGCCGCGATCTTCCGTGGCCGAGCGTTGAAGCTTTGGGGCGGATTGCGTTGCAGGCCGGGGCATCCGGACTGACGGTTCATCCGCGTCCCGACCAGCGCCATATCCGCTTTTCCGATCTGCCGGTTTTGCGCGCCCTGATCGACGACGAATTCCCGGATGCAGAATTCAACATCGAAGGCTATCCGAGCGAGGATTTTCTGGCGCTGTGCGAACGTATCCAGCCGGAGCAGGTGACATTGGTGCCTGACGATCCGGCCCAGGCGACGTCCGACCACGGTTTCGATTTCCGTGCGACAGGCGAAATGTTGAAGCCGATTGTGGCGCGCTTGAAAAAGGGCGGCATGCGGGTTTCGCTGTTTGCCGATGGTGACGGCGATGTCGAAGCGGTGGCGCTTGCCAAGGCGACCGGTGCCGATCGGATCGAACTTTATACCGGTCCCTATGGCGGCTGTTTCGACAATCCGGAACGCGGCATCGAATTTCTCGAGCTGTTGGGAAGGACTGCGGATGCTGCATTGGCGCACGGCCTTGGCGTCAATGCCGGGCACGACCTGACGGTCGACAATCTCCCCGCGCTGGTGAAGCGCATTCCGGCGCTTGCCGAAGTCTCGATCGGCCACGGGCTGACGGCCGATGCGCTGGAATACGGAATGGCCGAGACGGTGCGTCGTTTCTGCCGCGCCTGCGGTCAGACGATCTAACTGAACCCGCAGCCGCGGTTCTCTCTTCGACCATGAGGCTGTCAGCGTCTGGTGCCGTCACGGCAGGCTTGTCACCGCGTGAAGGCGACGGGTCGGATGCTGACCCCACGCGGCGCTATCGAGCGCCTGAATGCCTTGCATCAGGCGGCTCCCTGCCTTGCACAAAAGGCAGATGGACAAAGTGCCGCAGTTCCGTTGACTGAGAACTTGATTAAGACCTGCATCATATTGCGCTGCAGCATTTCATTGTCATTCGTCATTCGGGGAAGCATCCATCGTGAGCAAGCATAGAGTTGTCGTCGTCGGGGGAGGTTTCGGGGGATTGCAAACGGTGCATGGGCTGAAAGGTGCCGATGCCGACATCACGCTGATCGATCGTCGCAACCATCATCTGTTCCAGCCGCTCCTCTATCAGGTCGCGACGACGGTGCTCGCCACGTCGGAAATAGCATGGCCGATCCGCAGGCTGTTCCGCGATCGGCGCGATGTCACGACGGTGCTCGATGAGGTTCTCGGAATCGACAAGGGTGCGAAGACGGTGAAGCTCGCGTCCGGCCGTACGGTGCCCTATGATACGCTGGTTCTTGCAACCGGCGCACGCCACGCCTATTTCGGCCGCGACGAATGGGAAAGTGTCGCGCCCGGCCTGAAGACGTTGGAGGATGCGACGACATTGCGCCGCCGCATCCTGCTCGCATTCGAGCGGGCAGAGATGGCGGAAAAGACGTCGGAGCTGGATTCCGAGCTGACATTCGCGATCATCGGCGCCGGTCCAACAGGCGTGGAAATGGCCGGCATGATCGCGGAACTCGCGAACAAGGTGCTGCCAAAGGAATTCCGCAAGATCGACACGACCCGCACACGGGTGATGCTGATCGAGGCAGGTCCACGCGTGCTGCCGGCTTTCACCGAGGATCTGTCGGCTTACACGAAGACGGCGCTCGAAAAGCTCGGCGTCGAGGTTCATACCGGCAAGCCCGTCACCGCGATCACCGAGGAAGGCGTCACCGTTGGCGACGCGTTCATTCCCTGCAAGACGGTGATCTGGGCAGCCGGTGTTCAGGCATCGCCCGCAGCGCGTTGGATCGGCGCGTCGGCGGACCGGGCAGGGCGCGCCGTCGTCGGTCCGGATCTGTCAGTCCCCGAGCAGCCCGAGATCTTTGTCATCGGCGATACCGCGCTGGTCTCGCAGGACGACGGCAAGCCGGTGCCCGGCATCGCGCCGGCCGCCAAGCAGCAGGGCGAGTACGTCTCGAAGGTGATCAAGACGCGGCTCGCCGGCAAGCCTGTGCCTGCGGCGTTCCACTATCGCCACCAGGGCAGTCTCGCAACCATCGGCAAGCGTGCGGCGGTGATTGATTTCGGCAAGTTCAAGCTGACCGGCGGACTTGCCTGGTGGATCTGGGGGCTTGCCCATATCTACTTCCTGATCGGCACGAGATCACGCGCCGCCGTTGCCTGGAGCTGGCTGTGGATTTATCTGTCCGGCCAGCATAGCGCGCGGCTGATCACCCAGAAGGAAACGCTGAAGGACGAGTCCTGATCGCCTGGCGGGGTATGGATCCTCGGGCGTGATCCAGGGATTCAGCACGATCTCAGACATCGGTGCATTGAGCGTTCGTCAGATCGAGTTCCCAGGTCTGGCCAATGCATTCCGGGCCGAACATCGCGTGTCTCTCCTCGGCGACAAGCGTGAAGCCGGTGGCCTCGTAGATGTGGAGGGCAGCCTTCAGCACGTCATTGGTCCACAGCGACAGCTTGGCATAGCCTGCCGCCTTCGCGAAGGCGATGCAGTGCTCGACAAGGGTCCTGCCAAGGCCGAGGCCACGGCCTGCAGGATCGACATAAAGGACGCGCAGCTTGGCGATGTTTTCGCCAGCGTCAGCGACCAGAACCGAGCCTATGCGCTGTCCGTCTCTTTCGGCAATCCAGCACCGCTCCCTGTCCGGATTGAAGTTCTGGATGAACCGTCCCGCCACCTCGGCGACGAGACCTTCGAACCGGTCGTTCCACCCGTATTCCCGCGTATAGGCAACCGCCTGCGCCTCAATCAGCCAGCCCATGTCGCCGGTTCGGTGTTCACGGATCACGACCGGTGCCGTGGAGCGCTCTGTGGTTGCCAGGATGCCGTGGATGGTAGCCATCGCGGTGACCAATCTGTCTCGATCACCGTCGCTGACGCCGGAAAGCTCGCGGGCGATCTGCGCTCTCGATCGCGTGCCGAGCATTTCGTATTCCGCTTTCCCCGGCGCGGTAATCGTCAGGATTTGACTGCGCCGGTCCAACGGGTCGGGTTCGCTCTCGAGAAAGCCTGCTTCGCGGAATTTCTTCAGGATGCGGCTGAGATAGGCAGGATCGAGCCCGAGTTCACGGTTGAGCTCGGTGGCCGAAATCCTTTGGCGCGCACCGATCTCGTAGAGGATACGCGCTTCCGTCAGCGTGTGGTCGGTATCGAGGTATCCCTTTGAAAGCACGCCGAGCTTGTTGGTGTAGAAGCGGTTGAAGGCGCGGATTGCCTCGAAGGTCTCTGCTTTAGAAATGATGATCCTCCCATTCAGGAGGATAGATGTTCCGGTATTTAGTTGACTGAGTCAACTAAATACCGGAACTAGGTCGCCTGTTGTCTTACGCGGTGAGGTCGGCCTTGCGGCTGTCGAAATAGGACGCAAGCGATTGGGGCTTTGCACCCGTCAGCGTCTCGTAATCGTCGGTCACCAGATCGAAGTTGCCCGCCCTGATATTGGCATCGGCGGATACGAGCATCTTGATCAGGAAGTCGGGAAGCCCCGCATTGGCCATTCCGCCCGCAAGTTGCTCCTCGGTGACCTTGACGACCGCAAGCGTCTTGCCTGTGACCTTCGAAACCAGTGCTGCGATGTCGTCCGCGCCGAGGCTTTCCGAGCCCGTCAATGTCACCGTCCTGTTGCCGGCCGGGGGATTGGCGAGCGCTGCTGCGGCGGCGCGGGCGCAGTCATCGCGTGAGATGTTGGAAAGCTTGCCGTCGCCCATGGCCGTGTACCAGGTGCCGGTCGCGAGGTTATGCGGCATCGACATCAGATAATTGTCGCCGTACCAGGCGTTGCGCAGGATCGTGTAGGACAGCCCCGTCGCCTTGATGGCCTCCTCGGTGCCGAGATGATCCGGCGCGAAGCTCACCAGCGATCTGTCCGGGTTCGGCATCGATGTGTAGATGAGGTGCTTGACGCCGGCCTTTTCAGCAGCGGCAACGGCAGCCTTGTGCTGCTTGAGGCGACCGCCCGGCGTGGCGAGATCATCGGTCGAGATGATCAATACGCGATCGATCCCTTTGAACGCCTCTACCAGCCCGGCTTCGTCGGTGAAATCCGCCTTGCGGGTTTCGATACCCTTGGCCGCAAGCTCCGACAGTTTGGACGGATCGCGGCTTGCGGCAACGATATCGCCTGCGGAAACCTTCGATGTCTCCAGGAGGTGATGAAGAACGGCGCGGCCGAGCTGACCGGCGGCACCGGTGATGAGAAGTTTGGTCATCCTGCGTTTCCTATCTCTATAAGTCTCAAAAAGAGACCAGCACTAGAATAGGAATTGACGGTCTCCTGTAAAGGAGGCAGGTTTGAGGGAGATCGTTACCAAAAGGGAACCACCGCGATGGCCGTTACCGCACGCAAGCCGACGCTGGCTGAGCGACCCTGTGACACCTCGACCTGGGATGCCGGGAACTGTCCGGTCCGGGACGTGATGAACCAGATCGCAGGCAAGTGGTCGACGCTCATTCTTCAGGCGCTTTCGGAAAAGCCGTACCGGTTCGGCGAGCTGCGGCGGCTTGTGCCCGATATTTCCCAGCGGATGCTGACGCAGACGCTGCGGGATCTGCAGCGCGACGGTTACATCGATCGGCAGGTGTTTCCGACCAAGCCGCCAAGCGTCGAATACCGGATGACGCCGCTAGGCTACTCGCTGTTTGAACCACTCTCGGCAGTGCTTGCGTGGGCGGCAAGCAACCACGCCAACGTCAGGGCGGCACGGTCGAAGTTCGACGCGAGCGATCTTCGCTAACACAAAGGGCGGCCCGAAGACCGCCCTTGTCATTCCACTCTACCAAACGGATCAGGCGTCGAGCGATGCCATGTCGATGACGAAGCGGTAGCGCACGTCGCTCTTCAGCACGCGCTCATAGGCTTCGTTGACATCCTGGATCTTGATCATCTCGATTTCCGAAACGATGTCGTGCTTGCCGCAGAAATCCAGCATGTCCTGGGTTTCCTTGATCGAGCCGATCATCGAACCCGACAGGCTCTTGCGGCCCGGGATCAGCGAGAAGGCATGAACCGGGATCGCATGCTCCGGTGCACCGACAATGACCATCGAGCCGTTGACCTTGAGCAGGCCGAGATAGGCGTTCCAGTCGATCGCCACGCCTGCCGTGCAGATGATCAGATCGAATGTGCCGGCAAGCTTGGTGAAGGTTTCCGCGTCGCTCGTCGCGTAATATTCCTTGGCGCCGAGCTTCAGGCCGTCTTCCTTCTTGGAAAGGCCCTGCGAGAGGACGGTGATATCAGCGCCCATCGCGGAACCGATCTTGACACCCATATGGCCGAGACCGCCCATGCCGACGATCGCGACCTTCTTGCCAGGGCCAGCCTGCCAATGGTGGAGCGGCGAATAGAGCGTGATACCGGCGCACAGCAGCGGAGCGGCAGCGTCGAGCGGAAGATTGTCCGGGATCGACAGGACATAGCCTTCCTTGACGACGATGTGATCGGAATAGCCGCCCTGGGTGGCCGCATTGCCGTTCAACGTATCCACGTCGTTATAGGTCTGGACGAGGCCTGGCATATACTGCTCGTTGTCGACATCACGCGCTGCGCAGCCGACGCAGCTATCGACGAAGCAGCCGACGCCGACGCGGTCGCCGACCTTGAATTTGGTGACGGCCGAACCGACGGCGGTAACGATGCCGGCGATCTCGTGACCGGGAACGATCGGGTAGACGGCGTTCTTCCATTCGTTGCGGACGGTATGGATGTCGGAATGGCAGATGCCGGCAAATTTGATATCGATCACCACGTCATCTTCGTTCGGCTCGCGGCGCTCGAAGGTAAACGGTGTGAGCGGCTTGGTGGCGTCGGTCGCGGCATAGCCTCGTGCAATAGCCATGGAAAACTCCATTCATTTTCAGTTGAAATCAACTGCCGGACTATGCCGATCCGTCGTCACAAGCGTTAGATCGATCCTGCAAGCTTCTTGCACGATCCTACAAATTCCGTTTTCGGATACTACCTCTGTCTTGTGCCTGATATGGATTTGCCATGTCAGTGCCGGAACGCGCGACGGTGGTAAGACTTCATGACAATTTCCTTCATGCCCTATCAGGAACTGACGGCACTCGCTGCCCGGCATGCAGTCGAAGGCAATGATGGCACGACTGCGATCGAAGGGTTGCGGCTGCACCGATGTTCGGCTCCAACAGCGCCGCTTCATACGGCCTATTCTCCCAGTTACACGCTGGTCCTACAGGGCTCCAAGAGCCTGACGCTTGGCCGTGAGACGTATCGCTATGGCGTTGGTCAGTATCTTCTGACATCACTCGATCTGCCCGTCGCGTCCTGGGTGGTGGAGGCCAGCGGCGATATTCCCTACTACTGCCTCTGCCTCGATCTGAAGATGGAGCGGCTGCACGAATTGTTCGACCGTATCAACTTCCAGCCAGACTCTCTGGCAAGCGAGGGATACCGCGGGCTGACGGTCAACCATGCGTCGCCTGATCTGATCGATGCGACAACCAGACTGGTGCGGTTGCTCGATACGCCATCCGATATCGCTGCGATGGTGCCGCTTATCGAACAGGAGATCTTCTACCGCCTGCTGACCTCGCCCGATGGGCCAAGGCTTGTCCATATGGCCATGTCGGAAACGCAGAGTTCCAGAATCGCACGCGCCGTCAGTTGGTTGCGATTAAATTTCCATCGTCCGCTCAAGATCGAGGATCTGTCGGATCACGTGGGAATGAGCCCGTCCTCGTTCCACCATCACTTTAAGGCCGTGACGGCTCTCACGCCTGTCCAGTTCCAGAAGCATCTCCGCCTTCACGAGGCGCGCCGGTTGATGCTGGTCGACGGGCTGGATGCAGGCAATGCCGGCCACCGCGTCGGTTACCAGAGCCCGTCCCAGTTCAGCCGCGAATATGGCCGTCTCTACGGCATGTCGCCGAGCCGTGACATCAGCGCAGTGCGTGAGCCGTCCGCCGGCTGACGCGGATTAGCGAGAGTTCTCTCCCGGCTTGGCCGACCAAACTCTTCCCGCATCTTATTCGCATGACCTGCCAGAAGCACTTGACGGGCATGTGAAATCATTTATACCGGCAGAACCGTACCGTACGGTACTTCAGAGGTGAGCCGTGAGAACCGAAACCGCAGACATGCCCGACTTTTCGCCGCGCCAGAACGAGGTTCTGGAGCAGGCGCTGCGTCTGCTCGTCGAAGGCGGTGAGAAGGCGCTCACCACATCCGGGCTTGCACGGGCTGCAAGCTGCTCGAAGGAAAGCCTCTACAAGTGGTTCGGTGACCGCGAAGGCCTGCTGGCGGCGATGATCGCGCATCAGGCCGCCAAGGTCCGCACGTTCGAGCGGTCCGGCGAGCGGCTGAGTGCCGAGCTTTTGCGGGATCATCTCGAACTTTTTGCACGCGATCTGCTGGAGGTTTTATCCGGCGATGTGTCGCTGGCGCTCAACCGGCTGGCGATCGGCCAGTCGGGACCGGGTGCCGGACCGAACGGATCCAAGCTCGGCAAGCTGCTGGTCGAGCATGGCCGCCGCCAGATCGATCGTCGCGCAATGGCGCTGATCGATGCGGGCAAACGGGTAGGGCTCCTGCGGTTCGACAACGCGGATGCCGCCTATCATACGCTTTACGGCCTGATCGTCTCCGACCTGCATGTCCGCATGCTGCTCGGCGAACCCGGGCTGAAGGATACTGCACGCCAGGCGGAAAGAGCCATCGATGCCTTTCTGTCGCTGTATCGCACCGAGAAACAGCCGCTGGAGGTGTCACGCACCTCCGCGGCCCGCTAATCATCAACAACAGTTACGTTCATAGGGAAGGAACATACGATGCGCGTTTATTACGATCGGGATGCTGATCTCAATCTCATCAAGTCCAAGAAGGTTGCCATCATCGGTTACGGTTCGCAGGGTCGCGCCCACGCGCTGAACCTGAAGGACAGCGGTGCCAGCAATGTCGTCATCGCCCTGCGTGCCGATTCGCCGACCGTAAAGAAGGCCGAAGCCGATGGCTTTAAGGTCATGACCGTTGCCGAAGCTGCCGCCTGGGCAGATCTGATGATGATGGCGGCTCCCGACGAGCTGCAGGCAGACATCTACAAGGCCGACATCGCCGGCAACATTCGCGACGGCGCTGCCATCGCTTTCGCCCACGGCCTCAACGTCCATTTCGGCCTGATCGAGCCGAAGGCTTCCGTCGACGTCGTCATGATCGCACCAAAGGGCCCAGGCCATACGGTTCGCGGCGAATATCAGAAGGGCGGCGGCGTTCCTTGCCTCGTTGCCATCGACCAGAACGCGTCGGGCAATGCGCTTGAGATCGCTCTCTCCTACGCTTGTGGCGTTGGCGGCGGCCGGTCCGGCATTATCGAGACCACGTTCAAGGAAGAGTGCGAAACCGATCTGTTCGGCGAACAGGCTGTTCTCTGCGGCGGTCTCGTCGAACTGATCCGCGCCGGTTTCGAAACGCTGGTCGAAGGCGGATATGCGCCTGAGATGGCCTATTTCGAATGCCTGCACGAAGTGAAGCTGATCGTCGACCTGATCTATGAAGGCGGTATCGCCAACATGAACTACTCGATCTCCAACACGGCCGAGTGGGGCGAATACGTCACCGGTCCGCGCATCATCACCGCCGAGACAAAGGCCGAGATGAAGCGGGTTCTGACCGATATCCAGACTGGCAAGTTCACGTCCGACTGGATGCAGGAATACCGTGCCGGTGGCGCCCGCTTCAAGGGCATCCGCCGTATGAACGACAAGCACCAGATCGAGGAAGTCGGCACCAAGCTTCGCGCCATGATGCCATGGATCGGCAAGAACAAGCTGGTTGACAAGGCCGTCAACTAAGCGATTGTTGCAGATTGAAACGGAGGCCGGAGCCAAAAGCTCCGGCCTTTCGCATTTCTGGGTGACGTCGAGCGGGTGAAGTCGCCGGTCGAGGCTCCCCGGTCAACCATTGCTTAAGCAAGTTCTGCGATTCTCTCTCGCAGTTCGGATCGATCCTGATCCAGTTTAGCGTAATGGGTAGGCGTCTCGTGAGCATGTGGACCAAGCATCACAAGAAAAGAAAATTCGGTCGTTTCGTCCTGCCTGCCATCACGATCGCATTCGTTTCCTATTTCGGATATCATTCCGTGCATGGCGAACTCGGGCTGATCGCGACGGAGAAATTCGAGAAGCGGCGGATCGAGCGGGTTGCCGAACTGACAAGGCTGACCGACGGTCGCAAGGCGTTGGAGCGTCAGGTCCAGCTGATGAGCGACGGGTCTCTCGAGAAGGACATGCTCGACGAGATCGCCCGCTACCAGCTCAACGTCTCCAAGCGCGACGAGATCGTCATCTTCAACAACTACTTCTAAATTAACCAAAAGCTGGTTAATTTCACAATTCAGCAACGATATCAGTGATTTAATTTGGATGTGAGCCATGCAATTATGGCATTGCTGGTCCGTGCTTTCTTCCCTATGTTACGCTCCGAAACCAGGGTGCGTCATTTTGACATGATGTCCCCTTTATAAAGAGCAG
The DNA here is from genome assembly GCF_013317225.1 of Neorhizobium sp. AL 9.2.2. NCBI lineage: Bacteria > Pseudomonadati > Pseudomonadota > Alphaproteobacteria > Hyphomicrobiales > Rhizobiaceae > Neorhizobium > Neorhizobium sp. AL 9.2.2. Next base: position 906,905 of record NZ_JAALXU010000003.1, read on the forward strand.
CACACAGGGAGGGATCGATGGCGCAAGCTAAAACCGCGTCTACGTCCGGCCGCAAAACGGCGGCAAAGTCTGCAACCCAGAACGTTTCAAAGGATTTTACCGGCAAGAATATGTCGGACTTCGGCAAGGATGACGAGCTGCACGCGTATCGCGAAATGCTGCTCATCCGCCGCTTCGAGGAAAAGGCCGGCCAGCTTTACGGCATGGGCTTCATCGGTGGTTTCTGTCACCTCTACATCGGCCAGGAAGCTGTCGTCGTCGGCATGCAGATGGCGCAGAAAGAGGGCGATCAGGTCATCACCGCCTATCGTGATCACGGCCATATGCTGGCAACCGGCATGAGTGCCCGTGGCGTGATGGCGGAACTGACGGGGCGTCGCGGCGGCTATTCCAAGGGGAAGGGCGGCTCGATGCACATGTTCTCCAAGGAAAAGCAGTTCTACGGCGGCCACGGCATCGTCGGCGCGCAGGTGTCTCTCGGCACCGGTCTTGCCTTCGCCAATGCCTATCGCGGCAATGACAGCGTATCGGTCGCCTATTTCGGCGATGGCGCTGCCAACCAGGGTCAGGTCTACGAGAGCTTCAACATGGCTGCTCTCTGGAAGCTCCCGATCGTCTACATCGTCGAGAACAACCGTTATGCGATGGGCACATCGACCGCCCGCGCGACGGCGCAGTCGAACTATTCGCTGCGCGGCTCCGGCTTCGGCATTCCCGGCATCCAGGTGGATGGCATGGATGTGCGCGCCGTCAAGGCCGCCGGCGACGAGGCGCTCGCTCACTGCCGTTCCGGCAAGGGTCCGATCATTCTCGAAATGCTGACCTACCGCTACCGTGGTCACTCGATGTCCGACCCGGCGAAGTATCGCTCCAAGGAAGAAGTGCAGAAGATGCGCTCCGAGCAGGATCCGATCGAACAGGTGCGTCTGCGCATCCTCGACGGTGGCTGGGCGACCGAGGACGAACTGAAGGCGATCGACAAGGATATCCGTGACGTGGTCTCGGATTCTGCAGATTTTGCCCAGAACGATCCGGAGCCGGATGTATCCGAGCTCTACACCGACATTCTGCTCTGATCGCGGGGAGGGAACCTCAATGCCAATCGATATCCTGATGCCCGCGCTTTCTCCCACGATGGAAGAAGGCACGCTCAGCAAGTGGCTGAAAAAAGAGGGTGACAAGGTCACCTCCGGCGACGTGATCGCCGAAATCGAGACCGACAAGGCGACCATGGAAGTGGAAGCTGTGGATGAAGGCGTGATCGGCAAGCTGCTGATCGAGGCCGGCACCGAGAACGTCAAGGTCAACACCAAGATCGCAATCCTGCTTGCCGAAGGCGAAACCGCCGACGACATGAAGGCTGACAAGCCTGCACAGGAAAGCGCGCCCCAGGCGGATGCTCCGAAGGCCGATGCAGACACTCCGGCGGCGACCTCCGATGCGGCCGGCGGCAAGGCCCGCGAAGCCAAGGACGAGACACCTGCTGACGCCAAGGTTCCGGCCCAGCCGAAGATCGAAATTGCTGCCGATCCGGACATTCCGGCCGGCACCGAAATGGTGATGACCACGGTTCGCGAAGCGCTTCGCGATGCCATGGCCGAAGAAATGCGTCGCGATGGCGATGTGTTCGTGATGGGTGAGGAAGTCGCCGAATACCAGGGCGCCTACAAGATCACGCAAGGCCTGTTGCAGGAATTCGGCGCGCGTCGCGTCGTCGATACGCCGATCACCGAACACGGCTTTGCCGGCGTCGGCGTCGGTGCTGCAATGGCCGGCCTGAAGCCGATCGTCGAGTTCATGACGTTCAACTTCGCCATGCAGGCGATCGACCACATCATCAACTCGGCTGCCAAGACGCTCTACATGTCCGGCGGCCAGATGGGTGCGCCGATCGTGTTCCGTGGTCCGAACGGCGCCGCTGCCCGCGTTGGCGCACAGCACAGCCAGGACTATGCCGCTTGGTACAGCCAGATCCCGGGCCTCAAGGTCGTCATGCCCTATACGGCTGCCGATGCGAAGGGTCTTCTGAAGGCTGCGGTCCGCGATCCGAACCCGGTCATCTTCCTGGAAAACGAGATCCTCTACGGGCAGCAGTTCGAAGTGCCGAAGCTGGACGATTTCGTCCTGCCGATCGGCAAGGCGCGTATCCACAAGACCGGCAAGGACGTGACGGTCGTGTCCTTTGGCATCGGCATGGCCTATGCCACGAAGGCGGTTGCCGAACTCGAGAAGGACGGCATCGATGTCGAACTGATCGATCTTCGCACCATCCGTCCGATGGACCTGCCGACCGTGATCGAATCGGTGAAGAAGACCGGTCGTCTTGTGACCGTCGAGGAAGGCTATCCGCAGTCGTCGGTTGGTACCGAAATTGCCACCCGCGTGATGCAGCAGGCCTTCGACTATCTCGATGCGCCGATCCTGACGATCGCCGGCAAGGACGTGCCCATGCCTTACGCCGCCAACCTTGAAAAGCTGGCGCTGCCGAATGTCGGTGAAGTCGTTCAGGCGGTTAAGACCGTCTGCTACAAGTAAGGATCCGGTTATGCCGAAATCTTCTGTGAAGCAGATTCTGCCGGTTTCCGGTTCTTGGTTCCGAGTGATCGGCACCAAGAACAACCCGGTCTTTGAAAGAATTGTGTTCTGGGCCTTGGTCAAGACCGAAGACACCGAGGTGATCGTCGGTGTCCCGCGCGAAGAGATTGGCGTGATTGGTGCCGTAGACGGCTGGCTTGAAGACGTTGCCGGTTACATCGAAGTGACGCCTGAGGACGTCACCCGGCTGACGGAACATCCTGACGAACTTGCCCAGTTTGAACTTGTGTGGGCGGAGGATTAACATGCCTATCAACATCACCATGCCTGCCCTGTCGCCGACCATGGAGGAGGGCAACCTCGCCAAGTGGCTGGTCAAGGAAGGCGATACGGTCAAGTCCGGCGACGTGATCGCCGAAATCGAGACCGACAAGGCGACGATGGAAGTCGAAGCCGTCGACGAAGGCGTTGTCGCCAAGCTGGTGGTTCCGGCCGGCACCGAAGGCGTCAAGGTCAACGCCCTGATCGCCATCCTTGCGGTCGACGGCGAAGATGTTTCGGCTGCCGCTTCCGGCGGCGAGGCTCCGAAGGCTGAAGCCCCGAAGGCAGATGCTCCGAAGGCTGAAGCAGCTCCTGCGGAGAAGGCGTCCGAAGCGCCGAAGTCCGAAGCCAGTTCCGACAAGCCGCTGACGGATGCCGCTCCGGCACCGTCGACGCCTGCTCCGAAGGCAGAAGACGGCAAGCGTGTGTTTTCGTCGCCGCTCGCCCGTCGTATGGCCAAGGAAGCCGGTCTTGATCTCACCGGTGTTACCGGCACCGGTCCCCATGGGCGTGTCGTCAAGGCCGATATCGAGAAGGCCGCCGCTTCCGGTGGTGCAAAGTCTGCTCCGTCTCAAGCGACTTCGGCAACGGCTGGTGCCGCACAGGCTGCAGCCGCGCCGATGGCAAAGGGTCCGTCGGACGACAACATCATGAAGCTGTTTGCGGAAGGCTCGTACGAGCTTCTGCCGCATGACGGCATGCGCAAGACGATTGCCTCGCGCCTGACCGAGTCGACCCAGACGGTTCCGTCGTATTTCGTTTCGATGGATTGCGAACTCGATGCCATGCTCAAGCTGCGCGCCGAGATCAATGCGTCCGCGCCGGTGAAGAAGACGGAAAAGGGTGAGGTTCCGGCCTTCAAGCTTTCCGTCAATGACTTCATCATCAAGGCGATGGCGCTGGCGCTGCGGGATGTTCCCATGGCAAACGCCTCCTGGACGTCTTCTGCCCGCGTCCTGCACAAGCATGCGGATGTCGGCGTCGCCGTGTCGATCCCGGATGGTCTGATCACTCCGATCGTCCGCAAGGCCGAGACGAAGACGCTTTCGGTCATCTCCAACGAGGTCAAGGACCTTGCCAAGCGGGCCCGCGACAAGAAGCTGAAGCCGGAAGAATACCAGGGCGGCACCACGTCGGTGTCAAACCTCGGCATGTTCGGTGTCTCCAACTTCACGTCGATCATCAACCTGCCGCAGGCCTCGATCGTCTCCATTGGCGCCGGTGTCGAAAAGCCGATCGTTCGTGGCGGCAAACTCGAAGTCGGCACTGTGATGACGGCAACCTTTGCCTTCGACCACCGAGTCATCGACGGGGCGCTCGGCGCAGAGCTGGCCTCGGCCTTCAAGCGCTACATCGAAAGCCCGATGGGCATGCTGGTTTAAGAAATCTCCCTCCCCCTTGCGGGGAGGGTGTCCGCGTCAGCGGACGGGTGGGGGTTGGTCTGTCGGCGGAGGCGCTGCATGGCATGGAATCGAGAGAAGCCAAATCCACCCCGTCCCGCTGCTGCGCGGAATGCTTCGCGATTGCGAAAAGCGATGACCGATGCGGAACGCCGTCTCTGGACGGCGCTTCGTGGCGAAATGTCTAAGTTACCTGGAACGCATTTTCGCCGGCAGATGGCGATTGGTCCTTATGTTGCGGATTTTGTCTGTCTGGGGCGGCGATTGATCATCGAAGTTGATGGAAAAATTCACGATGATCGGGATCAACGTCTTCGCGATGCTGACCGGAATTCCTATCTTGAGGGTCAGAACTTTCGCGTGCTGCGCTTCTCGAACAGTGACGTGATGTTGGATGTGCCCTGGGTGCTGAAACTGATCGCGGCGGCAACGGCCACCCCCACCCCTGGCCCCTCCCCACAAGGGGGCGGGGAAAGAGAGACATGACTATGAAAACCGTTCTCTGCTTCGGCGACAGTCTCACCTGGGGATATGACCCCATCGGTCCCGGCCGTCACGCGTTCGAGGATCGCTGGACGAGCGTGCTCGGCGCCGCACTCGGAGACGAGGTCACGGTGATTGCCGAGGGCCTGAACGGGCGCACGACAGGCTATGATGATAACCTCGCCGATTGCGATCGCAACGGCGTCAGAAATTTTCCGACCGTCCTCCACACCCACATGCCGCTTGATCTGGTCGTCATCATGCTCGGCACCAACGACATGAAGCCAGTGATCGCCGGCACGGCGCATGCGGCGCGGGCCGGGATCCAGCGGCTGGTCGCTTTGATCCGGCACCACGAATGGTCGTTCGACTATGATGCACCTGACGTGCTGATCGTTTCGCCGCCACCACTTTGCGAGACCGGAGATCCGATCTTTTCGGCGATGTTCCAGGGCGGGATCGAGCAGTCGTCGATGCTGGCCTCGCTGTACCGCGATCTCGCCGACGAGCTCGGGTGCGGCTTCTTCGATGCAGGATCGGTCGCAAAGACCAGCCCGCTCGATGGTGTGCACCTGACGGCGGAAGACACCCGCGCCATCGGTCGTGGGCTTGAGCCGATCGTCCGGATGATGCTCGGCATCTGACCCAAGAATTCACATCGGCAGGCCGCGTATGGATGGTCGCCGCAGACACAGACTTAAAAAGACAAAGGCAGGAAACAATGGCTCAGTCCTACGATCTCATCGTTATCGGCGCCGGTCCGGGCGGTTATATCGCCGCGATCCGTGCATCCCAGCTGGGCATGAAGGTTGCCGTCGTCGAGCGCGAGCATCTGGCTGGCATCTGCTCCAACTGGGGCTGCATCCCGACCAAGGCGCTGCTGCGAACCGCTGACGTGCTGCACACCGCGCAGCATGCCAAGGATTACGGCCTGACGCTGGAAGGCACGATCACGCCTGACGTCAAGGCGGTCGTTGCGCGGTCGCGCGGCATTGCCAACCGCATGAACAGCGGCGTCGGCTTCCTGTTCAAGAAGAACAAGATCGATATCATCTGGGGCGAGGCCAAGGTCACCAAGCCGGCATCCGGTTCGCAGATGGCCGAAATCGTCGTCGGCAAGATCACCAAGGAGATCGTCCAGCCGCAGGGTCCGGTGCCCAAGAACACGCTGGGCGAGGGCACATACAACGCCAAGCACGTCATCGTCGCCACCGGCGCCCGTCCGCGTGCGCTGCCGGGTATCGAGCCGGATGGCAAGCTGATCTGGACCTATTTCGAAGCGATGAAGCCCGAAGAGCTGCCGAAGTCGCTGCTCGTCATGGGGTCTGGCGCGATCGGCATCGAGTTCGCGTCGTTCTACCGCACCATGGGCGTCGACGTGACCGTGGTCGAAATCATGAGCCAGGTCATGCCGGTCGAGGATGCCGAGATTTCGGCCTTCGCCAAGAAGCAGTTCGACAAGCAGGGCATCAAGATCCATCTCGAAGCCAAGGTCTCGAAGGTCGAGAAGGGTGCAAACTCGATCACGGCCACGATCGAGAAGAAGGACGGCACGTCGGAGAAGATCACCGCAGACCGGATGATCTCGGCTGTCGGCGTGCAGGCCAATATCGAGAATATCGGCCTTGAGGCTGTCGGCGTGAAGACCGACCGCGGCTTTATCGTCATCGACGGTTACGGCAAGACCAATGTCGAGGGTATCTACGCGATCGGCGATGTCGCAGGCGGTCCGCTGCTGGCGCACAAGGCCGAGCATGAAGCCGTCGTCTGCATCGAGAAGATCGCCGGCCTGCCCAACGTCCACGCCATGGACAAGAGCAAGATCCCGGGCTGCACCTATTGCAATCCGCAGGTCGCGTCGGTTGGTCTGACGGAAGCGAAAGCCAAGGAGCAGGGCCGCGAGATTCGCGTCGGCCGCTTCTCGTTTGCGGCCAATGGCAAGGCCGTGGCCCTCGGCGAGGACCAGGGCATGGTCAAGACGATCTTCGACAAGAAGACAGGCGAGCTCATCGGTGCACATATGGTCGGGGCGGAAGTGACCGAACTGATCCAGGGTTTCGTCGTCGCGATGAACCTCGAGACGACGGAAGAAGACCTGATGCACACCATCTTCCCGCATCCCACGATTTCGGAATCGATGAAGGAAAGCGTGCTCGACGCCTATGGTCGCGTCCTGAACGCTTAGGTTTCAGCGCCGATTGCATATGGGCGGCTCGCCGCCCATATCTGCTGAAGAGGTTTGAACGGAGTAAGACATGGGCGTGGGCTGGTTTGCAGCAATCATCATCGGAGGCCTGGCAGGCTGGCTTGCCGGCAAGCTGATGGATATGCGCTTCGGCATCTTCATGAATATCGTGATCGGCATTGTCGGCGCGGTGATTGCCAATGCGATCTTCGATTCTGCCAACATCCATGTTGCCAGCGGTTGGCTGGGTTACCTCGTGCAGGGTTTCGTCGGCTCGTGCATTTTGCTATTTGTCGCAAAACTCGTCAGGCGTTGACGGTACCCGCATTCAAGGCGGTTGAGGACAGTAATTTATGGTCACCATTCTCGACAGGATAAACCTCATCACCCCGGCAACGGGCGATGAGAAGCGTGTCCGCCATCCGGAAAAGGCGCATCGGCCCGATACCGAAGTGTTGCGCAAGCCGGAATGGATCCGTGTCAAGGCGCCGGTTTCCAAGGGCTATCAGGAAACCCGTTCGATCGTGAAGGAGCACAAGCTCGTCACTGTTTGTGAAGAAGCGGGTTGCCCCAACATCGGCGAGTGCTGGGACAAGAAGCACGCCACGTTCATGATCATGGGCGAGATCTGCACGCGCGCCTGCGCGTTCTGCAACGTCTCGACAGGAAAGCCGAACGCGCTCGACCTGTCAGAGCCTGAAAACGTCGCAAAGGCCGTCAAGGAGATGGGCCTCAGCCACGTCGTCATCACCTCGGTCGATCGTGACGATCTGGCCGATGGCGGTGCGGAGCATTTCGAAAAGGTGATCTGGGCAATCCGTGCAGCGTCACCGTTGACGACGATCGAGATCCTGACGCCGGACTTCCTCAAGAAGCCGGGCGCTCTCGAGCGCGTCGTTGCGGCAAAGCCCGACGTCTTCAACCACAATATGGAGACGGTTCCTGGCAACTACCTGACGGTTCGCCCCGGTGCGCGGTATTTCCACTCGGTTCGTCTGCTGCAGCGGGTGAAGGAACTGGATCCGACGATGTTTACCAAGTCGGGCATCATGGTCGGCCTCGGCGAAGAGCGCAACGAAGTGCTGCAGCTGATGGACGACCTGCGGACCGCCGACGTCGACTTCCTGACGATCGGCCAGTATCTGCAGCCGACCCGCAAGCATCATGCGGTGATGAGTTTCGTGACGCCGGAAGAGTTCAAGTCCTACGAGACTGTGGCCTATACGAAGGGCTTCCTGATGGTGGCGTCCAGCCCGCTGACGCGATCGTCGCATCACGCAGGCGATGATTTCGCCCGTCTGCGCGCCAATCGCGCCCGCAAGCTGCTCGCAGCAGCGGTGTAATCCGCACTTCTGCGGTCTGGCGGCCGATCACTCGGCCGCTTGAACCTTCTCGATCTTATCCTGGTTCTTGTCCTGCCCGCGGCGGCGCTCGCGCAGCGTCGTACGATGTCCGCGTGTCTCGGCTTTCGCCATTTCCACAAAATAGGCGAGCATGGGGAGCTGGTTCATATCGGCCAGTTGCTTGGCGGATTCGAGCAGCTTGATCATTTGTGTGAAGTCATCCATGGAATGCGTCTTTCCGACAGGTAAAAGCCAGTCATCTCCCGTGAAGCGTTATACGCAGGATTGATCCCGCGGATCATTACAACTTCATTGCTGAGACATTAAAATTATTTAATCTTCGGGCGTCCCGTTATCGAGCCGAGCGGCGACGTCCCAGATATGCCTTGAAGCAACAACCCGCCAGAGGGCAGGGCCATTTTTTTGGACGACAGCGAGAGCGCAGGATTTGGGCGCGCCTGATGTTGAAATCGCACCGACACATGCGTCAGCTTCTTGATCTTCTGCCTGTGCGCGATTAACTCCACGACATGCCCAAGTTCGAAATACGCCGCCCCGTCAAGCATAGTCCCGAGAAGATGTACGCGCTGGTCGCCGACATCGAGAAATATCCGGAATTCCTGCCGCTTTGTGAAGCGCTGTCGATCCGTTCCCGCAAGGAACGTGATGGCAAGGAGTTGCTGCTTGCCGACATGACCGTCGGCTACAAGGCGATCCGTGAAACTTTTACGACCCAGGTCCTGCTGCATCCGGCGGAGCAGGCGATCGATGTCAAATATATCGAAGGTCCGTTCAAGTATCTCGATAACCGCTGGCGGTTCGAGCCGGCGACGGACGGTTCCGACGGTTGCACCGTTGCCTTCTTCATCGACTATGAATTCAAGAGCATGATTCTCGGCGCGCTGATGGGTTCGATGTTCGACCGCGCTTTCCGCATGTTTGCTGAAGCGTTCGAAGCGCGCGCGGACAAGATCTACGCCTGATTAGGGTCAGGTTCAGGCCGCCGCCTCGAGCAGCATGTCCAACGCTGTGATGATGGTCGCAATCCGGATCTCGGTTCGGCCGATGTCGCCATAGCGCATCTCCCGGTGCAGGATCTTTCCGTTCCGGCCGCGCGCTGCGAGATGGACCAGCCCGACTGGCTTTTCGGACGAGCCGCCGCCGGGGCCTGCTATGCCTGTTACGGCAACCGCGAGACCGGCGCGGGAGCGGAACAGGGCGCCAGTTGCCATCAGCAGGGCAGTTTCCCTTGAGACGGCGCCGTGTGTTGCAAGCACCGACGAGGGCACTCCCAGCATGTCTGTCTTCGCGTCATTGGTATAAGTGACGAAGCCGCGATCGACGACCGCCGACGACCCGGCGATTTCGGTCAGCGCGCCTGCGATCAGGCCGCCGGTGCAGGACTCCGCCGTCGAGACCATCAGCTTGCGCGCCGAAAACGTCTCGATGATGCGCCGGGCCTGTGCCTCGATATCATCAGGAAAGAGGCTCATGCCCGCACCGATCCGAACACCACGGTGGCTGTGGCAATCGCTGCGATCCCCTCGCCACGGCCGACAAAGCCGATCTTCTCGTTGGTCGTCGCCTTGACCGAACAGCGGTCGAGCGAGATGCCGAGAATTTCGGCAAGCTTTTCGCGCATTTCCTGACGATGCGGACCGATCTTGGGGGCTTCCGCGATCAGCGACACATCGGCATTCATGATGGTGCCGCCGTGCTCGCGCACGATCTTCGCAGCATGTTCGAGAAAGATCCGTGAGGCCGCGCCCTTCCACTGCATATCGGAGGGCGGGAAGTGGTCGCCGATGTCGCCGGCGCCGCAAGTGGCGAGCAGCGCGTCGGTGAGGGCATGCAGCGCCACGTCGGCATCCGAATGGCCGCTCAGTTTCTGATCGTGCGGAATGAAGATCCCGCACAGCGTCACGCCGTCGCCCGGCACGAGCTGGTGGACGTCGTAGCCATTGCCGGTGCGAACATCCGGCAGATAGTGTGGGGCAGGGTTGCCCTGCGTGAGTTTTTCGTCAGCCATATCGATATCCCGCTTCAGCGTCAGTTTGATATTGTCGACGGAGCCTTCCACAATCGTCACGGCAAGGCCCGCCCATTCGGCGATCGAGGCATCGTCGGTGAAGTCGTCGTGGCGAAGGGCTGCGGCCTTTTCATGCGCGGTGCGGATTTCCGAGAGACGGAAGCTCTGCGGTGTCTGGGCCGCATAGAGCCCCGCCCGCGAAACCGTTTCGTGCACCAGCCCGTCCGATCCGCCACGCTTCAGCGTATCGGTCACCGCCATCGCCGGCAAGATTCCGTCATTGCCCGCGGCAAAGCCCTCTGCAATGCGATCCAGCAGTGCGTGGTCGACGAAAGGGCGGGCCGCGTCATGGATCATCACGTGGGTCGCCTCCGTTGCCGCAATCGCCCGCAGGCCCTCGTAGACGGAGCGCTGCCTTGTGTCGCCGCCGAAGGTGACAATGATGTTCTCGGCTCCGCCAAGTCCGTCCGTCGAGGCGGCGTAGAGCGCCTCGTCTTCTGGATGGATGACCACGACGATCGGGCCGCTCTTTGGCCAGGTCAGAAATTTCTGCAGCGTATGATGAATGACCGGCCGGCCACCGATACGGCGATATTGTTTCGGCCCGTCTCCCGGCGCGCCCGCACGCTCTCCGCGGCCAGCAGCCACGATGACGATGCCTATCTTGAAGATCTCGCCGTCCATGAGCCCTCGGAAATTGGTGGGAGGTTGACAGCCGCAGAACTATAGGACCAAAAGCCTTAATTCCAGCACGTCGCTTAAAAATAACGCAGCCTGTGAATTGCCCTTGGCAAACGCATGACTCCTGAATAAAAATAGTGCAGAAGAATTATCTGCCCGAAAGATCATCATTTGTCGCTCCCTGATCTATCCTCATCTTTTCATATCGGGCCAGTCGTCATCCGTAATCGGGTCGTCCTGGCGCCGATGTCCGGCGTCACCGATCTCCCGTTCCGCACGCTTGCCTGGCGTCACGGTGCGGGTCTGGTCGTGACCGAGATGGTGGCGAGCCGCGAGCTGGTGATGAACCGCGAGGAATCCTGGTCGCGCCTGCAGGGAACGGGGATCACGCCGCATATGGTGCAGCTCGCCGGTCGCGAAGCGCACTGGATGGCGGAGGCGGCAAAGATCGCCGAAGCCAATGGTGCCGATATCATCGACATCAACATGGGCTGTCCGGCGAAAAAGGTCACAGGGGGCTATTCGGGTTCTGCGCTGATGCGCGATCCCGATCACGCGCTGTCGATGATCGAGGCGACCGTCAAGGCGGTCAACGTGCCGGTCACCGTCAAGATGCGGCTCGGCTGGGACGAGAATACCATCAACGCACCGGAAATTTCGCGCCGTGCCGAACAGGCGGGCGCCCGGATGATCACCATCCATGGCCGCACCCGCATGCAGTTCTACGAGGGCAGGGCGGACTGGGATGCCATTCGTGCCGTTCGCGATGAGATCAAGATCCCGCTCATCGCCAACGGCGATGTCGAGACGCCGGAAGATGCGGCCGAGATCATCCGGCGTTCAGGCGCCGATGCGGTCATGGTCGGACGCGGTGCTCAGGGTCGTCCCTGGCATATCGGATGGCTGTCCGGCGCTTCTGCACCGGGCCGCGAGGAGATGGCTGTCATCGTCGTTGAACATTACGGAGCGATGCTGGAGCTTTACGGCCGCGAGGCCGGGCTTCGACACGCAAGAAAACATCTCGGCTGGTATCTCGACCGGTTCGCGCCGAACCTGCCCGCAGATCAGAAGGGCGCAATCATGATCTCGAAGGACGCGACCGACGTTTCGAAAAGAATGTCGTCGGCACTGCTCGACGGTGCGTTCGATGAGTCGGCAAGGAAGGCAGCATGACCAAGTCTCCCGCACCCGATGCCGCGCAGGGACAAGCGCTGGCCATGGCGGTTCTCAATTCCGTTCAGAACCCGGTCATTCTTGTCGATGCCGAAGGCAGGGTCGCATTTGCCAACTGGGAAGCCGAGTCGTTCTTCGGCTCCAGCGCCTCGCATCTGGCCAAGAACACGATCTCGAGTTTCATTCCGTTCGGAAGCCCGCTTCTTGCGCTGATCGATCAGGTGCGCGAGCGTAAGGCGCCCGTCAACGAGTACCGCGTCGACCTGTCGTCACCGCGCCTCGGCCAGGAAAAGCTGGTCGACCTCTATGTCGCGCCTGTCGTCAGCGAACCGGGGTCTGTCGTCGTGGTGTTCCAGGAACGCTCGATGGCCGACAAGATCGACCGCCAGCTGACACACCGGGCCGCAGCGCGCTCCGTCACCGGCCTTGCGTCGATGCTGGCGCACGAGATCAAGAACCCGCTCTCCGGCATCCGCGGAGCAGCCCAGCTGCTCGAGTCGGTCGTGCCGGACGAAGACCGCTCGCTGACCCGGCTGATCTGCGACGAGACCGACCGGATCGTCTCGCTGGTCGACCGCATGGAAGTGTTTTCCGACGAGCGTCCGATCGACCGGATGCCGCTCAACATCCATTCCGTGCTCGATCATGTGAAGGCTATCGCCAAGGCCGGGTTCGGACGCGACATCAAAATCGCGGAAATGTACGATCCGTCGCTGCCGCCGGTCTATGCGAACCGCGACCAGCTGGTGCAGGTGTTTTTGAACCTCATCAAGAATGCCGCCGAAGCGGTGGGTGATCAGCCGGATGCGGAGATCATGCTGACCACCGCCTACCGGCCGGGCATCCGCCTGTCGGTTGCCGGCACGCGGGAGAAGATCTCGCTGCCGCTGGAATTTTGCGTCATCGACAACGGTCCGGGCGTCCCGGCCGATATCCTGCCGCATCTGTTTGACCCCTTCATCACCACCAAGACGAACGGTTCCGGCCTTGGTCTGGCGCTGGTTGCTAAGATCATTGGTGCCCATGGCGGCATCATCGAATGCGACAGCCAGCCGCGCCGGACGATATTCCGCGTTCTTATGCCCATGCACAAGGAAGAAGGCGGCGATGGCCGCGCCTTGAACTTCACAGGAAGCGATTAATGACTGCCACGATCCTTGTCGCAGACGACGACGCAGCCATCCGCACGGTTCTCAACCAGGCGCTAACCCGCGCCGGTTATGACGTCCGCATTACATCGAATGCCGCAACGCTATGGCGCTGGATTTCCGCCGGCGAGGGCGATCTTGTCGTCACCGACGTGATCATGCCGGACGAGAACGCGTTCGACCTCCTGCCGCGCATCAAGAAGGCGAGGCCGGATCTTCCGGTACTGGTCATGAGCGCCCAGAACACGTTCATGACCGCCATCAAGGCCTCGGAGAAGGGCGCTTACGACTATCTGCCGAAGCCGTTCGACCTCACCGAGCTGATCGCCATCATCGGCCGGGCGCTGGCCGAGCCGAAGCGCAAGCCGGCCCGCCTCGACGACGATACGCAGGACGGCATGCCGCTGGTCGGCCGTTCGACGGCGATGCAGGAAATCTACCGCGTTCTGGCGCGTCTGATGCAGACCGACCTGACGCTGATGATTACCGGCGAGTCGGGCACCGGCAAGGAACTGGTCGCCCGCGCCCTGCATGACTACGGCAAGCGCCGCAACGGCCCGTTCGTCGCCATCAACATGGCGGCAATTCCGCGCGATCTGATCGAGTCGGAACTGTTCGGCCACGAAAAGGGAGCCTTCACCGGCGCCCAGAACCGCTCGACGGGCCGTTTCGAACAGGCCGAGGGCGGCACGCTGTTTCTCGACGAGATCGGCGACATGCCGATGGATGCTCAGACACGGCTTCTTCGTGTTCTGCAGCAGGGTGAATACACGACGGTCGGTGGCCGTACGCCGATCCGCACCGACGTCCGCATTGTTGCCGCGACAAACAAGGATCTGAAGCAACTCATCAACCAGGGTCTGTTCCGCGAGGACCTTTACTATCGCCTCAACGTCGTTCCGTTGCGCCTTCCGCCGCTCCGAGACCGCGCCGAAGATATTCCCGATCTCGTCCGTCATTTCATGCAGATGGCGGAAAAGGAGGGCCTCGACGGCAAGCGTTTCGAGACGGAAGCGCTGGATGCGATGAAGGCCTATGCCTGGCCGGGCAACGTCCGCGAGCTGGAAAACCTCGTGCGCCGCCTGATGGCGCTTTATCCACAGGATGTGATCACCCGCGAGATCATAGAGACGGAGCTTCGCTCCGATGTGCCGGATAGCCCGATCGACAAGATGACGGCCCGTTCAGGGTCTCTCACCATTGCCCAGGCGGTCGAAGAGAACATGCGGTCATACTTTGCCGGTTTCGGCGAAAACCTGCCGCCGCCAGGTCTTTACGACCGGGTTTTGACAGAAATGGAGTATCCGCTGATTCTTGCCGCGCTGACTGCCACCCGTGGCAACCAGATCAAGGCAGCAGATCTTCTCGGCCTCAACCGCAATACTCTGCGCAAGAAGATCCGCGAACTGGGCGTTTCGGTCTATCGCAGCTCGCGCGGCGCATAGTCCTGTCATTTCCGTTCGCCACAATCGCTTGACACTTCTGCTTCATCGTTGCATTTTCGCCACAAAGCGTTGCTTAAACATCACGCAGATTTACGCTTCAGGCTGAGCCTCCAGGCTCGGCCCGAGCAGCGCGAGTTTTCGTTGCAAATGAATGACTGGCGTCTGCGTCCGGATGAGATATCCGCACCGGCCACGCCACGAAGGCCGGGGTTTTAACGATGACGGATGGCGCTGCAACGCAGTCGGCCGAAACGGAGCCGGCAGCTGTAGTCCACGATCGGCGTGCATCCTTCGCGCTGCCGGGCCTGCTTCTTGCCGGTGGTGCACTGATCTGCGCCACACTCACACTGTTCGTGCTGCTGGGCGTGACGCCGGTCGCACCGACGACCAATGTTGTGATCGCGTCCGCCGCCATCAACTCGCTGTTTATTCTTGGCCTCGTCTACCTGATCGGCAGAGAGGTCGGACGACTGGTAAAGGCCAGGCGTCGCGGCCGTGCTGCCGCCCGTCTACATGTGCGCATCGTCGTCCTGTTCTCCTTCGTCGCCATCACGCCCGCCGTGCTGGTTGCGATTTTCGCCAGCCTGACGCTGAGCGTCGGTCTCGATCGCTGGTTTTCGCTGCGCACGCAGTCGATCGTGCAGTCGTCGCAGGACGTTGCACGAGCCTATATGATGGAGAACGCAAGTTACCTTCAGGGCCAGACCGTCTCGATGTCGAACGATCTCGAGCGGAACCGCGCGATGTATTATCTCGACCGCACCGGTTTCATCGATCTGCTGACCCGTCAGGCACGGGGCCGTGGTCTGCTCGGCGCCTTCCTGGTGCAGGAGGATGGCCAGGCGGTCGCGCAGGCCGACATCAAGACGGAAAAGCCGCTGCCGGCCATTCCTCAGGATGCCCTCAAGAGTGCTGCGTCAGGTCAGCCGACGCTTATCCCGCCGGGCATTACCAATCTGGTTGGCGCCGTCATCAAGATCGATACGATCCCGGGCGCCTTTCTCTACACGATCCGGGCCGTCGATCCGCGCGTCATGAACGCGATGCGGCTGATGGAGGAGAACACGGCCGAATACAAGGCGATGGAAGCCGGCCGCATGTCGCTGCAGGTCGCCTTCGCCGTGCTCTATCTCGGCTTTGCGCTGATCGTGCTTCTCGCCGCCATCTGGGCCGCGATTGCTGTCGCCGACCGTATCGTGCGTCCGATCCGGCTTCTGATCAGTGCGGCAGACAGCGTCGCCACCGGCAATCTTAACGTGGTCGTCCCGGTTCGCACTGTCGACGGCGACGTCGGCAGCTTGTCGCGGACCTTCAACAAGATGATTTCCGAGATCCGCAGCCAGCGCGATGAAATCCTCGAGGCCAAGGACGAGGTCGACGATCGCCGCCGGTTTATCGAGGCGGTGCTGTCGGGCGTCACCGCTGCCGTCATCGGCGTCGAGGCCGACCGCCGCATCACCATCGTCAATCCGACGGCCGAAGACTTCCTCGGTGCGCCTGCCGAAGAGCTGATGGGCAAGACGCTGGATGACGTGGCGCCTGAGATCGACCACGTTCTGACCGAGGCGACCGCCCGTTCGCGCGGCGATTTCCGCAAGCAGGTCAATCTGATGCGCAACGGTACCGAGCGGACGCTGTCCGTGCAGGTCACCCGTGAAGAGCAGCGTTCGCCGCAGGACGCCTATGTGATCACCCTTGATGACATTACCGACCTCGTGATCGCGCAGCGTTCCACCGCCTGGGCGGATGTGGCGCGGCGTATCGCGCATGAGATCAAGAACCCGCTCACCCCGATCCAGCTTTCCGCCGAGCGCCTGAAGCGCCGCTACGGCAAGCAGATCGACCCCAGCGACCGGGCCGTGTTCGACCAGTGCACCGATACGATCGTGCGCCAGGTGGGCGATATCGGCCGCATGGTCGATGAATTCTCATCGTTTGCCCGAATGCCGAAGCCGGCCAAGGAAGATGCGGACTTACGCGATATCCTGCGCGATGCCATCTTCCTGCGCGAAATGGGTGAGACACATGTGGACTTCATTCGCGAGCTCGGAGATCAACCGCTGAAAGGTCTTTTCGATGCCCGCATGCTGGGCCAGGCTTTCGGAAACCTCGTCAAGAATGCAGTCGAGGCAATCGAGGCTGTGCCGAGCGATCAGCAGCGCGACGGCCGCAAGATCATGGTTCGCGCAGCGCTTGAAAAAGGTCGGGACACGTTCGTCGTCGATATCATCGACAACGGCAACGGACTGCCGACCGAGAACCGGCACCGCATTCTGGAGCCTTACATGACGATGCGCGAGAAGGGCACGGGCCTTGGCCTCGCGATCGTGAAGAAGATCATCGAGGAGCATGGCGGGCAGCTGGAGCTGCACGATGCTCCCAACGATTTCGATCATGGCAAGGGCGCCATGATCCGGGTGCTGCTGCCGCATGTCGAGCGGGTGGCAAAGCCCAACACAGATAATAACGATAGGGAACTGGCATATGGCATCTGATATTCTTGTCGTCGATGACGAGGCCGACATTCGTGACATCGTTTCGGGGATCCTGTCCGACGAGGGCCATGAAACACGAACGGCACACGATGCGGACAGCGCGCTTGCGACGATATCCGACCGTGTGCCACGGCTCGTCTTTCTCGATATCTGGATGCAGGGATCTCGTCTCGATGGTCTAGCGCTCCTCGAGGAGATCAAGTCCCGTCATCCGGATCTCCCTGTCGTCATGATTTCCGGTCACGGCAATGTCGAGACGGCGGTATCAGCCATCAAGCGCGGTGCCTTCGACTTTATCGAGAAGCCGTTCAAGGCCGATCGGCTGATCCTGATCGCCGAGCGGGCGCTCGAAAACTCCAAGCTGAAGCGCGAAGTGACAGAGCTGAAACGCCGTACCGGGGACGCCGCCGAACTGGTTGGCACGTCGGTTGCCGTGTCGCAGCTTCGCCAGACGATCGAGAAGGTCTCGCCCACCAACAGCCGCATCATGATCCTTGGCCCTTCCGGTTCCGGCAAGGAGCTTGTGGCGCGGATGATCCACAAGAAGTCCTCGCGGGTAACGGGGCCGTTCGTTGCACTGAATGCCGCAACGATCACGCCTGACCGCATGGAGATCGCGCTGTTCGGGACCGAGGGCGGCCCCGGCCAGCCGCGCAAGATCGGCGCGCTGGAAGAGGCGCATCGCGGCATTCTCTATCTCGACGAGATCGGTGAAATGCCGCGCGAGACGCAGAACAAGATCCTCCGTGTGCTTGTCGATCAGCAGTTCGAACGCGTCGGCGGTTCCAAGCGGGTCAAGGTGGATGTGCGCATCATCTCGTCGACCGCCCTCAATCTCGAGAGCCTGATTGCCGAAGGGGCGTTTCGCGAAGATCTCTATCACCGCCTCGCTGTCGTGCCAGTCAAGGTGCCGGCGCTGGCCGAACGGCGGGAGGATATTCCGTTCCTTGTCGACATGTTCATGCGCCAGATCTCCGAGCAGGCGGGTATCCGTGCCCGCAAGATCGGGGACGATGCCATGGCGGTGCTGCAGGCGCATGACTGGCCGGGCAATATCCGTCAGCTGCGCAACAATATCGAACGGCTGATGATCCTTGCCCGCACCGATGGTCCGGACACCGCGATATCAGCGGACATGCTGCCGCCGGATCTCGGCGACATGCTGCCGAAAGTCTCGGCGAAGGGCGATGTGCATATCATGACGCTGCCCCTGCGTGAGGCACGCGAAATGTTCGAACGCGACTATCTCGTCGCGCAGATCAACCGCTTCGGCGGCAACATTTCGCGAACTGCAGAATTCGTCGGCATGGAGCGCTCGGCGCTGCACCGGAAACTGAAGTCGCTGGGCGTATAAGGGATCAGCATGCGTATCGCTTACGTCAACGGCCAGTATGTAAGGCATTCCGAGGCTGCGGTTCATATCGAGGACCGCGGTTTCCAGTTCGCCGATGGTGTCTACGAAGTCTGCGAGGTCCGGGACGGGCTGATCGTAGATCTGACGCGGCATCTGAAACGGCTCGACCGGTCGCTGAGCGAGCTGCGCATGACCCAGCCGATGAGCCGCGCGGCACTCACCCTCGTCATCCGGGAAGTGCTGCGCCGCAACCGGGTTCGCAACGGCATCTTCTACATGCAGGTGACACGCGGTGCGGCAAAGCGCGACCATTTCTTCCCGCCGGAAGGGACGGCTCCGACCATCACGATCACTGCCAAGAGCACCGATCCGTCGCTGCTTGCCAAGAAGTACGCCACCGGCATCAAGGTGATCACGCTGCTCGAAAACCGCTGGGACCGCGTCGACATCAAGACCGTCGGTCTGTTGCCCAACGTTCTCGCCAAGCAGCAGGCCCGTGATGCGGGTGCGCATGACGCGATCTTCGTTACGCGGGACGGCATGGTGCTGGAAGGTGCGTCCGCCAATGCCTGGATCGTCACGCCGGATGGCGAGCTCGTCACGCGGCCGGCCGAGCGCGGCATCCTGAAGGGCATTACCCGCACGACGGCGATCGATGTTGCGGCGAAGCTCGGTCTCGTTTTTGTCGAGCGGGAGTTCTCCGTGGACGAAATGCTGTCCGCCCGCGAGGCCTTCATGACGTCTGCAACCGGCATTTGTGTACCGGTCGTCGAGGTCGATGGTAAGCCTGTCGCCAACGGCCATCCAGGCACCGTCTCAAGCGATATAAGGGACGCTTTTTTCGCGATTGCGGAGAAGACGGCGATTTGATAACCACACTGTCAGGGGAAGGGAAACACGAGGGCGTTTCCCGCTCAACTCTAGAAATTTTGATCAGCTTCCGGCAATGACCGGCAAGAAAGAAAGAAGCGACGCTATGGCGGAACGTTCTCAGAACCTGCAGGATTTGTTTCTCAACACAGTCCGCAAACAGAAGATTTCCCTGACGATATTTTTGATCAATGGGGTAAAGCTCACGGGCGTCGTGACCTCGTTCGACAATTTCTGTGTGCTTCTACGCCGTGACGGACACTCGCAGCTCGTGTATAAGCACGCTATCTCCACCATCATGCCGGGCCAGCCGATGCAGATGTTCGAGACCGAAGAAAACGCTGCTTAAGGATCGATAGAATCTCCAATCGCGATACCTCGAACGAATCAATAGTCCCGGAAGCTGAAAAGCACCGGGACGACATGCGCGCTGTTGTCATCGTGCCGGTACTAAAACAGAGCCGGACACGCGGCGGGCAGGGCGATGCGACAGCCACGCCTGTGCCCTCAAGACCTGCCGCACCGCAGCGATCCAACGAAGCCCGGCTTGAAGAAGCGACCGGCCTTGCGCGCGCGATCGATCTCGAGATCGCCGAAGGCATGATCGTGACCGTCGGTCAGCCGCGTCCGGCCACGCTGATGGGAACCGGCAAGATCGAAGAGATCAAGGCGCTTCTCGACGAGAAGGATGCCGGGCTCGTCATCGTCGACCATCCGCTGACGCCTGTGCAGCAACGCAATCTCGAAAAGGAATGGGGCGCCAAGGTCATCGACCGCACCGGCCTCATTCTGGAGATTTTCGGCCGCCGTGCCTCCACCAAGGAAGGCACGCTGCAGGTCGATCTCGCTCACCTGAATTACCAGAAGGGCCGTCTCGTTCGGTCCTGGACCCACCTTGAACGCCAGCGCGGTGGTGCGGGCTTCATGGGTGGTCCCGGTGAAACCCAGATCGAAGCCGACAGACGGCAGTTGCAGGACAAGATCATCAAGCTCGAGAGGGAGCTTGAACAGGTCGTGCGGACCCGCCAGCTGCACCGCGCCAAACGCCGCAAGGTGCCGCATCCGATCGTGGCGCTGGTCGGCTATACCAATGCCGGCAAGTCGACGCTGTTCAACCGCATTACCGGCGCCGGTGTGCTGGCCGAGGACATGCTGTTTGCGACGCTCGATCCAACGCTGCGCCGGATGAAGCTGCCGCATGGCCGCACCGTCATCATGTCCGATACGGTGGGGTTCATCTCCGATCTTCCGACCCACCTTGTCGCCGCCTTCCGCGCGACGCTGGAAGAGGTGCTGGAAGCCGATCTCGTGCTGCATGTGCGCGACATGTCCGACCCTGACAATGCCGCCCAGTCGGCTGACGTGCTGCGCATCCTCGCCGATCTCGGGATCGACGAGAAGGAGAGCGAGAAGCGCATCATCGAGGTCTGGAACAAGATCGACCGGCTCGACCCGGAAAGCCACGACGCGCTGTTCGAGCGTGCCCAGGGGCGCGCCAACATCATGGCCGTCTCGGCGATCACAGGCGAAGGCGTCGAGGCACTGCTCGATGAAGTCTCGAACCGGCTTTCCGGCGTGCTGACCGAGGCCGAGATCGTGATCCCGGCCGATAAGCTGGCACTCGTCTCCTGGGTCTACGGCAATGCCGTGGTGAGCGAGCGTGAGGACAATGAGGACGGCTCGGTGACGCTGGTCGTCAAACTCACGGATCGGCAGGCTTCTGAACTGGAGCGCAGGCTCGGGAACGGCGCAAAGCCGGACAAGGAAGAGTGGGAGCGGTAAGACGCTCCTTCTTCATTCCCTGTAGCTGCTGCGAAGGTTCGCGGGAGCGTATTTCCCTCCATACGGATGGTAATTCGCTTTGTGAACCTATGTCGGAAAACGCCAGTCCAGTAACGCTCCATTGTGATACGTATTCATCTTCGTGGCGCGAAGCTAACACACTGACAATATTTGAGTATTAAATAGGGTTTACGCGTAATTCACGGGCGGCGGAAGCAACCAAAGCTTGGCGGATGCATTTAGGCTGCGCTCTCCAGCTAAGGTTCGCTCCTGATGACATCATCCGTTCTTCACAAATCTGCGGGTGGCAATCCACCGCGCATCTTCTCCGACCGATCTCTGGCGGCGCTCTGCCTCCTCAATTTCTTTCTAGCCGATGCGCGTGATGGGCTCGGGCCGTTTCTTGATGCTTTCCTTGCGACGCAAGGCTGGTCATCGATGTCACTCGGCCTGATCGCCACAGTCGGTGGTTTGATCGGACTGGCGGCCACGCCGCTTTGCGGGGCGCTGGTCGATGGAACGTCGTGGAAACGGGCGCTCGTTGCCATTCCGGTCGTGGTGGTCACCGCTGCAGCGCTGGTGACGCTTCTTTCCCCCAATCCGGCAATTGTCTGGATCGGTCAGATCGGGACCGCCGTCGTCGGCGCCGTGATCGGTCCGGCACTGGCCGGCCTGACGCTGGGTCTCGTCGGCGAGAAGCTGTTTTCGCAACAGATCGCTCGCAACGAGTTCTGGAACCACACAGGCAATTTCGCCTCGCTGTTTGCCGTCTATGTCATCATCTCGCTGTTCGGCCAGGGTGGCATGATCTGGCTGATGATCGCGACGGCGTTCGGTGCTCTTGCGGCAGTCGCAATGATCGATCCTGATCGCATCGATCACAAGGTCGCCCGCGGCCTTGCGGCGAACGACGGCAGCGGAGCAGACGCTAGCGCGGCGGAGGCGCCATCCGGTTTTAGTGTGCTTCTGAAAAGCCGGGGACTTATTCTGCTTGCACTGATCCTGATGATCTTCCATTTCGGCAACGCGCCGATGAGCCGGTTGATCGCCCAGCAGTTCGCCATCGAACTCGGAACACCATTCCGGACCACGGCGATCATCACAGGCATCGCCCAGCTTTCGATGGTGGCTGTCGCGGTCGTGACGCCGTTCCTGATCCGAAGGCTTGGCCTTGCCGCGACGCTTGCGATCGGGCTTGCAGCGCTGCCGATCCGCGGGTTGATCGCCGGCAGCTTCGACGGTTTCTGGGTCGTGTGGCCCGTCCAGATCCTCGACGGCGTCGGTGCCGGGCTGCTTGGCATCGTCACACCGGTTGCAGTGGAACGCATCCTGAAGGGTACAGGCCGTTTCAATGTCGGCTTTGCGAGCTTGATGACGGTCCAGGGCCTCGGCGCATCGCTCAGCAACGTCGTTGCCGGCTATGTGGTCAGCCAGGGAGGCTATGCGGTCTCGCATCTCGTCGGGGGCGGCGTCGCGCTGATCGCCGTGGCCGTCTTCGCGATCTACCACAAGGAAATCGCGCCATCGCAAAAGTCGATTGGCTGAAAAATGAATGCCGCGATCCCGGCTCAGTTCGGGGATCGCGGCATTTATGTTCAAATCATTAGGTCGGTCTTTTAAACCAATATCTCAGAAGCTCAGCCGACGAACGCGCGTTCGATAACGAACTCGCTCGGCTTGTTGTTGGCACCTTCGGTGAGGCCTGCATTCTCCAGACGTTCCTTGGTGTCTTTCAGCATCGCAGCCGAGCCGCAGATCATGCCGCGGTCGACCGCGGGGTCGAGCGGCGGCACGCCGAGATCGGTGAACAGCTTGCCGTTGTCGATCAGGTCCGTGATGCGGCCCTGATAGGGGAATGCCGCGTCGCGGGTGACGGTCGGATAATGCTTCAGCTTGGTGCCGACGACTTCGGAGAGGAACTCGTGATTTCGGATCTCTTCCATCAGGTCGAAACCGTATTTCAGCTCCGCCACTTCGCGGCAGGTATGGGTCAGGATGACCTCATCGAACTTCTCGTAGGTTTCCGGATCGCGGATCAGGCTTGCGAACGGAGCGATGCCTGTACCTGTCGAGAACATGTAGAGACGCTTGCCCGGCGTCAGCGCGTCGAGCACAAGCGTTCCTGTCGGCTTCTTGCGCATCAGAACCGTATCGCCCGGCTTGATCGCCTGCAGATGCGAGGTCAGCGGGCCATCCGGAACCTTGATCGAGAAGATCTCGATCTCCTCGTCCCAGGAGGGGCTGGCAATCGAATAGGCGCGGTAGATCGGCTTGTCGCCGACCATCAGGCCGATCATGGCAAATTCGCCGGACCGGAAGCGGAAGCCTGCCGGACGTGTCATGCGGAAGCGGAACAGATGATCCGTGAAATGCTCCACCGAAAGCACGGTTTCGGCGTAGACTCCATCCGGGATCTTCACGGCAAACTCTTCGGTCTTGGCAGGTGCGTTCATAGTCTCGTCCGTTACTCGGTCAGATTGGTCTCGCAGCAGCGAAATACACTATCGAGCCGCGCTTATGAAGCAATCGGCCGCGCTTTCTGGCCGATCGCTTAGAAAATATGTCTTCTGGGGTCAGCTTTTCAAGCCGGCACAGAGCGGCGGCGCCAGCTATAGCCTTCACCCGGTTCCGCAGGACGCGCCGTCGGCTGGTAGTGAACGTCAATGCCCGGCAGGCGGCCTTCCTCCAGACGCTGCAATGCCGTCGCGTTGGTGACCGCGAAGCTGTCGATGCCACAGCGCAGCATCAGCGGGACCTGGTCGATCAGGACATCGCCCACGGCGCGCAACTCGTTCTTGTAGGCCAGACGATCGCGCAGCAGCGAGGCGTGGCTGAAAGCGCGGCCATCGCTGAAGGCCGGAAACTCCACCGCCACAAGCTCGATGCGGTAGAGATAGGGCTCAAGCTTCCGGACGTCGTCGGCGGGCTTGATCAGCACACCGAGACCGACATCGTTGCTGGCTTCCGCCTTCTCGATGAATTCGGCAAGGGCTAGAAGCGGCTTCTGCTCGCCCTCGGCCTTTACCTCTTCCGTCTCGATCACCCATTGGTCGTTGGCGACGAAGCCGGTTTCTCTCCAGATCTTCGCCATCACGCCGCCTCCGCCTTCGCGTCACCGTAGAGCGCATCCTTGAAGGGCTGCGGTCCAACCCGGCGATAGGCGGCGAGGAAGGTTTCTTCCTGGCCATGCCGAAGCCCGAGATAGGTGTTGACGATGGTTTCGATCGCGTCCGTCACCTTCGACGGCTCGAAGCCGCGACCGATGATTTCGCCGATCGAGGTGTTCTCGTCGGCCGAACCGCCAAGCGTGATCTGGTAGAGCTCGGTGCCCTTCTTCTCGACGCCCAGAAGGCCGATATGGCCCACATGGTGGTGGCCGCAGGCGTTGATGCAGCCGGAGATCTTGATCTTCAGCTCACCGATTTCCGCCTGCCGCTCCGGGGAGCCGAAGCGTGTGGAGATTTCCTGCGCGACCGGGATCGAACGGGCGTTTGCTAGAGCACAATAGTCCAAGCCCGGACAGACGATCATGTCCGTGATCAGGTTGGAATTTGCCGTTGCCAGATTGTGGGCGGCGAGGGCGCGATAAAGCGGCTCGAGATCGGCCAGCGCCACGTGCGGCAGGATGACGTTCTGCTCGTGGCTGATGCGGATCTCGTCATGGCCGAACTCTTCCGCGAGATCGGCCATCGCATCCATCTGCACATCGGACGCATCGCCCGGAATGCCGCCGATGGGCTTCAGCGAGATGGTAACCATGCCGTAGTCCGGATGCTTGTGCGGCTGGACGTTCTGGTCCACCCAGCGGGCAAAGTTCTCGTCCTGCCGCTTCCAGCTCGCGAGTTCCTTCCATCCTTCGGCGCGGTTCGCCAAGGCGGGCGGTGCGAAGTAGGCGGTGATCGCCTCGATATCCCGTTCCGGCAGTTTCAGCTCGGTGCCCTGCAGGTGCTGGAATTCTTCCTCCACCTGACGGGTCAGTTCCTCGACGCCGGTTTCGTGCACTAGGATCTTGATGCGAGCCTTGTACTTGTTGTCGCGGCGACCGTTGAGATTGTACACCCGCATGATGGCGGTCGTGTAGGAGAGGAGGTCCTCTTCCGGCAGGAAGTCGCGGATCTTCTTGGCGATCAGCGGTGTGCGGCCCTGTCCGCCGCCGACATAGACAGCAAAGCCGATCTCGCCCTTGTCGTTCTTCTTCAGGTGCAGGCCGATGTCATGCACCTGGATCGCGGCGCGGTCGCGCTCGGCGCCGGTCACGGCGATCTTGAACTTGCGGGGCAGGAACGAGAATTCCGGATGGACCGACGACCACTGGCGCAGGATTTCCGCATAAGGGCGCGGATCTGCAACTTCATCGGCTGCAGCGCCGGCGAAATGATCCGCGGTGACGTTACGAATGCAGTTGCCCGATGTCTGCAGCGCGTGCATTTCGACGGTTGCGAGTTCGGACAGGATATCCGGCGTGTCCGACAGTTTCGGCCAGTTGTACTGGATGTTCTGCCTGGTGGTGAAATGGCCGTAGCCGCGGTCGTACTTGCGGGCGATATGCGCCAGCATCCGCATCTGCTTTGCATTCAGCGTGCCGTAGGGGATGGCGACGCGCAGCATATAGGCATGCAGCTGGAGATAGACGCCGTTCATCAGGCGCAGCGGCTTGAACGCATCCTCGGCAAGCGCGCCGGACAGGCGACGCTCCACCTGATCGCGGAACTGCTCCACGCGGCCTGATACAAATGCGTGGTCGAATTCGTCGTAACGATACATGATCTCTGTGAACTCTCGGTATCAGACTGCGATGAATGCCGGATCGGCGTGGCTGTAGCCGACGGCATAATCCATTGTCGGGCCCTGTGCACGAATGCGTTCTCGAAGACGCGTGGGCCACAACCTGCCTTCGGTTTCCTCGACATCGATGACATTGACGTCGACAACCTTGTTTTCGGCGAAGTCGCGCTTGCCGATCGCTTCCAGAGAGGAAACGGCTTCCGCATGGCGCGCCACGAGCGCGTCCTGCAGGTTTTCCGTCCAGCGGCCGGCGGCATCGAGCCATACGGCGATGCCATCGGACAGGCGGTTGGCAGTCAGAACCTTGTCGGCCATTATTCCACTCCAATGCTTGTCCGCTCTTCCGTCCTTGCAAAGGCGGAAAGCGGTTCGGACTTCTCAAAATTCGCACCAGCGACGGCCTCGCCGATAATCACCATAACCGGGCCATCGAGATCATCCCGCGTCTCCAGCGCCGGCAGTTCCTGGAGGACCCCGTGGAACAGCTTGCGGTCGGTGCGGCTGGCATTCTCGATGACGGCGACGGTGGTGAGCGGGGATACTCCGGCCTGCATCAGCCGTTCGGCGACCGATGCTGCGACCGTGCGGCCCATATAGACGGCGATGGTGGCGCCGGAGATCGCAAGGCTTTCCCAATCCGGCAGGGCTTTGCCGGTGAGATCATGGCCGGTGGTGAAGATCAGCGACGAGGCGACACCGCGAAGGGTCAGCGGCAGTTCAAAATCGGCAGCAGCAGCAAAGGCCGAGGTGATGCCGGGGACGATCTCATAGGCGATGCCGGCTTCGCGCAGGGCTGCCATCTCTTCGCCGGCGCGGCCATAGACCAGCGGATCGCCGCTTTTCAGGCGCACGACGCGCTTGCCCTGGCGACCGAGATCGACCAGCAGGCGATTGATTTCGTCCTGGCTCTTGGAATGGCAGTTCTTGCGCTTGCCGACCGAAAGGCGTTCCGCATCGCGGCGGCCCATATCGACGATCGCTTGGGGAACGAGAGCATCGTAGACGATCGCGTCCGCTTCCATCAGCACGCGCTGGGCACGCAGTGTCAGGAGATCCTCGGCGCCAGGACCTGCTCCGACCAGCCAGATCTTGCCTTCGGCCTTGCCGGTGACCGAGAGAAGAGCATCTGCGGCACGGCGGGCCGCGGTAGGATCATTGGCGTCGACGGCATCGGCGACGTCGCCGGAGAAGAAGCGGTGCCAGAAGATGCGACGCGAGACACCGCGCGGGACGGCGCGTTCGACGGCATCGCGGTAATCGGTCGCAAGCGAGGCAAGTTTGCCAAGCGATGGCGACAGCATCTGATCGATGCGGGCGCGGATCATCTGGGCAAGCACCGGACCAGCACCCTCGGTGCCGATGGCGATGGCAAGCGGAGCGCGATTGACGAGGGCCGGCGTGAAGAAATCGCAGTGATCCGGCTGGTCCACGGCGTTGGACGGGATTCCGTGAGCGCGGGCGGCGATGACGATGGTCTGGTCGAGCGCCTGATCGCCGGTTGCGGCAAACACGAGGGTGGCGCCCGCAACCTGAGCGGCGGCAAAGGTCTCGCGGATCGGCTCGATCTTGCGCTCGGCCAGCCATGCCGCGTAATCGGCTTGCGGATCATCCGCATAGGCAATGATCAGGGCGTCCGTATTGGCGATCAACCGCGCCTTGGCATAGGCCTCGTCGCCGTTGCCGAACACGGCAACGTTTTTTCCGCGCACGCGAAAAAACGCCGGGAAGACCGACAGGCGTTGAAGGCTCTGAGACATGCGATTATCCTGCATCATATGAACCTGAATATCCACAATGCGGTGGCATAATTGAAGAAATGGATGTGCAAAAGGCCGGGGCGCCCGGTATTTCTGTTTCCCGTTCGCTCGCTTCTTGAGCAAAAGCCACCGCCATTGACCAGTCCATTGTGTGCAGCTCCACACGACCACAACCCTAGACACGTCCGATTTCGCTCTGCGGCAGACCTGGAGATGAGTGCCCCATGACCATTGCTTCCCGCCTTCTCGATGTCATCGAGCACGATATTCTGCCACTGACGCAAACGGGCGTTGCCGCCGGGAACAAGGTGTTCGGGGCGGCGATCCTGCGCAAGTCGGATCTGTCGCTGGTGATCGCCGAGACCAATAACGAGCTCGAAAATCCGCTCTGGCATGGCGAGGTGCACACGCTGAAGCGCTTCTACGAGATTGATTCCGGACTTCCCGCCAAGGATCTGATTTTCCTCTCGACTCACGAACCGTGCACGATGTGCATGTCGGCGATTACCTGGGCCGGGTTCGACAATTTCTACTCGTTCTTCAGCCATGAGGACAGCCGCGATGCGTTTGCCATTCCGCATGACCTGAAGATCCTGAAGGAGGTGTTCGGGCTGGAGCCCGGCGGCTACCGGCGCGCCAACGCCTTCTGGAATTCCTTCTTCATCGCCGACCTGATCGAGGCCGAGGAGGACGACGCCATCCGGCAGGACCTGAAGGCCCGGGCCGGGCGGATCAGGCAGCGCTACCAGCTGCTGTCGCAGAGCTATCAGGCCGGCAAGGCTGACAACACGATACCGCTCAATTGAAGGCCAAGGATTTCGGCATGCATGCTTCCAAGGATATTTCCCGCCTGATCGAGATCATGGCGGCGCTGCGCACGCCGGTGACCGGTTGCCCTTGGGATCTCGAACAGAGTTTCGAGACGATCATTCCCTATACGATCGAGGAGGCCTACGAGGTGGCCGATGCGGTCGAGCGGCATGACATGGACGATCTGCGCGAGGAACTGGGCGACCTGCTTTTGCAGGTCGTGTTTCATGCTCGGATGGCGGAGGAGGCCGGTGCGTTTGCCTTCGGCGACGTGGTCGAGGCCGTCACCACCAAAATGATCCGCCGGCATCCGCATGTGTTTGCGCGCTCCGATGCGGATACGCCCGGCGCCGTGAAGCTGCAGTGGGATGCGATCAAGGCCGAGGAGAAGCGCGAGCGGGCCGAGCGACGCGCGCTGCGCGGCACGACCGACACTGCCAAATCCGGCTTTCTCGGCGGCGTGCACCGGGCCCAGCCGGCGCTGAGCGAGGCGGTGAAGCTGCAGCAGCAGGCGGCCCGCGTCGGGTTCGACTGGTCGGAACCCGGCCCGATCCTCGACAAGATCGAGGAGGAAGTTGCCGAGCTGCGCGAGGCCTTGGCGGCCGGGCAGCCCGATAAAGTGTCCGACGAACTCGGCGACCTCATCTTTGCCCTCGTCAACATCGGCCGCCATGTGGACGCCGATCCGGAGACGGCGCTGCGTGGGACGAATGCCAAATTCCGCAGACGTTTCAGACATATAGAGACGGAGCTTCAGAAATCAGGCGAGACGCTGGAGGCCGCGACGCTGGAGCGGATGGAGGGGCTTTGGCAGGCGGCGAAGGCGATTGAGCGGGCGCTGTAAGCCGCTCAGCTTCCTGCCGCCCATCTCGGCCCGGCGGAGCTGGTTCCATCCGCGGTCCGCATCACGGCAGGGTTGGCGGGGGCAGTTTTTCGCGGGCCCGGTAGGCCGCCATCCATCGCTTGGCATCCTCTTTCGGGAGCGCGTTTCGGGCGACCTCGACACAGGCATCCTGCAATTCACGCTCGATGGCGGAGGGCGATGCGAACATCATGCCCTGCCGGCCGAGATCGGCGCGGGCGGCAAGCGCGATGAGGTAGATCAGGGTAAAGCTTTCGGGGTAGTCGGGGCCGAAATTGATCAGACAGGCCGGGGCGCGGGTGTCTAGATCGACATGCAAGCATCGGTTGGCGCGACGGCATTCGCGCCGGAGGCAGGCCTGCGGAAAGGCCAGGATCTCTGCCGTGCAGCAGGCCAGATGGGTCTCGATTTCCGTGATTTCGACAGACATGGTGCTTCTCCTGTCCGGTTTCGGATGATCCGCCCCGCTGGGCAGACCTGTGCCTTGGCGATCGAGGGGTGGAAAATTCGGACGGGGCGCCGGAAGCTGCCTCGATATAGAAAGTAGTGGGTGACACCTTTCGGCACCCCGTTCGGCGGTTTTTGCCCGCGACTCCGGTCTCTCTGCAATGACCCGGCCGGGCGGTTGTTCGCCGCCAGCTTCCCGGTGTTTCCGACGGATCAGGAATCCGGCGAAACCACCCGGCGGGCCACCTTGTGTGCCGCACAGGCACATCCGGCGCGCTCTTTCGGGCATCGGAAACCGGCGGTCGGTCCGTGACCCGCCTGTTTCCCCCGTGTCGCCGGAGGGAGACCATTTTCCGCGGACCCGGAGCATGGGGTGTTGCGTCCTTTCCCCATGACCCGCGCCGGTTCCGCCTCGCCGGGACGCCTCCCGGTGTATCCGCGACGGAACGCAGCATTATAGGCACGGAAAAAATCCGTGAGGATGTAACCTGCGTTAAGTCATTGAAATTGAGTGGGGCGGTGCGTCAAAAGTCGCCGCAGCGCAAACAAAAGCGCTGTTCTCGAGTCGCATCTAAGGACCGGAAATGCGGGCGTTGCGCCCTCGGCGCAAAAAGCTGCCGCTCAGCGCGGCGCGGTGCCGGCCAGTTTCGACTGCACGAGATCGACGCTGCCGCGAACATGGATCGTCACCGGTTTGCCACCGGCACCCGTGACCGCCAGCGCAATCACCGAGACGTCTTCCTCATAGGTGGTGACGTAGAGGACCTGAGCCTGATTGACGTAAACGGGCTGATTGTGGGTGTTCTTGAAGCCAATCATCGTGGCTGTGCTCCATCTTCGTTGTGAAGAAGGTATCGCATGGAAGGGGTTGATGGAGGGTGAATGCGGGGGGTGATGGTGTATGGGGATGTGGAGGCGGGGAACTGTCGAGACGAGAGGTTTTGCCGACGGATCTATTTCTTCTCGATCCACCGGGTAGCTTCGCCGTCGTTGGGCGGTTGCCTTCGCATCTAATGGAGGCGCTTTGGCAGGCGGCGCAGGCGACTGAGCGGGAAATTGGGTAGGGTGGTCGGTCGCTCCGTAGAGATTTGAAGAGCAGCAATAGGGAAATTCGCTGCAATGGGACTATGTATCCGCCGGCCCCGTGTCGAGGAGCGATAGATAATGCACATTGATTGGCGCTTCCGAGCCTTCATATCCCGCTCGCTGCGACACTAGGGAGATGGGAAAGACACGGCGAGCCGTTAGGGCGGCATGCGCAGGGATGAATCATCCCAGGTTTGATCTGAGAACATGCTTACACGAGGGATTGACTGCGAAAGACTGTCCATACACGCTATTCCGTAACTCTATCCACGATGGGCCCGTTCTCACCACTACCGAATGCGAGGAGGAAATAGCAAAGTATTCTGCACCGATTCGTAGGCGAAAAAACAATGAAGACCTGTTCACTTTTTGTTCTTAATGTGTTAGCGATAAAGGCATGACAGACGATACGGTCCCCGACCCCGCAGCAAAGACGCGCCGCCGTGCGACGAAGATCGATGCCGTTTCAGCGGCACTTGCCAAGCCGAAGGGCAAAAGTCTTCAGAGCCATGGCAAGAATTCGAAGGTATACGTTCCCGTAATCCTGAAATTGTTTCAGGATCGTTGGCGACCTGGGGCATCGACAGTTGTGTTCTCACTCGACGATGTGCGAACGACTGTTGAGGCAGTAAGGGCAGTATCCGCCAATCCTGACTCTATTTCGTCGCGTAACCCAGCTGACGTAATTTATCGTATGCGATCACGTACCAAGCTTCCTGACGAAATTCTTGCGAAGGGATTTCATGTCCTCCGCGCTGTTGGTCGTGGTCGCTATCAGTTCGAGAAGGCGTCGAGTGGCATCATGGAAGTGCCTGTTTGCGACCTTACGGCGGCGATCGACCAAACGCCTATGCCAGTTAGGCGCCTGCTGCCCGAAACTATGGCGGAAATGGATGAGCAAGCGCTGCTGTCCGTCGTTGGCTACTGCCAACTACTTGACCATTTCACCGGTATGAAGGTTTACAGATTGCGGTCTCATGTACGGAAAAGTGTGCCTGGCGTTGGTCAAGCCGAACTGGATGCCATTGACGTAGGCATTGCATCGGGAGACGATGATGTGCCTGTTATTTTTCCAATTGAGGCAAAGGCTGTTTCAGACGAACTTAATCGCGTTCAGATTTTTAACATGATTCAATACGCTTCCCATTATTTTCCCGGTTTGAAAGTTCGGCCGCTGGCCCTGAAGGTCGATTTCCAGTCTGCCGTACATCTTATGGAGTTCAATATAGCTGCTCGTCCGGGCGACCTGCGGATTATTCGAAACGCCAGTTACGCCATCAACACGTCGGAGGCTCAACTAGCCATGATCCGCGCAACGAACGTGCCAAAGCAATGAATATAACTCCTCCAAATGGAATTGAACTTTTCGCCGGATGCGGTGGGTTATCAACCGGTTTCCTGGATGCGGGCTTGCAAGTCGCTGCAGGTTTCGAGATAGACGCACGCGCTGTGGATGCGTACAATTACAACCATGAGTATAGAGGCGGTCGGGGATTTATAACGGATCTTAGTGTCGCTTCGGGAGCCGAACTGTTAGAGAAGGCTGGAATAACAAATGCAGACTTCGTAATCGGCGGGCCGCCATGCCAACCCTTTTCAATCGCCGGAAAGCGACGGGGTAAAGGTGATGTTCGTGCTGATCTAATCCACCACTTCATCCGCATTGTAGAAGAACTAAAGCCGTCCGCATTTGTGCTGGAAAATGTTCCTAATCTTACTGCAATTCACGACGGGGAATTCCTCAACGAAGTCAAAGCCCAATTCTTTTCCCTCGGCTATAATGTAAATCATTTCGTTGTCTCTGCCGCTGATTTTGGAGTTCCGCAGAACCGCAAGCGACTCGTTATGCTTGGCGCAAAGGGGATTGACGAAATTAGTGTGCCAAAAGCTACTCATGGCACGACTGAAAGCCCGTACGTATCCGCGTCGCGTGCCATCGATGATTTACCTGACGCTGGTGAGTTTGGCGAAATCGGCATTTACAACCACGAACCCACAATGCATTCGGAAGATATGGTCTTGCGTTTGAGTGCCTTGGAGCCGGGTAAGCGCGAACGGGGATCCTTTCACGATCGTCTGCATCCGGAGCGGCCATCGTACACATTACGTGCAGGGTCGGGCAACTTTAGTCCGCTGCGGCCAGTCCACTACAGGTACCACCGCGTGATCACTGTTCGTGAAAGTGCACGATTGCAGGGTTTTTCGGACGATTTCCTTTGGCCGGATCGTATTCCCCGCCTACAGCAGTACCGTCAAGTCGGCAACGCTGTTCCGCCGCCGATGGCGCGTGCGTTCGCTAAATGCCTCGCGGATCAAATGGGTTGGCCCCTCGATCCAGCGTTGTGTGCTGGTGATCCCTCCATGCGAGAGCCTGCGAATACGTTTACCGACGCTCAAAGGAAAGCATTGCGCACTGCCCGGATGCGCGGGGCATCTCTTGGTAAGGTCGCGCTCGCTGCGAAAATAGCGTAGCAAAAAAAACCGGGTCGGACCGAAGGTCCGGGGTGGGGTCATCCGAGGTGGACGTGTCACCCCCACTCGCCGCGTTGCGGCGACGTCCCCCTCAAGGGGGAGGTGTTTTTAGGGATGCCCGGGGGCGAGTGACCGCTGCCTATTCGCAGAAGTCATGTCGGTGCCTACCGCCCCGGTCGTCCCGTCTTCCCCTTGGTCCGGCGCTTTTGCTGCTTGGCGCCGCCAGCATCCCCGTAACTCCCGGAGCCGACCGTCCTTACCCGCCCCTTGAGGGGGAGGGTCGGACCGGAGGGGTGGGGTGATGGTTTGAGGTTTTGGCGGGTCACCCCCGCCCGTCGCGTTGCGGCGACCTCCCCCCTCAAGGGGAGGTGTTTTCCGGGGTTCCCGAGGGCGAGTGACCGCTGCCTGTTCGGAGCCGTCATGTCGGTGCCTACCGCCCCGGCGTCCCGTCTTGCCCTTGGTCCGTCGCTTCTGCTGCTTGGCGTCGCCAGCATGCTCGTAACTCCCGGCGCTGGCCGTTTCTTACCCGCCCCTTGAGGGGGAGGGTCGGACCGGAGGTCCGGGGTGGGGTGATGGTATGAGGTTTTCGCGGGTCACCCCCACCCGCCGCGTTGCGGCGACCTCCCCCACAAGGGGGAGGTGGTTTCCGGGGTTCCTGAGGGCGAGTGACGGCTACCTATTCAGAGCCGTCATGGCGGTGTCTACCGGCCCGGCCGGCCCGTCTTGCCCTTGGTCCGACGCTTTTGCTGCTTGGCATCGGTCGCATCCTCGTAACTCCCGGCGCCGACCTTGCCGCGGACGATGGGGCGGGGGTCGTCCTTGCCTTCGCCGCGTTCCGGCTGGCCTTCCAGCAGCGGGGAGAAGCGTTTCTTGGTGCTGATCGTTTCCGGTGGGCGTTCCGGCAGGGTGCCGGGGGCGGGTTTTTCGGTGCGGCCGACGGTCATCTCGTCGAGGGAGTTGCGGCGGAACAGTGGGGTGGCCGTGTCGGTGCCCGGGCCCATGTCGTCGAGTGAGGGTTTGGCGAAGTAGGAGGGTGACGCCTCGTCTCCGGCCTTGGCGGCTTTGCCTTTGCCACCGCCGAGCGAGGTGCGGGTGGCTTCGGCGCTGCGGCGCACGCCTTCCTGCGCCTTGGATTCCTCGCGGGCGATCGGGTCGTCCATGGTGGCGAGTTCGGAGGCCTTGAGGCGTTTGATTTCGTCGCGCAGGCGGGCGGCCTTTTCGAAGTCGAGGTCGGCTGCGGCGTCGCGCATGGATTTCTCCATGGCGTTGAGATGGCTCTGGAGGTTGTTGCCGACGAGGTGGCCGCCGTCTGCGAAACCCTTGCCCGAGGCGCCGGAGATATCGGCGCGGACGTGGTCGCGTTCGTAGACGCTGTCGAGGATGTCGGAAATGCGGGCCTTGACCGATTCCGGGGTGATGCCGTGTTCTGTGTTGTAGGCGACCTGCTTTTCGCGGCGGCGGGCTGTTTCGTCCATGGCGCGCTGCATCGAGCCGGTGATCTTGTCGGCGTAGAGGATGACCTTGCCATCGACGTTACGGGCGGCGCGGCCGATGGTCTGGACGAGCGAGGTTTCCGAGCGCAGGAAACCTTCCTTGTCGGCATCGAGAATGGCGACGAAGCCGCATTCGGGAATGTCGAGACCTTCGCGCAGGAGGTTGATGCCGATCAGCACGTCGAAGGCACCGAGGCGCAGGTCGCGGATGATCTCGATGCGTTCCAGCGTGTCGATGTCCGAGTGCATGTAGCGGACGCGCACGCCCTGTTCATGCAGGTATTCGGTGAGGTCTTCGGCCATGCGCTTGGTGAGCACGGTGACCAGGGTGCGGTATCCCTTTTCGGCGGTCTCTCGGATCTCGCCGAGCACGTCGTCGACCTGGCTGCGGGCGGAGCGGACTTCGACCGGCGGGTCGATGAGGCCGGTCGGGCGGATGACCTGCTCGGCAAACACGCCGCCGGCCTGTTCCATTTCCCAGTTGCCGGGCGTGGCCGACACGGCGACGGTGAGGGGGCGCATGGCATCCCATTCCTCGAAGCGCAGCGGCCGGTTGTCCATGCACGACGGCAGGCGGAAACCGTATTCGGCCAGCGTCGCTTTTCGGCGGAAGTCGCCCCGGTACATGCCGCCGATCTGGCTGACGGAGACGTGGCTCTCATCGATGAACAGCAGCGCATTGTCAGGGATGTATTCGAACAGCGTCGGTGGCGGCTCGCCGGGCGTGCGGCCGGTGAGATAGCGCGAATAGTTCTCGATGCCGGCGCAGGAGCCGGTCGCCTCGAGCATTTCGATGTCGTAGCGGGTGCGCTGTTCCAGACGCTGCGCTTCCAGCAGGCGGCCGCCCTTTTCGAGCTCGTTGAGGCGGAGCTTCAGCTCTTCCTTGATCGACTTGATGGCGCCGTTGAGGGTGGGGCGCGGCGTCACATAGTGGGAGTTGGCGTAGATCTTGACCGACTTCAGGTCGCCGGTCTTGTGGCCGGTCAGCGGGTCGAATTCGGTGATTGAGTCGATCTCGTCGCCGAACATCGAGATGCGCCAGGCGGCATCTTCAAGGTGGGCGGGAAAGATCTCGATCGTATCGCCGCGCACGCGGAACGATCCGCGGATGAAGTTGATGTCCTGGCGCTTGTATTGCTGGGCCACGAGATCGGCCAGAAGCTGGCGCTGGTCGAGCTTGTCGCCCACCGCCATCTGGAAGGTCATGGCGGTGTAGGTTTCGACGGAGCCGATACCATAGATGCAGGAGACCGAGGCGACGATGATGCAGTCATCGCGTTCCAGCAGCGAGCGGGTGGCGGAGTGGCGCATGCGGTCGATCTGTTCGTTGATCGAGGATTCCTTCTCGATGAACGTGTCGGAGCGCGGCACATAGGCCTCCGGCTGGTAATAGTCGTAGTAGGAGACGAAATATTCCACCGCGTTGTCGGGGAAGAAGTTCTTGAATTCGGAATAGAGCTGCGCCGCCAGCGTCTTGTTGGGCGCAAGGATGACGGCCGGGCGCTGGGTGGCCTCGATCACCTTGGCCATCGTGAACGTCTTGCCGGAGCCGGTGACGCCGAGCAGGACCTGCGAGCGTTCGTTGTTGTTGATGCCCTCGACGAGATCCTTGATGGCGGTCGGCTGGTCGCCGGCGGGCTGATAGTCCGAGGCCATGCGGATGGTGACGCCGCCTTCGGACTTTTCCGGACGGTGGGGACGGTGCGGCGTCCACATTTTGCCGTCCTTGAACAGCGGGTTGCCGCTTTCGATCAGCGCCGACAGGGCCTCCACCGTCGCGGTGACGGCGCCGGTGGCGAGGTGTTCGGCCTCTTCCAGCGATACGTCCATGCCCGCGACCGGATTGAGGCCGGCGGCGGCGCGGGTTTTGGGATCGGACGAGCCGCCCATCGACGTGCCGCGAGACGATTTCGACGAGGTCGTGTGCTTGGCGGTTTTCGGCGTCTCTTTCGCGGCGGCCTTGATGGCCTCCTCGCGGGCGGCGATCTCGATCTTCTTGCGGTGCTTGCCGGCCTTGGAGGCGATCTCGCGCTGGGTCTCGACGCCGGACATTTCCGCCTCGGATTCCAGCTGCCTCACCCAGTCCGAAACATTCCCCTCCAGCGGCGCGCCTTCAAACGACGATTGCGGGGATTCCTCGAAACCGCTGGGCTTGGAGGAGGGGGATTTTTTCGGAGATCTGGCCATGCCGCGAATATGGAGGCGGCACGGCGGAAAGTGAAGAGGGGGATGGTGGGAAAATGAGTACAAAAGGGCAACGG
The DNA here is from genome assembly GCF_013317225.1 of Neorhizobium sp. AL 9.2.2. NCBI lineage: Bacteria > Pseudomonadati > Pseudomonadota > Alphaproteobacteria > Hyphomicrobiales > Rhizobiaceae > Neorhizobium > Neorhizobium sp. AL 9.2.2. Next base: position 944,122 of record NZ_JAALXU010000003.1, read on the forward strand.
GGTAGTTTGTGCTTTTGGCGCGGTCTCCAGCAGATCCCGAAGGCTACCATTGTCCACAGTTCTACGATGCATAGCGTGGGCTGCGTCTCTCACATCCCCACGCCGTAAAGTGACCGGATGACAGAATGTTGTATCGACCGTGGCTGGACAGGCGAGCCGTCGTTGGCGATATCGCAGCTGATGGCATTCTTGCCGAGGCGTGTCGAAATCGTTTAGAGGAGCCACTTCCGAGGTTCTTCGGTCCCAGACCGCGGTTGGCTGGCGGCAAATCGTCCGGGTCGCGAAATGGCCGTAATTGTCTTTCGTTTCGGACACATTCGTCTCCGACTCTGGGGGACCGAAACAGGAGTGGCCGGATGGCGATCTCGAGACCGACATTGGCAGCGATTCGCTTCGGCTACGGGCTGCGTCCCGGCGAGGAGCCGCCCCGCGATGCAGAGGCTCTGCTCGCCCAGCTCGATCAGGCCGCAAAGCGGAAGCCGCGTTTTCCGCGCGAGGGAGCGGGTGGCCGCCGCGAGACTGCGTCTCGCGTGATGTCGCTGCGGGCGGCCGAGGCGAAGGCGGCCAAGGACGGCAAGCCGAACGAAAGCATTCGCAAGGAAACCCAGAAGGAAGCGCTGCAGATCTATCGGCAGGATGCGATGGCGCGGCTGGCGCAGGCGATCCTGTCGCCCTTCGGGTTTCACGAACGGCTGGCATCGTTCTGGACGGACCATTTTTCCACCAGCGCGCTCAAGTCGCTGCCGATGCGGATGGTCGTGCCTTTGTACGAGGCGGAGGCGATCCGTCCCAATCTGGCCGAGTCGTTCGCGAACCTGCTGAAAGCCGCCATGCTGCATCCCGCGATGCTGATCTATCTCGACCAGAGTGATGGTGCCGGCATGGACGCCCCCGCGGGGCGGCCGGGCGGGCGTGCCGTGAACGAAAGCCTTGGCCGCGAACTGCTGGAACTGCACACGCTGGGAGCTGGGAGCGGGTATACCCAGGAGGATGTCCGGGCCGCCGCGCTGATCCTGACGGGACTGTCGGTCGATCGCCGCGCTCTCGAAGTCGTCTACCGGCCACGCATTTCCGAAGGCGGCTCGATCAGCTTGCTCGGAGAGGTTTATGAGGACGACGAGGCGGGGAGCCAGGATCACGTGCGGATGCTCGAGGATCTGGCTATGAACCCGATGACGGCGGAACATGTCTGCCGAAAACTGGTGATCCACTTCGTTGCCGACGAACCCCCGGCGGATGTGGTTGCCGCGATGACGGCAGCCTGGGCTGAAACCGAGGGTGATCTGAAGGCCGTCTATCGTGCCATGCTAAATCATCCCCGTGCCTGGAGCGATCCTGGACAGAAGATCAAGCGTCCGTTCGAATTCGTCGTGTCCGGATTCCGAGCCGTCGACATTTCCGATAAAGACCTCTCCCGGTTGCTGGACGAGATGGACGACGATGAGCAGGAAGACGACGGACCGATGCGAAAGGCGCTGAAGATGGCCAGCAGCACGGCTGCCCGCGAGGATGCCAAGCAACGTGCCGCACGCGCCAACGACCTGACGCTTGCCGCGCTCCAGCGGATGGACCAGCCGATCTGGCAGCCACCGAGCCCGGCCGGCTATGCCGACCTGGCGAGTGTCTGGCTGTCGCCGGGCCAGCTGAGCGAGCGGATCGCCTGGGCGCGGCTGATGGCCGGCCGTTTCGGCCAGAGGCGCGATCCCGGCACGTTTCTCGATGCGGCGCTCGGGGACGCGGCGGGCCAGAATACCAGGGACGTGATTGCTCAGGCACCCAACACCAACCACGCCATCGCGATGGTTCTGGCGTCGCCCGAGTTCAACAGGAGATAGCGATGACGATCAAGCCAAGCTTTTCGCTCTCCCGCCGCGGCTTTCTGGCCGGCGCATGCTGCGCCGCTGCCGCACCCGTGCTGACACCGTTCAGCGTTGCGGCTGCTCCTGGCGAAAGCCGGTTCGTGACGATCATATTGCGCGGAGGGATGGACGGCCTGGATCTGGTGCAGCCCTATGGCGATGCGGCTTTCGCCGGATTGCGACCGACGCTCGGTCTGACGCCCGGGACCGGACTTGTTGATCTCGACGGATTTTTCGGTCTCAACCCGGCGGCGTCGGCATTGATGCCGCTCTGGCAGGAGAATGCGCTTTCCTTCGTGCAAGCGGTCGCGACGCCCTACCGCGACGGGCGCAGTCATTTCGACGGCCAGACCATGCTGGAAAACGGTGGTACCGACGCATCGCAGAAGAGTGGCTGGCTCAACCGGACGCTGGCGGTCATTCCGCGCACCGACGGTCGCAAGGCGCTCGACATCCATACGTCGATGGAACTGATCCTGAGCGGGCCGAACAAGGCCGACAACCGTCCGGGAACGGGCGACGTGGAGATGGCGCAGGACGAGATCGGCTTTCTCGAGCGGCTCTACGCAGCCGATGCGCCGTTTGCCGCGGCGATGGAGGAGGTCAAGCGGACGGGGTTTTCGGCTGACGGGTACCGTCAGAAGCGGAGCCGCAGCGTCGTCGACATGGCGCGGCTTGCCGGTGGCATGCTGCGGGAAGACTACCGGATTGCCAGCTTTTCGATCAACGGCTGGGATACGCATCGCGAACAGGCTAGCCAGTTCGGATCGGTGGCTGGCGAGCTTGCCGCTGCCATCGTGGCGCTCAAGGACGCATTGGGTGCTGACGCCTGGGCCCACACGGTGGTGCTGGCCGTCACGGAATTCGGACGTTCCGTGCGTGAGAACGGCACCGGCGGGACCGATCACGGCACGGGCAGCGTTGCAGTCCTCGCGGGCGGTGCGGTGTCGGGTGGGAAGGTGATGGGGACCTGGCCCGGTCTTGCCGAGGACAGGCTTCTGGATGGCCAGGATCTGATGCCGACCGGCGATGTGCGCGAGATCGCCGCGGCCATGCTGCACAAGCAGTTCGGCATTGCGCCGGACAAGCTGACGTCGCGCGTCTTTCCCGGGCTGTCCTTCGACAGGTCCTCCATCTATCTTCAGGGGTAACTGGCTATCTACAGCGATAGACCGGCTAGCTAAAGGGATAGACTAGGGCCAGTCCGACCTGGCCACTATTCTGCCGGGACGGGTCTTGGCTTGCCGTCGTCTCCCAGCGCCACCATGACGAAGGTCCCGGCCGTTACCTTTTCCAGCATCCGGTACCGGGCACGCTGCGCCCAGGCTTCGACATTCAGCGTGATCGAACTCGTGCCGACGCGGGTGATCTCGGTGTAGACGTTCAACGTGTCACCGATCTTGACTGGGAGCTGGAATGCCATTTCCTTCACGGCTGCGGTCACCGTGCGGCCATGGGCCCGCTCGGTGGCGCGGATGCCGCTGGCAAGGTCCATCTGGGCCATCACCCAGCCGCCGAAGATATCCCCCGCTGGATTGGCGTCGGCCGGCATCGCAAGTGTGCGCAGTGTCAGTTCGCCGGTCGGAGAGGCAGGTTGCGGCTGTTCGGTCATTCGTCACGTCCTTGCTGAGTCTCGTATCTGTTGAGACCAGACTAGAGCGAAAGACGGGTCCGGCCCACCCTTGTTTTGGATTGGAGCAATGCTCCAGCAACATGGCTTGGATACATGCCGCTTTGATGCGTGCGCACCCAATCCGAGTAAGTGTTTCCGCCGCTTACATGCTTTACGACCTGCTAACCCTCTTCACCTAAGCTCCGCGCAGTTTTACTGGAGGGGGAAACTATGCAGCGTATCGCTATTTCTTGGCGTCTCTACAGCCTTGTCGTCCTGTCGCTCGTCATTCTCGGTGGCGCGATGGTGTTCAGCCTGTTTCAAAGCTATCGTTCGTCGGAGCAGGAGCGCAAGGCGGGTCTTGCCCAGATGAACGACAACGCTGTTGCCATCCTGAAGAAGTACCAGGGTCTCGAAGCTGCCGGCACGATGAGCCGTGACGAGGCGCAGGCAGCCGCCAAGGCCATCGTCAGCGCCATGCGCTATGGCGGCGGATCGGGGTATTTCTGGATCAACGACATGCACCCGACCATGGTGATGCATCCGATCAAGCCGGAACTGAACGGGTCGGACCTGACCCAGAACAAGGACCCCAACGGGAAATTCCTGTTTGTGGAATTCACCAATGTGGTGAAGGCAGGCGGTCAAGGCTTTGTCGACTATTACTGGCCCAAGCCCGGTGCCGCCGAACCGGTCGAGAAATACTCGCATGTTATCGGTTTTTCGCCCTGGGGCTGGATCGTCGGTACCGGTGTCTATACCGATGACCTAAAGGCGATGTTCCGCCAGGACGCGATGAAGTTTGCCGCCATGTTTGCGGGTGGTGCGGTGCTGCTGCTTGCCGGCGCCTGGTTTGTGGTCAGAAGCGTGACCCGACCGATCCGTCAGGTAAAGGGCGTGCTGACCGCGATTGCGGCCGGCGAGACCGGCATGGCTGTTCCGTGCACGGCTTATCCGAACGAGGTGGGCGAGATGGCACGTGCCGTCGAAGTGCTGCGTAACAGCGTCGAAGAAAGTGCGGCACTTCGGGCACGCGAGGCCGATCAGCAGCGTGCCATGGCGACGGAACGTTTTGAAAGCGAGCGCAGCAGCGGTGCTGCGGCCGAGAGACAGGCGCGGGCGATCGGCGAGCTGGGATGGGCGCTGGAGGCACTTGCCGCCGGCAACCTCTCCGTTTCGCTCGGTGATATTGGCGCTGATTATGCGAAGCTGCGGCGCGATTTTAATGCGGCGGTCGAAGCGCTTCACAATGCCATCGCTGCAATTTCGGAAACCGGCCATGTGGTGCGCGACAGCGCTTCCGACATTTCCGGCGCTACCGGCAACCTTGCCAAGCGGACCGAGCAGCAGGCTGCGGCACTGGAAGAGACGGCCGCCGCACTCGACGAGATCACCGCGACAGTCGGAACTGCGGCAGAGCGGGCTCGCGAGGCACGCGTCATGGTCGCCGAGACCAAGGCAAGTGCCGGCCGTTCCGGAGAGATCGTCCGCAGCGCGGTGGATGCTATGGGCCGTATCGAAACGTCGTCCAGCCGTATCAGCCAGATCATCGGGGTGATCGACGAGATCGCGTTCCAGACCAATCTTCTGGCGCTCAATGCCGGCGTCGAGGCGGCGCGGGCAGGCGAGGCGGGTCGCGGCTTCGCCGTGGTTGCGCAGGAAGTGCGCGAACTGGCGCAGCGCTCTGCCAAGGCCGCCAAGGAGATCAAGGCGCTGATCAGTGCTTCCGTGCACGAGGTCGAGACCGGCGTGGCGCTGGTGCGCTCCACCGGTGATGCGCTGGTGGAGATTGCGGTGCTGGTCGAAAAGGTCAACGCCCATGTGGATACGATCGCGACGACCGCGCACGAACAGTCGGGCGGGCTGCGGGAGATCAACGCGTCGGTCAACCACATGGACCAGATGACCCAGCAGAACGCTGCCATGGTGGAGGAGACGACCGCTGCCAGCCAGACTCTGGCCGACCAGAGCCATCATCTGCAGCATCTGCTTTCGACCTTCCGACTGAATGGCGAGGCCGTAAAGGACACTCGTCAACCGGACCGGGTTCGCGCGGCCTGAGTGACTGACGTCGATGCGCCCGTCCGCAGCTTGCGGGCGGGCGTTTTTACGCGCGGCGGACATGCGATGGTCTTCACAAAGGTGCAGTTGTAGTGTGTGGCAGCTCGCGCTGCCTGCATGAAATGACCATGAAACGGCCTCGATTGGGCAAGGCTTCGTTTACCGAATCTTCCTACAATTTGCGCTTGTGTGATTTCGGCACCAGAGGGTGGCAACTGGTATGGCGTATGCGCTTCTCGAGAAGCAGGCCCAACGGATGGCCCCGAAGACTTTTATGCGCAAAGCTTTGGCGCTGCTGATGGTCTCCACCATGCTTGCCGCCTGTTCTTCCAGCGACCTTGTTCCGCCTGCGTCGATCGATAGCGGGACGCGCGTCGGCGCGATCCAGCCTGTCGCGCCGCTGCCGCCCGACACGATCGCCCAGTCGCCCTACCAGACAAACGCCGGTTATCAGGCTGGTCCTTCGCCAGCCGCTTCGGTTGGCATGATGAATGCTCCGGTCGCCTCGAACAGCCCTCCCGGTGACGGGGGACATTATCTGCGCGCGCCGCAACCGATGCAGTCAGCCTCGCTGGCGCCACCCGTATCCTCCTCGCCGCTCGGGCAGGGCGGAATGCCCACCGCCTCGCCTGAAGAGGGCGTCAACATGGATAGCGAGCTCGGCTTCGATCCGGACGAGAGCGGTGTGACGGGCCTTGCGGAAGAGCAGGACAGCGATATCGCCGAAGGCGTCGGCGACCAGCCGGTGGTCGATGGCATCGGCACGGACAATCCGCGTGCACTGAGTGCGAGACGCCAGCCGATTTCCAACGTCGAAGATGATCGTGTCATTGTGCCGCCGAAGCGTTCCGGCGCGGGCGCGCGCGATGAAATGATGAATGACGGATTGGCCGGCGGTAGCCAGGTCTGGGGCGACCGTTCGCCCGTGACGCCGCCGAGCCGTGCGCCGGTTCGCAGCCAGCAGGTGGCGATGCTGCGTCCGAACAATCCAACGATCCAGTCGGGTCCGATGAGCGAGCCGGACAAGCCGTTTCTGCGCAACGTCATGCCGCAATCGGAAGTGAGCTGCCGGGCGGAACTGCGCCGGATGGGCGTCGAGTTCCGGGATCAGCCGCGCATCTCCAACGGTCCGAGCTGCGGCGTCGACTACCCCGTGAAGCTTTCCGGTCTTTCCGGCGGCATCGATGTCAAGCCGGCGGTGACGCTGAACTGTCAGGTGACGCTTGCCTTCGCCAAGTGGGTGAAGAGCGAACTCGCACCATCGGCACGTCTGCGCTACCTCTCCGGCATCCAGAAGATCCAGCCGATGGGTGGCTATTCCTGCCGTCGCATGAACAATTCGCGGCAGCGCTACAACCCGATGTCGGAACATGCCAAGGGCAACGCAATCGATATCGGTGCCATCGTGCTGAAGAACGGTCACGATATCAACGTGCGCAAGAAGGGGCTGTTTTCCTTCCGCGAGGGTGCGCTGCTCAAATCCGTGCGCACCGACAGCTGCAAGTATTTCAACACGGTGCTTGGACCCGGCAGCAATGCCGAGCACTGGAACCACTTCCACTTCGACCTGCGCCCACGCAAGGGCGGTCGGCGCTACTGTAGCTGACGTCCACGCTACGGTTGCCCAAGCTCACGCAGCACAAGAAAAAGCCGGCTCTGGGTTTTCACCCGGAGGCCGGCGAAAGTGGAGACGGCTCGCGGGGGGAAGCCTGTCTCCCGGTAGGAGACCCGCCTTTGGCTGAGGCGGGGTGATGCGGCAAGCGAAAGAAAATGCTGAAAAGGATCTGGTGATAACGGCCGACCGGCTTGGTGTTGCGGCACTCCAGAAACCTGGAACCGGGCGCCCATTGCTTGCCTCTGCGCAATCATGCTGTCAGAACGTCACGGGAAAATGACAGCGGCATGCAGAATCCAATTTTTGAGCGCTGCCTTCGGAGACGAACGATGCAGCCTCTCATGCCGCCGCTGGCCGACCTTTTGCCTTTCATCGCAGCACTTCTGGCAGCGGGCGTGCTGGCGGGACTTCTTGCCGGGCTGTTCGGGATCGGTGGCGGCGCGATCCTGGTGCCGATCTTCTTTCACGTGTTCGGCCTGCTGGGCATTTCCGACGCGGTGCGTATGCATCTGGCGCTCGGCACCTCTCTTGCGATCATCGTGCCGACGTCGATCCGCTCCTTCATGGCGCATCGAAAGAAAAACGCCGATGCTGTCGACATCGATCTCCTGAAGGGCTGGATCATTGCCGTGCCGCTCGGCACGATGATCGCCGCCGTCGTCGCGGCATGGTCGTCCAGCACCGAGCTCAGGATCATCTTTGCCGTCATCTCGCTGCTTCTGGCGCTGCGGATGATATTCAACCGGGCAAGCTGGCGGCTGGGTGACGATCTGCCCAGGAACCCGGTGAAATTCCTGGTCGGCACGGGGATCGGTATTCTCTCAGGCCTGATGGGCATTGGCGGCGGTGTGATGAACAACACTTTCATGACCCTCTATGGCCGCTCCATCCATCAGGCGGTCGCGACATCGTCCGGCGTCGGCGTGCTGATTTCGCTGCCGGGCCTGATCGGCTACGTCTGGGGCGGATGGGGTGAACCCGGCCTGCCGCCGTTTTCCACCGGCTATATCAACTGGATGGCGGTGGCTCTGCTGATCCCGGTGACGCTGCTGATGGCACCCTATGGGGCGAGACTGGCGCACGCGCTTTCGAAGCGGCAGCTGGAATTCGGTTTCGCGCTGTTTCTGGTGGGAATATCGATCCAGTTCTTCCTGAGCGTGTTTGCCTGACACCATTGGTCGCGAAATCCGAACGCAATATTCGACTGCCTGGGGATGGTTGCGCGATGCGTTGAGCCTATATCTGATGCCAATTCAGAAATTCAGTTCCCCATTCAAGTCTCCCAGCGAGTAACAATGACTTCTATCGTTTCCATCCGCCAGCTGACCAAGACCTACGGTAATGGTTTTCAGGCGCTGAAGGGCGTCGATCTCGATATCGAGGAGGGCGAAATCCTTGCGCTTCTCGGCCCCAACGGCGCCGGCAAGACGACGCTGATCTCGATCATCTGCGGGATCGTCAACCCGAGTTCCGGCACTGTCAAAGTCGGCGGCTACGACGTCGTGAAGGACTTTCGCAAGACCCGGTCGCTGATCGGACTGGTGCCGCAGGAACTCACCACGGACCAGTTCGAAACCGTGTGGAACACCGTCTGCTTTTCGCGCGGCGTCTACGGGTGCAAGCCGGATCCGGCCCTGATCGAGAGGATCCTCAAGGACCTCTCGCTCTGGACGAAGAAGGACAGCATGCTGCGCGAGCTTTCCGGCGGCATGAAGCGTCGCGTGCTGATTGCCAAGGCGCTGTCGCATGAGCCGAAAGTGCTGTTCCTCGACGAGCCGACCGCCGGCGTCGACGTCAACCTGCGCCGCGACATGTGGCTGGTGGTGGAAAAGCTGCGCGAAAGCGGCGTCACGATCATTCTTACCACCCACTATATCGAGGAGGCCGAGGAGATCGCCGACCGGGTCGGTGTCATCGATGGCGGCAGCCTTCTTCTGCTGGAGGAAAAGGCAAAGCTGATGACGAAGCTCGGCCGCAAGCAGTTGCGGCTGGAGCTTGCAGCACCGCTTTCTGCGCTGCCGGACAGCCTAGAATCCTACAATCTGACGCTGTCCGACGATCGCACGACGCTGATCCACGACTATCAGGGCGAGGAAGCGCAGGACAGTATCGCCTCGCTTCTGGCGACGCTTGCGCGGGAGAACATCCATTTCCGCGATCTCTCCACGCGGCAAAGCTCGCTGGAGGATATTTTTGTGGCGCTGGTGGCTGAAAAAGCGGGAGAACGGGCATGAATTTCGAAGCCGTCAAATCGATCTACTATTTCGAGATGGCCCGTATGCGCCGCACTCTGCTGCAAAGCGTGCTGTCGCCGGTCATCACCACGTCGCTCTATTTCATCGTGTTCGGCACGGCGATCGGCTCGCGTATCCAGACCATCGAAGGCGTGTCCTACGGGTCGTTCATCACGCCGGGCCTGATCATGCTGACATTGCTGACGCAATGCGTTTCCAACGGCTCGATCGGCATCTACTTCCCGAAGTTTACAGGCACGATCTACGAGATCCTTTCGGCGCCGGTGGCGATGACGGAGGTGCTGCTCGGCTATGTGGGAGCGGCGGCGAGCAAAGGGCTGATCATCGGCCTGATTATTCTCGCGACCGCGTCCTTCTTCGTGGAGATCCGTATCGCCCATCCATTCATGATGATCCTCTTCCTGGTGCTGACGGCGATCACTTTCAGCCTGTTCGGCTTCATCATCGGCATCTGGGCGAAGAATTTCGAGCAGTTGAACGTCGTGCCGATGCTGGTCGTGCCGCCTCTGACGTTTCTCGGCGGCAGCTTCTACTCGATCGACATGCTGCCGCCCTTCTGGCAGGCGGTCAGCCACCTCAATCCGGTTCTGTATCTGGTCAGCGGTTTCCGCTGGAGCTTTTACGAAATCGCCGACGTCAACCCGATGATCTCGGTCGGCATGATCGCGCTGTTTCTGGTGATCTGCCTGTCGGTGTTGGGCTGGATGTTCAAGACCGGGTATCGGTTGCGGAACTAACCGGCTCAGCCGGTCCGCACCTGGCTGCCTCCACTAAATAGACCCTCACAGAAACGCCCGCAACATTGCTGTTGCGGGCGTTTCTTTTGCGCGTTGGTTCAGGCCTGTCTAGCCCAGTGACAACCGGCGGCGTTCGCCGCGGGCGGCCATGACCGAGGTGCCGGCGAGGGCGGCGAGGCCGAGGAAGGAGATGACGGCGATCGGTCCCTGTGTTTCGATCAGGATGCCGCCGAGGACGGCACCGCTGGAGATCGCGATCTGGAAGGCGGGGATCACGAGCGCACCGGCGCTTTCGGCCTCGTCAGGGGCGTGACGCACGACGAAACTCTGGATGCTGACCGGGAATGCACCGAAGGCGAGGCCCCAGAGGGCTATTGCGACAGCTGAGACGACAAGCGATGCGCCGCCGATCGCCAGTATCAGGGCCGATACGGCGACAAGGCTGCCGAAGATCGTCACCGACAGACGTGCACTGCGTTCCGAGACAATGCCGCCGAGGATGTTGCCGACGAAGCCTGCGATGCCGTAGCCGAGGAGGATGAGCGAGATCGTTTCGACGTCGAGCTTCGGCACGCGCTCCAGGAACGGACGGATATAGGTGAAGCCGGCGAAATGGCCTGCGACGAAGAGGAGGATGGTGAAGAGTGCGGTGCGGATGGCCGGACGGCGCATCAGGGCCGCGAGCGTTCCAAGACCTGCGTGGCCGGTCGGCGGCAAGGCGGGCAGGGTGAAGGCCTGAACGGCCAGTGCGACCACGCCCACGGCTGCGGAGAGGTAGAATGCCGAGCGCCAGCCGAGTGTCGAACCCAGCCAGGCGCCGAGCGGGGCAGCGCAGACGGTGGCAAGCGAGACGCCGGCCATGATGATGGCCATGGCGCGCGGCATGCGGGCCGGCGGCACGAGGCGCATGGCAAGTGCTGCCGACATGGCCCAGAACCCGCCAAGGCCGATGCCGAGCAGGACACGGGCGGCCAGCAGCATGACGATGTGGTTGGCGACCGCCGCCAGCAGGCTCGAGATGATCAGAAGCGTGGTCAGGGCGAGAACCGTCCAGCGCCGGTCGATATTGCGGGTGCCGATGATGACGCCGGGGCCGGCGATGGCTGCAATGACCGCGGTCGTCGTGATCGACTGGCCGGCAACGCCGGTGCCGACGCCAAGATCCGCCGACAGCGGCGTCAGCAGGCTGACGGGCAGGAATTCCGCGGTGACAAGGCCGAAGACGCCAAGGGTCAGCGATATGACAGCTCCCCAGCGCGCGGGTGTGTCGTCGGCCTGCGGCGACGTGGCTCGTTGGACGCTCATATCCATTGGTATAGACTCCTGACTGAATGATGCGCCCTGGATAGGCTTCACTCGCCGGATGTTCCATGCTAGATAATCCGATATGCTTGATCATTCGTCCAATCTGACTGCTGAGCTCATTTCCGATCCGCTGACCGAGATGTTGCGGGGCTTGCGTCTCGACGGGGTCGACTACGGTCGTTGCCGTCTGGCCGAGCCGTGGGGAACGGCGTTTCCGGCGCAGGACGCCGCGCGGTTTCATTTCATCAAATGCGGCCGGGCGATCATCAAGACCGAAACCGGCGACTGGCAGGAACTGAAAACCGGCGATGCGGTGCTGATCCCGCGGGGCGAGGCGCATGTTCTGGCCAGCGCTGCCGATGTGCCGACCTTGCCGTTCGAAAATTACGGCCGCAAGGAAGTCTGCACCGGCATCTATGACCTGAAGTGCCGCAATACGGCGGAGAGCGGCGGTACGCTGGTGTTCAGCGGCTCCCTGCGCTTCAACGTCGACCGGCTGCATCCGCTGCTCCAGATGATGCCGGAGACGATGCTGACCAGCGATCTTGCCAAGGATGACCCGGCCATTCCGCATCTCCTCGAGGCGATGACGCGCGAAGTGGATATGGACCGAGTCGGTGCCGGTGGCATTCTGGCACGATTGGCTGACGTGCTGATGGCGACGATGATCCGCACCTGGGTGGAACACGGTTGCGGCGAGACGCGCGGTTGGATTGCAGCCGTCCGGAGCCCCGATGTCGGCCGGGTGCTCGCGGCCATCCATCTTCAGCCGGAACGCGACTGGAACAATGTGGAACTGGCGCGGCTGATGGGCATCTCCCGCTCCGGCTTCGCAGAACGGTTCGCGCGCGTCGTCGGCGAAACGCCGGCGCGGTATGTGGCAAGGGTACGGATGCACCAGGCCCGGCTGTGGCTGAAGGACGGGATGCGCGTGGCAATGGTTGCCGAGCGGCTGGGCTATGACGCCGAGGCCTCGTTCAGCCGCGCCTTCAAACGCGTGATCGGCGATCCGCCCAGCCATTATCGCAGCAAGGCCGATCCGGTCCGAGCGCTGGCGCCCCTTGCTGCGGTGTCCTTGGTCGCTGCCGAGTAGGTTTGGCAGCGGAAGCCGCTAATCCTTTAGCCTCAGCTCATCGGACTGCATCTGCATCGAGCTGAGTGTGGAGAGGAAGGTCATGCCGAGAAGGCTTTCGTCGAGCCTGCCTTCTTCCGCCACCATGGCGCGGACATCGCGCCGGACGATCGGGCCGATCGAGACTTCGCTCAAACGCACCGGCGCTGCCTGGGCGCGGCCGTTGGCGGTCATGACAGTTACCGAGTAGCTCAGCGCCGAAGGATCAAGGCCGATGCGGCGTGCATCTTCGTAGGTCAATACGATGCTGCTTGCACCGGTATCGACCAGCATCGGCAGGACCTTGCCGTCGACGCCGACATTGGCTTTGAAATGGTCGCCGAGCGTCTTGTGGATGACTACTTCGCTGCTGCCGTCGCTGGATGTGGTGACGACCGCGGTGCCGGGCAGCAGGCCTGCCGTCATGCGGGCGCCAAAGCTGCTGAAGTCGTTTCGGTAGAGATAGCCCGCAACCAGCGCCATGATGATGACCAGCCAGATGGCAAGCTGGCGGGCAACGGTTCCGAGGTTGCCGCGGCGGCCCTGCAGGACGCCGGCGGATAAAAGTGCGGCGATCGGGATCAGATAGACGAGGCTGCCGAAATCCTCGTTGGCCATGCCGAATGTGCGGCCGCTGTCGTGGTTGTAGACGAGCAGCGCCAGACCGGCACCGAGGATGAGGAGGACAACGGTAAAGCCGTTCATGCGGTGGTTGTTTCCTTCCTGACGGTGGCGTTTGCTGTTCTTCTGCGCTTGAGCTCACCGAGCTTTTCGGGTTCGACGGTGTCGAGCCGTGTGGGCAGCAGATCCATCAGCTGAACGCGCTCGTCATCGGTGAAACCGGTCCATCCGGCTATCTCGTCGCCGGTGCGTCCGCAGCCGAGGCAAAAGCCTGTTTTCATGTCGATCGAACATATCAGTGTGCAAGGCGAAATCATCGCGTCCATATCGTGGGTTCAGAGGCCGAGAGCAAGGGCCGATAACAGGGCGATCTCGCAGAGTTGTTGCGTGGCACCGATCGTATCGCCGGTATGCCCGCCGAGTTTTTTCGAGACGTAGCGGGTAAAACCCCAGGCGGCGGCGGCAGACAGGCCAAGCGCGATCAGCGCATGCAGCAGGCCGAAACCGGGTATGAGCAAGACAAGGCCGGCGGCAGCGCCGATCAAGAGCGCGAGATTGCGGGCGTCGTCGTCGGGCATTCCGGCACCGGCTGCGACGCCGTTGTTTCGAGCGGGGGGCAGGGCGCGCCAATGGGCAACCAGCAGTGCGCGGCTGACGGCGGCGCTGGAGAGAAGGGCAAGAGCCGCCGCTTCCGGTGAAAGGCGCGCAATGCCGGCCAGTGCTGCGGCGCGCAGGCCGAAGGATAGAATAAGCGCGACGACGCCGTAGGAGCCGATGCGGCTGTCTTTCATGATGAGAAGCGCATGATCCGCATCGCGTCCGCCGCCGAGACCGTCGGCGGCATCGGCAAGGCCATCTTCGTGTAGCGCGCCGGTCAGGAGGGTGATGAGTGCGAGTGCGATCAGAACCGGCAGGAGCGTATCCCCAGCGGTTGACTGGATGCTGCAGAGGCTCAGGAGAAGGAGAGCGGGAAGAAACGCGATCAGCAATCCGGCGACCGGAAAGGCGCGCACGGCGCGTGAGACGGTGCCATCATAGCCGGCAAAGAAGCGATCCGGCACGGGCAGGCGGCTGAGGAACCCTACCGAGCGGGCGAGATCTGCAACGAAGTGGTTTGCGTGTAGCAGTTTGTCTCTCCTGCCTTTGCGAGGCCTGTTTTTAGAATGGGTTTTTCGGCCGCAGCCTTTTTGACCTTGTCCCGTCCGACCTGACCTTGTCGCGTCGCTGATAGCCGATTATGAGATGGCGCATAAAGTATGATTTGCTGAATGATCAATCCCTACCCGATCCAGCGTCAGAAGACGATACCGCCCGAAAAGACCGAAGAGAGTTTTCCATGAGCATGACCGGCCTGCCGTTCGACGATTTCCGCACCCTGATGCAGAACCTTCCCGGCCCCGATGCAAGGGCATTGGTGGCGGCCCGCGAACGCGACGCGCAACTGACAAAGCCGGCGGGCTCGCTCGGACGTCTTGAGGAGATCGCCTATTGGCTGGCGGCCTGGTCTGGGCGGGCGCCGAGCGTGACGCGGCCGCTGGTGGCGATCTTTGCCGGCAATCACGGCGTCACCAGACACGGGATTACGCCGTTTCCCTCGTCCGTGACGCAGCAGATGGTCGAGAATTTTGCGGCTGGCGGTGCGGCGATCAACCAGATCTGCGTCACGCATGATCTAGGCCTCAAGATCTTCGACCTGGCGCTCGATTATCCGACCGGCGACATCGCCACCGAAGCGGCACTGTCCGAGCGCGACTGTGCGGCGACCATGGCGTTCGGCATGGAGGCGATTGCCGGCGGCACGGATCTCCTGTGTATCGGCGAAATGGGGATCGGCAACACGACGGTTGCGGCCGCAATCAACCTGGCGCTCTACGGCGGCGAAGCGGAAGACTGGGTTGGTCCCGGGACCGGTTCGCATGGCGAGCTTCTCGCCCGCAAAGTGGCCGTAGTGAAGCAGGCGGTCGAGTTCCACAAGGAGCATCTGTCGGACCCGCTGGAAGTGCTGCGTCGCCTCGGCGGGCGCGAGCTTGCAGCGATCGCCGGCGCTATCCTCGCGGCGCGGATGGAGAAGATCCCCGTTCTGCTCGATGGTTATGTGGTGACGGCTGCGGCCGCTATCTTGAAGGCGGCCAATCCGTCGGCGATCGATCACTGCCTGATCGGCCATGTCTCTGGTGAGCCGGGGCATCTGAAGGCCATCGAGAAGCTTGGCAAGACGCCGCTTCTGGCGCTCGGCATGCGGCTGGGCGAGGGTACCGGTGCAGCGCTTGCGGCCGGTATCGTCAAGGCGGCGGCTGCGTGTCACACCGGCATGGCGACTTTCGAGCAGGCCGGCGTCAGCAACAAGGACTGATGCTGGATGGAAAAGACGCCGCTGGACAGCCATATCGAAAAAGCGGCGACCTTTCGCAGGATCATCGCCTCGTTCCGGTATTCGATGCAGGGCCTCGCCAGGCTCTGGCGCGAGGCGGCGTTCCGGCAGGAGGTTTACGCCTTCCTGATCGGGATCGTCATCTTTGCGGTCGCCGGAGCGGGCTTTGGCGACTATTTCATCTTCATCATCCTGATGCTCGTGCTGTTTTGCGTGGAAGCGCTCAACACGGCAATCGAGGAACTTGTCGATAGGGTGTCGCCGGAGATTTCGGTTGTCGGGCGGCACGCGAAGGATCTTGGCTCCTTCGCCGTGTTCTGTCTGCTCTGCGCCAACGGCCTGTTTGCGCTCTATGTGGTGGTGAAGCAGATCTGGATCTGATCCGAAATGCGCTTGTGCCTCAGCCGATGATGTCGAAATCGGCGGCGGTGAGGCCGAGGTTCTTGTCAAGTTGGGCAAATTGCACGGCGGCGGTCTTGCCGGCGCCGTCGGCGTCGTAGAACAGTTTGCCTGTCAGCTTTTCGTAGATGATCCGGTCGCTGGCATCATGCGCCTTGGTGCCGGTGTGGAATGCGCTGGACAGGAGATCTCCGACCTTGCCGGCCTTGGCGAAGATATCGTCGTCCAGCCAGATGGTGTCGTCCTTCGCACTGAAAGCGCTGATCGTGTCGCTATTGGACACGCCGAACTTCGTATCGAACACGAAGATATCCGCGCCGGTGCTTCCGGACAGGACGTCCTTGCCGGCGCCGCCGTAGAGTTTGTCGTTTCCGGCCCCGCCGGAAAGCTTGTCGTTGCCGGATCCGCCGATCAGGGTGTCGTTGCCCTTGCCGCCATCGAGGCGATCATTGCCGTTGCGTCCGTCGATCCGGTCGTTGCCGGCAAGACCGTCGATCGTATCGGCAAGCTGCGAGCCGCGCAGGCTATCGTCCTTGTCGGTGGGGCGGATGAAGGCCGGGTCGCCGTCATGGGGGGCGGCCAGGCGGTCGAGATCGCGATCTGGTGCGGCGTATGGGATGAACCCGTCTTTCAGAGCGAGCTTGTTGAACTCATCGATCCGCGCCGTGCCGTTGATATAATCGACGGCGAAGACCGGTTTGCCGTTCGCGAGGAAATCCTTTTTGAGGATGTCGATCGTCTCGCGGTCCGGGTTGAGCTTGTTGTTCTCATCCGCATCGCCGCCATAATAGACGTCCTCGACTGCGATGCCGCCGATTGCGCCGAGATAGGCCTTTTTGCGGGCGCTGTCGGAGCCGAGGTCCTCCATGATGAAGGCACCGTTTTGCGGAATGACGAAAAAGTCGGGATTGGTTTTGCGGGCATGGTCGGTCAGCGCGACGATGAAATCCACCATGCGCTGCGCCGCTTGCTTCGTGTTTGCGGGATCGCCCGGCTGTCTGTCCTTGGCGGAGGCCTCGGCGCCCCAGAAATAATAGGCATCGACGATATCGAGATAGGCGGCGTCGAAGCCTGCCTTGACGATCGCATCGAAATCCCCGGTCTTCTTGTCGTTGAAGATCAGGTCCTGCCAGTCCTTGTCCCAGTAGCGAACCTTGCGCGATTCCGGCCAGTCGGCGTTGACGGGACCGAGCCAGTCAGGGGCTTTCGACGTCAGCTTGTCGCTGGCTTCGCCGCCCGATGTCCACGTCGTCTTCCAGTAGTCGCGAAACTCCGCGGCCTCGCCGATCGAGATATAGGACGCGACCACCGAGGGGCCGCCCATGCCGTCCTTCATCCGGGTGATCTCGTCGGCGGTAAACCGCTCCGCATTGCTGCCGTCACGCGTGGAATCGATGACAAGAAAATCATGGGTCGCGGACGCCAGCAGACCGCCATCAAGCGGATTGCCGTTCGTGCCCTGGAGCTCATAGCCCCAGTTGTCGACTGTGACTTTGCCGGACGACGTTGTGAAACTGACCATTTGGTGCCCCGGCTCGTGACTGATGTCGCAACGTGATGTTAAGCGAAACTCTTGCGGCGGCGTTCGATGGCGGGGGCGTCGGCGATGGCGGGGACGCTTTGGAGGATGCGGGTCGAGGGCAGGATGGCGATGGCTTCGGTGCCTTCGCGCAGCTTCGAGCGCAGGATGAACTGACCGTCGTGCTTGGCAAGGATCGCCTGGACGATCGGAAGGCCGAGACCGGTCCCCTGTTCGGCGTTCTTGATGGCAATCGATCCCTGACCGAAGGCGGAGAGCACGATCGGGATTTCCTCTTCCGGAATGCCCGGTCCGTTATCCTTGATCGCCACATACTGGCCGCCGCCCGCGGTCCAGCCCACCTTGACGGTGATTTCGCCACCCTGGGGCGTGAACTTGACCGCGTTGGAGAGAAGATTGAGCATGACTTGGCGCATCGACTTCTCGTCGGCCCAGACCTGCGGCATGTGCTTTTCGAACTGGTCGCGGATGGTGATGCTTTTCGCCCGGGCCCGCAGTTGGACCATGCCGATGCAATCTTCCGCCACTTCCAGAAGCGACAGCGAATCCTCCGTCAGATCGTAGCGGCCCGCTTCGATGCGCGACAGGTCGAGGATCTCGTTGATGAGGTTCAGGAGGTGTTGGCCGGAGCGGTGGATGTCGCCGGAGTATTCCCGGTAGGTCGGGTTGGCGAGCGGGCCCAGGACCTCGGAACTCATCACCTCCGAGAAGCCGAGGATAGCGTTGAGCGGGGTGCGAAGCTCGTGCGACATCGAGGCAAGAAAGCGGGATTTTGCCAGATTGGCTTCTTCTGCACGGCGGCGGGCCTCGTCGGACATGGACTTTGCCACTTCGAGCTCGGCGATCAGATCGTCCTTTTCCGACTGATAGGACATCAGCGTCAGGTTGGAGCGGTAGAGGCGCTCGGCGACGTAATGGAAAAACACGACCGCCGTCGCACACATGGCGGTAAGGCCGATATCGAGGACCTGACCCGACAGGATGGCGATGCTGAGAAGCGCCGCAATCATCGGCACGAAGCCGTAGAGAACGCTCTGGCGCAGCATGAACGTGCTCATGGCGGTGTAGGACACCGCAAACAGAAGCACCGCGCCCTTGTAGAAATAGAAGCTGTCGCCAGCGCAGGTGGAGCAGCCCTGAAGCGCGAAGACGCCCCAGCCGCAGCCGAGCAGGATATGTCCCGTCAGAAGGCGTCTACGCCATTTCCTGGTGTCGGCAGCCGTTATCTCCACCTTGCTCGCACGGCGTGCCAGAAGCACGTTGATCGCGTGCAGGCACAGCATCAGCAGCGCCCAGGCGAAGATGTGGATATCCGGATTGAGATAGAAGCCGATGGCGGTGACGACAGCAACAACGAGCGGCGTCATCAGTGCCGCCTGCAAACCGGAGCCGATATGGATGGAGAGCATATCGCGATCAAACGCGAAATTGCCATTGGACGACGACTGCAGCCGATCACGGGTCGCACGGACAGCCTTCGAGACAGCCTTGTTGCGGTGGCTGCGCGTGCGATCGACGATATTCTTGTCGGTTGATGTGCTGACGCCGCTACTCATAGGCTGTGTACTGGGCCTGTAAACTGATATCCCCGGGGTACTTGAGAGGCTAATCCGCAAACCTTAAGAAGATGCTGCCGGGAAAGGATTTGTTTGCCATTTCCGTGAAGCTTCCGTTTTGTTGTAAGGCTCAAATGTGACCCGTATCGTTAAAATAGGCCGCGACGCCGTGTTCCTGGCGGCGTTCATCTTCCTGGGCTCGCTGATTATCGCCAAGCTCGATATCGGCCAGGGAAGCGCGATCAACGGTCCGTTTTTTGCGATTGATGGCGACACGCTGGCCGCCGGTGCTGAGCGGCTTCGGCTTGTCGATATCGATGCGCCGGAGGCTGGCCAGACCTGTGGCGATGGCAAGGGCGCAGAGTGGGCCTGCGGCGATGCGGCTCGCGAAGCCTTGTCGAAGCTTGCGGCGAGTTCCATGACCGAGTGCCGCGGCGACGCGCGCGATCGCTACCGGCGTGTTCTGGTCTCCTGCCGCCGCGGTGACCTCGACATCAATGGCGAGATGGTGCGCCAGGGCATGGCTGTGGCGTCCGGTGGTTACGGGCGCGAGGAGGCGGCCGCGAAGGGTGCAGGCGAGGGGATCTGGGTCGGACCGTTCGAGAGGCCGAAAGCGTACCGGGCGGCGAAGGGGGCGATGGATGACGACGAGGGCACAACGGCGCTTGTCGATCGCGTAGGCGAGATGTTCGACCGGCTGAAGGCTGCGGTTTCGTGGTGAATGGCGATCCGGCTGGCATCGCGTCCCTCGCGGCCTCGTTCGCGCAGTGTCGCATCTGTCGCGATCATCCACTGAAAGGTGAAGCGGACCGGCTGCCGCACGAGCCGCGGCCGGTTGCCGTGCTGTCTGCCACCGCTCGGTTGCTGATCGCCGGGCAGGCGCCGGGCTTGAGGGTTCACGAGAGTGGTCTGCCGTTCAACGATGCATCGGGCAACCGCCTGCGGGACTGGATGGACGTGACGCGCGAGGAGTTCTACGATGCGCGGCGACTTGCGATCGTGCCGATGGGGTTCTGTTTTCCGGGCTATGACGCGAAGGGCAGCGACCTGCCGCCGCGCAAGGAATGTGCGCCGGCCTGGCGCAGCCAGGTGATGGCGGCGATGCCGCAGATCGATACGATCCTCGTGATCGGGCAGTATGCGAGTGCATGGCATCTCGGGTCGCAGCGCAAGCCGAGCATGACGGAAACGGTCATGAACTGGCGGCAGTATTTCCTCGCCAATGAGGGCCCGCGCGTTCTTCCGCTTCCGCATCCGAGCTGGCGCAATAGCGGTTGGCTGCGCAAGAATCCGTGGTTCGAGGCAGAGGTTATTCCAGCGCTTCGGCATCATGTGGATAGCCTGGTGCGGGGAACAAATTTCGCTTAACTGTGCGATAATGGGGTATATAACGGAAAATCATTTCGAAAGGACGTTTGATGGACCGCCTGGACCGCAAGATTCTGCGCATACTGCAAGAAGACTCCACGCTCGCCGTTGCAGATCTCGCAAAGAAGGTCGGACTGTCGACGACTCCGTGCTGGCGGCGCATCCAGAAGATGGAAGAGGACGGCGTGATCCGCCGTCGCGTGGCGCTTCTCGATCCGGTCAAGGTCAATACCAAGGTCACGGTGTTTGTCTCCATCCGCACCGCAAGCCACTCGATCGAATGGCTAAAGCGGTTTTCCGAAGTGGTGGTGGATTTCCCCGAAGTGGTTGAATTCTACCGCATGAGCGGTGACGTCGATTATCTGCTGCGCGTGGTCGTGCCCGACATTGCTGCCTATGACGCGTTCTACAAGCGCCTCATCGCCAAGATCGAGATCCGTGACGTGTCGTCCGTGTTCGCGATGGAGCAGATCAAGTACACGACCGAACTGCCGCTCGACTATATGTTGCTCGACAATCAGAAGTCCGGCGACAGCGACTGATGGTCAAGGCGCTTCACAGGGCTGTTATTTTCGATTGCCCTTAATGAGGCCGGACCTACCTTGGGCGTGTGACCCGGTGCATGCCATGTGCCGGGCGCGAGCCTCAAGGAGACCTGATGCCCACGCCATTCCTACGTTCTATCGTTGTCGTTGCTGCTGCCTTAGCCCTGCCGGGCCTCGGCGCCGCGCAAGGCGTGTCCTCGGAGCACCCGACCTATGGTCCGAGGCTTGAAGGCTTCGAGTATCCGTTCAAGACTGAAGTCTTCAGCGTGGCGGGGCAGAGGCCGGATGCCGCGGCCGCAGGCGACAGCCAGCCGCTGGAAATGGTCTTCATGGATATCGCCCCTGAGACGCCGAACGGGCGCACCGTGGTGCTTCTGCACGGCAAGAATTTCTGTGCGGCAACCTGGGAGGCGACGATCGGTCGGCTGACGGGCGCCGGTTACAGGGTGATCGCACCCGACCAGATCGGTTTCTGCAAGTCGAGCAAGCCGGCCGCGTATCAATTCAGCTTCCAGCAACTGGCGCAAAACACCAAGGCGCTGCTCGACGCGCGCGGTATCGACAAGGCGACGGTGGTTGGTCATTCGATGGGCGGCATGCTGGCGACGCGGTTTGCGCTGATGTATCCGGACTTTACCGAGCAGCTGGTTCTGGTGAACCCGATCGGTCTCGAAGACTGGAAGGCGAAGGGCGTGCCCTACCAGTCGATCTCGACGGCCTTCGAAGGTGAGCAGAAGACCAGCTTCGAGAGCATCAAGGCCTACCAGCAGAAGTTCTATTATTCCGGCCAGTGGAAGCCGAGCTATGACAAGTGGGTGGAGATGAGCGCCGGCATGTCTGCGGGCGAGGGAGGAGATCAGGTGGCCTGGAACCAGGCGCTGACTTCCGACATGGTCTTTACCCAGCCTGTTGTCCACGAGTTCGGGCAGGTGAAAACGCCGACCCTGCTCATCATCGGCACGACGGACAAGACGGCTCCGGGCGCTAACCGCGCCAGCAAGGCGATCGCCGCATCGCTTGGCGATTATACCAAGCTCGGCAAGCAGGCGGCGGAATCGATCCCCGAGGCGAAGCTGGTGGAGTTCGAAGACCTCGGCCATTCCCCGCAGATCCAGGATCCGGACCGGTTCCACAAGGCGCTGCTCGATGGGCTGAATGATCGCTCGTGATACTAGGAACCGCGTTCGCTTCAGAGAACGCGGTTCCTGATCAGCTTTCCGGCACGATTGCCGGCATGCGGAAGGTGAACACCGTCTGGGTATCATCAGAGGTGACATCGATATGGCCACCATGGGCCTTGGCGATCTGCGACGCGATGTAGAGGCCAAGGCCTAGACCCTGATCATGGGTGCCCGCATCGCTGCGGCTGAAGGGCTGGAACAGTTTTTCGATCGCCTTGCCGGTGATCGCGGTTCCGGCATTGGCGATTTCCAATTTCAGTTCGTCCCCTTCGACCGTTCCCAGAATGCGGATCGGATGTTCTGTAGAGCCGTGGGTGATCGCGTTGCCCAGAAGGTTGGAGAACATCTGCGCAAGGCGGTCATGGTCGACATCGAACAGGCCCGGCAGCTCTATCTCGACGTCAATCTGCCGCTCTGGATGGGCAGAGCAGATTTCCGAGACGACCTGCATCAGTGTGGGGCCAAGCGGACGATCTGCTTCCCTGCGTAGACCCAGACCGCCACCAAGCCTTCCGCGGGCGAAATCCATGACGTTATCGATCAGGCCGGACATGCGCAGGATACTGCCGCGCATCATGTTGAGCACCCTGGTAGACCGCTCGCTTTGCGCTTCGCGCTGCAGGATGTTGATGCCGCCGTCGAGCGACGCAAGGGGATTTCGAAGATCGTGGCCGAGGACTGCGATGAACTGTTCCCGCAACCGAGCCGTCGCTTCCGCATCGAGCAGACTTGCATTGGCCCGATCGAGCTTCTCGTCGGCTTCCAGATGGTAGGCAATCAGTTCGGCAAACAGCTTGAATGTTCCAATCACCAGCGGATTGTTAAGCGCTGCCGGCTTGGGATCTATGGCGCACAGGGTTCCGAAATAACGGCCATCCGGCAGGATGATAGGCATGGAAATGTAGCTCTTCAATCCGTAGAGCTTCGGGGTTTGATGCTGGAAGTAAACAGGGTCTTCGGCGACGTTGTCGATGACGATAACGTCGCGCGATTGCCGGACTTCGTGGCAGAGCGTCGTTTCGACCGGCAGTTCGCCTCCGGCCGGGAGGCCGAAATGGATGTTGTCGAGAACCTGGCAGGCAACCCACCGATCCTCCGTGACGCGAACCACTGCCGCATATCCCATCCCGGTCGCGCGACAGACAACATCAAGGATCGTTGGTACGGCACCGATACGCTGGACTGCGTCTATGTCGTCCTGAAAGTCATGCGCCATCAATATTCACCAATCCGGCTGACCTTGGTCCTCCAAAATACCCTCTACCCATGGGGCGTCGCAAGGACATCCACCACGCGTCAGGCTCACCGTCGCCGCATAATGCCGATGTAACCGCGAGTCCGGGTTTGCACCAGTCTGCTCTAGCTAAGGATAGAGCAACGGCCAATGTCAACGGGCCGTCGCCACGACTACTGTCGTATCGATAAATTACTTCCGCTCCAGCCGTGCCAGCAGCGACGACGTGTCCCAACGCTTGCCGCCCATCGCCTGCACTTCAGCATAGAACTGGTCGACCAGTGCCGTCATTGGCAGGTTTGCGCCGTTGCGACGGGCTTCGGTGAGGACGATATCGAGATCTTTGCGCATCCAGTCGACGGCAAAGCCGAAGTCGTATTTGCCCTGGTCCATCGTCTTGTGGCGGTTTTCCATCTGCCAGGATCCGGCAGCTCCCTTGGAGATGACGCCGACGACGGTCTCGATGTCGAGGCCTGCCTGCTTGCCGAAATGCACGGCTTCCGCCAGGCCTTGGACGACGCCGGCAATGCAGATCTGGTTCATCATCTTGGTCAGCTGGCCGCTGCCGACCGGACCCATCAGGCCGACCATGCGGGCATAGGCCTCGATCACAGGCTTTGCCGTGTCGAAGGTTTTCTGATCGCCGCCGCACATGACAGTCAGCACGCCGCCTTCGGCACCCGCCTGGCCGCCGGAAACCGGTGCATCGATAAAGCCGATGCCTTTCTCGCTGGCGGCTGTCTCCAGTTCACGGGCGACTTCGGCGCTGGCGGTCGTGTTGTCGATCAGGATCGCGCCGGATTTCATGCCAGAGAGAACGCCGTTCTCACCTGTGGTCACCTGGCGCAGATCGTCGTCGTTGCCGACGCAGATGAAGACGAAATCGGCATCTTTTGCGGCTTCGGCTGGCGTTGCACCGGTTCCTCCGCCGAACTTCTTTGCCCACTCGGCAGCTTTGGACGCGGTGCGGTTATAGACCGTGACGTCATGGCCGCCCTTTTCCTTCAGGTGGCCTGCCATGGGGAAACCCATAACGCCAAGACCGATGAATGCCACTTTCGCCATGCCGGAACTCCCTGAATTGCTGTGATGCGAGGATTAGAACAAAGCAAGGCCGACGGGAAGGGCAAAGCGCTCGCAAGCCTAACTAGCTGACCTGTCACGACGCTCCACCCGCCGGCTGCGGCGCGTTGGAGATTGGTTCGGTGATACCGTCGTGCAGAGCAGGGTCTCTCTTCTGATCAGAACGGCTTGATCACGGCGAGTGCCACGATCAGCACGAGACAGATCATGATGATTGGCATGCCGAGACGCACGAAGGCGTTCGGATCGCGTTTCGGATCGGCCGCCATCTTGCGCATGGCCGCCCCCTGCATGCCGTGCAGCGCGGAAAGCAGGATCACCAGCACGAACTTGGCGTGAAGCCAGCCGCCGGAAAAGCCGACGTAACCGATCGCCAGCCAAAGGCCGAAGATCCACGCGCCGGCAAGGGCTGCGGTCGTGACGGTGCGGTCGTATTTGCGCAGCGACTGGATGACGCCGACCCGGATCGTCGGGGGCACCATGGAGATGACGAAGGCGTTCACCAGCATGCCGCCGATCAGCAGGAAGTCGGAGATGAGGTGCAGGGTTTTTAGAACGAAATACAGCATGGGTCAGTCACTCCAGATCATGGATTCGGTAAAGCCGAGTTCGGCGAAGTCTTTTGCGCGCAATGCCTGTTCCTGCGGGTCCGACGGAAAGAACTCGTCGAGCTGCGGTGGGGAAACAGGGGTGGAAGACAGCATCGCATGCACCTGGCCGCGATGATGGATCTGGTGCTGGAAGAGGTGCAGCAGAATTCGATCGGCACGCTCGACCTGGACATGGTTTTGTCGCGGGATCCGGATTTCCCCGGCGAGGTCGGCCTCGCTCGGCGACGACAGTGATCGATCATGCGACGGTCGACGGCCCGTTGTTCCCGATCGAGATCCGCGATCGCGGGGAAGGGTGTCTGCGGCTCGAAGGCCGAAGCGCCGGGACAGTGTCCTTCGAGCGCACCGACGTAAAGCCAGTCCACCGTGAGAATGTGGTTGAGCGTGTGGATGATCGACGGGAAGAAGCTTTGCCGCGGCGCATCAAGATCCGCGGCCGACAGCAGCGCACAGGCTTTGAGCAGCCGATGATTGGCCCAGGCATTGTTATAGGCCTGGGCGAGAATATAACGCTGCGGTCCCATCGCCACCTCCATTGCGAAGTTGGTTTAGCCGTTCGGCACGGAGATGAGAAGACGGAAGTTGGTGTGGCTGCTCCGATGATGAACGGGGGGAGCTCAATGCCTAGACAGTATCCGATGCTGGACCTGACGTTTCCTGCTTTTTGTTCTGGGGATTGCGCTTGGAATCCCGGAAGTAGGAGGATCCTGGCTCGAGGCTGTCAGCAATGTCGTTCCACAACCGACGCAGGCGGCGGACGTGCAGATCGTCCGAAATCCATGTCATCAGATGTTCGGCGGCTTTCGTGATCAGTTTCGGCTCGCTGCTGACCCGCTCCCGGGCCCACTTGGCGTATTCGTCCACCGAGACCGGGCGGGCATTCGTACCGTCCATGATCATGAAGTTCATTTTCGCGATGTCAGCAAGCCTGCGCAGGTTGCTGGTCGGCGACATGAGGATGCTCATGTAGATGTCGTCGAATTCTTCCGGAGAATCGACGCTGTCGATTGCGCGTTCGAGGTCGAAGATCGTCCGGATGTTTAACTCCCGCAAAGCCAGGAACCGCTCGAGGCCGACGATATGACAGAGCTGCGCCTGGGCGACCCAGTCGATGCACTGATAGATCCCGAACGGCGTTTCGACGTGAAGGAGGATGGGATTGTAGGTGGCAAGGTTCTGGATGTCGTAGATGCCGCAGTCTTCAAGACGGAAGCGGATTTCGTAATCGATGCCGTTGATCACATCGAGCGACACGATCGGGGTGATGGACACGAAGCGGTCGTCGCTCACCTTGACCCAGGTGAAGATCTGCTGGAGCTTGACGAAGAGGAACTTGGTCGAGCTCTGCGGGAGCAGCCCGAGCATCGGCGCGAGTGCTATCCATGTGAGCGGCAAGGATTGGCCCGTGGTTTCGGCACCTGAGGTTGCCCCACCAGTCAGAACACGTCCGATGCCGCCGAGCGGGTCCGGAAAGGCTGCAAACAGGATGGCCGCAAAGAGAACCGATGCCAGGCTTTCGATGGTGATCCTCAGAAATGTGGTCGACGAAAGATCGAACACAGCGAGGCGGGCAAGAAGGGTGCGTGCCGAGGAAATGTAGGCGCCGATAAAGGCGAGCGACCCTATCACGATAAGCTTCGAGGAGGTGTCACCGCCGACGAGACCGGGCACAGGGCACTGAACGGAGATTTGTAGCCCGCAGCAGATCGCGGAAATGAAGATGTGGAAGCCGATATAACTGAGAAGGACAAACCCCAGCGACGACAGGAACAGACGATACGCGAATGTCACGCGGCCCTTTGCCGCGAGACTGATAAACTGCCGCAGCTTGTCCGCTTCCGGGAGAGCATCGAATTTGTCCTTCTCCGGAAAAACCAGATCGGCCGTGTATTTCGAGCGGACGAATTCGAAGGATGGATTGGTGCCGAGTCGCGAAGCTACGGTGTTTGAGGTACTGCCTTTTTCACTGCTGAAGTTGACGTAGAAATCCTGGATCTGTCGCAGCCGGCGCAAGCGCACTTCGTTTCGAGCTGCGAAGATGAGAAGCGGGCCAAGCAGGGCGATGACGAGAGCTATCCAGTCAATGCTCGAAAACAAGCCGCCCAAAAACGATAGTTTTGAGAAGGGGCTATCCAGCAGCCCAGTCCAAGACGTGGCATCCATAGCAATCCCCCCAATCAATCCGAATGCTATTATCGGTTGATTGGGTAAGATTTGCGCAACTTATACGTAATGTCAATATGACTCGACGAACCGTCCAGTTTAAGGTCTCAGCCCTTCAACTTCGCAATCACCAGATGGCCGGGGCTCGGGTTGCCGTCCTGCATCCGCACATTGATCTCGGTCATTTCCACGACGGTAAAGCCGGTCTCTTCAAGCCGCGAGCGGATGTAGGATTCCGAGTGGACAAAGCGCTGGTGGGGGCCGACCCGGTAGGGGGTGGTGTCGGATGCGGGGAGCGTTTCGGACGAGAAGGCGAACAGGCCGCCTGGCACCATGTTTTCGGCAGCGCCGAAGAACAGGGGCTCAAGCGCGCCGAGATAGGGCAGGACATCGGTTGCGGTGACGAGGTCGAAAGGCTCGTCGTCGTTGTCGTCAAGGAAGTCCTCGACCTCAGCGACGTAGAGCGTCTCGTAGAGATCCTTCTCATGGGCGATCTCGACCATTTTTTCGGAGAGATCGATACCGGTGATGTCGTCCACCATGTCGCGCAGCGTACCGCCGGTCAGACCGGTGCCGCAGCCGAGATCGAGCATGCGCTTGAACGGGCCAAGGTTCAGTTCCTGCAGACGCTGGCGCAGGATGACGGGCACGGCGTAGCCGAGCTGTTCGACAAGAATGTCTTCGAAGCTTTCGGCATGCTGGTCGAACAGGGTTTCGACATAGGCGTCCGGCGCTCTCGGCGGCGTTTCGCCACGACCCATGGAGGCGATGCGCACGGCTGCGCCACCATGATCCTCGGGGTCGATTGCCAGCACGTCTTCGTAGGCTTTTACCGCCGCGTCAATATCGCCGGCCTTTTCCAGCGCCAATGCGCGGTTGTAGGCCTCGGCCAGAGCTTCCTCGTCGATCTTCGTCATCGCCATCATCCTTTTCGTTGCGAAGCGCTTTAAGGGGCGGAGCGCCGTTTGGCAATCTGGACTAGCGTTTCAGGTGACGGGTCAGGCGGGCTTCCATGAATGCCCAGAGGTGCCTCAGCGCTTCCACCATCGTCAGGTAGAAGATCGCCGCCCAGAGATAGGTCTGGTAGTCGAAGGTGCGCGAAAAGGCATAGCGCGTCTCGCCCATCAGATCGAAGACGGTAACGATCGCGACCACGGCGGAGCCTTTGATCATCAGGATCACTTCGTTGCCGTAAGGGCGAAGGGCGACGATCAGTGCCTGCGGCAGGATGACCTTGCGCAGCGTGATGCGCTTGGAAATGCCCAGCGCCGCGGCGCCTTCGTGCTGGCCGCGCGGCACGCTTTCGATGGCACCGCGCAGGATTTCGGCCTGATACGCGGCCGTGTTGATCGTCAGCGAAAACAGTCCGCAATACCAGGCCTCGCGGAAGAACCACCATAGACCGACGGATTCGAGTTCCGCCCTGAAACTGCCGAGACCGTAATAGATCAGGAAGAGCTGCGCGAGCAGCGGCGTCGAGCGGAACAGATAGACGTAGGCGTAGGCGATCGTGTTGAGCACGCGGTTCTTCGACATGCGGGCGAACGCGATCGGCAGCGAAAGCAGCGCGCCGAGAACGATGGAGATGCCGACAATCGAGATGGTCGTCCACAGGCCGTTGAGGTAGCGCGGCCCATAGCGCTCAAACTTGGCCGTATCCCAGCCGTTGATGACCATCATCACCAACCCTGCTGCGAGCAGGCCCCAGAGTACAAGAACGACGATGCCCGCAACCTTGGCAGCGGTCAGCGGCCTCGCGACGACGGCGGGCGCAGGGCGTGGCGCTATCAGCTCTTTCACAAAGCTCATCGCGATACTCCCGAGCGTTTGGCCCAGCGTTCGATGAAGCCCAGTCCGAACGAGGAGATCATCGCAAGCACAAGATAGAGAAGGCAGGCGATGGTATAGAAGAAGAACGCCTCACGGCTGACGCGCGCGGCAATGCCTGTCTGGCGGATGATATCGGCAAGGCCGATGACCGAGACATAGGACGTATCCTTCAGCAAGATCAGCCAGAGATTGGTGAGGCCCGGCAGCGCGATGCGGATCAGCTGCGGCAGGACGATCAGGAACATCGTGCGCCAGCGACGAAGACCAAGCGCATCGCCCGCCTCGTACTGGCCGCGTGGAATGGCTCGAAAGGCGGAGAGGAGCACTTCCGACGAATAGGAGGAGAACACGACCGCGAGCGCCACCATGCCGGCGACGAAGGCGTTGATCTCGACGCGGCCGTCATAGCCGAAGGTCGACAGCACCGTCTGGAGAAGGATCTGGGCACCGTAATAGACGATGAACAGCGTCAGCAGCTCGGGAAGGCCGCGAAAGATCGTGGTGTAGATGCCGGCAGCCAGCCGCAGCAGCCGTTCTTCCGACTGCGCCGCGAGCGCGATCAGGAAGCCGATGATGAGGCCGACCGGCAGGGTCGCCAAGGCCAGCGTGATCGTGACCTTGACGCCAAAGGCGATCTCGTCGCCCCATCCGGCGTCGCCGCAGGCGATCAGGGAACCTTGGCCGAGCCAGGTAAAGATGCCGGCCGGGCCGCAAAACGGGTCGAGCGTATCGAAGAGGGCGGAGAGCCATCCGCTCATAGGGTCATTCCGGTTCGTTCCCCATGCGGCTTTTAAGATGCCGCTTCAGTCATAGGTGTCATTAAAAAGGAAAACGGCGGAAGGGCAAGCCTTCCGCCGTTCATATTCCGGCGTATAGACGATTACTTGTCGCCGTACACGTCGAAGTCGAAATACTTCTTGTTGATTTCGGCGTATTTGCCGTTGGCGCGGATCGCGGCGATCGCGGCGGTGAACTTGTCGGCCAGTGCCGTTTCGTCCTTGCGCACGGCGATGCCGGCGCCTTCGCCGTTGATCTCAGCATCGACCGGGAGCGGTGCAAGGATCTTGCAGCAGTTGCCGGCTTCGGACTTCACCCATTCCGACAGGACGACGATGTCGTCCACAACGCCGTCGATGCGGCCGTTGGTGAGGTCGAGCTTGTACTCGTCAGACGTCGGGTAGAGCTTCAGTTCGGAATCGGGGAAATGCTTCTCGGTGTAGTTCGAGTGGGTGGTCGAACCCTGGGCACCGAGCGTCTTGCCCTTGAGCGAGGCCGCGGTCGCATCCTTCAGCGGCGAATCCTTCGGTACGGCGACTGCCGGCGGCGTGTTGTAGTATTTCTTCGAGAACGCAACCTGCTGCATGCGTTCCGGCGTGATCGACATGGAGGCGATGATAGCATCGAACTTCTTCGACTGCAGCGCCGGGATGATGCCATCCCAGTCGTTGGTGACGAAGGTGCAGGTGACCTTCATTTCGTCACACAGCGCCTTGGCGATGTCGATGTCGAAACCGGTCAGATTGCCGTTGGATTCGAGAACGTTGAAGGGCGGGTAAGCGCCCTCGGTGCCGATCGTGAGCTTTTCCTGGGCAAGCGCGGATCCGGCGAAAAGCGATACAGCCGCGATGGATGCAGCTGCGAAAAGGCGGGACATGGTCATAATGATCCTCTCTGTTGGCAAGACCGGCGGCGTTGAATTCATACGCCATCCGGGTTGCGGGGCTTAAGGCCAGCTCGCCCCGTCTGACGTTTTATAGATACCGGCCAACGGGAAATTGCAACGGCATTTTCCTGCCCCATGACACCTCGAGGGAGGTGAACGCGGCATTCAGTTGTCATTCATGTGGTTGGGAACAGTCTTTGCGGAACCATATCGGTTGAATACCCGTTCAGCCGGCGCGTCAGCCCGAGGTCATTCTTTCGAACGATGCATAATACGGGATGCGCCAAGGGAAGAGACGCTTGAGAAGAGGAAGATTGCATGTCTAAAAAATTCAGACTGTTTGCCAGCGTGGCTGCGCCGGTGCTGTCGCTGCCGCTGATGCTGCAGCCGGTTGGTGCCATGCCGCTGAAGGCCGCCATTGAAGTCAACCAGGCTCCGGCCTCGGTACCAGGTTTCATCCAGGTTCAGCAGGAAGTCATCGCGCCTGAAGATGGTGGTGGCGAAAAGCCGCAGCGTCCGCGCCGCGAAAAGAGCGAAGCAGGCCAGGGCGAAGACAAGCCAGAGCGGCCGCAGCGTCGCCAGGCCGCGGAAGACGGTGGCGGTGCCAGCGAGCGCCCGCAGCGTCGCCAGCAGGCTGAAGACAACGGCGGCGCAAGCGAGCGTCCAGCACGCCGCGCGCAGGCTGAACAGGGCGAGCCCGAGCAGAAGAAGCCAGCGCGCCGCGATGCCGAGCGTCAGCAGGATGCACCTGCAGCAGCCGAACGCCCGCGCCGTGAAGCGCAGGGAAGCGATGCCAAGGAGCGTCCGCCTGCAGCGGACCGTTCCAATGCCGAAGGCGAGCGCCCGAAGCCATCCCGTGACCGCGCCGATCCGTCCAAGGCCGATGCTGCCGACAGGGCAAAGCCGGACGATGCAAAGCCGGCCAAGCCTGAAAAGGCACAGGCTGATCGTGCAAAGCCAGACCAGGCCGATCCGGATCAGGCTCGTCCGCAGCGCCAAAAGGCAGGCGATGAACAGTCGCCTGAGCGTCCGCGCGCGCAGGGCGATCGCAGCAAGGTAGATCCGAAGGCCGACCCCAAGGTTGATCCGAAGGCTGCGGAACGCAATGCTCGAGACACCGACGCTGAGAACGGGGCTACGCCTCCGCGCGACGCCAAGGATCGCAACCAGCGCGACCAGACCCGTCCGGATACTGCCGCGCAGCCAGACGCGGCTCGCCCAGACCGTAATCAGGCTGACCGTAACCCAGCCGATCGCGACCAGAACAACCGTCGCCCGGGTGATGCCGATCAGGCCAGTCCGAACGAGCCCGGCCGTGATCGTCCCGATCGCAACCAGGCCGATCGCAATCAGCCAGAGACCGATCAGCCCGCAAACGGCCGTCCACGGCCGCCGCAGGTTGCCGATACGCCTGACAAGGTGGAGCGCGCCAAGGAACTGGCGAAGGATCCGAAGTCTGCGCAGCGTGGCGAACAGCCGACCCTGCCGGTCGAAAACGGTGCAGCGGTGCTCGACAGCGCCAAGGAAGATGCACGTCCGCGTCGTCCGGACCGCGATGGTGAGCGTCCGCGCCGCGACCGCGACCGCGATGCCCAGCAGGCCGATCGTGCACCACCACGTTCCGACGCTGATTCCCAGTCCAACACCCGGGAGACAGCCGACCAGAGGCGCAATTTCCGCGAACTGTCCGAAGAGCGCGGCGAACGGCTCGACCGTCGTCCACAGTTCGATCGCCCGCGTGGCTGGGATTATCGGGGTCAGGACGGCCAGGATGTCGGTCGTAACGATCGCGGCAGGGATCGTGGCCGCGTGATCATCTCGATCGACAACCAGTCGGTCGTGCGCCACGACGACAGCCGCCGCTTCTACGAAGAAGACGGTCGCCAGCCGGAATACGAGCGTCTGCGCGATGGTCGTGTACGTGAAGTGATCGAGCGCGACGACGGCACCCGGATCGTCACCGTGCGGAACCGTTACGGCGAGATCGTCCAGCGGTCGCGTATCGTGCGCGGGGGCGAGGAATACGTTCTCTACTATGCTCCGGAACTGTCGGAACAGAACCGCGGTGCAGATTATACCTGGCGCGATCCGGGTGACGATCTGCCGCCGATGCGTCTCGACGTTCCACTCGACGACTACATTATCGACACGTCGTCGGAGCCTGACCGGAACTACTACGAGTTCCTCGAACAGCCGCCGGTCGAACAGGTCGAGCGCGTCTATTCGCTGGATGAGGTTCGCTACTCGGCCCGTATCCGCGACAAGGTTCGTCGTATCGACTTGGATACGGTCACCTTTGCAACAGGCAGTGCCGAAATTCCGATGAACCAGGCAAGCTCGCTGCGCAAGGTTGCGGATGCGATCAACCAGGTGCTGAAGAAGGACCCGGCTGAAACCTTCCTGATCGAAGGCCATACCGACGCCGTCGGCGCGGATGATGCCAACCTCGTCCTGTCCGACGAGCGTGCGGAAAGCGTTGCCCGCGTTCTGACCGACGCTTACGGCATCCCGCCGGAAAACCTGGCGACCCAGGGCTACGGCGAACGCTACCTGAAGGTTCGCACCGACGGACCGAACCAGGAAAACCGCCGCGTCACCATCCGCCGCATCACGGCGCTGGTAAAGCCGGTTGCGTCGAAATAGTCTGGTTCACCAGAGTTGATCAGAGAGCGCCCGGTTTATCCGGGCGTTTTCATTTCTGCGGGAGAGAAACGACGTTCGCGATGAAATCCGCGATGGCGACCGTGTCGTCGAGATCGAAGACGGGCAGGGACGTACCCTCCACCGCATGATCGGCAGCGATGGCAACAATGTGCGGATCGGTCGGAGCCAGTGGCTCGCGGCTTTTCGATTCGAGCCTGCGAGCCTCGATCTTGGGCACAGGCTCGCGCTTGTAGCCCTCTATCAGCACCAGATCGCAGGGCGCGATACGATCGAGAACGTCCTGCAGACTGGGTTCCGGATCGCCGCGCAGCTCGTGCATGATGGCAAACCGGGTGCCGGAGACGATCGTCACTTCATGCGCGCCGGCCTGACGGTGCCGGAACGAGTCGGCGCCGACCTTGTCGATGTCGAAATCGTGGTGGGCGTGCTTGATCGTCGAGATCTTGTAGCCGCGGCGGGTGAACTCGGTCACCAGTCGCACGGCAAGGCCGGTCTTGCCGGAGTTCTTCCAGCCGGCAATTCCAAAGACACGGGGCGGCACTGTCATCTCAGAGCCTCGGTGAAGCGCTTGGCCAAGGCCAGATCCTCCGGAGTGTTGATATTGAGAAAAGGATCGAGCATTTCGCCGCCGATGTCGAGAATTGGGAAATCCACATAGACCGTCGAATGGCGATCCAGAAATGCCCTGAGGCGACGGTTGTCGGGATCGACAAGCCAGTGTTCGAGATCGTCGGCGATCGACTTCGGCCAGAGCGCGAAAACGGGATGCGTGCGACCATCCGACGTAGCGACGGCAATGGTTTCAGGGCCAGCGTCGGCTTCGAGACGTGCCACCAGATCGAGCGGCAGGAACGGACTGTCGCAAGGGACCGTCACCAGATGGGACGCATCGGTGTCCTGCGCCTGAAGGTCGAGAAGACCGGCCAGGACGCCTTCGAGCGGGCCGGCCTGGCCCGGTCTCAAGTCGGGAACGAGACGTAGCCCGCGAATATTCTCTGAGGCTTCGGGCGCATTCAGAACGATCGATATCACCTGAGGCGCGAGCCGATCGACGACATGGCCGAGGATCGTCTTTCCGGCGAGCGGCAGATCAGCCTTGTTTTGCCCCATGCGGCTGGATCGGCCGCCGGCGAGAATGAGAGCCGGGAGATCGTTTGAGGCAGTTATCATCGGCCCGTTTCTCTCGTCTGCGTGGAGCCGGGCGGGGCGACGTCGGCGGCGGTCGCGACCTGCTGCTTCCTCTTCTTTTCGCGCGCGAACGTGTAGAGACCGGAGCCGATCACGATTGCCGCTCCCGCAAGCATGCTGCCGCTCGGCTCCTCGCCGAAGAACAGGATCCCGATCGCCAGAGCCCAGATCAGGCTCGTGTAGCGGAACGGCGTCACGAACGAGACCTCTCCCGTGCGCATCGCCATGATCACGGTCTGATAACCCGCAAAAACCAGGAGCGATGTCAGGACGAGAATGGAGAAGGTGCCGGCGCTCACCGGTTGCCAACCGCCCATCGGCACGATCAGGATAATGCCGAGAAGCGTGTTGGCGAAACTCGTGAAGAAGGTGATGCTGATGGTCGGGATTTCAGCGCTGATCCGCCGGGTCGTCAGGTCACGGCAGGCGGTGAAGCATAAAGCGATGAGCGGATAGACCGCGTCCGCCGAAAAGCCTTCCGCGCCGGGGCGCAGAATGAGAAGGACGCCAACGAGCCCGACCCCGATCGCGCTCCAGCGCCGCCAGCCAACCGGTTCACGAAAAATGAGTGCTGCGCCGAGCGTGACGACCAGTGGCAGCGACTGCATGATGGAGGCAGCGGTGGCAAATTCGAGCCGGGCGAGCGCGGTGAAATACGCAAGGGTGGCGCCGAGTTCGCAAAATCCTCGCAAAAGGACGAGGGGATGGCTCAGCGTTTTCAGCGAAATCGACGCGCGAAGGTGGCGCGCGATGAAATAGACGAGGGTTGTGGTCATGACCCCGCGCACGGCAATGATCTGTGCAATGCTGAGCTCTGACGTAACGGATTTGACCAAAGCGTCGTTGAAGGTAAATGCCGCCATGGCGAACGCCATAACCAGGGCGCCGCGTGCGTTTTCGGACAGACTCATGATGTCTCCTCGGGACCGCGCCGTCTTAACGCAGCTTCAAACGGTCCGCCAGCAGCCACATGTCCCCGTTCTTGCGAAATCGCAACTCGGACGTCCTTGAGTTAACGCTTGTTCAACCGAATTTGCAGATTGTGTGCAGCAATGTTACCCGCATGACGTGGGGGCGCTTGCTGGATAACCCGCGAATGAACAGCGGAGCCGGGGGCTACTCAACAACCCGGGGGTTCCATGTCATTCGTCGATCGTCTGCTTCAAAGACGCAAAATTGTCACGAAGGTTCTTCTCTTCGTCGTGCCACTGGTGCTTCTCATTGCAGGCGTGGGAATGGCTGGCTTCTATACGGCCGAAACGCTGAACGGTCATATGACCGTGACGCGTGCCACGATCGAAAATATCGGCGATTTCGAAGATCTCCAGTCATCGCTTCAGGCATTCACCGAGGCTCCGTCGGATCAGACCGTCGCGACCCTGCGGTCCAGTATCGCGCGTCAGGCTGACGGCGTCGGCCGGTTGCAAGGGCTGTTGCAGACCGAGGGTGACCGTAACCGGATAGCCGTTGTCCGCGAGCTTGCGGCTAAGCTCTCAGCCGACACGGATGGGCTGTGGGCGATCGAACAGATGCGCAAGCGCAATGTCGAGGAGATCAATCAGATCCTCAAAGGCGTGCGCGATGCTTCCAACGGCGTCGACAAGCAGGTCGAGATCATCCAGAAACAGTTTGACGGCAAAGAGAAATTCGCCAAGCGGCAGCTGTTTGAAGCCTACGCGTATCGATCCGTCGCGCGTCGGCTGGAAAATCTGCGCAATGCCGTGCGGGCCTCCGAAACCGACGAAGCCACCGTCAAGGGCGCGGAGCTTTACGGCCACACGCTTAAAAAGGAATTCGCGATCGTCGCTCCAATGCTGTCGTCCAACGGCAAGGCGGCCATGGCGCCGATCGAGCAGTCAGCCGATCAGCTTCTGGCCGTCATCGCCAGCGACAAGCCGGTTGCCGACAAGGCCCAGGCTTTGCGCATTGCGACAAGTGCCTTCATGAGACCGCAGGGGGAACTTGCCGCCGAAGTGACGAAGAAATCCGGTGACGCAGCCGAGCGTTTCGTCGATCTCGAAGGCGAGGTGGAAGTGCTGAAGAGCGTTCTCGACCAGATCGACCAGTCGCTCCAGATTTCGAACGCGATGCAGCTGCATGCCGAGCGTTTCATGACGGTGCCGACCGATGAAGCACGTTCGCATATCATTGCCGACATCGTGGCGCTGAGGGCAACAAGCGCAAAAGTCTCCGAACTCAATTCACGCAATGCCGCCACCCGCGACTTTGGACCGACCCTTGCGACACTGCTGAGCGCGCTCGACAAGAGCACGGCGACGACGATTGTCAACGCGGGTGAATGGACTGCGGCACGCACGAAGGCGACAGAAACGTTGACGGCAGGCATGGCCGGCCTCAAGAACTTCGTGGCGCAGGCGCAGGAGGTCGGCAAGGCGGACAGCGAGCGTTCGGCCACCGTTTCCGTGATCGCCATGGTGGCGGGCACGCTGCTTGCCATCGCCGGCGGCCTCATGCTGGTCGAGACGCTGCGCGGACCTTTGCGCCGCGTCACCGAGATCATGAAGCGTCTGGCCGATGGCGATCTCGATGTGAAGATCGAAGGCCGCGAGCGGGGCGACGAGATCGGCGACATGGTGCGCTCGGTCAGCGTGTTCCGCGATTCGGCGCTGGAGAATATCCGGCTGGAAAAAGAGGCGACGTCGGCACGGGAGCTTTCGAGCGCCGAATCGGACCGCCGCACAAGCGAACGTGCCCGGATTGCCGCCGAACAGCGTCAGGCGCTGACCGCTCTCTCGAGCGTTCTTGGTCAGCTTGCCGAAGGCGACCTGGAGCAGACCATGGATGAAAACCTGCCCGAGGATTTCATCGAGATGGCCCGCACATACAACCGCGCTGTCGAAGAGTTGCGCGGCACGCTTGCCGACGTCCGTTCCACGGCCGACGAGATCGAAGGCGGCACCGGCAATCTTGCGGCATCCGCCGACGACCTTGCCCGGCGCACCGAGCAGCAGGCGGCGGCACTCGAGCAGAGTTCGCGTGCGCTCCGCCATCTCGGCGACATCGTCCGCGCAACGGCGCAGAGCGCTCGCGAAACCTCGACATCCGTCAACGAGACTGAAGCTTTTGCGGTGCGTTCGGGCGAGGTCGTGGCACGCGCTGTCGGCGCCATGGGCGAGATCAGCCGGTCGTCGGAGAAGATTGCAACCATCATCGGCGTCATCGATGAGATCGCCTTCCAGACCAACCTGCTTGCGCTCAATGCCGGTGTCGAAGCCGCACGCGCAGGTGAGGCGGGTCGCGGTTTTGCCGTGGTCGCGCAGGAAGTCCGCGAACTGGCGCAACGCTGCGCAGGTGCTGCCCGGGAAATCAAGGGGCTGATCTCGGCAAGTTCCGCCCAGGTGACCAATGGCGTGCACCTGGTTGAAGAGACAGGTGGCGCGCTCTCGCAGATCATCGCCCATGTGACCGACGTGCGCAAACTGGTGACGCAGATCTCCGATGCTGCCGAGGAACAGTCGACGGGGATCAGCCAAGTCACCCGCGCGGTTCAGGAAGTGGAACACATCACCCAGCGGAACGCCGCGATGGTGGAAGAAAACAATGCCGAGATCCACGGCCTGCGCCAACGGGTCGGCGTTCTCTCCGAAAAGATCGAGCGGTTCAAGACCCGCGAACCGCATGCACAGTTCGGCATGGGAAGTTATGACCGGCGCGATCAGCAGCGGCGCGACGTCGCCTGAGACGATCGCTGCAGTCCCAAAATGAAAAGAGCCGGCTCAAGCCGGCTCTTTTCACATCTGAGCTTTGCTTCGTTTACATCACCCGCCGGTGAC
The DNA here is from genome assembly GCF_013317225.1 of Neorhizobium sp. AL 9.2.2. Classification (NCBI taxonomy): domain Bacteria; kingdom Pseudomonadati; phylum Pseudomonadota; class Alphaproteobacteria; order Hyphomicrobiales; family Rhizobiaceae; genus Neorhizobium; species Neorhizobium sp. AL 9.2.2. The sequence goes on from NZ_JAALXU010000003.1 coordinate 982,488, forward strand.
GCTCATGTGCCGCGACACCGCCGGGCGGTTGTTGCGGTCGATGATGAAGTCGTGGCCTTTCGGCTTGCGCGAGATCGCCTCGTCGATCGCCGCCGAGAGAACGGCCGGATCGTCCGAGGAGCGCAGGGCGGCACGAAGATCGGCGGCGTCGTTCTGGCCGAGGCACATATAGAGCGTGCCGGTGCAGGTCAGGCGGACGCGGTTGCAGCCCTCGCAGAAGTTATGGGTCATCGGCGTGATGAAGCCGACGCGGCCACCGGTTTCGGCGACCTCGACATAGCGGGCAGGGCCACCGGTCTTGTAGGGGATGTCGGTGAACGTGAACTGCTGTTCGAGATCGGCGCGCAGCTTCGACAGCGGCAGATAGCGGTCCGTGCGGTCTTCCTCGATCTCGCCCATCGGCATGGTCTCGATGACCGTCAGGTCCATTCCGCGGCCATGCGCAAAGCGCAGCATGTCGGCGATCTCGAATTCGTTGAAATCCTTGAGCGCGACCGCATTCAGCTTGATCTTCAAGCCCGCCTTTTGCGCCGCATCGATGCCTTCCATGACCTTGGAGAAGTCACCCCAGCGCGTGATGGCCTTGAACTTGTCGGGATCGAGCGTATCGAGCGAGACGTTGATGCGACGCACGCCGCAATCGTAGAGTTCCTGTGCATGGCGGGCGAGCTGGGAGCCGTTCGTCGTCAGCGTCAGCTCGTCGAGATTGCCCTCTTCGATGTGGCGACCGATCGAGCGGACCAGATACATGATGTTCTTGCGCACCAAAGGTTCGCCGCCGGTTAGCCGAAGCTTTCGGACGCCCTTTGCGACGAAGGCCGAACAGAGCCTGTCGAGCTCTTCGAGCGTCAGCAGGTCCTTTTTCGGCAGGAACGTCATGTTTTCCGCCATGCAATAGGTACAGCGAAAGTCGCAGCGATCCGTGACCGAGACACGCAGATAGGTGACCGCGCGACCAAACTTGTCGATCATCGGTGCGTTGGTCGCGGCAGGGCCGGCAGTCAGTGGCGGTATGACAAATGAATTCACGGGTAAATACTCCTGACGCCAGAACTTGGGTCCGATCCGGGGCAACGTCAAGGTTTGTACTCCTTAACGTGATGATGGACCGTTCACGGCGAACGGGCTTGCGAGGCATGAGCGAAGTCCATAATCGTGAGACATTCAAATTGGAAGAGAAACATGACTGACGTTCCCAACGACAGCTGGCCGACGGAATTGCGGGTTTCGCCGGACAAGAGAACACTGACCGTGCACTTTGAAGACGGTGCGTCTTACGCCCTGTCCGCCGAGATGATGCGCGTGCTCTCGCCTTCCGCAGAAGTTCAGGGCCACAGCCCGGACCAGAAGGTGACGGTACCGGGAAAGCGCCTTGTGGGCATACGCAACGTCGTCGCGACCGGCAATTATGCGGTCCGCATCGCGTTCGACGACGGCCATGACAGCGGTATCTTTACCTGGCGCTATCTGCGCGAGCTCGGGACCGAGGGCGACGCGCTTTTCCAGGGTTACGAAAATGATCTGGCGGCCAAGGGACTGAGCCGCGATAGTGTCACGCAGACGCGCTAAAGCGATTGCGAAAACAAAGGGGATTGTCGGGGTGGCAGCGGAATCAAATGCGGGCGATCTGGTTCAGGTCGTCGCGCTTCTCGGGGCAGCGGTTATTGCGGCACCCCTCTTCAAGAAGATCGGTCTCGGATCCGTGCTCGGCTATCTCGCCGCCGGTTTGGCGATCGGGCCTTTTGGACTGAAGCTTGTCTCGGATCCGCAGGCGATCCTGCACATTGCCGAACTCGGCGTCGTCATGTTCCTGTTCGTCATCGGCCTGGAAATGCAGCCATCGCGGCTTTGGAGCATGCGAAAGGATATTTTCGGGCTTGGCGCACTTCAGGTGTGCGCCTGTATTGTTTTGCTGATGGCTGTCGGGATCGGCTTCGGTTATCCGGCGCCTGTCGCCTTCGTCGCCGGCACCGGCTTCGTCCTGACCTCGACGGCAATCGTCATGCAGATGCTTCAGGAGCGCAACCATCTGCATACGCCGAAGGGCCAGCATATCGTTGCGATCCTGCTGTTTGAGGATCTCGCCATCGTGCCGCTGCTGGCTATCGTCGCCCTCCTGGCGGCGCAGGGCGAGGCCGTTTCCTTGACCGAGCGGCTGCAATCGGTCGGCATCGGGTTTGCAGCGCTTGCCGCACTCGTTCTTGCCGGGCGATACCTGCTCAACCCGTTCTTCCGGCTGCTTGCCAATTCCGGCGCTCGGGAGGTGATGACCGCCGCGGCTCTGCTCGTCGTGCTCGGATCGGCGCTGCTGATGCAGTTTGCCGGTCTGTCGATGGCGATGGGCGCGTTTCTTGCCGGCGTTCTCCTGTCCGAATCATCCTTCCGGCACCAGCTTGAGGCCGATATCGAGCCGTTTCGCGGTATCCTGCTCGGTCTGTTCTTTCTCGGCGTCGGCATGGCGGTCGATCTGTCGGTGATTGCCGCCAACTGGCAGCACGTGCTCCTCGCCGTCATCGCCTACATGATCGTCAAGGGGCTGGTGATCTATGGGGTCGCAAGGCTGCTTGGCACGTCTCATGCCGAGGGTCTCGGCCGTGCGATCCTGATGGCGCAGGGCGGCGAATTTGCGTTCGTGCTCTACGCGGCGGCGGCCTCCGTCGGCATCTTGGATTCCGATACGAATGCCGTGCTGACGGCGACGATCGTTATCTCGATGGCGGTGACGCCGCTGGTCGTTGCGATCTACGTGCGCACCGCGCCGAAGCCGGAAGTGGATACGAGCGGTTTGGCCGAGCCAGAGAATATCGAAAATACGGTGCTGTTGATCGGCTTCGGGCGTTTTGGACAGATCGTCAGCCAGCCGGTTCTGGCGCGAGGCTATACGCTGTCGATCATCGACAGCAATGCGGAGTTTATCCGCGACATCGGCGATTTCGGCTTCAAGGTCTATTACGGTGACGGTGTCCGACCCGAGATCCTGCATGCAGCCGGTGCAGCGACGGCAAGGGCGATCCTGATCTGTGTGGACGACAAGGAAGCGGCGCTGAAGATCGCCGAGATCGTCAAGGAAGAGTTCCCGCTGGTTCCGGTTCTCGCCCGCGCCTATGACCGCGGCCATGCAATCGATCTCCTGAAGGCCGGCGTCGATTACCAGATCCGCGAAACCTACGATTCGGCGCTGAGCTTCGGAGGCGAGGTACTGCGCGCTCTGGGTGAGGCCGACGAGACCGCGCTTCAGATGGTCGAGGAGTTCCGTGAGATCGATCGCGAACGGTTTGCGCTGGAACAAGTCGGCGGCATCTATGCCGGCCGGTCGCTAATCAAGGGCAATGCGCAACCGGCAGACATCATCGCCGCCAAAACGGCGCGCGAACGGGAACGACGGGCGGCCGCACAGGACGCGGCGCAAGGGGCAGCAAGATGACAATCATCACAACGGTCGACGAACTGAAGGCGATCTATGGCGACAGCAGCGAGGCATCGCTTGCCAAGGTGACCCGCTTCCTGACGGCTGAATATCGGCAGATGATCGAGGCGTCACCGTTCGTGGCGCTGGCAACCGTCGGGCCGGAAGGGATCGACTGCTCGCCGCGCGGCGATCTCGGCGGGGTGGTGCGGATCGAGGACGAGCGGACGCTGGCGCTTCCGGACTGGCGTGGCAATAACCGCATCGATTCGCTGATCAACATCGTTCGAGATCCGCGGGTCGCGCTGATGTTTCTCGTGCCGGGCTCGACGATGACGATGCGGATCAATGGTCGCGCGGTGGTGTCGGTGGAGCCCGGACTGCTCCAAAGCTTCGAGATGGACGGCAAGCACCCGCGCAGCGTGACGGTGATTGCTATCGGCGAGGTCTATTTCCAATGCGCGCGGGCGCTGATGCGGTCGGAACTGTGGAACCCTGCGCGTTTTGTGGACCCGAGGACCCTTCCCACGCCCGGCACATTGCTGAAGGCGGCCAAGGCCGACTTCGACAAGGAAACCTATGACCGCGACTGGGCGGACCGTGCCGCCAAGACGATGTGGTGAGAGCAGGCGATCACTTCTTGTAGATCAGCCAGCTCTTGCTGACGTAATCCTTGGTCATGCTGTCTTCATAGAACACGGTCCGGTTTCGTCCGGAGTTCTTGGCATGATAGAGCGCCGTGTCTGCGCGGGCGTAAAGATCGCCCGGATCGGCTGCCTGCGAGGCCATCGAGTATCCGAGCGAGATGGTGACTGGCCCATAGTTGATGCCCGAGCGGGAATTGCGAAAGGCGCGCGTTTCGAGAGCACGACGCACCCGCTCGCAGATGATCATGACCTCGTCGGGTGTGTTGCCCTGAACGATGATCGCAAACTCCTCGCCGCCTGTGCGTGCGACGAAGACTTCCTTGCGGACGTTCGAACGGATGACCGAGGCGACGGTCGACAGGATCTTGTCGCCGACCGGATGGCCGTAGCTGTCGTTGATCTTCTTGAAATTGTCGATGTCGGCAAGGACCAGCGCCGTCACGGGCAGGCTTGGCGCATGGTCGAAGATCGTTGCCAGGCGCTCGTCGAAGGCGCGTCGGTTGGAAAGCCGCGTCAAGGAATCGGTATTGGCGATCCGCTTGTACTCGTCGAGTTCGCGGCGAACCTGATCCATCTCCTGCGAGCGCTGCTCCATGTCGCCGGCGGTCTTTTCGCCCTGCGCGATCTTGTCGCCGGTCGCATCGTTGAGAAGGCTGACGGCATTGCGGATCAGTTCGCTCGAAAAGCTGCTTTTGGCATTGATACGGACGGCGGTCTCGCCAAGAAGACGGCTGTAGCTTTCGAGCGACGCCTGTTCCTGACGCAACAGCTTCAAAACGGAGTCCAGCTCCGTCAAGATGCGGTCATGCGCCTTCTCGATGACATCGACCTGACCCGTTCCCAGATGCCGGGCAGAAAGGTCGTCGAGTTCCTCTTGCGTCGCGCGTGAGCCCAGCGCCGCAAGATCCTGTGCCAGCTCGGGGTTGGAGCCGATGTAAGCTTCATAGAATAGCTGATAATTACGCGGTATCGAAGCGACCCCCATCGCCCGAATTGCGTATATGACTTGACTGATCAAATCACTGGATTGCGCCTTCGGCGCCACACCCGTCGTCATCGACGACCCCCACTAGACCTCATCCACTGTGTGGATAAATTTATATGTGACGAATATTGGAAAACAATTAAGAGCAGTTTGTATTTGCGCAATTTTGTACGCGTTATTTTAATTATGATTCTATGTTATATTGCGTGAAAGTGCAAATCTTGGCTGAGCTTGCCATGCGAGCAAAAGATATGGTTCGATCTAGCTCATTCCGGATGTAATCTTGACGACGGGGCCTATCGGTTGACCGACCCCGTCATCGCTCTAGCGACCGATTTACTTGGGGCCGATCATGTTTTCCGGACGGACATACTGATCGAACTCCTCGTTCGTCAGATAGCCACCGCCAACGGCTTCCTCACGCAGGGTGGTGCCATTCTTGTGCGCGGTCTTGGCGATCTTCGCGCAGGTGTCGTAGCCGAGCCTGGAATTCAGCGCGGTGACCAGCATCAGGGAGTTTTCGACGCCCTTGCGGATATTGTCTTCACGCGCTTCGATGCCGACGACACAGTTGTCGGTAAAGGAAACCGCAGCATCACCGAGCAGCTGAACCGACTGAAGGAAGTTGTAGGCCATCATCGGATTGTAGACGTTCAGCTCGAAATGCCCCTGGCTGCCGGCGAAGGTGAGGGCAGCATGGTTGCCGAAGATGTGGGCGCAGACCTGTGTGAGCGCTTCCGACTGCGTGGGGTTGACCTTGCCCGGCATGATCGACGAGCCCGGCTCGTTTTCCGGCAGCGACAGTTCGCCAAGGCCGGCACGCGGACCGGAGCCCAGGAAGCGGATGTCGTTGGCGATCTTGAACAGCGCCGCAGCGGCCGCATTGATCGCGCCGTGCGAAAACACCATCGAGTCGTGTGAAGCGAGCGCCTCGAACTTGTTCGGCGCCGTCACGAAGGGCAGGCCGGTGATCTTCGAGATTTCGTCGGCGACCTTTTCGGCAAAGCCGACCGGGGCGTTGAGGCCTGTGCCGACTGCAGTGCCGCCCTGAGCAAGCTTGGAGAGCGCCGGAAGCGTCAGCTCGATATTGGCAATGGCTGAGGCGACCTGCGCCGCATAGCCGGAAAATTCCTGGCCGAGCGTCAACGGCGTCGCGTCCTGCGTGTGGGTGCGGCCGATCTTGATGATGTGGGCGAAAGCCTTCACCTTGGCTTCCAGCGCCTCATGCAGATGCCTGAGCGCCGGCAGGAGATGGCGGACGATGGTTTCGACGCAGGCAATGTGCATGGCCGTCGGATACGTATCGTTCGACGACTGGCTCATGTTGACATGGTCGTTCGGGTGCACAGGCTTCTTGGAGCCCATGACGCCACCGAGGACTTCGATCGCCCGGTTGGAGATCACTTCGTTGGCGTTCATGTTCGACTGCGTGCCGGAACCGGTCTGCCAGACGACCAGCGGAAAATGATCGTTGAGCTTGCCGTCGATCACTTCCTGGGCGGCATCGACGATCGCCTTGCCGACGGTCTGGTCGAGGCCTGCCAGTTCCATATTGGCGACGGCTGCGGCCTGCTTGACGATGCCGAGCGCACGGACCACGGCCAGCGGCTGCTTTTCCCAGCCGATCTTGAAGTTTCCTAGCGAACGTTGCGCCTGAGCGCCCCAGTAGCGGTCTGCGGCCACGTCGATCGGGCCAAAAGTATCGGTTTCGGTGCGCGTTGTGGTCATCGTGTCGCCTCTGTCTCCCATGCCCGCGAACGCGGGCGAACTATCGCGTGCCGGGCACGAAACCGGCGCCGGCATTACTATACCATTACCGGGTGACTTCAAGCGCAGCCGGGGTCGATTTGTGACCGTGTCCGCGTGCCATTTCGGTCACGCCGCGTGGAATTGTGCCCGATGGAACAATGGTCGGCCAAATAAACTAGGTTACCCATTGGTGAAAATTTAACGAATAATTTCTTAATCTTCGCCGGCGTTCGCGTATGCTTTGCCGCTCAGATCCGGCTTTGTGTGCGCTCGGGCGTTTCTTTCCACAGGCCACGCGATCGGATAGATGGCGGGCTGCACGAATTGATCCCGCAGATTTGCAAGCGGGTGGAAATGACGGGGACAAAATTGCCGCAAGATACCAAAAAGACTTCGCTCGCTCTGGCTTTGGTTTCCGGAATTTCGGCCTTTGCCGTCCTGGCCGGCCCCGCCAACGCCCTGACCCTGATGGATTTCCTGAAAGGCGGCCCTGGCAAGAGCCGCGCCGCCGACAACGGCGTTCCGGGTGTGACGACTGTTGCTCCTACCGAAAAGGCGCTGGCCGATCCCGAGCCGCTGCCGAAGGTGTCCGGACCCCGCTACTATACGTATAAAGCCGATGCCAGCCGGGCTGTGCAGACCGCAGGCTTTGCCGCGGCTTCAGCGACCGATGCGACCCGCCTGATCGCGCAGGCAAAGGTTTCGGCCCCGTCTGCGATCGCGTCCGCACTCGAAGCCTATTACAGCAAGAACGCAGCTCCGCTCTGGGTCTCCGGCGGCGATGCCAACGACCATGCGCGGGCGCTGATCAGCGTGCTGGAAAAGGCCGCCGACTTCGGTCTGGATCCCGCCGACTACGCGTTGAAGGTTCCGAACCTGACGACCGCCAGCGTCGCGCCGGTCGCGTCGGCTGAAGCCGAGGCCACTGTCGACCCCGCAGCGGCGCCGGAAGCTGCAACCGCCACACCCGTCGCTGCCACGCCGGACACAGCTACCACCTTGGCTGAGACGCCTGCCGTAGCATCACCTGCCGCCGGTCCGGCCGAGGGTCACGACCGCGATCTGATGCAGTTCGAGCTTGCTCTGTCTGCCAAGGCATTGACGTTTGCGCAGGATATGACGCGCGGGCGCATCGATCCGAACAAGATCTCCGGATTCCACGACTTCAAGCTGAAGACCGTCGATCTGAATGGCGTCATGGCGTTCCTGGCGACAGGTCATGAACCCGGCGCCTATCTTGCAGGCCTTGCTCCGCAGGATCGGCATTTCACGGCTTTGAAAGCCGAGCTTGTCAGGCTGCGTGCTGAAGCTGCGAGTGAAGCGACCGCCGTGAAGCTTCCGGACAATCTGCTCCTGAAGCCGGGCAACAGCAGCCCTGATCTGTCAGCTGTTGTTGCGGCGATCCAGCATTCGGGGTCCGATGCGCTGAAGACCAAGCACGAAGCGACGCTTGCGAGCTACCAGCAGACGCCGGAATACACGCCCGAGCTGGTCGATCTGGTCAAAAGTTTCCAGAGCGAAGCAGGCCTGAAGGCCGATGGCGTCATCGGTGCGGCGACCGTTCGCAAGATGGTCGGCCATACGTCGCAGGACAAGATCAAAAAGCTTGTGGTCGCCATGGAACAGGCGCGCTGGCTGCCGAGCGATCTCGGTCAGCGCTACGTGTTCATCAACCAGCCTGCATTCCGCGTTTACTACAACGAGAACGGCGCCGAGCAGTTCTCGATGCGCACAGTTGTGGGATCGAAGGCGCATCAGACGTTCTTCTTCCAAGACGAGATCGAGACTGTCGAGTTCAACCCATACTGGGGCGTGCCGCAGTCGATCATCGTCAACGAGATGCTGCCGAAGCTTCGCGCGGACCCGTCCTATCTCGATCGTCTCGGCTATGAAGTCGCGGTCAATGGCAAGGCGGTGCCGTCGCGCAGCGTCAACTGGTACACTTCGACCCAGAACGTCTCGGTCCGTCAGCCTCCGTCGAGCGACAATGCTCTCGGCGACCTGAAGATCCTGTTTCCGAACGCCCATGCGATCTACATGCATGACACGCCTTCGAAGAGCTTCTTCCAGCGTGACATGCGTGCGCTCAGCCATGGCTGCGTGAGACTTGCAGAGCCGCGCAAGATGGCTGCGGCCGTCCTCGGCATTTCGGAGCAGGAGGTCGATGCTCGGATCGCCGGTGGTGAAAACGTTGCGGCCAAGGTCACCGCAAAGATCCCGGTCTACGTTTCCTACTTTACCGCATGGCCGAACAAGGACGGAAAGGTCGAGTATTTCGACGACGTCTACGATCGCGACGCGGCCGTGAGAAAGGCATTCGAGGCAACCACGAAGGCACGTTCGGCTTAAAGCTGAAAATCTTGACGTCCAATTGGAAACGGCGGCCTTCGAGCCGCCGTTTTCGTTCGTGTTGACCTCAGATCATCTGCCGGATGACCTGGACGGTCAGGTCGTCGAAGTGATCAATGACGATGTCGGCGTTGAGGTCCACGACGGGGACGTCTGAATAGCCGAAGCTGACGGCGATCGAGCCAATCCTTGCATTTTGCGCGGCGAGGATGTCGTTGATGCTGTCGCCGATCATGATGCTGCATGCCGGGTCGGCGCCTGCCTTCTCGATCGTGCCGAGAATATGCCCGGCATCGGGTTTGCGGACCGCAAACGTGTCTCCGCCGGTGATGACGTCGAAACGCGAGGCAAGGCCAAGGCCCTGCATCAGCGGCAGCGCCAGTTCTTCCAGCTTGTTGGTGCAGACGGCAAGCCGGACGCCCGCACATGCGAGGCGATCAAGACAGTCGATGACACCCGGATAGACCTTGCTCTTGCCCGGCATATTCGCCTTATAATGCGCCATGAAGCGATCAAAAAGCCGCCCCGCCAGGTCATCGTCGAGCGGCGTGTTGCGCAGGTGGAAGGCGCGGGCGATCATCATCCGCACGCCCTGGCCGACGAGATGGGTGATGTCCTCATAGGCGACAGGCTGCAGATCGGCCGCGGCAATCGTGTGATTGAGGCTATCGATGAGATCGGGCGCGGTATCAACGAGGGTACCATCCAGATCGAAGATGACGAGGGGAGTTTTCACGGGTGCCTCTTGGTTTCGATGAATGCCGGCTGGAATATCAACACAGAAAAAAGCAAGGCAGCGACTAACACGGATCCGGCGACGCCGCAAAACCTCAGCAAGCCTGTGTGCAAGACGTTAGGCTCTTTCGTTTGTCAAAAGAGCCGTGTAAACAGCGACCGCAGGAACATTCTGGAGCTTTTGGCGGATGGACGCCCGAGAAATGAAGGTCAAGGCGGCTGAGGCTGCGCTGGGATATGTCGAAGACGGAATGCGTCTTGGCATCGGCACAGGCTCGACTGCCGAAGAGTTCGTTCGTCTCCTGGCCGAAAAGGTGCATGGCGGCTTGAAGGTTCTCGGCGTGCCGACCTCGGAGCGGACCGCCCGCCTTTGCGTCGAACTCGGCGTTCCCCTCAAATCGCTCGACGAACTGCCGGAGCTCGATCTGACGATTGACGGTACCGACGAGGTGGACGGGAACCTGATCCTGATCAAGGGCGGCGGCGGGGCTTTGCTGCGTGAAAAGATCGTTGCGGCGGCGTCTGCTCAGGTGATCGTGATTGCCGACGAAAGCAAGGTCGTGGAAACCCTCGGCGCGTTTCCGCTGCCGATCGAGATCAATCCGTTCGGGATGGCCTCGACACGCATTGCCATCGAAAAGGCGGCCTCCAGGCTTGGTCTTTCCGGCGAACTGAAGCTGCGCCGCGGTGGCGAAGATGTGTTTCGCACCGACGGCGGGCACTATATTCTTGACGCATCTTTTGGCCGCATTCCTGATGCAGAGGCCTTGTCAGCTCAACTTCATCTCATTCCCGGCGTCGTCGAGCACGGGCTGTTCATTCACATCGCGTCCTTTGCGATCATCGCCGGCGAGGCTGGTGCGCGGACGTTGAAGGCGAAATAACCTTAGGAGCAATCAACCCATGATCAAATTCGCGGTTCTTGGCCGTGCCGCCGCCCTCGCAATTGTGATGTCCGGCGCCGTTTCCGTTTCTGCTCAGGCCCAGGAAATTCCTGAGGCCCATATGGCGGCTGCGCGCGATGCTATCGCTTCGCTCAACGTCACCGATCGGTTCGACAACATTCTGCCCAACATGGCCGAAGCGTTGAAGGGTCAGTTTATCCAGTCTTCGCCGAACTTCCAGGAACAGATCAACGCCATCGTCGACGAAGAGGCGCTGGCGCTTGCTCCGCGTCGTGCGGATCTCGAAAAGGAAGCCGCGACGATCTACGCCAAAAGCTTTTCCGTGGATGAGCTGAAGACGATCTCGACCTTCTTCACGACCGAAGCCGGCAAGAAGCTTTTGAACAACCAGCCGCTGGTTGCCCGCGAACTCGGACGTGCGGCTGAAATCTGGGCCAACGGCATTTCGCGCGACCTGAACACCCAGGCGACCGCCAAGCTGCGCGGCGTTATCGATGCCAACCCGATCAAGGCACCTGTCGTCGATACGCCGGCACCTGCGGCGGCTGGCGCCAAGCCGGCTCCGACGCCTGCTGCCAAGCCCTGATCGACTGATCCACAAGACTTCTGAAAAGCCCGGAGAAATCCGGGCTTTTGTTTATGGCGGCTGCAGCATTATATGTGGCTGGCACCTATCTATGCCCCAAGCATCCCACCCATGTTCTTTCTTCAGGAGCCTGCCATGACCGCCTATGACTATGACCTGTTCGTGATCGGTGCAGGCTCCGGTGGCGTCAGGGCAGGGCGCGTTGCCGCGTCGCTCGGCAAGACGGTCGCCGTGGCCGAGGAATATCGGTTCGGCGGCACCTGCGTCATCCGCGGCTGCGTGCCGAAGAAGCTGCTTGTCTACGCGTCGCAGTTCTCGGAGCATTTCGAAGATGCTGTCGGCTTCGGCTGGACGGTCGGCGAAACCAGCTTCGACTGGAAGAAGCTGATCGCGGCCAAGGATGCCGAAATCGCGAGGCTCGAGGCGATCTACAAGCGCAACCTCTCCAATAGCGGCGCCGAGGCGATCGAAGATCGGGCCGAGCTTGTCGATGCCCATACGGTGCGCCTGGTGAAATCCGGAAGAACCGTGACGGCGGACAAGATCGTGATTGCCACGGGCGGCACACCCAACCCGCATGTGGCCCTTCCCGGCTACGAGCTCTGCATCTCGTCCAACGAGGCTTTCGATCTGCCGGAACTGCCGAAATCGATCCTGATCGCCGGCGGCGGTTATATCGCGGTGGAATTCGCCAACATCTTTCATGGCCTCGGCGTCGAGGTGACGCTGATATATCGCGGCCAGGAGATCCTGTCGCGGTTCGACCAGGACATGCGCCACGGACTCCGCAAGGCGATGGAAGACAAGGGGATGCGGGTCATCCTGACGGACGTGATCGCCGAAGTGACGAAATCTCCGGCCGGTCATCTCATCGCGTCGACCATGGGCGGCGAAACGCTTGCCGTTGATACGGTGATGCTGGCGCTCGGTCGTGATCCGAACACCGATGGATTGGGGCTTGAGGCTGCCGGTGTCGAGGTGGATGATCTCGGTGCCATCGTCGTCGACGAGTATTCGCGCACCAATATCGAAAACATCTATGCGCTCGGCGATGTCACCAACCGGGTACAGCTGACGCCGGTCGCGATCCATGAGGCGATGTGCTTTATCGAGACCGCGTTCAGGAACAATCCGACCAAGCCGGATCACGAGCTGATTGCGACGGCGGTGTTCTCGCAGCCGGAAATCGGCACGGTCGGTCTTTCGGAAGAGGAAGCGGCCAAGCGCTATGCCGAGCTCGAAGTCTACCGCGCGGAATTCCGGCCGATGAAGGCAACGCTCTCCGGCCGGCAGGAAAAGACGATCATGAAGCTGATCGTCGATGCCGAGAGCCGCAAGGTGATCGGATCCCACATCCTTGGTCACGAAGCCGGAGAAATGGCGCAGCTGATCGGCATCTGCCTCAAGGCCGGGGTGACGAAGGACGATTTCGACCGCACGATGGCGGTGCATCCGACGGCTTCGGAGGAACTGGTGACCATGTACACGCCGAGCTACCGCATCAGGAATGGCGAGCGGGTCTGAGGTCTGCTTGGACCGGGACGAATATAATTTAGCAATGTGAGATGGTTCGACGTCGTTTGTTGCACTGGTGGAAGCCCGGCCGGGCGCTTATCTACCCGCTATGCAAACGAGGCCGTTCGGTCTATAAGCCCCGCAAAATTTGAAGCTTTGCCCGGCGGGGGAGCCGGGGTGGAAACAGGTGAGTATCATGGCGCAGAACTGGACCCCGAGCACGTGGCGGAACAAGCCGATCCAGCAGGTTCCGGACTATCCGAACATGGCTGCATTGGAAGCAACCGAGGCGCAGCTTTCCACATTCCCGCCGCTCGTGTTTGCGGGTGAGGCTCGCCGCCTGAAATCCCAGCTTGCCAAGGTGGCGGAAGGTGACGCGTTCCTTCTGCAGGGCGGCGACTGCGCCGAAAGCTTTGCCGAGCATGGCGCCGACAACATCCGCGACTTCTTCCGCTCGTTCCTGCAGATGGCCGTCGTGCTCACCTACGGTGCGCAGCTTCCTGTCGTGAAGGTTGGCCGCATCGCCGGTCAGTTCGCAAAGCCGCGCTCGTCCAATATCGAGAAGCAGGGCGATATCGAGCTGCCGTCCTACCGCGGCGATATCATCAACGGCATCGATTTTACCGAGGCCTCACGCATTCCGAACCCGGAGCGCCAGCTGGATGCCTATCGCCAGTCGGCGGCAACGCTGAACCTTCTGCGTGCGTTCGCGATGGGTGGCTATGCCAACCTCGAAAACGTCCACAAGTGGATGCTGGGCTTCGTCAAGGACAGTCCGCAGGGCGAGCGCTATCGCATGCTGGCTGGCCGGATCAGCGAAACAATGGAGTTCATGCGGGCGATCGGTATCACGGCCGACAACCAGCCGAGCCTGCGCGAGACGGATTTCTTCACCAGCCATGAAGCCCTGCTTCTCGGCTATGAGGAAGCTTTCACGCGCGTCGATTCGACATCCGGCGACTGGTACGCAACGTCGGGCCACATGCTGTGGATCGGCGACCGCACACGCCAGCTCGACCACGCGCATGTGGAATACTTCCGCGGCATCAAGAACCCGATCGGCCTTAAATGCGGTCCGTCGCTGCAGCCGGACAATCTGATCCAGCTGATCGACGCGCTGAACCCGGCCAACGAGCCGGGTCGGTTGACGCTGATTGCGCGCTTCGGCCACGACAAGGTTGCCGATGGCCTGCCGAAGCTGATCCGTGCCGTCGAGCGCGAAGGTCGCAAGGTCGTCTGGTCCTGCGATCCGATGCATGGCAACACGATCACGCTCAACAACTACAAGACCCGTCCTTTCGAGCGGATCCTGTCGGAAGTGGAAAGCTTCTTCCAGATCCACCGGTCGGAAGGGACCCATCCGGGCGGCATCCATATCGAGATGACCGGCAAGGATGTGACCGAATGCACCGGAGGCGCCCGTGCGGTGTCGGCCGGCGACCTGCAGGACCGCTACCACACGCACTGCGATCCGCGCCTCAATGCCGACCAGGCGCTGGAACTGGCGTTCCTCCTGGCCGAGCGCATGAAGAGCGGTCGCGACGAGAAGCGAATGGTCGTCAACGGCTGAACCCCGGTTCGACACAACGCAAAAGGCCGGCGTGAAAACGCCGGCCTTTTGCGTTGCAAGGGCCGCCTACTGGACGAGAACGGGGTTGCGGCAGGACGCGCCACCGACCTGGACATCCGCTTCACCAACGCGCACGCCGAGGGTCAGCAGGACGTTGTAGAGGACGGTGTCGACCGGGGTCATGGCCGCACCGAGCGTGGCGCCGACGGCAGAGATAATGGGTTGCGGCAGCCCGAGCCCAAGGCCGAGAAGGTCTACCCGCACAACGAGCTTGGAAAGCAGGCTCGTCGTCAGCGACTCAAGCACGTTCTTGACCGACGTCGACTTTACCCTGTTCGCGCTGATATCCGCCGGCGAGAACGTCAATCGCTCTGTCTTGAGATTGGTCGACGTGGTGTCCGCCATGGCGGAGACCTTGAGAAGAAGGGTCGAGATGATGTCGGCTCGCGTGACACGCGGATCTTTGCCGAAGTTCGTGAATGCCGTCGTATCGACGTCGCCCAATGCGATCGACGCGATGCCCGGGACGGCGTCGACATCGACGGTGGCGCTGTTGGCCGCGCCCGTACAGGTGATGCCGGCAAGCCGTCCTTCGGCATAGGCAACTTCCAGGTAGAGGGGGACGCGGACCTTGAGCCCGAGGATCGCCTGAAGCCCATCAACCACGACCTCGACCGCCACGCGTGTCTGAGCGGTGCGGACGATCGTGCCCGGCGCGCCGACTGCGAGGTAGGACGACCCGACGGGCGGCTCCCCGATCGCAACGGTCACCTTGGACGAGGCGACACCGGGAATGGATGTCCCAAGGTCGACAGAGAGCTGCTTGCCGCCGCTGGCAGCGGTTGCGGCCGCCGACAGCAGATCGAAGACGCTGGTGTTGACAGATAGTCCACTCGATTGGCCGATCAGCTTTTGAGATACGGGTCCCAGCTTCAGCGTATCCTCGAGCTTGACCACGACCTTCGTCTTGTTGAGCGTCTTTTCGAGATTGGAGAGGACCGTCGAGACCGAGGGGGTAAGTCCGGTCGTCTTGCCGAGGGCTCCGACAAACTTGCCATAGTTGATGTCAGTTGTGAGAACATCCGCGTAAGTCCCTGACTGGAGACCAAGATCAAGAGCAAGCTGGTCGATCGTTTTCAAGGCATTGACCTGGGCATCGGCGAGGGCCCGATAATCCATCGCCTTCAGGGAAATCGTCGTTCCGAGCATCTGGCCAAGCAGGGCATTGAGGACACCCTCGTTGACGCTTGCCAAACGACTGCCGATCGAGAAGGACGCAAGCTTATCCGTTGCTGCTGTGCCGGATGCGGCAAGCGCCGGCGGGGTGGTGAGACTTGCCCCGAACATCAGGTTGCTCTTGCTGCGGAGCGTCAAGCGGACCGCATCGGGCGGTGTTGCGCCGGCGACAAAACGGTTCGCGGCAGGCTGCGCGGGATCGGGTACATAGCGGCCCCTGGTGATCTCGGCATAGCTGCCATAGGCTTCGAGCGCCGTCTTGGGGTTGAATGGGACAACCCCCTTGGTCGTCAGCAGGCCGCCGGCGCTGACGACGCCAATGCTTTGACCGTTCATCGCGAAAAAGTCGAAAGCGGATTTTTCTGCAGTCGAAATGTTGGCCGCTGCTGCAATCGCGGCAAGGTCGGCGCTTGCCTGCAACTGCCGCTGCTGGAGCGTCAGGCTGCCATAGTCGACGCCGAGTGCCAGCGCTCCGATGGCAAGCGGCATGGCAAGTGCAGCAGTAATGGCAATGTTGCCGGCTCGGTCACCGGCGATAGTCTGACGACGCTTCAGGCGGAAAAGCATCTCAAATGCCTCCGATCCGCATGGTCGAATAGCGCCTTATGTGCTTGTCCGGCATGGCGTAGCTGTAGAGACTGAAGATCGGCAGGGTACTTGCGTCGTATTCGATCGAAACGGTGAACTGGTTGGGGTTGCTCGGGTCGCTTTGCACCTTCGTCGTGAAGTTCTTCTTGTCGAGAAGCGCATAGTCCATCGTCGACTTGGTGAGATACTCCTGCACCAGCTTCTGGCGTTCGCTGGCATCGAGGCCGGCAACAGCCGTGCGTGCCGCATCCGCGGCAATCTGCTGCACGGCGTGGGCCGCAGCGAGGTAGACGCCATAGCCGATCAGGCTGAAGAGCATCAGAAGCAGGACCGGCGCGATGATTGCGAATTCGACGGCGGAACTGCCCGAACGGCATCGCAGCAAGGATCGGATTCTCATCACCAACTCCCATTGTATGAGTATATTCGAATATAATGTTATGCGGTTATAAAGAATCCATGAATCGCGTCCGTCAGTTTTTAATGATGTGTTTTTAGAGTTCCGAAGGCTAATCTCGCGTGACTTGCCACCTTGTGTTCAGGCGTCGTAACCTCACGCTGGCAGCAAATCGCCGGGAGAGAATGCAATGCGCAGTTCGGTCGAAATTTATAATATCCGGACGCGACAGAGCCGGATTGTCTGGCAAACGAGCGCGCTTTTCGAAGCGCCGAACTGGGCGCCGGACGGACGTTTCCTCATGCTCAACAGCGACGGGCTGATCTATCGGCTGCCCGTGGCCGGCGACACGCCTCCGATGATCGTTGACACCGAGTTCGCGGTTGCCTGCAACAACGACCATGGCATCTCGCCCGACGGCACGCTGGTTGCGATTTCCGATAAGGTCGAATTCGGCAAGTCCGCGATCTATGTGCTTGCCGCGACCGGGGGCAAGCCAAGGTTGGTAACACGGAACCTTCCCTCCTACTGGCACGGCTGGTCTCCGGACGGACAGCGCTTCGCCTATTGCGGCATCCGCGACGACGTTTTCGATATCTATACGATTGCGGTCGAAGGCGGCGAGGAGATGCGGCTCACCCATGGCGAAGGCCGCAACGACGGGCCTGACTACTCCCCGGACGGGAACTGGATCTATTTCAATTCGAGCCGCACGGGCACCATGCAGATCTGGCGCGTGCCGGCTTTGGGCGGCTCGGCGGAGCGCATCACCGACAGCCCCTATGGCGACTGGTTTCCGCATCCGTCACCGAAGGGAGACAAGATCGTTTTCGTATCCTATGACGGCGACGTGTTCGATCATCCGCGCGATCTCGATGTCCGGGTTCGGCTGATGGATATGGATGGCCGCAATGTCGAAACGCTGTTCGAACTGTTCGGCGGGCAGGGCACGATGAATTCGCCAAACTGGTCACCGGACGGTGACGAATTCGCCTATGTCAGGTATTTTCCTGTTTCGTGATGGGCTTGCGATATCTGGTATGGTCGGGCATAGCCTCGGCAGTTTTGCTTCAGCCGTCGCAAGCATTGTTGGGGATAGACGATGCCGCCAATTCCAGACCCGTCCGACGATACGCAAGCGGGCCTTGCTCCGGCAGGCGCCTTTTCCGCGGCGGAGCGGGCAGCGATCTACCGGGTGATCGAAACGCGACGCGACGTTCGCGACCAGTTTCTTGGCGATCCCTTGAGCGACGAGCTTGTATCCCGTCTTCTGGCGGCCGCGCATGCCGCACCGTCAGTCGGTTTCATGCAGCCGTGGAATTTCATCCTCGTCCGTGACCAGGCGATGCGGCAGGCGGCCTGGGAGGCCTTTTCCAAGGCCAATGACGAGGCGGCGGAGATGTTTTCCGGCGGCGAGCGCGAGCTTTATCGCAGCCTCAAGCTTGAAGGCATTCGCAAGGCGCCACTGTCGATCTGCGTTACCTGTGATCCGGACAGGGCGGGACCGGTCGTACTCGGTCGCACCCACAATCCACGCATGGATGTCTACTCCACCGTCTGCGCCGTGCAGAACCTGTGGCTTGCCGCGCGCGCCGAAGGCGTCGGTGTCGGCTGGGTCAGCATTTTCCGCGATGAGGACGTGCGCAGGCTGCTGGGTATCCCAGAGCGCGTGGCGATCGTCGCTTGGCTCTGTCTCGGCCATGTGGACCAGCTCTACAGCGAGCCGGAACTGGCCGTGCGCGGCTGGCGCCAGCGCCTTGCACTGGAAGACCTGGTGTTTTCCGAGCGCTGGCAGGGTGACTGACTACTGCTGTTGCTGCGGACCATTTTCGCGGGGGTGGCGCAGATCAATACTGGCTTCAGGGAGAAAAATCGGACCCACCGTGCGGACCTTTGCGGAGGTTTCGTAATTCCGCTCCGGTACCGGCGGCGTGGGATCGATCGCAACCTTCTGGACGGTGGCAGGCTTGCGGGTCCGCAGGTCGGTGATGCTGCCGGAATAGGCCTCCTCATCCTTCGGTAGCGCGATCCCCTTTACCCGGATCCGTTCCTTTTCCTCCTCCTTCGCGACATCCTGGAAATCGGACGGAATGCAGGCATTCTGACGGATGGCAACGATGGTTGCGCCGCGCTCTTCCCCGGTGACGGACAGGTTGCGGGCTTTGTTGCGCTCGTCAACAAGCACTTCGCGGTTTTCCTCCAGGGCTTGCAACTGCTCGAGAAGGGGTTCGCACTGGTCGGCCTTGGCCGCGCCAAAGGAAACAATGCTGCCGCCACCGCATCCGGCGCGGCGCATGTCGACGCGAAGTTTGCGGATGTCGGAGTTTGCCTGGCTGAGGTCCTGCGCATATCGGCGCATCTCAGCGGTATTGCCGATCACAACGGGTGTGCTGTGAAGCTTGCGGTACAGATCTGCGCAAAGCTGCGCATCCCGCGCCAGGACGGAGGCGGGGACGAAGACGAGCGGAATGAAGATCAGGCCGCGAAATCGCATCGCTTTTCCGGCAATTCGTTGAAACCCATCAAACATAGGCCGGGGCGGATGAAGATATCCTAAACCGCCCCGGGTTCTGTGAGACCTAGCCGAACAGCGACTCTGGCTGCGAGGCTTCGACGACGGCCAGAGCCGCCATATTGACGACGCCGCGGGATGTGACGGACTGGCCGAGAACATGGGCGGGTTTTGCCGTGCCAAGCAGGATCGGGCCGACATGCAGCGCGTCCATCATGGTGCGCACCAGGCCAAGCGAGATGCTGGCCGCATCGAGGTTCGGGAAGACCAGCAGATTGGCTTCACCGGACAATGTGGTGCTCGGCATGGCGCGCTTGCGCAGTTCCTCGGAAAGCGCCGAGCCACCCTGCATTTCACCGTCGACTTCCAGATCCGGCGCCCGTTCGCGAATGATGGCGAGTGCGTCGCGCATCTTCGCGGCACTTTCGGAATTGCGCGAGCCGAAGTTGGAGTGGCAGATGAGGGCTGCCTTCGGTTTGATGCCGAAGCGGCGCACTTCCTGGGCCGAGAGAATGGTGATCTCGGCAATCTCTTCGGCGGTCGGATTGTAGTTGACGAACGTGTCTGTGAAGAAGATCGCACCGCGCTGCGAAATCAGCAGGCTGAGGCCGGCGAGCGTCTTCGTGCCTTCGCGTTTGCCGATGATCTGGTTGACGTCGCGCAGATGCCGGTCGTAGCGGCCTTCGATGCCACAGATCAGTGCATCGGCCTCGCCGCGCTGGACCGATAGCGCGCCGATGACCGTGTTGCTGGTGCGCACGATGGTTCGCGCTGCTTCCGGATTGACGCCCTGGCGGCCGACAAGCGCAAAATAGTCGTCGACATAGCCGCGGTAACGCGGATCGTCTTCCGGGTTGACGACGGCGAAATCGACATTCGGGCGGATGCGGATGCCGAAACGCTGAAGACGGGCTTCGATGACCGAGGGACGGC
Source organism: Neorhizobium sp. AL 9.2.2 (assembly GCF_013317225.1). NCBI lineage: Bacteria > Pseudomonadati > Pseudomonadota > Alphaproteobacteria > Hyphomicrobiales > Rhizobiaceae > Neorhizobium > Neorhizobium sp. AL 9.2.2. Next base: position 1,002,601 of record NZ_JAALXU010000003.1, read on the forward strand.
CGATCAGGATGGGCCTTGCGATCTGCTCTTCGAGCAAGATCTGTGCGGCCCTCAGAACGCGTTCGTCCTCGCCTTCGGCGAAGATGACACGGTTTCTTTCGGCAGTCTTGGCCGCCGTGAAGATTGGCTTCATCACGAAGCCGGAGCGCCAGACGAATCGGCTAAGCTGGTCGAGATAGGCCTCGAAATCCTGGATCGGACGAGCGGCGACGCCGCTTTCGGCCGCGGCCCTTGCGACGGCCGGCGCGATGCGCAGGATCAGCCGCGGATCAAATGGCGACGGGATCAGGTAGTCGGGGCCGAAGATCGGCGTTTCGCCGGAATAGGCTTTCGCGGCGACGTCAGAGACTTCCTCGCGGGCAAGTGCTGCGATCGCCTTGACCGCCGCCATCTTCATTTCTTCGTTGATCGTGCGGGCGCCGCAATCGAGTGCACCACGGAAGATGTAGGGGAAGCAGAGGACGTTGTTGACCTGGTTGGCGAAGTCCGAGCGGCCGGTGCAGATCATCGCGTCGGGACGCTCGGCGCGGGCGAGTTCCGGCATGATTTCCGGCGTCGGGTTGGCGAGCGCCATGATCAGCGGCTTTTCGGCCATCTGCACCAGAAGTTCGGGCTTCAACACGCCTGCGGCCGACAGGCCGAGGAAGACGTCTGCGCCGGCGATATTGTCGGCCAGAACGCGGTTGTCGCTCTTCTGGGCATAGATCGCCTTCCACTCGTCCATCAGCTCGACGCGGCCCTCATAGACCAGTCCTTCGATATCGTGGACCCAGATGTTTTCCTTCTTCGCGCCAAGCGACACGAGAAGATGCAGGCAGGCAAGCGCCGCTGCACCGGCGCCCGACGTGACGATCTTGACGTTATCGATCGTCTTGCCGGCAAGCTCCAGGCCGTTGAGGATCGCGGCGGCGACAATGATCGCCGTTCCGTGCTGATCGTCATGGAAGACCGGGATGTTCATCTTTTCGCGAAGACGACGCTCGACTTCGAAACATTCCGGAGACTTGATGTCTTCGAGGTTGATGCCGCCGAAGGTCGGCTCCAGTGCCGAGATCGTCGAGACCATGGCTTCGATGCCCGGCGCGTCGATTTCGATATCGAACACGTCGATGCCGGCGAATTTCTTGAAGAGGACGGCCTTGCCTTCCATCACCGGCTTGGAAGCGAGCGGGCCGATATTGCCGAGGCCGAGCACGGCAGTGCCATTGGAGACCACGGCGACCAGATTGGCACGCGCGGTGAATTCCGCGGCCATTTCCGGATTGTCGCGGATCGCAAGGCAAGGGGCGGCCACACCCGGGGAATAGGCAAGCGCCAGATCGCGCTGGTTGCCGAGCGGCTTGGTGGCCTGGATTTCCAGTTTGCCGGGGCGGGGATAGCGGTGGAAGAAGAGAGCCTGTTCGTCGAGATCTCCGGTTACCGGCGATGGTTTCGGATTGTCGTGCCCATCCATGCTCTTATGGCTCCTCGTATCGATTTCCGTCCTGACATGCGAGTCCCCTCCTTACATCAATCGATCCATCGAGAAACTACAATATTTGCGATGCTGTCGGATTTTGCCGCCGGTTTCGGGTGGTCGCCGACTGCGGCGATCGCGCCCCTGTCATCATCCTGAAACACGAGTCTGATTTTCGAAGGGTAGGACAAGGTAGGTAACGAAGGGACGTTTCCGTGGCCGATGCAATCGAGACAAGGCATTTCAGAACCCTGTTCATTTCGGACGTGCATCTCGGCTCCAAAGCCGCCCGCACGGACTTTCTCCTCGATTTCCTGCGCTACCACGAGGCGGAAACGATCGTGCTGGTCGGCGATATCGTCGACGGCTGGCGGTTGAAGCGCAGCTGGAACTGGCCGCAGGGCTGTAACGACGTGGTTCAGAAGCTTTTGCGCAAGGCGCGCAAGGGCACGCGGATCGTCTACATTCCGGGAAACCACGACGAATTCCTGCGCGATTTTCCCGGCATGCATTTTGGCGGTATCGAGGTCGCAGACCGGATGATCTACGAGATGGCAGACGGGCGGAAATACCTGGTGCTGCACGGTGACGAGTTCGACGTCGTGGTGCGCAATGCACGGCTGCTCGCCTATCTCGGGGACTGGGCCTACGACGCAGCGATCGCCATCAATGTCGGTCTTGCCGCCGTGCGCCGCCGCATCGGCCTGCCATACTGGTCATTCTCGGCCTGGGCCAAGCTGCAGGTGAAGCACGCGGTGAACTTCATCGGCGAGTTCCAGAAGGTTGTCGTCGACGAGGCTCGTCGCAACAATGTCGACGGGATCATCTGCGGCCATATCCATCATGCTGTGATGGAAGACATCGACGGGATCCACTACGTCAACACGGGCGACTGGGTCGAAAGCTGCACGGCGATTGCCGAGCATCGCGACGGGACGCTGGAGCTGATCTCCTGGCAGAAGATCGCGAAGACAGCGGAAATCACGACGCTGCCGGCACCGGAGACGATCAGGGGCATGCAGGCCGCGTAACGGCCTGACGATGCAAGGGACTCATTATCCCCAGAGGTTCGTCCGGGGCGGATAGACCAGCGATCCGTCGTATCGCAGCCCGTCCGGGCGGTCTTGCGCCAAGAGTAGCGGACCGTCGAGATCGGCGTAGTCGGCATCCTGCGCCAGAAGAACTGCGGGGGCCATGGCGAGCGACGTTCCGACCATGCAGCCGATCATGACGGCAAAGCCCAGTCGCTGCGCCTCCTCCTTCATGATCAGCGCCTCCGTCAGCCCGCCGGTCTTGTCGAGCTTGATGTTGACGGCGTCGTAGCGGTTTCTCAAACTTGCAAGATCGCCGGTCGCGTGCACGCTTTCGTCAGCGCAGATCATCACCTTGCGGCGGATGGTGGCAAGGATTGCATCCTTGCCGGCTGGCAGCGGTTGCTCGATCAACGAGATACCGAGGGCGTCGGCCACATCCAGATGTCGGGCCAGATTGTCCTCTGTCCAACCCTCGTTGGCATCGACGATCAGACGCGAATCGGGCGCTGCTTGCCTCACCGCCCGCATTCGGCTTTCGTCATCGTCTGTGCCGAGCTTGACTTTGAGGAGAGGGCGGTCCGCATTCCTGCGCGCATCCGCGGCCATTGCCTCCGGCTCGCCAAGCGACAGCGTGAAGGCGGTAATGAGCGGCTTTTCGGCAGCTTCAATCATCGATGCGACCGATCGGCCAAGGCTTTTGGCTTCCAGATCCCACAAGGCGCAGTCCACCGCGTTGCGGGCGGCTCCCGGTCGCAGGCGCGTCTGCAGTGTGTGTCGATCCATGCCATCGTGCATCATCGAAGCGAGGGAGTTGATCTCGTCGAGGACGCCTTCGGTTGTTTCACCGTAGCGTTTGTAGGGAACGCATTCGCCCCGGCCGGTCAGGCCGTCGCGGGTGATCGCACAGGTCACCACCTCGGCTTCTGTCTTGGAACCGCGGGAAATCGTAAACACCCCCGCGATCGGGAATTTCTCGATTGTTGCTTCGAAGTGACGCGTCATGGTTTTCCACCTGGGCGTTGTGGCAAATCCGTTCAGGGTCGCTATATTGCCGCTCTCAGTGCTGCGATCAACAGCAGATCGCAGCCGCGTGCTGCTTAACCTAAGCCGAAAGAAACCTGTGCCGTCACAACCTGCCGAAATCAAAGCCGAAGACCTGCCCGGCGGCGATGGCGAGCGCTACATTCTGGCCGGAGAATGGCGCAATCATTCGATTTCGCCGGTCCTCAAGGCGTTTGGCGATCTTGAAAAGAGCAGCGGGTCTGGATCCCTCGAGATCGACGTCTCGGGGATCGACGGAATCGATACATCCGGCGCCTGGCTGATTCGCCGTCTTCTGTCGGCAAAAGCCGAGCAGGGTCGCGACGCGAAGTTGGTCGGGGCGGAAGGGACGATCGAGGAACTGGTTGGCGCCCTGCCGGAAAAGACCCCGGCACCGCCGCCCAACGATCAGGACAAGCGGTCGCTGTTTGATCGCGTGTTCAGCCCGGTCGGCAAGACGATGACGGAATTTGCCGGTGACTTCGTCGCCGCCATGCACATTCTCGGCTCGGCGGTCCGTGGCGCACAGCTGAAATTCGGCCGCGGATCCGGCGTTTCTCCGGCATCCGTGGTGACGCATATCGACCGGATGGGCGTGCGTGCGGTTCCGATCATCCTGCTGATGTCGTTTCTGATCGGCGCGATCATTGCCCAGCAGGGCGCTTTCCAGCTCCGGTATTTCGGGGCAGAAATCTTCGTCGTCGACTTGGTCGGCATTCTGCAGCTTCGCGAAATCGGCGTTCTGATCACGGCGATCATGATCGCCGGCCGTTCGGGAAGCGCGATCACCGCCGAAATCGGCTCCATGAAGATGCGCGAAGAAATCGACGCGCTGACCGTCATCGGCCTCAATCCCGTCGGTGTGCTCGTGTTCCCGCGTCTCGTGGCGCTGACGATCGCGCTGCCGCTTCTGACAATCGTCGCAAACCTGTCGGCCCTCTACGGCGCCGCGGTGATCACGCTGGTCTACTCCGGCATTACTTTTGATACGTTCCTGTCGCGCCTCAAGGAGGCGGTCGACTTCTCGTCGGTGGCATCAGGCATGATCAAGGCGCCGTTCATGGCGCTGGCAATCGGCATCGTGGCGGCTGTCGAGGGAATGAAAGTTGGCGGCAGCGCAGAATCGCTCGGCCAACACGTCACCTCGTCGGTGGTGAAATCGATCTTCGCGGTGATCCTGATCGACGCGATGTTTGCGATTTTCTATTCCGCGATCGATTTTTGATGGGGACCGGCGTGGAAGACGTTCAAACCTTTGACAATACCAAACCCGCGGAGACGAAGAGCGACGAGCGCAAGGTCGTGCTGTCGGTCAAGGATCTGACGGTCGGCTTCGGCTCGAAGCTCGTGCTGGACAATCTGAACCTCGATATCTACCGGGGCGAGATCCTCGGCTTCGTCGGAGCGTCGGGCACCGGTAAGTCGGTGCTGATGCGCACGGTTCTCAGATTGCTGCCGCAGCGCTCAGGTACGATCGAGATCCTCGGAGTTGATTATGCCACGGCCGACGAACAGCAGCGCGTGGCGCTCGATACGCGGCTCGGCGTGCTGTTCCAGCACGGTGCGCTGTTTTCGGCGCTGACGGTGAAAGAAAACATCCAGCTGCCGATGCGCGAGTATCTCGATCTGCCGCAGTCGCTGATGGACGAACTCGCCTATGTGAAGCTCGAGATGGTGGGCCTGCCGCCCGATGCGGCTGACAAATATCCGTCCGAACTATCCGGCGGCATGATCAAGCGTGCAGCCCTTGCGCGCGCTCTTGCGCTCGACCCCGATCTGGTTTTCCTCGACGAGCCGACATCCGGCCTCGATCCCATCGGCGCTGCCGATTTCGATGCCTTGATTGCAAGGCTGCGCGATACGCTTGGCCTCACCGTCTACATGGTGACCCATGACCTCGACAGCCTGTTTTCCGTTTGTGATCGCATTGCCGTGCTTGGGCAGAAACGGGTCTTGGTGGAAGGCACGCTTGAGGATATGTTCGCCTTCGACGATCCGTGGGTTCAGTCCTATTTCAAGGGCAAGCGCGCGCGTTCCGTCGTGACCGATGAGACCAGGCCCGACGGCGAATCTGAGAAGTGATGTAACCTATGGAAACTAAAGCAAATTACGCCCTCGTCGGCTTTTTTACCTTGCTGGTAATGGCTGCCGCTTTCGGGTTCGTCTACTGGATGGCTTCGTCCGGCCGGGGAGGCCCCACGGCTGAGCTGGCGATTCGCATTCCGGGCTCCGCAAACGGTCTTTCCGTTGGTTCGGCGGTGCGCTTCAACGGCATCCCGGTCGGCTCCGTGCGCAGCCTCAGCATCGACCCGGATGATCCGCGCTACTCGATCGCGTTCACCGAAGTGCGCGCTGACGCACCTGTCTACCAGTCGACCAAGGCCGTTCTGGAAGTTCAGGGCCTGACGGGCGCTGCCTATGTGGAAATGTCGGGTGGTGCCAAGGGTGAAGAAAACATCCTGCAGAAGGCGATCGAGAGTGGCCGTCCAGCGGTGCTGATCGCCGACCAGTCGAGCGTAACCAACCTTCTTGCGACCGCCGACAAGATCCTCGACCGGGCCGACCAGGCGATCGGCGACATCCAGGGATTTGTCGGAGACGCACGTGGTCCGCTGACGCAGACCATTCGCAACGTCGAGACGTTTACGGCTGCGCTCAGCAACAATTCGGACAGCATCGACAAATTCCTGAACAGCCTCTCGACGCTGTCGGCGACGGTCGATCGCGTCTCCGGCACGTTGAACTCGACGCTCGAAGCAGCTGACCAGCTGGTACGGGCGATCGATGCCGAACGGGTCAACCAGGTTGTCACGAACGCCGAACGGGTGACTCGCAACATTGCCAATGCCTCGGACAACTTCGGCCCTCTGGTGCAGAACGTGACCCAGGCGGCTGCGAGCTTCCAGCAGGCAGGCGTCGATGCGCAGAGCGCCCTGAAACGCGCCGATACGCTGATGGCGGCTGTCGACGTCAATCAGGTCGGCGCTACGATCCGCAACATCTCGTCGGCATCCGAAGACGCACGCCAGACGCTCAGCTCGGCGCGCGACGTGATCGACGACGTGTCGCGCCGCCGCGACGACATCAACGGTGCGATCTCCAACTTCACGGACATGTCGACCAAGCTCAACAACGCTTCGAACCGCGTCGACGGAATTCTGGCGAAGGTGGACGGGCTGGTCTCCAGCGACGACTCGCAGGGTCTGTTTGCCGAGGCGCGCAAGACGCTCGAATCCTTCCGCACCGTCGCCGACAATATCAATTCGCGCGTTGGACCGATTGCCGACAACCTGTCGCGCTTTTCGTCCGGTGGCTTGAGAGACATCCAAACGCTGATCAACGACACGCGCGGAACCGTGCAGTCGCTCAATCAGGCAATCAGCAATTTTGACCAGAACCCCCAGCGCCTGATCTTCGGCGGCGAAACGGTGAAAGAGTACGATGGCAGGACACGGCGCTAACATGCGGGGAGTTCAGGGTTTCATGCAAGGATCTGCGATGCTTCGCGTCATGCGCCATCCGATCATCATCGCAGCCCCTTTGATGGCAGCACTTCTGGCCGGTTGTGGCAGCAAGGCGAACAACGACACGTTCGACCTGTCGATCACGCCGATGGCAAGTGGAGCAACCGCGAAGAGCCGGCAGATCCTGGTGCCTGAACCGACTGCGGTCAAGATGCTCAACAGCGACCAGGTCGTTGTGCGTATTTCGCCCTCAGAGGTTCAGTATCTGGCCAATTCCCGCTGGGGCGACAGGCTTCCGGCACTGGTCCAGTCGAAGCTGGTCGAAGCGTTCGAAAACTCAGGACGGGTTGGCGGCGTCGGCAAGCCGGGGCAGGGTCTGGCGATCGACTATCAGGTCGTAACCGATATCCGCAGCTTCGAGGTGGTGACTGAGGGCAACAGGCTTGCCACGGTGGAGATCTCGGCAAAGCTCTTGAACGACCGCAACGGCAGCGTTCGTGCACAGACCGTCTTCAAGGCAACGGTGCCGGTCGCCGGAACCGAGAACCGCCGCTTCATCGAAGCGCTGGACAAGGCATTTGCACAGGTCGGCGCGAATATTGTCGACTGGGCGCTGAAGGCCATGTGATCCCTTTCGTGCGGGGACGACCCGCGCGATATCGGCCTGGGGGAGACTTCTCTGGTGAACAATTCGCAGCAGAGAAGCACTCTCCTGCAGTACGTAATCTTACCCGAGCGAACGCTACCCAAGGGCGCTGGCGGTGAAGCTTGGCGATGGTCCCAAGCATCGCGTTAGGATGCCCACCCGGCTCCCGGACCCGCTCTGCCAGCTGAGCGATACGATACTGGTTCCAGCACTGCGATCCTCACGAGATCTGACATGCGTCTGTGACAGCTGGCTTTGCAATCCGAACTAATAGCCTGGCCGTTATGGAGTTGACCTGCGCTATAAACAGCGCTCCGATCTCGGTTGCCTCTCATGAGAGCCAAGCGAATGGCCGAACTTCCAATTCCCGTCTATCTTTTCACGCAGTCCGGTTTTGCTCCCTCCGGTGACACCGTGGTCAGCGTTGCACCGTTGGAAAGTGTCGTGGCGGTTTATGGCGCAGGCGGCGTGGTGGGCGAAGGCGGCCTGGCTTCTGCCTTTGGCGGCGCCGTGGTGTTTCGCAACGATGTCTCCGGCGCGTGCTATATCGGCGTCTGGGGCGCCCGGAACGCGTCACGCTTTCGCAGCGACCTTCGTGCACGGATGGAGATCATTCTCCTCAGGCACGCGCCCGATGCGCGGCTCAGTTTCTGGGGCGCGGCAAAAGAGCGGCCGTTGAGGAACTGCGTAGAAAGAGGGCCAGACTCAGGTTCGCTCCGATGTAGTGCAGCCCATCGAAAGCCGGCTTGATGGGCGACTGAGCGTTCTGTGAAGTACTGGCGAAAAACTCCGCAGGTCGCTTTGGAAACTGAGCCTGTAACATACTCCCTCATCCTCGCCCTTGTGTCGGGGATCCAGTCCGCTCGTGTCCTTGAGGTGAAGGAGTCTGTGACCCGGCAGACCTCGTGCCGCTGGGATTTCGGCACAAGGGCTGGGAGGGATGAGGGAGGTCGGGGTACCCCTCTCGCCAACAGCTTTTTCAGGGTTTATCCGCCAACGAAAAAGCCGCCCCGAAAGGCGGCTTTTCTTGTTTTTGGCACTCCCTGCGGAATGGATCGATCAGCTGAAACGTCCGGCCGCGTGGGCGAGCATGGTGTAGACCTTGCCCGTATCCGAGGTCAGGTAGCTCTGGGTGACCGTCTTGTCGCGATCTGTGCGGGCGACATCGGCGAGCAGCTTTTCGAAATCGGCGATGTAGCGATCGACTGCGGTGCGGAATTCCGGCTCGCGTTCGTATTTCCGCTTGATGTCGTCGAATGTCTGCTGACCCTTCAGCGTGTAGAGGCGGCGTGTGAACACGTCGCGCTCGCCGCGCTGGTAACGGCGCCAGAGGTCGACCGAGGCGTCGTGATCGATCGCGCGGGCGATGTCGACCGACAGAGAGTTGAGCGATTCCACCATGTGACGCGGGTTGCGGTTGTCGCCGTTGGTGCGAACAGGCTGGGCCGGTTCGGCTGCTGCCGGGCGTGCAGGCTGCTGCGGCTGGCGAGCAACTGTGCCTGATGTATCGTCACGCGATGCACCGCGAAGGAGATCGCTGATCCAGCCGCCTTCACCTGGACGCTGCGTTGCGTCAGGCGCGCGGGAGACCGGGGCCTGAGGCTGTGCGAGAACCTGCGTTACCGGTGGCGTCTGTGAAGGCGCCTGGGCAACCGGCTTGCTGACGCCCTGTGCGATGCTCGGCGTCGGACGATCGAGTGGCAGACTGTCACGAAGGACAGACGAGCCAAACGGTGCGCTCGTCGCCGCGGCTGGTGCCGTCGGGGCTGCAGGGCGCGGGGCCGCCGGCTGCGGAGCCGGCTGGGCGACCGGAGCAGGGCGCGACACTGCAACCGGCTCGGACACGTCGAGGCTCTGGGCGGACCGGCCGACTAGCTGCGAGATGTCCTGCAGGGCCTTGATCTGTTCAGCCACGGCACGGCGCATGGCGGCTGCGCTTTCCTTGGCTTCTTCGGGCAGATCGAACGCGCCGCGCTTCAGTTCGGTGCGAGTCGCATCGAGTTCCTGGCGAATGTCCTGGGCCGAGCGGCGGATCTCGTCGGTTGCGCCGGTAAAGCGGCCGATCGCCTCTTCAACGGAAACCCGCAGCGTATCGCGCAACTGCTGGGCTGCGCCATCGGTGCGGTTTGCGGCGTCGGCCAGCAGGCGCTCGATGTCGCCCATCGAACCGGTGATGCTGCCGCGCAGGCGCTCGGATAGATCGCGGGCGCGTGTCTCGGCATCCGACAGTGTCGTCTCGATGGCGCGGCTTGCCTCGTTGCCAGCCTCGCTCAGCGTCTCGCGCATAGCCTGGGCCGTGAGGTTGGCACGCTGCTGGGTTTCGCCCAGGCCGCGACCGATATCTGCGAAGGAAGCGTGCAGGCTTTCGCGCAGCGATGCGCCGATCTGCGAGGTGCGATCTTCGGCGCGGGTAAAGGCGCCATCGACGAGCGAGGTCAGACCATTGAGCGTGCCTTCGATTTCCTCCGAACGCTTGACGAGACCGGCAGAGAGGGTGCGGAGCGCCGTCTGGCGTTCGTCGAGCGTGCTGGCAAGGTTCGACTGGGCAGCGCCGAGCAGCTCGGATGCCTGAGCGAGAACCTTGGAGTGATCGTCGAAGCGACCGACAATGCCGCCGACCTGGCTGAGCGTCTGGCCGGAAATGCTGACCAGGCGATCGATGTTGTTTTCGAGCAGGCGGCTCGAACCGTGCACGAGGTCGGCCGCGCTGTTGGCCGACTCGGCAAAGCGGTTGGCGGTCGCATCGAGCTTCTGATCGGCGTCGGACAACTGTTCGCTGACACGGTCCGCTGCCTGGCCGAGATTGCGGGCGGCCTGTTCGACCAGCGATGCGATGCCCGAATTGCTTTCGGCAAGGCGCTCGATCAGGCTGTTGACGTTTGCCGACAGGCTCTGCTCGACGGCGCGCATGGCACCGGTGGCATTCTCTGTCCGCTGGCTGATGGCAGCGAGCGTCTCGTTGGTGCGGGCGGAAATCGCCTCCACCAGTGCGTCGTTCTCGTTGCGGATGCGGTCGGTCGTATCGCGGGCGGCCGTGGAAAGGCGCTCGGCGCTTTCCTGTGCGGCCTGGCTGATGCGCTCGGCGGCGGACCGGCCGGTCTCGGCATATTCCTCGACGAGAGGGCGTGCCTTTTCGTCGATCAGCTTGGAGAGTTCGGCCGAACGGCTTGAGAGCATCGAGTTCAGGTCGCGGGTGCGGCTGTCGAGCGACGAGCGGATCGATTCGCCACGGGCAGCGAGCGCCTTGTCGACGGCCGAAAGAGCGCTGTCGAGTTCGCCTGCGGTTTCGGCAAGCGTGTCGCGCAGAGACGTGCCGCGAGCATCAAGCGCCTTTTCGGCATCGCCGAGGGCTTCCGAAATCGCGTTGACCTGCTTCTTCACCAGGCTGTCTGCTTCGGCGACCTTGTGGACGATCGCGTTGCCGGCTTCCGAGAAGGCCTGCGCCACGGTTGCCGCCTGACCGGCAAGCCGGTTCTGGGTTTCCGAAATGCGGTCGACGATATCGTTGGAGCGCTGTTCGATCGAGCGGGCAAACTCATCGTTGCGGGTGCTGAGTTCTTCCGTGAAGTCTGCGCCGGCGCGGGCAAGAAGCTCTGCCGAACGGCTGGCTTCGCTATCCATGCCCTGCGCTGCGGCGCTGACGGCGTCGCGCAGGCTGGAGGCGAGGCCGACAGCCTTGCCTTCGATGGTGCGCGACACGGCGTCTAGGCCGACGGTGAGCGCCCGGTCCATGGTGCCGAGGCGTTCCTCGATGCGGGCGGTGCGTGTATCCAGCGTTTCGGCGATCCGATCCGAGGTTTCGGATCCGATGCGCTCAAATTCCTGCGTGCGGGATGCGAGCGCCTGATTGATGCGGTCCGCAGTTTCTCCCGACAAGCGCTCCAGTTCGGCCGTGCGATCACTCATCACCGTGGAAACGCGATCGGTCGCAAGGCTGGTAACGCGCTCCAGTTCCGCGGTGCGGGCGCCGAGTGCATCGGCGATACTGTTGCCGGCCGTGTCGACCAGGCTGGTCGCATTGCCCAGTTCCGAGCGGATGCGTTCTTCCAGACCACCGAAAGTCGTCTCGATCCGGGTGCCGGCGCCATCGAGGGCGGTAGAAACGCCGCCGACAGTTTCTTCGACGCGGCTCGAGAATCCCTCTGCGGAGGCTGTGATTTCGCGGGCGGCTTCGTTGAGCTGGCCTGCAATCGCGCCGACGTTTTCGCGCAGACGCGTTTCCAGGTTTTCACCGGCGCCGTCGATCGTGGCGCGCAGCGATTCCTGCTGGGCTTCGAGGGACATTTCCAGCATGCCGGCGCTGGTTGCGATGGTGGCGCCGATCGATGTTGCCTGATCCAGCATCAAGTCGGCCAGATGGTTTTGCGCATTGGTGAGCGTGCTGGCAATCAGGCCGCCGCGATCGTCGAGTGTCGAGCGAATGCGATCGTAGCCGCCATCGAGTGTAGACGAGAGCTGGCGGTTTGCCGTGTCGAGCGTCTCGGCCATCTGACCGTGTGCCGTCGTGACCTTTTCGGATATGTCGCGGCTTGCGGTATCGACGACGCCGGAGATCTGTACGGCAGCGGTGCCGACCGTGTCGCTGATGGTGCGGGTTGCTCCATCCAAGGTCGAAGCGATGTTGCGCGTTGCGTCGCCGACGGACTGAGAGATGTTCTGGGCGCCCGAACCGACCGTCGAGGAAATCTCGTAGTTGGCGGCGCCGAGCGTCTGCGCGATGTCCTGTCCGGCTGTGGCAAGCGTATCGGCGAGCTGCTGGTGACCGAGGCCGATCGTTGCAGCAATCCGCTGCTGGGTGGCGTCGAACATTTCGTCCATCCGCTGCAGGCCATCGGCCATGCCGGTTTCGAAGCGGCTGGTGCCATCGGTGAGGGCGGATTCAATACGTGTGGCTGCGCCACCGACCGAGTTTTCGAGACGAGCGCTGCCACCGTCGAGGATGCGGGACAGTTCCGCAGCCTGGGTTTCGAGCGTGATGTCGAGGCCGAGCTGGCCGTCCTGGTAGGCACTGCGGATTGCATCCGTGCGATCTGCAAAGGCGCTTTCGATGCGTTCCGCTGCACCGCCGACGGATGTCTCAAGCTGCGCGCTGCCGGACTGGATGATGCGCGACAGTTCCGAGGCGTGGGTCTCGAGCGCGATGTCGAGGCCGAGCTGGCCTTCCTGATAGGCGCTGCGGATGGCATCGGTACGATCGGCAAAGGCGCTTTCGATGCGCTGGGCTGCACCGCCGACGGACGTCTCAAGCTTCTCGCTACCGCCCTGGATGATGCGGGTGAGTTCCGAAGCGTGCGTTTCGAGTGTGATGTCGAGGCCGAGCTGACCTTCCTGATAGGCGGTGCGGATCGCATCGGTGCGATCGGCAAAGGCGCTTTCGATCCGCTGGGCTGCGCCGCCGACGGATGTCTCAAGCTTCTCGCTGCCGCCTTCGATGATGCGGGTAAGTTCCGAAGCGTGCGTTTCGAGTGTGATGTCGAGGCCGAGCTGACCTTCCTGATAGGCAGTGCGGATTGCGTCGGTACGATCTGCGAACGCCGTTTCGATACGCTGGGCTGCGCCGCCGACGGATGTCTCAAGCTTCTCGCTGCCGCCTTCGATGATGCGGGTGAGTTCCGAGGCGTGGGTTTCGAGCGAGATGTCGAGACCGAGCTGACCTTCCTGATAGGCGTTGCGGATCGCTTCGGTACGATCGGCGAAGGCGCTCTCGATGCGCTGGGCTGCGCCGCCGACGGATGTCTCAAGCTTCTCGCTGCCGCCTTCGATGATGCGGGTGAGTTCCGAGGCATGCGTTTCGAGCGTAATGTCGAGACCGAGCTGACCTTCCTGATAGGCGTTGCGGATCGCGTCGGTGCGATCGGCAAAGGCAGCTTCAATGCGGCCAGCAACCCCTTCTACGGAATTCTCGAGGCGTTCGCTGCCGCCGTCGAGAATGCGCGCCAGTTCCGAGGTCTGGGTCGCAAGCGTGATGTCGAGACCGATCTGGCCGTCCTGATAGACGCTGCGGATCGCTTCGGTGCGTTCGGCCAACGTGGCTTCGATCCGTTCGGCTGCACCGCCGACAGACTTATCGAGCCGTTCGCTGCCGCTGTCGATGATGCGGGAAAGCTCGGAGACGTGGCTTTCGAGCGAGAGATCGAGACCGAGCTGGCCGTCCGTATAGGCCGTGCGAATTGCCTCGGCGCGAGCGGCGAACGTGTGTTCGATACGGCTGTCTGCATCCGATACGGCGCCGATCAGAGCTGCCGTCTTTTCTTCGAGTGCGCCTGTGAGGCGATCTTCGTGCAGGGCAAGCGAAGTCGCGATGTCCATCGACCGGTCATCGAAGATCTCAGCGAGGCGGTCGCGGTTGGCGGCGAGCGTCGTGTCGAGGCTCGTCACCTTGCGCTCCAGTTCGCTGCCGAGCCGGATCTCGCTGTCGGACAGTGCCTTCGACAGGACTTCAGTCTTGTCGTCGAACATCGAGGACAGGCGCTCGGGTGTTCCCGACATCAGCTCGCTGATTGCCGAGGTGCGGCTGTCGAGGACTTCTGCAAGACGATCGTGGCTGCCGGTGACCGCATCGATGATGGCATCCGCACGCGAACCGACGGCGTCCTCGAAACGGGCCTGGCTATCGGAGAGTGCGGCGGCAAGTGCCGTGCCGCGTTCAGCCATGACGGCATCGACCTTGTTGTGGGCGTCGCCGAAGCTGTGGCTGATTTCGTTGCTGCGGGCAGCAAGCGCATCGGAAAATTCGCGGGCGCGGTTTTCGAGCATGGAGTCCAGCACTTCCTGGCCGGTTCCAAGCGTCGTTGCGAGCGCCAGCGACTGGTCGGTTAGTGCATTGCCGATCCGGTCGATGCTGGACGACAGGATGCCTTCTATCGCATCCGAACCGCCTGCGACGGTTTCGTTGATGCGGGCGAGGCTGTCCATCAGCTTGCTGTCGAGCGTGCCGGCGCGCTGGTCGAATGCCGTGGTAAAATGCGACAGGCCGTCGTCGAAGGTTGCCGAAAGCTGGCCAACGGTTGCCTGGAGACGGTCTTCGAACAGGCCGGAGCGGAGGTCGAGATCCATGATCGCATCGTCGGAAGCAGTCTGCAGGCTTTGACGGAAGGTGGCGCTCTTCTGGTCGAGCGAGCGGTTGAGCGCGGCGATTGCCGTGTCCAGCGTGCCGCCGAGCGTCTTCTCGCTGTCGTTCAGGCCCTCGGTGATTTCGCGGGTGCGGGCAAGCAGCGTTTCGTTGAGCTGACGGGTGCGGTCGGCGAGGGCGGCGTTGAGCTTTTCGGTGTTGGCATCGATGGTCGACGCACGGGTTTCGAACTGGCCGAGCAATTCCTGACCGCGTTCGGACATGGTCGATGTGAGCGTGTCGAGGCGGATATCGAACTCGGTGGCCAGAGCGATACCGGACGATGCCAGGCTCGAGACGAGGTTTTCGGCACGGGCCGCCATCAGGGAGCTGAGCGCTTCACCGGCAGCGTCGGATTTTGCGATGAGAGACGCGGCGCGGGTGTCGATCATCGAGGCAAAGGCCTCGCCTGACGTGGCAAGGCGAACGGAGATCTCCTCTGTCGACAGCGACAGGTCTTCCTTCAGCTGCTCGTGCACGCCGACGATCGACGAGCGGATACGTTCTGCGTGGTTGACGATCGCGTCGCGCTCGGCGCCGAGTTCGTGAACCAGGCCGCGGACGCGCAGCTCGTTGTCTGTATAGCTGCGTTCCAGCGCGTTGACTTCGGAATGAACCAGCGTTTCCAGCTCGGAGGCACGCGCAATGGTGCGCTCGATGCCTTCGTTCATCGCAGACACTTCGCGGCGGACAGCCTGGCCGACCGACATGATGCGCTCGGAGGCAATGGTTTCCGGTTCGGAGAGACGCAGGGCCACTTCCGCCATCGAGCGGGCCGCATTGCGCAGATCAGCAGCTCTCGCCATCATGATCGCGAAGGCGAAGAACAGCATGATCGGCAGCAGGATGCCGACGACGAGGGCGACGATTCCCGGTGCAGCGAGGACGCCGGCGACCGAGGTGAATTCCCACAGCTGGCTGCCGTAGATCAGCTGGCCGAGACCGATACCCGCAACAACCCAGAAGAACGAGATAATGGCGGCGTTGCGGACGGCGCTCTTGATCGAGCCGCCTTCGAGCGAGCGAAGAATCGCATTCGGGGTGCGGCGACCGGCATCATTGGCCGGCTCGAAAGCGGGCTGTCGGGCTGTCGTTTCGGGACCGGCCTGACGAGGCGGAGCGGATTGCGGATTTTGTGAGGACGATGGGGAGCGCTGCCTTGGCGTATCCGACACTCTGGTCTCCGAAGCGGTCTGAGTTGGTCGGGCGCGAGGCTGCTCGCCGTTGAAGTCGATCTTCAGCGCTTCTTCCAGTGCCTGGAAAGCCGTCTCATCGACCGACTCGCTGCTCGTTTTCTTCGCCATGCGGTTACGCCTCGTTACACTCACCCGGCGCTTTCGTTCCAGCTCTGCCGCCTGCAGGCTGGAAGTCGGGTCGCCGACCGGAACCCGGCCCGTGCGTCATGCTGGCCGCAATTCCACTTTACTCACAATTCGAACGGCCGTTGTTGCAAACGGATGATAATGAAAGCTTACCACCGTTCCGCCGTCAGACGCAGGATGGTTTACACACCCATCTCAACCGTCCTGTAGTGACACATTCGTGTCTTTCACACAATTGCTCGGCCGGGATCGGCCCGGAAAGCAGATTTGTTGTTAACAGAATTTAAACCACGAAAAATGTCGAAACCCCTGACATTCCGTGAGGTTGATGGAAATTAACCATGTCCCGAAATTTGCGCCGTGATTGTGCCGGAATTTAACGGGATAGGCAGCCGCTGTCCCGCATCACTGGGACGCATGATTGAGCCCCAAAGAGGAACAGAGTTTCATGTCAGCGGCGAATACTGCTTTTTCAACGCCCACTAGCCCGCGCGGGGCATGTCCTTCGCAGTCGCGCCCGATCGATCTCGTGCATCTTGCCCGCCAGACGATGGGCGACAAGACACTGGAAAACGAAGTGCTGATGATGTTTGCCCGCAACGCCCGCCGGGCGCTGCAGGACATGACGGGCGCAGACGCTGCCGGGGTTGCGATGACGGCGCATCGCCTGAGGGGGGCTGCATCTGCGGTCGGCGCGTTCGGCGTTTCCAAAGCTGCAGAAAAACTCGAAGCAGACGGTGCCGACGCCGCGCATTTGGCCGCGCTTGCCGCGTGTGTCGAGGAAGCGGAGAACTTCATCCTGAAACTCTGCCGCTGATCCGTGACAGTTGGAGGGCGCCGCAAGACAACGGCGCGTCGTCCGTTCGTGTTGACTGGACCGGTGATTTATCGGAAGACAACCGGCCAAGACTGCCACTCAATGCGGATTTCCTGATTATGACGAAACTGACCCTCGTTGCCTTCGACGGTACGCGCTTCGATATCGAAGCTGACAACGGCTCCACAGTAATGGAGAACGCCGTGCGCAATTCCGTGCCAGGCATAGAGGCCGAATGCGGCGGCGCCTGTGCCTGTGCCACCTGTCATGTCTATGTCGACGATGGCTGGACCGAAAAGGTCGGTCCTCCGGCAGCGATGGAAGAAGACATGCTCGACTTCGCCTTTGAGGTGAAGCCGACCTCGCGGCTGTCCTGTCAGATCAAGATCAAGGCCGATCTCGACGGTCTGATCGTGCACGTTCCAGAACGTCAGGCCTGAACCAAACCAGACGACCCTCTTCCAAAAAAATGCCTCGCTGCGCAGTTAGCGCAAGCGAGGCGAGGCAGGCGCATAGCCGCAAGGCGAGGGAGGAAAACGCCTGCGGCCGCAATTGCGCCGGGGAGACCTGTGAAGCTTGTACAAGGCAACAACGCGGGACCTCTCTCGGTCCAAGTGCCTGATCGCGGCCGCGAACATCTGCGGCGCCTGAACTGGTGGATCCGGGCACCGTGGCCGGGATCACGGGCGGCTGGATGACCCTTGATATGGGTCGTTGGCAGCGCCGTTCTGTTGCTACGGTTTTAGCCCAGACACACACATTAGTATATTGTTATAAGTCACCGATGAATGACAGGGTGGTGCGAAAGCTCCGCGCAAGTCTCGGGAAAGGTCGGGCTACGGGTCGGTGGATTGGCTGTGCCGATCAATGTCGTCTTTCGCTGCCCGATCAGTCGCGCTTCATCCGGTATTTCAGAAGACGGGTCATCCGCTCGTCGAAGTTCTTCGACTCGACCTGGTCGAACCGCATCTGTTCCCGGTCGTGTGCTTCCAGAAGATCGCGAGTCGCATCGGCCACCTTCTTTTCGAGACTATCGCAACTGCTGGGCGTCGATAGGTCCAGAAGCTGTCTCTCGAGAATGCGGGCGTGGGTGCGGGCAATCTCGGCATGGCGTTCTTCGTGGCGCTTGATGTCTGCCGAAAGCGTGTCCCATATCATGCCAAGATCCGCGTCTGCACGACGTCGATTGATCCAGCGTGGCAGAACGATATGGGTACGCAGTGTGACCCTTGCGGCGCCGACCGTGCAGCGATTGGCGCGCTCGACATAGGTCACTTCCCCGCCGAATTTGATTTCGGTTGCACCGGGATGACGGTGGCCGGTCGTGCGGGTCAGCGGACCGCGTTTTTCCAGCTCCTTGTCGAGGTCTTCGGCAGTTTTGCCGCCGATCTGAAAATACGAGTAAGTCTTGGTGATGATCGGTGCGGCCGATGCGGGAGAGGCGAAGACGCCTGCAAGAAGTACGGTACCGATGAGACGGCGAACCGCGCGCATTGAAAACATTCTGTGGCCTGCAACGTTGAACTTTAAAAGAGCTTGGGGCATAGCGAGACCAAGCGCAACACGAGGTCCCTGAATTTTGCGTCAACTCTCCGAAGATGATTGGCCGGTGATATCGCGGCGCAACACGCACTGGCAATTGGCGCGCGGACGCGTGCTGGAACTCGGCGCGCAAGGCCATATCATGGCGATCGTCAACGTGACCCCAGACTCGTTTTCCGACGGCGGTCGGCATGCGCAAACGGATGGCGCCGTGCGGCATGGGATGAGCTGCGTCGCCGAAGGTGCTGCCATCCTCGATATCGGTGGCGAATCGACACGGCCCGGCGCGGCGGCGGTGACGCCTGCCGAAGAACAGGATCGCATCCTGCCGGTGATCGAGAAGCTTGTCGGCGAAACCGACGCTATCATCTCGGTCGATACCTATCGTGCGGTAACGGCGCGGCTGGCGATGGCTGCCGGCGCCCACGTCATCAATGACGTACATGGACTTCAGCGCGAACCCGACATGGCTGATGTCGCGGCCGAGACAGGTGCTGGTATCTGCATCATGCATACGGGACGCGACCGGACGGATCGACGTGCGGACATGATCGAAGACCAGCAGTATTTCCTCACGCGGTCTCTCAAGATCGCGCATGCTGCCGGGATCAAGGATGCGGCGATCGTGCTCGATCCCGGGTTCGGATTTGCCAAGAACCGGGACGACGACATGGAACTTATCGCCCGATTCGGCGAGTTGCATACGTTCGGATTTCCGTTGCTCGCGGGGACGTCGCGAAAGCGGTTTATCGGTGCGGTCACGATGCGGGATCCGGCCGATCAGCGGGATATCGGCACAGCGGCAACGACAGCGATTCTCAGGCTTGCCGGGGCTGCGATCTTCCGGGTCCATAACGTGGCGGCCAACCGCGATGCACTGCTGATGGCAGATGCGGTTCTGGCATCCCATGCAGCACGAGGTAAGGACATCTGATGGGGACCTACAGCATCGCCCTCAAGAACTGCGCGTTCTTCGCTCGTCATGGAGCCTTTGCGGAAGAAGAGAGGCTCGGTCAGCGATTCTATGTCGATCTCGTCATGCATGTGGATGCCGAAGAAGCGCTGGAGGACGACAACGTCGAGAGCACCGTGCACTATGGCGAAGCCTATGAAATCGTCGAGAGGATCGTGACCGGCACGCGCCGCAACCTGATCGAGACGCTGGCCAAGGACATCGCTAAGGCGCTTTGCGCCTGGTCGTCGCAGATCCGAAGGGTCGAGGTGACGGTGCGCAAGCCGAGCGTGCCGATCCCGGGAATTCTTGATCATGCCGAAGTCAGGATCGAGCATGTCGCGTGACGGCTCGATGGAATTGGTAGCCCTTGGGCTCGGCGGTAACGTCGGTGATCCGCGGGCCGCGATGGCGGATGCGTTGAGGGAACTTGATGCCCGATCGGACTGTCGGGTGCTCGCCGTATCCCGGCTTTATGCCACGCCGCCATGGGGGAAGACGGATCAGGCCGAGTTCCTGAACTGCTGCGCCCTGATCGAGACGTTGCTTCATCCCGAGCCGCTTCTCGATGTCTGTCTTGATATGGAAAGGCGGCGCAAGCGCCAGCGCGTCGAGCGCTGGGGCCCGCGAACGATCGACATCGATATCCTGACCTACGGCGACAGCGCGTATCACTCCGAGACGCTGGAGCTTCCGCATCCGCGCATGACGGCGAGGGGCTTTGTGATGATGCCGCTTGCCGATGTCGCGCCGGAAATGGTCCTCGGACAGAAAAATGTCCGCGACTGGCTGACAGAGGCGGACATCGAAGGCATCAGGATCGCTGACGCAGACAGGGACTGGTGGATTAGGGCTTGATCGAACCGACGGCGATCGAATCGAGATCGCGATCCAGCGACAGGCCGATTACGGGCACCATCTGGTCTTCGACCTTCACCGAAATGGTGATGTTCATCTTGTTTTCGCCGCGCAGGCTGGCGACCATTGCGCCGTTCAGCTGTGCACGGTTGATGCCCATCACGACCTTGTCGCCATTGACGGAGCCGGAGACGATGTCGAGGCCCTTGCCCTGGGCGCCGTCCAGGAACTTGCCGGAATAACCGGTGCTGCTCTGGCTGATGACCGCGGACATCGGCTGCTGGAAGACGCCGACGCGGCAGGTGCCGTCGAGCTTGATGCCGACAGTGCCATCCGGCTGGGCAGCGCCAATCAGGTTGCAGCTGAACTTCGTACCCTTGTACTTGCCCGCGACGATTTCGCCCGGACCCTTCCAGACACCACCGACCTGCTGGAAAAAGGATTTGTCACGCGAAGCCGCGGAGGCCTCCGGTGCCAGGGCGGGAGCAGTTGCGATGGTCAGTGCAACGATGCCACCGAAAAGCGAAAAGAAGCGCGAATACATGTGCTTTCCCTTGGAAACCAGAAACTTCAAGTGCCTCGCAAATTAGCTTGGAATGGTTAATGACTGGTATCTTTTCGGGTCATTAGGGGTCACAGAGGCGCGATCAATCGGTCTTGCGCGGGCCGACGGGAGAGATGTCGGACATGAAATCGCCGATCCCCGGGCGCTTCACAGCGCGGAAGGGAAGCGGGCGGCAAAGATCCATCGCGGCAATGCCGATACGCGCCGTCAGCAGGCCGTTGATGACGCCTTCGCCGAGTTTGCTTGAAATCCTCGATGCCAAACCATGGCCCAGAACCTGCTGCGCGATTCCGTCTCCAACCGCGATCGAACCTGTCACCGCCAGATGCGCCATCACGTCCCGCATGAGCTTCAACAGTCCGAGCGTGCCTGGGCGCCCGCCGTAGAGGTCCGCCATCGCGCGGATCAGTCGTGTCACCTCGAACAGGACATAGACGAGATCAACGACCGCGCGGGGGCTGACAGCGGTGACGACCGAGACCCGTTTCGAGGCGCCAAGAATGAGGACGCGTGCCTGCCGGTCGAGCGGCGACAGGAGTTCGCGCTCCGCAAGATCGATCAGTTGCGGGCCGTCGATGATGTCGTCTTTCGTCGCATCAAGCGCGGCACGTCCGCGGGCGGTCTCCGCCCGGTGACCTGTCAGTTTCGTGAGCGCGGCGACGACGGTTCTGGCTGCCGTCGGCCTTGGCGATTTCAGGGCGTCTTCCGCTTGCGTCTTCAGCGTCTGGACCGCAGCTAGCCGCATCATCCCGATGATTTCACGACCGACCATGACCAGAAGCGCGACGATGCCGACGCCCAGTGCTGCCGCTGCGGCGTAACCGAGCCAGTCGGACCGTGCAAAGAGATCCCGGATGATCCGATCCGCCCAGAGGCCGAACGCAAGCGACAGGAACGTGCCGAAGGCCGCGGCCGCGAGGTTGGCGAAGGAGAAACGCTTTCGCTTCACCGGCACGGCGACGGCCAGCGCGTCTGCTGAAAGTTCCTGGGGGCTGATGAACGGATCGAGCTCGTCCGGCGTGATGGCAACGCCATCGTCAAACCGGCGGGGTGCGCGGTTCGGGTGGGTCTGCGGCTCTTCTTTTGTCGGAATGTCGTCGTCCACGGCGAAGGAAGACGGGCGGCGGCGGTCATCGGTGATCTTGCGGTCGGTCATGCGAGGCGATCTCCCAGCAGGAACTGCATGGCGCGGTCGAGCCTGATATGCGGGACCGATAGGGTGATGCCGCCCTTTTCGTCGAGAGCCGGGGGACGGAAGCGCACCACGTTGACATCCGGAAGCTCGGAGCCCGGCTGACCGAGCTGCCGAAACAGGGCTTCCGGGTCGGCCGGAAGGTCGCCAGGGAAGATCGCCGTCTGCCGCGTGCCGTCGAAGACTTCGCCATTGATGGTTTCGCCTGCCATCGGTGTGCCGACGATGACCGGCAGTTGGTGACTGCCGTCCTTCACGGAAGCTTCACGCGTGGCGCGCACGGAGGCGATTGCCATCACGTCGATGCCGGCGCCGGCCATGCCGATCCGCTCGATGGCGCGGTCGACGAGGCGGCCGGTCAGGCGCTCCAGCCGGTCGTGGCTTTCATGATGCAGATGGTCGGCCTTAGTGGCCGCGACCAGCACCTTGTCGATGCGTCGGCCGACCAGCGACGAGAAGAAGCTGTTGTGGCCGGGACGGAAGCAGGCGAGTACGTCGGTCAGTGCGCGTTCCAGATCCTGCACGGCCTCAGGGCCGCGGTTGATCGCCTGCAGCGCATCGATCAGCACGATCTGCCGGTCGAGACGCGCGAAATGCTCGCGGAAGAAGGGTTTGACGACGATTGTCTTGTAGGCGTCGTAGCGGCGCTCCATCATTGCCCGGAACGACCCCTTCGGGGCCGGCGTATCCGGAAGATCGGCGAGGGGCGCAAAGGTGAGGGCGGGCGAACCTTCCAGGTCGCCGGGCATCAGAAATCGCCCGGGCGGCAGGGTGGAGAGCGAGCGCTCATCAGATTTGCAGGCTTTCAGGTAGGCCGCAAAACTCTCGGCCAGCCGACGCGCGGTTCCTTCGTCCGCCGGTGCGTCCATGTCTATGCCGGAGGCGAACGAAAGCCAGTCCTTCGACAACTCGGCGCGAATGCCGGTCCGGGCAAGGTCTACGGTGTTGCGGCTGAAGGTCTCGTAATCCTGTGCCAGCAGCGGCAGATCGAGCAGCCATTCGCCGGGATAGTCGACGATGTCGATCGAAAGCCTTCCGCGGGAAAACATCCGGTTCCATCCACTGGCGCTTTGATATTCCAGCGTGACGCGGAGTTCCGAGATCGCGCGCGTCGAATCCGGCCAGATCCGTTCGCGCACCAGTGCGTCGATGTGATCCTCATACTGGAAACGCGGTATCGCGTCGTCCGGCTGCTGCTCGAGCCGCGCCTGCGAGACCCGGCCGGAGCGCATTGCCTCGAACAGCGGCAGTCGGCCGCCGTTCAGGAGATTGTGGACAAGCGACGAGATGAACACTGTCTTGCCGGCACGCGACAAGCCGGTAACGCCAAGCCGCATCGACGGGTTGACCAAGTTCGAGGCGCGATCGGCGAGATTATCGAGAGCAATCTTCGCGTCGTCGGTGATACTGGTGAGCGCTGGCGGCAAGGTTTCGTCCCAAAACTGTTTGTCGCTATATAGGGACCGTCAGGCAATGCGCAAAGGGATGGGATGCCTTGGAATCTGTGGTCACGGCGTGATGAAATCCGTCAGGTTCCATGCGGGTCGCGAGCCGTCGCTTCGGCCTGCGTGATCGATGACAGCAAGGCCTGCCGTCGGATACCCTGAGGGCAGGGCGCGGGCTGCATGCTCTTTTCCGATCAGTTCCCCGAACACGTCCTCGATCGTCGGGTTATGCCCGACGAGCATCACCGATCCGCTGCGGTCGCTGGTGAAAATCAGCGCGAGATAGGTGCCGACCGATCCGTTGTAGACCTCGTCGATGAATTCGGGCTCGATGGTTTCGCTGATTGCGCGGCGCACCGCCTCCGCAGTCTGGCGGCAACGCATAGCCGTCGAACTGATGACAGCGTCGGGGCGGTAGCGACGGTCCGCCGCCTTGTCGGCAACGATTTCCGCTTCGGCGAAACCATCCGTCGTCAGTGTTCGATCGAAATCTCTCTGACCCTGTTCCGGGTTGGCCGCCCGGCCGTGCCGGAGAAGGTAGATGCGTGACGGCGGCGGCGCGAGTGTCGGCATATCGGTGAAAGACGCCATTTCATTCTCCTTTGACCGCCTGGACGGTAATTCCGTGACTTCTGAACTTCAACCACGCCTGCGCCATGATTGCCAGTTGCGCTGCCCAGGAACCGGTTTCAACCGAAGTCGATTAAAGCATAGAAAATAGTCATTTAGCTGATTTTTGTGACAATTTTAAAATTGCCTCAATAACGAGCGGAAGGCTTGAACCGGAACAACCAAAGCGATATAGAGCGGCCACGAGATGTTCTTCAGGAGAATCGCGTTGAGTGAGAAGATCGATCTTAGCAATTATGTACTCTCGGAAACCGACGAGTTCATGAATGCAAACCAGAAGGCGTATTTCCGGGCAAAACTGACGGCCTGGAGAAACGATATCCTGCGGGAGGCGCGGGAGACTCTGGATCATCTGGCAGAGGAAAGTGCCAACCATCCCGATCTGGCCGATCGCGCATCTTCGGAAACCGATAGAGCCATCGAGCTTCGTGCCCGTGACCGGCAGCGCAAGTTGATCTCCAAGATCGATGCGGCGATGCAGCGCATCGACGACGGGACCTATGGCTATTGCGAAGAAACCGGCGAGCCGATCGGACTGAAGCGTCTTGACGCCCGGCCGATCGCAACCCTGTCGATCGAGGCCCAGGAGCGGCACGAGCGTCGCGAAAAGGTCTATCGCGACGAATGATTTCTGCTTGACGCATGGTCTACGGCAGAAACGACAAAAGGCACGGGAAACCGTGCCTTTTGTCGTTTGATGTCATGGATACGGGCAAAGCCCGCGGCCCTGCATGTCATTTATCGCGCGTGGCGGACATTTCCCCAAATATACGGGCGACTTCGTCCTGAAGTGATGGCTCGGCAGTCGCGCCGGTAATCGGTGCGACAGCAGGATCGCGCTGCGGCAACTGGCGGTTTGGTGCAGGCACCGCGATCGTCTCGCGGCCGGCGTTTTCCCGCGCCGCAAGGTTTTGTGCCATTTCCTCTTCCAGAATTTTCTCGAAATCACTCCCGAGCATCTTCGGCTTTTCGAGAGCCGATTGTCCGCCGGTCGAGAGGTCCTCAGGATTGATCGGGACAACGCGTGACGGTTCTGTCGGCTGGTCGGGCTCGGCGTGAGCAAGAACCCGACTGCGCGCGGCTTCAAGCGCGTTTGCCGCATCGTCGACCCTGGATGGTGCAGGCTGCGGGATCGCCGTGATCGCTGCCGCGGCGATCGGCGCTGTGGCAACGCCAGCGGCTGTCGAAACCGTTGCCGGGATGACGACGGTCGGTGCCGGCCGCTGCGGCTCGGGGGCGGACTGTCTCGCTGGCGGATCCAGTCGCTGCGGGGCGGGTGGTGATACGGACGCAGTCGGCGTCGGCTCCGACCGGGATACCGGGCTCACAGGGCGAGCGGGAATGGGAGATGGCTGGGTCGCGAGTGGTGGCTTCGCACGCGGGGTGTCGTCGCGCACAGAAATCTCCCGCATGGGCTCAGGCCGTTCGGCCTCTGGCAGAGCTGCCGGGCGAGGGTCCGGACGCTGCCTCTGGGCAAGTGCGGGACGTGGTTCAGAAGGCGCGCTTTCAATGACGGATGGCTGTGAGGGCGAGTTCGTCGCGATGCCGGTTTCGATCACGATATCGGTCGGCCCGCCGATCATGACGAGGTGCTCCACGCCGTCGCGGCGGATCAGCACGAGGCGGCGACGTGCATCGACGGCTGCCGCATCCAGCACCTGCAGCCGCGGATTGCGGTTGCGTCCCCCGCGGACGAACGGCGACGGTCCATTGCGACCGCGCAGCATCCACAAGATGCCGAACAGGAAGAGAAGCCCGATGCCGACACCGAGGACCGCGATAACCATCCGGCTGCCATAGGCGCCCATCAGTTCTTCGGCCATATGCTGATACTCCTCATGCCAATCGTCACATTTGAAAAGACGACAATTTTCGCTTCGATCAAGGGGTGCTGCGATGCTGTCTTGATGGAAAACATCACTTCGGAGAGGAAAGATAGGGCACAAGTCTTCACTGTCCCGGGTTTTCTGGCACAACGGAGCTTTTTGCGTCGCCGACAACTTGCTAAGAAGGAATCATAGGGTTTTCGGCTCCGTGGAGCATGACGGCCGCAGTAGGATGGCTTCGGCAGTCGGCCGTTGCGAAATGCGAGGGATTGATGACGAAGTTGCAGCAGGGCGGCAACTACGAGACCCCACTGGTCGAGCGTAAGACGCGGGGTGGAACCATTCTTCGGATCGTGCTTCTGGCGCTGGTGCTGCTGGGCGTTGCAGTCGCTTTTGTGGTTTTTCAGCAGGCACTCGACAATGAAATTGTGCTCGGCCTGCTGGGCATCCTTGCCATGGTCGGCATATTTTTCCTCGTCTCTTCGATGATAGGCCTCGTGGAAGTCATGCCGCAATCGCGGTCCGACGATCTCGCCCGCGCTTTCCTGGCCGGCCATCCGGACGGTATCCTGATCACGGACATCAAGGGTCGCATCGTCTACGCGAACGCTGCCTATGGTCGGATGACCGGTGCGACGAAAAAGAGCGATATCCAGTCCCTTGAAACGCTTCTGTCCAAGTCGCGCGAATCCAACGAGGCGCTTTACAGGCTGACATCCGCGCTGCGGGAAGGCCGCGAGGGTCATGAAGAATTCCGCCTGCTGCAGCCGCTTGGCCGCAGCACGGGCACTGCCGTCGTTGGAGAGAATGGTGCGGGCGCCTTCTGGTACAGGCTCAAGGCCGGCCTTCTGGCGGGTTCCGGAAACAACAAGGCGCAGCTCGACATCTGGCAGATTACCGACACGACCTCGGAACGGTCGGACCAGGAGCGCTTCTTTCGCGAACTGCAAAACGCCATCGACTACCTCGATCATGCGCCGGTCGGGTTCTTTTCCGCGGGCAAGAAGGGCGAGATCTTTTATCTCAACGCCACGCTGGCTGAATGGCTGGGTCTCGATCTGACCAAGTTTTCTCCGGGATCGATGACGATCGACGATCTCGTGGCGGGCGAGGGCATGGCGCTGATCCAGTCGGTTCAACCGGCGCCAGGCCTGAAGCGCACGGAGACTCTCGATCTCGACCTGCGCCGTGCCAACGGCCAGAGCCTGCCGGTGCGACTTGTTCACAGCGTCAGCTCCATGCGCGACGGTGCGCCCGGCGAAAGCCGCAGTGTCGTGATCAACCGGCCGCATGGTGAGGACACCGATCAATCCGCGTCTGCGATGCGTTTCACGCGCTTTTTCAACAACACGCCGATGGCCATTGCATCCGTCGATGGCGAGGGCCGGATCCTGCGCATCAATGCGCCGTTCCTGCGACTGTTCGCCGGGGTTCTGACCCGCGACGACGTGGAAAGTGGTGCGTCGCTGGAGCGTATCGCGCACGAGACGACCCGCGATCAGCTGATGGCGGCGCTTGCTGCCGCACGCGACCGGCAGGGCGATATTACCCCGATCGATTCGCGGCATCCGGGCGACGAGACCCGCTATCTGCGTTTCTACGTCAATGCGGTGATCGACGAGAGCGACGAGGCACCCGAAGAGGCGGCGATCATCTATTCCGTCGAGACGACCGAGCAAAAGGCGCTCGAGACGCAGATGGCGCAGACCCAGAAGCTGAATGCGGTCGGCACTCTTGCCGGCGGTATCGCGCACGATTTCAACAACGTGCTGACGGCTATCCTTCTGTCGTCCGATCACCTGCTTCTGCAGGCGCGTCCGTCCGACGCAAGCTTTGCCGACCTGATGGAAATAAAGCGCAACGCCAACCGGGCCGCCGTTCTGGTGCGCCAGCTTTTGGCCTTCTCGCGTAAGCAGACGATGCGTCCGGCGGTGCTGAACCTCACCGATGTGGTGGGCGACCTGCGGATGCTGGTCGACCGGCTGATTTCCGGCACCAATGTCAAGCTCGATGTCGACTACGGGCGTGACCTGTGGCCGGTGCGTACCGACCTGTCGCAGTTCGAACAGGTTCTCATCAACCTCTGCGTCAACGCGCGCGATGCGATGCCGCAGGGCGGCACGATCCTGATCAAGACCCGCAATGTGATGGCCGAGGAAACCAGCAGCTTCCATCAGGCCGATCTGCCGGCGGAAGATCTCGTGATGGTTGAGGTTGCCGACAGCGGCACGGGCATTCCGCCCGAGATCATGGACAAGATCTTCGAGCCGTTCTTCACCACCAAGGAAGTGGGCAAGGGGACAGGTCTCGGCCTTTCGATGGTCTATGGCATCATCAAACAGTCCGGCGGCTATATCTATCCGGAATCCGAAGTCGGTCGCGGAACGAGTTTCCGGCTGTTCCTGCCGCGTCACATTCCCGAAATACCGGTCATCACGCCGGAGGCGGCAGAGGCTGCAGCTCTGGCAGCCGCACAGCCCGTGGCTTTGAAGGCGCCGGCAGAGGATATGGATCTCACCGGCAAGTCCGCGGTCGTGCTCCTGGTGGAAGATGAAGAAGCGGTTCGCCGGGGCGGCAAGCGGATGCTGGAGACACGCGGTTATACCGTGCACGAAGCCGGATCCGGCGTCGAAGCACTCGACATCATGGACGAGCTCGAAGGCAAGGTTGATATCGTCGTTTCCGACGTTGTCATGCCTGAGATGGACGGGCCGACGCTTCTGACGGAGCTGCGGAAATCCTATCCGGATCTGAAGTTCATTTTCGTCTCCGGATACGCGGAGGACGCGTTTGCGCGCAACCTGCCGGCCGATGCGAAGTTCGGTTTTCTGCCCAAGCCGTTTTCGCTGAAGCAGCTTGCCGTTGCGGTTCGCGAGATGCTCGACTCGGACTGATTTTCTGATCCGCCTGCCAACCTTTATGGAGCCTCGCGATTCGTCCGTCGAACCGCGAGGCTTCTTGCTTTAACGCCTGATTTTCCACAGGTTATGCGCGCGAGAACGTTCCAGGAACGAAATCGCGATAACGCTGTTCGATCAAGCTGATAAAAGCCTCTTGATTAATGAGAACAAAAAGAGTACACGATGTCCATCGGCTGCTTCATTGCTTGCGTGGCGGCAATAACCTAAAGGTGGGACCTCATGGCACAGAATTCATTGCGGCTCGTAGAGGATAAAGGCGTGGACAAGAGCAAGGCGCTCGAAGCAGCACTCTCACAGATCGAACGATCCTTCGGTAAGGGATCGATCATGAAGCTTGGCTCGAACGATAGCATCGTCGAGATCGAGACAGTTTCCACCGGTTCCCTGAGCCTCGATATTGCGCTCGGCATCGGCGGTCTGCCGAAGGGCCGTATCGTCGAAATCTATGGTCCGGAAAGCTCGGGCAAGACAACGCTTGCCCTGCAGACCATTGCCGAGGCTCAGAAGGGTGGCGGTGTTTGCGCCTTCGTTGACGCGGAACACGCACTCGATCCGGTTTATGCCCGCAAGCTCGGCGTCGATCTGCATAACCTCCTGATCTCGCAGCCGGACACCGGTGAGCAGGCGCTTGAGATCACCGATACGCTGGTGCGTTCCGGTGCTGTCGACGTTCTCGTCATCGACTCGGTTGCGGCATTGACGCCGCGTGCCGAAATCGAAGGCGAAATGGGCGACAGCCTGCCGGGTCTTCAGGCCCGTCTGATGAGCCAGGCACTGCGCAAGCTGACAGCGTCGATCTCCAAGTCGAAGACGATGGTGATCTTCATCAACCAGATCCGCATGAAGATCGGCGTGATGTTCGGTTCGCCGGAAACGACGACAGGCGGTAACGCGCTAAAATTCTACGCGTCCGTTCGTCTCGACATTCGCCGCATCGGCCAGGTCAAGGAACGCGAAGAAGTCGTCGGCAACCAGACACGCGTCAAGGTCGTCAAGAACAAGATGGCGCCTCCCTTCAAGCAGGTCGAATTCGACATCATGTATGGCGAGGGCGTTTCCAAGACCGGCGAGCTCGTTGATCTCGGCGTCAAGGCAGGGATCGTCGAGAAGTCGGGTGCCTGGTTCTCCTACAACAGCCAGCGTCTCGGTCAGGGCCGCGAGAACGCGAAGTCGTTCCTGCGAGACAACCCGGAAGTGGCGCGTGAAATCGAGACGTCGCTGCGCCAGAATGCCGGCTTGATCGCCGATAAGTTCCTGCAGAATGGCGGACCCGATGCCAATGACGGCGACCAGGCCCCCGACCCTTGATCGGGCTTGGGTTGGGATGCCGGTCTAGGGCTTCCTGACGCTGATCTTCGCCAGTTTTTCGGCTTTCAAATCTTGCCGGCCGCCATCTACGAGATGCGCGGCCGGTCTGCGTTTCGGGCGGGTTTGGGATGATTAGGGGTGCTGTGGCTGGACAGTCGGGAACGCGGACGATACAAGCCTTTCGTCTTCGAATAACAGCATCGCACCCGGCGATAAAAAGGGCTTAGCATGAGCGGCGTGAATGAAATCCGGTCGACGTTTCTCGACTATTTCCAAATGAACGGCCACGAGGTTGTGTCCTCGTCCCCGCTTGTGCCGCGCAATGACCCGACGCTGATGTTTACCAATGCCGGTATGGTGCAGTTCAAGAACGTCTTTACCGGTCTTGAAAAGCGCCCCTACACCACGGCCACCACCTCCCAGAAATGCGTGCGCGCCGGTGGCAAGCACAACGACCTCGACAATGTCGGTTACACCGCCCGCCATCTCACCTTCTTCGAAATGCTCGGCAACTTCTCGTTTGGCGACTACTTCAAGGAAAACGCGATCGAGCTTGCCTGGAAGCTGGTTACCGAAGGGTTCGATCTGCCCAAGCACCGGTTGCTGGTCACCGTCTATTCGGAAGACGAGGAAGCTGCGACGCTGTGGAAGAAGATCGCCGGCATTTCCGACGACAAGATCATCCGCATTCCCACCTCCGACAATTTCTGGCAGATGGGCGATACCGGCCCCTGCGGTCCGTGCTCGGAAATCTTCATCGACCAGGGCGAAAATGTCTGGGGCGGACCTCCGGGCTCGCCTGAAGAAGACGGCGACCGCTTTCTGGAATTCTGGAACCTCGTGTTCATGCAGTACGAGCAGACCGCTCCCGGCGAGCGTTCGCTACTGCCGCGCCCGTCGATCGATACCGGAATGGGTCTCGAGCGCATGGCCTGTGTCCTGCAGGGCAAGCAGAGTGTGTTCGACACCGACCTGTTCCAGACGCTGATCGGAACGATCGAGGATGTGCTGAGCGTGAAGGCCGAGGGCAGTGCCAGCCACCGCGTCATCGCCGACCATCTGCGGTCGTCCGCGTTCCTGATTGCCGACGGCGTGCTGCCATCCAACGAAGGCCGTGGTTACGTGCTTCGCCGCATCATGCGCCGCGCCATGCGCCATGCGCAGCTGCTCGGTGCCAAAGAACCGGTCATGTACAAGCTGCTGCCGACGCTGGTGCAGGAAATGGGCCGCGCCTATCCGGAACTGGTGCGCGCAGAGGCGCTGACCGCGGAAACGCTGAAGCTCGAGGAAACCCGCTTCCTCAAGACGCTCGAACGTGGTTTGTCGCTGCTTTCGGACGCGACCAGCACGCTCGACAAGGGCGACATGCTGGACGGCGAGACGGCGTTCAAGCTTTACGACACCTACGGCTTCCCGCTCGATCTGACGCAGGACGCGCTCCGCGCCCGCGAAATCGGCGTCGATTTGTCGGGCTTTACCGATGCGATGGAACGCCAGAAGGCCGAAGCCCGCTCGCATTGGGCAGGTTCCGGCGACAAGGCGACCGAAACCGTCTGGTTCGAAATCAAGGAAAAGTTCGGCGCCACCGAATTCCTCGGCTATGACACCGAAACTGCCGAAGGCGTCGTTCAGGCGATCGTCAAGGATGGCAAGGCCATCGACAGTGCCTCGAGCGGCGATGCCGTTCAGATCGTCGTCAGCCAGACGCCGTTCTACGGTGAATCCGGCGGTCAGATGGGCGATGCCGGTTTGATTTCGACCGACCACGCCAAGCTTGAAGTGACCGACGTCCAGAAGCGGGGCGAGGGGCTGTTCGTCCATATCGCAACCGTGACCGAGGGCACGTTGAAGGCTGGTGACGCGGTCATTCTCGCCGTCGATCACGCCCGCCGTTCGCGCCTGCGCTCGAACCATTCCGCCACGCATCTGCTGCATGAAGCCCTGCGCGAAGTGCTCGGCACCCATGTGGCGCAGAAGGGCTCGCTTGTCGCTCCTGAGCGTCTTCGTTTCGACGTGTCGCATCCAAAGCCGATGTCATCAGAAGAACTGCAGGTCGTCGAGGATATGGCCAACGCCATCATCCTGCAGAACGCACAGGTTACGACGCGCCTGATGAGCGTCGACGACGCGATAGCCGAAGGGGCAATGGCGCTGTTCGGCGAGAAATACGGCGATGAAGTTCGTGTCGTCTCGATGGGCAAGGCTGTCGATGGCCCGAAAGCCGGCAAGCCCTACTCGATCGAACTCTGCGGCGGCACGCATGTCAACGCGACGGGTGATATCGGCCTCGTGCGCATTCTGTCTGAAAGCGCCGTCGGCGCCGGTGTTCGCCGTGTCGAAGCGGTCACGGGGGATGCGGCGCGTGTCTATCTCGCCGAGCAGGATGAGCGCGTGAAGACCTTGTCCGGTGCGCTGAAGGTTCAGCCGACCGAACTCGTTTCTCGCGTCGAGGCGCTGATCGACGAGCGTCGCAAGCTTGAGAAGGAACTGGCGGATGCCAAGCGTCGGCTCGCCATGGGTGGCGGTCAGCAGGGCGGCTCTGCCGACGACATCCGCGAGATCGTTGGCATCAAGTTCATGGGCAAGGCACTGGCCGGCATCGACGCGAAGGACCTGAAGGGGCTCGCGGACGAAGGCAAGGCCACGCTCGGTTCGGGCGTCGTGACGCTGATCGGTGTGTCCGAAGACGGCAAGGCGAGTGCGGTCGTGGCTGTCACGCCTGATCTTATCGGCCGCTTCAGCGCTGTCGATCTGGTGCGGATTGCTTCGGCCGCGCTCGGCGGCAAGGGCGGCGGCGGACGGCCGGATATGGCGCAGGCCGGTGGCCCTGACGGTGCCAAGGCCAATGAAGCGCTGGAAGCCGTGGCCGCAGCGCTCGGCGCCTGAGAGTTGGAATGATCGGGCGGCCACTGGCCGCCCGTTTCACATGAGGTTTGGACATGGGATTGAACGCAACAATACCGGATGAGATCGACAAGGTCGTGGATGGCCTCGTGCCGTCCCTATTCAGGGATGCGCCGAGTTCGGTCTCGTTCAACAAGTTGCGCAAGCGGCTGCTGCGGCAGGTTCGCCAGGCGTTCGACGATTTCGGCATGCTGAAGGATCAGAAGCGTTGGCTTGTCGGCCTGTCGGGCGGCAAGGACAGCTATTCGCTGCTGGCCATCCTTCTTGATCTGCAATGGCGCGGCCTGCTTCCGGTCGAGCTGCTGGCCTGCAATCTCGATCAGGGACAGCCGAATTTCCCCAAACACATCCTGCCGGACTATCTCACCTCGATCGGCGTCAAGCACCGGATCGAGTATCGCGATACCTATTCGATCGTGAAGGAAAAGGTGCCGGCGGGCGGAACCTACTGCGCGCTCTGTTCGCGGCTTCGGCGCGGCAATCTCTACCGGGTTGCCCGCGAAGAGGGTTGCGACGCTCTGGTTCTCGGGCACCACCGGGAGGATATTCTCGAAACCTTCTTCATGAACTTCTTTCACGGTGGACGGCTTGCCGGGATGCCGGCGAAGCTTCTGAACGACGAAGGCGACGTGATGGTGCTGCGGCCGCTCGCCTATTGCGCCGAGGACGATCTGGCGAAGTTTTCTGCTGCCATGGAATTCCCGATCATCCCGTGCGACCTCTGTGGCTCGCAGGACGGGCTGCAGCGCAATGCGATGAAGGCCATGCTTGCCGATATCGAGACACGCATGCCGGGCCGCAAGGACACGATGCTGCGGGCGCTGGCGCATGTGAACCCGTCGCATCTGCTTGACCCGAAACTGTTCGACTTCTCCGGCCTCAGCGCCAACCCCGCCGCCTGATCCCCAACAAGCTGCTCCCACCACTGCAGGATCACACACCATGACCATGCCGCTCGATACAGCCAAGCTTGCCGACATCCTGCGCCTTGCGGCGAAGGAAGAGATCCTGCCGCGATTCCGGCGGCTTGGAAGCGGCGACGTGCGTTCCAAAAGCGAGCCGTCGGATCTGGTGACCGAAGCGGACGAGGCAGCCGAGCGTCTGATCCGCCGCGAGCTTGAAGCGCTGGCGCCTGATGCTCTGTTTGTTGGCGAAGAATCGGTGGCCGCCGATCCGTCGCTTCTCGCCAAGCTTGGAGGCTCGGATTTCGCGATCGTCGTCGATCCTGTCGATGGCACGTTCAATTTCGCCTCCGGCATTCCTGCCTTCGGTGTCATGGCCTCTGTCGTCTGGAAAGGCGAAACGGTCGCCGGCATCATCTACGATCCGATGGGTGACGATTGGGTGATGGCGGAAAAGGGCGCAGGCGCCTTCCTGCGCCGTCCTGACGGCGATGCGGTGCGCCTTGCGGTCGCGGAAGCGACACCGATCGGCGACATGGTCGGAATGGCGTCACCCGGGTATTTCTTCGGCGAGGAGAGAGAGCGGCTGCTGGCCAATCTGGCGAAGGTGCGTTTCTTTGCCAACTATCGATGTGCCGCGCACGAGTATCGCACCTTTGCCGGCGGGCACGTGCAATACCTTCTCTACAACAAGCTCATGCCTTGGGATCATCTGGCGGGCACCCTGATTGCCACGGAGGCCGGCGGTTATGCGGCGCGCTTCGACGGATCCGATTACCTGCCGAACCACGTGGATGGCGGGCTGCTGGTCGCGACCTGCAAGGACAGCTGGCAGATGCTGCGCCGCGAACTCATCGGCGACTGAGCCTTCAAGGGGTCGGTCCCAGTAGAGGGCGAAACGACACCGTAAGCCAACTCCGTTGTCCTCGTTGAACCCTCGTGTATTTTGGTGCCGGAAGGCGGCATGCGGAAGCATATCCAGGTTCTCGAACGAGCGGGGCTCGTTGTCACCGAGTAGATCGGACGGGTGAGAACCTGCAGGCTTGCGAGACACGGACTTGAGGCGGAGGCAGAGTGCGTAGAGGCGCATCGAAAGCTTTTCGAGGCCCGCTTCGAACCATTGAATGAACTCATCAGTACCATGCAACGGGAGGTAACCGATGAATCAGCAAGTTGACGTGACATCATTGGAGCGCAGGGGCGATCGCGAATTGGTCGTCACGCGGACATTCAATGCGCCGCCGATTGCCGTTTTCAGGGCGTGGAGTGAGCCCGAGATGTTCCAGGCTTGGTGGGTTCCCAAATCGGTCCCTGGCCTCTCGCTCGTATCGTGCGACATGGACGTGCGTACCGGCGGCAAGTATCGGCTGGAATTCGGTGCTGGCGGCGATTCCGATACCATGGCCTTTCATGGCAAGTATCTCGAGGTCGTACCGAACGAGCGCATTGTCTGGACCAACGACGAGGGCGAAGAGGGCGCGGTCACGACCGTGAGCCTCAAGGACCAGGGCGGAATGACGCTGTTGCGTTTCCACGAGGTCTATCCGTCCAAGGAGGTGCTTGAGGAGGCCCTGCAGGGCTCGGCGGTCGCATTGCCCGAGCAGTTGGACCAGCTCGACGAATTGCTGACCAGCAAAGCTGAGTAGCGCTGTTGCGGAAACGCATCGGGGCAACGTATGCCTTAGGCGCGCTAACCTCCCGAGCTTTTCGCGGGTGGTGAAGGCAAAGCAAACCAATCTCGCGGCGCCGTTTTATGTCCGCAACGGGCCGAAAGGCGTCTTCGGCAGCGTTGCGCCAGAAGCGGACGTGCCATGTGGCAAGAGATCAAAATCCGTAGTAGATGAACCCGATGAAAATCAAAGAGAGCTTGATTGGCTTTCGCCGGTGGGAGCGGCGTCACCCCTTCTTAGGCTTCATCGCCTTCATAATCATTTCCTGCATCACCGTGCCCATATTCTTCGGCACGATTTTCTACCTCTTGTGGCCGGAGGGGTTTTGAACAGACCGGCGGTTACCGGTGGTGAACCATCGGAAGTATGACCGCAAAGGGCCGAAAGCTGTCTCTCTCCGTTAGAGTGTCATTTCGCACTCTACCGGAACCGACCCCTTCAAGACAAAGCGGATACGAAAAAGGCCGGATCGCTCCGGCCTTTTACGCGCTCTGACGTGATGGACTGTCAGGCCTTGTGGTTGTGGGGCCGGAAGAGCTTTCCCTTTTCGCCGACCAGCACGAAGATCAGGCCGATGACGGAGACGGTAAAGAAGCCTGCCACCATCGGGGTTGCCGTGCCGTCGAAGGCCTGGCCGATGGATGCGCCGATGATTGCGCCGCCGACCGTGCCCATGAAGCCGAGAACGGAGGATGCGGTGCCCGCCACGTGGCCGAGGGGCTCCATTGCCAGCGAATTGAAGTTCGAGGCGATCACGCCGAACAGGAACATGGCCATGGCGAAGAAGGCCAGGAACAGCAGGAAGGGCATCGGTTCGGATGACAGCAGTTGTACGGTCAGCCACAGGAAGGTGACCACGACGAAGCCGATGATGGCGGCATGCGACAGCTTGCGCATTCCGAGCCGGCCGACCCAGCGGGAGTTGAGGAAGGCCGAGATCGACATGAACAGAGCGACCGCAGCAAACGCCACCGGGAACCAGACGCCGAGCTGGTAGATGCCGACATAGACCTGCTGGGCCGAGTTGATAAAGCCGAACAGGGCGCCGAAGATGAAGGTGCTCGCAAGCGTGTAGCAGAGCGCCATGCGGTTGGTGAGAACGATCAGGAAGCCGGCGACGATGGACTTTACCGTGAACGGGCGGACATCGGCCGGATCGAGCGTTTCGGGCAGCTTGCGGGCAACCCAGATCGTGACGATGACCGCGACGACGGCGATGAAGACGAAGATCAGGTGCCAGTCACCAAAGAGCAGCACGAGCTGTCCCGTTCCGGGCGCGATAATCGGCACAATCATGAACACCATCATGATGAGTGACATGACTTCCGCCATGGCACGCCCGCCGAACACGTCGCGGACGATCGAGACCGAGATGACGCGGGTCGCAGCCGATCCGATGCCCTGGATAAAGCGCAGGATGAGCAGGCCGGCAAACGAGGGTACGAAAACGACGGCGATCGCGGAGACGATGTAGATGCCGAGACCGATCAGGAGCGGCGTGCGGCGACCGAAACGGTCGGAGATCGGGCCATAGAAGAGCTGGGCGATGCCGAAGCCGAACAGATAGGCCGAGACGACATACTGTCGATGGTTCTCGTTCTCGACGCCGAGTGCTGCACCGATCTGCTGTAGTCCGGGAAGCATGATATCGATGGCGAGGGCGTTGAGTGCCATCAGAGCCGCCATCATGGCAATGAATTGTGCCCTTCCCATGCCTTGCAGCTTTGGGACAACGGGATGTGAAGGATTTGTCACGGGGGATTTCCTAAAGAATGGGAAAGGCGCCGTGGGAGCGGCGCCTTCAAAATTTTGGAGAGTATATCAAGCCGGATCAGGCTGCGCGGACGGTAATGCCCTGTTCCTCGATATGGGTTTTGAGCTCGCCCGACTGGAACATTTCGCGGACGATATCGCATCCGCCAACGAACTCACCCTTGATGTAGAGCTGGGGGATCGTCGGCCAGTTGGAATAGTCCTTGATGCCCTGCCGGATTTCCGCGTCGGCCAGAACATTCACGCCCTTATAGTCGAGCCCGAGGTAATCGAGGATCTGGACGACCTGGCCGGAGAAGCCGCATTGCGGGAACTGGGGCGTGCCCTTGAGGAAGAGAACGACATCGTTCGTCTTGATTTCGTTTGCGATGAAGTCGTGAATGCCGCTCATGATCTTTCCTTTCACATGCGGTTTCAAGGACCGCTGCGGTGTATTGCCCCTTAAATAGCAAGGTGACCTTACTAATTCCAGCGCAATTCCGCTTGGGGTGTCAAACTGTTTTTTGCCTTCGCGCAACGCCACCAATGACGTGCCCCTTAGGGCTATCGGCTGCGTTGCTTGCTGCGGCTGGTGGCAGTGCGCCGGCGGCTCGTCTGCTTTTTCGCTGGCTTCGCAAGTTTTGATCGCGTTCTGGGCTTTTTGCCGGTGAACCTACCCGTTGTCGCGGACCGCGTGCTTCCCGATGCAGCGGTGCGGGTCTGACGCTTTTTGCGCTTGGAAGGCGTGCGGCCGTGCGACTTGCCCAGAAGCTGCTTGACGACATCGTCGACAACGCTGGTAACGATCTGCTTGATCAGGTCGGACATCGCACCGGCAGCCTCGTTACTCGGCGGGGGCGGAGGTCTGAAGCGCCAGGGCGTGCAGAACGCCGCCCATATTGCCCTTCAGCGCTTCGTAGACCATCTGGTGCTGCTGGACGCGGCTCTTGCCGCGGAACGCGTCCGCGACGACCTCGGCTGCGTAGTGGTCACCGTCACCCGCCAGATCGCGGATCGTGACCTTGGCGCCGGGAATTCCGGCCTTGATCATGTCTTCGATATCGCCGGGACGCATGGGCATAGTGTCTTCCTCTTCTTCGGCCGCAGACTCATATCGCGGCATGCTTTGACCGAAAGACTGCCTGAAAGCCGTCCTCCGGTCAAAGAGGTAACAACCTCAAATCCAGATTGCTAGAGGATTTGGATCGATCGACGCCGCCCGGTCGTTGCTCATGCCATGAACGAGGGGAACCAGCTCTCGTGAGCGATGGTGAGATCCTCGACAGTGATGTCGACGATGTCATCGACGACGACGCGTTCGCCGGCGACCTTGCCGAGGCGGCGGAAGGGCACGGCTGCACCTTCAGCATTGGCCTGCAGGAAATTGGCGATGTCGGCCGGAACGGCGATCACGTAACGTGCCTGATCTTCCCCGAACAGGAGAGCATGCGACGGTCCGCGCTGTTCCGACAGGCTGACGGTCATGCCCTTTTCCGACGCCATCGCCATTTCGACAAGTGCGAGACCGAGGCCACCGGAGGAGATGTCGTGGCAGGCGCTGACATGGCCGTTGCGGATCGCCGAGCGCACGAAGTCGCCATTGCGGCGTTCGGCGGAAAGATCGACGGTCGGTGCTGGACCTTCTGTCGAGCCGAGGATGTCGCGCAGGTAGATCGAGGAGCCGAGATGGCTACCATCGGTGCCGATCATGATCAGCACGTCGCCGTCGCCAGCGGAGCCGATCCTTGCCATCTTCTGCCAGTCGGGCAGCAGGCCGACGCCGGCGATCGTCGGGGTCGGCAGGATGGCGACGCCGTTGGTCTCGTTATAGAGCGACACGTTGCCGGAGACGATCGGGAAATCGAGGGCGAGGCACGCTTCGCCGATACCCTTGATGGCGCCGACGAGCTGGCCCATGATTTCAGGCTTTTCGGGATTGCCGAAATTGAGGTTGTCGGTGGCCGCGAGCGGCTCGGCGCCGGTTGCGACGATGTTGCGCCAGCATTCGGCCACAGCCTGCTTGCCACCTTCATACGGGTCCGCCTCGACATAACGCGGCGTGACATCAGACGAGAAGGCCAGCGCCTTGGTGGGATGGGTCTCGATGCGCACGACACCGGCATCGCCGCCGGGGCGCTGCAGCGAATTGCCCTGGATCAGCGTGTCATACTGTTCCCAGACCCAGCGGCGGCTGGACTGGTTGGCAGAGCCGACCAGCTTCAGAATGGCATCGTTGTAATCCGTCGGGGCTGCAACGTCTGCCGCCGGCAGATCAGGGCGCGGGTTGTGCTGGATCCAGGGACGGTCGTATTCCGGTGCCTCGTCACCCAGCTCCTTGATCGGCAGGTTGGCGACTTCCTCGCCCTGATGGATGACGCGGAAACGCAGGTCATCCGTGGTCTTGCCGACGATTGCGAAATCGAGGCCCCATTTGACGAAGATCGCCTTGGCGACTTCTTCCTTCGAAGGCTCCAGCACCATGAGCATCCGCTCCTGGCTTTCCGAGAGCATCATTTCGTAGGCGGTCATGCGCTCTTCGCGGACCGGGACCTGATCGAGCTGCAGCTCGATGCCGAGGCCGCCCTTGGCGCCCATTTCGACGGCCGAGCAGGTGAGGCCGGCGGCACCCATATCCTGAATGGCGATGACGGCGCCGGTCTTCATCAGCTCGAGGCAGGCTTCCAGCAGGCACTTTTCGGTAAAGGGGTCGCCGACCTGAACGGTTGGGCGCTTCTCCTCGATATCGGCGTCGAATTCGGCCGATGCCATCGTGGCGCCGCCGACACCGTCGCGGCCTGTCTTCGCGCCGAGATAGACGACGGGCAAGCCAACGCCCTTGGCTTCCGACAGGAAGATTCCGTCGGATTTTGCAAGTCCGGCTGCGAAGGCGTTGACGAGGATGTTGCCATTGTAGCGTTCGTCAAACTCGACTTCGCCGCCGACCGTCGGCACGCCAAAGGAGTTGCCGTAACCACCGACGCCGGCAACGACGCCGGAGACGAGGTGTTTTGTCTTTGCGTGGTCAGGGGCACCGAAACGCAGGGCGTTCATGGCCGCAATCGGCCGTGCACCCATGGTGAAGACGTCGCGCAGGATGCCGCCGACGCCCGTCGCCGCACCCTGGTAGGGCTCGATATAGGACGGGTGGTTGTGGCTCTCCATCTTGAAGACGACGACATCGCCGTCATCGATATCGACCACGCCGGCGTTCTCGCCAGGGCCCTGGATGACGCGCGGGCCCTTGGTGGGCAGCGTGCGCAGCCAGCGCTTGGACGACTTGTAGGAGCAGTGCTCGTTCCACATGGCCGAGAAGATACCGAGTTCGGTATAGGTCGGCTCGCGGCCGATCAGATCCAGGATCCGCTGATATTCGTCGGGCTTGAGGCCGTGGGATGCGACGAGTTCTGGCGTGATCGGGAAGCTGTTCGGAATGGTCATGATCTTCTCTATGTTGCGGAGCGAGATATGCGCCGCTCTTTAGCCTATGTCTTGACGAGGCGCGACAAGAAAATGCCGGCGCGCCACAGGCAAAAGCCGAGCTCAGAACCGGTAACCTACCGTGAGACCCGCGCGGGTCAGACCATCGTTTGGTCCGTCGCAGAGATTGGCGTGAGACGAATGGCCCGCCTGCGCCAAGAGCTGCCAGTTTCCGAGAAGTTTGACGCCTGCGGCCAAATATTCGTGGAAGAGTGCGCGGCAGCCAAGCTGAGGGTCGTCGCCGCTGTCCAGGTTGCCGTCATGCA
This sequence comes from Neorhizobium sp. AL 9.2.2, assembly GCF_013317225.1. Taxonomy (NCBI): domain Bacteria; kingdom Pseudomonadati; phylum Pseudomonadota; class Alphaproteobacteria; order Hyphomicrobiales; family Rhizobiaceae; genus Neorhizobium; species Neorhizobium sp. AL 9.2.2. Next base: position 1,043,702 of record NZ_JAALXU010000003.1, read on the forward strand.
CCGCGCCGCCGAAGCCTGCTTCCACGAAGACATTGCGCGTGACCGGCATTGTCCACGAGAAGCCTGCATAGACCTGGCTTGTTTCTCCCGTGGTGCTGAGTTCGCCGCCGACGTGAAGACGTGGCCGCAGGACCTTCTCAACGCCCGTCGCCTGTTCACGACCGAACGGATCCATGAGGACCATTCCCGTCAGGAAGACGCCGTTTTCCTTGCGACCGCTGTCCAGGGAGGTGAGGACTCCAAAACGCGCGTCGTCGAACAGCTGTTCGGCAGCAACGATCGGTGTCGCGACCATGGACAGGAATGCCAAGGGTGCAGCGAGGGCGATCCGCGCCGGCAGTGTCAGGGAAATCGGCGGCAAACTACTCTCCTCGAATCGGCATTATGTTGCCGTTTGACGAGAGAGTGGTCTGCGAAACTCGTACGGAGCTTACGCTATAGACCGAAGGCTTCTGACGGTCGAGATCAGCAGTTGGTGTTGCCAGCGGCCCAGCGTTGCACATCGGCGTTGACGCGGCCCGACACAGGCTCGCTCATCAGCGGGCCGAAGGTGGAAAGCTTGGCAGGTCTGCCCTCCGCCTGCACCACGAGAAGTGGACGGATATCGGACGAGCCCTTGCGTGTCAGAAGAAAGCGTGGACGACCGGAGAAGGACGTCAGTTCCGGCGCGAACGCGTAGGACTTGAAGGCCGGGTCGCCCGACCGGAACCAGCAGCGATTGGCGCCAACGGCAACCTTTTCCATCACGTCGAGCGCCGATGCGTTGCTGACCGCTTTGACGGGTGGTTTCGACTGGCAGGACGCGAGCGCGGTCCCGAGAGCGACAAGAGAAATGGCAGTCATAGTACGGTAAGAGATCTGCATGTCGTTCCCGGAGGGTTATGGTATTGTCTGCTACGGAGACCTGAGACAGGTCAGGCAGCGATCACGTCGAGCGCCGAGGCAAAAAGGCCGCGACCGTCACTGCCGCCATGCGCGGCTTCGATCAGGTTTTCCGGGTGCGGCATCATGCCGAGAACGTTGCCGCGCGCGTTGATGACGCCAGCGATATCGCTCAACGAACCGTTGGGGTTGGTGCCTTCCGCATAGCGGAACACGACCTGGCCCTTGTCTTCCATGGAAGCGAGCGTGTCTGCGTCGACAAAGTAGTTGCCGTCATGGTGGGCGACCGGGCAGCGGATGATCTGGCCCTTGCCATAGGCGCGGGTAAAGTCCGTTTCGGCATTCACCACTTCGAGCTTCACGTCCTTGCACACGAACTTCAGCGACGTATTGCGCATCAGTGCACCCGGCAGCATGCCCGCTTCGACCAGGATCTGGAAGCCATTGCAGACGCCCATGACCTTCACGCCCTGTTCGGCCTTCTGCTTGATGGCCTGCATGACCGGCATGCGGGCAGCAATTGCGCCACAGCGCAGATAGTCGCCGTAGGAGAACCCGCCCGGAATGACGATCAGGTCGATATCATCAGGGATCTCGGTTTCCGTCTGCCAGATGGTGACGGGCGCCTGGCCGGAGATCTTGGTGAGGGCGGCGATCATGTCGCGGTCGCGATTGAGGCCGGGAAGCTGGACGACGGCGGACTTCATGGGTGCGGTTCAAACCTTGCCTGTGCCTCAGACAGCTCGCGCAGCTCGAGGCGGGTTTCGATACGGTCGAGACGCAGGTCGTGGCGCGCCAGTGCCGTGTGGATATTATGCATGTCCTGATGGAGCGATATCATCGCACCACGCATGGCATTCACTTCTGCCTTCAGATCCCGTTGGCCGATTTTGATGTCAGATATGTCTGCTTGCACGCGCTTCATCAGTTCGTACATGAGTTCATTCGTGACGTCGGCCATGACACACCCCGCAACCGTTAGTCGATTGCGATAGTATAGTTCTCGATTACCGTGTTAGCCAGAAGCTTTTCGCACATCGACTTCAGGTCTGCTTCGGCTTTTACCTTATCGGTGCCCTCAAGGGAAAGGTCGAACACCTTGCCCTGACGAACATGGCCGACGCCTTCGAAGCCCAAGCTTCCGAGCGCGCCTTCGATGGCCTTGCCCTGCGGGTCTAGAACGCCGTTCTTGAGCGTAACGGTCACGCGTGCCTTGATCACTGAATATCCCCCGAATTACTTGACAAGAACCGGGCCGGTCCCGCGGAGCGGCTCGTTTTCGTTGATGATGCCGAGACGGCGCGCCACCTCGGAATAGGCTTCGACCAGACCGCCGAGATCGCGGCGGAACCGATCCTTGTCCATCTTTTCCTTCGTCTCAATATCCCAGAGACGGCAGCTGTCGGGCGAGATCTCGTCAGCCAGGATGATGCGCATCATGTCGCCTTCGAAAAGGCGGCCGCATTCGATCTTGAAATCGACGAGCTGGATGCCGACACCGAGGAAAAGGCCGGACAGGAAGTCGTTGACGCGGATGGCGAGCGCCATGACATCATCGAGCTCGGCCGGGTTTGCCCAACCGAAGGCGGTGATGTGCTCTTCGGACACCATCGGATCGGCAAGCTGATCGGACTTGTAGTAGAATTCGATGATCGAGCGGGGAAGAACGGTGCCTTCCTCGATGCCCAGACGTTCCGAAAGCGAGCCGGCGGCGACGTTGCGCACGACGATCTCGAGCGGGATCATCTCCACTTCCTTGATCAGCTGCTCGCGCATGTTCAGCCGACGAATGAAATGCGTGGGAATGCCGATCTTGTTCAGGTGTGTGAAGAGATATTCCGAAATGCGGTTGTTCAGAACGCCCTTGCCGTCGATCACACCGTGCTTCTTCTTGTTGAAGGCTGTGGCATCGTCCTTGAAGAACTGGATCAGCGTGCCTGGCTCCGGGCCTTCGTAAAGGATCTTTGCCTTGCCTTCGTAAATACGGCGGCGACGGTTCATGATTGTTTTCTCGTTGTTGGCACCCGGGGCAGGCGCAATGGATCGTGTTTGTGGGGTCCATATCGGAAAAGATCGCATTTCACAATGCGGGGGCCTTCCGTCCGGTTTTCATCCCGATGAAAAAAGCTATGCCGGCTCCCTCTACCGCATAGGCCGCAGACGAGTCAGTCGTGTACCGCGGCAACGCTCCAGCCTAGCAGGAAAAATGCGTCATGATTCCGGCGTGACCGCCAAGGTCAGGGCTTCAGTTTGCCGAGGAACTGGGCAAACACCATCGTACCCTCCGGCCATGGACCATGCCCCGATTCTTCGTTGATATGCCCGGACTCGCCCGCATCGACCAGTACCGATCCCCAGGACGCGGCGATATCGTCGGCGTGATCGTAGGAGCCGAAAGGATCGTTGCGGCTGGCGACGGTCAAGGTCGGAAACGGCAGTGGATCGCGCGGGTAGGGTCCGAACGTCATCAGGTGCTTGGGTCTGATCTTCGGATTGGCCACCTCGGGCGGTGCGACCAGAAACGCCCCGGCGACCTTCTTCTTGAAAAGAGGAATCGCGTGGATGGCTGTTGCCACGCCAAGCGAGTGCGCGACGAGCACAACGGGTCGCGTCGAAGCATTCACTTCGTCCGCGAGCCTTTGGACCCAGTCGTCCTTGACCGGCTTTGCCCATTCCGCTTGCTCGACCCGGCGAGCGGTGGCGAGCTTAGACTCCCACCGCGTCTGCCAGTGTGTCGGGCCGGAATTGGTGTAACCCGGGATGATCAGGATATCGGCTTCGGATGCTTTCATGCCGCTAATCTGTGTTTGCGTGATTTCAATATCAAGTTGTCGATATCAAGCTTCGCCAAAGACGCGGGTGAAGATCGTGTCGACATGCTTGGTGTGGTAGCCGAGATCGAACTTTTCGCGGATCTCTTCCTCGGAAAGGGCGGCCCGCACTTCCTGATCGGCCAGCAGCTCTTCGAGGAAGTCCTTGCCTTCCTCCCAGACCTTCATGGCATTGCGCTGCACCAGGCGATACGCATCCTCGCGCGACGTGCCTGCCTGCGTAAGCGCCAGAAGGACGCGCTGGCTCATGACCAGACCCTTGAACTTGTTCATGTTCTTCAACATGTTCTCTGGGTAGATCACCAGCTTTTCGATGACGCCGGCGAGACGGTTGAGGGCGAAGTCGAGGGTGACGGTCGTATCAGGGCCGATGGCGCGCTCGACGCTCGAGTGGCTGATGTCACGCTCATGCCAGAGGGCGACGTTTTCCATCGCCGGAACCACCGACATGCGGACGAGGCGGGCAAGACCGGTCAGGTTCTCGGTCAGGACCGGATTGCGCTTGTGCGGCATGGCCGACGAGCCCTTCTGGCCGGGCGAGAAGAATTCTTCCGCTTCCAGAACTTCCGTACGCTGCATGTGGCGGATTTCGATCGCGACATTTTCGATCGACGACGCGATGACGCCGAGGACCGCGAAATACATTGCATGGCGGTCGCGCGGGATGACCTGCGTGGAAACCGGTTCGGCCTTCAGGCCGAGCGCTGCTGCGACATGTTCCTCGACGCGGGGATCGATGTTGGCAAACGTGCCGACGGCGCCTGAGATTGCGCAGGTGGCAACTTCTTCACGGGCTTCGAGCAGGCGGGTCTTGTTGCGATACATTTCCGCATAAAAGCGGGCGAAGGTCAGGCCCATCGTGGTGGGCTCGGCATGGATGCCGTGGCTGCGGCCGATGCGGACCGTATCCTTGTGCTCGAAGGCACGGGTCTTGAGGGCTTCAAGAACACGATCAATGCCGGCGATCAGGATGTCGGTCGCCCGCACGAGCTGGATGTTGAAGCAGGTGTCGAGGACGTCCGAGGATGTCATGCCTTGGTGGATGAACCGGCTGTCGGGGCCGACGAATTCCGCGAGGTGGGTGAGGAAGGCGATGACGTCATGCTTGGTGACGGCTTCGATCTCGTCGATGCGCGCGACATCGAACGTTGCGCTGCCGCCCTTTTCCCAGATTGTCTCAGCCGCCGACTTCGGGATCACGCCGATCGCGGCAAGCGCGTCGCAGGCATGCGCCTCGATTTCGAACCAGATGCGGAACTTCGTCTCTGGCGACCAGATGGCGACCATCTCGGGCCGGGAATAGCGAGGGATCATGAGCGTGCGGCTTTCCTGTCAAGTGTTGCCCAGCCTGTAGCAACAAGCGGGCCAAAGCTCAATAACTTCGGGTTTGTTTGCAGGAAAGAGGGCGCCGGATGGTTAGCGCGCGCTGCTTGCCGCTGTTCTCAGTGCTTCGATATTGCCGCGATAGGCCTCCATGCCGTCACCCTTGTAGATGGCGGAGCCGGCAACGAAGACGTTTGCGCCGGCAGCGCTCGCAGCGCCGATCGTGTCTGCAGTAATGCCGCCGTCGACTTCGATCTCGATCGGGCGGTCACCGATCAGGGACTTCGTCGCACGGATCTTGTCGAGCATGGCGGGGACGAATTTCTGGCCGCCAAAGCCTGGATTGACGCTCATGATGAGGATCAGATCGACGTCATCGAGCACGTTTTCGAGCGCCGACAGCGACGTTGCCGGGTTGAGTGTCACGCCGACCTTCTTGCCGAGGCTGCGGATTGTCTGCAGGGAGCGATGCAGGTGAGGGCCCGATTCAGCGTGTACGGTGATGCTGTCGCAGCCGGCCTTTGCGAAGGCCTCAAGAAAGGGGTCGGCCGGTGCAATCATCAGATGGCAGTCGAAGAACGCATCCGTATGCGGTCGCAGCGACTTGATGACGTCAGGTCCGAATGAGATGTTGGGGACGAAATGACCATCCATGACGTCGAGATGCACCCAGTCGGCGCCGGCCTGCACAACGTCGATGACTTCCTGGCCAAGCTTGGAGAAATCGGCGGCAAGAATGGACGGGGCGATGCGGATCGGCAGGGTCATGGGATGGGTCTCCGGTTTGAGGGAGGCTTTATCATCCCGTGGCGACAGGAACAATCGCCTGGCCAGACCATCAGTCGGTGGCGGGCCCGATCTCCACAAAGTCCGTACCTTGCCACTCCACTAGGCGGAACGGGTTCTGCTTCAACTCGTGGTCCGGGCCGAAGGCGACGGGACCGATCGCAGTCGTGAAGGAGCCTGCCGCAAGAGTGTCGGTCAGGGAACGACCATTGGACGTCTCGGTCACCGCCCGGTGAACAAGTTCCGTTGCCGCATAAGCGGGCAGAACGTAGCCTTCCGGCTCGACATTGCCTGCGCGAAGTTGCGTGACGGCGGTGGAAGCTTCAGGCGCAACTGCGTAATCCGGAAGGGCTGCCGCGAGCACGCCGTTGGCAAGGCCAACAGGACGGTTTGCGGCACGCAGCGCATCTCCGCCCATGACTGTCAGGGAAACGCGTTCGGCTGCAGCGTCGCGAACGATGATGGCGGTATCGTTTCGGTCGCCACCGATGAAGACATGAGTCGCGCCGGCCTTTGCCAGGCGGCGGACGAGAGCGATCTGTTGCTCCTGGCCTGGCCTGAACACGTCGGTGAACGCGGGGCGGATGCCTGACGGTTCCAGCTTCTGGCGCACGGCGCTTGAGAGCTCGCGGCCATAGATCGTGCCGTCGTCGATGAATGCGATCGGCTCGGCTTTCCAGCGGGATAGGATGGCAGCTGCAACAGCATCCGCTTCGGTGGTTTCGGTCGGTGCCAGACGGAAAAACGGCCAGTCGTTGCGAAGTGCATCCTCCATCAGGATCTTCGACCGCACCGAGACCGAAACGGCTGGAATAGCGGCGGCCTTCAGAGCGGGCATCGCCGTCGTCAGCGTTTCCACGCAGAGGAAGCCGATGGCCGCGCTGGCCTTTGCATCCGTCAGAGACTTCGATACCGCGAGCCCGCCATTCTCGTCACAGCTCTCGTCCAGCTCCACCAGCGTATCGCCATTGGCCTCGGCGGCCGCACGGGCGCCTTGGTAGATCTGGGCTCCGAGGAGGGCGTATGGACCCGATTTCGGTGCGACCACGCCGATGATCGCGGCCGATGCAGACGGAGCAGCGAGGAATGAGGCAAACAGGCCGGCTGATATCAAAGTGCGAATGTCCATGCCTTCCCTTAACTCATTGCGGCTTGCGTTCCAGCACATTTAGCTTTCCCATCCGACCGGTCAAAGAGAATCGCGTCACGACGATAAAAACTGCGCGCAGACGTGGAAAAGCGCGGGTAAGGCTTCCATATCGTCACAACGCGCCGATGCGTGTTTCGAAAATTGCCGTCTGAAAGGCACCGATGACCGTCACATCCAGTCTTGATCCACTCGTCACCGCCCAGAATTGGGCCGAAAGCGGCCGCGATGTGGCGATCGCAACCGTCGTTGAGACCTGGGGATCTGCACCACGTCCGATCGGAAGCCATCTTGCGATCGATGGCGAGGGAAATTTCGTCGGCTCCGTTTCGGGCGGCTGCGTCGAGGGCGCCGTGATTACCGAGGCGATAGAGGTGATTTCGTCAGGCACGCCGAAGATGCTGGAATTCGGCGTTGCCGATGAGACGGCGTGGCAGGTCGGGCTTTCCTGCGGTGGCAAGATCCGCGTCTATGTGGAAAGGCTCGGCCGATGAAGTTCGATGATCTGGCGCGTCTCAACGGCGCCCGGCAGGAAAGACGGGCCTCAGCGACAATAACCGACCTTGCGTCGGGCGAAATTTCTCTTGTTTCCGAGGAAACGGTTCCGGAGGGTCCGCTTGGTGCCGCCATCGCGGACGCGATGCGCAGCGGCAAGGCCACGAGCGTCGAAATCGACAATCGCATTCTGTTTATCAATGTCTATCTGCCGCCGCCAAGGATCGTCGTGATTGGCGCGGTTCATATCAGCCAGGCGCTCGCCCGTCTGGCGCCGGTGGCGGGCTACGACCTCACGATCATCGATCCTCGGACAGCCTTTGCCACCGAAGAACGGTTTGGTGATGTCGATGTCATCGCGGAGTGGCCCGAAGACGTGCTGAGAGAGCGACCGTTCGATAGCTATACGGCTGTCGCGGCCCTGACGCATGATCCGAAGATCGATGATTTTCCCTTGTCGCAGGCGCTGAAGGCGGGCTGTTTTTACGTCGGCGCGCTCGGTAGCCGCAAAACTCATGCGAAGCGCGCTGATCGACTGAAGGATATGGGACATTCCGAGGAGGAGATTGCCCGGATTTCAGCGCCGATCGGTCTCGACATCGGTGCTGCGAACCCGGCCGAGATTGCGCTTGCCACACTTGCCGACATCGTCAGGTCGTTGCGCCGGCGCGACCTCCTTACGCAGGGTTAGGGAATGAAATACGCCAGCTTCCCGTTGCGTGAGGCCGAAAACATAGTGCTTGCCCATTCAATCCGGTTTGAAGGTCAGCGCGGACGACTGCACAAGGGTCACCGGCTAGCGCCTGATGACATCGAGCGTCTTCGCGAAGAGGGTATCGCTTCCGTCATAGGCGTGCGGCTAGATGCAGGAGACGTTCTTGAAGACAAAGCGGCGGGAATGCTGGCCGCCGCAATCGCACCTGATCACCTCACGTTTTCGGAGCCAGCAACGGGACGTGTCAACGTTTATGCGGCAACGGCCGGTCTGTTCGTCGCCAACACGCACGTCGTCAACGCGCTCAACGGCGTGGACCCGTCGATCACGCTTGCCTGTCTCAAGGATCGCGTATCGGTCAAGGCAGGCGACATGGTCGCAACGTTCAAGATCATTCCGCTCGCTGTCGATGGCGATTGTCTCGGGAAGGCTGTGGCGCTGCTTGGGGCTTCTACACCGTTTGAGGTCAAACCGTTCGAGGCTCATGCTGTCACGTTGATTGCAACGGAGCTTCCGACGCTGAAGACGTCGGTGATGGATCGAACGGCGAAGCTCATCGAGCAGCGGCTTGCACTTTCGGGCAGCACACTGGTGCGCGAGATCCGTATTCCGCATACGCACGACGCCCTGACCGCCGCACTGCAGGCGCTTGATCTCGGGAACTGTCGCGAGCCTTCGCTGGTGATCGTGTTTGGTGCGTCCGCCGTTGCCGATGAAGAGGACGTCATTCCGGCTGCGATCCGAGCCGCTGGCGGTGTGGTGATCCGCGTCGGCATGCCCGTCGATCCCGGCAATCTTCTTGTTTACGGCCATATTGGTGGTGTCACGGTGCTGGGAGCACCCGGTTGTGCACGGTCTCCGAAGGAAAACGGTTTTGACTGGATGCTCCACCGGCTGCTTGCCGGTGAAAGACCGACATCGGACGATATTGCCGGAATGGGTGTGGGAGGACTTTTGATGGAGATCCCGACAAGGCCTGCGCCGCGGGACCGCAGCGAGAGCAAGGACGATGTCTCGCTTTCGGTTGCGGCTGTCCTGTTGGCCGCCGGTCAGGCCAGGCGCATGGGAGAAAGTGGCCTTCACAAGCTGCTTGCTGAGTTTGACGGTGTGCCGCTCGTGCGCCGCTCCGCCGAGATGCTGTTGGCCTCGAAGGCCACACCCGTGGTCGTTGTCACCGGTCACCGACAGCAGGATATTGCGGCCGAGCTATCTTCGCTCGACGTCCGTCTCCAAGACAACCCCTCCCATGAAGCGGGGATGGCGAGTTCTCTGATTGCCGGCTTCACGAGGCCCGATGTCGCGGCAGCCGATGGGGTCCTCGTCATGCTGGCAGATATGCCGGGCGTGACCGTCAGCCATATCGATGCCTTGCTCGGTGCCTTTGGGGACGCCGGTGGCGAGGCGATCGTGCGCGCAGTCTCCAACGGCAAGCGCGGCAATCCGGTTATTCTGCCGCGCGCCACCTATGATGCTGTACGGAACCTGCAGGGCGATGTCGGCGCAAGGGCGATTATCGAAACCTCCGGTCTTCCGGTGATCGATGTCGATATCGGTCCGGCAGCCCATCTTGATGTGGATACGCCCGAAGCCGTCATTGCTGCAGGTGGCGTTCTGAGGACGTAACGATGGATAATATTGCGATCGAAGAGATGTTCGAAGGTCTCGGGCCCGTCAGCATCCGTCGGATGTTCGGCGGCAAGGGCATCTACCATCAGGGCCTCATCGTCGCGATCGAGCTGCGCGACGAACTGATGCTGAAAGCCGATGCCGTAAGCGCGCCTGAGTTCGCTTCTGCAGGCGCGAGGCAGTGGAGCTACGAAGGCAAGAAGGGCAAGTCCGTGATGATGCCTTACTGGACGGTACCGGAAGACGCGTTCGAGGACCCCGACCTCATGTCAAAGTGGACAAGACTGGCTTACGAGGCCGCAATCCGGAGTGAAATCGACAAGTAACCTATATTTTTGGCACTGCGAGATTTCGCGTATTGAATAGGCAATAGGTGTCGCGCTAAAATAGGCATCGTAATGGGGGATGCAGGCTTACCGAGCAGTCGGTGCGTTTCCATCTGACGTAAAATACAACGCTATTTCATCACGGGCAGCCGTTCCGGGAAACCGGGACGGCTTTTTGCGTTGCTGTTTTATCAACGTCCGCCGCGGGCTGGAAGTTGTGTGTTCAGATTTTGGAAAGATGTTCAAATGCGCGGATCGAGAAGACCGAGAGTGGCAGCGGCGGATCGGCAGGGTCAAACCATCCCAGATCCGAAAGCTTGTCCGGTTCGGTCAAGCGTGGCTCGCCGGAGAAATCGCGTGTGACGTAGATCATGGAGATCCAGTGTTGTGCGTCTTCCGGGAGGATCTGTTCAGTCGTGCAGAGAAACTCAACTTTGCCGATCGACAGGCCGGTTTCTTCCTCGGCCTCACGACGTGCCGCATCCGCGGACGGCTCCATCTTATCGACCTTGCCGCCGACGATGTTCCAGTAACCGGCTTCCGGCGCCTTCAGGCGACGGCAGAGGAGAACCCTCCCATCATCCCGCAAAATGACCAACCCGGCGCCGACGCCGGGAAAGTCTATGCCGGGTCTCAAGGACAAATTCAGACCTTGGCGTTGGCGACGATCAGCATGAATGCCGGAATGTCGTCACCGAAACCGACTGGTGTCGGGCCGTCATCGTGGTCGCGGTAGTGACGGCGACGCTCGCGGTTGTCGTCATTGGCAGGATTCGGAGCAGGGGCCGGGCGAGGAGCGCGTTGTGCGCCATTGTTCTGCGGCTTCCTGTCGGCGCTACGTTCGCGCTTTACGTCTTCTACCCTGGCTTCAATCATATTTTCCGTCTGGCTCCGATCATCCTGGCTCGTCGGTTCTGCAATCTTGACCGGAGCTTCTACGCTCCTGGTCTGCTCGGCGCGCTTGCCGCGACCGCGATCCTTGTCGCGCTCGCCACGCTTGCCGCCACGATCGCGACCCTGGCCGCGTTCCTGACCCTTGTCGCTGCTTTCCATCGGTGCCGGCAGGGCAGCGATGTCACCGTTCAGCCATTCGATCTTTTGAGTGATCAGCTTTTCGATGGCATCGAGATACTTAGCATCGGATTTTGTCACAAGCGTGAACGCACGACCGGACCGTCCTGCACGGCCGGTACGGCCGATGCGGTGGACATAGTCTTCCGCATGGATTGGAACGTCGAAGTTGAAGACGTGGCTGACGTCGGGAATATCGAGACCGCGCGCTGCGACGTCGGAGGCGACCAGAAGCGTGATCTGGTTGTCCTTGAAGCCTGCCAGCATGTTGGTACGCGAGCGCTGGTCCATGTCGCCATGGAGCGCGCCGACCGAGAAGCCGTGGCGCTCAAGCGAACGGAAGAGATCGGCGACATCCTTCTTGCGGTTGCAGAAGATGATCGCGTTCTTCAGGTCGTCCTGCGCGCGGATGAGGTCGCGAAGGGTTGCCCGCTTCTCGTAATCCTTGTTATGAGCGGCGACCAGGCGCTGCGTCACCGTCGTTGCTGTCGAAGAAGGCTTTGCCACTTCGATGCGTTCCGGGTTCTGCAGGAAGCGGTCGGCCAGCTTCTGGATTTCCGGCGGCATGGTTGCCGAGAAAAACAGCGTCTGACGCGTGAACGGGATCATCTTGGCGATCTTTTCGATATCCGGGATGAAGCCCATGTCCAGCATGCGGTCGGCTTCGTCGATCACCAGGATCTCTACGCCGGTCATCAGCAACTTGCCGCGCTCGCAATGGTCGAGCAGGCGGCCTGGCGTGCAGATCAGCACATCGGCGCCGCGCTCAAGCTTGCGATCCTGCTCGTCGAACGACACGCCGCCGATCAGGAGAGCGACGTTCAGCTTGTGATTCTTGCCGTATTTTTCGAAGTTCTCGGCGACCTGTGCCGCGAGTTCGCGGGTCGGCTCGAGGATCAGCGTCCGTGGCATGCGGGCGCGGGCACGGCCTTTTTCCAGAAGTGTCAGCATCGGCAGCACGAAGGATGCCGTCTTGCCTGTTCCCGTCTGCGCGATGCCGCAAATATCGCGGCGCTGCAGGGCAAAGGGGATGGCACCAGCCTGGATCGGTGTCGGGATGGTGTAGCCCGAGTCGGTGACTGCAGAGAGTACTTTCTGGCTAAGGCCAAGATCAGCGAATGTGGTCAAAGGGAAATCTGTTTCCGTTGCAATTCGGGGAAGTGATCCGGTGCCGACGGTAACTGGCGTACGACAACTGGCCCGCGACATAGGACCAAAATGCCGGAAAGTCAAGAAATCCCGGAATATTGCTGCCGGATGTGGTGAATAGAGGCGGCAAGGCTTCCAATGTGTTGTCGAACGCGCTCAGTTTCGCAACGCATGACCCATTCCGGACCTCTCGCGCATCTTTGCGGCCTAATTGAGATAATTGTAGAGCTTCATACCGGCGTTCAGGAAATGCACGGGGTCGACCGGCGAACCGTCGCGTCGCACTTCGTAATGAACATGCGGTCCCGTGGACCGTCCGGTGGAGCCTGCACGTCCGATCACCTCGCCGGGAGCCACGGTTTCTCCTGCTCTGACAAGGATGCGCGACATGTGGCCATAGCGCGTGGTGATGCCTTGGCCATGATCGATCTCGACCAGATTGCCATAGCCTGCTGAGGGACCGGCGACAACGACTTTGCCGGCGCCCGTACTCTTCACGTCGTCACCGGTCTCGGCTTGAAAATCGATGCCTGCATGCAGCGCAAGGCGTCCGACAAACGGGTCCATCCGATTACCAAACCGGCTGGTCACGGAACGGCCGGGGGCCGGGTTTCCGAACGGCAGCTCGCGCGCCACGTCGCGGACGCTTTCGAGCCGGTTAAGCGCGGAATCGAGATCATCGAGCGATGTGTCGAACGTGTCCGAGAACAGCTGAGGCTGGACGTAGGGGCCACCGATACCCGGGTCCGGTTCGGTCGGAGGAGCGGCCGCGACCTGCACGCCCGTACGCCGGAGGATGGACGTGATGGCGTCTGCCGTCTGCGATGCGCCAGTGGTAAGAACGGCGATCTTGACGATCTGGCGCTTCTCGATGTCCTTCAAGGACAGAGTCACCTTGGAAAAGATGCGGTCGGCTCGATCCGCGAGATTTTCGCGAAGCGGGGTGTAGGCCAATGGGTTGGCGACGCCGAGATCCGCCGGAGCGGAACGGTTCGACAACAGGCCTTCGATCGCGTCCAGTCCATGACTGACGGATGCCTGCTTGTCCTTGCCTTCTGCCTGGTAGGCTGAAGCTGGTGACGACGAGGTGCCGGCGGACGGGACGACGCCCGATTCTTCCGCGCGGTCTAGAAGCGAACCAAGCTTGCCGTGCCGCGAAAAGAGGGCGTTTTGCTGTTCAAGCAGTTTCTCGACCTTTTGCTCCACGACCTGCTGATCGAGCAACTGGCGGGATGTGATGCGGTCGAGCTGGGCGCGCAGGGCAGAGATCCGGTCTTCGTAATCATGCTGCATGCGCGCCTGGCGCGCCATCGTTGCGCCGATCAGATCGTCGCGGATCACGAGATAGCTGGTGGCGCCGAGATATCCGATCGCCAACGCGCCGACGACGCAGACGGAGACTGCCGCCATCCAGGGGCGGATCGTCATGTGGCGGATCTTTTCGCCGCTTGCGAGAATGAGAACGTGCTCGGGAGCACGATTTCCAAAAACGCGGCTTTGAGTTCCGTTTGCCACCTTCTGCTCCTGAAGATGCGCATGAGACGAGTCGTGCGCGGTGATCCTTCCTCCGCACTAGACCGCTTTATAGTTAACAAACCGTTGTTTTTCGTGCCGCAGGGCAGGAGGCGTGACACCTCCCTGTCGCATCAACATGCGACAGGGAGGTGGCTGGCTTACAGGGTCTGTACGGCTTTCAGCACCTCTTCGGCGTGACCGGCAACCTTTACCTTCGGCCAGACATTTGCGATCCGGCCATGGGCATCGATCAGGAACGTCGTGCGGTCGATTCCCATGTACTTGCGCCCGTACATGCTCTTTTCCTTCCAGACGCCGTAGAGATTTGCGACGGCGGTATCCTCGTCCGATCCGAGGATCACTGCGAGCGCATGTTTCTCGACGAACTTGTCGTGCTTCTTCACCGTGTCCGGGGACACGCCGATGACGGCGGCGCCGGTTTTTTCGAACTCGGGGAGGAGGGCCGTGAACGCCAGCGCTTCGGTGGTGCAGCCGCTGGTATCGTCCTTTGGATAGAAGTAGAGAACCACCGGCTTGCCGGCGAACGTCTGCAGCGAGACGGTACCACCGCCGTCGCGGGGAATATCGAACTGTGGGGCGATGTCGCCAATGGCCAATTCAGACATGAATTTCCTTTCTTTCGCCGGGATCTTGAGCAATTGTCGGCCCATCGGTAGTCTATTGGTGCCCGTTGCGTCTAGTCAGGCTGCAGCGGGTCTTGAGAAGGTAATGTCAGCCTGATGGCGGAAATTCGCGGCGAAAAGGTCAGCTTCAACCGCAAGGATATGGTTCCGCTGCACGAACTTCCCTCTGCACAGGCGGAAGATCCCATTATCGTACACTGCCCACCGCGCCGATCGCGCATGCGCCGCGTGGGCAAGACCTTTTTGCTGTTTACGATGCTGATTCTGGCTGCTGCCGGAACTGCGATTGTCGCCATCGAGAGCGGCGTCGTCGACGGCGCGCTGACGGCGCGGGCCCAGTCGGCCCTCAACAACGCGATCGGGCCCCGTTATGTCGCTTCGGTCGGTTCGACGGCGATCCGGTTTGATTCGGTGATGCGGATCGCGATCGAGGCGCGCGACGTGGATATCGTCGAGCAAGCGAGCGGTCAGCGGCTGAGCCGTGCCGAAGCGCTGCGGATGGCGATCGATCCGATGAAGCTTCTCGGTGGTCGCGTTTCCATCAACAACATTTCCGCGCAAGGCATTCGGCTGGAGACGGCGCAGTTGCCGGCAGGCGACCCTATGGCGCTGTCGCAGGTTCGCGTCGATGCGATGCCGAAGCTGCTCGAGCAGGCGTTCCAGCGCCTTGATGAAGTGCGCGGCCTGATCGAGCGTACCGGCACCGCATTCGTCCGGATTGCCGGCATCGAAATCGTGCTTCCGTCTGCCCCTGGCCAGAAGCCGCTGATGTTCGTCGTCAACGAGCTCAATATGCAGCGCAACCTGGAGGGCGAGATCGATATCAGGGGGATCGTCAGCCTTAACGACCGCCAGGCAACGCTGGTGGCAGGATCCCAGACTATCGAAGGCGTGACGACCGGACTTTCCGCAAAGCTCATGGGGCTGGACGTGACGTCCTTCCTGTTGCATCGGGATGCAGCCGGGATGCCGCGCGAAGGGCTGGACAGTGCCGTCGATCTTGAACTTGCTGCCACCCGTTCGCGCGAGACCACTGTTCCGGTCATCACCGCAAAGCTCAAACAGTCGCCAGGACGGTTCTATTTCGACAGTATCGAGCAGCCCTTCAGCGGCGCGGATATCGACGTTGCCTATGATTTCACCAAGGACGCGATCGAAATCCAGAGATCGGAAGCGCGTTTTGGCCCGACTGTCCTTCCGTTCACCGGCGCGGTCGTCGATCTCAACAGGGTCGATCCGGCAGACCACCGGCCGGGGTTCGGCCTCGATCTCCTCGTCAGCGGCGGAACAGCAGCCGGCGCGTCGAATGCCGAAGAACCGGCACAGTTCGATCTGAAAGCCGTCGGACGCTATCTCTCGGCCGATCGCGAGTTGCAGTTCGACGAGATGGCGATGTCCAGTCCGCTTGGGCGGATGGCCGCTGCACTGAAAGTGCGCTTCGGCACGCAGTCTCCGGAAATCAGCTTCGGCGGTCAGTTGCCACAGATGCAGGTGACTGCAATCAAGCAGCTCTGGCCGTTCTGGATGGCCCGCAAGGCACGCGACTGGGTGATGGGAAACATGTTCGGGGGAACGCTGAGCAACGGCTCCATCGCCGTCTTCATTCCGGCAGGACGGATGAAGGGACCGGGCGTTCCGCTCGATCTCAACCGCAACGAACTGCAGATCAGTTTCGACCTTGCCGACGGGCGCGTCAACCTGCCCGCCGACATCCCGCCGCTTCGCGACATCTACGGCCGTTTCGACCTGAAGGGTGAAGCGATGCAGGTCGACATCACGCAAGCGGGTTCGTTTTTTCCGTCGGGGCGCGCGGTCAAGGTTGAGGGAGGGCGTTTCTCGATCCCATCGACCTACGCGAAGCCGCTGATGGCCGATATCGCGCTGAAACTGAGCGGGCCGGCGGATGCCATCGCGGAACTCACGAGTTTCAAGCCCATCAACGGTCTAAAAAACACAGAGTTCAAGCCATCGGATTTTTCCGGCACTGCCAAGGTGGATGTGAAGGCGCAGTTTGGTCTGGTCAATGACCAGAACCCGCCGAAGCCGGTCTGGAATGCGCATGCGGATCTGCGCGACGTTGCGCTGGCGACGCCGGTGTCCGGTCGCAAGATTTCCAATATCGACGGCACGCTCGATATCGATCCGCAGGCCGCCAGACTGAGCGCGAAGGCTGCGATCGACGAGGTGCCGGCAGACGTCACCCTCGTGCAGCCGATCGACAGCGCGTCGACTGTCAAGCGTGAACAGGTCATCAAGGCAGTTCTCAGCGACAGCCAGAGGGACAAACTGGTGCCCGGTCTCTCGGAGATCGTCCAGGGCACGATCAGCGTGGAACTGACCAGGCTCGATGATACCAGGCAAGGCGTCAGCCTCGATCTGACGCGCTCTGCGCTCTCGATCCCGGGCATCGGCTGGACGAAGGGCAACGGCGTCGGTGCCAAGGCGCAGTTCGAGATTGCCGGGGAGGGCCTCCAGCGGACAGAGCTCAAGAACTTCGAACTGGTGGGCGACGGGTTTGGCGCGCAGGGCAATATCGTCCTCACCAATGGTAGCCTCTCGTCGGCGGAGTTTTCGAGCGCCCGCCTGTCGCCGTCCGATAATTTCAGCGTTGCGGTGAAGCAGTCGAAGGGTGTCTTCGATGTGTCGATCGGCGGATCCTCTGCCGATATAAGGCCTATCATCACCAAACTTCGCTCGGCTACGCCTAGTGCAAGTGGGTCGGGTTCCTCTGCCAAAAGCAGCGGTGGCGCGACGATCCGTGCCAAGCTCGATCGCATGGTCGGCTTCAACGACGAGGCCCTGTCGAACGTCAATCTGTTGTTTGCGATACGCGATGGCGACATTGCCTCGGCCGACCTTTCCGCCGTAACGGAAAGCGGGCAGGCGGTTGTCAGCGACATAACGAAGGGCAACACGATCTCGATGACCAGCGGCGATGCCGGCGCCGTCGTGCGGTTTGCCAATATCTACAACAACATGCGGGGCGGTCTTCTCAATTTGCGGCTGCGATCGCAAGGGTCCGACTGGGCCGGCAATGTCGACATCCGAAGCTTCGCTTTGGTGGACGAGCAGCGCCTGCAATCGCTGGTGTCGACCCCTGTGGGCCGGGATGGGGAAAGCCTCAGCAAGGCGGTCAAGAAGGAAATCGATCTCAACGCCGCGCGCTTCCAGCGCGGTTTTGCCTCGCTCGTTTACCGGAACGGTGCGCTCTCTGTTGCCAACGGCATCGTTCGTGGCGAGCAGATCGGCGCGACATTCCAGGGCATGCTGCGCGACGCCCGCGGCAGCATGGACATGACCGGCACCTTCATGCCGGCCTATGGAATCAACCGGCTTTTCGGCGAGCTTCCGCTGATCGGTGCCATTCTCGGCAACGGACGAGACCGCGGACTGATCGGCATCACGTTCAAGCTCGAAGGTGTGTTCGACAAGCCCAAGCTGACGATCAATCCGCTGTCGATCATCGCGCCCGGTGTGTTCCGACAGATCTTCGAGTTCCAATAAAAAAAAGGCCCCGCGAACGAGGCCCCTAACTTAAATGTATAATACTTTCTTTCGGAAGGAACGTTCGCAAAACTCCGACTTTTGTGAGTGAGTTTTGGGATAGATATCACCCTGAATAAAAGGCGGTTTCGAATTTCTCGCTTCACTTAGGATTTCTGCGGTAAATGCTTGCCCATCAGAATCCATTCTCCCGGTTCATCTGAACCAGGAAACGGGAAAAATGACCGTCTGCTCCATTCGGTAAAGCCACTTGCCTGATATAGGCCATATGCTTTCGCGTTGAAGCTGCCAACCATGAGCGTCAGACGGTCGCTTCCTGCAGATCGGGCCACGCGCTCCGCTTCTACCAGCAGTGCCTTCCCGAACCCCTTACCCTGGAATTCTTGGTAGATCGCAGCGGCAGAGATATACCACGTCCCGGCAGCCAGTGCTTTCAACTCGTTGAGCGGTTTTACGACCTCCATGTTAGGAGCAGGACCGGATATTTCTGGAATTATATACCCGTTTAAAGCACCAACGCTCTGGCCTTTATGTTCGGCGATACGCCAATTCGTGAAGTGGGTAAAATGACCCTCGTCATTGCGGATAACGTTCCGGCCGATCTCGCACGCCGATTCTCCGGGAGAAGCCATGTTCCCCCACAGGAATGAGGTCAGTCGGCGTGTTGCCATGTCCGCGAAAAGAACGAGATGGGCACAATCTTCTTGGGTTGCGCTGCGAAACTTGATGGGCATAAGGGCTGGCGTCGAGGTCATGCTTGCTCCCTGATTTGAGGGTTCAGACAACAAAAAACCTGCCGACATAGGGGTGGGCAGGTTCCGGGAAGTCCCATGATGGTGGGGAGGGCTATCCCTCCGGAAACTCACGCCACCGCAGAATCAACACGCCACGCTGCACAGTCATGCAGCGTCGGCGTCGGATGATGTTTGCGGAGCCAGTGTTCATGATGGTGAGAATGTTCGAGCTTGCAAAGAAGGTCAATAGCCGCTGATCGGTGCCATCCTCGGCAACGGACGAGACCGCGGACTGATCGGCATCACGTTCAAGCTCGAAGGTGTGTTCGACAAGCCCAAGCTGACGATCAATCCGCTGTCGATCATCGCGCCCGGTGTGTTCCGACAGATCTTCGAGTTCCAATAAAAAAAAGGCCCCGCGAACGAGGCCTTTTCATTGTTCTGCAGACCGCTGGCACTCAGGCCGGGCGGACGAGGATATGCTTCTTCTTGCCGAGAGACAGCTTGATCACGCCGTCGGCCGTAACGTCGCCGGTGCCAATGACAGCGCGTTCGTCCGAGACCGCCGTATCGTTGATGCGCACGGCACCACCCTGGATATGCCGGCGAGCTTCGCCGTTGGAGGCTGCAAGGCCTGCCTTGACGATCAGTGCCAGGAGGCCAAGACCAGCCTCCAGTTCCGACGATGCGACGTCGATCGACGGCAGGTTGTCGGCAAGCGCACCTTCCTCGAACGTCTTGCGGGCGGTTTCAGCCGCTTGCTCGGCATTGTCGCGGCCGTGCAGCATGGCGGTGACTTCCGTCGCGAGGATCTTCTTGACCTCGTTGATTTCCGAACCGGCAAGTGCTGAGAGGCGGGCAATCTCGTCCATGGGCAGAGTGGTGTAGAGCTTCAGGAAGCGCGAGACGTCTGCGTCCTCGGTGTTGCGCCAGTACTGCCAGAAGTCATAGGCCGACAGCATGTCCGGGTTGAGCCAGACCGCGCCGTTCATGGACTTGCCCATCTTCGCACCCGACGATGTCGTCAGAAGCGGCGAGGTGAGGGCGTAGAGCTGCGGTGTCCCCATGCGGTGACCAAGGTCGATCCCGTTGACAATATTGCCCCACTGGTCCGAGCCGCCCATCTGCAGGCGGCAACCGTAGCGCTGGTTGAGCTCCACGAAATCATAGGCCTGAAGGATCATGTAGTTGAATTCGAGGAAGGACAGCGACTGCTCGCGGTCGAGGCGCGTCTTGACGCTGTCGAAGGACAGCATGCGGTTGACCGAGAAATGACGGCCGACATCGCGCAGGAATTCGAGGTAGTTGAGATCGCGCAGCCAGTCGCCGTTGTTGATCATCAGCGCATCCTTCTGACCTTCGCCGTAGCTCAGGTAGTTGGAAAAGACGCGCTTGATGGAAGCGATATTGCTTTCGATCGTGTCGATCGTCATCAACTGGCGCGCGTCATCCTTGAAGGATGGATCGCCGACCATGCCGGTGCCGCCGCCCATCAGCGAGATCGGCCGGTGGCCGGTCTGCTGCATCCAGTGCAGCATCATGATCTGGATGAGACCGCCCGCATGGAGGCTTGGTGCCGTCGGGTCAAAGCCAATATAGGCCGTCACGGTTTCCTTGGCGAACAGTTCGTCGAGACCCGATTCGTCGGAAATCTGGTGAATGAAGCCACGCTCATCGAGCGTGTGGAGGAAATCGGACTTGAACCTGGACATCTTACTTCTCTGTGGATGCGTTTTTTGTCTTGAGAGCCGGCGTCTAGCACTGTTTTGGTGGTTTATCACTCCAAAAATGCAGCGAAATGCGCTTGCACTTATCTGTGACTCGCCGTCATGGTTCATTAATCTTTTGTTTTCTGCCAAGCCACTAAGGTGAAGGCAGGACTGCGGCATTCCTTATTTTCTAAATGCATTGTTGGGTTGATGAACGGGGCAGTTTTTTTCCTGGGGGTGAATTTCGTCGTCGCGATATGTTTCTGTATCGTGTTTGCGGTTGTTTCCACCCGCAGTCGGTCGCGCGTTGCCGCGCTTTGGTTCGGGGCCGGTTTCGGCGTCGCTTCACTGGCCGCTGTTTGCGAGATTGCCGTCGCCTATCTGCCCTGGCCGCGTCCCTGGGCGATCGGAGCTTTTGCAACCGTTCTCGGTGGCATGATTTTCCTGCTTTTCGGCATTGGCAGTCTCTATGACGTTCGCATCAACCGTCGACTTGCCGGATTGATGTTCGCCGTCAGCTCCTTCGGAAACGTCTTCGTCTATGATCTGCGGCCCGGCACGCCGCTTCACGCATTTTCCTACCAGACTCCGTTTGCCCTGGTTATCCTCGCAAGCGCCGGCGTGGTTCTGCAGGCTTTGTTGCGCTCGAACCGGCAACTGCTGATCGACAAGGTCGTGTGCGCGCTCCTTGCGGTCACAGGGGTACACTTCATCGCGAAGGCCGTACTTGCGATCGCCGTTGGTGCCGGGTCCGTCGCGACAGACTATATCCGCACCGACTATGCGCTGATCTCCCAGAGCCTGACGGCTGTTCTGATGGTCGCGGTCGGCCTGACACTGCTGTCGGTGCTGGTGCTCGAAATCATGGCGGATGAACGCAGCGTGTCGGAAAGCGACGCTCTGTCGGGCCTTGCAAACCGGCGCGGCTTCGAGCGCCGGGTGAGATCCGCGATCGCGACGTTTCCAAAAGGACCGCATGCGGTGGTTTTATGCGATCTTGACAGGTTCAAGACCATCAATGACACCTATGGGCATCATGCCGGGGATATGGTGATCCAGAGTTTCGGGACCTTGCTTTCCTCGTGCGCGCCAAAAGAAGCAATCGTCGGCCGGATGGGCGGCGAAGAGTTCTCCGTGTTCCTTCCCAACACGCCGATGGACGTTGCGCTGATGGTGGCTCAGGCTCTGAGGGGCGGCACGATGGCGATGTCGGTGGCGGGTCTGCCACCCACCTCAAGGATCACGGCGAGTTTCGGCGTCGCCAATCTCACCAGCCCCGACGCGCTCGACGAAATGTTCCGGCAGGCGGATGTGGCGCTCTATGCCGCGAAGCGGGCCGGCCGTAACCGGGTTCATGAAGCGACGTCAGACGATGGGCGTCCGCGTGCGGCACATGTGCGACCGGTCAACTGAAGATACGAAAATGGCCGCAAACGCGGCCATTTTTGTTTCTTCGATGCACAGTAGCCTTAGCGGATGCGCTTGGCAGCCGGCTCGGGGACGAGTTCGCCATTGAGGCGGCGATCGAGGTAATCCTCGCATTCGCCCATCAGCGTTTCGGTCTGACCGTTGAAGAAGTGGTTGGCGCCCTCGATGATCTTGTGCGTGATGAGGATACCCTTCTGGGTCTTCAGCTTCTCGACGAGGCCGTTGACGTCCTTTTCAGGCGCAACCCTGTCTGCATCGCCGTTGATGATGAGGCCGGAGGAGGGGCAGGGCGCCAGGAACGAGAAGTCGTAGATGTTCGGCTGCGGCGCAACGGAGATGAAGCCTTCGATTTCCGGGCGGCGCATCAGAAGCTGCATGCCGATCCAGGCGCCGAAGGAATATCCGCCGACCCAACAGCTCTTGGAATCCGGATGCAGGCTCTGGACCCAGTCGAGTGCCGAGGCTGCGTCGGACAATTCACCGGCGCCGTGGTCGAACTCGCCCTGGCTGCGTCCGATCGAACGGAAGTTGAAGCGGAGCGTCGTGAAACCGCGCTTCTGGAACATATAGAAGAGCTGGTATACGATCTGGTTGTTCATCGTGCCGCCGAACTGCGGGTGCGGATGCAGGATGATGGCGATCGGCGCGCTCTTTTCCTTGGAAGGCTGATAGCGGCCCTCCAGGCGGCCTGCAGGGCCGTTGAAAATCACTTCGGGCATCGGTACTCCGGTCGGTCAAACGTGATCTGATGCCAGACTGGGTTGCTATCCACGGTTCATCCGTCGAGTTTGACTTGACGAAGCCGCTCAGCTTTTCTAAAACCCAGTTTAGAACCATTCGAAATTGGGGCCGCCTTGGCAGCGCCCGATGCGATGTCTCTTAAGGCAAGCGTGGCCGGAATTTCAAGAAAAATGCGGCCTGCGGCAACCCTAGATGAGACCCAACGGTAATTAGGGACGGAATCTGATCAGGCAATGGCGTTGAACCGCACCTATCTCGACTGGAACGCGACCGCGCCTTTGAGCGCGCCGGCGCGTGCCGCGATGCTGGAGGCCCTTCAGCTTCCCGGCAACGCGTCGTCGGTGCATGGTGAGGGCCGGTTGTCTCGCGCGGCCGTCGACAAGGCGCGTCGCCAGGTTGCGGCCCTGGTCGGTGCAGATTCCGCGCATGTTACCTTTACCAGCGGTGCGACGGAGGCATCGAACCACGTTTTGACCCCTGACTACCGGATGGGCCGTTCGCCGGTCGCGATCGGCGCTCTTTACGTTTCGGCGATCGAGCATCCCGCGATCCGGGAAGGCGGAAGATTCGATCCTGCGCAGGTGATCGAGATACCGGTGACGCCCACAGGCATCGCGGATCTTTCGGCGCTGGAAACCCTGATGGCGGCGCATGACCATTCTCTTGGCCTTCCGATGGTTGGGCTGATGCTGGTCAATAACGAGACCGGCGTGATCCAGCCGGTGGCGGAGGCTGCGGAGATCGTCCACAGGCATCGCGGGCTTCTGGTCGTCGATGCGGTGCAGGCCGTCGGTCGTATCCCGGTCGATATCACCAGGCTTGATGCCGACTTCATGGTGATCTCGTCGCACAAGATCGGCGGACCGAAGGGCGTCGGCGCCCTGATTTCGCGCGGCGAAGTTCTGATGCCGAAGCCGCTGATCCGGGGTGGCGGGCAGGAGAAGGGTCACCGTTCGGGGACCGAGAATTTTCACGCGATCGTCGGCTTCGGCGCGGCGGCTGCGGCGATGAGCGAAGACCTCGATGATCGCAATGCCGGTATCGGCGCTTTGCGGGATCGGCTTGAGGGCGAGATGCGCAAGGCTGCTGCCGATGTGATGATCCATGGCGCGGACGTTCCCCGCGTTGGCAATACCTGCTTCTTCACCCTGCCGGGGCTGAAAGCGGAAACGGGTCAGATCGCTTTCGATATCGAGGGGATCGCGCTTTCGGCCGGTTCGGCCTGCTCTTCGGGCAAGGTCGGCGAGAGCCATGTGCTGACGGCGATGGGCCGGGATCCACAGCTGGGTGCCCTGCGCATCTCGCTCGGTCCCGACACGACAGACGAAGACATTACGCGTGCGGTTGCGGCTTTTGCCAAAATCGCATCCCGTCGCAAGGCACAAGGCGTTGCGGCGTAATAGCGCTCTAATTTGAGAGAGCGCAACTTTCTACTTGCCTAAAGGTGTGAAAACCGCCTTTTGGCGCCTACATACGGGAGGAACAGAACCTCCCGGAGACATGACAGAATTGCCGGAATTTGAGCCGGCAAGATTTGGAGAATGAACATGCCAGCTGTCCAGGAAACAATCGATCAGGTCCGTGGGATCGATATCGATCAGTACAAATACGGCTTCGAAACCATCATCGAAGTGGACAAGGCGCCCAAGGGCCTTTCGGAAGACATCATCCGCTTCATTTCCGCCAAGAAGCAGGAGCCCGAATGGATGCTGGAATGGCGTCTCGACGCCTACAAGCGCTGGCTGACGATGGAAGAGCCAACCTGGGCGCGCGTCGATTATCCCAAGATCGACTTCAACGATCTCTATTACTATGCCGCGCCGAAGACCACGTCCGGTCCGAAGTCGCTCGAGGAAGTCGATCCCGAGCTGCTGCGCGTTTATGAAAAGCTTGGCATTCCGCTGCGCGAGCAGGAAATCCTTGCGGGCGTCGACAAGCCGCGGGTTGCCGTCGATGCGGTGTTCGATTCCGTGTCTGTTGTCACGACCTTCAAGAAGGAACTTCAGAAGGCCGGCGTGATCTTCATGTCGATCTCGGAAGCCATTCGCGAGCATCCGGACCTGATCAAGCAGTATCTGGGCACGGTCGTATCGGCCACCGACAACTATTACGCCACGCTGAACGCTGCCGTGTTTACCGATGGCTCGTTCGTGTTCGTGCCGAAGGGCGTTCGCTGCCCGATGGAACTGTCCACCTACTTCCGTATCAACGAGAAGAACACCGGCCAGTTCGAACGCACGCTGATCATTGCCGAGGAAGGCGCTTACGTGTCCTACCTCGAAGGCTGCACGGCGCCGCAGCGTGACGAGAACCAGCTGCATGCCGCAGTGGTCGAACTTGTTGCTCTCGACGATGCCGAGATCAAGTATTCGACCGTTCAGAACTGGTACCCGGGCGATGCCCAGGGCAAGGGCGGTATCTACAACTTCGTGACCAAGCGTGGCGATTGCCGCGGCCACCGTTCGAAAATTTCCTGGACCCAGGTCGAGACAGGCTCAGCGATCACCTGGAAATACCCGTCCTGCATTCTGCGTGGTGACGATAGCCGCGGCGAGTTCTACTCGATCGCCGTGTCGAACGGTCACCAGCAGATCGATAGCGGCACCAAGATGATCCACCTCGGCAAAAACACGTCGAGCCGCATCATCTCGAAGGGGATTTCGGCAGGCGTCTCGCAGAACACCTATCGCGGTCAGGTCTCCATCCACCGCAAGGCTGAAAACGCCCGAAACTTTACCAACTGCGATTCGCTGCTGATCGGCGACAAGTGCGGCGCGCATACCGTGCCTTACATCGACGTGAAGAACTCGTCGGGCCAGATCGAGCACGAAGCGACGACCTCGAAGATTTCCGACGACCAGAAGTTCTACGTCATGCAGCGCGGCATTCCCGAAGAAGAAGCGATCGCCCTGATCGTCAACGGCTTCGTCAAGGATGTCATCCAGCAGCTGCCGATGGAATTTGCGGTCGAAGCGCAGAAGCTGATCGGGATTTCGCTCGAAGGCTCCGTCGGCTGATCGGCCTGTCATTTGAATAGCGCGCCTGGCGCGTCACTAAAGAGTATCCGGAAAGATAGACCTATGCTTGAGATCAAAAACCTGCATGCCCGCATTGCCGAAGACGGCACCGAAATCATCCGTGGCCTGAACCTAACCGTGAAGGCTGGCGAAGTTGCTGCAATCATGGGGCCGAACGGTTCCGGCAAGTCGACGCTGTCCTACATCCTGTCCGGACGTCCGGACTACGAAGTCACCGAGGGGGAAGTCCTTCTGAACGGTGAGAGCATTCTGGAGCTCGATCCGGCGGAGCGTGCCTCCAAGGGCATTTTCCTCGCCTTCCAGTATCCGGTCGAAATCCCGGGCGTCGCCACCATGCAGTTCCTCAAGGTGGCCATGAACGAGCAGCGCAAGGCGCGCGGCGAAGCCGAACTGACGACGCCGGACTTCATCCGTCGCGTCAAGGAAGCCGCTGCCGAGCTGAAGATCGACATGGACATGCTGAAGCGTCCGCTCAATGTCGGTTTTTCCGGCGGCGAGAAGAAGCGTGCAGAAATCCTGCAGATGGCGCTGCTCGAGCCATTGCTCTGCGTGCTGGATGAGACCGATTCCGGCCTCGACATCGATGCGCTCAAGATCGTGGCAGATGGCGTCAATGCGCTGAAGTCGCCGGATCGTGCGACGATCGTCATTACCCACTACCAGCGCCTGCTCGACTATATCGTGCCGGATACGGTTCACGTCCTCTACAAGGGCCAGATCATCCGCACTGGTGACAAGGCGCTGGCGCTCGAACTCGAGGCCAATGGCTACGCGGACATCATCGGCAAAGCAGCCTGAGACGCGGGAAGGAATTTGGCATGAACATGCAAATTAATCAGCCCGTCCGGCTGACGGCCGCCGAAACGGCGCTCGTCGAGGCTTTTGCGGCCCAGGTTGGCGAACTGCCGGGCAACGGTGCCGTCACGGGGACCCGCGACCGTCTTCTCGACGATCTGAAGCGGTTCGGCCTGCCGACGCGACGCATCGAGTCCTGGCACTACACGGATCTGAAGAACCTGCTGCGCTCTGTTCCAGAGCGTGTCGTCGGCGGTGTTTCGGTTCAACCGGTCGCGCCGCTGGTCGAAGGGGCAAAAGTCCTGTCGATCGTTCAGGGCGTAGCGGACAACCGCGCGACGATCGATGGCGTCGAGCTTTCGGTCTTTAGGGACCAACTCGCCGATGGTTCGGCCGTTGCTGGGCTTGCGGCGTTCGACAAGGACGACGCGATCGCTCGGATCAACGGCAGCTTCGTGCGGGACGGCTTTGCGCTTTCCGTACCGGCGGATGTTGCGGTCGAGCAGCCGATCGAGCTTCAGGCGGTCCACGGCGCCGGTCAGGTCCATACGCGGTTTCCGGCGGTGTTCGGAGCGCGGTCCAAGGCAACGATCATCGAGCGTCACTGCGCGGTGACTGATGATGCGGCACTCGTGTCGTCAATCAGTGACCTGACGCTGCAGGACGGCGCTGAGATCACCTGGATCATTCTCCAGACTCAAGGGGCTGACGACACCCATCTCGGTCAGATCCGCATATCGCTCGGTACAGATACCAAGCTGCGACTGTTTATCGTCAACGCCGGCGGCAAGCTGGTGCGCCAGGAGCTTCGCGTCGAGGTTCAGGGTGAGGGGTCGGAGTTCACGCTGCGCGCCGTCAACCTGCTCGGTGGCGATACCCATACGGACGTGACGATGGTACTCGGCCACAACGTTCCCCATACGAGCTCCACGGAAATCATCCGCAACGTCCTGTTCGACAAGGCGAGCGGTGTTTTCCAGGGCATGATCAAGGTTGCCCCGGACGCGCAGAAGACCGACGCGAAGATGGCGTGCAATACGCTTCTGATGTCCGACGACGCCGATTTTTCGGTGAAGCCGGAGCTGGAAATCTTTGCCGACGACGTGATCTGCGGCCATGGCGCCACGGTTTCCGATATCGACCGCAACCATCTCTTCTACCTGATGGCGCGCGGCGTTCCGGAAAACAGGGCCCGTGCCATGCTGGTCAACGCCTTCGTGGCGGAGATCGTCGAGGAACTGGAAGAAGAAAAGCTCGTGGAAGCGCTGGAAGGCGTCATCTCCGACTGGCTCGAAAAGCACGCCTGATTCTCAGGTGTGTCTCAGAAAATGAGGCATGACATGGACCAGATCACACCTGCGACAGCTTACGACGTCGAAGCGATCCGAAAGGATTTCCCGATCCTTTCGACCATGGTGCATGGCAACAAGCCGCTGGTCTATCTGGACAACGGGGCTTCTGCCCAGAAGCCGCAGGCCGTGATCGACGCGATCGCGCATTCCTACTCGAACGAGTATGCCAATGTGCATCGCGGGCTCCACTACCTGTCCAATGCGGCAACGGATGCCTATGAGGCGGCGCGCGAAAAGGTGCGCCGTTTCCTGAATGCCGGTTCCGTGGACGAAATCATCTTCACCAGCAACTCGACGGCGGCGATCAACACCGTCGCCTACGGTTACGGAATGCCGCATATCGGTGACGGCGACGAGATCGTCATCACCATCATGGAGCACCATTCCAACATCGTGCCATGGCACTTCCTTCGCGAACGCCAGGGTGCGAAGATCGTCTGGATCCCGGTCGATGACGACGGTGGCTTTCATCTCGATGACTTCGAGAAGGCGCTGACGGACAAGACCAAGCTGGTCGCCATCACACATATGTCGAATGCGCTCGGGACAGTCGTTCCGGTCAAGGACGTCTGCCGCATCGCCCACGAGCGCGGCATTCCCGTTCTCGTCGACGGCAGCCAGAGCGCCGTCCACATGCCGATCGATGTTCGCGATATCGACTGCGACTGGTTCGTGATGACCGGCCACAAGCTCTACGGTCCCTCGGGTATCGGCGTTCTCTACGGCAAGGCGGACCGTCTGAAAGAGATGCGGCCGTTCATGGGCGGTGGCGAGATGATCATTGACGTGGCCGAAGATTTCGTCACCTACAACGAGCCGCCGCACCGGTTTGAGGCCGGCACTCCGCCGATCGTTCAGGCGATCGGTCTCGGTCATGCGCTGGACTATATGGACAGGGTCGGCCGTGATGCGATTGCAAAGCACGAGGCGGATCTGACCGCCTATGCGACCCAACGGCTGAGTGCGATCAATTCGCTGCGGATCATCGGCAATGCGCCGGGCAAGGGCGGGATCTTCTCGTTCGAGCTTGCCGGCATTCATGCGCATGACATTTCTATGGTGATCGACCGGCGCGGTGTGGCGGTCAGAGCCGGCACCCATTGCGCCATGCCGCTCTTGAAACGCTTCGGCGTTACCTCCACATGCCGTGCATCCTTCGGCATGTACAATACCCGGGCCGAAGTGGATGCGTTGGCCGATGCACTCGACTACGCCCGCGATTTCTTTTCCTGAAGGACTTTTGAAGGCCATGGACGACCAGATACCGAAATGGGATGCCCGCGAGGGGATCATCCAGTCCGCCATTCCCGAGGACGAGGTGGCGCGGCTTTCCGACGACATCGTCGCGGCGTTGAAAACCGTCTATGATCCGGAAATCCCGGCCGACATCTTCGAACTCGGATTGATCTACAAGGTCGATATCGAGGACGACCGGATGGTGAAGATCATGATGACGCTGACAGCGCCCGGTTGCCCGGTTGCCGGGGAAATGCCGGGTTGGGTGGAAAATGCCGTCGGCGCCGTCGAAGGCGTGTCCGGCGTCGAGGTCGAGATGACATTCGATCCGCCATGGACGCCGGAGCGGATGTCCGAAGAGGCGCAGGTTGCTGTCGGGTGGTATTGATCGGTTAAGGCACCGGTACTAAGTTGGTAACACGAGACGTACTCTCGAAACATCAGGTCTAGAAACACCGGGCCTTGAACCCGGTCGTGGAAGGAAAGAATGCCATGGGCTTTGCTGTCATGACGATCACCGACGCTGCTGCACAGCGCGTCAACCAGATCACCTCGAACTCCGGTCCTGATGCGCTCGGCTTGCGCGTCGGTATCAAGAAGGGCGGTTGCGCCGGCATGGAGTACACGATCGATCTCGTGACTGTGCCCAATGCCAAGGACGACCTGATCGAGCGGGACGGCGCCAAGGTGTGGATCGAGCCCTCGGCCGTTCTTTACCTGCTCGGCACCCAGATGGATTTCGAGACGACCAAGATGCGATCCGGCTTCACCTTCGTGAACCCGAACCAGACATCGGCCTGCGGTTGCGGCGAATCGGTTGAACTGAAGCCTGCCGATCTGGCGGCGCTTGCCCAGCAGCGCACCACGCAATCTCCGGCTGCTTAAGGCGGTAATTTCGGATGTTGAAGAGAAAGGGCCGCGAGGCCCTTTTTTCATGCGCGTTTATTCGTGGCGTAGCGCCTCGATGGGGTTGAGCTGGGCCGCCCGTCGAGCCGGAAAGTAGCCGAAGATCATGCCGATTGCTGCCGAAAAGGCGAAGGCCATAAGGATGATCGTCGGGCTGGCCACGAACGGCACCTGGAGGAAGCTGACAACGCCGTAGGCGAGCGCAAGGCCTGTTATGATGCCGGTCACCCCGCCGAAGATCGACAGCATCACGGCCTCCACTAGGAACTGCCGGAGAACCTGGCTTTCGAGCGCGCCGATGGCCAGCCGGATGCCGATCTCGCGGGTGCGCTCGGTGACCGAGACCAGCATGATATTCATGATGCCGATACCGCCGACCAAGAGGCTGACGGCAGCAACGGCGCCGAGAAGGCCCGTCAGCAGGACCGTCGTGCCCGTCATCGCCGCCGCGATCTGCGACATGTCGTTGACGGAGAAGTCGTCATCGCGTCCGATCGCGATGCGCCGCCGCTCGCGCAAGAGGCCTTCGACGTCCGACTGGACCTTGGCGGTCGAGACGCCGTCCTGGGCAGAGATAACGATGCTGGAGATCGTCGTCGTTCCACCGATCCGGCGCTGGTGCAGTTTCAGCGGCATGATGACGGTATCGTCCTGGTCGTCGCCCATGCCGGACTGACCTTTGACCGCGAGAACGCCGACGACCGGGCAGGCGATGTTGCTGACCCGGATCAACTGTCCGACGGGATTGGCAGCGCCGAACAGCTGCTTGCGGACGGTCTCGCCGATGATGCAGGCGGCATGGCTGCCGCGATCCTCGTTCGGATTGAAATTGCGACCGAGCGCCATATCCCAATCCTGCACGATGAAATAGTCGTTGGTGGTGCCGACTGCGCTCGACGAATGGTTGGCGCCGCCGGCGATAACAGTGGCAGTTCCGCGGTTGATCGGGGCGACGCCCCGAAGGCCGGAGACCTGCTCCTTGATCGCCAGCACATCCTTGTCGTTGAAGCGCTTGGCTTCCGTGCTCGCGCGGCCCGGTCCCCACTGACCGGGGCGAATGAACAGCGTGTTGGTGCCGAGGCGGGAAAGTTCATCGCGCACCTTCGCAGTCGTACCATTGCCGATCGTCACCATGGCGATGACGGCCGCGACGCCGATCACAACGCCCAGCACCGTCAGGAAGGACCGCAGCAGATTGCGGCTGATTGCCCGCCAGGCGAGCTTAGCGGCTTCCAGCAGCATGGCTTGCCCTTTCGAGATTGGGTTCGTCGGAGACGAGATGACCGTCGGTAAAGCGCAACAGACGCGACCCGTAGGCTGCGATATCTTCCTCATGGGTGACCATGATGACGGTGATGCCGTTGTCGCGGTTGAGCCGGGTGATCAGCTCCATGATCTCCGTGCTGGTCTTCGTGTCGAGATTGCCGGTTGGTTCGTCGGCAAGAAGCACGGCCGGATCGGTGACGATCGCCCGTGCAATCGCGACACGCTGCTGCTGGCCGCCGGAGAGTTCCTGGGTGGTATGCCCTTCGCGCCCGGCGAGGCCGACCTGCGCCAGCGCCGCAGTTGCGCGCTCACGCCGCTCCTTGTGCGCCATGCCGCGATAGACGAGCGGCAGTTCCACGTTCTCGACGGCCGATGTGCGGGCGAGAAGATTGAACCCCTGGAACACGAAGCCCAGCATGTGGCGTCTCAGAAGCGTGCGCTGCTCCCGGCTGAAATCTGTCGTCGGCACGCCCTGAAACAGGAACTCGCCGGATGAGGGGATATCGAGCCCGCCGATGATGTTCATGGCAGTCGATTTGCCGGAACCGGAGGGTCCCATGATCGACACGAATTCCCCGGCCGATATGGCAAGGTCGATCTGGTCCAGCGCCCGGATCGTCGCTTCGCCGCGCCCGTAGAACTTCGAGACCTTGTCGAATGCGATGAGGGGGGCAGGCGTGACGGCGAGGTCCATCACTGCGCCCTTGCGACGGCATCCGTCACCAGTTCATCGCCGTCGCGGATTTCGCCTGATTTCAGAACCGTGAACTGGCCATCGGTCGGCCCGGTTTCGACCGGCACCCGCTGGGCTTCGCCGTTGCGCAGCACCCAGACGGCGCGGGTGTTATTCGCTGCCTGTTCGCCACGATTGCGGTTGCGGGGCGGGCGTGGTGGCGAGAACAGCCGGGAGAGGACATTGCCGCGCTGCCGTGCGGTGGCGGCCGGCGAGTAACGAAGCGCAGCGTTCGGGACAAGCAGCGCATCCTTGACCGACTGGACCGTGATGTCTGACGTGGCGGTCATGCCCGGCCGCAGCAGCAGATCGGCATTGTCGACGGTCAGGATCGCCTTATAGGTCACGACGTTGGACACGGTTTCGGAGGCGAACCGGACGGTTTCGATTGTGGCCGGAAAGCTCCGCTCCGGATAGGCGTCGACCGAGAAGCGCGCAGGCTGCCCGTCCTTGACCTGGCCGACATCCGCCTCGTCGACGGAGACCTGGAGTTCCATGCGCTTGAGGTCGCCGGCGATTGTGAAGAGGACCGGTGCATTGAGCGACGAGGCGACCGTTGCACCGGGATCGACTTCGCGGGTCAGCACGATCCCGTCGATCGGAGACACGATCGTCAGTTTGCCGAGGTTAACCTCGGCGAGCCTCAGGCTTGCTTCGGCAGACAGGATCGCGGCCTGATTGATGTCCTTCGTCGCAACCGCCGATTCGTAGGCATAGCGCGCCGCATCCAGATCCTGCTGGCTGGAAATGCGATTGGCGACGAGTGCCGTCAGGCGGTCGAATGAAATCTTCGCGGAAGCCGCTTCTGCCTCGGCCTTCAGGACGTTGGCCTTCGCAGACGCAAGTTGCGCGCGCGCGCTCTGCACATCCGCTTCCTGCTTGCTGGTGTCGAGTTCGAGCAGCACATCGCCGGCCTTGACCGCGCTGTTATAGGTCACGTTGACTTTTCGGACCGTGCCGGAAAGCTCGCTGGAGATGTCCACCTGATCGGTCGGCTGGACGGAGCCGGTGGCCGTGACAACCACCGCGAGGTCGCCGCGCTTGGCGGCCTGCGTCGTGTAATCGTATCGTGGGCCGCTGCTGCCGAAATAGGAGTAAGCCAGCAGGGCTGCGGCGGCGATGAGGATGAGGAGAGGCCAGACAAACCAACGTCCACGCTTTTTCCGCTTGCCCGAAGACGCAAGGATCGCGGCGAGATCAGGCGCATCCTGTTTACGGCTGGCTGGGGGAGTGGACTGGACGTTCAATGGCTATCCTCGATGCGGTGGAAATAGCGCGAGCCGTTCCGGTCTAGCGAGGGATCGCGTCGAAACCGCGGCTTTGCAACTCTGGAACGAGGCATTCGCATGAAAGCAGCCGGTGGCCAACTTAAATGTCGGTAATGTATCGGAGGCACTGCATCGAACTTCGCGGTTGTGCGTTATGGCTGAACACACAAAGGAGAACTCAGATGATCGATGTCGCCCTTATCAAGGAACATGCGGAAGTGATCGGTGCGGACGGCGTCCACATCGGAACGGTCGACCGCGTTGAAGGAAACCGTATCAAGCTGACCAAGAAGGATAGCGGTGAGGGGAGCCATAAAGGCCATCACCATTTCATTTCGCTTGAACTCGTTGCCGATGTCGAAG
Source organism: Neorhizobium sp. AL 9.2.2 (assembly GCF_013317225.1). NCBI lineage: Bacteria > Pseudomonadati > Pseudomonadota > Alphaproteobacteria > Hyphomicrobiales > Rhizobiaceae > Neorhizobium > Neorhizobium sp. AL 9.2.2. The sequence continues at coordinate 1,077,285 of NZ_JAALXU010000003.1, forward strand.
GCGACAAGGTTCGTCTCTCTGCAGATGGTGACGTCGCAGTGACGTTCGAAGAAGAAGACGGCGGAAAGCCGATCCACTGAAGCAATTCAGCATGCAAAAAGGCCGGCGTTTCTGACGCCGGCCTTTTTTGTTTACGCGTCAAAAATTTTAACGGGTTGGATGGGGGACCCCGAAGCGCTCGGGAAGAAAAGCCGTTTCAGTCGCGGCGCCACTCAAGCGAGCGGATTTCTCGTGCGCAACAGGCGTGCTTGGAATGCCAACAAGAATTACAAAGACGGCACCAACAGCAGCTGAACAACACACCAGCAGAATATTACGCATGGTCATGCTTGCACTTCCTCTCGTGATGCGATCGCTTGAGATCGCGATGATGTAAGCTGGTCCTTTTTCTCTTTGGGATGATCCTAGTTGGCAGCCGACAACTGGGTCGGAGACGCGAGTATTTCCGTATCGCCAAGCGAGTGATCAGAATACTTGAACACCAGAATACTGAGGACCGAACCGATAAGAGCGACGAAGACTATTCTCATGCTGAGACTCCTTTGCCCTCAGAACGGCGGTCCTGAAGTAAGGTTCCGTAAACCAATTCGTGATAGCCGCCGATTCAAGAACTTTGCGGATTGTTGATTGACAAATGGTTTGGCCCGGCACGTCCTTGGACGACAGCGGGGCACTTGTGCCGGAGCGATCTCTCTGCCGCGCGGCTTTATTGAACTTTAAACCCGTTACGGGTAATAGGTGTGATCCCTGCATCAGGATTGCGCATTATGGCCGAAACCGCTTCGGGATCCCCACGGCAAGCCTCCAAAGATCCGATGAGCGAAGCCATTGCGCGGAGCAGAACCGGTCTCGTTGCGGTCGCGGTCGCGAGCGGACTGGTCAACGTGCTCTATCTCACCAGCTCATTCTTCATGCTGCAGGTCTATGATCGCGTCATCCCGAGCCGCAGCATCCCGTCGCTGATCGCGCTCAGCTTGCTGGCATTGATGCTGTATCTATTTCAAGGCGCATTCGAGCTTACCCGCAGCCGCATGCTGACAAGGATTGCCGGCATCATCGATGATACGATGGGGTCGCGGGTTTTCAAGATGATGCTCAAGGCGCCGGTCAAGACGAAGGCGTCGATCGACGGTCTTTCGATCATGAAGGATTTCGACCAGGTCCGTTCGTTTGTCTCGAGCGCGGGGCCGCCGGCCTTTTTCGACCTGCCGTGGCTGCCGTTCTATGTCGCCATCTGTTTTCTGTTTCATCCGGTCATCGGCTATATGGCAGTCGGTGGGGCGCTCATCCTGATGGTGCTCACCTACCTCACCAACCGCAGCACGCAGGTTTCCGCCAAGAAAGTGCACGAACTGACCGGCCAGCGCAGCGCCTTTCTTTCGGCGGCACAACGCAATGCCGAAGTCATTGAGGCCATGGGCATGGCAAACGACTTCTCACGGCAATGGACTGCGACAAACGCCAACTATCGCAGCAGCTATCAGACCAATTCCGATACCTCGAACGGATACCTGTCCGTTACCAAGATTTTTCGCATCGCGCTGCAGTCGGCGGTCCTCGCCGTCGGCGCGGTGCTCGTCATCGAAAACCAGGCATCCGGCGGCATCATCATCGCGTCGTCCATCCTTACCTCCCGCGCGCTCGCCCCGGTCGAGCAGGCGATTGCAAACTGGCGCGGCTTCGTTTCGGCCCAGCAGGCCTGGAAACGGTTGCGGCATATGCTCAATGCTCTGCCGGAGGCCGATATGCCTCTGTCGCTGCCCGCACCGAAGCAAAGTCTGGCGGTGGAGAGCCTTTCGAGCGGCCCGGCCGGGCTGCAGAAACTGGTGATTTCCAATGTATCGTTTACGCTTCAGGCCGGCAGCGCTCTCGGCGTGATCGGACCGAGTGCATCCGGCAAATCATCGCTCGTGCGGGCTCTGACGGCCGTCTGGCCGATCTATCGCGGCAGTGTCAGGCGGGATGGCGCAGCGCTCGACCAGTGGAGCGACGAGGACCGTGGTCGCCATCTCGGATATCTTCCGCAGGAGATCGAACTTTTTGCGGGCAGCGTTTCGGACAACATTGCGCGGTTTCGTGAAAACCCTGATGCGGCCGATGTCATTGAGGCGGCAAAGGCTGCAGGCGTCCACGACCTCATCCTGCGCCTGCCGAACGGCTATGATACCGATATTGGCTTGAGCGGTTCCATGCTTTCGGCCGGTCAACGCCAACGCATCGGGCTTGCGCGTGCGTTGTTCGGCAAGCCGTTTCTGGTTGTTCTGGACGAGCCCAATTCCAATCTCGATTCGGAAGGCGAGGTCGCGCTGACGGACGCGATCATCGGCATCCGCAAACGCGGGGGCATCGTGATCGTGGTTGCGCACCGCCCGAGTGCGCTCGCGGCGGTGGATTTCGTGCTGATGATGAAGGACGGTGGTCTTGCGGCCTTTGGTCCCAAGGACGAGGTGCTCTCGAAGGTGCTTCGGCGCGAGAACCAGCCGAACGAGAGAAGTTCGCCGCTCAAGGTCGTCGGGGAAAGCCCGGAACAGATAAGGCAATAGGTCTCAAGATGACAACAGCCGAGCGTTCGCTGAAGCGCCATATCCTGCTCGTATCGACGTTGAGCGTGTTGCTCGTCGGCGGCATCGGCGGCTGGGCACTCAGCACGACATTGTCGAATGCGGTGGTGGCCGAAGGCAGTGTCGTGATCGAGGACAATGCCAAGAAGGTGCAGCACCTGACCGGCGGTATTGTCTCCGAGCTGCTCGTCAAGGAAGGGGCGCATGTCAAAGCGGGGGACGTCCTGCTGCGGCTGGATGGTACGTCGCTCAAATCCAATCTCGGCATTACCAACAGCACGCTGGCACAGCTTTACGCGCGGCGCGCGCGGTTGCAGGCGGAACGCCGCGGTGAGGAGAACTTCACGGTCAAAGAAGCCGAGGCCGCGGGTATCAATTCCCAGACGAACCGCATCCTGATCGAAGGCGAACAGCAGTTCTTCCTCAGCCGTCGCGCCTCGCTCGAGGGTATGAAGAAGCAGCTCGCCGAGCGGAAGAGCCAGCTGGCCGAAGAAATTGAGGGCGCCACACTGCAGATCAAGTCGATCGACGATTCGATCGTGCTGATTGATGAGGAACACACGGCTATCAGCTCGCTCTACGAAAAGCAGCTCGTGACGATGCAGCGTGTCAACACGCTGAAGCGCCAGCGCGCCGAGCTTGACGGCAATCGCGGACGGATGATCGCGACGCGGGCGCAGGCGCATGGCCGCATCAACGAGATCAACCTGCAGATCCTGCAGCTCGACGAAGACAGGCAGACGGAAAACGCGCGTGACCTGACCGATGTCGAGGCAAAGATCGCCGAATCAGAAGAACGCCGTATCGCCATACAGGACCAGCTCGACCGTCTGGACGTTCGCGCACCGCTCGACGGTTACATCTATCAGTTGGCGCTGCACACGGTGGGCGGCGTTGCCAATCCGGGCGAGGCGCTGATGCTTCTTTCGCCGGAGACGCGCAGCCTGACGGTCGAGGCGAAGGTCGCTTTGCGCAGCATCGACCAATTGAGCGTGGGACAAAGTGTCGACATCCGCTTCAGCGCTTTCGACCAGAAGACCACGCCTGAAGTCCAAGGCAAGATTTCGTCGATCTCGCCCGATTCGGTTGTCGATCAGCGTAGCGGCGCTGCCTCCTATATCGTGCGGATTGCGCCTGATGCAGGCGATATCGCGCGGTTACAGGGCCTGTCGCTCTATCCAGGAATGCCCGCGGAGGTGTTTATCAAGGTCGCCGACCGGTCGGTCATCTCCTATCTGACCAAGCCGATGATGGATCAGATCAACCACACGTTCCGTGACGAGTGAGCGGAAAGCGACCAATAGGCAGCTATTGGTCTCAGGCGCTGACGAGAACGCCGGCTTCCTCGGCAGCAGCGACGAAGGCCGCACGGGCGTCTTCCGGCTTGCGTTTTCCACCATCCACTTCGGCGCACACGATCAGCGCACGGTCGATCAGCGGACCGTCTTCGACAGGCCAGTCCTCGATCATCGCCCAGGCCGCAGCCTGGGTCGTTTCGACTGTCGTTTCGACAGGCGGCTCGCCAATCAGGACGACGACAGGTTTTGACCATGGGTTGTTCATCATCGGGGGAATTTCACATGATTTGATGCAGGTCGAAGACTACGGAACATCTGAAGTCCATCTTCGCCAGCGTCGAGTTTCACCACATTATCTGGATAAATGGTGAGAGCGCAGGGGTTCGAACCCTGGACCTACTGATTAAAAGTCAGTTGCTCTACCAGCTGAGCTACGCTCTCCCTAAAGACTGCCGAGGCATCCTTTGAAAGTGCGCGGAACATATGCAGGTCACTCTTTGCGGTCAACCCCGCTAGCTGTGCAAAATTGCGTTCCTAACGCTTTTCCCCGGCCGCTTCGCCTGCGCGCAAAAAGGTGACTGGCTTTCCGCGCGCGGCATGCTTAGGTGAAATCGATCCCACGGTCGGACAATGCCGATCAAAACCTGCGGACCAAAACGTGTCGATTGCTGATATCTCTCTTCTGAGTGCCTTGATTGCCGGCGCTCTATCGTTTCTTTCCCCGTGCGTCCTGCCGCTGGTGCCGCCCTACCTGTGCTACATGGCCGGGATTTCCGTCGACCAGTTTCGCGACGGGCATGCGGCCGTGTCGCGGTCAAAGGATACGCGCCGCGCGGTTCTTTTGGCCGCGTTCTTCTTCACCCTCGGCTTTGCGACCGTGTTCGTTGCGCTTGGCGCCGGTGCGTCGACGATCGGTGTTCTTCTCCGGCAGCATCTCGACCTGCTCTCCAAGATCGGCGGCGTGATCATCATCATCATGGGCCTGAATTTCCTCGGCGTGTTCCGCATTGGCCTGCTTGCGCGCGAGGCGCGGTTTCATGGCGGTGGACAGCCGGCGACGCTGTCTGGCGCCTACGTGATGGGGCTGGCTTTCGCGTTCGGCTGGACGCCGTGCATCGGTCCAGTTCTCGGCGCGATCCTCGGTGTTGCCGCGTCGCGCGATACGGTGGGCGAGGGCGCCATGCTTCTGGCGATCTATTCGCTCGGTCTCGCCGTGCCGTTCTGGATCGCTGCCGGGTTCTCCGGTGCCTTCATGCGGTTCCTCACCCGCTTTCGACGGCATCTCGGTCACGTCGAGAAGGCGATGGGCGTGTTGCTGATCCTGACGGGTCTTGCTTTCATCTTCGGTTTCGTGACGTCAGCCGCGATCTGGTTCCAACAGACCTTTCCAATCCTGATGCAAATCGGCTAACGGAACGACCTCAAGGACAACCGCGGTAAGGATTAAAGGCGGCATGGGCGACATTATCGGCTTGCTGCTACCGTTTTTCGGACTGATCCTGATCGGCTACGTGGCCGCAAAGGTCACCAAACAACCTGCCGAGGCGCTTGGATGGATGAACACGTTCATCATCTATGCGGCACTTCCTGCGCTGTTCTTCAAGCTCGTCTCGCGCACGCCGATGGAGCAACTGGCGCGGGTCGACTTCATTCTTGGCGAGATCTTCGCGACCTATCTGATCTTCACGGTCGTGTTCCTGATCGGGTTCCTGATCCGCAAGACGTCATTCGAGGACTGCACGATCCAGGCGTTTGCCGGCGCTTACGGCAACATCGGGTATATGGGGCCGGGGCTTGCACTGCTCGCTTTCGGCGAAGCTGCGGCCGTTCCGGTGGCGCTGATCGTGTGTTTCGAGAACGCCGCCCATTTCATCGTGGCACCCGCCATGATGGCGGCAGCCGGCGGCGACGGTCGATCACCGCTGGCGGTGGCGGGCGATATCGCCCGCAAGGTTCTGCTGCACCCGTTCATCATCTCGACAGCTGTCGGCTTTGCATTCGCCGCGATGGCGTGGCAGCCGGCCGAACCGGTACAGCGGCTTATCGATTATCTGGCGCAAGCGGCGGCGCCCTGCGCGCTCTTTGCAATGGGGGTGACGCTGGCGTTGAGGCCGGTGCGGCGTGTTCCGGTCGAGATCGGCTATATCGCCGTCTTCAAGCTGATCATACTGCCACTGACGACGTTTTCGGTCCTGTCGCTGATCGGTGGTTTCGAACCGGTTTGGATCTACTCGGCGACGCTGCTGTCAGCCCTGCCGACAGCCACCAATGTCTTCGTCATCAGCCAGCAATATGGCGTCTGGCAGGAGCGCGCGTCGGCGAGCATCCTGATTATCACGCTGGCGTCTGTCTTCACCCTGCCAGCGATCCTTTATCTCATCCATTCCGGTTTTCTATCTGCGGGCTTGCTTCCTTAGGCCAGAAAAAATTTCGCGCAGTCCGCGGCCCGGTTCGATCCCCTCCCGCATCATCAGATTGCGTAACGGCGGGGCGTTTTTCAAGACCTGCAGACCGCCCGCCCGCAGCATCTGGACGGGCAAGAAGTCCGACAGAAGTGAGCGGTTGAGGAGATCGACACCGAAGGTGCGGGTCATGATATCGGGGCGGCGGCTCCGGTTGAAACGATCGCCGATATCCGCGCCAATCGGTCTGTCCGGTTCGTCCGTCACCAGATCACTCAGCGTGATGATATCACGCAGCGAGAGGTTGAGGCCCTGAGCGCCGATCGGGGGGAAGGCATGCGCGGCTTCGCCGACAAGTGCGACACGACCCTTGCCGAACCGGTCTGCCATCAGGCTCGAAAGCGGCCAGGCCTGCGGGGCGGCTTCGACGGTCACCTTTCCAAGCATCGACTGCATGCGGTCTTCGACGAGCTGCGACAGCTGGTCGAGATCGGTCGCCATCAACCGCTCGGCTTCTTCGGGCCTCACAACCCAGACGAGGCTGGAGCGGGAACCGGGTAGGGGAACCTGCGTGAACGGTCCGGTTTCGGTATGGAATTCCGTCGAAACGTTGTGATGCGGCACCGTATGGGCAAAGTTCATCACCAGGGCGGACTGCGGGTAGGACCAGCGGCGGACACCTATCCTGGCGGCCTCGCGCGTGCTCGACTTGCGCCCGTCCGATCCAATGACCAGATCGACCGCCATAGCTGATCCGTCCGACAAGGTAAGGCGAGCGCGATCGCCGTCGAGGTCGAAGGCTTCGACCTGATGCGTGAACCGGGTGACGTTCGGTTCCAGGTCGATCGCCTTTTCCAGTGCCGGCGACAGAGCGTTGTTGGGAATGTTGTAGCCGAACGCGTAAAGGCCGACATCCTGCGCGCGAAACTGGGTGGTGGGCGCGCGCAGCAGACGCGTCGTGCCGTCAATGATCTGCATGATAGACAGCGGTGCTGCCGAGGGTGCGATGATATCCCACAGGCCCAGACGATCCAGCAGGCGGATGGATTGGTCCATCAGCGCGGTCGTGCGTCCATCGTCTCGCTCAGGTGTCGGCGAAATGAGCGCCACCTTGCGACCGGCCCGTCCAAAAGCCAGCGCTGCTACCGATCCTGTCAGGCCGCCACCGACGACGCCAATTTCGAACTCGTGCATCTGTCACCTCCGGAGCCACTCGCTCTCTTTGTTATTTATAGACTGCTGTGCGTAATTCCAGCGGTAACGGCGTCAGATTCGCCATGCTTTGCTTCTGCGCGATCGAGAGGAATCCGGGTTTTCCCGGTCAGAATCAGGTGTCTGGCCGCATGCGCAGTTGCAAACGCGGACAATTGGCCGCATATCTCGAAGGCTTCACGAAAGGCGGGGGACGCGTGTTCAGGCGACTATTCAATTATCGGAACGTCCCTTACGCGGAAATCCGGGCTTTCTCCGTCCATCTCCTGACAGCGTCAGGCTCCTTCCTTGCGTTCCTCGGTGTCGTGGCTGCGGCAGAACATCGATTTGTCGACATGTTCTGGTGGCTGGGGCTGGCACTTCTGGTTGACGGGATCGACGGACCGATTGCGCGCAAAGTGCATGTGAAGGAAGTCCTGCCGAACTGGTCGGGCGATACGCTCGACAATATCATTGATTACGTGACTTACGTTCTCCTGCCGGCCTTTGCGCTTTATCAAAGTGGAATGATCGGCGAACCCTGGTCATTCGTTGCGGCCGGCGCCATCGTCGTTTCGAGTGCGATCTACTATGCCGACATGGGCATGAAGACCGACGAGTACTTCTTCTCCGGTTTCCCGGTCGTCTGGAACATGGTGGTGCTTACGCTGTTCGTCATCGATGCCAGTGCGACGACGGCCATGATCGTGGTCTCCGTATCCGTGGTTGCCACTTTCCTGCCGATCAATTTCCTCCATCCGGTGCGCGTCAAGCGCCTTCGGCCGCTCAATCTCGGGATCTGCCTGCTCTGGTGCGCGCTCGCCGGCTACTCGCTGCTCCTGCATTTCCAGTCACCGGACTGGCTCGTCTGGGGCGTCGTGATCAGCAGTCTTTATCTCTATTGCATCGGCGGCATCATGCAGCTTTTTCCAGGTCTTGGAAAATAGCTGCGTTTTTTCGCAACGCGTCTCTTTGCTGTTGTGCAAGGCAACAAAAACGGTATCAATATCAACCCAGTATCCGGTCAGACCGGACGGGTTCAGCATTTGAAATAACTGCGACGCGGAAATACCGGCACTCAAGACCGGGCGCGCGGGTGAACGAGGGGACGTCGTGACTTTTTCCGAGAGCGAGCAGGCTGCTTCGCTTTTGTCGGTCCGTGGACTGACGAAGCTGTTCGGCGATTTTGCTGCGTGCACTGGTATCGATCTCGATATCGCGCCGGGCGAAATCCATGCGCTGCTTGGGGAAAACGGTGCCGGCAAATCCACTCTCGTAAAGATGCTGTTCGGCGTGCTTCAGCCATCGGGCGGGCAGATTGTCTGGCAGGGGAACCCGGTGACGATTGGTTCGCCTGGGGAAGCCCGGCAGCTCGGCATCGGCATGGTGTTTCAGCACTTCTCGCTGTTCGAAGCGCTGACGGTTGCCGAAAACATTGCGCTCTCGCTCGATCCGAAGACACCACTTGCCAAGATCGCCGAAGAGGCTGCCTCGCTTTCCAAGGCGTACGGACTGCCGCTCGACCCTTATGCGCATGTGGCAGACCTTTCGGTTGGCGAACGCCAGCGGATCGAGATCGTTCGCGCGCTTCTGCAAAACCCGAAGCTGATCATTCTCGATGAGCCAACGTCCGTTCTCACCCCGCAGGAAGCGGACCGGTTGTTCGAGACACTGTTCAAGCTGAAGGCCGAGGGACGCTCGGTGCTTTATATCAGCCACCGGCTGGAAGAGGTGCGTCGGATCTGCGACCGCGCCACCGTACTTCGCCACGGCAAGGTGACTGGCGCCTGCGACCCGAGGCAGGAGACGCCTGCGTCACTTGCCCGGATGATGGTCGGGACGGAAGTTGCCGCGGTGCATCGGGACGAGACGGTGGCGCTTGGCGACATTCAGCTCGATGTCACCGACTTGACCGTGAAGGCGCGCTCGCCCTTCGCGGTCAGCCTGAAAAGCATTTCGATGCGCCTGCGCGCTGGCGAAATCCTCGCGATTGCGGGCATTGCGGGCAATGGACAGAGCGAGCTTTTCGATGCGCTGTCTGGCGAATATCCGGTTGCCGATGATGACCGGATCAAGGTCCGCGGCAAGTCCGTGGGTCGTACGGGCATCAACGGGCGGCGTCTGCTCGGTGCGAGTTTCGTGCCGGAGGAGCGGCATGGTCATGCTGCTGTGCCCGGCATGTCGCTCACCGACAATCTGCTTCTGGCGCGCAGCCAGCCGGACCGGAAGGCATTCCTGTCGGGCGGTCTGGCGTCGATCGTGCGCTCCGGTGCGATCCGCTCTGCCACCAAACGCATCTGCCAGCAGATGGACGTGCGCAAGAGTGGCGAGGATCCGCTGGCCGGCTCGCTCTCCGGCGGCAATCTGCAGAAATTCGTCGTGGGGCGCGAACTCGATCGGCAGCCATCGATCATGATCGTCAACCAGCCGACCTGGGGCGTCGATGCCGGGGCTGCGAGCCGCATCCGGCAGGCGCTGATCGATCTGGCGAAATCAGGCTCCGCCGTCGTCGTGATCAGCCAGGACCTTGATGAGATTTTCGAGGTGGCAACCAATATCGCTGTGATCTCGGAGGGCAAGTTGTCGGAGCCGCATCCGGTCGGCAGCCTGTCGCTGGAGCGGATCGGGCTGATGATGGGTGGTATCCACGAGAGCCATTCGATCCCTGACGCCGTGCCGTCCTCGCCGGAGGAAACGCATGCGCATTGAACTGCAAAAGCGCGCCCGCGTCTCGACCCTGTTTTCGGTTCTCTCCCCGCTTCTGGCGCTGGTGCTGACACTGATCGGCGGGGCGATCCTGTTCTGGGCGCTCGGCAAGAACCCGGGATCGGCGCTCTACAGCTTCTTTATCGAGCCGCTTCTGGAAGTCTGGTCGCTGCATGAACTGGCCGTCAAGGCCGCACCGCTAATCCTGATCGCGGTCGGACTTTCGATCTGTTACCGCTCCAACAACTGGAATATCGGCGCCGAGGGCCAGTTCACGATCGGTGCGATTACCGGCTCGATCCTGCCGGTTCTCTATCCCGAGTGGCATTCGCCGATGATCCTGCCGCTGATGCTGCTGATGGGCATTGCCGGTGGGGCGCTCTACGCGGGTATCCCGGCACTTTTGAAGACACGCTTCAACACCAACGAGATCCTGACCAGCCTGATGCTGGTCTATATCGCGCAGCTGTTTCTCGACTGGCTGGTTCGCGGCCCGTGGCGCGACCCGCAGGGTTACAATTTTCCGCAGACCAAGAGTTTCCAGATCGAGGCGGTGCTGCCGGAAATGCTCGCCTCCGGCCGCGCCCATTGGGGCTTTGCGTTCGCAATCATCGCGGCGGTGGCGCTCTGGTTCATGATGCGCTTCATGCTGAAGGGTTTCGAGGTTCAGGTGCTCGGCCAGTCGGAACGGGCAGGGCGTTTTGCCGGCTTTTCGGCACGCCGCATGGTGTGGTTCTCGATGCTGGTCTCCGGCGGGCTTGCCGGGCTTGCGGGGATCTCGGAAGTGTCCGGTTCGATCGGCCACGTACAGCCGTCTATCTCGCCCGGATACGGTTTCACCGCGATCATCGTCGCGTTTCTGGGGCGTCTCAATCCGCTCGGGATCATCGCGTCGGGCCTCGTTCTGGCGCTCACCTATCTCGGCGGTGAGGCAGCCCAGCTTTCGATCGGGATTTCCGACAAGGTCAGCCGCGTCTTCCAGGGCCTGCTGCTGTTCTTCGTTCTGTCCTGCGATACGCTGATCCATTACCGCATCCGGCTGATCTTTGCCGGAAGCCAGGCGGAGGCAAAGGGCTGATGTTCGAGGCGATCCTTCTCACCGTCATCACTGCCGCAACGCCGCTCGTCATCGCAGCGCTCGGCGAGCTCGTCACCGAACGTGCAGGTGTGCTCAACCTCGGCGTCGAAGGCATGATGATCATGGGCGCCGTCTGCGCCTTTGCGGCGACGCAGATGACCGGTTCGCCCTATATCGGCATCGTCGCCGGCATTGTCGGCGGTGGGCTGTTCTCGCTGCTGTTCGGGTTCCTGACGCTGACGCTGGTGGCAAACCAGGTGGCGACGGGACTGGCGCTGACGATCCTGGGTCTCGGCATTTCCGGCCAGCTCGGCGAGAGTTTCGTCGGCCAGCCGGGCATCAAGCTGCAGCCGATCGTCATTCCGCTCCTGTCCGATATTCCCTTTTTCGGCCGCGTTCTCTTCGCGCAGGATCTCACCTTCTATCTGTCTATCGCGCTTGTCATCGGCATCAACTGGTTCCTGTTCAAGAGCCGTCGCGGCCTGAAGCTTCGCGCGATCGGCGACAACCACGGATCGGCGCATGCGCTCGGCATCAACGTCATCCGCACGCGCTATTTGGCAGTGCTGTTCGGTGGCGCCTGTGCGGGTCTTGCCGGTGCGCAGCTGTCGCTTGTGTATACGCCGCAATGGGTGGAAAACATGTCGGCTGGACGCGGCTGGATTGCGCTTGCGCTCGTCGTCTTTGCTTCGTGGCGGCCATGGCGGGTTCTCGCCGGCGGCTATCTTTTCGGGGCCGTGACGATCGGGCAGCTGCATGCGCAGGCGTTCGGTATCGGCATTCCGTCCCAGGTTCTGTCCGCACTTCCTTACGTGGCGACTATTGTCGTCCTCATCATCATCTCGCATAATCGTCGCACGACGCTCATCAATACGCCGGCTTCGCTCGGAAAGGCATTCGTCCCCGATCGGTGACCGCGGTAAGCACACCCCGTCTTCAAGCCAATAGAGGTTTAGGAAATGAAGAAACTGATTATCGCCCTAGCCGCGTCGGCCGCCCTTCTGGGTGGTTTCTCGACCGGCGCGCAGGCCCAGGAAAAGAAGAAGGTCTGCTTCATCTATGTCGGTTCCAAGACCGACGGCGGCTGGACCCAGGCGCATGATCGCGGCCGTATCGAGCTGGAAAAGGCGCTTGGCGACAAGATCGAGACGCCGTTCCTCGAAAGCGTGCCGGAAGGTCCGGATGCCGAACGTGCGATCGAGCGCATGGCCCGCTCCGGTTGCGCGATCGTCTACACGACCTCGTTCGGCTTCATGGATGCGACCGTGAAGGTTGCCGCGAAATTCCCGAACGTGAAGTTCGAACATGCAACCGGCTTCAAGGCTGGTCCGAACCTCGCGACCTACAATTCGCGCTTCTACGAAGGCCGCTACATCCAGGGCCAGATCGCTGCGAAAATGTCGAAGAAGGGCGTTGCCGGCTACATCGCATCCTTCCCGATCCCGGAAGTGGTGATGGGCATCAACGCTTTCGAACTCGGTGCGAAGTCGGTCAATCCTGATTTCAAGCTCAAGGTCGTATGGGCCAACACCTGGTTCGACCCGGGCAAGGAAGCCGATGCCGCCAAGGCACTGGTCGACCAGGGCGTCGATATCCTGACCCAGCACACCGACACGACGGCACCGATGCAGGTTGCAGCCGAACGCGGCATTTTCGCATTCGGTCAGGCCTCCGACATGATCGCCGCCGGTCCGAAGACGCAGCTGACTGCGATCGTCGATACCTGGGGCGCCTATTACATCAAGCGCACCAAGGCACTTCTCGACGGCTCCTGGAAGTCCGAGCAGATCTGGGACGGCTTGAAGGACGGCATTCTCACGATGGCGCCCTACACCAACATGCCTGACGACGTGAAGGCGATGGCCGAAGAGACCGAAGCCAAGATCAAGTCCGGCGAACTGCATCCGTTCACCGGCCCGATCAACAAGCAGGACGGTTCTGAGTGGCTGAAGGCCGGCGAAAAGGCCGAGGACGGCGTTCTGCTCGGCATGAACTTCTACATCCAGGGCGTGGACGACAAGCTGCCGAAGTGAGCTCGTCTCCAGTCTGAGTTTGAAAGGGCGCCTTCATCAGCGCCCTTTTTGTTTCCGATGGACATATGCCGTTTATCGCCCTTCAAGACACTTGCTGCTACACAGGCGGCGATCGCCGAAGGAGATTCTGAAATGAGCCGTTCCTGCCTTGCCGTCATTCTTGCCGCTGGCGACAGTACGAGAATGAAATCGTCCATGTCGAAAGTGCTGCATTCGGTCGCCGGGCGGCCGATGATTGCGCATGTGATGGCAGCGGTCGCTTCGGCTGGGATGACGGACGCAGCACTTGTGGTCGGCCGCGATTCGGACAAGGTCGCCAAGGCAGGTGCTATCGACGGGATATCGGTCAAAGCTTTTCTGCAGACGGAGCGGCTCGGTACCGGACATGCAGTTCTCGCGGCCCGTGACGCCATCGCCGAAGGCTTCGACGACGTTCTGGTGGCCTATGGCGACGTGCCGCTGATCACTGCCGCTCCCTTCATGGCCGCCCGGGCCGAGCTTGAGAAGGGCGCCGATGTTGTGGTCATCGGGTTTCATACGGACAAGCCGACCGGCTATGGCCGTCTTCTCGTGGATAATGGCGAACTTGTCGCCATCCGCGAGGAGAAGGATGCGACTGACGAGGAACGCAAGGTCACCTGGTGCAATAGCGGCCTGATGGCAATCAACGGTGCCAAGGCTCTGGCCTTGCTCGAACAGATCGGCAATGCCAATGCCAAGGGTGAGTACTACCTGACGGATCTCGTGGAGATCGCCCGGGCGAACGGCGGCAAGGTCGTTGCCGTGGATGCGCCCGAAACGGAACTGACCGGCTGCAACAACCGGGCGGAACTGGCTTACATCGAGCGCCTGTGGCAGGAGCGTCGCCGACATGAACTGATGGTGTCCGGTGTCACCATGATTGCGCCGGAAACCGTTTTCCTTGCTTTCGACACGCAGATCGGACAGGACGCGCTGATCGAGCCGAATGTGGTGTTCGGACCCGGGGTGACGATCGATAGCGGTGCGGTCATTCACGCGTTTTCCCATATCGAAGGTGCGCATGTCAGTTCGGGTGCGACAGTCGGGCCATTCGCGCGTCTTCGCCCAGGTGCTGATCTCGCCGAGGGCTCGAAGGTCGGAAATTTCTGCGAGGTGAAGAACGGCAAGGTCGGCGAGGGCGCCAAGGTGAACCACCTGACCTATATCGGCGATGCCGTCATCGGCGCGCATGCCAATATCGGTGCCGGCACGATCACCTGCAACTATGACGGCGTCAACAAGCATGAGACCCGGATCGGCGCGAACAGCTTTATCGGGTCCAACTCGTCGCTGGTTGCGCCGGTGTCGATCGGCGACGGGGCTTATGTCGCGTCAGGCAGTGTGATTACCGAGGATGTGCCTGATGATGCGCTGGCCCTTGGTCGCGCCCGGCAGGACGTGAAGCCGGGCCGCGCGAAGGTCATTCGCGAGCGGGCGCTGGCGATCAAGGCATCGAAGGCGAAGTAGCCGTCCGGGGCTACATTGAAGACGGAAGGATCCGTCGCTGCGGGAGGGGCAAGAACTGCTTCGAACAGGCCGCAGCGGCAGGTCCGACCCATTAAGGATTTCGCGTTACTGTTCGACATCGAAAGTGACCGCGCCGGTGATTGCACGGCGGGGGCAATCGGCTAGGACTTCGCGATCGAACGATAAGAACTGGAGAGGCCTATATGTGCGGGATTGTCGGGATCGTGGGCCATGAGCCGGTAGCGACGCGTCTGGTCGAGGCGTTGCGGCGGCTGGAATACCGCGGCTATGATTCCGCTGGCGTCGCCACCATCCACGACGGCAAGCTCGATCGCCGCCGCGCCGAGGGCAAGCTGTTCAACCTCGAAAAGAAGCTCGATGGAGAGCCGCTGCCGGGCATGATCGGCATTGCCCATACCCGCTGGGCGACGCATGGCGTTCCGGACGAGACGAACGCGCATCCGCATTTCGTCGACGGAGTCGCGGTTGTTCATAACGGCATCATCGAGAATTTCTCCGAACTCAAGGACGCCCTGATCGCCGACGGGGCTGTGTTCACCAGCCAGACGGATACGGAAGTCGTGGCACATCTGCTGGCGCATTACACGCGCGAAGGCCTGGGGCACCGCGAGGCAATGCTCGCCATGCTCAACCGCGTTTCCGGTGCCTATGCGCTGGTCGTGATGTTCGAGGACGAGCCTGGCACGATCTTTTCGGCGCGATTCGGACCGCCGCTTGCCGTCGGTCATGGTCGGGGAGAGATGTTCTTGGGATCGGATGCGATTGCGCTGTCGCCCTTTACCAACGAGATCACCTATCTGGTCGATGGCGACTGCGCCATCATCACCCATGATCGTCTCGACGTCATCGATTACGAAGGCCGGCCGGTTACCCGCAGGAGCCAGATTTCGCAGGCCGCGACCTTCATGGTCGACAAGGGCAACCACCGCCACTTCATGGAAAAGGAGATCTACGAGCAGCCGGAGATCATTTCTCACGCGCTTGCCCATTACATCGACTTTGCCACCAACACGGTGAAGCCGACGGATACGGCGATTGATTTCTCGACGGTGTCCGGTCTCGCGATCTCCGCCTGCGGTACGGCCTATCTGTCCGGTCTGATCGGCAAATACTGGTTCGAGCGGTACGCTCGCCTTCCCGTCGAGATCGACGTCGCCTCGGAATTCCGCTACCGCGAACTGCCGCTGTCGCCCAGCCAGGCGGCGCTGTTTATCTCGCAGTCCGGCGAAACCGCCGATACGCTCGCATCCCTGCGCTACTGCAAGGAACAGGGACTGAAGATCGGCGCCATCGTCAACGTCCGCGAATCGACGATCGCGCGCGAATCGGATGCAGTGTTTCCAATTCTCGCAGGACCGGAGATAGGTGTCGCCTCGACCAAGGCGTTCACCTGCCAGCTCGCGGTTCTGGCGGCGCTTTCGATAGGCGCCGGTCGCGTCCGGGGCACGGTGACGGAGAGCGACGAGAAGGCGATGGTAAAGCACTTAGCCGAGATGCCGCGAATCATGAGCCGGGTATTGAACGACATCCAGCCGCAGATCGAGGCGCTTTCGCGTGAGCTTTCGCGCTTCAAGGATGTGCTTTATCTCGGGCGCGGCACGAGCTATCCGCTTGCACTGGAAGGTGCGTTGAAACTCAAGGAAATCTCCTACATCCACGCGGAAGGCTACGCAGCCGGTGAATTGAAGCACGGACCGATCGCCCTCATCGACGAGCACATGCCGGTCATCGTCATTGCGCCACATGACCGCTTCTTTGAAAAGACTGTTTCAAACATGCAGGAAGTTGCAGCGCGCGGCGGCAAGATAATCTTTATCACCGACGAGAAGGGGGCCGCTGCCTCGAAACTTCCGACGATGGCGACGATCGTGCTGCCGAATGTAGACGAAATCATTTCACCGATGATCTTTTCGCTGCCGATCCAGCTGCTTGCCTACCACACGGCCGTGTTTATGGGCACCGATGTCGATCAGCCTCGCAACCTCGCCAAATCCGTCACTGTGGAGTGATCGGGAAAGATTGCTTTCCCTTGCATCGCAGCATTGCATCTTGCATTGTCGCATTCGATGAATGCGACAATGCAAGTCACAGGTAAGGAATTTTCATGAGCGACAGCCCAGAGCGCTTATCGCTGGCCGGTCGGCTCAGAAACAACTTCCTGACAGGCCTGATCATATGCGCGCCTTTGGCGATCACCATATGGCTTACCTTTACCTTCATCGACTGGGCCGATAGCTGGGTAACGCCCTACATCCCGCAGCGTTACGACCCCCAATATTACTTCGATGTAACGATTCCCGGCACCGGTCTGCTGCTGGCGATGGTGATGATCACCATCATCGGCTTTCTCGGCAGGAACCTGATCGGTCGCTCGATCGTCAGTTTCGGCGAGTCGATCCTCAACCAGATGCCGCTTATCCGGACCATCTACAAGAGCGTCAAACAGATCCTGGAGACGGTTCTGAAGGAACAGTCCACGTCCTTCAAGAAGTGCGGCATGGTGGAGTTTCCGACACCCGGCACCTGGGTGCTCGTGTTTATTGCCGGCGATGCACAGGGCGAGATTGCCGAGAAGCTCAACGCAGACGGCGAGGAGATGGTGGCGGTGTTCATGCCACCGACGCCTGTTCCGACGGCAGGTTTTCTGATGTTCGTGCGCAAAAGCCAGATCATCATGCTCGACATGACGCCGGAAGAGGGCGCCAAACTGTTGATCTCGGGTGGGCTTATATCGCCGGCCTATACGCCGAAGCCGGGCGAGGTCCCGATCCTGCCGGCACCGCAGGACATGCCCACTGTTACCACTCCGCCGACCGCCCTTTAGCCTGCGCGCAGGAAGCGGATCGCTTCGTCGCGTCGATGTAGATAGAGCAGGGCGCGTACGGCCTCGCCGCGTTCGCTTGTGAGGTCCGGATCTCGATCGAGGAGGTAGGTCGCGTCCTTGCGGGCGATCTCGAGAAGATCCGCGTGTGCTTCGAGGCTTGCGATCTTGAACCCTGGCGTGCCTGACTGGCGGGTGCCGAGGAGCTCTCCCTCGCCACGCAGTTTCAGGTCTTCCTCGGCGATCAGAAATCCGTCCTCGCTGTCGCGGAGAATCGACAGGCGCGCGTGGCCGGTCTCGCTGAGTGGTCCCTTGTAGAGAAGAATGCAGGTGGAGGCTTCGTCTCCACGCCCCACACGCCCACGCAACTGGTGGAGCTGCGCCAGACCGAACCGCTCCGCATGTTCAATCACCATGATCGTCGCATCGGGCACGTCGACGCCGACCTCGACGACGGTGGTTGCGACAAGCAGGCGGATCTCGCCGTTCTTGAAGGCGCTCATGACGGCGTCTTTTTCCGGTCCGGCCATTCGGCCATGCACGAGGCCGACATTGTCGGCACCGAGTTCGCGGGCCAGTACCGCGTAGCGCTCCTCGGCCGACATGAGTTCTGATACATCCGATTCTTCGACCAGCGGGCAGATCCAGTAGGCCTTCTTTCCCTCTGCGACGGCGCTGCGCAGGCGGCCGACGACATCGCCGATCCGTTCGGTCGGGATCGTCACGGTCTGGATCGGCTTTCTGCCGGCCGGCTTTTCGGTCAGCTTGGACACGTCCATGTCGCCGAAGGCTGCCAGCACCAGCGTGCGCGGGATGGGCGTCGCGGTCATGACGAGCATATGCGGGGATATGCCCTTGGCGGTCAGACGCAGACGCTGATGCACGCCGAACCGATGCTGCTCATCGACGACGGCCAGCATCAGGCTGTGATAGCTCACGGTATCCTGGAACAGCGCGTGGGTGCCGATGACGATCTGGGCCTCGCCGGATGCAATCCGCTCGACGATGGCTTCGCGTTCGCGACCCTTGGTGCGGCCGGTCAGCAGTTCGACCGTGACACCTGCGGCACCGGCCAGTTTCGAGATGGTCGAGAAATGCTGGCGGGCGAGGATTTCAGTCGGTGCCATCAGAACGGCCTGGCCGCCGGCTTCGACGGCGGCTGCCATCGCCAGAAGGGCCACCAGCGTCTTGCCGGCGCCGACATCGCCCTGCAGCAGCCGCAGCATGCGGTCTTCGCCTGCCATATCCTTGGTGATATCCTCGACAGAGGATTTCTGGCTCGGCGTCAGCGAAAAGGGCAGCGCGGCAACGAGACGGGCGGCAAGCTCGCCCTTTACCCGGATCGGCTGTCCCGGCACTTTGCGGATCTTCTGGCGCACCAGTGCCAGCGACACCTGGCCTGCGAGAAATTCGTCATAGGCCAAGCGGCGGCGTGCCTTGGACTGGGGATCGATATCCGTTTCGTCCCGCGGATCGTGAAGTTCATGAAAGGCTTCCGTTACGGTAGGAAAGCCCTGACGCTGCGTGAGGCTCAAATCCGCCCATTCCGGGAACTGGGGCAGTCGCGCGATAGCAGCTTCAATCGTCCGGCGGAATGTCTTCGAAGAGAGGCCGGCGGTCATGGGATATACGGGTTCCACAAGCGGTAGGTTTTCGGCTTCCGACACCTTCACCATGAAATCCGGATGGATCATCGAGGCGCGGCCGTTGAACCAGTCGACCTTGCCGCTGACCATGACCTGTTCGTCGACCGGAAGCGTCTTGTGCAGCCAGTCTCCCTTTGCCCGGAAGAAGGTGAGGGCGAGTTCGCCCGTCTCATCGTGCAGGAAGACCCGGTAGGGCTGGTTGGTCCGGGCCGGTGGCGGCTGATGCCGGTCGACGCGTCCCTCGATGGTGACGATCGCTCCCTGCGGCGCGAGCGCGATGCCCGGACGATTGCGGCGATCGATCAGCGAATAGGGCGCATGGAACAGGAGATCGACGACCCGGCAGTCTTCCGCATCCTCGCGTCCGGTGACACGCGCGATCAGGTCGGCGATCTTCGGGCCGACGCCGGGCAGCGATGAAACGGAGGCAAACAGCGGATCGAGTATGGCAGGGCGCATGGTTGGCTAAATGGCGCAAGTTTTGCCCATTTGGCAAGGTGACGCGAGCCGAAAACAATCCTATATGAACCGCAAAACAGGGACTTGGCTTATGACTGGATTGGCACGCACCAGCGCGGATCTCAACCCCCGTCGCCGACGTATTCTCTATCGCTGCTGGCATCGCGGCATTCGCGAGATGGATCTCGTGTTCGGCAGCTTCGCCGAGGCGGAGATTTCCAACCTCTCCGATACGGAACTGGACGAGTTTGAAGTGATCATGGATGAGCAGGACCACGACCTGCACGCCTGGATCACCGGCGCTATGGCGCTGCCCGAGGAACGCAATACGCCTCTGTTTGCGCGTATCGCCGCCTACAAGCCGGATTTCGATCCCGTGACCAGAGAGTCGTTGCAAGAGAAACTCGGCCAATGATTTCCGGATTTAACGCGAAGAAGATCGCGGCGGCCTCAACACCGCTGACCATCGGCAGTGTGCCGGCCGGCACCGAACCGCTTGTTCTTGCGGAACTGGCGCGGGCCGGACAGTCGGTTGCCTACGTTCTCTCGGACGGCCAGCGGATGCCGGATCTGGAGCAGATGCTGTCCTTTGTGGCGCCGGAAATCCCGGTTCTGTCGCTGCCGGCCTGGGACTGTCTGCCCTATGACCGTGTGTCACCGAGTGCCGATGTCTCCGCGCGGAGACTGGCCGCCCTGTCGGGGCTGATCGCGCATGCCAAGAAGCCGCATCCGGCCATTGTGCTCGTCACGGTCAATGCGATGTTGCAGAAGATCGCGCCCGCCTCGGTCATCGAAAGCCTCGCGTTTTCGGCCAAGCCGGGCAACGTGATCCGCATGGATGACATCGCGGCGCGGCTTGAGCGCAACGGATTCGACCGCGTTTCCACGGTGCGCGAAGTCGGCGAATTTGCGGTGCGCGGCGGTATTCTCGATGTGTTCGTGCCGGGTTCGGAAGAACCGGTGCGGCTGGATTTCTTCGGTGACACGCTGGAAACGATCCGGTCCTTCGATCCGGCAAGCCAGCGCACGACGGGCCAGGCCCGCTCGCTCGACCTCAACCCGATGAGCGAAGTAACGCTGACGCCTGATACGATCAGCCGTTTCCGCACGAACTATCTGTCGATGTTCGGGGCTGCGAACCGTGACGATGCGCTCTATCAGGCCGTGTCGGAGGGACGTCGCTACGCCGGCATGGAACACTGGCTGCCACTGTTTTACGAGAAGCTCGAGACCGCGTTCGACTATCTGCACGGTTTCCGGATCGTCACGGATCACAATGCACGCGAAGCGGCGACTGAGCGCTCAAAGCTCGTCACCGACTACTTCGAGGCACGCCGCGATCAGGCGAGCCTGGGCAAGGGTGCCGCCGCACAGGCAACGCCCTACAAGCCGGTATCGCCCGGCCAGCTCTATCTCGACGGCAAGTCGTTTGCGGAAACGCTCGATCAGGTGGCCGCCATCAGGCTGACGCCCTTCAACGAGATGGATTCCGCCGGCCGTCCGGTTCTGACGCTGGATGCCCATACGGGGCCGCGCTGGGCGAAAAGCCAGGCGGAGACCGGATCCGAGACCCAGGAGCACGATTCCGATAGCGACGTTCGTGTCAACATTTTCGATCTCGTCGTCAAGCACATCGCCGACAAGCGCGCCGAAGGCACGAAGGTTCTGATCACCGGCTGGTCCGCCGGCTCGCTCGACCGACTTCTGCAGGTTCTGGATGAACGCGGCCTGAAGCGTATCAAGCCGATCGAGAAGCTGTCGGACCTGCAGAAGCTTGAAAAAGGCGAGGCGGCGTCCGCCGTGATGAGCCTGGAGGCGGGTTTCGAGACGGGCGATATCGCTGTGATCGGCGAGCAGGATATTCTCGGCGACCGCATGGTTCGGCGCGGCAAGCGTCGCAAGCGCGGTGCCGATTTCCTCACTGAAGTCGCGGGTCTCGACGAAGGGTCGCTTGTCGTCCACGCCGAACACGGTATCGGCAAGTTTGTCGGCCTGATCACGATCGAGGCCGCCGGCGCGCCGCGCGCCTGCCTGGAACTGCATTATGCGGATCAGGCCAAGCTCTTCCTGCCCGTCGAAAACATCGACCTTCTTTCCCGCTACGGGTCGGATGCAGCGGAAGCCAATCTCGACAAGCTTGGTGGCGGCGCCTGGCAGGCCCGCAAGGCCAAGCTCAAGAAGCGCCTGCTGGATATGGCCGGCGATCTGATCCGGATCGCTGCGACGCGCATGGTGCGTCGTGCGCCGGTTCTGGCAACGCCGGAAGGGCTCTACGACGAGTTCGCGGCGCGCTTCCCCTATGACGAGACGGAAGACCAGGCAACGGCGATCGAGGCCGTGCGGGACGATCTCGCCGCGGGCCGTCCGATGGATCGCCTCGTCTGCGGCGACGTTGGTTTCGGCAAGACCGAAGTGGCGTTGCGCGCAGCCTTCTTTGCCGCGATGAACGGCGCCCAGGTTGCGGTCGTCGTTCCCACGACCCTGCTGGCACGCCAGCATTTCAAGACGTTTACCAACCGTTTTCGCGGGCTGCCGATCCGGATTGCTCAGGCTTCGCGCCTCGTTCCGGCCAAGGAACTGGCGCTGACGAAGAAGGAATTATCCGAGGGCAAGGTCGATATCGTCGTTGGCACCCATGCGCTGCTGGGCAACAGCATCCAGTTCGCGAACTTGAGCCTGCTGATCATCGACGAGGAGCAGCATTTCGGGGTGAAGCACAAGGAACGGCTGAAGGACATGAAGACCGACGTGCATGTGCTGACGCTGTCTGCGACGCCGATCCCGCGCACGCTGCAGCTGGCCATGACGGGCGTTCGCGAACTGTCGCTGATCACCACGCCGCCGGTCGACCGGATGGCTGTGCGGACCTTTATCTCGCCGTTTGATCCGCTGGTCATTCGCGAGACGCTGATGCGCGAGCACTACCGCGGCGGTCAGAGCTTCTACGTCTGCCCGCGGCTGGCCGATCTTGCCGATATCCAGGCGTTTCTGCAGTCGGACGTGCCGGAACTCAAGGTAGCCGTTGCGCATGGACAGATGGCTGCGGGAGAGCTGGAAGACATCATGAATGCCTTCTACGACGGCAAGTATGACGTGCTTCTCTCGACCACGATCGTCGAATCCGGTCTCGACGTGCCGACCGCCAACACGCTGATCGTGCACCGGGCCGACATGTTCGGGTTGGCGCAGCTCTATCAGCTGCGTGGCCGCGTTGGGCGCTCCAAGGTCCGGGCATTTGCGCTGTTCACGCTGCCAGTCAACAAGACGCTCACCCAGATGGCGGACCGTCGCCTCAAGGTGCTGCAGTCGCTCGATACGTTGGGCGCCGGTTTCCAGCTGGCAAGCCACGACCTCGACATCCGCGGCGCCGGCAATCTCTTGGGCGAGGAACAGTCGGGTCACATCAAGGAAGTAGGTTTCGAGCTTTACCAGCAGATGCTGGAGGAGGCGGTTGCCGAAGTGAAGGGCGAAGACGAGATCCTCGATACCGGTTGGTCACCACAGATCTCCGTCGGCATCACCACGATGATCCCGGAGAACTACGTGCCGGATCTGCATCTGCGCATGGGTCTCTATCGCCGCCTTGGCGAAGTGCAGGAACTGTCGGAGATCGATGGCTTCGGTGCGGAAATGATCGATCGCTTCGGGCCGATGCCGCCCGAGGTGCAGAACCTGCTCAAGGTCGTCTATATCAAGACGCTCTGCCGCAAGGCGAATGTCGAGAAGGTCGATGCCGGTCCGAAGGGCGTGGTCATCGTCTTCCGTGACAAGCAGTTCCCCAACCCGGCGGCGCTGGTCGGCTATATCGCCAAGCAGGGTTCGCTTGCGAAGATCAGGCCGGACCAGAGCATCTTCCTCAACCGCGACCTGCCGACGCCGACAAAGCGGCTGACGGCTGCAGCCCAGGTGATGACGCAGTTTGCGGAACTGGCGAAGACCTGAAGCGTCTCGTCGCTTCGACAACAAAAAAAGGCCGGTGAGCAGAGCTCGCCGGCCTTTTTCGTTCAATCGATACTGTGGCTTTCAGGGCTTCGTGTCTGGCGCTTCCGGCGCCATCACCGCGGCGGCCTGCGTATCCGAGCCAAGGGCCGGCGGAAGCGGCGTGCCGCGAACGCGTTCGCGAATGAGGGTCAGCATGCCCGAGCCGATGATCAGGATGATGCCGATCACCATCGGCAGGTCGATATGGTCGCCGAAGACCAAGTAGCCGAACAGCACCGCCCAGATCATTTGGCTATATTGCGTCGGACCGATCAGGGTCGCGGGTGCATAGGCGGCTGCATACATGACCAGGATCGCGCCGAGTGCTGCCAGAAGCCCGTAGCCGGCCAGCCAGAGCCACTGGATTGCCGTCGGTGCCTGGAAGCCGGGCAGGGCAAGCGCGCCGCACACGACGAGCGTTCCGAGCACGCCGGCCCCGTAGAGCGATATGTTCTTCTCTGATGGTCCCATGGCCCTGAACACGACGATCGAGATGGCTCCGCTCAAGCCGCCGAAGACGGCGCCGAGATGGCCGATCGAGAGTTCGCGAAATCCGGGGCGGAGCACGATCATGACGCCGACAAAGCCGATGACGACCGCGGCCCAGCGCCTGTATCCGACCTGTTCCTTGAGGAAGATGACCGACATGATGGTGACGAAGGACGGAAGAAGAAAGATCAGCGCGAACGCTTCGGCCATCGACAGATGGGTGAAGGCAGTGACGCTGCCGATCGTGCCGCCGGCCTGCGCCACAAATCGCAGGATCCAGAGCGATCTGTTGGTGGTGTTGAAGATATCCGTCCAGCGGTCGCCCTTCTTCATGAGGAAGGGAAGACCGACGAGGCAGAAGACCGCGCCGAGGAACGAGGATTGATAGGGGCTCAGCTGGCCCTCGATCAATTTGACGCTGGCGTCGCTCCATGCATAGGCGGCGAAGGCCGCAAAGGCGATGAGGACACCCTTGAGGGTCTGGTCTTTCTGCACAAAGATGACTTTCAGAGAGCTAGATCATGCCCTTGCGAGCTTCGGCTTTGAGCTGGGCGATTTCGCGGAAAGCGTTGGCGAGAACATCCGGCATCTGGGCACCGCTCACCGCATACTGTCCATCGACGATGAAGAACGGCACGCCGTTGACGCCCATCTTCTGCGCAGCGTCGATCTCGGCAAGGACCGTGTCCTTATCGGCGTCACCTGCCAGAAGGTTCTCGACGACCGTGCGATCCATACCGGCTTCGACGGCGATGTCTGCGAGAACCGCGTGGTCCCCGACAACGCGCCCCTGCTCGAAATTCGCCTTGAACAGCGCGGTCACAACGCGATCCTGAACCTCGCGGCCTTCCACCATCGCCCACTGAAGTAGACGGTGGGCATCGAGCGTGTTCGAGCCGACCGTGATCGCGTCGAAATTGAATGCGATGCCGACTTCCTGGCCCAGCTGAGTGAGCGCCCCGTGCGCGCGGGCGACCGTTTCGCTGCCGCCGAGCTTTGCTTCCAGAAACGCTTTGTGGTCCACACCTTCAGGCGGAATGTCCGGGTTGAGGCGATAGGGACGCCAGTTCAGGTCGACACCGATCTCGTCCTGAACTTCGGCGATTGCCAGCTCGAGCCGCGCCTTGCCCAGATAGCACCAGGGGCACACGACGTCGGAGACAATATCTACGGTGATGCGCTCCATCGGCGTTCTCTTTCCAATCAGGTTTGGCTTGCGATCGGGAGGTGGCGAGCTGTCTACTGCGCCCGCTCATCCCACCAAGTGTTGAGCTGATAGCCGTATAGCGGCAAGGTTTCCGGATAGCGTATCTGCTTGCGCCGCGCCACCCACTGGTCGGCAATATGGTAGAGCGGCACCATGTAATGGCCTGAAATCAGCAGGCGGTCATAGGCGCGAACCGTTGCTTCGAAATCTTCCTTGCTACGGACGGCTGTCATGGTCCCGATCAACCGGTCGATATCGGGATCCGCTGTTCCCGCAAAATTGAAGCTGCCGGGCGTGTCGCGGGAGGTCGAGCCCCAGCGTCCCATCTGTTCGATCCCGGGAGACAGCGACGACGGGTAGGATTTGACGATCATGTCGTAGTCGAAGCTACCCGACCGCGCCTGGTACTGCGAATCGTCGACTGTGCGGATCGCCATGTCGACGCCGATCATCCGAAGGGCTCGCTGGTAGGCGATGGCGAGCTTTTCCTGATCGACGGTCTGGGTCATGACCTCGAACGACAACTGGCGCCCGCTGGCATTTGTCATGCGGCCGTTCTTGATCGTGTAGCCGCCCTTGTTCAGAAGGTCGACGGCCTTTCGCAACACTCTGCGGTCGGCACCGGACGCGTTGGTCTTTTCGATACGGTAGGTACCATCGAGTACGTCGGGCTCGATTCGGTTCTTGGTGTCACCGAGGATTTCTAGCTCGCGCTGGTCCGCCGGTTTGCCGAGAGAAGTCAGCGGCGAGCCCTGCCAGAAGCTTTCTGTGCGGGTATAGGCGTTCTCGAACAGGTTCCGGTTGGCCCACTCGAAATCGAAGGCCAGCGAAAGGCCGGCGCGCACATTGACGTCTGCAAAGATCGACCGGCGCGTGTTGAACACGAAGCCCAGCATGCCCGTCGGCAGTTGCGGCGTGAAGGCTTCCTTGACCGCGTCTCCAGTCCGGATGGCCGGGAAATTATACGCGCGCGCCCAGTGGGTCGGGCTGCCATCGGGATAGATGTCGATCTCGCCCTTCTTGAAGGCTTCGAACAGGGTGTTGTCTTCCAAAAAGTATTCGACGCTGATTCGGTCGTAATTGTCGAAACCGACTTTGGCCGGAATATCCTTGCCCCAGTACTTCTCATCGCGCTCGTAGACGATGCGCTGGCCGGGCGAGACGGATTTGATAAGATAGGGTCCCGAGCCCAGCGGCACCTTCAGGGTCGACTGATCGAATGTCTCCGGGTCGATCGCGTGTTTCGGCAGGATCGGGGTGGAGGCGGCGATGATCAGCGGGAATTCCCGGTCGACCGTGTCGTTGAAGGTAAAGCGGACACTGCGCTCGCCGACCTTTTCCATCTTCTCCACGGGGGCGAGACGCCTGGAGAACGGTACCCGACCCTTGTCGCGCAGCACCTCGAAGGAAAAGATCACGTCCTCAGGCGTCACCGGCTGGCCGTCGGACCATTTTGCCTTGGGATTGATGTTGAACTGGATGAACGTGCGCTCATCATTCCACTCGACGCTTTCGGCCAGAAGCCCGTAGAGCGTGAAGGGCTCGTCGGCGGAACGTGTCATCAGCGTTTCATAGATCAGGTTGCCGAAGGCCGGATCCCAGACGCCGCGGGCGGTGGTCCGGATGCTCTTCAGATTGAACGGGTTGAGGCTGTCGAACGTGCCGACGACGCCGTAGCGGACGCTGCCCCCCTTCTTCACTTGCGGATTGACGTAGCTCAGATGCTGGTAATCGGCAGGCAGGGCAGGTTCGCCATGCATGGAGATCGCGTGCACAGGCTGCGCCCGCGCCCCGGATGCCATGACAGGCACAAACAGCGTCGCTGCGATCAAGAAGGATATACTGCGCTTCATGAAAGCATTCCGTTTCTCTCAATACTGCTGATTCGGGCGGAAAATAGCGGATAGGTGACAATGCACCAAGCACAGGCTCTTCAAACTTGCGTTGCAACGGTGAGGTTTGTCAAAATAGCAAAAGAAAGGCTGGATATCGCCGTCGCGTCGATGTAACAGATTGGCAACACCCGCCGAGTCATTCAATTGCCTCATTTGAGCGACAGGTGACAGGCAGTAGGACATCTCGACGGGGTGGACGGCGCATGCTGCGCCCGCGGATTTCAGGAGACGGATTTCGTTATGATGCTCAAGGCAACCAAAGTTATGCGGACGGCCATGTCTGCTCTTGCTGTTTCGGTCGGCGTAGCTGCGCTGCCGGTTGCAGCCTTCGCCCAGCAGGCAGCTCCCGCACAGGGCGGCGCCGGTGCCGGCGGTCCGCCGCTTGGCTGGTTCAAGACCTGCACCAAGCAGGACGATGCTGATCTCTGCGTTGTGCAGAACATCATTCTGGCCCAGAACGGCCAGCTGATCACGGCAATCGGCCTCATCAGCGTCGAAGGCAAGGTCAACCGCAAGATCCTTCAGGTTTCGGTTCCGACCGCACGTATGGTGCAGCCTGGCATCATCATGCAGATCGACGGTGCCAAGGGTCAGAAGCTCGACTACGCCGTCTGCCTTCCCGACAAGTGCACAGCTGAAGTGCCCCTAACGGATGCGATGATCGCCAGCCTTAAGAAGGGCACCGACGTCGTGTTCACGTCGATGAACTTCCGTCGCGCGCCGAACCCGATCAAGGTTTCGTTGACCGGCTTTACCGGTGCCTATGACGGTGCCGCAATCACCCAGTCGCAGCTTGCGGAAAGCCAGCGTAGCCTGGAAGAAGGCATGCAGAAGAAGGCTGAGGAAGCGCGCAAGAAGCTTGAAGAAGCTCAGAACGCTGCCAAGCAGGGCCAGTAAGTTCAAATCTCAAAGCAACAAAAAAGCCCGGTCGAAAGACTGGGCTTTTTTCGTTTTGACGATTTATCTCGACACGGCTGGCCCCCATCAATGGGCGAGGATGACCTTCGGCTTTAGATTGCCGGAGGGGCCGGCGTCGAAGATCTGGTAGACCTGCGGGTTGCGCAGGGGTTGGTCGCTCTCGTCATGGACCAGGTTCTGTTCCGAGACATAAGCGACGTATTCGGTTTCGTCGTTCTCGGCCAGAAGGTGGTAGAAGGGCTGATCCTTGCTTGGGCGGATCTCGGCCGGAATCGCGTTCCACCATTCCTCGGTATTGTCATATTCGGGGTCCACATCGAACACGACGCCGCGGAACGGGAACACTTTGTGGCGAACCACTTCCCCGATCGTAAATTTGGCGTTTCGCTGTTTCATGGTGACATCCTTTCACGTCCCAATGTGGGAGTAAATCCACCGCTACTCAAGTGGGAAATGCAGCGTTTGGAGGATAGTTCCAGTTTGTTCTCATGGCGTTCTTGCGCGGGCGCGCTTTACCGTTGCCAGAATGACGCCGCCGAGAACGCAGACGATGCCGACAGCATGGTAGGCCTCGAAGGTTTCGCCGAGAAACGCCACGGCCATGACGATCGAAACCGGGGGCATGAGGTAGAGCGTGGTTCCGGCCGTGACCGAACCGAAGATCCGCACCACCTGCTGGAAGCAGAAGAAGGCGGCGAGCGAGGCGAAGAGAATAATGCCGGCAAGCTTCATCCAGGCGGACTGGCTGGTGGGAAGAAGACCGCCATGAAACAGTTCCCAGATCGCCGGCGCGACCAGGATGAGCGAGCCGGAGAAGGCGATCAGTCCGAACAGTGTGAGCGGACGAACGGCTTGAGCTGCCGGGCGCCGCAGCAGGATCGAGTAGAAGGCAAACGCGATCGCGGCGATCAGAATGCCGAGATCGCCGAGATTGAAGCGCATGTGAAGAACGGCAGCCAGGTCTCCGCGCAATACGATGACAGCCACGCCCGCAAAGGCGAGCGCCATGCCGCAGATCTCCTTGATGCTGATGCGTCGACTGGCGAACAGCCATTCCAGCAGAATGATGAAGAGCGATGAGGTGCTGTAGATCAGCGTGGCGTTCGAGGCCGTCGTCATGGTGAGCGCCCAGTAGACGAAACCGCCGCAAATGCCCATGCCGAGAAATCCGAGCGAGAGCCACAGCCAGGTATGGGTGCGCACAAAGGCCGCAGCCGCCCTGCGATCCGCATAGAGCAACGGCAGCATGATGAGCGTCGATCCTGCCCAGCGGATGAACGCGGTCATATAGGGACCGATTTCGCCGACGATGCCGCGACCGAAAACGAGATTGCTGGAGAAGAAGACCGGGACGAGAAGGAAGATCAGCCAGTCGAGGGGACGGGGCGTGCTGCCGGTATCGGTGCGCATGAGGCAATCCAGGGGGCGGTGACGCAGGTACGTGCCTGTGACCGCAGGTTAGGAGCCTGCTGCTCCGATGGCGCGAATGAAAAACGGCGGGTCAGGCCCGCCGTTTCTGGTTGTCAGGTTCGTCCGCCGGATCAGGCGGAATAGTACATGTCGAACTCCACCGGGTGTGGCGTCATTTCGAAGCGCATGACTTCCGTCATCTTCAGTTCGATATAGGCGTCGATCTGATCGTCGTCGAAAACGCCGCCGGCGGTGAGGAACTTGCGATCCTTGTCGAGGCTGTCGAGCGCTTCGCGCAAGCTACCGCAGACCGTCGGGATCTTGCGCAGTTCCTTCGGCGGCAGGTCGTAGAGATCCTTGTCCATGGCCTTGCCGGGATGAATCTTGTTCTTGATGCCGTCGAGGCCGGCCATCAGCATGGCGGCAAAACCGAGATAGGGGTTCTGGGCCGGATCGGGGAAGCGGACTTCGACGCGCTTTGCCTTCGGGTTCGACCCGAACGGAATGCGGCAGGAGGCGGAACGGTTGCGAGCCGAGTAGGCAAGCAGAACCGGTGCTTCGTAACCCGGGACGAGACGCTTGTAGGAATTCGTCGTCGGGTTCGTGAAGGCGTTGATCGCCTTGGCGTGCTTGATTATGCCGCCGATGTAGTAAAGGCAGCTTTCCGACAGGCCTGCATACTCGTCACCAGCAAAGGTCGGCTTGCCGTCCTTCCAGATCGACTGGTGAACGTGCATGCCCGAGCCGTTGTCGCCGAAGATCGGCTTCGGCATGAAGGTGGCCGTCTTGCCATAGGCATTGGCGACCTGATGCACGACGTATTTGTAGATCTGCATCTTGTCGGCGTTGCGCACCAGCGTATCGAACTTCACACCGAGTTCGTGCTGGGCAGCGGCCACTTCATGGTGATGCTTTTCGACGACCACACCCATTTCGGTGAGGACGGTGAGCATTTCCGAGCGCATGTCCTGGAGGCTGTCGACCGGCGGAACCGGGAAGTAGCCGCCCTTGACGCGCGGACGGTGGCCAAGGTTGCCGGTCTCGTAATCGGTGTCGTCGTTGGACGGCAGTTCCGAACTGTCCAGCTTGAAGCCCGTATTGTAGGGATCGGCCTTGTACTTGACGTCGTCGAAGACGAAGAATTCAGGCTCGGGGCCGACGAAAATCGTATCGCCGATGCCCGATGCCTTGAGATAGGCCTCCGCCTTCTTGGCCGTGCCGCGCGGATCGCGGTTGTAGGCTTCACCGGAAATCGGATCGAGAATGTCGCAAACGATGACCATCGTGGATTGCGCGAAAAACGGGTCCATGTGCACGGTCTGCGGATCGGGCATCAGCACCATGTCCGACTCGTTGATGGCCTTCCATCCGCCGATCGAGGAGCCGTCGAACATGACGCCATCGGCGAACATATCCTCATCGACGGCCGAGACGTCCATCGTCACGTGCTGCAGCTTGCCGCGCGGGTCCGTAAAGCGCAGGTCCACGAACTTGACGTCGTTTTCCTTGATCTGTTTCATGATTTCGCTTGCGCTCGTCATATGACCTTTTCCTCGCCTGTATGATTGTTATGAACTGTCCGCGCGGCTTCTTATCAGCCTTCAAAGTGCGGTCAGATAGCGTCCACACCCGTTTCGCCGGTGCGAATACGAATGACTTCCTCCACGTTGGAAACGAATATCTTGCCGTCTCCAATTCGTCCAGTCTGTGCCGCGTTGCGGATGGCCTCAATGACCGCGTCTGCATTCTCGTCAGCCAGCACAACTTCAACCTTCACCTTCGGGAGAAAGTCGACGACGTATTCCGCGCCACGATAAAGCTCGGTATGTCCTTTTTGGCGTCCAAAGCCCTTGGCCTCGGTCACCGTAATCCCTTGCAAGCCGACTTCCTGAAGGGCTTCCTTCACTTCATCCAGCTTGAACG
Source organism: Neorhizobium sp. AL 9.2.2 (assembly GCF_013317225.1). Classification (NCBI taxonomy): domain Bacteria; kingdom Pseudomonadati; phylum Pseudomonadota; class Alphaproteobacteria; order Hyphomicrobiales; family Rhizobiaceae; genus Neorhizobium; species Neorhizobium sp. AL 9.2.2. Next base: position 1,108,812 of record NZ_JAALXU010000003.1, read on the forward strand.
GTTTAATGATCGCTTCGATCTTCTTCATGAGAAACCAACTCTCCGCTTCTCCCAGTCGCAGGCCCATGCCCGCCAAACAGGCCGATGCACTATTCGTGCCAAACTCTTTCACGTTTTTAAGAAAATAACACGGGTTTGCGTCAAAACTTTCCATTTTTCGGTGGATTGCCTGCTGAACGCGGTCGGCCACGTCCGGGTTTGTGCGCCTGACGCCGTATCCTTGCCGAAATCGCTTCCGCCCGCCGCACCGAGCGCATGCCTGTCCACCTACTAAATAAGCATGTTTTCTGTGCATTTGATGATGTTTTGATCACTAAGATCGCGCTTGTATTTCCCCTGTTTTGCCTTTGAATAGACAAATGACCAATTCATTCGCTCATTTGCTCCTGACGCCCAACGATATGGCAGCCATCGACACGGCCGCGGCAGCATCAGGCATGTCCTCGATAGGGCTGATGGACCGCGCGGGCCGGGCTGTCGCGGCGTCGGCTCTTCGACATTTTCCCGGCGCGTTGCGCTTTGTCGTCCTGTGTGGACCCGGCAACAATGGCGGTGACGGCTATGTCGCAGCGGCGGCCTTGAACGAAGCCGGCACACGCTGCGTGGTCTACAGTCTGGGGGATCCCGCACAATTGCGCGGCGATGCCCTTGAGGCCCGTTCAAGCTGCCCCCTCGATACCCAGCCGTTGGACAGTTATGTGCCATCGCCAGGTGATGTCGTCATCGATGCGCTCTTCGGGGCAGGGCTCTCCAGAAACGTCCCCGATAGCGTGGCGGCACTCGCTGATCGTCTGGTAGCCACCAATACACCCGTGCTTGCCGTCGATCTGCCGTCCGGACTATGCGGCCGGCGCGGCGTGGCGCTTGGCGCGGCGTTGCGTGCTGATCGGACGGTGACATTCGTTGCGCGCAAGCCGGGCCACGTCCTCATGCCGGGACGCGAGCTCTGCGGCGAACTTGAGGTTTTCGATATCGGCATCCCCCGACGAATCGTTTTGAGCAAGGCCGGCAGTCTTGCCGAGAACGCGCCGTCGATCTGGAGCTCAGCTGTGCCGTCACCGTTGAGTGACAGCCACAAGTATACGCGCGGCCATATGGTCGTGTTCAGCGGTCCCGCGGACAAGACGGGCGCAGCCCGGCTTTCGGCGACGGCGGGTCTGAAGCGCGGGGCAGGGCTCGTTACCGTTGCAAGCCCGACGGACGCAATTCCCGTCAATGCCGCCTCGCTGACAGCAATCATGCTTCATGCAATCGACGATGTCGCAGACCTCGCCGACTGGCTGGGTTCGGCAAAACTCTCCGCCTTCGTGCTCGGCCCGGGGTTCCGCGTCGGGGAGAAAGCCCGCGAGTTCGTGCTGGCACTGAAGGGCAAGCGGCTAGTGCTGGACGCGGACGGCATTTCCTCGTTCAAGGACGATCCTGATACGCTGTTTTCAGCCTTCTCGGAGGGCGAGACGCGCCTGGTACTGACCCCACATGAGGGGGAGTTTGCCCGGCTGTTTCCGGATTTGGCTGAGGGCAAAGAACTCAGCAAGCCGGAGAAGGCGCTGAAAGCCTCGGCGCGGGCCAACGCCGTCATCGTCTACAAGGGTGCAGACACGGTGATCGCTTCACCCGATGGCCGCGCCCTGATCAACACGAATGCGCCGCCCTGGCTTGCCACCGCAGGCTCCGGAGATGTGCTCGCCGGAATGATCGGAGCGCTGCTCGCCCAAGGCATGCCCGCCTTCGAGGCCGCGGCGGCAGGCGTCTACCTACACGGCGAAGCGGCCAATAGCCTGACCCCAGACATGACCGCGGAAGATCTGGCCAAAAGGGCAGGGATCATGCCGAACAGAGAGCCCTAGCTCTTGGCGTCGAGCATCTCCTGCATGGCCATTGCGCCGCCGGGGGCGTTGACCTTGCCCTCGTGAATGAAGAAGGCGTAGACGTCGCGCGGCTTTTTGGCGGGATTTCGCGATTCGTCGATCAAAGGTAGATCGTCGGGGACGCTACCGGCAGACCAGGTTTTCAACCTTTTCGCCCAATCTTTCATATCCGGCTTCGTGTAACAGGTTTCGATCTCGTCCGACCCTTTTTGCAGCCGCGCATAGACGAAATCAGCGGTAACGTCGGCGATCATCGGATAGTCGAAATGATCGGCGCAGACGGGCGCGACATTGTATTTCGCGATAAGTTCGACGAATTCCGGAACCTTGAAGCTGTCGTGGCGGACCTCGACGACGTGGCGCAAAGGCAGCCCTTCCAGCGCGTCCGGCAGCAGCTTCAGAAACGCTTCGAAATCGTCAGGCTCGAATTTCTTGGTCGGCGCGAACTGCCACAGCAACGGCCCAAGATGGTCGCCGAGTTCGACGAGCCCCTGCTGCAGGAAGCGTTCGATCGATTCGCCCGCCTCGGCCAGGACCTTGCGGTTGGTAGTGTAGCGGCTGGCTTTGAGCGAGAAGATGAATCCGTCAGGCACTTCGGACGCCCATTTCGCAAAAGTCTCGGGCTTTTGCGACCCGTAATAGGTGCCGTTGACCTCGATGACCTTGAGCTTGGACGCCGCATATTCAAGCTGGCGTTTCTTCGCCAGCTTGTCCGGATAGAACGTGCCCTCCCAAGGCGCGAAGGTCCAGCCGCCGATACCTGTTCGAATTATGCCTGGTGTCATCACTCATCTCCCCGGAACAGGTATTGGCGGCGGTAAAAACTATTCTGCCGCTTGGACTTTCTTGACCGGACGCCGTTCCAGAAGCTCCTTAAGGAACTGGCCGGTATAGGAGCGCTTCTCCTTGACGACCTGTTCCGGCGTGCCGCAGGCAACAATCTCCCCACCACCCGTGCCGCCTTCGGGGCCAATGTCGATAACCCAATCGGCGGTCTTGATGACTTCGAGATTGTGCTCGATGACCACGACCGAATTGCCTTGATTGACCAGCTCGTGCAGCATTTCCAATAGTTTCGCGACGTCGTGGAAATGCAGGCCTGTCGTTGGCTCGTCCAGAATGTAGAGCGTGCGGCCGGTGGCGCGCTTCGACAGCTCCTTGGCAAGCTTGACGCGCTGCGCTTCGCCGCCTGAGAGCGTGTTTGCCTGCTGGCCGACCTTGATATAGCCGAGACCGACATCGAACAGCGATTGCAGCTTGTCGCGCACGGCCGGAACCGCGGCAAAGAACTCGACACCTTCCTCGACCGTCATATCCAGGACATCGGCGATCGACTTGCCCTTGAAATGCACGTCGAGCGTTTCGCGGTTGTAGCGTTTGCCGTGGCAGACATCACAGGTGACATAGACATCCGGAAGGAAGTGCATCTCGATCTTGATGACGCCGTCGCCCTGGCAGGCCTCGCAACGGCCGCCCTTGACGTTGAAGGAAAAGCGGCCGGGTGCGTAACCGCGGGCCTTGGCTTCCGGCAGGCCGGCAAACCAGTCGCGGATGGGGGTGAAGGCACCGGTATAGGTGGCCGGGTTGGAGCGCGGTGTGCGACCGATCGGCGACTGGTCGATATCGATCACCTTGTCGATATGCTCGAACCCGTCGATCCGATCGTGCTCGGCCGGGATTTCTCTCGCGCCCATGACGCGGCGTGCGGCCGACTTGTAGAGCGTTTCGATCAGGAAGGTCGACTTGCCGCCACCCGATACGCCGGTCACGGCGGTAAAAACGCCGAGCGGTACCGCCGCGGTAACGTTTTTGAGGTTGTTGCCGCGGGCTCCGAAAACCTTGAGTTCCTTGCCTTTTTTGACCTTGCGCCGCTCAGCGGGAACTGCGACGCCGAGTTCGCCCGACAGGTATTTACCGGTCAGTGACTTGGGGTTTGCCATGACCTGCTGCGGCGTGCCTTCGGCGACGACCGTGCCGCCGTGAATGCCGGCGGCAGGGCCGATATCGACGACGTAATCGGCGGTCATAATGGCATCCTCGTCATGTTCCACGACGATGACGGTATTGCCGATGTCACGCAGATGCTTCAGCGTTTCGAGCAGGCGGGCATTGTCGCGCTGGTGGAGGCCGATGGATGGCTCGTCCAGCACGTAGAGAACGCCGGTAAGGCCGGAGCCGATCTGCGATGCCAGACGGATGCGTTGGCTCTCGCCACCGGAGAGCGTGCCGGAGTTTCGCGACAGGCTGAGATAATCGAGCCCGACGTCGTTCAGGAACTGAAGGCGCTCGCGGATCTCCTTGAGGATACGGACAGCGATCTCGTTCTGCTTCGCGTTCAGGTGCTCGGGGAGCGCCGCAAACCAGTCGCGCGCCAGCCGGATCGACATTTCTGTCGTCTGGCCGATATGCAGCTTATTGATCTTGACCGCCAGCGCTTCCGGCTTCAGGCGATAGCCGGCACAGGACGGGCATGGAGCGGCCGACATGTAGCGCTCGATCTCCTCGCGCGCCCAGGCACTGTCGGTTTCCTTCCAGCGCCGTTCGAGATTGGGGACGATGCCTTCGAACGTCTTGGTCGTCTTGTAGGACCGTGCGCCGTCGGCATAATTGAACTCGATCTTTTCCTCGGTGCCCTCAAGGATCGCCGAGCGGGCGCTATCCGACAGCTTGTCCCAGCGGTCCGTCAGCTTGAAACCAAAGACCTTGCCGAGACCCTCGAGCGTCTGGTTGTAATAGGGCGAGGTGGACTTCGCCCAGGGCGCGATCGCGCCATCCTTCAGTGTCCGGCCGGGTTCCGGCACGATCATGTTCCGGTCCACCTTCTGCTGTGATCCAAGACCATCGCAGGTGGGGCAGGCACCGAAGGGATTGTTGAAGGAGAACAGCCGCGGCTCGATCTCCGGAATGGTGAATCCGGACACAGGGCAGGCGAATTTCTCCGAAAACAGAACCCGTTCATGGGTTTCGTTGAGCGACTTGTTGGCAGATCCGCCTGCGGAGGTTTCCTTCTCCGGCAGAGGCTTGTCGGCGAACTCCGCAACGGCCAGGCCATCCGCCAGTTTCAGCGATGTCTCAAGGCTGTCGGCCAGACGCGCGGCAATGTCGGATCGCACCACAAGGCGGTCGACGACGACGTCGATGTCGTGTTTGTATTTCTTGTCGAGCGCTGGAACGTCGGCGATCTCATAGAACTGGCCATCCACCTTGACGCGCTGAAAACCCTTTTTCATCAGCTCGGCGAGTTCCTTCTTGTACTCGCCTTTGCGCCCGCGGATCATTGGTGCGAGAATATAAAGACGGGTGCCTTCTTCGAAAGCAAGGACCCTGTCGACCATTTGGCTGACGGTCTGGCTTTCGATCGGAAGCCCGGTCGCTGGCGAATATGGAACGCCGACGCGCGCAAACAACAGGCGCATGTAGTCGTAGATTTCCGTGACTGTGCCGACCGTCGAGCGGGGATTTCGAGAGGTCGTCTTCTGCTCGATCGAGATCGCCGGAGACAGGCCTTCGATCTGGTCGACGTCAGGCTTCTGCATCATCTCCAGAAACTGGCGAGCATAGGCCGAAAGGCTCTCGACATAGCGTCGCTGTCCCTCGGCATAGATCGTGTCGAACGCAAGCGACGACTTGCCTGAGCCGGACAGGCCGGTCATCACGATCAGCGAGTTGCGGGGCAGATCGAGATCGATCCCCTTAAGATTGTGCTCGCGCGCACCACGGATGGAAATGGTTTTGAGTTCGCTCATCGTTATGCCTTCGGGGAGGATCGAAGGTCCTTATGTAGTTATCGAAAGCCGCCTGTCGAGACGAAACTGTTGCAACGCAACCCGGTTCCGAATGCTTGACAGAACTATACGGAGAAAATAGAACAAAGAAAGAACAAAATTCACTGTGGATTAAACCTCGGCATTGCCCAAACCGGGCGGTCGATGGTTTAAGGTGGGGTAATTGGTTTTCAAAGCCGCGCTTGGCGGCAAACGAGGTGAATACGATGGCGGGCAGCGTGAACAAAGTCATTCTGGTGGGCAATGTCGGCGCCGACCCGGAAATCCGCCGGACGCAGGATGGCCGCCCGATTGCAAACCTGCGCATCGCCACGTCGGAAAGCTGGCGCGATCGTACGTCGGGCGAGCGTCGCGAAAAGACGGAATGGCATACGGTCGTCGTGTTCAACGAAGGCCTCTGCAAGGTCGTCGAGCAGTATGTCAAAAAGGGTGCCAAGCTTTATATCGAAGGCGCGCTGCAGACCCGCAAATGGCAGGACCAGACCGGCAACGATCGTTATTCAACCGAAATCGTGCTGCAGGGCTTCAACTCGACCCTGACAATGCTCGACGGTCGTGGCGAAGGCGGCGGTGAGCGCGGCGGCGCACGTGGTGGCGCAAGCGACTTCGGCGGCGGTGGCGGCGGTGATTTCGGCGGCAACTACGGTGGCGGCGGCGATGACTATGATCGTCCGCGTTCCGGGGGTGGAGCACCGGCAGGGCGCGGTGCTCAGGGCAGCCAGGGTGGCCAGTCCTCCGGTGGTGGCGGCGGGAACTTCTCCCGCGACCTCGACGACGACATCCCATTCTGATCAAAAAAAAGGCGCCGCTCAGGCGCCTTTTTCATGTTCGGTTGGAGCATGAGTGGCGCGGTCCGAAAGCATCGCTACAAGCACGTCGGACTGCGAGAGTATCCCGGCGAGTTTGCCGTTCTCGCCGACGATCGGCAGGTAGTGCAGGCCTTCCTCGGCAAACATGACGACCGCGTCGTTGAGCGGTGCCGACGGCTCGATCGTCCGGACCGGCGCGGTCATGATATCCCTTACGATATGGTTTGGCGCTGTTGCGCCTTGCATCATCAGCCGCAAACGCTGGCGCGGGCCGATCGTCGGGCGACCGCCGGTCCAGATTGGCTTGTCCAGAAAATCCGTCTGCGTAACGATGCCAACCACCTCAGCCTTTTCGTTGGTGACGGGCAGGGCCTTCAGACGGTGGTTGCGCATGGACTGATGCGCCTTCCCCAGGGGATCATCCGGTGACACCGCGATCACGTCGCGGGACATGACGTCGGCGCAGGTGAGGTGGCTCGCGCGCTGGCGGTAGGAGCGCAGTTCGGTCAGGCGAATAATGGTTTCGAGGTCGCTGCGATCGATATCGAGGACCTGGTCATAATCCCTGAGGACGGCGTCGAGATCCTCCCGGCGGAACCCGATACGGCCGCTCGGCGGCGGATCCGTGGTGCCGTGCGAAGGGGAAGGCGTAGCGGGCGCATGCGGATAGCGCCGGCCTGCGAGATTGTTGAGAATGATCGCAAGCAGCAGCAAAGCCAGCGAGTTGCCCAGAACCGGCCAGAGGATGAATCCGTATCCCATCGCGTGAATGGACGGGCCGCCAAGCACTGCGGTCAGGGCAATCGCACCGCTTGGCGGGTGCAGGCAGCGCAGCGCCATCATCGCCGCGATCGCTATGCCAATGGCGAGGCCTGAGGCGAGGGCAGGGTCTGGCACGAGTGCAGCGACTGTGACGCCGACAGTGGCCGAGAGAATATTGCCGCCCAAGATGGACCAGGGTTGTGCGAGCGGGCTCGACGGGACGGCAAAGAGCAGCACGGCCGAGGCACCCATCGGGGCGATCAGTGCCGGCAATGACGGTTCGAAGCCGACGACGAGACTTCCGCCGAGTCCCGTCAGGGAAATGCCGAGCAAGGCGCCGCCCGCAGAGCGAAGCCGTTCCCTCATGCTGATCGGGTTCGGTGCCTGTCCGATGAGACGGTTTAGAATGTGCATGGATTGAGCTTTCGGCCGTCCGTCCCAGGAAGGATCAGGGTATCGCGAATGCCGACCGGATGCCATCGACCACGAACTGAACGGACAAGGCAGCGAGGATGACCCCGAGAAGCCGGGTGAGGATCGCGCGCCCTGTCACACCCAAGAAACGGTCGAGCTTTTCCGCGATCAGAAGCGTTGCGTAGAGCACCACCATGATCAGCGCGAGGACCCCGATAAGAAGGGCGCGGTCGAGAGCGCTGGTGAATGTTCCGGACAAAAGGACGGTCGCGGAAATCGCTCCGGGGCCGGCGATCAGCGGCAGGGCGAGCGGAAACACGGCGATATCGTGGATATGGTCGATCGTGATCGCCTTTTGCGACGTCTTTTCCTTTCGCTCCTGGCGCTTCTCGAAAACCATTTCGAACGAAATCCAGAACAGCAGCAGGCCGCCCGCGATGCGGAAGGCGCCGATCGAGATACCGAGCAGGCCAAGGACGCTCGATCCGAACAGCGCAAACACCGCGAGGATACCGAAGGCGATCAGCGCACCGCGGAAGGCGACAAAGCGCCGTTGCGCCGTCGTCATGCCGACCGTCAGGCCCAGAAAGACCGGCGCCAGACCCGGCGGGTCGAGCGTGACCAACAAAGTGGTCAACGCGTTGATGAGAGCATCGGGTGAGGCCATGGATACTCCTAGAGGACGCTCGGCTTGCCGTTCAATGATAAGATTGTTAGGACAGCCGGGCGCTTTAGGGAAGTCTTGCAACGAATGTATCCAACGATCGTGGCAAACACCTTCCAAATGCCGCAAAACCTGTTCACAACTACAAAGCAAATTCAGTGGAAATTGGCGCCCGGAGCCGCTTTCCGCTATAAAAATTCAAATGATTCCGAACAGAGATCGTGATCCGATTTGACTGAGCAAAGCACACCCGGCGGCGGAAAGCTGCCTCCAGGCATTGAACCCATTTCCATTATGGAAGAGATGCAGCGGTCCTATCTCGATTATGCGATGAGCGTGATCGTCAGCCGCGCACTTCCCGACGTTCGTGACGGACTGAAGCCCGTTCACCGGCGCATCATGTTCGGCATGTCCGAGCTCGGGATCGACTGGAACAAGAAATACGTCAAATGCGCCCGCGTAACCGGTGACGTGATGGGTAAATTCCATCCGCACGGCAACTCCGCGATCTATGATGCGCTGGCACGTATGGCGCAGGACTGGTCGCTGCGATTGCCGCTGATCGACGGACAGGGCAATTTCGGATCGATCGACGGGGATCCTCCGGCGGCCGAGCGCTATACAGAGTGCAGGCTTGAAAAGTCGGCCCATGCGCTGCTCGATGATCTCGACAAGGAAACCGTCGACTTCCGCGACAACTATGACGGCACGCTGTCGGAACCGGTGGTTCTGCCGGCGAAATTCCCGAACCTGCTCGTCAATGGCGCAGGCGGCATCGCCGTCGGCATGGCGACCAACATCCCGCCGCACAATCTGTCGGAAGTGATCGACGGCTGCATCGCGATGATGGACAATCCGGCGATCGAACTGCCCGAGCTGATGCAGATCATTCCCGGTCCGGACTTTCCGACAGGTGCAATGATCCTTGGCCGTGCCGGCATTCGGCTGGCTTACGAGACGGGCCGCGGCTCCGTCATGATGCGCGGTCGTGCGACGATCGAACCTCTGCGCGGCGACCGTGAGCAGATCATCATCACCGAAGTTCCCTACCAGGTGAACAAGGCCTCGATGGTCGAAAAGATTGGCGAACTCGTCCGCGAAAAGCGGATCGAAGGGATTTCCGATCTGCGCGACGAGTCCGACAGACAGGGTTACCGCGTCGTCGTCGAACTGAAGCGCGATGCGAATGCCGACGTCATTTTGAACCAGCTCTACCGCTACACGCCACTGCAGACGTCGTTCGGCTGCAACATGGTGGCGCTCAATGGCGGCAAGCCGGAGCAGCTGGCGCTGATCGACATGCTGAAGGCATTTGTGTCCTTCCGCGAGGAAGTCGTCAGCCGCCGCACGAAATACCTGCTGCGCAAGGCGCGCGAGCGTGCGCACGTGTTGGTGGGTCTGGCGATCGCCGTTGCCAATATCGATGAAGTCATTGCGCTCATCCGCCGTGCACCGGATCCTGCGACGGCGCGCGAGCAGTTGATGACGCGCCGCTGGCCGGCCCATGACGTCGAGGCTCTTATCCGGCTCATCGACGATCCGCGTCACAAGATCAACGAGGACCTGACCTACAACCTCTCCGAGGAACAGGCCCGCGCGATCCTCGAACTGCGTCTTGCCCGCCTGACGGCGCTCGGCCGCGATGAAATTGGCGACGAGCTGAACAAGATCGGCGCCGAGATCTCCGACTATCTCGACATCCTGTCGTCACGGGTTCGCATCCAGCAGATCGTCAAGGACGAACTCATCGCCGTTCGCGACGAATTCGGTACACCACGCCGCACCGAGATCCTCGAAGGCGGTCTCGAAATGGATGACGAGGACCTGATTGCCCGCGAGGACATGGTCGTTACCGTTTCGCATCTTGGCTATATCAAGCGTGTTCCGCTGGCGACGTATCGCGCCCAGCGTCGTGGCGGCAAGGGTCGCTCCGGTATGGCGACGCGTGACGAGGATTTCGTTACCCGGCTATTCGTGGTCAACACCCATACGCCGGTGCTGTTCTTCTCCTCGCGTGGCATCGTCTACAAGGAAAAGGTCTGGCGCCTGCCGATCGGCACGCCGCAATCGCGCGGCAAGGCCCTGATCAACATGCTGCCGCTCGAAGCCGGCGAGCGCATCACCACGATCATGCCGTTGCCCGAAGACGAAACGTCCTGGGATAACCTCGACGTGATGTTCTCGACGACACGCGGCACGGTTCGCCGCAACAAGCTGTCGGACTTCGTGCAGGTCAACCGCAACGGCAAGATCGCCATGAAGCTCGAGGAAGAGGGTGACGAAATCCTCTCCGTCGAGACCTGCAGCGGTCCGAACCTCGACCTTAACGAGCCCGGCGACGACGTGTTGCTGACAACCGCGCTTGGACAGGCGATCCGCTTCCCGGTCGAAGAGGTCCGCGTCTTTGCCGGCCGTAATTCCATCGGTGTCCGCGGTATCAATTTGGCCGAAGGCGACCGCATCATCTCGATGACGATTGTCGGTCATGTGGATGCCGAGCCGTGGGAACGTGCGGCTTACCTCAAGCGCTCGGCGATCGAGCGCCGTGCTGCCGGGGTGGACGAAGACGATATCGCTCTGGTTGGTGAGGAAGTCACCGAAGAGGGACAGCTTTCCGATGAGCGCTACGAATATCTGAAGCAACACGAGCAGTTCGTGCTGACGGTTTCGGAAAAAGGCTACGGCAAGCGCTCGTCTTCCTATGACTTCCGCACATCGGGCCGTGGCGGCAAGGGTATCCGTGCCACCGATACCTCGAAGACTGCGGAAATCGGCGAACTCGTGGCCGCCTTCCCGATCGACGAGGGTGACCAGATCATGCTCGTTTCGAATGGCGGTGTTCTGATCCGTGTTCCGGTTGGCGGCATCCGCATTGCCAGCCGTGCGACGAAGGGCGTCACGATCTTCTCGACCCACAAGGATGAGAAAGTGGTCTCCGTCGAGCGCATCAGCGAGCCTGAGAACGAAGACGAGAACGGCGAGCTGCCGGGTGAGATCTCGGCCGAAACCGGTGACCTCGGGATTGCTCCCGATACCGACACCGACACGCCCGAAACCGATACGCCTGATGTTGACGGGGATGCGACCGAATAGGTCGCGTCCACCCGGACGGCAAAAGACGAGAAAAACGAAAAAAGCCGGAGGATGGGAAACCATCCTCCGGCTTTTGTTTGAGTAGCTCCACGGGGTTGGGCATCTCGCCAGTATTTGGCACCGGCGATCAAACTAGTGGCGCGGTGTTCGATCATTGGATTGGGATGCGACCGAGTAGGTCGCGTCCTTCCGGAGGGCAGAGGACATCAACAACGAAAAAGCCGGAGGATGGGAAACCATCCTCCGGCTTTGTTTGAGCCGCTTGGCGCGGAAAGGGCATCGCGCCCTGTTCGCTACCGTTCACGAAAATAATGGTGTGGCTTGTCGCTCTAGATCTTCCCGACAACGTGCCCAAAGAGCAGGGGGCACGATTGCGGTTTCTGTGATCGCGGATGTTTCAGAGGAGCGGCCAAAGGGATGAGGTCCCAGTCCCGCTCCTCGCGGCAGGCGATCAATAGTAGGAGATGTCGCTGTAGCGACCGGTAACCTGCGGGTAGTTGGAGCCGTCGACATCCGAGCGGTCCTGGTAGAGAGTGACCGTCGCCGTCAACATGACAGCAATCATGGCGCTCCATACGAGGTTAATCATGGTGATCTTGTCGGGCATAGCCATCTTTTTGTTTGCGATCATCATATCCGATTATCCTTTTAATTGCCTGAGCGCGTGACTTGCGCGCAGCGACACCACATTATGAGAGTGACCTATCTGAACGGCTCTGAAGCATGCTTGAATGGCGCGTTCATCTGGCGTTCAGGTTCCGGATCGCGTTTCCACTTCTCAGAGGTCTGGCGATCCGAATACGTAAATCGCGGCGTCCAATAAAAGCGCTGCAGCGATTGCAGCGAAAATCATCAAAGCCAGCATTTCCGTATCTCTCAACTCAGCGGGACGATGATCTCGCCCCGTCATATTTGTCAGTTAAACATGAGCCGGCTGAAACGGCCTTGAACGACGCATTCATCTTTCGTTCAGTTTTTGGGAAAGCCTTGCAGCGGGCGGCCTTCCGTGACAAAAGGCCGTTGAAATTCAGCTGGAACAGGCTCCGACTTCGGTATGACGATCGCTCTTTATCCCGGCTCATTCGACCCGATGACAAACGGCCATCTCGATATTCTCGTGCAGGCGCTGAACATCGCCGAACGGGTCGTCGTGGCAATTGGCGTTCATCCCGGAAAGGTGCCGGTATTCAGCTTCGAGGAGCGCGCGGCATTGATCGCAGCCGCAGTTTCCGACGCTCTGCCCGCTCGCCGCGACAGTCTTTCGGTCGTTTCCTTTCAAGGACTGGTGGTCGACTCAGCCCGGGAGCAGGGGGCAACCATTCTGGTTCGCGGCCTGCGCGATGGTACCGATTTTGACTACGAAATTCAGATGGCAAGCATGAACCGGACCATGGCGCCTGAAATCCAGACGGTATTCCTGCCCTCTGCGGCGGCCTCCCGGCCCATAACGGCCACATTGGTCCGCCAGATCGCTGCCATGGGCGGCAATGTCGGTGAATTCGTGCCGGCTGTGGTACTGCGCGCCCTGAACGAAAAGCACAAACGCTGATTCTGCGACAAAAGATAACAGGAGTCTTCTGATGAAACTGCTTCGCCTCGCCATAGCCGGCGCCCTCGCGCTCGCTGCCACGGTCGGAACAGCCGTTGCGGCGGCAGACGACTTTCTGACCATCCAGTTGAAGGATGGCCCTGTCGTGATCCAGCTGATGCCTGAGTCAGCACCGAAGCACGTCGCGCAGGTGAAGGCGCTGGCTGCCAAGGGTGCCTATGACAACGTAATCTTCCACCGCGTCATCGATGGCTTCATGGCCCAGACCGGCGACGTCAAGTTCGGCAAGCAGGGCGGCCCGAGCTTCAACGCTTCGCGCGCCGGCACCGGCGGCTCGGATCTTGCCGATCTTCCTGCAGAATTTTCCAAGACGCCATTCGAGCGCGGCACTGTCGGCATGGCCCGTTCGCAGAGCCCGAATTCTGCCAACTCGCAGTTCTTCATCATGTTCGATGAAGGCCCGTTCCTGAACGGTCAGTACACCGTAATCGGCAAGGTCGTGTCCGGCATGGAAGCCGTGGACAAGATCAAGCGCGGCGATGGCAGCAATGGCGAAGTCACCAATCCCGACAAGATGGTCAAGGTGACCGTCGGCAAGAAATGATCGACTAACAGTCGATTGAAACGGCAACGGCCCATAGGGCTGATGTCCTGAGACAGAGATAATCAAGGAGAAATACCATGGCCGAGATCAAGGATCCCGAAAACACCCTCATCATGGAAACCACCAAGGGCAAGGTCGTCATCTCGCTCCTGCCGGATCTGGCACCTGAGCATGTTGCGCGCATCAAGGAACTGGCCCGCGAAACCGCCTATGACGGCGTTGTATTCCACCGCGTCATTCCGGATTTCATGGCGCAGACCGGCGACGTCAAGTTCGGCAAGCAGGGTGGAGCGGACTTCAACCCTTCGCGCGCCGGCATGGGCGGTTCCGACAAGCCGGACCTGAAGGCTGAATTCTCGGCTGTATCGCATATCCGCGGCACATGCTCGATGGCCCGTTCGCAGAGCCCGAACTCCGCCAACTCGCAGTTCTTCATCTGCTTTACCGACGCTCCTTGGCTGAACAAGCAGTACACGGTCTGGGGCCAGGTCATCGAAGGCATGGACATCATCGACCTGATCAAGAAGGGCGAGCCGGTCAAGGATCCGGACTCGATCGTTTCCGTCCGCGTCGCCGCAGACGTCTGATCTAAACCGCAATCTCTGGCCCGCTCCGTCTTCTCGACGGGGCGGGCCTTGCCTATTCTGGAAGCTCTAACATCATGCGTGTCGATCTTTTCGATTTCGATCTGCCCGAGGAAAACATTGCGCTGCGGCCGGCAAACCCGCGCGACAGCGCCCGGCTGCTTGTCGTCGACGCCGGCGCCGATCCTGTCCTCTCCGACCAGCGGGTCAGTGATCTGGTGGCATTCCTGAAACCGGGCGATGCGCTGGTCTTCAACGACACGAAAGTCATTCCCGCGCAGCTCGAAGGCATCCGTCATCGTGAAGGCGCCGGCGGTCAGCAGGTTTCGGCGACGCTGCATATGCGCACCGAACCGGATGTCTGGAAGGCGTTTGCCAGGCCCGGCAAGCGGATCAAGGTCGGCGACCGGATCGAATTTGGCGATTTGGGATCGCTGAGCGCGACAGTCGAGGATAAAGGCGAGGGCGGCGAGGTGACGCTGCGCTTTGATCTTTCAGGCCCTGCGTTGGACGAAGCGATCCTGTCGGTCGGCCATATTCCGCTGCCGCCCTATATCGCCGCCAAGCGGCCCGAGGATGCGCAGGACGCCAAGGACTACCAGACGATCTATGCCCGCGAGCAGGGCGCCGTTGCTGCGCCCACAGCGGGTCTGCATTTCACGCCCGACCTGTTTGCCAGGCTGGACGCTGCAGGCGTCGAGCGGCATTTCGTGACGCTGCATGTGGGGGCAGGGACATTTCTGCCGATGAAGGTGGACGATACCGAAGACCACAAGATGCATCAGGAAATCGGTTACGTGAGTGCCGAGACCGCGCAGCATCTCAACGCCGTCAGGGCGAGGGGCGGGCGCATCGTCTGCGTCGGCACGACCTCGCTGCGGCTGATTGAAAGTGCTGCGGCTGACGACGGCACCATACTGCCCTGGAGCGGTGCGACCGGCATCTTCATCACGCCCGGCTATCGGTTCAAGGCAGTCGACATGCTGATGACCAATTTCCATTTGCCGAAATCGACGCTGTTCATGCTGGTTTCGGCCTTCTGTGGGCTCGAGACGATGCGCTCAGCCTACGACCATGCCATCTCGTCCGGCTACCGCTTTTACTCCTACGGCGACTCAAGCCTGCTTTTCAGGAACGACCGATGACCACCGAAAATTTCCAGTTCAATCTGAAGGCAACAGACGGCGGCGCCCGTCTCGGCGAAGTCTCCATGCCGCGCGGAACGATCCGCACACCGGCCTTCATGCCGGTCGGCACCGTCGGGACCGTCAAGGCGATGTATCTCGACCAGGTGCGCGATACGGGCGCCGATATCATACTCGGCAATACCTATCACCTGATGCTGCGGCCGGGCGCCGAACGGGTTGCGCGGCTCGGTGGACTGCACAAGTTGATCCGCTGGGATCATCCGATCCTCACCGATTCGGGCGGCTTTCAGGTCATGTCGCTTTCGGCGCTCAGAAAGCTGGACGAGAAGGGCGTGACCTTCAAGAGCCATATCGACGGATCCAAGCACCATATGTCGCCGGAGCGTTCGATCGAAATCCAGGGCCTGCTTGGCTCGGATATCCAGATGCAGCTCGACGAATGCGTGGCGCTTCCGGCCGAGGCCAAGGAAATCGAGCGCGCGATGGAATTGTCGCTTCGCTGGGCAGAGCGCTGCCGGGTGGCCTTCGGGGAGCAGCCGGGCAAGGCCATGTTCGGCATCGTCCAGGGTGGTGACATTCCGGCGCTCCGCGTGCGGTCTGCCGAAGGGCTGAAACAGCTCGACCTCAAGGGATATGCGGTGGGTGGCCTTGCGGTCGGCGAGCCGCAGGACGTGATGCTGCGCATGCTGGAGGAAACGCTCCCGGTTCTGCCGTCCGAAAAGCCGCGCTATCTGATGGGCGTCGGAACGCCTGATGATATCCTCAAATCGGTGGCGCGCGGTATCGACATGTTCGACTGCGTGATGCCGACGCGGGCCGGCCGTCACGGTCTCGCCTTCACCCGTCGCGGCAAGGTGAACCTTCGCAACGCACGCCATGCCGAGGATATGCGACCGCTCGACGACGAGTCCGGCTGCCCGGCGACACGCGATTACTCCCGCGCCTATCTGCACCATCTGATCCGCGCAGACGAATCGCTGGGCGGGATGCTGCTCTCGTGGAACAACCTCAATTACTACCAGGATCTGATGAAGGGCATTCGCGAGGCGATCGCGAATGGTCGTTTCGAGGATTTCTGTGCAGAGACCCAGGCGGAATGGGCCAAGGGCGATATCGACCCGGTCTGACAATATTCGAGCGGGCAGGGGCGGTGCCCCTGCCGACCATATTTTGGCTAGATGCCCTGGCTCGCCGTATTGCGGATCATCCGGACGCCGTTGACCTTGTAGGATCCGTCGTCCATCAGCCGCATGTCGTAGATTGCGGTCCAGTCCTTGCCCTGCTTGGCGCTGATCATCACCTCCTGCAGCACGACTTCGCCGCCGCCCACCAGTTTGGAGCGGCCGAAGGCATAGGTTCCGGCCTGATAGACAGCCTCATAGTTGTCGCGGACCATGGCGAAGAAGACTTTTTTATCCGGATAAAGACTGCGGATCCCCGGCGACGCGAGAGAATAGGCCTTATCCGCATCGTCGTTCATCAAGGCGGAGATCTGGGCGGAGATGACGGCGCGGGCGTCGGCGACCGGATCTTCGGCGTGGACGACACCTGCGGGTGACAGAAAGAGGAATGCGGCAAGAGAGGCTATTCGAAAGCGCATCTGACATTCTCCAGCATCGGCTTCCATAAAGTTTAGAGCATACTCACCAAAGGGAAAGGTGGCGTTGCGGATATTTTCAGCATCACCGCGATCTGCCCAGTCGGACGGCAAACCTTAACGCAGGGCAGGGTCCCACGTTCATGTCTTGTCGTCGTCAAAGTCGCGGTGCACCAGTGTGTCTGATGTGATTGCTTCGGAATTCCGTAATGACCCTACTTGCGCCGGCTCTGCTCTATTTCAGCAATGCTCTTCTGTTCGTTTCCCTGTTCACGCGGCTTCCGGCCATTCAGGAATCGATGGGCATCGACAAGGCGGTGCTCGGGATGGCGCTCTTGAGCGCCCCGGTTGGCACGTTTCTGGCGCTACCTCTGGCCGGACGGATCACCGATAGGCTTACGCCACGGCTGACCGCGGTCATCACGCTGCCCATTGTCGCGCTTCTGAGCCCGATCCTGGCGGCCGCGCCGCTCCCTTTATTTGTCCTCGGTTTCTTCCTGTTCGGCTTTTTTCGCACGATCTTCGATGTGTCCGCCAACATGATCTCCGCCGGTATCGAGCAGCGGACCGGCACAAAGGTTCTGGCGAGAAGCCACGGGTTCTGGTCGGTCGGGCTTCTGTTCGGATCGCTTGCGTCCGGTTTCCTCGCAGCGCAGGGCGTATCGCCCTTTGTGCAGCAGAGCGTGGCGGCGCTACTTGTCCTCGTAGCCTGCTTTGCCGTCTTCCGGGTGACGGCCGCCGACCCGGCGCCAGCTGCGCCGACGACGAAAAGAAAATCCGCATACGTCATGCCGGACAAGACCATCATCCTCATCTGCATCATGGTGTTCGGGCTCTGCATCGTGGAAGGCGCGGTCTACGACTGGGCGATCTTCTTTCTGCGCGAGGAAATGGGGGCGGATCCGGCGATGGCCGGCGTCCTCTACGCCGTCTTCACCGTCGGCATGGGACTGACGCGGCTGTCGGGCGACAAGCTGCGGGAAGTCGCAGGACCGATCTCGCTGATCCGGGGATCCGCTATCGCCGTCGCGTTCGGTATCGTGCTGCTGGTGACCGCCGCAAACCTCGTCGTTGCCGGCGTGGCGCTGTTCCTGATCGGCTGCGGGATCGCGCTGGCCTTTCCCCTGGCAGTCTCGACCACGATCGCGCGCGGCAAGGGACAGCCGTCCGACAATCTTGCAGCGCTCGCGCTGACACTGATGCTTTCCACGATCGGCGTGCCGCCGCTTCTCGGCTTCATTGCCGAGCATGTGAGCCTGGTTGCCACGTTCGTCGTTCTTCTGCCGACCGTTCTCATCAGCTTCCTGATGGCGCCCGTGGCCGATGGGCGCCGGCCGTTCCGTCTCAGGCGTTGATCGCTTGCATGTGGAAAACCGGTCGGTTTTGGGGCAGGGGCAAGACTTGCCGGCTGATGGCCCCTAATTGGCCACATGAATGGATAATGGCTTGAGCCGACTGGACTTCGTCGCTACGACTGGATTGGCATTTTCTGATATGACTTTCCGAAAACAGGTGGCACTGTGATCGATCCCTATGAAATTCTTGGTGTTTCGCGCGAGGCGGATGTGACAGCGATCAAGCTTGCCTACCGCAAACGGGTGAAATCTGCCCATCCCGATACCGGCGGCGATGCGGAAACGTTCGGGCAGTTGAAGGCATCCTTCGAACTTCTGAACGACCCGATCCGCCGAAAAGTCTATGACGACACCGGCTACGATCCCGAGCTTGCCGACAAGAAGGATCTGCAGGGTCTCGTCATTCTGGAGATGCTCGTCAACGAGATGATCCTCGACGAGCGCGAGCCTGGCAGCTTTGATCCGGTTTCCTCGATGCGGCGCAAGCTCACGGACCGGATCGTCAATGCGCGCTTCCATATTCTCGAAATGGAGCGCCACCGCGCCCGCATCCGCAATCACATCAACCGGATCGGCCGCAAGCCGGAAACGGATGTTCTGGGTCGCATGCTGAAATCCCGCTGCGAAACGATTGCCGATGCGATCAGCAAGGCCGATTCCGAGATCCAGACCATTGAGCAGGCCTATGGCATGCTGGATGGATACAGTTACGAGATCGAAATTGTCGAGGTGAAGGACGCGGCCGAATAGGCCGCGGACCCTCACTCGGCCATCGGGCGATCACATTTGGCGTCGCCGAAACTTCACGGACTATTCCATGCCACTCTCGATCCGAGACGCTACCCATTCCGATGCCGGCACGCTTCTCTCCTTCATCCGCGAACTCGCGATCTTCGAAAAGGCCGAGCATGAGGTTGCGGCGACCGTCGAGACGATTGAGACATCGATGTTCGGCCCGACATCTGTCACGCGCGGCCTGATCTGCGAAAGCGATGGCAAACCGGTCGGCATGGCCATCTGGTTCTTCAATTATTCGACATGGCAGGCACGGAACGGACTTTATCTCGAGGATCTCTACGTGACGCCGAACGCTCGCGGGCTCGGGGCCGGGAAGGCGCTGTTGCGGCATCTCGCGAAGATCGCTGTCGAGAGCGGGTGCGGACGGTTCGAGTGGAGCGTGCTCGACTGGAACGAACCGGCGATCGGTGTCTACGATGCGATCGGTGCCGAACCGCAGAAGGAGTGGATCCGCTACCGGATGGCGGGTGACAAGCTCAGGGACTTTGCTGACGGCTAGGCCGGGTCAGCGCGTTACCATCGCGCGGTCAAAGGCCAGGTGAGCGCGACGAACGCCATGCCGCCAGCAACCAGAACGAAGGCCACACCCAGACTATAGTGATGGGCGACGAAACCGATGGCTGCCGGACCCATGAGAATTCCGGCGTAGCCCATCGTCGTGATGGCAGCGATCGCATGGCTGGGTGGCATTTGGGTCTGCTTGCCGGCGGCTGTGAACAGAACCGGCACGATATTGGAAGCGCCGAGCCCTACCAGAAGGAAGCCCGCAAACGCCAGGGGCTGGTTGGGAGCCAGGACTGTCAGCAGGAAACCCAGTGCTGCGAGCGTGCCGCCACCGACCACGACTTTCATGCCGCCGAGCGTTTTGACGATCCAGTCGCCCGTCAGCCGACCGACGGTCATCGCGATGGCGAACATCGTGTAGCCAAAGCCTGCCTGAGTCGGATCGACCAGGTGTGCGCCGATGAGGAACAGAGCGCTCCAGTCGAGGACCGCGCCCTCGCCAAGAAAAACCAAAAAGCACAGCAAACCGATGAAGGCCACGATGCCGCGCGGGATGGTGAACAACGGCGCATCTCCGGTCTCCTGGTTTCCGTAGGGCAGGAGGCCCCGAAAGGATTGCGCCAGGAGGCCAAGCAGCAGCGCACTGAACATCAAGGTCGCGGTCAGGGGTGAAACGCCCGCACCGAGCAGAAGGCTCATACCGCCCGCGCCGACAATGCCGCCAACGCTGAACAGCCCGTGGAAGCCGGACATCATGTTGCGGTCGCTATCCTTCTCGACCATGACGGCCTGAATATTGATCGCGACGTCAACCGCGCCAACACTTGCCCCGAACAGCGCCAGCGAGATCGCCATGCCGGGAAGCGAATCGGCGACCGCCAACATCGGGAGCACGAGGGCCAGCGCCAGGGTGCTTGCCACGATGACAGCCCGGCATCCGAATCGGCTCGCGAGAATGCCGACCATTGGCATGGTCACGATAGAGCCCAGGCCAAGGCACAGGAGCAACAGGCCAAGCGTGCCGTCATCTACGCCGATTCGAGCCTTGGCGACAGGAACCAGCGGCGCCCAGGCCGCCATGGCCGAGCCGGCAATGAGAAAGCTGGAGCGCGTGGCCCATTGGTGTCGGCCTCCGGTGCGGGGGCGTCCTGTGAGGATCTGGGCGTTCGGCATCTCGGTAGCTCCTGGATTACAGCGTTGGACCTCGGCAGAGATCGTCGCCGTCCTTGATGGTGCCCTGTTTACAGAATGCGTAAGAATGTGCAAGATCGTGCAGAAACTTTGATGAGGGACCCGGCACGTGCTGACAGAAGAGAGGCTCGACCGCATCCGCGAGCAGTTGACCATCCGCGGCAAGGTCGTGGCGAGCGAGCTGGCGACGCAGTTCGACGTTTCCGAAGACACGGTTCGCAGAGACCTGCGCGAACTCGCCAAGCTGGGCTTCTGCCGTCGTGTCTATGGCGGCGCGCTGCTGCCGACGCCGGATTTCGGCACGCTGGCCACCAGAACTGCATTGGATAAGGATCGAAAGTCGAGCCTTGCACGGGCGGCGGCGCGGCTTGTCGAGGACGGCCAGACCGTGTTCATCGACGCCGGATCCACCAATCTTGCGGTCGCGAACGCGCTCGATCCGAGCCAGACGCTGACGATCATCACGAACGCGCCGGTGATTGCGACGGCGCTATCAGACCGACCGAACTTCACGGTCATTGTACTCGGCGGTCTGTACGATCAGGCGAAAGGCGCGTGCCTCGGGCCGCAGGCGATACGTGAAGCCATGCAGGTCTATGCGGACATGTTCATCATCGGCGTATGCGGCGTGGACAGCATCGCCGGCGTCACTGCGCTCGATCCGAGCGAAGCCGAACTCAAGCGGACCATGGTGAACCAGAGCAGCATTCTCGTTGTCGCCGCGACGGCCGAGAAGCTCGGCACAGTCGCGCCGTTCAAGGTCGCGGACACGTCGATGATCGATCATCTCATCGTGGAGGATGGCGAATTCGACCGCGGAGACTTCGCGCGGTGCGATGTCCAGGTGCATGTCGCACTAGATGGCGGTTCTCCGTCGACGTGAAGCATGTGGCGGCAACGTCCGCATCTTTCGTAGCTTCGCACGTTCGTCAAACGAGGAATTCAACGACCCATGCGCATCGCCCACACAGCACTTTGGACCCGCGACCTCGACGCCGCTGCCGGGTTTTTCGAGACCTATTTCGGCGCAACGGTGGGAGAACCTTACCACAGCAAGAACAGGGTAGGGTTCACATCGAGGTTCGCCAACCTGCCCGGTGCAGAGGACCAGATCGAGCTCATGTCCGGGCCATGGGTGACGGACGCCACAGAAGAAAGCGTTGGCTGGGATCATATCGCCATCGCCCTTGGCAGCGAGAGTGCAGTCGATGCTTTGGCGGAACGTTGCCGACTGGCCGGCTGTCTGCGGTCAGGACCCAGATGGACCGGTGACGGGTTCTACGAGGCCGTCATCGTGATGCCGGATGGTAGCGCCGTCGAGATCACCGTTTGAACGCGATGCCGACGGCGCACAAAGTTGTTGCGTTCGATCATCAATGTTCTGGGTACTGAAACGTATGGGATGTGATCCGGCGGATCCGGCGCTCGCTCAGGTCAAGACCATGCGCCAGTGACACTATTGTCATCAAGCAAGATCCGGCCTTGGACGAAACTTCGATCCGCCGCAGATCGCGCTCGCTACTCACATGCGGGGAGTGTGACAGTCCAGCTTCACGGCTATATCCAAAGATCAGATAATATAGATTATGGAACTATAGGATGCGGTTGAGAGTGCAAGACCTTGGCCTTCTCCCTTAAAGCTGCAGATCATCCGCTGTCACATCGACTTCGAACGCCAAGCCGTCATAGGCCGGTTCGACATTGACCGGCGTTTCAGCCATGACGCGATCGTAATCCAGTGGAATATGCATGTGGGTCAGCAGCGCGCGCTTGGGCGCCAGTTGGCTGATCCAGTCGAGTGCCTGCTGAAGTGACATATGGCTCGGATGCGTGCGGTACTGGAGCGCGTCGATGATGAGCGTATCAAGTCCGATGAGCTTCGGCACGGTTTCCGGCGGAAAGTCGCTGACATCGCTGCAGTACGCGACGTTGCCGATCCGGAAGCCCAGCGAATGGATATTGCCGTGGATCTGCCTGTGCGGCTGGAACCGGATGGCGCCGCCCGGACCGTCGATGACGATCGGTTCGTCCATCGTCTCGATCAGCACCGGCTTGACGATCGGCGGATAGCTGCCGCCGGCCGGTGTTTCCAGGCAATAGCCGAAGCCCTGGCGGATGCGTTCCATCGTCGGCGGATCGGCATGGATCGGAATGCGGTGCTTCTGGAGGATGAAATAGCCGCGTAGATCGTCGATGCCGTGCAGATGATCGGCGTGTGGATGGGTGTACAGAACGGCATCGATGCGCTGGACGCTTGCGGCGATCATCTGCTCGCGAAAGTCCGGGCCGGTATCGATCACGACAACAGTTTTGCCGCCATCCGGCGCGATCTGCTCCACCATGAACGAGGCGCGCGTGCGCCGGTTCTTCGGGTTTTCCGGGTCACAATCGCCCCAGTCGCCGTTGAGCCGCGGTACGCCCGGCGAAGACGCGCAGCCGAGAACGGTAAAGCGCCGCCGATATCCGGTGCTCGTTCCGACCCGGGCCGCCATCACCTCAAAGCCTCGGCATCTTGGAGAAGCAGCGGAACGCGTTTTCCGTCGTGATCGCAGCCATCTCTTCGTAAGTCAGGCCGTGAACATCGGCCAGCACCTCTGCGGTATTGACCACGTAGGACGGTTCGTTGCGCTTTCCGCGCCAGCGTTTTGGCGCCAGATAAGGCGCGTCGGTCTCGACCAGCAGCCGGTCCGTCGGCAGCGTTTTGGCGATGGCCCGGATCTCTTCGGATTTCGGGAATGTCAGGATGCCCGAGAAGGATACGTAGCCACCAAGCTCGATACCGGCACGGGCGAGGTCGGGTCCGGCCGAAAAGCAATGCAGAATGAAGGGGAAGGCCCCCTTCCCGCTTTCAGCTGTCAGGATCTCGATCATGTCTTCGTCGGCACTGCGGCTGTGGATCACCAGCGGCAGCCCGGTCTCGCGTGCAGCTTCGATATGTCTGATCAGACCGGTCTTCTGGTCGGCCGGCGTTTGCGTATCGTAGAAATAATCGAGACCCGCTTCGCCGATCGCGACGATCTTGTCATGCGAATTGGCGAGACGAATGAGGTCTTCCGCCTGGATATCCAGCTCTTCGCTGGCATTGTTGGGATGCGTGCCGACCGAGCAGAACACCGACGGATATTTGTCCGTGATCGCCAGCAGGCTGTCGAGTTTCCTGACGCGTGTCGAAATCGTCACCATCTGCCGGACACCGGCTTCGTGGGCGCGCTCGATCAGTTCGTCGCGTTCGGAGTCGAAATCCGCAAAATCCAGGTGGCAGTGGGTATCTATCAGCATGACTTGCCCTATGCCGCCGGCTGCGGTGCAACGTAGCGCGGAAAGACCGGGCTTGGCGCTTCCAGCACCGTGCCGGGTGTCAGGCGGCCAACTTTGCCGAGTGAGGCAAAATCGCGCGATCCGGCAGGTGCAGCAACCAGGTCGAGGAGCTTGGCCGACGAATCCGGCATGAAGGGCTGCAGCAGGATGGCGATCTGGCGCACCACTTCGGCGGCCACGTAAAGGACCGTCTCCATCCGGGCCGGATCGGTCTTTTTCAGCACCCATGGCGCCTGGGCCGCGAAATAACGGTCGGTTTCCGACACAACGGCGATGATTGCTGCCAGCGCACGGTGAACCAGCTGCTTTTCCATGTCGTCGCGGCAGATCGGCAGGAGCGCATCGACGGATGCCAGCATCTGCCGGTCTGCGTCGGTGAGTTCTCCGGGTGCGGGGATCTTCGCGTCGCAGTTCTTGACGATCATCGACAGCGAGCGGCTGGCAAGATTGCCGATGCCGTTTGCGAGATCGGCATTGATGCGCGTGCCGATCGCGTCTTCGCTGCAGGTGCCGTCCTGGCCGAAGGAGATCTCCCGCAGCAGGTAATAGCGGATCGCATCGAGGCCGAAATGGCCGATCAGTTCGAACGGGTCGAGCACGTTGCCGAGCGACTTCGACATTTTCTCGCCGCCCTTCGCCAGCACGAAGCCATGGGCATAGACGCGCTTGGGCAGCGGCAGACCTGCCGACATCAGGAAGGCGGGCCAATAGACGGCGTGGAAGCGGATAATGTCCTTGCCGATGATATGCGCATCCGCCGGCCAGTATTTCGCCCGCGGACCGTTCGGGTCGTCGAGGTAGCCGGTCGCGGTCAGGTAGTTCGTGAGCGCGTCGACCCAGACATACATGACATGGGCCGGATCGTCGGGAACCTTGATGCCCCAGTCGAACGTGGTGCGCGATACCGAGAGGTCGCGCAGGCCGGATTTCACGAAGGAGATCACTTCATTGCGGCGTTCGGCCGGACCGATGAAATCCGGGTGGTCCTCGTAGTGCTTCAGCAGCTTGTCGCCGTACTCGGACAGCTTGAAAAAGTAGCTGGACTCTTCAACCCACTCGACCGGCGTGCCCTGCGGGCCATAACGGGTGCCGTCACGCAGCTGCGTTTCGTCTTCCGCATAGTAGGCCTCGTCGCGGACCGAATACCAGCCCGCATAGGTATCCTTGTAGATGTCGCCGGCAGCGGACATCCGGTTCCAGATGTCCTTGCTCGCCTGATGGTGGCGCGGTTCTGTCGTGCGGATGAAATCGTCGTTCGAGGCGTTGAGCAGCTTGCCCATTTCCCGGAACTGTTCGGTATTGCGCTCGGCCAGCTCTTCCGGCGAAATGCCTTCGTTGCGGGCCGTCTGCTGCATTTTCTGGCCGTGCTCGTCCGTGCCCGTCAGGAAGAAGACATCCTTGCCGTCGAGGCGCTGGAAGCGCGCCATCGCATCCGTCGCGATCAGTTCGTAGGCATGGCCGATATGCGGCTTGCCGTTCGGATAGGAAATCGCTGTGGTGATGTAGAAAGGTGTCTTGTTCGGCATGGGCTGTACTCGGACAGATGTTAAGTCACGCCGCTCTTAGCGCATGTTGCAGACAAGTGAAACCCAAACTTCCCGCCATGGTCCGGATCGACGATCAGGCGAGCCTGGCGGTTTCGAGAATGGACATCAGCGTCTGTTTGCGATCGAGGTTATAGGCCTGGGCGATCTTCAACTTCTCGGTCATATCGGAAACCAGCTTCGCCCTGCGGTCCGCCGTGGCGAGATCGCCTGACAATGCGGCCTCCCTCGCCCGTTTGACGAGATGGTCCGACAGATGCTCCAGAAAGAAGCCGAAGATGACGTCGCTGTCCTTGCCGGAGAGAACGTCAGCCAGCCGGTGCATTGCCTTGCGCGCGGCCGGTCCATCCGCCGAGACGGCATCGTCGAATGCCGAGATGATATCGGCTCCGCCGTAATTCAAAAGTTTCAGCGCCTGCGCGACGCTTCCCTTGGATTGCGACAGCACCATTTCCTCGGTCTTGCCGCCATCGAGCGGGCTGCCGAGGGCCGCGAGCGCACTTGCAAGATCTGCTTCACTGAGCGGTGACAGCCTGAGCGGCTGACATCTGGAACGGATGGTCGGCAAGAGCCGTCCGGGGGCATGGGACAGAACCAGGAAAAGCGCGCGGCGCGGCGGCTCTTCCAAAATCTTGAGGATCGCGTTGGCTGCGTTGCGGTTGAGGTCGTCTGCCGCATCAATGATGACGATGCGCCAGTTGCCGGTTCCGGATGTCTGGGAAAAGAAGTGACCGGCCCTGCGCACTTCATCGACGGTGATGGCCGTCTTCATCTTTCCGGTCTTCTCGTCCACCGGTCGAGACAGATGCAGGAGATTGTGCGAGGCGCCGGAGGCGATCTGGCGGCTGACGGCGCTGTCTGGATCCGGATCGGCAATGTGATCAGGCGCGCCTTCCGGCTCCGGATGGGAGAGGACATGATTGGCGAAACGGAAGGCCAGCGTCGCCTTGCCGATCCCTTCCGGCCCCTCGATCAGGATGGCGTGATGGCCTTTGCCCGTTTTGTAGCTGGCACTCAGAAAATCCTCCGCGGCACGATGGCCGAACAGGTGCGGATTTCTGGCGGGCGAAATGGCGCCGTCCAGAATGTGCGGATCCTGGTCGCTCATTCGGATGAACCCGGGCCGCCCGCCTGATCAGCGCCGAGGCTCAAAGCCATGGGCTCGATCAGCGCTGCGATCTCCTTGGCGATGATCTCCTCGTCGCGGTCGGCATCGATGACGTGACAGCGGCCGGGATCGGCGGTGGCAATCGCGAGATAAGCCTGGCGTCGCGTTTCGTGGGTCTCGATCTCTTCCCGCTCGAAACGGTCGGGGGCTTCGTCCGGCGCGCGTTTGCGGGCACGGCCAAGGCCGAGTTCTGCGGGCAGATCGAGGATCACGGTACAATCCGGCTTCACACCATCGATTGCGACACGCTGCAAGGCCTCGATCAGATCAGACTCCAGATTGCCGGTGGCGCCCTGGTAGACGCGGGAGGAATCGATGAAGCGGTCGCAGAGAACGATTGCGCCGCTTGCGAGCGCCGGCCGGATGACCTCCTCGACATGATCGTTGCGGGCGGCTGCAAACAAGATGGCTTCCAGCCGTGTCCCGAACTCTTGCGCTGCGCCCGAAAGCAGGACGTGGCGAACCGCTTCGGCGCCCGGCGAACCGCCCGGCTCGCGCGTCATCAGAACGTCGTAACCACGCCTGCGCAGGAGATCGGCAAGCCTGCGGATCTGGGTGGATTTCCCCGCCCCTTCCCCGCCTTCGAATGTCACGAATAGCCCGGATTGTTGTGTCACACCTGGTCCCGTATTGCGCCTGTCGGTCGGTTCATAGCCCATATTGGCGCGTCACGGAACATGTCAAAGCCAGAACAACATCAGTTCCAGAACCGCGTCCGTCGCCTTGTTGAAGAGTGTCCCGTCTTCGATGGCATCGGCGGTCATCAGCGGCACTTCCCGGACCAGCCGGTCTCCGGACGAAATCCTGAGAACGCCGATTTCCTGTCCTTTCGTGACGGGTGCACGGAGCGGCCAGCGGTAGACGATCTGGCCCGAAAGGCGATCGGGGCTATTGGTCGGCAGGTAGAGATCAACGGGCTCCTGCGCGACGAGATCGACGTGGCGGCTTGTGCCGCCATAGACGCTTGCCTGGCCGATCACTTCCCCTTGCGCGAAGATCACCTTGGTCTGGAACGAGGAGAGCCCCCACTCCATCACCCGGCGCGCCTCTTCCACCCGCTCCTTGTCACTGGCAAGTCCCCCCATGGCGAGGAACAGCCGTGTTCCTTCGCGCTCTGCCGACGCAACGAACGAGAAACCTGCGCCTTCCGCATAGCCAGCGCCAAGCCCGTCTATGCCGAGATTGAGCGCGAGAAGCGGGTTCTTGTTGCGCTGGAAGATCTTGTTCCAGGTGAAGTCCGGCTGAGAATAGAGCGGGTAGTATTGCGGATATGTCTTTTGGAGATGGCGCGCGAGTTCCACCATGTCACGGGTGGTGGTTCTGCTTTCGGCAGAAGGAAGGCCCGTCGAATTGCCGAATGCGGACCGGGCAAGGCCGAGATCCTTGGCGCGCGCGTTCATGCGGGTCGCGAATTCACTCTCCGTGCGGGACAGCCCCTCGGCCAGAATGATGCAGGCGTCGTTTGCGTTCTGAATGATCACGCCGCGGATCAGGTCGTCGACCTTCATTTGCGATTTCAGCGCCGCAAACATCGTCGTGGTGCCCGATGGCGCGCCACCGGTGCGCCAGGCAAACTCGGTTACGGGATAGCTGGTTTCGGGTGTGATCTCGCCGCGCTGGAGCGCGCTGAACACCACTTCCATGGTCATTAGCTTGGCAAGCGAGGCTGCCGGAAGAGACTGGTTTTCGTTTGCCGACAGAAGCACCGTGCCGGTCTTTTCCTCGACCATATAGACCTGTCTGGCCTTGGTCGCGAAGGCAGGTGCGGCGTCCTGCGCCTGCACGATCTCAATGCCGGAAAAGACTGCCGTGACGCACAGGCAGGCCGAAAACAGAAAGCGTCGCATCATGCCCCCAGAAACGTTTCGACCTATGCCTACAGCATCGATCCGCGAACAGGAATCAATTTTCGGAGATAGGATGTTTTGTGGAAGACAGCGCGAACAACGCGCTGCCGATCGGGACGTCAGACGCGTCGCCTCAGGGGCGGGCCGTGCCGGGCCGCTTAGTCCTGCAGCAGGACGTTGCCGAACATGACCTGCTGCTTGTGGCCCTTAGGCGGCTCGACATAGGCAGTTTCGGAGGTCCAGGCCTGCTGTGCCCGGTTTGCGACCGGGCGGATCTGCTGTTCTGCCCGCGCCGGAGCGACTGGCTGAACGTAACGCTGCTGGCTTGCAACCTGCTGCTGAGCCGGGGCTGCGATCGCCTTCTGGGTCGTAGCCTGAACTGGTGCCGGCTTTGACGCAACTGCCGCGACCTGTCGCTGCGGTGCTTGGGCACGAACAGTCTCAGCCGTCGAACGCTCGACCGGGCGCGGCGACGCCGCATACTGCTCGGCCTGCTGGAAGCCCCTCTTCGAGGATGCGTTGCTCTGCGCACGGCTCGGATAGGCGGCAGGCGTCGGTACGGACGAACCGAAGCTCTGCATCTGGTCACGCAATGGCTGGTTCGACGCGACCATCACGCCGCTTGAACTCTGACCGCCACCCGGATTGAAGGACGGCAGTCGATCGCCCTTGCGGATGTAGGACGCCATCAGGAACGGTGTATCCTCACCATCCATACGAGCGCGGCCGACATACTGGACATTGACCTTGGCAGTCCCCGAACGCTTCATATCGAGGAGCTCGGCGGTCTTGCTGGACACGTCGAGGATGCGGCCGGCGTGATACGGGCCGCGGTCGTTGACGCGCACGATGACCGACGAGCCGTTTTCGACATTGGTGACGCGGGCATAGCTCGGCAGCGGAAACGTCGGATGGGCTGCCGTGAGGCTGGCCGAATCATAGACCTCGCCATTGGCGGTATAACGGCCGTGGAAGGCCGAACCATACCAGGATGCGAGACCACTCTTGTTATACTGCGGATCTTCCTTGGGAACGTAGGTCTTGCCCCTCACCTGGTAAGGCTGGCCGACCATAAAGCGACCGCCGCCTTTCGGCACCGGCTGTCCGTCCCTGACGACGCGCGGACTGGCTTTGACGCCATACTCCTTCTCGGAGAAGTATTCCTTGCTGCGCACCTGCTTCTGCGCAGGTTCAGGCGTCGGCTTTGTCGTGGCACAGGATGCCATCGCCGCGAAAACCACCGTCATGCCAAGCCACTTCGCACTTAGCGAAACAATACCGCCACTCAAACGCAAAACCTGTCCGCCCCATAATTTCTTGCCACAACGAGCGCTTGAGCTTCGAAGATCGATTCGTCGTTCCGATCAATGAACCAAGCGAGACCCGTTCGGCCCCGTCTTTGATGGATGCCTAGATTTGCTTTTTTCGTGGCTAAAATGCGAACGAAAACTGTTGAGTAATTAAAATTGTATCCAGTATGGTTAACGGATACTTAAAGTAATATTCTATTAATACTTTGATTGCCGCATGCTCCGCCAAAGACTAGGGTACCAGTGCAGCAATCGAAGCGCATCTCCAGTTGACGACAGCAGTTCTGCGATTATAAAGCCTGACAGCGAGGAAGAGTGTCCGAGTGGTTTAAGGAACCGGTCTTGAAAACCGGCGTGCGGGAGACCGTACCGTGGGTTCGAATCCCACCTCTTCCGCCATCAGCCGATCGCATTGAAAAGAGTGACAGCGTTCCATACACGTCATGTCTGTAATGCTTGCGGGCTTTTTGCCCTTGAAAAAAGCGTACCGCTCGCCATTTCGCAACTTCCTGTTTTAACCATGCGTGAAATGATGTCCGATAGCACAGCCTATACCGAATCCGCGAAAATCCTCCTGTTGGAGGATGATCTCCTTCTTGCCATGGACATGGAGGATTACCTCCTCGACCGTGGACACGAAGTCGTCGGACCGTTTGGACGTCTGGTCGATGCGCTCGATGCCATCCCTCGCAACGAGCTTGCCGGCGCGGTGGTCGATCTCAACCTGCACGGCGAGTTGTCCTTTCCGGTGATCGAGGAACTGCAGGCACGTTCTGTCCCCATCATCGTCTGCACCGGTTACGCCGAGCTGCCGGAAGTCAAGACGAGGCTGAAGGGATTGCCGCTGCTTCCCAAGCCCTGGACGGCCCACAAGCTTTCCTCGCTGATGGAAGAGACATTCGGGGCCACTCAGGAACCACGTGATGCGCCTTCGTCGAAGATCCGGAACTAGGCGCTCGGGCTCTCATCAAAGTTCGTTCTGACACAGTTTCGACGCGGCACTTAAAGGGGCAGCTGCGCCGGAGTTCCGAACTTCAGTCGAATGACGGTATCGGGAACGTGATCCGGCAGACTAGGCCTGTCTCGGCATAGTCTATTTCGACGTTCCCTCGGAGTTCATACTGGATGCTCCGCTCCACCAGCGTCGTACCAAAACCCTGTTGCTCGGGTGGCGTGACGGTCGGGCCGCCAATCTCCTGCCAGGTGAGGGTGATGGTTGCCTTTCCCTCCTCCACGGCGTCGCGCACCCAGCTGATCGCGATATGACCGCCATCCTGTGACAGTCCGCCGTATTTCACCGCATTGGTCGTCAGTTCGTTGAAGACCAGGCTGAGCGCCAGCGCGGACTTCGGGTCAAGATGAACGGTCGGACCGGGATCGATCACGAACCGGTTGCCGCGGCCCTCCATATACGGTGCCAGGGTTCGACGTACGACGTCGGCAAGCTCCGCCTTGCTCCAGTTCGTTTCGAACAGGAGCGCATGTGCGTCAGCCATCGCCCGAAGCCTGCCAAGCAGGTTCGACGCGTAGTCGTCGACCGTGTGACTGCTCTTTGCCGTCCGGCGTACGAGCGACATGACCATGGCCATGGTATTTTTCACCCGATGGCTGAGTTCGCGGACGAGCAGTTCCTTCTGGTTCTGCGCGCGCCGGTGCTCGGCTTTCTCGTGAGCCTCCGCCAGTGCCCGCTCGACGGCAGCGGGCAAGCGTATCAACCGTTGCTTCAGAACGTAGTCCGTCGCGCCACGCCGAAACGATTCGATCGCGGCCTCCTCCCCGAGGATACCGGAGACAAAGATGAATGGTATCTCCGGCACCTCGCGGCTTGCCATGTCCAGCGCCGCCATACCGTCGAAATCGGGCAGCGAAAAATCCGAAAGGATGAGGTCGAAATCGCGCGCTTCCAGCGCTTTCACAAATTCACCGCGGTTGCTGACGAGACGGATCTCCGGCTTTTTCGTCAACAGTTCAAGCTGCTCGCGGATCAATTCGGCATCGAGCGGGCTGTCCTCCAGCATGAGTAGGCGTGGATTGTGCTGCACTCTGTTAGCCTCCGTCTTTGGCGCGGTATCCAGGAGGTGGTTCATTCAAGAGAGCCCAAAATACCCCGAGATCCTGAATGGCCTTGAAGAACTGCTTGAACTCGACAGGCTTCACGACGAAGGCGTTGACGCCGAGCTCGTAGCTTCGCACCAGATCCTGCTCTTCCCTCGACGACGTCAGCATGACGATCGGAATGTGGTGCAGTCTCTCGTCTTTCTTGACACGCTCGAGGACTTCGAGACCATCGATCTTGGGCAGTTTCAGATCAAGCAGCACGACGGTCGGATCGCCGGACGGGCGACCTTCATGAATCCCGGTTCCGAAGAGATAATCGATCGCCTCGGCGCCATCGCGAGCAACGACAATCTCGTTGGCAAGCTGGCACTTTTCCAACGCGGCGAGCGTGAGTTCCAGGTCGCGTGGGCTGTCTTCGACAAGCAGTATCGGGCGTAGTTCAGGCATGGGCGCGGCCTTTCTTCTCAGGGCCTGGCAGGGCAAAGACAAAGGTTGCGCCCTTGTCCACTTCCCCATGGGCGGTAATGCTTCCGTTATGGCGTTCGACGATCCTGCGCACAAGAGCAAGGCCGATACCGGTCCCCTCGAAGTCTTCGGCGCGCTGGAGCCGCTGGAAGACCCCGAACAGTTTGCCGACATAAGCCATGTCGAACCCGACGCCGTTGTCGCTGACGCTGTAGGTGGTCACATCGCCTTTGACGGAGCCCCGGACGCGGATTTCTGCGGGGTTGCGGTGCCTGCTGTACTTTACCGCGTTTTCGATAATGTTGAACCAGACCTGCCGCAACAGCGTGGCATCGCCCCAGGCGGTCGGCAACGGCTCGATCGACCACGAGATGGCTCGGTCGTCCTGGTTCAGAATCACGCTCTTCACAACCTCGGCGACAAGCTTGTTCATGTCGACATGCTTATGGGTGATCGAGGCACGCCCCAGCTGCGAAAAATTGAGCAGGCCATCCACGAGCCTGCCCGCTGCCAGCGCCGAATCGGAGATGGTCCGAAGGTAGTGGCGCGATTTTTCGTCGAGACTGTTTTCCCTGTCTGTCAGCAACTGAGCGAAGCCGACGATGTGCCGGAACGGCGCCCTCAGATCGTGCGACACCGAATAGGAGAAAGCTTCAAGCTCCTTGTTGGAGCGCTGCAGTTCGCTGGTGAGTTCACCCAGCTCTTCAGCCTTTCGCAAGACGATCCCGACGATCGCGTTGCGAAGGTCGCGTGCAGCAGAAAGTTCTGCTTCGCTCCAGGCCTGAGAATGGAGCCGGACATTTTCGCTCCAGGCCTGAAAGGATTTCCGCGGATGGATACGTCCTTTTTCCTGGACAATCTTATGCGGGTCTCCAGCCCACTGGACCGTGCGGATCACCTCGGGCCGGAACCAGATCAGCCAGTTTTCGTAAAGCTCGGACAAACGAATGGCGATGATGCCGCTTGCCTCGCCGGCAAACGCTTCAGCCGATGGAAAGTCCGCAGCAAGCGATGTGGTGGCGAAGATGTCGTCGTCCGCTCTGCCGGAAAGCCAGCCGACGATGGAGCGAACTTCGTCGTCCGTCGGGGTGATCCCCACCTTGTGGCACTCTCCCTGTGCAATAATGGCGGCTCCCGAGGCACCGACCTGCGCGACCAGATCCTTCGGCAAGGTCTCCAATCCCTCGCTCCAGGACGAGGCAGATGTCATTGCCCGCAGAAGATCACCGGAGATGCGCGCCAGCTCGACGCGGCGGGTGGCGTCCTGGGAGTGAACTTGCGCTGCGATCCGCATGGCGAGCGACTGGACGATAAAGTCGCAGGCATCGCGCACCCTGACCGGAACCATGTGAGGCTGGGCGCTATGGCAAGCGACAAGCCCCCAAAGGCGTCCGTCGATTATGATAGACATGGACATGGATGCGGCCGTGCCCATGTTGTGCATGTATTCGAGATGCACCGGCGAAACGCTGCGCAGCTGCGAGAAGCTCAGATCAAGCGGACTGCCTGCGGTCCCGGATTCGCGACCAGCGTCTATCGGCACAGGTTCATAGGATGCGTCGGGAATGACCCGCAAGCGATTGGCGGCATAGAGCGCACGCGCCTGTGCCGGTATGTCGCCCGCCGGGAAACGCAGGTCGAGATACGATGGCAACCTGCCATTGCCTGCTTCCGCGACAACGTGTCCGTTCCAGTTGTCGTCGAACTTGTAGACGAGGACGCGATCGAACCCTGTCAGGTCGTGAACAAAGCGAGCGGCCGCCGCAAGCGAACCCGCCACATCCGCCTGCGTCGACAGAACCTGCGCAAAACCGCGCAAGCGCGCAAACAGGCTGCCGAGTGTCTGCGTTCCCGAACGTTCGACTTCCAGGATGACAAGTCCACCAGATCGATGCGCCGTCAGTGTTGCATCGGAGATATCTGTCTGGAAAACGGCTTCGCTCGACTCATGCCAATTTCTAATGTCGTCATTCAGTGGATCAAGGATCGCCGGCGCCGGACCGCCGAGGCGCAGATCGGCACCAAAAAACGCGCCGGCATTGCGGCTTGCCTGCAGGACCGTGAGATCAGCCGGCCGCAGAACGATCAGCGCACCATGCGGCTGGATCGCACCCGGTATATGGATCGGCTCCTGCGCGCAGGATTCCAGGTTGATTTCCGATCGATCCAAAATGCTTTTTCTCCCTCATCTCCGCCCGCATTCCACCGCGGTTCAGAGCCAAACAGGCTTCTAAATTAGTCCTGTCGTTTCACAAGCCAAAATACAAACTGGACGATTCATGTAAACCGAGCCGCTACCCATCGGCTCGGAATCGAGGGAACTTCGCCGTCCCAACTTCATTATTCGCTGACAAACACGAGCAAGATTCGGATGAATGCCAATGGTCCTCAAACAGTGATTGCTCACCTTTACGATTGTCGGCGCCGCGTCTCTTCGCGCCAGAAGAACTCCAGTTCCACGCAAGCGCGATTATCTAGCCTGCCCTTGTCGGAATCAATCGCGACAGTTAGGGGACAATGAATGTCTAAAGAAACCGAACACACGAGCCAGCCATCCGAACAGGCCATTGGCCTTTTCCTGCAGGACGGCGATGGCGACAGCCTTACCGACGTGCTCGTCGAAGCGCTTTACGAAGCATTTCGCATCATG
Organism: Neorhizobium sp. AL 9.2.2; assembly: GCF_013317225.1. Taxonomy (NCBI): domain Bacteria; kingdom Pseudomonadati; phylum Pseudomonadota; class Alphaproteobacteria; order Hyphomicrobiales; family Rhizobiaceae; genus Neorhizobium; species Neorhizobium sp. AL 9.2.2. Next base: position 1,143,897 of record NZ_JAALXU010000003.1, read on the forward strand.
GACGACGACGTCTCTACCGAAACCTACCACTAACGCGCTAAAACGTACACTGGCGGCGAATGAGTGGACGCGACGCCGGGCCTGAGACGGCTCGCACGCGGAGATGCTGAGCAGCGTTCGGCGAAACGGGTCGTTTCGATCAATAGCGGGAATGGAGTGTCCATTGCACCTGGCTGTTATGTCCGTCGTCGTCGTGTAATCCCGCCCGTTACCTTCACGAAATAGTCAGTGGGGCGGACAATGGTGGTACCTGCGCGCTTTTGCGCGTCAACGCCTTCATTTCCGTTGCAGATTGTTCTAGAGACATTCGCTCAAACCGCCGGAAAGGCGGCACTACGACTGATAGGTAATATCGCCGATGCTCAATTCGCTCAGAAACGCAGCCCGCTCCTGGGTCGCAAAACTCCTGCTCCTGGTTCTTGCCGCATCCTTCGGCATCTGGGGCATTTCGCACTCCCTGATCGGATCGAACAGCAATACCGTCCTGACGGTGGGCGATCAGCAGATCTCGTCTGAAGAGTTCAGGCTGGCCTATCAGCGACAGGTCGCCAATATCGGTCGTCAGTTCGGCGCACCGCTGACCGCGGAACAGGCACGTGCATTCGGCGTCGAGAACGAGGTGTTCGCACAGCTCGCCGCAGGCGCTGCACTCGATCAGCTTTCCGACGACATGAATCTCGGTCTTTCAGAAGACAAGCTCGGTATCCTGATCAGCGAAGACCCTGCATTCCAGGGCGTCAACGGTCAGTTCGACCGTGCCTTGTTCACATCCCGCCTGCGCAATGCCGGCCTTCGCGAGGACGATTACATCAAGGAGCGCAGCAAGGTTGCTGTCCGCAGCCAGATCGTCGAATCGGTGTCCGACGGGTTCAAACCGCCGCAGGTTCTGATCGATGCATTGAAGCAGTATCGGGACGAAAGCCGCACGGTCGAATATCTGCTTTTGTCGAACGCCAATATCGATCCCGTAAAAGCACCGACGGATGATATTCTGGCGCAATGGTTCGAAGGTGCGAAGAGCCGCTATCGTGCCCCGGAATACCGCACGTTTGCCTATGTGAAGCTGCAGCCATCCGACATCGCGGATGCGTCTTCGATCACCGACGAGCAGGCGCGGGCCGAATACGACAAGCGGATCGCCAGCTTCAAGACGAGCGAGACGCGCACCATCGAGCAGCTGCCCTTCCCCAACATGGAAATGGCAGAAGCCGCGGCGACGCAGTTGCGCGCCGGAACGACGACGTTCGACCAGGTCATGGCGGACCAGGGCAAAACCGCAGCCGACGTTCGCCTCGGCGACTTTACCCGCGACGCTGTTCCGGATGAGGCAATTGCAGAAGCGGCCTTCAAGCTTGGCGCGAATGGCGGCATCACGCCAGCCGTTCAAGGTACATTCGGTCCCGTCATTTTGCGGGTCTCCAACGTTCGTCCGGAAACCACCCGCGCCTTCGATGAAGTCAAGGGCGAGTTGCGCCAGCAGATGGCGGTCGCGGCCGCCTCGCAGGAACTCAACACGGCACATGACCGCTTCGAGGAGTTGCGCAGCAACGGGACGACGCTTGAAGACGCGGCAAAGGATCTGAACCTCAAGCTCGTCACGGTCACGGCCAATGCATCCGGTCTTGATCCGCAGGACAAGCGCATTGCGGATCTCCCAAGCGGCACCACGCTTTTGACCGACGTCTTCCGCACCGATCCCGGCGCCGATACGCTGCCGCTGACGGTTGGCACGGACGGCTTCGTCTGGTTCGAGGTCCGCAACGTCACGCCGGAACGGGAACGTCCGCTTAGCGAAGTCCGCGACCGGGCCGTTGCCGACTGGACGGCTGATCAGCAGCGTCAGGCGCTTTCCGCACGCACAGCCGACCTCAAGGGTCGCCTCGACAAGGGCGAGACGCTGGCAGTGATCGCTGAGGATCTCGGCGTCGCCATCGAAACAAAGTCAGGCCTGCGCCGCAACGGCGAGGACGCCATCTTCGGCAACGAAGCGATTGCGGCAGCCTTTGCCGGACCGGTCGGCGTGACTGGAACAGCGCTCGGATCCGACGGCGAGAGCCGCCTTCTTCTGAAGGTGACGGCGGTCGATCAGGCCACGAGCGATGCGCTTGCCGGCGACGAGCAGCTGCAGCGCATGGCCGATTCTGCCGGCGATGACATGCTCGATCAGATGGTCAACAGCCTCAAGAACACCTACGGTGTTTCGATCAACCAGGCCGCCGTCAATCAGTCGGCTGCGCCCGCGCAATACTAAGCGACTTGAGAGCCAAAGAATGCCTGAGCTGAAACCCTTCATTGCCAAAGTTGCTGCCGGGGAGAGCCTCACGCTGGATGAGGCGCGTCAGGCGTTCGACATTCTGATGTCCGGCGAGGCGACGCCCTCGCAGATCGGCGGGTTTCTGATTGCGCTGCGCGTACGAGGAGAAACGGTGGCGGAAATTTCCGGCGCCGTAACGACCATGCGCGAGAAAATGCTGCGGGTCGACGCACCAGCCGATGCCGTTGATATCGTCGGTACCGGTGGCGATGGTGCCGGCACCTACAACATCTCGACACTGGCGTCGATCATCGTGGCTGGTACGGGCGTTCCCGTCGCCAAGCATGGCAACCGGGCGTTGAGTTCCAAATCGGGGACGGCGGACGCTCTGTCGGCTCTCGGCGTCAACCTGGAAATCGGTCCGGACCGCATTGCCCGTTGTATCCGCGAGGCCGGGATCGGTTTCATGTTTGCGTCTATGCACCATGCCGCGATGCGCCATGTGGGACCTAGCCGCGTCGAACTGGGCACGCGGACGATCTTCAACATTCTAGGTCCTCTCTCGAACCCTGCAGGCGCCAAGCGTCAGTTGCTCGGCGTTTTCGATCCGAAATGGCTGCAGCCGATCGCAGAGGTGCTGCGCGGTCTCGGCTCCGAGACTGTCTGGGTCGTACATGGCCAGGGTCTGGACGAGATCACCACGACAGGCGTGACGCAGGTCTGCGCTCTGGAGGGCGGCAGTATCCGCTCCTTTGAACTGACCCCAGCCGATTTTGGCGTGCCGCAGGCAACGCTTGCCGACCTCAAGGGTGGTGACGGAATCCACAATGCGAAGGCGTTGCGGGCGGTTCTCGGCGGGGCGAAGAATGCATACCGTGACATCTCACTCTGCAACGCGGCGGCAGCGCTTGTCGTCGCCGGAAAGGCTGAAACGCTGAAGGATGGCATGACGATCGCCACGAACGCGCTCGAAAGCGGCAATGCCGCTGCAGCGCTTGACCGGCTTGTGGCCGTATCGAACGAGAAGGATTGAGCGAATGGCGGATATTCTCAAGAAGATCGAAGCCTATAAGCGCGAGGAAATCGCAGCGGCCAAGGCGAGTGTACCGCTCACTGAGCTGAAGGCTCGTTCCGCCGACCAGCCTGCTCCGCGCGGTTTTCTGCGTGCATTGCAGGCGAAGAAGGATGCCGGCATTTTTGGTCTCATTGCCGAAATCAAGAAGGCGAGCCCTTCGAAAGGGTTGATCCGCGCAGATTTCGATCCGCCGTCGCTCGCCGCAGCCTATGAGGCCGGCGGTGCAGCCTGCCTGTCGGTTCTCACCGATACACCGAGCTTTCAGGGCGCACCGGAATTCATGGTCGCGGCAAAGGCTGCCTGCGCCCTGCCCGTTCTGCGCAAGGATTTCATGTTCGAGACCTACCAGGTGCACGAAGCGCGCGCCTGGGGAGCCGACTGCATCCTGATCATCATGGCGGCGCTGTCGGATGACGACGCGCTTGCGATCTACGAGGTCGCCGGCGAGCTTGGCATGGAGGCGCTGATCGAAGTGCACGACGCCCCTGAAATGGAGCGGGCGCTCAAGCTCGAGGCACCGCTGGTGGGGATCAACAACCGCAATCTGCGCACGTTCGAGCTCGATCTCGCCATCAGTGAGACACTTGCACCGATGGTGCCAGCCGATCGACTCCTCGTCGGCGAAAGCGGCATCTTCACCTACGCCGACTGCCAGCGGCTTCAGAAGGCTGATATCGAGACCTTCCTCGTCGGTGAAAGCCTGATGCGTCAGGACGACGTTGCTGCGGCGACGCGGCTGCTGCTGTCCGGCGAGCTCTCCGCACAGGCGGCCGAATAATGGCAACACTCACTCATATCGATGCGGCCGGCGAAGCGCATATGGTCGATGTCGGCGACAAGACTGAAACCGTACGCTCGGCGACGGCCGAGGGTCATGTCAGGATGCTTCCCGAGACGCTGGCGCTGATTCTGGATGGCAATGCCAAGAAGGGTGACGTCATTGGAACAGCGCGGCTCGCCGGGATCATGGCGGCGAAGAAGACCAGCGATCTCATTCCTCTTTGCCATCCGCTGATGCTGACCAAGGTCTCGGTCGAGATTACCGAAGACGCCGCCCTGCCCGGTCTGCGTGTCACGGCGACCGCCAAGCTGACCGGCAAGACCGGCGTCGAGATGGAAGCGCTGACGGCGGTGTCCGTTGCCTGCCTGACGATCTACGATATGGCGAAAGCCGCAGACAAGGGCATGCAGATCGGCGGCATCCAGCTTCTCGAGAAGACCGGCGGCAAGTCCGGAACATACCGCCTGGAGGGCTGATGAAAGCACTACTCCCCGTGGCGGATGCCAGGAGCCGGCTGCTCTCTGCAGCGCGTCCGATCGACGATATCGTGAATGTCCCGCTCGGCGAGGCCGACGGTCGCGTGCTGGCTGCCGATCTGGCCGCGAGGCTGACACAGCCACCGTTCGACGCGTCCGCCATGGACGGCTACGCAGTACGGGCAGAGGACGCGTCTACGATCGGCACGGAACTGTCGGTCATCGGGACGGCGTCTGCGGGCCATGCCTTCGAGGGCATTGTCGGCCCGGGCGAGACGGTGCGGATCTTCACGGGTGCACCTCTGCCGCAGGGCGCTGATTCCGTCCTCATCCAGGAAGATGCCGAGCGAATCGCGGACGACCGGATCCGCACTGCATTTGCCGTCGTCGAAGGACGGCATGTGCGGCCCCGCGGCCAGGATTTCGCGGAGGGCGAGATCGTCCTCAAGCGCGGCACAGAGCTCGACTTCGCGCATCTGACCGTCGCCGCCGCGATGAACCATCCGACGCTTGAGATCTATCGGCGACCAAGGGTCGCGATCCTTGCGACCGGTGACGAGCTTGTAGTTCCTGGCGGTGTGCCGGCGACCGCGCAGATCATTGCCTCCAACACGTTCGGCGTCGCCGCACTGGTGCGGTCCAACGGCGGTGAGGTTCTCGACCTTGGCATCGTCAAGGACAACCAGGCGGATATCGCTGCAGCTGTCGCACGGGCGCAGCTCGAAAAGGCCGACGTGCTGGTCACGCTCGGTGGAGCTTCTGTCGGCGATCACGACCTCGTCCAGTTGACGCTGAAGGGCGCCGGTATGGAACTCGATTTCTGGCGGATCGCGATGCGTCCCGGCAAACCGCTGATGGTCGGTTCGCTCGACGGCATGCATGTGCTGGGCCTGCCCGGCAACCCGGTCGCAAGCCTTGTGACCAGTCTCCTCTTCCTCGAGCCGCTGCTGCGAAAGCTCGCGCATCTCAGCGAGAGGAACCGCGAGGTCATGGGTGTCACAGCGGAGCCTATCAAGGCGAACGACCAGCGGCAGGACTATGTTCGCGCGAGCGTGACGCGTGACGCGGCGGGAAATCTTGTTGCCAAGGCTTTCGGAAAGCAGGATTCGTCGATGATGAAGATATTTTCGCGATCCGACGGACTTATCGTGCGTCCTCCGCACGCTCTGGAGCTGGCTGCCGGTGCACCCTGCCCTATATTGCTCATTCGTTCCTAAGGCGCTTTCCAGGCGTCCTTTGCGATGCCTCGAACGGAGAAGCGCGTGCCTGCCGATCATTCTACTGACAAAGACATTCCGACCATCCTGTGGTTTCGCAAGGATCTCCGTCTCGATGACAATGCGGCGCTGAATGCCGCGATCGATGCCGGCGGCCCGGTCATCCCCGTCTATATCCGCGAACCCGACGAACTGAACATCGGGCCTCTCGGTGGCGCGCAGGAATGGTGGCTGCATCATTCGCTGACGGCACTCAAGGGCGCGCTGAAAGCGCTCGGCAGTGACCTCATTCTCGTTAGGGGAAAGGCCGAGGATGTTCTGTCCGACATCGCCCACAAGACCGGCGCCCGCTCCGTCTTCGTCAACCGCGCCTATGAACGCACGGACTACGACCGTGAAATCGCGGTCGCCCTCAAAGACAAGGGCATCGCCATCAGCGCCTTTCATGGCCAGCTTCTCCACGAGCCGGACCGGATCCGGACGGGGGCGGGCAAGCGATTCAAGGTTTTTACACCGTTCTGGAACGCGATGCAGAAGCTCGGCGAACCGCACGAGCCGATGGATACCCCAAAGTCCATCCCTGCCCCGAAGCAATTTCCCCGTTCGGAAAGCCTGGACGGCTGGGACCTGCTGCCGGCAAAGCCGGACTGGGCTTCGGGTTTTTCCGAAATGTGGACACCGGGAGAACAGGGCGCGCGGGAGAAGTTAAAGGACATCATCGACAGGGACCTGCACGACTACAAGCGCGGTCGGGACTTTCCGGCGATCGACGCCACGTCTTCGCTGTCTGCCCACCTCACCCATGGCGAGATTTCCCCTGCCCGCATCTGGTACGAGACGAGAGGTCTTCCGGCGAAGACATCGGAAGACGTGTCGCACTTCCGCCGCGAGCTTGCCTGGCGCGATTTCTGCTACGGTCTGCTGATCGAATTTCCCGGCCTCGATCGCGAAAACTGGGACGACAAGTTCGACGCATTCGAATGGCAATACGATGCCAAGCAATTTACGGCCTGGACCAAGGGGATGACGGGTTATCCGATCGTCGATGCCGGTATGCGGCAGTTGTGGAAACACGGCTATATGCACAACCGGGTGCGGATGATCACGGCGTCGTTCATGATCAAGGATCTGATGATCGACTGGCGCAAGGGCGAGCAGTGGTTCCGCGATACGCTTGTCGATGCGGATCCTGCCAACAATTCCGCCAACTGGCAGTGGGTGGCCGGCAGCGGCGCCGATGCCTCACCGTTCTTCCGGATCTTCAACCCTATCCTGCAGGGCGAGAAATTCGATCCAGACGGCGATTACGTTCGCGAGCATGTGCCCGAACTGGCAAAGCTCGACCGCAAATACATCCACAAGCCGTTCGAGGCGCCGGCGGCGGTGCTGGAGAAGGCCGGGATCGAGCTGGGGAAGACCTATCCCAAGCCCATCGTCGATCACGGTTTCGCCCGCGACCGGGCGCTTGCCGTATACAAGGCGCTGAAATAGAAAAGCGGGCAAAGAAAAACCCGGTCGAAGCCGGGTTTTTCAGGTCTTAGACGAGACGGCTCTGTTCGAGCGCTGCCTCGACGAAACTCGCAAACAGCGGGTGCGGATCGAGCGGTCGGCTCTTCAGCTCCGGATGGTACTGAACGCCAATGAACCACGGATGGTCAGGATATTCGACCGTTTCCGGCAGAAGGCCGTCCGGTGACATTCCCGAGAAGACGAGGCCGCAGTTTTCAAGGCGGTCCTTGTATTGGACGTTCACTTCGTAACGGTGACGATGGCGCTCGGAGATATCCGTCGACCCGTAGATCTCGGCGATCTTGGTGCCCTTCTTCAGAGCTGCCTGATAGGCGCCGAGACGCATCGTGCCACCGAGGTTGCCGGCGGTAGACCGCTTCTCGAGCTCGTTGCCCTTCAGCCATTCCGTCATCAAACCGACGACCGGTTCCTTTGCAGGACCAAACTCGGTCGAGGATGCGTCTTCGATGCCGGCGAGATGACGGGCGGCTTCCACCACCGCCATCTGCATGCCGAAGCAGATGCCGAAATACGGAACCTTGCGTTCGCGTGCAAACTGCGCCGCGAGGATCTTGCCCTCGGAACCGCGTTCGCCGAAGCCGCCGGGGACCAGAATGCCGTGAACCTTCTCAAGCCACGGAGCCGGGTCTTCCTTTTCGAAGACTTCCGATTCGATCCACTCGAGATTGACCTTGACGTGATTGGCGATGCCGCCGTGATGCAGGGCCTCGATCAACGACTTGTAGGCGTCCTTGAGGCCTGTGTACTTGCCGACGATCGCGATCGTCACTTCGCCTTCCGGCGTGTGGATGCGGTTGCAGACCTCTTCCCAGGCGTCCAGACGGGGCTTGGGAGCGGGTTCGATGCCGAACGCAGCCAGCACTTCCGAATCGAGGCCTTCCTTGTGGTAGGCCATAGGGACGTCGTAGATATTGGCAACGTCGAGCGCCTGGATGACCGCGGATGGGCGAACGTTGCAGAACAGCGAAAGCTTGCGGCGCTCGGCCTCCGGGATTTCCCGGTCTGCGCGCACCAGCAGGATGTCTGGCGCGATACCCAGCGCCTGCAGTTCCTTGACGGAATGCTGGGTCGGCTTGGTCTTCAACTCGCCGGCTGCCGCAATGAACGGCATCAGTGTCAGATGCAGATAGATCGTTGTTCCGCGGGGCAAGTCGTTCTTGACCTGGCGGATCGCCTCCATGAACGGCATCGCTTCGATATCGCCGACCGTACCGCCAACTTCGCAGAGGACGAAATCGTAGTCCTCATTGCCCTCGGTAACGAAATCCTTGATCTCGTTGGTGACATGCGGAATGACCTGAACGGTCGCGCCGAGGTAGTCGCCGCGGCGTTCCTTGTCGATGATGTTCTTGTAGATGCGGCCGGTGGTGATGTTGTCGGTCTTGGTCGCCGAACGGCTGGTGAACCGCTCGTAGTGACCGAGATCCAGATCGGTCTCAGCGCCGTCGTCGGTCACAAAGACCTCGCCGTGCTGCGTCGGGCTCATAGTGCCCGGATCAACGTTGAGATAAGGATCGAGCTTCCTCAGCCGAACCCGGTAACCCCTCGCCTGGAGCAGAGCTCCGAGGGCCGCGGCCGCAATTCCTTTTCCGAGGGAAGAAACCACGCCGCCTGTGATGAATACATATCGCGCCATGGGAGCCACCGAATACCTTCTGATTTCTGATTCCGCCAGCGGAATTTTCTTTTTCCGAAAAAAGTCTGTGGAATCTCCACAAACGAAAACCGGCAGGCTTTTGGCCCGCCGGAGTTTGTTGCCTTCAACCGTGCCTTACTGGCCGGTTGGAACGCTGTTCGTCGGAGCGGGCGTTGCCGGGGCCGGTGTCGCCGGAGCCGGTGCTCCCGTTGCCGGTGCTGTCGGAGCAGGCGCTGAACTCGCGCCATCCGATGGGACGCCGTTGCTTGCCGGCGGAGCGGTCGGTGCCGGGCCGAGCTGGTTCAAGATACCATTGCCTGAACCCTGCTGGCTCTGCGGAATGCGGTCGAGAATATCCGTTGGACGCGATTCGTAGCGTGCCAGAATACCGAGCGCCAATGACGTGACGAAAAACAGCGTCGCCAGGATCGCCGTCGTGCGGGTCAGGGCGTTTGCCGTGCCGCGCGCCGACATGAAGCCGGAACCGCCGCCGATGCCAAGCCCTCCGCCTTCGGAGCGCTGGATCAGCACGACGCCGACAAGCGCCAGCACGATCATGAGATGAATGACGATCAGAACAGTCTGCATGAATAAGATCCCTGCCCCGTTGGCGAGGCAATAGAAGAAGTTTGGCGGCTCTTTACATGAGGCCCGCCCGCTTTCCAAGCCCCTATTGAATGGCTCAGGCGGTCAAGGCCTCATAGACGCCGTAGATGGCGAGAAAATCGTCGGCTTTCAAGCTGGCGCCACCGATCAATGCGCCATCGACATTTTCGATCGCCATCAGCTCCGCCGCATTGCCCGGCTTGACCGAGCCGCCGTAGAGGAGACGCATCCCCTTGCCGTCGTCGCCGAACCGCTTCACAAGTTCTGCGCGCATGAAAGCATGCGCGGCTTCCACATCGCTTGCGGTCGGCGTCACGCCGGATCCGATCGCCCATACGGGCTCGTAGGCAATGACCGTGTTTGCGGCCGTCGCATCATCTGGCAGGGAGCCATCGAGCTGACGCTTCAGAATATCCAGTGTCTGACCGGTGTCGCGTTCCTCCGCCGTTTCGCCGACGCAGACGATCGCGATCAATCCGGCTGCATGGGCAGCCTCGGCCTTGGCGCGAACCGTCGCGTCCGTTTCACGATGATCGACGCGCCGTTCGGAATGGCCGACGATCACATGCGTGCCGAAGCAGTCGGCGATCATGTTTGCTGAAATATCACCGGTATGCGCGCCGCAATCCTTCCGATGACAATCCTGGGCGCCGATCATCAGCGGGCTGTCTGTCGAAAGCGCCGTCGCCACATAGAGAAGCGTGGCCGGCGGGCATATCAGGGTTTCGACCTTTTCCGAGAGAGGTCCCATCACGCCCTGAGCAATCGCCTTGATCTCGGGAAGGCTGTCCCTCGTGCCGTTCATCTTCCAGTTTCCGGCAATAAGCGGGCGAATTTCTGGTGTCATGTCGATCCCTGTTCCTCTCCTCCAGCCGACGCCGTTGAGCGCCGCCACCTAAACGTGCAGGACAGGCGTCCCGACATGTCCTTTCACACTTCGTACGCTGAATAATGAACGCATTTCAAGTGCTTGGATGGATCATGGATGCCGGGACACCGGCCTAGAGCCCACTCATCGCGCACCGCAAGCGATGCACGCCGCGATTCAATCGGTTGAGATCCATTGAAACGCCCGATTGCGCTTAAACCGGTTATTTGTGGGCAATAAGCACGAAATTGAGGGCTTTGCGCCAGTCGATCATCCGGATCGGCGTTCCGTGCCCACCCGTGTTGAAAACGGACATGCGGACCGGGTATCCGGCGCTCTGCAATTTCCGGTAGATCTCGGTCTGTCCGCTGGCTGCGTAGACGCTGTCGGCACTGCCATGGGCGATATAGACCGGCAGTTTCGCCTTGGCGAACGGCGTCGACGGCAGACCCGGATCAGGTGGACCGCCAAGCAGAACCATTCCCTCCAGAATGCGGATCGTCGTGGCGTCACGGCTCACGGCCTGACAGATGAAGCCACCCATGGAGGCGCAGGCGAGGATGATTGGACGTCCAGTCGATTTCTCCGACGCATAGCGAATAAGGGCGGCGATATCGGCTGCACCTTTGTCGTCGAAGGATTTTACGCTCGGCGAATAGTAGGTCCCGCCTGACGCGGTGACGAGGTTCTTCAGTCGGTTGAAATTGCCGCCGAACGTGTAGTCGTTGACGCCGAGCCGCCTGTCGCCGCCCCTGCCGTGAATGAAGATCACCGTGAAGGCGCCACCTTGAGAAGGTCCCACCCTGGTGACATCAAGGGTCCGTCCGGAGAAGGCCAGGGTTTCATTTTCCTGGACACGGCGCGGTCCAAGCGCCACATAGGCATTCTTGACCCGCCGCTCAGGCTCACTGTCACGACCGTTGATGTCGCGCAGTTCCTGGTAGTCGACCACCTCGTAAGCGCCGCCGTCCTTAGTCTCCAGCACCTCGAACCTGGAGAAAAGCTCGTCCTTGAACGGCTTGATGGGGCCTTCCTGCGCGAGGCTTGCTGAAGCGGTGAGCGCGACCATGCCAGCAAGAAGCGTGCCGAAAAAGAAATGAACTGTGGACATGCGGGCTTTCATTCGGAACCTTCTGTCTTCCAACTTGCCATGCTAAAGCCGAGGCAGCATTGCTGGCAGAGCCGCCGTGTGCGTACGGCATCGCGAGAAAGCCGGTTTTCTGGCAAAATCGCATGTGATTCGAAACAGCACGAGATGGGTATGGCTATCTCCTCCGCACCCCGACAGGTAGTACCGACACCGCCAATGGATGACAATAACGACCTTTTTGCCGATACGCCCGCTCTCCCCAGATCAGCGCCAGCGGAACCTGTACCCGCCGTCAAGGCAGCGCCTTCGCCGCGACGTCCGGCTACAATCGCCGCCGACGGCGACGACTACGGCGCATCGTCGATCCGCGTGCTGGAGGGGCTGGAACCGGTGCGTATGCGCCCCGGCATGTATATCGGCGGCACTGACGAAAAGGCTCTCCACCATCTGTTTGCCGAGGTCATCGACAACTCGATGGACGAAGCCGTGGCCGGCCATGCCAATTTCATCGAGGTGTATCTGGATACCGAAGGTTGCCTGACCGTGACCGACAACGGTCGTGGCATTCCTGTGGAAAACCATCCACAGGTGCCCGGCAAGTCGACACTCGAAGTTATCATGACCAAGCTTCATGCCGGCGGTAAGTTTGACGGAAAGGCTTACGAGACCTCGGGCGGTCTGCATGGGGTTGGCGTCTCCGTCGTCAATGCGTTGTCCGACATGCTGGAAGTCGAGGTTGCGCGCAACAAGAAGCTCTATCGCCAACGTTTTTCCCGCGGCGTTCCGCAAGGTGGGCTCGAAGAACTCGGTGACGTACACAATCGTCGCGGCACCCGCGTCCGCTTCCATCCGGATCCGCAGATCTTCGGCGATCACGCGAAGTTCGATGCCGGTCGCATTTTCCGCATGGCGCGCTCGAAGGCTTATCTGTTCGGCGGCGTCGAAATCCGTTGGAGCTGCGATCCGTCACTGGTTCAGGCCGGTGGCGACGTGCCGGACAAGGCGGTCTTCCATTTTCCCGGCGGTCTGAAAGACTATCTTTCGGCCACGCTCGGCAAGGATTTCACCGTCACTCGCGAAATCTTTGCGGGCCGTACCGAAAAGACCGGTGGTCACGGCGCCATGGAATGGGCCATCACGTGGTATGGTGGCGACCCGCAGGTTCACTCCTACTGCAACACAATTCCGACGACCGAAGGCGGTACCCATGAAGCCGGGTTGCGCATCGCGCTGACCAAGGGCCTGAAGAATTACGCCGAACTGACCCAGAACAAACGTGCCCGCGAAATTACCACTGATGACGTGATGATCTCGGCCGTGGGCATGCTGTCTGTCTTTATCCGCGAGCCGGAATTTGTCGGCCAGACCAAAGACAAGCTTGCGACCGTGGAAGCCCAGCGGCTCGTCGAGAACGTTCTGCGCGACCCCTTCGATCATTACCTGACCGGAAATCCCAACGAGGCCGCGAAACTGCTCGACTGGGTGATTGAGCGCTCCGAAGAGCGGCTTCGTCGCCGCAAGGAAAAAGAGGTCAATCGCAAGACGGCCGTGCGCAAGCTGCGCCTTCCCGGCAAGCTTGCCGATTGCTCACAGAACACGGCCGAGGGCGCCGAACTGTTCATCGTCGAGGGTGACTCGGCTGGCGGCTCGGCGAAGCAGGGCCGTAACCGGTTGAACCAGGCCATTCTTCCGCTCCGAGGTAAAATCCTCAACGTCGGCTCGGCAAGCCGCGAGAAACTCTCGGCCAACCAGCAGATCGCAGATCTGGTGCAGGCCCTTGGCTGCGGCACGCGGACGAAATACCGCGAGGAGGATCTTCGCTACGAGCGGGTCATCATCATGACCGACGCCGATGTCGACGGCGCCCATATCGCATCGCTGCTGATCACGTTCTTTTATCAGGAAATGCCCGAACTCATCCGCGGCAGCCATCTTTATCTGGCCGTGCCGCCGCTTTACGTCATCCGGCAGGGTGGAAAGACCGTCTATGCCCGCAACGACGCGCATCGGGCCGAATTGATGGAAACGGTGTTCAAGGGCAAGAAAGTCGAAATTGGTCGCTTCAAAGGCCTTGGCGAGATGATGGCTGCGCAGTTGAAGGAAACGACCATGGACCCCGCCAAGCGCACGTTGCTGCGCGTCGGGATCGACGAGGTTGATTTCGAAGGCACGCGCGAGGCGGTCGACAATCTCATGGGCACGAGGCCCGAGGCGCGCTTCCGGTTTATCCAGGAACGCGCCGCCTTTGCCGATAACCTCGATATCTGATTGCTGCGACCGGAAGACTTCCGGTCGCATTTTGAAGCTATCGTTCCAGAACCTTGCTGACGGCGGCGATCAACGCCGTCGCTTCATAAGGCTTGCGCACGACCGGCGCTGAAAACGTCGCCGGAATGATCGAGCGATCGCTGTATCCCGTCGCAAACACGAAGGGCACGTGACGACGCAGAAGTTCTTCCGCGATTGGAAGCGACGTACCGGATCCCAGATTGACATCGAGGATCGCGACGTCCGGGGTGAAATCCTTGAGGCGGCGAAGCGCGTCCGAGACCGAAGGCGATGTCGTTACCTTGTCGATACCATTGTCCGCCAGCATCGCCTCGACATCTGCTGCGATCAGCATCTGATCTTCCACAAGAAGGAACTCCAGATTGCCGAGTGATCGCTCGCTCGCCGTCCGTCCGCCGAGCCCATCAAGGTGGAGATCGTCCTCGGATGCCGCGTCATCATCTGCGTGAACGTGCTTGGAGGGGATGACAAAGACCGCGTTGACGCCCTCGGGCGGATAGTCGACCGATGCCCGTCCATCCAGCTCGAAGGGCATGCTGCGGCTGATAAGGACACTGCCGAACCCACTGCGACTGGGCGCCTTTGTGACCGGACCACCGGTTTCTTTCCAGGTCAGCTCGCAATCGCCATCAGCACTTCGGCCCCACTCGATGTCGAGCCGACCGTCAGATACCGAGAGCGAACCGTATTTCGCAGCATTGGTAGACATTTCGTGCAGGACGAGGGCCATGACGGAAAACGCACGGCTATCAAGCCAGAATCGCGGTCCGCTCATCGTCACGATGCGGCCGCTTCCCTTATAGGGCTGCAGTTCGGCTTCGAGAAGGTCGGCCAGATGTCCGCCATCGCCGCTGCGGACGACCTGATCGTGCGCATAGGCCAATGCCTGAATGCGTCCCTTCAGCGAGCCGACGTAATCGGACAGCGGTCTTGAGTCATCCACAGGATGCCCCACGAGCGCCTTGATCACAGACAGGATGTTCTTGACGCGGTGGTTGAGCTCCTCGTTGAGCATGCGCTGGCGCACGTCCGCCTTACCGCGCTCGTCCGCAAGCAGTTCGTTATGATGCAGTACGGTTTCGACAAGAACTGCCCTGATGGCGTCGGCAATCTCGAGATCCGTATCGGTCCAAGGTTGAGCCTTGAGGCGCACCTGTTCTTTCCAAATGGCGAAGCTCGACCTCGGCGTCAGTCGCTCCCCATGCGGTCCGCTGGTATACTGCTTGTCGGGATTGCCTGCCCAATCGAGGGTCTGCACGACTTCCTTGCGGAAGAAAAACAGATAGTCGCGAGGGCGCTGGGACAACGAAATGGCAAGAACGCCGCTCACGTCGTCCGGCGAGATCATCGACAACGGTAGCGACCGAGACAATTCGGCCGTCGACCAAATCCGTCCGCCCGCGACGCCGCCGACCAGTTCCGCCAGTTCGGCAACCAGATGCTCCTGTGGCACGAGCCCCTGCCCTGTCCAGATCCCGTCAAGCCACAGCCCGACCCCATCGCAGGGTAGCATGCCGCCGAAATCATCCAGTGAACTTCTCAACAACCCGCTGATATCGTTGTGGTTGGAAGCGATCTGAAGGAATCGGTCGAGCGAACGTCTGGCAAGATTTGCCGTTTCGACAAGTTGCTTCTGTTTCAGCGCGCTCAAATGCAGGGAGAAGAACTCGCCGAACGTTTCTGCCGCAACGCGCTGGGGCATCGACAAGGTCTTTGGCGAATAGTGGTGGCAGGCCATCAGCCCCCACAACTCCCCATCAACGATGATGGACACCGACATCGAGGCAGAGACGCCCATGTTGCGAAGATACTCGCAGTGGATCGGCGAAACACTCCTCAGATGCGCGAAGGACATATCAAGCGGCAGGCCGTCTTCGCCCAACTCAGGGACGATGGCCACACGCTCGTTATCAGCGTTGGAGATGACGCGGATGGTGTTCTTGATGTAGAGAATGCGTGCCTGTTTGGGGATATCCGCTGCAGGAAAATACTGGCCCTTGAAGCTCTCGAGGTCGCGGCGTTTGTATTCGCTGACGACCTTGCCGGACCCTTCCTCCTCGAAACGATAGACCATCACGCGGTCATATCCGAGCATGGCGAACATCAGCCTTGCAGCGTTCTCGATAAGCCTGTCGATGCTCTTCATGTTGCGAATGCGGCTGATCAACATGCGCGCAACTTCGAGCGGCTGGTCGGCATCGTTGGAAGCCGGCTCGAACTCGATGATCACCTTGGAATCGAAACGATGCAACGAGATGTCGAAAGCTTTGCCTGACGGGAGTCGCAAGGCATGGCGTAGCGCCGGGCGTGCTGGATCATCAGAGGTCGCGAGCGCGTTGCGAAGCGAATGGGCCGCTTCGCCACCGACGACGTCTTCAAGACGCCGGCCGTTGATGTCACCTTCAACACCGAGCATTTCTCCGACATTCGCAGAGTGGTGAAGAATCTCAGCGCCAGTTAAGTCGCAGGCAAGAAGGCAACCATGCGGTTGAATGCTCCCTGGGATGTGAATTGGCTCGCGGTCGCAATTTGTAAGGTCGACCGCCTCCGCATTGAGCATCATTAAAGTCCTTGGATCTCGTCTCTTATAAAACACGCGTACGTTACGGTTATCTATTGTTCTGCTCTACCGAAACAAGGGGCGCTGACAAAGACGGTTTAGCCATCGCAATGCCCCAGATGAAGTTATGGTTCGGTGTTTTCACATTTGTATCGTATCTAAAGGATAGGCAGACGATGAAGGGCTAGGTTAAGAGGTCCATTGTAGGCTTGCAGCAAAATGGCCGAGACACCATATCGGCGACAGCAATCGGGAGTGGCAGTTTATCGTGAGCGCGCAAAATGATCGGAACACCCCAAGAGAACCGCGTTGGCTGGGACCGGTCTCTCCCAATCGCATTGCTCTGATACCGGCCATATCGGCAGCTCGATGGCTTCTGGTCCTGATTGTTGCTGCGTCGATCTACTTCTTCTACGGCTTCCTAGTCCCGGTTCTGGCCGCCCTTGTCATCGGATTTGCCAGCTGGCCACTTTATCGCAAGCTCTTGGTCCGCGTTGGCGGAAACACGACAATCGCCGCGACGCTTGCCATTCTGTTCATCCTCGCCTTTCTGATTGTGCCGATCGGCGTTGCGATCAGCTACACCACGGGTGAACTGCGCCAGTGGTTCAGCTGGGCGGTCGAAGTGAACAGGTTCGGGGCGCCGCCTCCAGCCTGGATCATCGGCCTTCCCTGGGCCGGTGATTGGCTCGGGTTGCAGTGGACAAAGCATGTTGGGTCACCCGGCGCTATCGGCGAGCTTGTACAGATCGTTAGCGGAGCCAATATCGGCAATATCTACCGCGCCGTGATTGCTGCCGGAGATGGCGTCTTCCATCTTGTTCTGACCATGCTGTTCATGATGATCGCGCTGTTTTTCGTTTATCGTGACGGCGCATCGTTTTCACGCCAGATTGATCTTGTTGGTGAGCGCATCCTGCCGTCGCGGTGGGAGCGGATTTCGCGTGTCGTACCGGCGACAATTAGTTCGACGGTGACCGGGATGACGTTGATTGCGATCGGCGAAGGCATCGTGCTTGGCGTGGCCTACTGGATTGCTGGCGTCCCCTCGCCTGTGACACTTGGGGTCATCACTGGTGTAATGGCGCTTATTCCGGGCGGCGCGCCGCTTTCGTTCACGCTGGTATCTGCCTATCTCGTTGCCAACGGCTCGTTCGTCGCAGGGATCGGGCTGTTCACGTGGGGTGCGGTGGAATTGTTTATCGTCGACAAGACGGTTCGTCCGCGCCTGGTTGGCGGCCCTATCAAATTGCCATTCCTTCCCACATTCTTCGGCCTTGTCGGTGGTGTGAAAACCATGGGCTTTCTCGGACTGTTTATCGGTCCGGTTCTGATGGCGCTGATCGTGTCGATATGGCGGGAATGGATTCGCGAGGTCCGGATGGCAGAGACGACCGAAGTGCAATCGGCCGACCTTGCGGTGTCGCCAAGCGAAGCGGCGGAGCGGGCCTATAAGCGTAAGGCGCAAACGCCTTAAGCGTTCAGCCCCGCTGCCGTGACGCCTCGCTGGCGCCATCATTGAGCAATCTAACCCCCAACAACCGCCATTGGGGAAACAGCATGAATTCCGCGCTCATCGTCATGACTATTTTGGGCTGCAACGATTCGGCCACGGACTGCCGCTACATCTCGACGGTCGACCAGAGATGGCCAACGGTCGCCATGTGCGACGCCGTTTCCGAAGACAGGCTACCGTCCTATGCCAATCAGCCTTATCCGGTGATCATCGCCGTCTGCCAGAATCCGGACGATGCGATCGAGACAGCAACACAGTCGCAAACCCCTCCCGTGCGGGATCAAGCGTCCGAGCCGATAGCGGCGGCTCCGGAGCCAGACAGCGACGTAAGCGAGAAGCAGAAGGAAGGTCTGGCCAGCCGTGCGATCCAGCGGGTTCGCAACGTTTTGCCAACGACCGAAGGCGTCAAGACGCTCGTGACGACGCCCGTAAGGCTTGTCGAAGGCGGTTATTCGTGGGTTGCCAAGCGTTTCGACCGCTGAGCTCAGGCAGCAAGCGCTAACTCGCTCGCATAGGCTCGTGCGGCGAACCGCATCTCCAGACGATGCCGTCTCTCGATCATCTGGATCATATCCGAGACTGCCGGATGCTGCCCTGCAACCCCTGAAAACCTCTCGATCAAACGACCGCAGACATCAGCGGTGGAACGACCCGCCGACGCGTCGCGCCAGAGCAGGACAGCCTCGACGAAGACGGCGGCGATCTCCCTTGTCAGACCACAGGCTTCAAAAAGGGCGCGAACGGCATGAAGGCGGCCTGTCGCCAGGATAGGCCTCACGCGACGCTCTCCGAGCCCGGAAAGGGTCGATACCGCCTCTGCAACGAGGTCAGCCTTGCCAAGGCAGAGGGCGTGGATCAGGAAAGACGGTGTGAGGCGTCCCGATGCCCGGAGATGCTCGACAAGTGCCGGCACTTCCTGCTGGGACGTCGTTCCTGCAATTGCGACGGTTGCCGCTTCGTCGGCCTCGCGGCCCACATATTCGATACGGCCGCGAGCAAGCGTCGAGCGGACCAGACCGCAGTTGAGAAGCGTGTCCGCGATATGGCTAACGAGCATGTGGCGCGCTTCTGAAGGAAGGTCTTCGCGCTCGAGCAGAAGGTTGCGAATGTCGTGGCGCTGTCCATGCCGCTCGGCGATCCGGCGCAGGGATATGCCTGTGATCAACGCAGTGCCACTTTCGAGCAGAATTAGAATTTCCGGCTCGTCGCCGATTTCTGCAAGTGCTGCACAGGCGCCGCGGGAAAGATTTGGCCGCGAAGCGATCAGACGCCGGGTCATTCCATCGCCTCGGCCGATCAGGTCGACAAGATCCGAGTCGCTGATCACGGGCGAGCGGGCAATCACCGTACAGGCGATCTCGACCTGATCTTCCGCAAGCGCGAGGATGATCGCACGAGGAGCCTGAGGCGAATCGGCGATCGATTCTGCCAATGCGAGACGTACGCGCGGCGAAGGGTCATCGAGAAGGTAAGTGATCGCCAATCCGGCAGCCTTGCGCTCTTCCGCCCCCATCGCCGCGTGGAGATATGCTCGACCAAGGGCATCCGCTGCGCGGGAACGGTCCCCAGCTCTTGCCGTCTCAGCCCAACGAAGAAATGCCTGTACGATCACGACCTGCCCCGGAAACACAACGCTGCTGCTCCGTCTGGAGCAGCCTGGTGCCACGGTAGAGACAAAAAGTTTAAGATTGGTTCACCATGTTCCACACCCGGCGCGGCGCACCTCACGCGTAGCCTGAACCAGGCCGAGAGTATGAAATCTCACGTCGGACGGATCAGTTCGAACACGCCCTCGCCGGCATCGGAATAGTCACGGTAACCCATGCGGCCGACCGGTCGGGCAAGCCGCATGTCGATTCGGCCATCCCGGATGATGTCTTCGGAGATATGGATTCCGACCACCTCGCCAAACACCATGTAGGCGTCGGTGAGCTCGCCCTTGAGATCCTTCGGCTGGATCACTTCGGTAAGACGGCACTCCAGCGCGGTATAGGCCTCCGCAACGTAGGGCGCGTCGACGACCTCTCCCATTCTGGCGGTGAGGCCAGCCAGGTCGAACTCATTCACCCCGTAATCTACCGGAGCCGAGGAAGCGTTGACCTGTTCGGAAACATGGCGGCTGGCCATGCTTGCCGTGAAAAAACCCGTGTCCGACGCATTCTTCAGACTGTGCTTGCGTCCCGACGAGGAGAACATCACGATCTTGGGGTTATCGGACACGATGTTGAAGAAAGAATAGGGCGACAGGTTCAGCGAACCGTCGCGGCCTTTGGTACCGATCCAGCCGATCGGCCGCGGCGCCACGATGGCCTTGAAGGGATCATGGCGCATGCCGTGGGCGTTCGTGTCGGTGCGATAAAACATGCGTTCAACCTGCGTAGGTGACAATGTCGGCAAGAGCCGGCCGCGGCCGGTCCGGCGTCGCGAAATCGCTCGAGCCGATATGAATGAAACCCGCGACCTTTTCGCCCGGGCTTATGCCAAGAGCGTCGAGGGCTCGCTCGTCGTAGCACACCCACTCGGTGCGCCAGTTGGCAACATAGCCATGTGCATTTGCAGCCATCAGCATGTTGAGGCAGACAGCGCCAGCCGACAGGACCTGCTCCCATTCAGGGATTTTGACGTGGGGCTGCGCGGTGCTGACAACGGCAACGACAAGCGGTGCACGTGTGAAACGCGTCAGTTCAGCCTGTTTGGCCGGTTCATTCATCTCCGGGTTACCGGCGAGCGCGAGTTCAAGGAAGGTTTCGCCGAGCTTCGTGCAAACGTCACCCCGATAGACGACAAGGCGCCAAGGCGCGATTTTGCCATGATCGGGAACGCGGACCGACATGCTCAAGATCGATTCGAGCTCTTCTTGCGATGGGCCCGGGCCTGTGATCTGGGCAACGGGCGTCGAGTGGCGCTCTTGCAGGTAATCGCTGAGCTTCAGGTTGTTTTCCATGTCGAAAGCTTCCGATCGATACGTGATATAGAGGTAGGCCTTGAAAATGCCCGGACGTTCGTCTTCAAGTGGCTTCTCGCAAAACAAGAGTCAACGGGTCATATCCTGATGCCAGGCCTATCGTTCGTTACCCGTATCGCTGCTGCAGGCCTGCTGCTGTTGACCGCTGCCGACCTGGGTTTCGCGCAAAGCGATGCGTTCGGAAGCTTCCGCCAGCTCGACAGCACGGGGAAGATGCCCAAGCTGAACGCCTTCTCGGCCACACCGGGCGAAAGCGCCGGCTCGATCGCGAAGGATGTGCGGTTTGATGCCAGGCTGACGGCTGACAGCGACGTGATGCAGGAAGGTCTTGCCTGGCGCGTGTTCAGCCCGATTGCCGGTGTGGACGGCAAGCTTCCGCTTGTTGCAAGCTCCGACGGCGGATCCGCCGCCTTCCAGCTGGCGCCGGGTGATTATTTCGTGAATGTCGCGTTCGGCCGCGCCGGCGTCACGAAAAAAGTAACTGTACCTTCTGAAGGCGACTTCCAGAAACAGACCCTCGTCCTTGATGCCGGCGGGTTCATCCTGAACGCGGTTGCCGGAGCGGACCAGACTATCCCACCGGCACAGCTGAGCTTCTCCGTCTATGCGGCCGAAGTCCGCGAAAACGGCGATCGGGCCCTGGTGATGTCGGAGGTAAAGCCCAACACCATCGTGCGGCTTGCGACAGGGACCTATCACGTGGTCTCTGAGTACGGTGACATCAACGCCGTCGTGCGTGCCGACATCCAGGTGGAAGCGGGCAAGCTGACGCAGGCAGTCTTGCAGCACAAGGCCGCGGAGGTGTCGCTGAAGCTCGTGTCTCAGCCGGGTGGCGAAGCCATCGCCGACACGGCCTGGTCGGTGCTGACGGCTGCGGGCGACGTGGTCAACGAAAGCGTCAGCGCCCTGCCCTCCATGGTGCTGGCCGAGGGCGACTATCTCGCCGTTGCCCGCAACAAGGACAAGATCTATCAGCGCGAATTCAAGGTGACGGCTGGTAACAACGTGGATGTCGAGGTTTTGATGCGCAATGCCAACCCGTCAGATGCCACGACCGCTGCCGTCGTGCCCGACTGACATCGGCTTCCTGGGTCAACTGGCCTTCTTGAGAAACCGCTGACGTCTGACGGGTCGCATGGAGAAGACGGCACTGTGGAGCAGACCGAGCAACTCCTTGCGGTCTGTGGTCCCAGCCATATCGTCCCAGCTCATCACCCTGCCCACCCGTGCCGTGATCGACGTTCCAGACAGGCGTTTAAACTCGCGGATGAGAAGCGACAGCCTGAATGTCATCGAGATCCGGCTGGCCAGGTGAAAGAGCCGACCATTCTGCCCCTCGAAATAGACCGGAACCACGTTGGCCCTGGTAGCCTGGATGAGTTTTGCGGCGAAGATCTTCCACGGCAGGTCGTCGGCAATGCCGAATCCCTTCTTCGCGGTTGCGACACCGCCGGCTGGAAAGATAATGATGGTCGTGCCGTCTTTCAGCAGCCGTATCGCTTCGTTCCGCGTGTGCATGTTCAGCACCAGCGCCTCCTTCGTCTCCTCGAAGGATACGGGCAGCGAATAGGGTTCCATCTCAGGAACCTTCAGGAGATCGTTGTGGATCAGCACGCGGAAAGGTCGGCCGAGCTGTTCGGCAAGTGCCAGCACGGCAATTCCGTCTCCGATGCCGAACGGATGGTTTGCAACGATGACCAGTGGAGACTGCAGCTGTTCTTCGGGAGGCCACGCGCCTTCTATCTCGAGACCCACGTCGATGATATCGAGCATCTTGCCGAAGACGCGGTCGCTCTTGCCGACGATGTCCGTGCGCCAGATATCATACAGCCGGGCGAAACGATCGCGTCCCGAGAGCCCCTCGATAGACCGGATGAACCAGCGCTTGAAGCGCGGATCCCTGTCATTGGCGTAGGAAAGTTCCCTGAACCGCAAATCAGTCTCCCAACGGAAAGGCGCATCCGACGAGAAGGCAATATTACAAAACGATTGCAGTTTTTTGACAGCACCCGCGGACATGGCCCGCGGGCGCTGGTATTGATCAGGCCGGGCGCTTTCTCAGTGCTGCGCGGCGGCGAAGGTCCGGCGGCGTCGCTTCTTCCGCAAGCGACCGAATCGCCTCTTCTAGCGTCATCAACGTTTGCGCCTGCGAGCCGAGACGACGGATGTTGACCGAGTTCTCCTCGGCTTCCTTCTTGCCGCAGACGATGATGACCGGAACCTTGGTCACCGAATGCTCGCGGACCTTGTAGTTGATCTTCTCGTTACGGAAGTCGGTCTCGACCTGCAGGCCGGCATCGCGCAACTGTTCGGCAACTTCCCGACCGTAGTCGTCTGCGTCCGAAGTGATGGTCGCGACAACGACCTGGGTCGGTGCAAACCACAGCGGCATGTGGCCTGCGAAGTTCTCGATCAGAATGCCGAGGAACCGTTCCATCGAGCCGCAGATGGCACGGTGGATCATCACCGGCTGCTGCTTTTCCGAGTTGGCATCGATGTAGAAGGCGCCGAAGCGCTCCGGCAGGTTGAAGTCGACCTGAGTCGTGCCGCACTGCCATTCGCGACCGATCGCGTCCTTCAGCGTGTATTCGAACTTGGGGCCATAGAAGGCGCCCTCGCCCGGAAGAATGCCGGTCTTGATGCGACCGCCAGACTGTTCTTCAATGGTTTTCAGAACGTCCGTCATGACGCTTTCGGCGCGATCCCAGAGATCATCGGTGCCGACGCGCTTTTCCGGACGCGTGGAGAGCTTCACGACCACTTCCTCGAAGCCGAAATCCTCGTAGACGGAGAGGATGAGATCGTTGATCCGCAGGCACTCGGCCGCCATCTGCTCGTCTGTGCAGAACACGTGCGCGTCGTCCTGCGTGAAGCCGCGCACGCGCATCAGACCATGAAGCGCGCCTGACGCTTCGTAGCGGTGAACGAGACCGAATTCGGCAAGCCTGATCGGCAGTTCGCGATAGGACTTCAGACCGTGCTTGAAGATCTGGACGTGGCCGGGGCAGTTCATCGGCTTTAGTGCGAAGACGCGATTGTCCGCTCCCTCGTCCTTCGGATGCGTGAACGCGTAAGCGGATTTCACCGCGAACATGTTTTCCTGATACCAGCCCCAGTGACCTGACGTTTCCCAGAGAGACGCGTCGAGAACCTGCGGTGCGTTGACCTCTTCGTAGGTGCCGGCCAGACGGCGGCGCATGTAGGAAGTCAGGGTCTGGAACATGCGCCAGCCCTTGCCGTGCCAGAAGACGACGCCGGGGCCTTCTTCCTGGAAATGGAACAGGTCCATTTCGCGACCGAGCTTGCGGTGGTCGCGCTTTTCGGCTTCGGCCAGGATATGCAGGTAGTTATCGAGCTGCTCCTGCTCCGCAAAGGCCGTGCCGTAGATGCGCGTCAGCATGACGTTGTTGCTGTCGCCGCGCCAATAGGCGCCAGCCACCTTCATCAGCTTGAAAGCCGTACCGATCTGGCCCGTGGACGCCATATGCGGCCCGCGGCACAGGTCGAACCAGTCGCCCTGATAATAGATTTTCAGATCCTGGTCTTCGGGAATGGCGTCGACCAGCTCGACCTTGTAGGCCTCGCCCTTGGCTGCAAAAACCTCGCGCGCCTTGTTGCGCGGCCAGACTTCCTTGGTGAAGGGCTTGTTGCGCTGGATGATTTCCTTCATCCGCTTTTCGATCTTCGGCAGGTCGTCCGGGGTGAAGGGCTCGGCCTTGGCAAAATCGTAATAGAAGCCGTTCTCGATGACGGGACCGATGGTCACCTGCGTGCCGGGCCAAAGCTCCTGCACCGCTTCTGCCATCACGTGCGCTGCATCGTGGCGGATCAGTTCGAGTGCCTTGGGGTCCGTACGGGTAACGATCTCGATCTGACCGTCGACGACGGGGTCGGAGAGATCGCGCACGGTGCCGTCGATCGCGATCGCGACAGACTTTTTGGCAAGCGACTTGGAAATGGATTCGGCAACATCACGGCCGGTCGTGCCGGCATCATACGTGCGGACGGAGCCATCGGGAAATGTGAGGGAAACCTGGGACATGTTCTATCTCCTGTCCAGTCCCGCCAACGAATGCGGGTGGTGGTAAAATGGCCAGATCGACCGGCCGGCAACGGGCGCGGTGATAGTGTGTTTCAGGCCGTTAGTAAAGGTTTGGAACCCGCGAACGGATGGTCGGAAAGCCTTTAGCTTCCGAACTCTGGCGAGCTGCAAGGACTGACGCCTTTTGAGATAGCTGGGCTGGTGTCACGCTTATCCATGACGCCAGTAGCGCCAGGGCATCCACCAGACCTGGCGTTGCCTCTGCAGGTCCGGAACCGGGTCCAGTCCGCCGGAGCCACCAGGACCGCAGCGCGCGACTCGGTACAGTGTCATCCAGAGACCGGGCCAGAGCCCGTGTCGGGCGATCGCCTCGTAGCCATACTCGGAACAGGTCGGAATATGGCGGCAGCCGTTTCCGACAAAGCCGGAAAGAGTGAGCTGATAGAACCGGATCAGTCCCATACCGGCGAGGCGTCCGGGCGTCTTTTTGAACGGGCCCTGCCAGTTGCGCGATCGATAGGGCCCGCCGCGTTTCGTGTCGTGGTCACAATCCGGCGAGCCGCACATCAGGCGGTCGCTTTGTCGGCCCGGTCGCGGACGTCGATCTGATCGAGCGCGTCAACGACCGCATCGAACGTCAGCATGGTAGACGGATGCCGGGCCTTGTAATCCTTCACAGGCTTCAGGTAGCGCATGTCTTCGAAGCGGCCGACCGGGCCTTCGCCGCCCTCTTTCAGCATCGACAGCATGTCGACCCTCGCCTGGCGCAGTTCGTCGACCGGCGCGCCGACGATATGCCGTGCCATGATCGACGACGACGCCTGACCAAGGGCGCAGGCCCTAACCTCGTGAGAGAAGTCGCTCACCACGCCGTCACTGACTTTCAGGTAAACACGAACTTTTGAACCACAGAGCTTGGAGTGCTTTTCGGACGTCGCATCCGCATCGTCCATTGCACCCGCGCGGCCAATGTTCCCCGCAAATTCAAGAATTTTCTGGTTATAGATCTCGTCCATGTCGCTCGCTCACGTCATCGTCCTCGACATCCGCTCGACCGATCGAACGCACCGTCTACCGGGATGACCTACCACAATCTGGATTAGGCCCCTATATGTTGTCCGCGACGGGAATTATCAAGGAAACACGTTTTCGAGAAACGCGCGAAAACGGCGATGGTATGCCTTGAAAATTCGGAACGCGCAGACGAAAAGTCAGGAAACTGGTATTCCGGCGTGATCCATGGCGATCAGCTTTTTTACCATAGTGAGATCGGATGTGGCCCTGGCCCGCATCGAGGGACACAAGATGGATGCTATTTTGAAGAATTTTCCGGCCTCCAGCCAGAAACAGCCTCGTCCGACCCAGCAGGAAGCTGAGGACGCCGTGCGCGTCTTGCTCCAGTGGTCCGGTGACGATCCGGAGCGCGAAGGTTTGCTCGATACGCCGAAGCGCGTTGCAAAAGCCTATCGCGAGCTCTTTTCGGGCTATGATCTGTCGGCCGAAGAGGTTCTCGGCCGGACCTTCGAGGAGGTCTCGGGTTATGACGATATGGTTCTCGTTCGCGATATACCATTCTTCTCCCATTGCGAGCACCACATGCTGCCCATCAAAGGCAAGGCGACCGTTGCCTATCTTCCGCAGGGCCGGGTTCTGGGGCTGTCCAAGATCGCGCGTGTGATCGAGATCTACGGTCGCCGCCTCCAGACACAGGAAAATCTTACGGCACAGATCGCCAGCGCGATCGACACGACATTGAAGCCGCGCGGCGTGGCTGTCCTGATCGAGGCGGAACACATGTGCATGGAAATGCGCGGTGTGGAGAAGCAGGGATCTCAGACGCTGACGACCCGGTTTACCGGTGCGTTCAAGACCGACGCGGCCGAGCAGGCGCGCTTCTTTACCATGGCCCGCAACCGCTGAGCGCCGAAATGATAATGACTTTTGAAGCGCCGTCGTCGGATAAGGCCGAGCTCGAGGGTGACGGCGCCTTTACGCCCCGTTTCGATTCCGACGGTCTTGTGACCGCTGTCGTGACCGACATTCGCGATGGCGAATTGCTCATGGTGGCGCATATGAACGCCGAGGCGCTTGCGCTGACGATCGAGACGGGCGTCGCTCACTACTACAGCCGGTCGAGAGCGAAACTCTGGAAGAAGGGCGAGACCTCCGGCAATCTGCAGACTGTGCATGAGGTCAGGACCGATTGCGATCAGGACGCCGTCTGGCTCAAGGTCTCGATGTCCGGCCATGACGCCGCTTGCCACACCGGGCGACGCTCCTGTTTCTATCGTGCGGTAAAGAAAAGTGACGGTGGCGCTGTCCTTGAAATACAGGATCAACAGCGTCACCTTGATCCAGAGCATGTGTATTCTGGTCATGATGAGACGGGAAAGCGGTAGGCGTCTGCACCGCTTTCATACCATCCCCACCTGAATAACGAATTGGCAACCAAACGATGCGTTAATTGGCGTACGTGGCTGTGTTCAGCTGAGAGGTGATGGGCGATGATGAATTGGAGTTGGAGTCGCAACGAGCGGCAAGCCGCGCCAGCAGACGCTGTCACAAATCGGCTCCAGACGTCCCCTCCTCCCATTGTCATTGAGCAGCCACGCAAGGCAAAGCTGTCTTTAGCACTTGGTGGCGGCGCGGCCCGCGGATGGGCGCATATCGGCGTGTTGCGCGCGCTTGACGAAGCCGGCATCGAAGTCGGGATGATTGCCGGCACATCAATCGGCGCGCTGGTCGGAGGCTGTTATCTCGCAGGCAAGCTCGACGAACTCGAAAGCTTTGCCCGATCTCTGACCATGCGGCGGATCGCGGCGCTTCTCGACCTCACCATCGGTGGCGGCGGCCTGATCGGTGGCATGCGGTTGACGAAGCGAATGCAGGAACACCTGCAGGGCATCTCCATCGAAGATCTCGACCGCCCCTTCGTCGCAGTCGCGACGGAACTTCATACCGGGCACGAAGTGTGGATTTCGGCCGGCTCTCTGATCCGAGCCCTTCGGGCGTCCTACGCGCTGCCGGGGATTTTCGAACCTGTGAAATGCAGCGGCCGCACGCTGGTCGATGGCGCGCTGGTCAATCCGGTCCCGACCTCCGTCTGTCGCGCCTACGAGCAGCCGCTGGTCGTGGCCGTGAACCTCAACTACGATGTCTTCGGCCGGTCCGCGGTTGTCAAACACACTGCAGCCGATGCGCCGGACGATCACGAGCGTTCGCGCCATCAGGACGACCCCCGCGTCGGTGTCACCGGCACCATGGTGCAGGCGTTCAACATCATCCAGGAGCGCATATCGCGCGCCAGACTGGCCGGCGATCCGCCTGATCTGGCGCTGCATCCGCGCCTCAACGATATCGGTCTGTCCGAATTCCACCGCGCCGGCGAGGCGATCGACCGGGGCTATGAGGCCACCATGTCGCAGATCGTGGCGCTTCAGCGCATGCAGGAAGTTTTCGCCCGCTGAGATGCGGGCGAAGATGCCGCTCTCCCAGCCGCCTTACCCGGCGATATAGGCCTTCATCTGTTCGGCTTCGATCTCCACTTCACGCAGCCGCGATTTCACGACGTCGCCGATCGAAATGATGCCGGAGAGCTTGCCGTCGGCTTCTACCGGGACATGGCGGAACCGTCCCGCCGTCATCATGCCCATCACCTCGTCTGCCGTCTGATCCTCCCGACAGCGTTGCACGGAGGTTGTCATGACGGCCTTGACCGGCTGCTCCAGCGCATCGACGCCTTTGGTGGCGATGCAGTGGACGAGGTCTCTCTCGGTGAAAATGCCGGCAATACGCCCCTCCATCCCGGCAATGATCACGGCACCGATGTTTCTGTCGTTCAATATGCCCGCGATCTGGCGCAACGTCTCGTCCGGGCTGACGGTCACGACGTTACGGCCCTTCGAATCCAGCATGCTCTTTACGGTCGTCGACATGGCTCGCTCCTCCAAAACCATTCGAACCGAAACGTCTCCCCTCAAAGACATTTGCGGCACAGTCCCTCGACGCGAAGCTTAAGACGACAGCAACTGGAGATCAAGCGGGCGCCAATGGGTGGTCATCGGCGGCAATCCTGTCGAACAGGCCGAAAAACAAAAAGCCGAAGAGAAAGCCACCGATGTGAGCATCCCAGGCGATCTCTCCGACATCGGATCCGATCAGCGGCAGGCCGATGGCGACGAGCACGTTTCCGAAGAACCACATCGCCGTGAAAATCACCACTGTCCGGTTCCGGAAAGAGCCGAGTATGGACTGACGTGGATGGAGATGGCCGAAACTGCGGTCGTATCCGCGGCCGTCCGGGAACGCGAACCGGCACGCGGCGCCCATCAAGCCTGAGACGACGCCTGAAGCGCCGACGAGTAGCGTCTGGTCGCCCCAATGCAGGCCGGCATGGAAGAAAGCTGCCGCCGCTGCCGAGAAAATCCAGAACAGCATGTAGCGGAGAGTTCCGATGCGGCGCACGACCGGCGCTCCGAAGGCGACCAGCCAGAGTGCGTTAAAGCCAATATGCTCTATACCGCCATGCAGGAAGGAATAGGTGACAGGCGTCCACAGCCATTCGAAATTCTGCTCCGCAAACGGAACGACGTAGCGTACGGGCGTGAAGGCGAACCACATCAGCACCGAGATCTGCGCCTCCTCGTCGAGCAAGTAAGCATCGACTAGATAGACGACGGCCAGGAACAGGACCGAGATCACCAGACTTCGGGGAAGATTGAAAACTGGCTGCGACGACTGGTCGTCGATGGCGTCCGCATCCCTGTCCGTATCGTTC
The DNA here is from genome assembly GCF_013317225.1 of Neorhizobium sp. AL 9.2.2. Lineage (NCBI taxonomy): Bacteria > Pseudomonadati > Pseudomonadota > Alphaproteobacteria > Hyphomicrobiales > Rhizobiaceae > Neorhizobium > Neorhizobium sp. AL 9.2.2. The sequence goes on from NZ_JAALXU010000003.1 coordinate 1,173,579, forward strand.
GCGGCACCCGGCAGGTCTTGCCTGTCGCTCATCACAATTCCTTCCCTGTTGAAGCGTCAGGCTTACAGGACGACCCGCCTGAAGAAAAGCTGCAGATAGCACCGGATACAAGCACTTAGTCGCCGGGTTCGACATTCTTTCGTCTAGGCTCACCGCTCTGGCATGGTTTTCGCAGCGTTAAGGCTGACCCTCGTGTTGTGCCTTAGAAAACGGTTCAGCACGGGATGAAGCGTCTCGAAATGGATCACGGGAAAGCGAATGCGAAATCCGGCTACGACGGAAATCTTCGAATACTGGACAGGTCTGTGCGACGGGCGGTTGCCTCCCATGCGCAACGAGATCGATCCGGTCGCCCTGCGCAGATTTCTGCCTCATCTCTTCATCGTCGCAAACGAGGCAGACGACCAATTGACGTTTCGGCTTGCGGGAACGCGGTTATGCGAGTTGTTCGGTGGCGAGTTTCGCGGGATGCCGTTCCGCACGATCTGGGATCTCGAAGAAAACGATCGCGCCCAGGAGGTCGTCATGCAGATCCTCGTCCATGAGAAACCCGCGATTGCCGACGTAGTCCTGAACGTAGCCGGCACGTCAATCGAATGCGAAATGCTGATGATGCCGCTTCGCTCTTCCGAAACCGGAAGCGACCGGGTACTCGGAGCACTTCTGCCTGCCGACGGCCCTTTCCCGGTGGCGGCCAGACCGGCAAGTGGGCTGCATCTTCAAGATTGGGGCTTTGTCGAAAGCCACGAAACCGGCGGGTTGTCCGTCTGCGGGCATGACCAGCCGCAGTTGGTCCAGTCAGGACTTCTGCGCCGCTTCCTGCCGGCGAGCTTCTTCCCACAATGACGGCTTCGGGAACGATATATTAACGCCCCGTCGCTAATGTAGGCTAGGACTCTAGCTGAAAAAGCGCTCATCCATGTTTTCCGGCACCTCCTCTCAGGCATCCGTTTCGCAAGCAACTGCAGCGCAGCGCTCATTCCAACGCGTCTCCGTGAACATCGGCGGCCGCTTGATGCTGGCCGACCATGAGGAATATGCCTGCACCGCGATCGAGATGTCCCCCGGGGACGTCAGCTTCCAGTGTGCCGGTCGTCCACGGACCAACGAGCGGGTCATCGCCTATCTCGATCACGTCGGCCGCCTTGAAGGGACAGTTCTCAGTGTTGCCGGCGGCGGCTTCCTGATGATGATCAACGCGACCGACCGCAAGCGCGAAAAACTTGCCGCACAGTTGACCTGGATCGCCAACAAGCATGAACTCGGGCTGCCGGAGGACCGTCGCCACGATCGTCTCACCCCGCGCAACACCCGTTCGGAGATTACTCTCGACGACGGGCGCCGCTATCCGTGCCGGCTGCTTGACCTTTCGCTTTCCGGTGCGGCTGTCGACATCGAGACCCGTCCGTCAATCGGGACCCCGCTTCGCCTCGGAAACATGCGCGGACGCGTGGTGCGTCACTTCATGGAAGGCGTCGCGATCGAGTTTCACTCGGTCCAGTCCCGCGAAGCGCTGACCGAGTTCCTGTAAGCCTCATCATATCCATTTTCTAACCCGCCTGCCCGCAGCTGAGTTGTGCTGTGTCTGCTCCGGCGTGAATTCTTAAGATCACCGCCATCGTCAGCGGCGCTGGACTGCTGGTCCGGCACACCAAAATCCCGAAAAAACACGTCGCCAGAATTATTTTGTGCCTTTTCGGGATTTTTTTCGCGCAGTTTTAGGCGGCGAAACGGGCTGTTTTGGTCGCGATTTCGTCCCGGAACGCGGCGAAGCAAAGCAACAGGCACAGGCAAATCGAAGACTTCGCTCACCTTTCGATGATGTCACGTTTCATCAAAGCGATGCCGTATCAGGGAGATAGGAGCGGATAGGTCAAATTTACCTCGCATTTTATGCAAATTCGCCGAAAAAGCAGTGCGTATTTTATGAAAAAGCACGTCGAATTCGACGCGTATTTTCGCCAAAGTTGATTAGAATAAACATCTGATTTTACTGCGGTATTTTGCGGTCGATCAAAGGGTCTGAGGCATTGTTTCCCCACAACGGGGAGACAAGAAAAATGAACTGCCGTAAAGCTCTCGCATTCGCAATCGCCGCCGCTGCAATGATCGGCTCCATGACCGTCCAGTCCTTTGCAATGCCATCCGGCGCCATGCGCGTTATCGGCAAGGCAAACCCGCCGATCGGTCATTACGAATTCTGCAAGACCTACACGAGCGAATGCGTGGCATCCTACAAGGACGCCGGCCCCGTGGCACTCACCGAAGACACCTGGCGCACGATCCTCGACGTCAACTACACGGTCAACACCTCGATCACACCGATGACCGACCAGGAAATCTACGGCGTCGAAGAGCGCTGGGCATACCCGCGGACCGTCGGGGACTGCGAGGACTTCGTGCTCCTGAAGCGGAAGATGCTGACGCAGCAGGGCATTTCGCCTTCCAACCTGCTGATCACGGTCGTGCTGCAGCCGAATGGCGAAGGTCATGCAGTCCTGACCGTCCGCACCGATCGCGGCGACTTTGTCCTCGACAACATGCGCAACAAGGTCATGATCTGGACCGATACGGAATACACATACCTGAAGCGCCAGGCGACCGATGATCCGGCGCGTTGGGTCAAACTCCAGGACGGCCGGGCGACCGCAGTCGGCAGCGTCAGCCAGTAAGACAAGATTACCCCGACGAACGATCGACCATGTCATCATTCAGAACGCCGGCAGGGCCTCCGAGGAGGTATCCTGCCGGCGATTCCATTTATGGCGCTCACCACTGTCGCGCGACTATGACTAACGATCCATTAACCACAAATCCGCAACAATGGCGGTATCGCTGCCGGCGCGGTCGCACCCCTCGTTCGGTCCGCCGGCCACTCCAGTGACGAGAGCCCGGCCGCATGCAACCCGACAGCCTTAGTGAAACGGACAGCCCGCTTCTATCCAGGCGAACCCTATACAAGATCACCGGCATCGTGGTTGCGCTTGGCATAGTGACCAGCGCCATCAGCGTTGGCGGCCGATGGCTCGGCGAGCGGATGATGCTGGGTGGCCATTCCGAGAGCACCGAGACATTCGACTTGGTGATCGGTCAGGATACGATCCAGCTTTCAGCCAACACGCTCCGTTTCAAAGAGCAGAGACGGAGCGGTGCAACTGAACGGGCGGATCTTTATCTGACCTGGCCGGAAATGATGGGCTACAGCGCCACAAATCGGGCGCGATTCGACACCGTCTCCCAGCCGGCATCTCTGATCTTCGTACAAATGTCGCAGAGCACCATGTCGCGCGACATGTCGGGGCGGCTTCAGCCGATCTACGAGGGACTTTTCGAAGGCCCGGCAGAACCGGCTGAGCATGGGCTGACACTGCATCGCCTCCGGGCGGACAGCGGTTACGGGAACGAAGTGATTCTGACGGGCGCACAGCCTGGTGCCGCCTCCCCCTACGCCGTGCGTTGCCTTTTTCCATCGGCGGGAGAGCGCCCTACCAGCGGCGACTGCCAGCGCGATATTCGAGTGGGGCAGGATCTGACCGTGCTTTATCGATTCTCGAGCGTGCTTTTGCGCGACTGGCAGAAGATTGACGCCGGAGTTCGGACATATGTCCAAACCCGCCTTGTGACCGGGCACCCGGTAACGCAGGTCAATCGGTAAAATGGTCCTCTGCGAAGCAACCAAACGTTCATCATAAACCTCTTGGTAACGCTGTTCCCCTAGATTGCCTGACAACGGGCCCATCGGGGGCGCTGAGCCCGGACGTAATACAACCACCATGCAAGCGATGAGTGCGGCAGTGTCGAAGAGCATGTTTTCCACAATCCTCCCCAAGGGACGCGTGGCAGTGCCGGGAAAATTTCTCGGTTGTCTTTTTACGGTGATCTTGGCCTTTTCGAGCCTCGCCAGTCCGGCGCATGCCGATCCGAAATATGCAGGGATCGTCGTCGACGCCAAGTCTGGAAAGGTTCTTTACGGCGAGGATCCGGATGGTCTTCGCTATCCAGCTTCGCTCACGAAGATGATGACGCTTTACCTGACCTTCGAAGCGCTCGAGGCTGGTCGTATCACGCTTGACACCAAGGTTCCGGTTTCTGCGCATGCTGCGTCCGAGCCGCCTTCGAAACTGGGTGTGCGCCCCGGCGGCGCCATCAATGTCGATCAGGCGATCCGTGCACTCGTTACGCGGTCGGCCAATGATATGGCGACAGCTCTCGGCGAGTTCGTCGGTGGATCCGAAGACCGCTTTGCGCAGATGATGACGAACAAGGCACGTGCCCTCGGCATGACGCGTACGACGTATCGGAACGCACACGGCCTGCCCAACACGGCGCAGATGACGACGGCACGTGATCAGGCTCGCCTCGGCATCGCTCTTCGCCAGCATTTTCCGCAGTATTACGGTTACTTCTCCATCCGCACTTTCAATTTCGGCAAGCAGACGATCGGCAACCACAATCGCCTGGTCGGAACTGTCCGCGGCGTCGACGGTATCAAGACCGGTTATACCCGCGCAGCCGGCAGCAATCTGGCAACGTCGGCACAGCTCGACGGTCGCTCGATCGTTGCAGTCGTGCTCGGTGGCCGCTCCAGCGCTGCTCGTGATGCAACGATGCGCAAGCTTGTTGCGGAATATCTTCCGAAAGCCTCCCGCGGCGGTCAGAGCAACCTGATCTCGCAGGCTCCGTCCGCTCCGGTTCCGACACCATCGCTTCCCGTTGCAAGCCAGCCGCGTGTCGCTGCTGCAGTATCCGATGCCCGTCAGGTTTCGGCTCTCGACCTTCCTAACAGTGGCCCCATGCCCGGCGCTCGCTATGACGAGACGGCAGCACCTGCTGCAACCGCCTATCTCGGCGAACCTTCGCAGAAGCGGACGGCTTCGGCAGCGATGAATTCCGCAATGCTCGGTTCTGGCGCTGTCCCGACCCCTGCCCCGGAATATGTTCCGAAGCGCAGTGGCGCCGGCGAGCGGACCGAAATGGCGGCAATCGATTCGGTCACCACGGCATCCACCCGCGATACGCCCAAAGTGTCTCTCAAGGGTGATGTGTCCGGTTGGGTCATCCAGATTGGCGTCTCGCCCAATCCTTCGATGGCAAACGAACTCCTGCAGGATGCGCAGGATAAAGGCGGCAAGGTATTGCGTTCCGCCAAACCCTTCACAGTCGCCTTCAGCACCAATGGCGGCCAGGTCTATCGGGCACGTTTCGGGGGCTTCGGCGACCAGAAGTCCGCGATCGATGCCTGCAATATCCTGAAGAAGAAAGGCGTGAACTGCTGGGCGTCGATACAGTAATCGGCCCATCAGACGACCACTGAAAAAAGCTGCGCCAGCCACCGTGTTTTGTATCCGCCGGCGCAGTGAAATCTCGATAGTAATGCGTAAAACGGGGTTTCCTATGGGAATGAATGAAAACAGTATCGGCTTCGTCGCCAACGCGACGAAGTCCAAGGCCCGCGGCATTGCGCTCAATCCGCTGCACGAAGCGGCCATGCGGCTTGCGGGAATGGGAATGGCGGGAATGAACCTGTCTTCGCGTTCCCGGGAAAAGACCAAGGATCTCGTCACCCTGCTGCTCAGCCATGGAGCCCGTGCGTGGCGCCAGTCGCAGCCACCGGCTCAGATCCATCTGCATGTCGGGCTGCGTGCCGGACGCGCGTCGGTCCGTTTGAGACTTCGCTGACTGAGACTGGGCTGAATAGCTAGAGAAGACCGAGTTCGGCGAGGTGTCGCCGCAACTCTTCCGGCAGCTGGGTGACATCATCTCCCAGTCCGCCGAGGTCCTTCGGGATCTCGTTATCGAGAAGATAACGCCAGCCCTGAAATGGCCGCTTCGGCATCGGCGCGGTTTCGATGACTTCGGGACCGAGCACCAGCTGGCAACGGCCGATACCATCCTCGCCCTTAACTGTGCGAACCTCCAGAAGCTTCTGGCGCGCAGAGACCTGCCCCTTGATCACCCAGTAGAGCGACCCGCCATCGACGAGCTCTTCCACGCGCTTCGGCATCATTCGCGTCGTGTGGATGCTGTGAGGTTCGAGGCCGGCGGACATGGCGGTCAGAGACCGCTCGGCCACCCAGTCCCTCAGGTCCTGGATGGAGTCGGCGCCGACGCAGAGCTTGATCAGATGTAGAGCCATGTCCGTTCAAAGCCGCAAGGACTGCGTCGGGTCAAGTCGGATCTTTCAAAACGGAAAACGTCCCACAGGAAGCTCTCAGCACTCGACCACGTTCACGGCAAGCCCGCCGGTCGAGGTCTCCTTGTACTTCTCGCTCATGTCCATGCCAGTCTGGCGCATGGTTTCGATACAGGCGTCGAGCGGCACGAAATGGCTTCCGTCACCCTTCAGCGCCAGAGATGCCGCCGTCACGGCCTTTACGGCGCCAAGCGCATTGCGCTCGATACACGGCACCTGGACGAGGCCTGCAATGGGATCGCAGGTCATGCCGAGGTGATGCTCGAGCGCGATCTCCGCAGCATTTTCGATCTGCTCCGGCGAACCGCCCATAACGGCGGCGAGACCTGCAGCGGCCATGGCCGCAGCCGACCCGACTTCACCCTGGCAACCGACTTCGGCACCGGAAATCGAGGCATTGTGTTTGATGATGCCGCCGATCGCTGCCGCGGTCAGAAGAAAGGTACGGATGTCTTCCTGCGTCGCGTCGTCGTGAAAATGCAGATAATAGCGAACCGTGGCTGGAATGACCCCGGCGGCACCGTTGGTCGGCGCGGTCACGACACGGCCGCCACCGGCATTCTCTTCGTTGACCGCCATCGCGTAAACAGACAGCCAGTCATTGGCGAGAAGCGGGTTGAGCCGATTGCTGCGCCATTCCTCGTTCAGGCGGTCGTGGATCGCCCGCGCACGGCGCTTCACCTTGAGGCCACCCGGCATGATGCCGTCGACCTTCAGACCGCGATCAATGCAATTCTTCATCGCGTCCCAGATCCGGTCGACACCTTCGTCGAGTTCGACCTCGGTCATCTTTGTCAGCTCGTTGGCGCGTTTCATCTGAGCAATCGTCAGGCCTGAACCGTGCGACATTTCGAGCATTTGTTTGGCGGACGAAAACGGATAGGGCACGCGCGCATCGCTTGCCGTCTTCTTGGACGCCCGCATCGCCTCGAGTTCGGTGTCGGTCACGACAAACCCGCCGCCGATCGAATAGTAGATGCGCTTCAAGAGCAGTCGTCCGTCCCGATCCAGCGCCGAGAAGCTCATGCCGTTGGCATGGCCGGGCAGCGGCTGCTTCTTGTCGAAGATCAGGTCCGTTGCCGGCTTGAACTCGTAGCTGGGGTGGCCCGGCGGGGTGACGCGACCGGTACGTTCGACGTCTGCAATGATCGCGTCCATCCGATCGGGGTCGACGCTGTGCGGCTCTTCGCCGACAAGACCGAGGATAATCGCCCTGCCCGTTCCGTGCCCAATGCCGGTAAAGGCAAGCGACCCGTGGAGGCTGACCTTCAGCGCCGCGACGGCAGCACCCGTCGGGCGTGGCCAGTCATTGGAAAGGAGGAGCTCCAGAAAACGATTGGCTGCCGACATCGGCCCCATCGTGTGCGAGCTGGAAGGACCGATACCGATTTTGAAAACGTCGAAAACTGAAAGAAACATGATTGTTCACGGGACCGTTCGTTTGGGCAGAGGCTACGCCAAACCTGAGTTCGGCTCAGGCGATCACCCGACATCCGCTTGGACACGAGCGACATGCATCACAGAGACACGCTCCACAGATAGGTGTTGCAAAACCTATACCAGGCACACGCCTCTTGCCCGGACAGCCGAAACAAAGCAAGACGAAACGAGGCATACACGATTTGTGGCGAGACCCATGACGACTGCGGACTATATCGCGCTGGCACTGTTTCTCGCCCTGTGGGCCCTTTATTCCTGGCTCACAGCGGGGTCTGGCAGTCGCTTTTTCCCCCGCTTGAGCCTTAACCGGGCCATGGCGGAGCGGCGTCGGAACTGGATCTACAACTCGCTTCGGCGCGATCTCAAGATGATCGACACGCAAATCCTGGCCGGCCTGCAGAACGGGACGGCATTTTTCGCCTCGACCTCGATCTTCGCGATTGGTGGCTGCTTTGCGCTGCTTGGCTCGACCGACAAGGTGGAGGACGTGTTCAGCAACCTGCCCTTCGTCTATTACGGCGGGCGGACGGCCTTCGAGCTCAAGGTTGCCGGTCTGACGGTGCTGTTCGGCTATTCCTTCTTCAAATTCGGCTGGGCCTACCGTCTGTTCAACTACTGCACCATCCTGTTCGGCGCCCTGCCGATGATGCACGACACGAATGCTGATCGTGCCAAAGCTGAGATCGCCGCAGATCAAGTCATCCAGATGAACACGATCGCCGCCGGCCACTTCAATGCAGGCCTTCGGGCGCTGTTTCTTTCCATCGGCTACCTGGGCTGGTTCGCCGGGCCCTACATGTTCATGGCGATGACCGCGATCGTGGTCTTCGTTCTGACACGCCGCCAGTATTTCTCCGACGCCCGTCTCGCGCTGATGGACCCGGTGAGCGACACCAAAGACAAACAAGAGCGGGACATGCGAACGTGACATCATCAGAGATCCAACCCAATGCCTCCCGCGTGCCGCGCATTGTCTTGATCGATACGCTGCGCGGCGTGGCACTGATCGCCATGGCGACCTATCATTTCACCTGGGATCTCGAATTCTTCGGCTATCTCGATCCGGGGACAGCGACGCAGGGTTTCTTCAAGATCTATGCGCGACTCATCGCCAGTTCGTTTCTCTTTCTCGCCGGCGTCAGTCTGGTCCTTGCACATACGCCGCAGATCCGCTGGCAGTCCTTTGCGAAACGGCTCGGCATCGTTGCCGGTGCAGCCCTTGCCATCAGCGTCGCGACATTCGTCGCCTTCCCGGGCGAATGGATCTATTTCGGCATTCTGCATAACATCGCCCTGTCGAGCCTTATCGGCCTGGCGTTCCTGCGGCTTCCTCCGGCGCTCACGGCTGCGGTCGCCGCGATGATCGCGGTTCTGATGCTGGTCGATTACGTCGCTATGCCGGGAACTCTCGATTCGGCTCTGTTCGACACGCGCTGGCTCGCCTGGATGGGCTTCGCCGAAGCTCCGCCCCGTTCGAACGATTACGTGCCGTTGTTTCCCTGGGTTGCCGCTCTTCTCGCAGGCGTCGCCGCAACCAAGTTCCTGATGACACGAAACGTGCTGCCGCGCATTGCGAAGGTCCAGACAAGACAGAACCTACTCTCAAAGGCCGGTCAGCACAGCCTGCTGATCTATCTCGTGCATCAGCCGATCCTGATCGCTCTCGTCTATCTCTTCTCGCTGGTCCACCCCGCTCCGCCGCCGGATGTCCGCAAAGGTTACATCTTGAGCTGCGAGAGGGGCTGCATAGAGAGTGCCGACGCCAACATCTGCCGCGCGTTCTGCACCTGCACGGCCGATCGGCTGATTGCCCAGAACCTCATGACGCCCATGCAGTCAGGCGTGATCACGCCACAGGACGACCGGATCCAGATGCTCGCACAGGAATGCGCCATCGCTTCGCCGCCTCCCTGAGAGTTCAGGTGCCGACGCCGATTTCGGCGAGACGGGTCAGGCAGGCCTCCTCGACATTGTCGAGTTCGAGCAGCGTTTCCTCGATGTCCTTGCGCTTCTGGCGCAGGTCATCGCGTTTCTCGTCGACCTTCTTCATCAGAAGCTTGAGCTGGCCCATTTCGCCCGGAGGCTCCTTGTAGATCTGGACGATCTCGCGGATCTCCGCGATGGAAAAGCCGATGCGACGTCCACGTAGAATTTCCATGATCAGACGGCGGTCTGCAGCCCTGAAAAGACGCGTACGTCCCCGGCGCTCCGGATGGATCAGGCCCTCATCTTCATAGAAGCGCAAGGTGCGCGTGGAAACGCCGAACTCGCGGGTCAACTCGGTGATGCTGTAATATTTGTTCACGGCCACATCCTGACATTTCTGCCTCAAATAATTGACTTTTACGTAACAGTCAATTTTTCGGATATTTGCTGCTTTCGTTACCCGATCGCAAACCACCAAGTGGCGAGGCCCAGAAAAGAGAAGAACCCGGTCGTGTCGGTGATCGCAGTCACAAAGACCGCGGAGGAAACGGCGGGATCCGCCCCTGCCCGGTTGAGGAGAATCGGCACCATCAGACCGGCGCTGGCGGCCGCGACCATGTTGATGAGCATCGCCGTCGCAATTAGTCCGCCGATGTTCGGATCCTGAAACCAGAAGCCCGCCACCAGCCCGACGAGTGTGCCGATCAGACACCCATTGATCAGGCCGACGCAGATTTCACGCCGCGCGACGCGCCAGGCATTGTGGATATCGAGATCGCGGGTCGCGATGGCGCGCACCGTGACCGTCATCGTCTGCGACCCCGCATTGCCGCCCATGCCGGCGACGATCGGCATCAGGATCGCCAATGCGACCACTTCTTCGATCGTAGCCTCGAACAGCGAGATCACCGACGCCGCCAGGAAAGCGGTCAGGAGGTTGACGAGCAGCCAGGGCACGCGAGACCGCGAGATATCGACCACGGTGTCGGACAGTTCTTCATCGCCGACGCCGCCGAGGCGCATGATGTCTTCTTCGGCCTCTTCCTGCATCACGTCGACGATGTCGTCGATCGTCAGGACGCCGACGAGCCGGCCGTTTTCATCGACGACAGCGGCTGAGAGAAGATCGTATTGCTCGAAGAGCTGTGCTGCCTCTTCCTGGTCCATATCGGCGGGGATTGGGTAGTTGGTCTCCCGCATGATCGTCTCAATCTTTACCTGCCGGTTGGTACGCAGGATGCGGTCGAGATAGATGACGCCGAGCAGCTTGAAGGTCGGGTCGATCACGAAGACCTGCGTAAAGCTTTCCGGCAGGCCTTCATCTTCGCGCATGTAATCGATCGTCTGGCCCACCGTCCAGAACGGCGGCACGGCCACGAATTCGGTCTGCATGCGGCGTCCGGCCGAGCTTTCCGGATAGTCGAGCGCGCGTCTGAGACGAACGCGCTCCGTAAACGGCAGCTGCGCGAGGATCTCTTCGCGATCCTCCTTGTCGAGATCTTCGAGAATGTAGACCGCGTCGTCGGAATCGAGACCGCCAATACCCGCAGCAATCTGCGCGTTCGACATATGCTCGACGATCTCCATACGGATCGCCTCGTCCACCTCGGTCAGAGCCGTCAGGTCGAAGTCGGTGCCCAGCAGCCGAACCATCGCCCGGCGCTGGTCGGGCATGATCGATTCGAGAAGGTCGCCGAGTTCGGATTCGTGCAGGCGCGCTACATGCTGGCGCAGATAGAGAACATCCCGATCGGCGATTGCTGCCCCGACCCTCGCGAGGAAATCGGGCCGAACCGCGCCTTCTTCGGTATAGATGTCGTGGGCCGGTTCGTTGGCCTTGCTGCGACCGCGGGTCTCTTCGCCGATATCGCTCATTGCCGCCCTCGCTATCCGCATCTCGCAGGTTGAAGATAACGGCAGAAACTGATTTTCAACAACCAGATAACCGTCTTAGATCGAACGCGTTTGCCGCTTCATTCCAGCTAGAGCAAATGGTCGGGATGGTCCAGTGCGCAATGGTCAAACATCTGTGGCGAAACGGTTCTCGCCATGCCAATGGGAACGCTTGAGAGACGAGGAAGGATAACGAATGGCACCCCTGACGATATTGCGATATCCGGATCCCGGCCTGTCAAAGCCGTGTCAACCGATTACCGTGTTCGACGCAGCACTCGAGACGTTCGCGCAGGATCTGCTCGCCACCATGCGGGCTGCACGGGGCGTCGGAATCACCGCCGCGCATGTCGGGGTTCACATCCGGCTTGTCGTGCTCGAACTGTCGGCGAAAGACGGTCCGCGCTTTTATGCCAACCCGGTAATCCTTTCGTTCGGTGAACAGCCCATGCGCTACACCGAGGGAAGCGTATCCATGCCAGGTGCGACCGAAGAGGTCGAGCGTCCCGCCATGATCCGGTTCCGCTATCAGCGCCTGGACGGGACGCACGCAGAAGAGGACGCCACGGGCTTTTACTCCGTCTGCATGCAACATGAGATCGACCAGCTGGACGGCGTCTTCTGGCTGAAGCGTCTATCGAGGTTGAAACGCGACCGGTTGGTCCGCAAGTGGGAAAAAGGTCGGTAGAGGAACCAAGGCTGTTCCTGACGGTTATCGAGGCAACCCTCTACCGACTGACGAACCTTACGGAAGGAACCACAATGCCCGCCCCCCGCAAGCCCGACGATATTTCCCGCGAAGAAGATTTCCGCGATTACGACGACCGCAACATCGACGAAGGCTGGCCTTATGACGATGCAGCCGGTGCCGGTGCGCGTCCGGTCGGCAACGCCGCCTATGGCGAGCCTGCTGCGAACTTCGAAAGCGATCGTAACGAAGGCTACCAGGTCGAAGGCATCGAGGCCGACGGGCAGCAGGAACGGCTTGTCGACAGCGATACGCCCGCAACGATCGGGGTCGAAGAATCAGACGATCTTGAAGAGCGCATCACGGACGCGATCGAATCGCTCGATATCGCCATGATGGATGCCATCGACGTGCATGTCGATGACGGAGAGGTCACGCTCGAAGGCCTGGTCGACGAGGCATCTGCCGTGCGCATCATCGCTGCCAAGGTAAAAAGCATTTCCGGCGTGAAATCCGTCGTCAACAACCTGCGCGCTGGCGGCGTCGATGGACGTATGCCCGACGAGGACTGAGGCTCGCACGCCGGTTGTTATGACCGTCGCTTCCAACCATCAGACGATTGCACAGGTCACCGTGAGGTGACCTGTTCTCGTTCGTTCACTGTCGGGCCGAAGATCTGCTCGAAAGCCTCACGAAGCCGGATATCGACATCCGTCATCATGACCGGCAGGCCGAGATCCACCAGGCTGGTCACACCATATCCAGTTATACCGCAAGGCACGATGCCGGAGAAATGCGACAGGTCGGGCTCGACGTTGAGCGACAGACCGTGAAAGCTCACCCAGCGGCGCAGGCGAATACCCAGTGCGGCAATCTTGTCCTCGGTCACCGACCCGTCGAACATGGTGGGCTTGTCAGGCCGCTTCACCCATACGCCAACACGATCCTCGCGCCGCTCGCCGCGAACGTTCATCATGTCGAGCGTCTGGATGACCAGCTCCTCGAGGCCCGCCACATAGGCTCGAACGTCCTGACGCCGGCGCTTCAGGTCCAGCATAACATAGGCAACGCGCTGGCCCGGGCCATGATAGGTGTATTCTCCGCCGCGACCCGTCGCAAATACGGGAAACCGATCCGGCTCGATGAGATCGGCGGTCTGTGCACTGGTTCCTGCAGTATAAAGCGGCGGATGCTCCAGCAGCCAGACGAGTTCGTCGGCATGGCCGTCGGCAATGGCTGCAACCTCCGCCTCCATCGTGGCGATCGCCACGTCGTAAGGCACGAGTTCGTCCGAAACCCGCCATCTTACGGGCGGACAGTCGGCTTGCGGCAGCATGGAGAGATTGAGATCGGTGCGTGTCAGCATGGCCAGTCTTCTGTCAAAAGCGAACAAGGGCGGCAAGAGCCCTGTTTTCCGGGACTTTATATAAGGTTATCCCCAACCCGTTTAAATCCTTCAAAAATCTGTCACGACGCACTTGTGCACCCCAAATCCTTTTGCTACATGCTCGCTCGCCGGAGCAATTCGGCTCTACCACGGATGCGGTCGTGGCGGAATTGGTAGACGCGCAGCGTTGAGGTCGCTGTGGGGCAACCCGTGGAAGTTCGAGTCTTCTCGACCGCACCAAAAGAACCCGGCTTCGGCCGGGTTTTTTCGTTTCTGGCGTCAAGCGACGTTTCAAGCCTCGTCATGTCACCCAATTCACATCTTCACAAACGAATTGACTTCTTGCTCCCTCTGGAACATAAACAGAACAACACAGGAGCGTAACATGGCAACCGCAGAAAAATTCATCGTTCTCCAATTCAAGAAGAACCGCGGCCACATCGTCCCCGGTGAAATGCGCCAGGCCTCGAACGCGGCCTCCGCCGAGAAGATCGCGACGGCCATGTCGGTGCGCGTCATCGGTGTCGCTGCCTATTCGGTAATGGTGGACGAAGAGACCGGCGACATGACCTCCCCGCGCCTTCTCATCGAACACGGTGAGACCACGGAACTCGCGGCCTAACATACCGCGACCTCTGTATCTCAGCATCCGATATGCTTTCCGGTGCTTGCAGCGCCAAGCGTTGCTGATGTGCCCGCACCTGCGGCTTGCCGACAAGGTCAGCCTGTGTTTGAACTCAGGTTCAATTGAAAGCGCAGGCCAATGCCCCCAAAGACTTCCGAAAACCCGCTCAAGGGCATGGCGATCATGGCCTCGTGCATGGCCATTCTGCCGGTCATGGATGCCATCGCCAAATACATGGCGAATTTCGAGCACATGTCGCCCGGACAGGTCACCTTCTATCGGTTCCTGTTCCAGTTCCTGAGCCTGCTGCCGCTGGCACTGCTTACCGCCCGGTCGCTCATCCATGCGAACCGCCCGTGGATGAACCTGTTGCGCGGCACGTTGCATGCGTCGGCAAGCCTGATGTTTTTTGCCGCCGTCAAATATATGCCGCTTGCCGATGTGTTCGCGATCTACTTCGTTGAACCCTTCATGCTGACGATGATGTCGGCCATCTTTCTCGGAGAGAGGGTCGGCTGGCGGCGCTGGCTTGCCATCGTCGTCGGATTCGGCGGTGCGATGATCGTGATCCAGCCGAGCTATTCGATATTCGGGTGGACGGCGCTTCTGCCGGTCGCCTGCGCCTTTCTCTTCACGCTCTATCTGTTTCTCAATCGCGCCATTGGTGAGGGTGATTCGCCGCTGGTGATGCAAACCATTGCAGGCCTCGGCGGCACCGTCTTCATGGGCCTCGCGATGACGGCCGGAAGCGGTTTCGGCGTGACCGACTTCGAGCCGTCCCTGCCCGCTTCCGCGCTCGGGTTGCTGCTGCTGGTCGTCCTGGGTTCGATCTCGGGATACATGCACCTCCTCGTGGTCAAGGCGTTCAGGATGGCACCCCTGTCGCTGCTCGCACCCTTTCAGTATTTCGAGATCATATCGGCGACCGTGCTTGGCTATGCGCTGTTTGGTGACTTTCCGACGGCATCGAAATGGTTCGGCATCCTCGTCATCGTGGCCTCGGGCCTGTTCATCATCTGGCGCGAACATGCGCAGTCGAAACAGCTCGTACCTGCGTGACCGTCGTTGACAACAACCATCAAACATCGTGAAAAGACCTCATGAGCCAAGACCCGATGTCCCCTGACAATCTCATGCTTCTCAGCGGATATTCCAATGTTCCGCCGGGAATGATCGCGACCGTGGTGACCTGTCTGGAGATGCAGGAACGACCGGAACCCGGTTCCAATCCTCCTGCAGGATCGCTCACCGTCGAACACTGGCCGTCGCCGTCGATCGCGGATTATCGCGCGCTCTACAGATCAGTCGGCGAACACTGGATGTGGACCTCGCGCCTCATCATGGATGACAGCGAGCTTTCCGCTATCCTTCAAGACCCACTGATCGAAGTTCATGCCCTGATGGATGGCGATCGCGCGGTTGGGCTTCTGGAACTCGATTTTCGCAAGGAAGGCGAATGTGAGATCGGCTATTTCGGTCTTGCCGCCGGTACGATCGGCAAGGGGGCCGGCCGGTTCCTGATGAATGCTGCTATCGAAAAGGCGTGGTCGCGCCCGATCTCGCGCTTGTGGGTTCACACCTGCCACCTTGATTCGTCTCACGCTCTGCCATTTTACCAGCGCTCCGGCTTCAAACCCTTCAAGATGATGGTCGAAGTCGTCGATGATGTGCGGCTGACAGGCCTGGTGCCGCGCAGCGCATCTCCGCAGGCGCCGATCATCGAGCCCTGACCGATCACCCGATTGCGACTATTCATACCGTCTTCCGGCTTGAGCCCGAACCACTTGCCGTGCAAAAGTCCCGGCAGAATCTTATAGATAGAATGGAGTGACACCATGGATGTCCGCGCCGCCGTAGCCGTTCAGGCTGGCAAACCGCTCGAAGTGATGATCGTACAGCTGGAAGGCCCTCGCGCCGGCGAAGTGCTGATCGAGATAAAGGCGACCGGCATCTGCCACACCGACGATTTCACCCTGTCGGGTGCGGATCCGGAAGGCCTCTTCCCTGCCATTCTCGGCCATGAGGGCGCCGGCATCGTCGTCGATGTCGGACCGGGTGTCACCTCGGTCAAGAAGGGCGATCACGTCATTCCGCTCTACACGCCGGAATGCCGCGAATGCTATTCCTGCACGTCGCGCAAGACCAACCTCTGCACCTCGATCCGCACCACGCAGGGCCAGGGCGTTATGCCCGACGGCACCAGCCGGTTCTCGATCGGCAAGGACAAGATCCACCATTACATGGGTTGTTCGACGTTCTCGAACTTCACGGTTCTGCCGGAGATCGCGGTTGCCAAGGTCAATCCCGACGCGCCCTTCGACAAGATCTGCTACATCGGCTGCGGCGTCACGACGGGCATCGGCGCCGTCATCAATACGGCCAAGGTTGAAATCGGTTCGACCGCGATCGTCTTCGGTCTAGGCGGCATCGGCCTTAACGTCCTTCAGGGCCTGAGGCTTGCCGGTGCCGACATGATCATCGGCGTCGACATCAATCCCGACCGCAAGGAATGGGGCGAGAAGTTCGGCATGACACATTTCGTCAACCCGAAAGAGGTCGGCGAAGACATCGTGCCCTATCTCGTCAACATGACCAAGCGCAACGGCGACCTGATCGGCGGCGCCGACTACACGTTCGATTGCACCGGCAATACCAAGGTCATGCGCCAGGCGCTCGAATCGTCGCATCGCGGCTGGGGCAAGTCGGTCATCATCGGCGTTGCCGGAGCCGGTCAGGAGATCTCGACCCGTCCGTTCCAGCTGGTCACCGGCCGCAACTGGATGGGCACGGCCTTCGGCGGCGCCCGTGGACGCACCGACGTGCCGAAGATCGTCGACTGGTACATGGAAGGCAAGATCCAGATCGATCCGATGATCACCCACACAATGCCGCTCGAAGACATCAACAAGGGTTTCGAGCTGATGCATTCGGGCGAAAGCATCCGTGGCGTGGTGGTCTATTGACCACCCTGCCGTCCTACACGACCGATGTTCGGAGGCTCGAAGAGTTCTCCGCACTCGATCTCTATGCCATGCTGAAGATGCGCGTGGACGTGTTCGTTGTCGAGCAGAATTGCCCCTATCCGGAACTCGACGGCAACGATCCGGCCTGTCTGCATCTGCGTCTTCTCGACGGCCGCGATCTGCTGGCCTGCGCCCGCATCTGGCGGCCGGAGCCCTCAGACAATCCGCGCATCGGCCGCGTTGCCGTCTCGCCGTATCATCGGGGCAAGCGGCTCGGCGAAGCGCTGATGCGCGAAGCGATCACCGTCTGCGAACAGGCCTATCCCGGAGAAACGATCGAGATTTCCGCGCAGGCGCATCTTCAGAAATTCTACGCCTCGTTCGGCTTCTCGCCGATATCAGAGGAATATCTGGAGGACGGTATTCCGCATGTGGACATGCTGAGGGCAAAGCCTTGATCTATGTCGATGCTGATGCCTGCCCCGTGAAGGCGGAAGTC
This sequence comes from Neorhizobium sp. AL 9.2.2, assembly GCF_013317225.1. NCBI lineage: Bacteria > Pseudomonadati > Pseudomonadota > Alphaproteobacteria > Hyphomicrobiales > Rhizobiaceae > Neorhizobium > Neorhizobium sp. AL 9.2.2. The sequence goes on from NZ_JAALXU010000003.1 coordinate 1,191,193, forward strand.
CTTAAAGTCGCGGAGCGTCACGCGTTTGAGGTGACGTTTGTTGCCAATTCCGGCTTGCGTCCGTCCCGCGATCCGATGGTGAAGAACGTCATCGTCTCGGCCGGTTTCGACGCCGCCGACGACTGGATTGCCGAGCGCGCCGGCCCTGCCGACATCGTCATTACGGCCGACGTGCCGCTTGCCGTGCGTTGTGTGGCCGCCGGTGCCTTTGTCACGGGACCGACCGGGCGCGTGTTCGACGAGACCAATATCGGCATGGCGAGCGCCATGCGCGATCTTGGCCAGCATCTGCGCGAGACGGGCGAAAGCAAAGGCTATAACGCAGCCTTCTCGCCACGCGACCGATCCAAATTCCTGGAGACGCTGGACAGGCTCTGCCGGCGCGCCAAATCAAACGGCTAGACCGCGCTATCAAGGCGGTACGGGAGGGCGGATGTCGACACAACAGGGCAAGGCATCGCTGTGGCACTGGCGCCGCCGCCGGCATGGGCCCTTCTTCGTGTCGGCGATCGTCGCAGTCGTCGCGTTGCCTGTGCTGATCTGGCAGCTGCCGGAGCTTGCCGCACCGCTGACGGCGATCGTCTTTTTCGTCGTCTATCTTGGATTCATGGCATTCCGAATCCCGCATCTGGACGCCGACCACTTCGAGAAAAGCGGCCAGAACACCGACGAACCGGCACCGCTTATCCTGGCCGTCACGCTTGCAGCGGCGGCGATTTCGTTGGTGACGCTGTTTGAAGCGATGAACGACAAGCAGACGTCAGGTGCGTTGGATGTGATGGTCGGCTTTACCGCCGTCATTCTCGGCTGGTTTTCGCTGCACATGATGTTTGCCCTACACTACGCCCACCTCTACTGGCGCCCCGGCGACGACAAGGTCGAGGGCCCGGTTGGCGGTCTCGACTTTCCGGGAACCGATCGCCCGGGCGGCTGGGAGTTTCTCTATTTCGGCTATATCATCGGCATGACCGCCCAGACGTCCGATGTCGCGATCACGGCGACCGACATGCGCAGGATCAATCTCCTCCACTCGGTCGTGTCTTTCTTTTTCAACACGGTGCTGGTAGCCGCTGCGGTCAATGCCGTCGTTTCGCTGGCCGGCTGAAGTCCCAACATCGAGGAACATGACCGATGAAGATCATCTCACAGAACACCGCATTTGGCGGCATGCAGGGCGTCTATTCGCATCCGTCGGATGCCTGCAAATGCGATATGACCTTTGCCGTGTTCGTGCCGCCGCAGGCGGTGTCGCAGCCGTGCCCGGTTCTCTGGTATCTGTCGGGTCTCACCTGCACCCATCAGAACGTGATGGACAAGGGCGAGTATCGCCGGCTGGCTGCAGAGCTCGGTCTCGTCATCGTCTGCCCCGACACAAGCCCGCGCGGAGACGACGTCGCGGATGAGGCGACCAACTGGCAGATGGGCAAGGGTGCCGGATTTTATCTCGATGCGACTCAGCAGCCCTGGGCCGAGAACTACCAGATGTACACCTACATCACGCAGGAACTGCCCGCCCTCATCGGCGAACAATTCCGCGTCGACATGAGCCGTCAGGGAATTTTCGGCCACTCCATGGGGGGTCACGGCGCCATGACGATTGCTCTCAAAAACCCCGACCGGTTCAAGAGCTGCTCGGCCTTTGCGCCCATAGTCGAGCCGACAACCGCCGACTGGTCTGCGCCGGCACTCGAAAAATATCTCGGTGCCGATCGGTCAACGTGGCGGCCATACGACGCCTGCGCGCTGGTGAAGGACGGGGCGCATTTTCCGGAATTCCTGATCGATCAAGGCAACGCCGACAACTTCCTCGATAGCGGCCTGCGGCCATGGCTGTTCGAACAGGCAATCGAGGGCAAGGACATTGCTCTGACGCTCAGGATGCATGAGCGCTACGACCATTCCTACTTCTTCATCTCGACATTCATGGACGACCATCTGCGCTGGCACGCCGAGCGTCTGGCCTAGTCTCCCGTTCGAGAATCAGGACGCCCGCGCGCAATCGCTCGCGGGCGTAAAATCTCAATTCTTGTCGACTGCCCAGGCACCGGGGCCGGAGAAGACGAGATACAGGAAAATGAAGCAGAACAGGATGGCGCCTTCGCCGCCGTTCAGCGCCGGCCAGAAGCCCTTGCTGGCATGCGCCATGAAATAGGCGACGGCCATCTGGCCGGACAGGAGAAACGCGACCGGGCGGGTCATGAAGCCGACAACCAGCAAGGCGCCGCCGACCACTTCAAGCAGCGCTGCAATCAGCAGAAGCGGCGGCAAAGCACCGTCGCCCATCGGTGCCGGAAAACCGAACAACTTCATAGTGCCGTGCTCGATGAAGAGCAGGGCTGCAATGATCCGCAGCACGGCGAGCGCCTGCGGACGGTATTGTCCCAGACTATTAAAAAACTGCATGTCAAATCCCTCTCGTAGCATTGCCGCGGCTGCGCGGCAGCAAACGAGTTAAGCTCGGTTTGCCTGCGGAAATCAAATGCATTTCGTCGAGAATCAGGGCTCGAACAGGGCAGATGTGATGGTTGCGGAATGTCCGCTGCGCAGACGGAACTCGCTTGCCACCCGGTCGGCGATCTTTCTGGCAAGAGCTGCATCGGCATCCTTGTTGCCGAAGAGGAAGACCGACGTTTCGAAGGAGCCCGTCGCGACCGGTTCACCTGTCGAGACTGAGACGGCCTGAACCGTGACCCTCGCCTCCAGCCGCCGGCCGAAGACGACGGGAACGGGCGCTGCGCGGTCGATGCGAACGGAGATGATGGTTCGCGGCAGCATGCTCGGCCGCATGGTCGAGCGGACAGCCTCATCGATCAGCATGTCGGTGGCAATGACGAGGCCCTGTGGCACGTCGGGCCGTGCCGTCACGAAAGCTCCCCTGACGTCGTAGAGAAGCTTGTCGCGCACACCATCTTCCAACGGCATGCGAAACGCCATCAGCGATGGCGTCAGGGTCAAGATCAGGGCTAGGCGCAGGACACCGGAACGCATGGGAAAACTCGATACGCAGACTGTACCGATCTTCCCCCAACAGGGTTAGAGAAGGATTAAATCCGCCCTGTGGTTGCGTCAAAAACCGCAGCAGCGGCCTGCATCTCTTCGAACCGCTTTGCGCGGCGATGTTCGGCCTCGGCATCGGATCCCCAATGCTCGATTGCCCAGTCTTCCTCCAGATGCGCAAGCCGCCATGTGTCATCGACGGAGAGTTCGCCTTCGGCGAAAGCAATCGCCAGGATTGCGGAGCCCGTCAGCGATGTCACCGTGTGGAGAGACGCAAGCTCGATCGGGGACGCATATTTGCGCAACACCCCGGAAAGGGCGGCGATCGCTTCCTTAGGCTGCTCCTTGGGCATGACGCCCTCGATCACCTCGAAGCGAGCGCCGATCGCGTTGGCGGCCCAGTCCAGGACCGGATCCCACTGCTCGGCCTGCCGAAGCGTAAGGTTTGCAGGTGTTTCTGCGCGGTAGCACAGCATGTCGCTCGACGAGAAGCGAAGGATGTCCTCGAACACGGCCTGCGGGTCGGCGGCAATGCCGTCGATCGCGGTGTTGACGAGCCGTGTCACCGGCATCGTGCGCGGATCGATCACATCCACCTGCGATGCCCATTCGTCACGGACGAGTTCGGCAACCCGTGTGGTCGGCATTCTCAAGGCGTTCTTGGCGGGTGTCTTCACCGGCCGCCCGTCGAGAAGGATAGCAAAGTCACCCTCGCCCGCCTCAACCGAGACTTCCTTGTAGAAGCGCTTCGGCAGAGGCTTGTGCATCTGGATCTGTGCCCGCCGGGTCGGGTCTTCGTGGCTCAAACCGGCGTTCGGGTCGGATAGTATGTCGCGCATGGAAAACCCTCAGCCGATCAACGGCAGCAATTCGCTTGGATGATGGACGATGTGGTCGGCTCCGGCCTTCTGAAGCTCGCCAACCGAGGCGTATCCCCAGGAAACACCGATTGCCGTTGCACCGGCCGCCTTTGCCATCTGCATGTCGTAGATCGCATCGCCAATGACAAGAGTGTCTCCGGGCGACACGCCCGTCGCGTCGCAGCATTCGGTGACCATCGCCGGATGTGGTTTGGACGGGCAATCATCTGCCGTGCGGCTGACGACGAAATGGTCTGCATAGCCGTGCGTGTTCATGATCATGTCGAGGCCGCGACGGGATTTGCCGGTGACAGCGCCGATCAACAGGTCGTCTCGCGGTCCGATCGTCTCGATCAGGTCCTTTATGCCATCGAACAAAGGCTCGCGAAAATCGAGATCCTGGCGCACCACGGAAAAGAGCGACTTGTAGTAGGCCATCATCTCGACGGCTTCTTCATCGGCATGCGGCTTGCCGTCGATGCGGGCGATCGCGATGTCGAGCGTCAGTCCGATGATCGACTTGGTCTGCGCCAATGTGGGTTCCGCCTTGCCGAAGTGGCGGAAGGTGCGCAGCATTGTCTCGTGGATCAGTTCGGCGCTGTCGACCAGCGTGCCGTCGCAGTCGAACAGGACAAGCTTCATTCCTGGTCCTCCCGCCGACCGTTCTCCATGTCGAAGCCCAGAAGGTTCCAGGACTGCACCATGTGCGGCGGCAGCGGAGCCGTGACCCGCAGACGACCGCCATCCGGATGCGGGATGTCGATGTGGCGCGCGTGCAGATGCAGCTTTTTCTGGATGCCGCCCGGGAACGGCCAGTTGTGATCGTCGTCGAAATATTTCGGATCGCCGATGATCTGGTGACCGAGATGCAGCGCATGGACACGCAGCTGGTGCGTACGGCCGGTATAGGGCTCCATCTCCAGCCACGCCATTGTCTGCGCTGCGGTTTCCAAAACGCGGTAATAAGAGACCGCGTGATCGGCGCCCTCCTCACCATGCCTGGCGATCCGCATGCGGTCGCCGTCGGGCGTCTGTTCCTTGACGAGCCAGTTGGAAATCTTGTCTTCGCGCTTGCGCGGCACGCCCTTGACCAGCGCCCAGTAGGTCTTCTTGGTATCGCGTTCGCGGAATGCCGCGGTCAGCTTCTGCGCCGCACCGCGTGTGCGGGCAACCACGAGGACACCTGATGTGTCGCGGTCGATCCGGTGGACGAGACGCGGTTTTTCGCCTCTCTTGTTGGTGAAGGCATCCATCATCTGGTCGATATGGCGGGTCACGCCGGATCCGCCCTGCACAGCCAGACCCGCGGGCTTGTTCAGTACGAAGACCTTGTCGTCTTCATGCAGCATCATCCGCTGCAAAAGCTCGTAGTCGCCGGCGTGCTTCAGATCCTTGCCCGCGATCGGCCCGCTGTTCTTCGCGTCGGTATCCATCGGGGGAATGCGGACCATCTGGCCGGGCTCAACACGGGTGTCGCTTTTTACACGGCCACCGTCGATGCGCACCTGTCCGGAGCGCAGTAGTTTCTGTAGAGGGCCGAAGCCGAGACCCGGGAAATGGATCTTGAACCAACGGTCGAGGCGCATGCCTGCCTCGTCCGCCTCGACGCGGATATGCTCGATGCCTGCCATCAAAGCTCTTTCATCTTATCTGTGATCAGTCCTGCCCTTTAGAGCATTGCCCGCCCGAGCGCCAGCCCAGCAAAGACCGCACACAGCGACACACCAACGCTTGCGATCACATAACTTGCCCCCGCTACCGTCGCGCCGCGCTCGAAGAGCGAGATGACATCCAGCGAAAAGGCCGAGAATGTCGTGAAGCCGCCGAGAAATCCAGTCACCAGCAGGAGACGCATCTCAGGCGAGGCGTTGAGGCGCCGGGCAATCACCTCGCTTAGCAAACCGATTGCGAAACAGCCGACGATGTTGACGGTCAGCGTTCCCCAGGGAAAGTTCGGCCCGAACCGGCGCAGCGTCCAGACGCCCACGAGGTAGCGGGCGACGGAACCGAATGCGCCGCCCAGTGCGACAAGTATGATATTGATCATCGAGATATCCAGAAAAGTCCTAAATCGTGCCTACCGTTAAAATGCCGGGATTTCGGTTAAATCGCGGCAAACTCGACGCATATTACATATGTGCCGAATGGGTTGAAGGCGGTTGCTATGGTTCAGTTGACGACAATTTCGGCAAGCATGGCAGCGCTCGCCATAGAGACGTTACGAACGCCGCCGCAACTGTCCGTCAAAGCGAGAATTGGTGAGGCCAAACGTGTCGCCGAACGCGCTTCTGCGCGTGATCAGAGTGCGACCGATCCGACGGTCACCGGGGCGATGACGCTTGCGACCAGCCTGTCTCTCGATTTCCTCGATGCCGGCCAGCAGCCTCCGCAGCAGCAGGCATCGCTGCAGATGGCCGAAGCCGCCTATCGTGACACGGAAGAGTGACCCTCAGATGCCGAGAACGAGAAGTCCGACGCCCTGAATGCCGCTGACGAAGCGGCGCCAGCTTTCCGGTATCGTGAAATATACCCGCTTGGCGAATGGACGGATGACCGGCAGCCAAGCCTGCGCGTAGAGGCGCCCTTTCCACGAGAATGGCAGGCTATAGCCGTTCAGCACCAGTTTCTGGTTTGCCCAGGATTGTTTGTAGGCGCCATCGCCGCCGAGAAGATCGTAGGTCTTGATCCCGTTGTCGATCAGCCAGCAGACTGTCATTTCCATTTGCACCTTGCCGGCGGAGAGATGCCGCAGGCTCCAGTCGAAGCTGCCAAGATAGGCGTAGTAGTGCCCTGCCCGCACGAAGCCGAGCTCCATCGCCACCGTGACATCGCCGGCCCGCAGGATCGAAAGGCACGCACCCTCTAGCAACGCGGCATCACCCGTCAGGCTCGCCAGGAAATCGTCCAGGCCATCGAAGGAAAAACCGCTGCTGCTTCTCCCGGTCTCGCGGAGCCAGACCCGCTTCATCGCCGCACAGTCGCGAACGTATTCGGCAAACCTTTGATCGGAGGGCCAGATCATCTCGAAGGTGAGTTCGCCGAGCCGCGCCAGGTGGTTGCGCCGACGGTTGCGATTGCGCTTCTTCAATTTGCCGCCGTGCGAGCGGTATGCGTCCGAATCGGCAAACTGCGTGAGATCGAGCACGGCGCTGCTTCCGCCGTAGCCTCGGATCGTCGGCTGTGAGCGAAGCAGGAGACCCAGCGAGGATTGATGCGGAACGGGGTGAAAGACCGCGACATCACAATCGGGCATCATCTCGATACGGGTGAGCAACTTGCCCATCAGCAATCCGGCAAGATGGGCGTCGTCGCACAGGAGATTGCAGTATTGCGAGTGAGGTGCGCCGAGGTTTTCCAACACCCTTATGCCGCTGACGGTCTGGATCATCAGAGGCCAGACTGCGACGAGACTGCCGTTGCGCCAGACAGTTTCGATCCGGAATTCGAACGCGGAACCACCACCGGCAAAAGCCGCGACCCAGCCGCGGCACCAATCGAAACTCTGAAAATAGGTCAGCCGGTCTTCGCACCGGCTTTCAAGGGCCCGCCAGGCGTCGGCAACCGTGTCGATTTCTGCAAGCGTGCTGAGGCGTCGGTAAATGCCGGCGTCCGGTTCCGGTGCACTGGAAATATCCACGATCTTCGTCCCCACAAAGCCAACCCATCGGTAGAATAGATGGCGGAGCTAAACGAGATATTACGCCTGAGATCACATCCCGCGTGATCAGTTATGCTGGTTGCCAGGACGGAAACCCTGGACCGGGAGCGTGAGATCGAGACTGCCGGACTTCTCGAAGGTCAGCTTCAGGGGCACGCTGTCGCCCTGCTTGAAAGGCGTCGCGACTTTGGTGAACATCAGATGCAGTCCACTGGGCCTCAACTCGACGGTCTGGCCGGCCGGGACCGCAATGCCGCCTTCGAGACGGCGCATCTTCATGATCTGGCCCTGCATCGACATTTCGTGGATCTCCACGGCAGGCGACAGAGGCGATGAGGCAGAGACGAGTCTATCGTCTTCGCTGCCCGTGTTGCGGATCACGAGATAGCCACCGCCGACCGGCTGGCCGGGAAGCATGGCGCGAACATAGCCGCCGGAAATCTCGAGCGTACCGACTTTGACTGTGGCGCCCGATGTGGCCGCCGGATCGGACGATCCGTGCATGTGCATGCCACCATTCCCGGAACCGGCATCTCCCGCCTGGGCATAGGATTGATCTGCCGCCGCACCAAGTGTCGCTGCAAACAGCGCCAGAGTCGCAAGAAATTTCATGACAACGCCTCCCATCGTCTTTCAAGACGACGGGTAGAGCAGATTAATGAACGTGCGGAAAGCTTGAACCTTGGCACTCAGTCGCGATGCCTAAACCTATGGTGTACGACAAAAATCTTTGTCACGACGACATTCTCCCCTTGTCAAACCTGTCGCCTCCTCGATAATGAACCTCATACCCGTTGGGAGAAGCCGCTTCGATGCGGTGCCGAAGGAGCAACCGCCCCGGAAACTCTCAGGCAAAAGGACCACGGGCGACCAACCGGAACTCTGGAGAGTAGCAACCGTCATCGGGGGCTCGCCGAAGGGATAACAATCTCAGGCGAAAAGGACAGAGGGGGCTCGAAACAGGCGCGTAACCGCGCCCTGATCAGAGCCGGCGTGTGAGCTGATTTTACTCAGCGAGCGCCCAAAACCTGGAGGCGCCTTTTTGGACGATCACTCAGTTCTCAAGACCACACCGCTCAACGCGCTGCATCTCTCGCTTGGCGCGAAGATGGTGCCGTTCGCGGGCTACGACATGCCGGTGCAATATCCGCTCGGCGTGATGAAGGAGCACCTCCATACGCGCGCCGCCGCAGGCCTGTTCGATGTCTCCCACATGGGCCAGGTCATCGTCAGAGCGAAGTCCGGCGACTATGCAGATGCAGCACTTGCGCTGGAAAAGCTCGTTCCGGTCGATATCCTGTCGCTGAAGGAAGGCCGTCAGCGGTATGGGTTCTTTACCGACGCCAATGGCTGCATTCTCGACGACCTCATGATCACCAATCGCGGCGACCATCTTCTCGTTGTCGTCAATGCCGCCTGCAAGGATGCCGACCTTGCGCACATGAAGGCGCACCTTCCGGACTGCGAGGTCACCCTGCTGGACGACCGCGCGCTGATCGCCCTCCAGGGGCCACGCGCCGAAGCTGTTCTGGCTGAGCTTTGGGCTGGCGTCTCCTCGATGAAGTTCATGGATGTCCGCGAAGTGCCGCTGCACGACGTTGCTTGCATCATCTCGCGCTCCGGTTATTCCGGCGAGGATGGTTTTGAGATCTCGATCCCGCAGGACCATGCCGTCTCAGTTGCCAAGGCACTGCTCGAACATCCCGACAGCGAAGCCATCGGCCTCGGCGCTCGTGATAGCTTGCGGCTCGAAGCCGGTCTGTGTCTTTATGGAAACGACATCGACACGACGACGTCACCGATCGAAGCATCGCTCGAATGGGCGCTGCAGAAGGCCCGCAAGGCCGGCGGCGATCGTGAAGGCGGGTTTCCGGGAGCGGACCGCATCCTCGCCGAACTGGCCGGTGGCACCAGCCGCCGCCGAGTTGGTCTGAAGCCGGAAGGCAAGGCGCCTGTGCGTTCGCATGCGAAACTGTTTGCCGATGCGGACGGGCTCAAGGAGCTCGGCGAAGTTACGTCGGGCACATTCGGCCCGACGGTCGAAGGTCCGGTCGCCATGGGCTACCTGCCGGTTACCCATGCAGCAGCGGGTACGCAGGTCTTTGCCGAGGTCCGTGGAAAATACCTGCCGATGACGGTGGCCGCGCTGCCGTTCATCACGCCGACCTACAAGCGATAAACACGCGCGGGCGGCCTGGCCCCATCCCCGGCCTCCCCCCACGTCATCCCGATCCACGCTTTCCTCAAGAGGACATTCCCATGCTGAAATTCACCGCCGAACACGAATGGCTGAAACTCGAAGACGGCGTTGCCACCGTCGGCATCACCACCCATGCTGCCGAGCAGCTCGGTGATCTCGTGTTTGTCGAACTGCCGGAAGTCGGTGCCGAGCTGGTGAAGGACGGCAATGCCGCAACCGTCGAAAGCGTCAAGGCAGCCTCCGACGTCTATTCGCCGCTCGACGGCGAAGTCACCGAAGTCAATCAGGCGATCGTCGACGACCCGTCGCTGGTCAATTCCGATCCGCAGGCTGCCGGCTGGTTCTTCAAGCTGAAGCTCAAGAATGCGGCTGACGCAGACGCGCTGATGGACGAAGCTACCTATAAGGAACTGATCGGATGAGCGACTCGACCGACTTCCACTTCACCGACTACGATCCTTACGACTTTGCCAACCGTCGCCATATCGGTCCCTCCCCGACGGAGATGACCGATATGCTTGCCGTGATCGGCTACAAGTCGCTCGACGCGCTGATCGATGCCACGGTTCCCGCCTCCATCCGTCAGCAGAACCCGCTGACCTGGGGTGCGGCGCTGACCGAACGCGAAGCGCTCGACAAGCTGCGCGAGACCGCAAATAAGAACCAGGTGCTGACCACGCTGATCGGACAGGGCTATTACGGCACCGTGACGCCGCCGGTCATCCAGCGCAACATTCTGGAGAACCCAGCCTGGTACACGGCATACACGCCCTACCAGCCGGAAATCTCCCAAGGCCGCCTCGAAGCGCTCCTGAACTTCCAGACGATGATCTGCGACCTGACCGGCCTCGACGTCGCCAATGCCTCGCTGCTCGATGAAGCGACGGCGGCTGCCGAAGCCATGGCGCTTTGCCAGCGCCAGGCGAAATCGAAGGCAACCGCCTTCTTCGTCGATCACGCCTGTCATCCGCAGACGATTGCGTTGATCGAGACACGTGCAGCCCCGCTCGGCTGGAGCGTGATCGTCGGTGATCCGATGACCGATCTCGACCCGGTCGACGTGTTCGGCGCGATCTTCCAGTATCCCGGCACGAACGGCGAAGTGCGTGACTTCTCGGGCCTTATCTCCCGCCTGCACCAGACCGGTGCGGTCGCTGCTATGGCGGCCGATCTTCTGGCGCTGACGCTTTTGAAATCGCCCGGCGAAATGGGTGCGGATATCGCGATCGGCTCGTCGCAGCGATTTGGCGTGCCTGTCGGTTACGGCGGCCCGCACGCGGCCTACATGTCGGTCAAGGATGCGCACAAGCGCGCCATGCCCGGCCGCCTCGTCGGCGTCTCCGTCGATGCCCGCGGCAACCGTGCCTACCGCCTGTCGCTGCAGACCCGCGAACAGCATATCCGCCGCGAGAAGGCGACATCGAACATCTGCACGGCGCAGGTTCTGCTCGCCGTCATGGCCTCGATGTACGGCGTCTTCCACGGCCCGGAAGGCCTGAAGGCGATTGCCCAGGCTGTCCACAAGAAAGCCGTGCTGATGGCCAAGGGCCTCGAAAAGCTCGGCTACACGATCGAACCCGATACGTTCTTCGACACGTTCACTGTCGAGGTCGGCCACATGCAGGGTGTGATCATGCGGGCGGCCGTTGCTGAAGGCGTCAACCTGCGCAAGGTCGGTGAAACCAAGATCGGCATGTCGCTCGACGAACGCACCCGCCCGGCAACGCTGGAAGCCGTCTGGCGCGCATTCGGCGGCGACTTCAATGTGTCGGACTTCGCGGTCGAATACCGCCTGCCCAACGCACTTCTCAGAAAATCGGATTACATGACCCATCCGATCTTCCACATGAACCGCGCCGAAAGCGAGATGACCCGCTACATCCGCCGCCTGTCGGACCGCGACCTGGCGCTCGATCGCGCGATGATCCCGCTCGGCTCCTGCACGATGAAGCTGAACGCGACGGCTGAAATGCTGCCGATCACCTGGCCGGAGTTTTCCGACATCCATCCGTTCGTGCCCGTCGACCAGGCGCTCGGCTACAAGGAGATGATCGACGATCTCTCGGCAAAGCTCTGCCAGATCACCGGTTACGATGCTTTCTCGATGCAGCCGAATTCCGGTGCGCAGGGCGAGTATGCGGGCCTGCTGACGATCCGCAACTATCATATCGCCAATGGCGATACGCATCGCGACGTCTGCCTCATCCCCACCTCCGCGCACGGCACCAATCCTGCCTCGGCCCAGATGGTCGGCATGAAGGTCGTGGTCGTGAAAGTGCTCGAGAACGGCGATATCGATCTCGAAGACTTCCGTGCCAAGGCACAGCAGCATGCGGCAAATCTGTCTTGCTGCATGATCACCTATCCTTCGACACACGGCGTGTTCGAGGAGACGGTGAAGGAGATCTGCGAGATCACCCATGCCAATGGCGGCCAGGTCTATCTCGACGGTGCCAATATGAATGCCATGGTCGGATTGTCCCGCCCCGGTGACATTGGCTCCGACGTTTCGCATCTCAATCTGCACAAGACGTTCTGCATTCCGCATGGCGGCGGCGGTCCCGGCATGGGTCCGATCGGCGTCAAGGCGCACCTGGCAAGCCACCTGCCCGGTCACCCGCAATGGGCCGGAGAACTTGGCAGCGAAGGTGCGGTTTCGGCGGCGCCGTTCGGCTCTCCCTCGATCCTGCCGATCTCCTGGTCCTACTGCCTGATGATGGGCGGCGAAGGGCTCACGCAGGCGACGAAGGTTGCGATCCTCAACGCCAACTATATCGCAGCCCGGCTCAAGGGCGCCTACGATGTGCTCTACAAGTCCGCAAGCGGACGCGTCGCGCATGAGTGCATCATCGACACCCGCCCGCTCAACGCCTCGGCCGGCGTCTCTGTCGACGATGTTGCAAAACGCCTGATCGACTGCGGCTTTCACGCCCCGACGATGAGCTGGCCGGTTGCCGGTACGCTGATGATCGAACCGACGGAATCGGAAACGAAGGCTGAGATCGACCGGTTCTGCGATGCGATGCTGGCAGTCCGCGAAGAGGCTCGTGCGATCGAAGACGGTCGCATGGACAGGGTCAACAACCCGCTGAAGAACGCCCCGCACACGGTGGAAGACCTGGTCGGCGAATGGGATCGTCCTTATAGCCGCGAACAGGCCTGCTACCCGCCGGGCGCTTTCCGTGTCGACAAATACTGGTCGCCGGTCAACCGCGTCGACAATGTCTATGGCGACCGCAATCTGCTCTGCACCTGCCCGCCGCTTGAGGACTACGCGGAGGCCGCGGAGTAACACGAATACCGGAAAGGCCCAGGCTTTGGGCCTCTCCGGTATATATTTTCGCGCAGCCCTTGTTTAAGTGCAATTATTCTCTATTTTGAGTTTCATCGAACTTTGCTAGCGACTCGTCCGCAGCTCCCGGAAAACTTGGAGCTCTTTCTGATTTCCTCTCAACGTCGATCTACCCCCGACCCCGTATTTCAGGGTTGGCAACTTACTACGATTGAAAGGAAATCGTTATGGATACCGGCACTGTAAAGTGGTTTAACAGCACCAAGGGTTTTGGTTTCATTCAGCCTGACAACGGCAGCCAGGATGTGTTCGTTCACATTTCCGCTGTTGAGCGCGCTGGCATGAATGGCCTGAACGAAGGTCAGAAGATCAGCTACGAAATCGTCCAGGACAAGCGTTCTGGCAAGAGCTCCGCAGACAACCTGCGCGCTGCTTAAGGTTTTGTCATTGCCCCGCGTGACCACGGATGTACTGGCACGAAGGCGGCGATGATGGTGGAAGGTCGGGGTTCATCTCCCGGCCTTTTGTTTTTTCGTCCATTCTGAGGTTTTACTGTGCTAGACGGTTTAACTTCGAATGGGTGAAAAGAGAGCGGATGTGAGATCGCTTCCCGATCAACCCGCGTCCGACAAATTTCAAGAGATAGCGGTTCGCCGCGTAAGGAGATATTTTGCAGGTACTCGTCAGAGATAACAACGTTGATCAGGCTCTCCGCGTCCTGAAGAAGAAGATGCAGCGCGAAGGTATCTTCCGCGAAATGAAGGCTCGTAGCGCTTACGAAAAGCCTTCCGAAAAGCGTGCACGTGAAAAAGCAGATGCGATCCGTCGCGCGCGCAAGCTTGCTCGCAAGCAGATGCAGCGCGAAGGCCTGCTTCCGGCTCCGAAGAAAAAAGTCATCGTAGCTCGCGCCCGCTAGGCTCCGACATGAGCGTGGTTTTGAGCACAAGCCAGAGCCACGCAACCAATCGCAGGATGGCAGTCTATGCCATTCTCGCGGTCCACGGCAGACATCGGCCGTTTCCAGGAGGAAAGCATGACAGCGACCAAGGACCAGTTCTTCAAGCCCGCGAAAATGTCGGCACAAGCCAAATCGGAGCAGACCAACTCCGTGGTGCGTGACATCCTGGACGCCGAAGTTATTGCTCGTGAAAAGAAGACAGAAAAACTACGTGCTCTGCGGCTCCAGCAGACCGCTGATGCCCCCGCCCCTGTAAAAAAAGCGGCGACGAAGACCAAGCGCGCGGTCAAGACTTCCTAATCTTTCGTTTTACTCCCGACTGCTTTTCCCGAATTGAACCAATTCGTTGGTTCTGCGTTAACTTGCACTGCGGGACGCATGCATACTCCGGGATGCAGCGCTCAGGTGTCGCCTTTTCAAAGACGCCCCGCAGTCTTTTCTGATCATCCGGCTATGCCGATATCAGGAGAGTGCCTGTCAAGGATGCGAGGGTAGAATGTGTCAGGACAACGCCTCATCGGCGATCGTGCTAGGTTCGGATGATCTCGAACTTCTTCAGAGATTCCTGGAAGCCTGGTGCGAGGAGAGACATGTGGACGTGTCGAGCGAGGAGGCTCAGACTGTCGCATCGGGTCTTTTCAACTGGTACCAGTTTGAACTCAATGATCGCAACAACCTCAAGTCGGAACCGCCCGAGCCTCTGCCGGAATCGGTCGAATTGAAGCGATTGCTACGGCAACTCGCCGTAGCCTGATATTGGGCCCTGACCGTGCTGCAATCGCGTCTCGCTCGGGATTACGGGATACGAGCGATCACTTTGATCTCGAAATCGAACCCCGCGAGCCAGTTTACCCCGACCGCTGTCCAATTCGGGTACGGCTTTTCCCCCATTATGCCCAAGCGAACTGCCTGAATCGTCCCGAACTGATTTTCAGGGTCGGTGTGAAACGTGGTGACGTCGATGATGTCGTCGAACCCGCAGCCTGCCGCTGCGAGAACCGCACGCAGATTGTCGAACGCGAGTTGAACCTGTTTTTCAAAATTCGGTTCCGGCGTTCCGTCATCACGGCTGCCAACCTGTCCGGACACAAAGAGAAGATCACCCGACCTTATCGCGGCTGAGTATTTGTTGATCTCGTAAAGGGCCTGTCGGCCTGCGGGGAAAATTGCTTCTCGTTCGATCATAGCTCGTCTCCAATCGGTTGTTGAGTGCTCGGCGTTGCAGGAGCCTTCCCTGCCCACGTCAATCTTGATATACGCTCCGTATGCAACTGCGTATCTCAGATACGCTGCGTATGTCAACTGCTGTAAGAATTCGATCCGGGGGTGAGCGATGGCGCCGAGCAAGCGTACAACAATGATGGAAGAAACGCGGGTCAAGCTGATCAGCGCGGCTCGCAAGTCCTTCGCCGAGAAAGGCTATGCCAGCTCGTCCATGGACGACTTCACGGCGTCCGCCGGCCTGACGCGGGGTGCGCTCTACCATAATTTCGGTGACAAGAAGGGTCTTTTACAAGCGGTGATCGATCAGATCGATTCCGAGATGCTGCGGCGGATGCGTGCTGCAGCAGACCACGCTGGCGGGACACTTTGGGACGGCTTTCTTGCCGAGGCGGTCGCCTATATCGAGATGTCGCTGGAGCCGGAAATTCAGCGCATCATGTTGCTGGATGGTCCTGCTGTCCTCGGCGACCCATCGCGTTGGCCCAATCAGAACGCCTGTCTGCGCACCACGGCGGATACGATCAGCGCTCTCATCGCCGAAGGGACGGTCAAGAGTATGGATGCGGAGGCCGCCGCACGTCTCATCAACGGTGCGGCACTCAACGCCGCACTGTGGATCGCTGCGGCCGACGATCCGCCGGCCGTGTTGGAAAAAGCCGTCGAAGCGTTCCGTCATCTTGCCAGCGGGTTGCTGACGAAACAGCCCGTATGATCGCCCACCTCAACCTCGACGGCGATAAGTCGGAAGATTGCGAATTCCTGAGAGGATCTCCACTTCGCCCTCGCTCTTCGGCTTGCCGAGGAGAAAACCCTGCAGCTGTTCGCAGCCGTCTTCGACCACCATCCGGTGCTGCCCGAAGGTCTCGATGCCTTCCGCGACGACGGGCAAGTCCAGGCTCTTGCCGAGACCGATGATGGCTTTGACGATGGCACGGGCGCTGTCGCTTTCCTCCATCTCGCTGATAAAACTGCGGTCGATCTTGATCTTGTCAAAGGGGAAGCTGTGCAGGTTGCTGAGCGACGAATAGCCGGTGCCGAAGTCATCCATCACCACATGGACTCCCAGCGCCTTCAACCGGAGCAAGGTCGCGAGCGTTGTGTCGCGATCCTTGAGCAGCGAGGTCTCTGTGATCTCGAGTTCAAGCCGATGGGGCTCCAGGCCGCTCTCATCCAGTGCCGACGCAATCATGTCGACAAGGTTCGGGAAGCGAAACTGGATGGCCGAAACGTTGACCGCTACCGCCAGGCCGTCATCCCAGGTACTGGCGACCCTGCAGGCTTCGCGCATCGCCCATTCACCGATCGGCACGATGATGCCGGTTTCCTCGGCAACCGGAATGAAGACGCTCGGTGAGACATTGCCCCATTGCGGATGCTTCCACCGCATCAGGGCCTCATAGCCCGAGCAGAGGCCGCTTGTGGCATCAAAGAGTGGCTGGAATACCATGCTGAGTTGCGAGCGCAGTACGGCGTAGCGCAACTCGCTCTCGATCTCGCGCCGCTCGCGCAGCTCTGCGTCCATTGCCGCGGAATAGAATGCTGCCGTACCACGTCCCGAGAACTTCGCATTGTAGAGGGCCATGTCGGCCGCATTGCGCAAGTCATCAGGCGTTTCTCCGTCGTCCGGATAAACCGCGCAGCCGATGCTTACGCCCACGGCGGTGGGATCGAGTGCGACATTCATTTCGGTGCGGAAGGTTTCCAGGATACGCTCGGCGAGCAGGTTTGCGCCCGCCGGCTGCTCGACGCCTGTCTGGAGGATGATGAACTCGTCGCCGCCGATGCGGGACGGCGTATCGGCCGGACCGACACAGCGCCGCAGGATATCGGCGACCCGGATCAGGACACGATCGCCTTCCGCATGGCCGAACACATCGTTGACGGCCTTGAAGCGGTCGAGATCAAGGGCAAGCACCGCCAGCACATCGCCGGAAAGTGCAGCCGTCCTCAAGGCACCGTCGAGCCGATCGTTGAAGAGCGTACGGTTGGGAAGGTCCGTCAACGCGTCGTGGCGGGCCATGTGTTCGATGCGGCGCTCCGCAATGCGCTTCTCGGTCAGATCGCGGACAGCCAGAACCTGGCAGGAGCGACCGCGATACTCGATCGTATGGACGGCAACCTCGAGAAAGACCTCACGGTCCGTCACTTTCGGCGTGGCAGCGACTGCGGAATTCCTTTGAGCCGTCAGCGGAAGACCGTCGGCTGCCGCCAGAAGATCGTCGGGATCTCGGCCGAGGATGTCTCGGTCGCGCAGCAACAGCAATTCGGCAAAGCGAGCATTGGTCTCGATGACGCGGCCATCGCGAACCACCGCGAGGCCTTCAAGCGTCGCGTTGGCGAAGCCACGCAAATCCGTCAGGTACCGGTCGATGAAGCTCGCGGCAACAGTCGTCAGCACGATCACACTCATGACGATCGAAACCGCGCCGGTCAGCCAGATCCGCCCGCCACCGTCGAGCGAGGCCTCTGGAAGCGTCGGATCGGGGATCAGCTCGGTCGCCGACATTGCAGTGAAATGCAGGATGCAAATGGCAGCAACACTGGCAGCGACTGCACAGATCAGGCGCAGGGTGCTTCTTCGAAGCGTCGTGGAGGCGAACGCCGCGGTGAAGAGAGAGAAAGAGACAACAGAGCCGATCAAGATCGGCGTCATTTCGTAGCGGGTCGTTGCCGCGGCACGGATCGCTTCGGTGCCGATCAAGTGCATGGCGGCGACCGTGACGGTGGCGACCATGCCGGCTGCGAGCGAAGAAACCGTCTTCGATCGATCGGCGATCTGCAGCGCCAACCAGAAGCCGGCGACGGCAGTCAGAGCCGAGACAAGGGTGAGGACGCGCTCGAATTCGATCGCGATCGTGCCCTGGTAGGCGAGCATTGCCACGAAATGCGTCGACCAGATGGAAAGCCCGCCCGTGGCGCTGGCGACAAGGAGCCAGACCCGCCGCCGACGTTCGTTGCACTCGATCGCCCGTCTATGGATCAGAAAAAAGGCGAGCATGCCGACGACGCAGATGCCGGCCGCGAGAAGAACAGTGCTTCGATCATGCTGAACCACGACGCATTCGAGAACTCGAAACATGGATGCCACCACAAGAATGCACGACGAACAATTTCATCGACTTGTCAGCAAAACACTAGGTGTTAATATTTAAGGAAATAATAATATACAGTCCCGGCATCCACGTGTCCGGTAACGCGCCCTGGGTGCGCGATCTTGATCCCAAAAGGCTTATCCGGCCGCCTTTTCGAGCCCGGAGCTCAAATCTACCGCCGCGAACGCAGCCGTCATGATTTCGGTGCCAGCGCCAGGCTTCGTCGCCTCCGACGACAGGATCTGGCGGAACCGACGCGCCCCGGGATAGCCCTGAAACAAACCAACCATGTGACGCGTCACGTGATGCAATCTGCCACCGGAGGCGATAACCTGATCCGCATAGGCAATCATCGCGTCGCGCAGCGCCAGCCAGTCAGGGTCTGGATACTCAAGTCTTTCATCCAGAAGCGCATCGACGCCCGCCAGCAAGCCGGTGTTGTGATAGGCAGCGCGGCCGAGCATGACGCCATCCATTACCTCCAGGTGTTCAGCAGCTTGCTTAAGATCGGCAATACCGCCGTTGATCCCGAGAAACACATCCGGGTTCTCACGCTTCATCCGATGGACCAGATCGTAATCCAGTGGAGGAACCTCGCGGTTTTGTTTCGGCGACAGTCCCTGCAGCCAGGCCTTGCGGGCATGGATCCAGATCGCGTCGGCACCGGCACCAATCATTCTCGCGAGAAAGTCCGGCAGGACGTCGGCCGGCTCCTGATCATCAACGCCGATGCGGCATTTGACGGTCACAGGCGCCTGTGAAACCTTTTTCATGGCTGTGACGAGATCTGCAACATGCGCAGGATCGCGCATCAGGCAGGCACCGAATGTCCCCGACTGCACCCGGTCCGAGGGGCATCCGACATTGAGGTTGATCTCGTCGTAACCGTAATCACCGGCGATCCGGATCGCCTCGGACAGCTTTTCCGCATTCGAGCCGCCGAGCTGCAAGGCAACAGGATGTTCTGCCGGCGAATAGGACAAGAGCCGCTCCCGCGGCCCATGGATGATCGCATCGGCGACGACCATCTCCGTATAAAGAAGCGCGCGCGACGACAGCTGCCGGTGCAGGAAACGGCAGTGACGATCGGTCCAGTCGATCATCGGGGCGACAGCGAAGACTTTTTTATGAGGATGCGTTGGCATTGTTTCCGAGCGACTATTCCGGTGCGTGGCGGCACGGATAACAAGATTTTGAGCCTGGCGAAAGACAAACGGCAAAAATGCGTTGTCGCCAGGTTGGTGCGGATTGGAACCGGCTGGAGCGTAGATGGGCTGAGTCTCGAGGTGAAAGCCTCTTCTACAGGGAATTCGACTTTGGACGGACGAGATGCCATCGAAGGTGAGCGGTCGCCAACCAAGGTGCAAACCCTACCCTTCAGTAGCAAATTTTGTTTAATCCGAGCAAAATGCGTGCTAGTCAGGCATATGAGTTCTTCTCGCGGTCTTGAGATAGATTTTGCAGAGCCGGCCATGGCGCATGTCGCACGGGCGGCGTTCGACTTGAACGGAATTTCGGCCGAGTATGTCGAGCTGAGCGGTGCTGAACCGTATGACTTCAGAAGCCGTGGCGAGAACCACTATCTCGCATTGCACGACATCACTCTCACTGATGGTGAGCTGCGCGTGGACGGTCTTCCGACGCTCCATAAAAAGGACTTGCGCGACACGATCACCTTCGTGCCCAAAGGCTGCGGCATCGAGGGCTGGTGCCAGCCTCAGCCACGAACCAACCGATTTGTCGCTATGTATTTCGATCCAAAGGCGATCCGTGAAGATCTGGCTGGTAGATATTCCGAGCGGGATCCTGCGCCGTTCGCCTACTCCCGCGATCCACAGTTACGCGCCACACTCAAGAAGCTTGAAGCGGTTCTCAGGGCGCCTCATGTGGACGAGCTCCACGCGGAGAGCGTCTGCCTGCTGGCATCGCTTGAGGTTTTCGGGGTGATGGCCGACAGGCAGGGGCGTCTGTCGGACCGGCAGATCGCCGCGGTCACGGATTTCGTGGAGGGGCATCTGCAGGCAACAGTCGGCCTGGCGGAGCTGGCAGCTGTCGCCGGGCTCAGCCGTTTTCATTTTTCCCGTGCCTTCAAGGCGACGACCGGGGAAAATCCACACTCGTTTGTTCAACGGCGGCGCATCTCGCGAGCTGTCACGCTCCTTGCTCAGGTTGACCTGCCCATCGACGCGATTGCCGGGGCAGTCGGGTACAAGGGCACACCACAGTTTCGAAGGGCGTTTCATGAGGTGATGGGGACCTCTCCGCTGAAATATCGTCTGCAACGTTAGGCAAAATGGCGGGGGCCACCAATGGGCTATGAGTACACAGATGCCAGTCTGATCGTCTGCGATAGGGAGCCGATCACGCGGCTCGAAGAGATCCAGAACTTCGCGTTCCTCGTTGCGATGTCGAACGACTGGACGATCGTTCGCGTATCCGAGAACTGCGAAACATTCTTCAACGTCAAACCGGAGAAACTCCTGGGCACGCGCTTCGACACGTGGATCAGTGAGACGGCGCTCCACGACATCCGGAACCGGATGGCGATTTTGGCGTCAACGACAGGAGAGAGAATCTTCGACGTGAAGCTGGTGCAGGGATTGCCCAACGTCGATCTGTCGATCCATTTTCAGGGCGATCTTCTGATTGTCGAAGGAGAACGGACACAGAAGACCGAACGGGTGGAGGCGGCTTCGATGGTTCGCGCAATGGCTGCGCGTCTGACCAAAGTTCCTTCAATCGAGAAATTCCACAGAGATGCGGTCCGACAGGTCCTGGCGATCACCGGCTTTGATCGAGTGATGATCTATCGGTTCGACACAGACGGTCATGGCGAAGTCATCGCGGAATCAACACGCGCCGGGGTGGATAGCTTCCTCGGGCTTCATTATCCCGCGTCGGACATCCCACGCCAGGCGCGCGAATTGTACTTGCGCAACCCTTTCCGCATCATAGCCGACGTCGCGGCACCAACCGTGGCGTTACTGCCTCCCGCGGATGCGGTCACGCCACCGCTTGACCTGTCGATGTCGATCAGCCGTGCCGTGTCTCCGGTCCATATCGAATATCTGCGCAACATGGAGGTCGGTGCCTCCCTATCGATTTCGATCGTCGTCGAGGAAAAGCTTTGGGGGCTTATCGCATGCCATGCCAATGGACCGCGCCTGCCGAGCTTCATCATGCGGACCGCATCGGAACTGTTCGGCGCGATGTATTCGATGATGCTGGAGAGCCGTCTGCGGCGCGGCAGCGAGGAGCACGAGCATCGCGCACGTGCTTTGGCTGATCGCGTCATTACGATGATTGCTGGTGACGAATCGTTGATGGAAGATGCTCAGTGGCTGCAGGACATGACGCGCGACATGTTGGATTGCGATGGTGTCGCAATTTACCGTCGCGGCAAAGCTCATCTTCACGGCGCCACGCCGTCGGAACATAATGTCATCTCTCTGGCCCATCATCTGAACGCCGCCTCGCCGAGCCGGGTCTTCACGACCGACAACTTGGCTTCGGTCCATGCGCCGTGCAGCGAGACAGCGGACCGCGCCGCCGGCATGCTGTCGATCCCCATCTCGCGGGTTCCGCGCGACTATATCTTGCTGTTCCGCCGCGAGCGGCTGAGCGAGATCAGGTGGGGTGGCAATCCTGCAAAGCCAGCGGAAGCAGGCACCGAGAGCGAACGCATATCGCCCCGCAAAAGCTTCGCAGCATTCGCCGAACTCGTCCGCGGCAAATCCAACCCTTTTTCCGATCGCGATCAGCGCATCGGCGAAGCGATCAGACAGGCACTGATCGAAGTCATCCTGCGCTATTCGGACGGCGCCAGCGACGAGAGACGACGTGCTTCCGAACGTCAGGAAGTGCTGATTGCCGAACTCAATCACCGCGTCCGCAACATCCTTGCCCTGATCCGCAGTCTCATGACGAAGACAAGCCACACGGCCGTTGATGTCGCGAGCTATGTCGAATCGCTCGGCGGACGGGTGCAGGCGCTCGCGCGAGCCCATGACCGCGTCACGCGCCAGAGCTGGGGCCCCGCGCCGCTCGCCGGCATCTTTCAGGATGAGATCGCGGCACATGACGGCGTACGCGGTCGATTTACCTTGAAGGGGCCGAACGTTCTGCTGCAGCCACAGGCGATGTCGACCATTGCGCTGGTGGTTCATGAACTCGTCACCAACAGCTGCAAGCATGGCGCGCTTTCGGCCAACGGCCGCATAGAGGTGACCGTCGACTCGGTCGACGGTGAAGGCGTTTACATCAAATGGAAGGAAATCGGCGGCCCGGCCGTGGTTGCGCCGACACGGCGAGGGTTTGGGTCTGTCATCGTCGAGAAAACGATTCCGTTCGATCTGAAGGGAACGGCAGAGGTCCGCTTCCTGCTGGCCGGGTTGGAAGCGGATTTCTTCATCCCGCTGAATTATGTGATCATTGCGCCTGAAGACCCGGCACCGACGCAGACGATGATCGAGCCCGATACCCTGAAAGCAACCAGCCTCCCCCCAAAGCAACTACTGCACGATGCGCAGGTTCTGCTGGTCGAGGACAACATGCTCATCGCACTGGAGGCCGAGGACATGCTGTACGAGCTGGGCGCGGTTCAAGTTCACCTCGCCTCCACTATTGCCGAAGCCGAACAGTTGCTTGCCAAGCAGAGTTTCCAGTTCGCTATGCTGGACATCAATGTCGGTCGCGGCACAAGTTTCGATCTTGCGACCAAGCTCGGGCAAGCCGGAACGCCGTTTATCTTCGCGACCGGCTACGGCAACGAACTGGCGATCGCGCGCAGAAAGGAAAGTGAGGTCGTCATCCAGAAGCCCTATGAGCGTGATCATCTTGCGCGCGCCGTGCAACAGGTGCTGACGAAAGCGACTGTCGAAGGTGGCTGACGAAAGTGCTCGCGCGCTCGTCATTCATCCGCTCTGAAACGACGTTCCCTGCTCCCACTGCGGTCAATGACCTCAACCTGCAGGTTGCCGGCATGACAGCCTGTTCAGTGGACCGACTGGCCGTCGTCTTCTTCAAGGAAGCTCTTGATGCCGTCGCGCTCGGCGGTGGCAAGGAATTCTTCCCAGGCGTCCTTGTCGGTCGCGAACGTCTCTTCCCAGCTGGTCACGACTTCCGTCTGGCTGATGACCTCGAGCGTCCAGTCGCCATTGGTATCGGCCGGGCGATAGATATCGACGAGCACGGTGACGCCATCGTCTTCGAACTCACCGGCGAATTCTGAATGTTCGAGTTTGGGCTGTTTCGTCATCGGTGAAGAACCTTCGTTTTCGTGCTGTCTTTAGAGAGACGCCAGCTCAACACGCCGGCCCTTGTTCGGTTGCATGGCCGGCATATTTGCCGAATGCGCTTTCCCTTATAGCAAAGCGAAAATTCACGCCAGCCGTACGGCTGTGCAGAAATCGGGCTAGGATTGTCGGCCGAATTGGTGGACAAAGGACGCCTATCGATGACCGAAGGAATTTTTTCGATGCGCGCTACCGTGATCCCTGCCCCCAAGCCCGTGCTTCTTGATGTCGAGGGCGAGACCGAACAGTTTCCGGTGCGCCGGGTTTATTGCGTCGGCCGCAACTATGCGGACCACGCCATCGAAATGGGCCATGATCCGTCACGCGAGCCGCCCTTCTTCTTTCAGAAGAATGCCGACAATCTCTATCATGGCGACACGTTTCCATACCCGCCAGTCTCTTCCGATGTGCATTTCGAAGTCGAGTTGGTGATGGCGCTTTCCGATGGCGGCGCAGACATTCCGGTCGAAGAGGCCCTGTCCAAGGTCTATGGCTACGGGATCGGCATCGACTTCACGCGGCGCGATGTGCAGGACAAGGCAAAGAAGATGAGCCGGCCGTGGGAATCGGCAAAGGCGTTCGAGCATTCGGCGCCCGTCTCCGCGCTCGTCCCGGCCGCAAAGATCGGACATCCGCAGGAAGGTGCGATCTGGCTCGAGGTCAATGGCGAGCGCAAGCAGTCCGGCAACCTCAACCAGATGATCTGGAAGCTGCCGGAAATCATCGCCGAACTGTCGAAGCTCTTCGTGCTTGCGCCCGGTGACGTGATCATGACCGGGACGCCGGCCGGCGTCGGTCCGATCGTCAAGGGCGACACGATCACCTGCAGCGCCGAGGGTGTCGGCGAACTCTCTCTCACGGTGGTCTGAAGCACGAACCGGAGGTCAACAGATGCCGATCTACGCGCTTGGTGAATTCCAGCCTAAACTCCCCTCCGCCGACCGCTTCTGGATCGCGCCGGATGCGAACGTGATTGGCAAGGTGGAACTGGGCGAGGATGTCGGCATCTGGTTCGGCGTGACGCTTCGCGGCGACAACGAGCCGATCACCGTCGGCGCGCGGTCGAACATTCAGGAGGGCGTGATGGTGCATACCGATCCCGCCTACCCCGTCGTGATCGGCTCGGACTGCACGATCGGCCACCATGCGATCGTGCATGGCTGCATCATCGGCGATAATTCGCTTGTCGGGATGGGTGCTACCATTCTGAACGGCGCAAGGATCGGCCGCAACTGCCTGGTGGGCGCGAATGCGCTTGTGACCGAGGGGAAGGAATTCCCCGACAATTCACTGATCGTCGGCTCGCCTGCCAAGGCGATCCGTACGCTGGATGATGACGCTGTCGAACGGCTGCGGCAATCTGCGGCGCGCTATGTGGAAAACTGGAAACGGTTTTCCCGCGATCTCAGGCCGGTGTGACTACGCGGCACATTTCTCGCAGATGCCGCGGATCTCGATCGTCGTCTTTGATGGCTTGAAGCCTTTGCTGGACGCCCAGTCGGTGAGGTGGTGATCGACCTCGTGATCGTGGAATTCCAGCACCTGGCTGCAGCTTTCGCAGATCGCGAAGGCAACCGTACCGTGGCCATGACCCTTGCCGCAGCACGCGCTTTCCCGGTGCGCGCAGGCGACAAAGGCGTTGAGGCTTTCGAGCCGGTGGACCATGCCGAATTCAGTCAGCTTGTCGAGCGCACGGTAAACCTGAAGCGGTGCACGGAAGCCGTGGTCGCGCAGTTTGTCGAGGATCGTGTAGGCGCTGAGCGGCCCATCGGCACGGTCAAGTGCCTCAAACACCAGAGACTGGTTCTTGGTCAGGGCCGGATTGACGATCGGGGCGTTCATCCGCGCACTCCTTTATTGGTTGCCCGCTCATTCGTTTTGCGGCCGAAGGCGGGAAGCAAACTCATGATGAAAAGTAGGAGTGCGGCCACCACGATGGAAGGGCCGGACGGCGTATCATAGGTCAAAGAGCCGAATAGACCGCCGACGACAGCTGCAGCACCGATCAGCGAGGCGAAGACCGCCATCCATTCCGGGCTTGCCGAAAAGCGTCTGGCGGTCGCTGCAGGAATGATCAGTAGCGAGGTGATCAGCATGATGCCGACGATCTTCATGGCGATCGCGATGACCAGCGCCATCAGAAGCATGAAGAACAGTTTTGCCTGAGCCGGCCGCATGCCTTCGGCTTCCGCCACGTCTTCACTCACCGTCGAAGCGATCAGCGGGCGCCAGAGGAATGCGAGCGCTGCGATCACGACGATCCCGCCACCCCAGATCAGTGCAATATCGGATGGCGTGACCGCCAGGATGTCGCCGAACAGGAAGGCGATCAGATCGATCCGAACCCAGGTCATGAAGGCAACGAGGACAAGGCCGATCGCCAGAGCCGAATGGGAGAGGATTCCGAGCAGCGCATCCGCAGACAGCGACTGGCGACGCTGAAGGAGGAGCAGCAGGCCGGAGACGAGGACGGCGACGCCGAACACCGACAGAAGAAGATTGACCTCGAAAAACAGCGACAGCGCCACGCCGAGCAGCGCCGAATGGGCCATCGTGTCGCCGAAATAGGCCATGCGGCGCCAGACGACGAAACAGCCGAGCGGTCCGGCTGTCAGCGCCACGCCGACGCCGGCGATCATTGCGCGAGTGAAGAAGTCGTCAAGCATGGGGCTTGCCCTCGCCGTGATGGTGGTGGGCGTGGTCGCCATCGTGGCGATGGTCGTGAGCACCATCGTGATGGTGCTCGTGGTCACCATGGTCGTGGTCGTGCCCGGCAGCAGGCTCGTGATGATGGCCGTCCTCGGGGTGGCAATGATCCGTGATCGAGCCGTCGCGGTGCTGGACCCGGCCGTCCGGCAGGTGGGTATGGTCGTGATTGTGGCTATAGACTGCGAGCGCACGGCCATTGGCGCCAAACAGCTTGGCATAGTCAGAACTCTGGCTGACCACTTCCGGCGTGCCACGGCAGCAGATATGACCGTTGAGGCAGATCACCGTGTCGGTCCCCGCCATCACCATGTGCAGATCATGCGAAATCATCAGGATGCCGCAACCCGTCGTGGTGCGGATCTTGCGGATCAGATCGTAGAGCGCTGCCTCGCCAGCGAAATCGACGCCCTGCACCGGCTCGTCCAGCACCAGCAGGTCCGGCTTGCGTGCCAAGGCGCGGGCCAGCAGCGCGCGCTGGAATTCGCCGCCCGACAGGTGCCGGACTTCGGCGTCTGCAAGATGCGCGATGCCGGTCGCTTCGAGCGCTGCGATCGTATCCTGATCGGAAATCGAGCTCGTCAGCCGCATCAGGCGACGAACCGAAAGCGGCATCGTCCAGTCGATCGAAAGCTTTTGCGGCACATAGCCGATGCGCAGGTCGCGGCTACGGGTAACGGCACCCTCGTCTGCCTTCAGGACACCAATCGCCATCTTGGCGGTCGTCGACTTGCCGGCGCCATTGGGTCCGATCAGCGTCACCACTTCGCCGCGGGCAATCGACAGATCGACGCCGCGCACCAGCCAGCGATTATCCCGGAAAATGCCGGCATTCGACAGCGATACGAGTTTCGCTGCGGCCTTTGCATGATCTCCAAGCGGCAGGTCGGCCCGGTTTCTCATCAGCATGGTCGTCTAAAAATCCTGTTGTCAGGCCTCTTGCAGACCCTCATGGCACACGTTATAGCATAACGCAATTGATGTAATAACATTACGTCATTTCACAAGGAGCTATCCGATGAAATTTGCCGCAACCCTCCTCCTCTCATGCTCGGCCCTGATGACCGCATCGAACGCATTTGCCGATGCACCCAGCGTCGTGGTCTCGATCAAGCCGATCCATTCGCTGGTCGCCTCGGTCATGAAAGGCGTGGGCGAGCCGAAGCTGATCGTCGAGGGCGCGGCCTCCCCGCATACCTACAACATGCGCCCATCCAACGCGTCGGCCCTGCAGAAAGCCGACCTGATCTTCTGGGTCGGCCATGGCATGGAAGCGTTTTTGGAAAAGCCGCTTGAGGCGCTCGGCGCCAAGGCTGCCGTGGTAAGCCTGGAAGACGCGCCGGGCCTGACCAAACTGAAGTTCCGCGAGGGCGGTGTGTTCGAGCCGGAAGCCGAAGAGGAAGGCCATGATCACGGACATAGTCACGGCAGCGAGGATCACGCAGCCGGCGCGGAGGACGACGGCGACCACGACCATGACGGCAATGACGTGCATCTATGGCTCGACCCGATGAATGCCAAGGCGATGGCGCAGGAGATCGAAAAGGCGCTGGTGCAGGCCGACCCGGAAAACGCGACGACATATCAGGCGAATGGCGCAGACCTGATGAAGAGGCTCGATGCACTCGATACGGAACTGAAGACCACGCTCGAGCCGGTCAAGGACAAGCCGTTTATCGTCTTCCACGATGCCTATCAGTATTTCGAGAACCGCTACGGCGTGAAGGTTGCGGGCTCGATCACGGTGAGCCCCGAATCCATTCCCGGCGCAGAGCGCGTGAAGGAAATCCACCAGAAGGTGGAGGAGCTTGGCGCCACCTGCGTGTTTGCGGAGCCTCAGTTCGAGCCGAAGCTGGTGAAAGTCGTGACGGAAGGAAGCAAGGCGCGTTCCGGCGTTCTTGATCCGGAAGCCGGCGCACTGACCGAGGGGCCTGATCTCTACTTCGAGTTGATGCGCGGCCTCGCAACGTCGTTGAAGACCTGCCTCTCGCAGGCTTCCTGATCTTCAAGACATTCGCGGTGCTGCGACCTGCAGTGCCGCGTGTTGAGAGAAACAGGTGGGGGACGTCGAACACTCGACGTCCCCCAACTCAATTTATCGGCCGGAAATGATGCTTGCGATCACGCCACTGGTGATGCCGACGAGCAGGAAGTCGTTATCCACCTTCACCCAACGCTGACCGCGCGGCGGGGCCGACAGGCGGTAGCGGCGATAATCGCGGACTTCCGCCATATGGCGGCGCTCAGCGGCCGACATGCGATGACCCCGCACCCAGCGCTTCTTGGTGACGACGACTTTCTTCTTTTCGATGACGACATGCTTGCCGGCCGGGCGGTGATGCTCCGGACCCTTGCGCCAATCCTGCGCCTGCGCCGTGGAGGCGATCGGCGCGACCAGAACGGTAGCGGCGAGCATGGCAATGATGAACTTCTTCATGGTTGTTTCCTCGTATTGAACACACGAGAGAATTAGAGCCCAACCGATGAACGCGATATGAATGCAAGATTAAACTTACGTAATGATCCTAGTGCCTTGGCGTCATATCTTATCGCAGGAAGTTAAGCGCTACGGGAGCTTCTCATACGATTGGCTCGTATACGAAGTCGTCGAAATCAGCGGCTTTCGCACGACCTGAGGTATCGAAGGCGAACACGCCCACGAATGCGCCGGTGAAGGAGCCATGCTCACCGCGACCACCTTCGTCTGAGATGACAGAGGCATCCAGCTTCGGCCCGATCGGTTCCCAGTCATTCGCTCCACCGGCGCGCCAGAAGAACTGGAGATCATTGTCATGGACCTCGATCGCCAGATGCACCGGTCCATCCGGCACCGGCACGCCGCTTCCGGCTGGCCAGACGAGCTTTGCATGCGGGAAGTCACCGGGGCATGACAACACCGTTACGACGCGGCCAAGCTTCTCGTGCAGCGTGACGGCAACGGCATGCAGCTTGTGGCGATTGTAGTAATGGGTAAGGCCTGCCACCTGCTGATAGGTATCGGGCGAGAAATTGACCACCGTCTCGGCCCTGAAGCGATGGTGCTCCTGCCTGCGGGCGACCAGAGCCTGCTCGAACCAGGAACCGATGCTCTCGCGGCCGATCAGGCGCAGATGGCCCGGACGTTCCGTCAGGCTGAAGATCCGCTCGGGCTCCGGTGTGCGCAGCCACTGGAATTCGCTCGGCAGCACTTCCGTGTCAAACCCGTGCGCGATACGGCCAACGTCCTGTGCCGCCTCGGCGCTGTTCAACACAGGGACGTCGACGGCGGGAACCACGCCGCCATGTTCGAGATAGAGCCAGTCGTCCTTCCAGACGCATTTCTGCAATGCCGTCTCGCGGCCGAGCGGTGAGCGGCGATGCGGTTCGATCGGTCTGCTGCAGAGGTGGGTGTGATAGACCTCTCCTTCCGGCGTCTCCACATACTGCCCATGGCCGGACCGCTGCAGCTCCGCCTCCGGTGCATCCTTGGACGTGATCAGATGGTTATCGGGATGTAGCTCGTAAGGGCCGCCGATCGTCTTCGACCGGGCCATCGTCACAGCGTGATTATAGCCTGTGCCGCCTTCTGCCGTCGTCAGATAGTACCAGCCATTGCGCTTGAAGAGATGCGGGCCTTCGACAAGGCCGAGAGCGCTGCCCGGAAAGATATTGCTGATGGGACCCGTCAACGTCTTCGTCTCGGCGTCCCATTCCTGCATGAGGATGCCATCGAACGCGGGCGATTTCGGCGCGCCACCAAAGCTCTCGGTCCGGTGGTTCCACTGCATGTTCAGGAACCACTTTCGCCCGTCGTCGTCCTGAAACAGCGACGGATCGAAGCCGGAGGAATTGACATAGATCGGGTCCGACCATTCACCTTCAATTGTCGGCGATATGACGATGTAGTTGTGAGCGTCCTTGAAGCTGCCGTCGAACCGTTTCACGTCGGTATAGACCAGCCAGAACAATCCGTCCGCATAGGAGAGGCACGGCGCCCAGACGCCGCAGCTGTCGGGATTGCCGCGCATGTCGAGCTGGCTTTTCCGCTCCAGAGGCCGCCGCACGAGCGTCCAGTTCACGAGGTCGCGGGAGTGGTGGATCTGAACGCCCGGATACCACTCGAATGTGGAGGTCGCGATATAATAGTCCTCGCCGACACGGCAGATCGATGGATCGGGATTGAAACCTGGCAGGATCGGATTGCGGATCATGGATTTCCTCCGGTGGTCGTAAAGTCTCAGGGCGCAGACTGCTCTCTCCTCAGTCTGCACCCGTGTCTCCCGCTGTGGGGAGGTTCACTTGCGGGCGGGACCCTCGCGTTCGGCCGACGCTGCCCAGAGGTTGATATCGGCCTCCTTGGCGTAACCGTCGATCTCGGCCAGTTCAGCTGCCGTGAATTCCGGGTTCTCGAGCGCCTTGACGCAATCCTCGACCTGTTCCGGACGGCTGGCGCCGATCAGCGCCGTGGTCACGCGGCCGCCGCGCAGAACCCACGCAAGCGCCATCTGCGCCAGCGTCTGGCCTCGCCTTTCGGCAATCGCATTCAGACCCTTCAGGTTCTCGACATTCTTGTCGTTGAGGAAGGCCGGGCGCAGCGACTTGCCCTGGGCGGCACGGCTGTCTTCTGGAATGCCGCCCAGATATTTCGATGTGAGCATGCCCTGGGCCAGCGGCGAAAACACGATCGAGCCGACGCCGAGATCGTCCAGCGTGTCGAGCAGACCGTCTTCCTCGACCCAGCGATTGATCATTGAATAGCTCGGCTGGTGGATGAGAACAGGCGTGCCCAGAGCCTTCAGGATCGCCGTAGCTTCCCGCGTGCGCTGCGAATTGTAGGACGAGAGGCCGACATAGAGCGCCCTGCCCGAGCGAACGATGTGATCCAGCGCGCCGCAGGTCTCTTCCAGTGGCGTATCCGGATCGAAGCGGTGGGAATAGAAGATATCGACATAGTCGAGACCCATGCGCTTCAGGCTCTGGTCGCAGGACGCGATCAGGTACTTGCGGCTGCCCCATTCGCCATAGGGGCCGGGCCACATGTTGTAGCCGGCTTTCGACGAGATGATCAGTTCATCGCGCAGCCCGTGAAACTCATCGCGCAGGATCTGGCCGAAGGCCGTTTCGGCGCTGCCAGCCTTCGGGCCGTAATTGTTGGCGAGATCGAAATGGGTGATGCCGAGATCGAAGGCTTTTCTGCAGATATCAACCTTGCGCTGGTGCGGCGTGTCGTCACCGAAATTGTGCCACAGGCCGAGCGAGATCGCCGGAAGTTTGAGGCCGGACCGGCCGCAGCGATTGTATTTCATGGTGTCGTAGCGGTTTTCCGCCGGGTGCCAAGCCATCTTTGAAAAATCCTCCGAATGAAAAACGGCGCCGACCTCTTCTTCGGCGCCGTGCACGTCATAGAGTATCAGACAAGAAGCGCCAGCGCTTCATCGATGCCGAGCGCGGCCGGTTGAGTGCAGGTCGTTGTGGTCGCAACGAAATTGCCCTCTTCCCCGGATTTGAGGATCGACGTCATCACGTCGACGCCGTGCAGCGCCCGGTCGATCGAGCAGCGAATGTCGCGCCCCTCGATCAGTGCCATTGCCATGTCAGCCAGTCCTGCGGTGCGATAATTGGCGCGCGGGCCGTTCGTCGGATGCTCCTGGTTGTTTTTGCTGAAAGGATGATCCCAGTCCTTGAGCGGCTGGATATCCTTGTCGCGGCCGCTGGCTTCCACCACGCCACCGAAGAAGTTCGGGTCGGGGACGTAGATCGAGCCCTCCGTGCCGTAGAGTTCCATATTGGCATGGCGATGCGACCAGACATCCCAGCTGGCCGACAGGGTGATCGTTGCGCCTGCCGCAAACTCGAGCAGCGCGTGGATATTGGTCGGGGTCTCGACAGGGATGCTCTGGCCCTTCAGAGGCTCGCTGGTGATCGTGCGCGTCGGATTGGCCATCGACGTCAATGCCGCGACCCGTTTGACGGGGCCGAGGAAGTTGACGAGGTTGGCGATGTAGTACGGCCCGAGATCAAGGATCGGACCTCCGCCGTTGAGAAAGAAGAAGCCGGGGTTCGGGTGCCACATTTCCATGCCCGGACTCATGACATGGCATGTACCCGACGTGATGCGTCCCACGCCGCCGTCATCGATGAATTTTCGGGCCAGCTGGTGTGCGCCGCCCAAAAAAGTGTCCGGCGCACAACCGATCGCCAGCCCCTTTTCCCGTCCAAGCGCCTGCAACTGCTTTCCCTCTTCCAGCGTGATGGTCAGTGGCTTTTCGGAATAGACGTGCTTGCCGGCATCGAGAATGGCCTTCGAGACCTCGAAATGCGCGGCCGGGATCGTCAGGTTGACGATCACGTCCAGCTCGTCATTGGCGAGCAGCTCCGGAATGGTCTGCGCCTTCACGCCGTATTCTGTTGCCCGCTGCCGCGCCGCCTCCGGATTGAGGTCGGCGCAGGCCAGAACCTTGATCCCCTTAAACAGCGGAGACAGCGCGAAATAGGTCATGGAAATGTTGCCGCATCCGATGATGCCGACGCCAAGTTCCTTGGTCATGGGAAACTCCGATCCAATATCTGAATTCAGTAGGTCTTGAAGGCGGCCATCGAACGGGACGCGAGCCGCTCGATATCCTTCGGGTTGTCGTGCTCCAGCACGAAGTGCTTGGCGGGTGTCTTCTTCAGTGCCGCGATCAGTTCCTTCCACGGAACGGTGCCATGGCCGACGTCGGCCCATCCGTCTTCATCCGTGTTCTCGCCCGCTGGCGCGATGTCCTTGACGTGAACCGCCGAGATCTTCTTGCCGTAGCTTTCGATCCAGGTGAACGGATCGGCACCGCCACGGACGACCCAGGCAATATCCGCTTCCCAGCTCAGATCAGGGCCGCCGGCAAAGATCTGTTCCTGTGGCGTGGAGCCATCAGGCAGCTGCTTGAACTCGAAATCGTGGTTGTGCCAACCGAATGTATAGCCGGCGTCCTGATAGCATTTTCCGGCTTCCTGCAGGCGCTGACCGAAGGCAAACCAGCCTTCCGCATCCGTGGGTCTCTGATCGGCTGCGAGGTGGGGGCAATAGATGGCACTGATGCCGAGCGTCTTTGCGATCAGCAGTGCCTGCTCAGGCTCCTGTTCGAGGAGGTCGAGACCGAAATGGCCTGTGGGCATCGTGAGTTCGTTGGCGTCGAGATCTGCACGAAACTTTTGCAGACCCGCTTCATCCAGGGTCCCGTAGAGACCGCCATAGCCCTCGACCTCACGGTAGCCGTGACTGGCCACGAGTTTCAGGACATCGGATAGCGGCGGAAAATTGCGGGCGCTGTAAAGCTGGAAACCGAGCGTCGTCATGTCATTCTCCTTGAAATGAAACTTTGGTCCGCGGAAAGCGAGAATACCGCCCCACGGCCGGTCACCCTCTTGGGGAGAGGTGAACTATTGAAAAGCTGCGGATCAGATCCGCTCCTCTGTCGCCGCGTCAAACAGCGACGCCATGGTCATGTCGAAACCCAGCCGGACCTTCGATCCGACAGCGTAACGACGGGCCCCGCCGACGCGAACGGACAGCGTGTGAGCGGCGAGTTTCAGCCAGATGAGATTGTCTGCACCCATCGGCTCCTCGATATCGACGATCGCCTCATGGACTTCCTCACCGGCGATATCGGCATCGACCTTGATATGCTCCGGACGGACGCCGAGGACGACCTTGCGCCCGGGCGTTAACGGTTCAGACGCGCTGTAACCGTCGAGCAGGAAGCTGACGCCGTTTGTCTTGAACACAGGACGGCCGCCCTCTTCCGCCAGCTCGCCATCCAGGAAATTCATCGAGGGTGAACCGATGAAGCCCGCGACGAACTTGTTCTTCGGTCGGTTGTAGATTGTGACCGGGTCGGCAAGCTGCTGGATGACACCGCTCTTCATGATGGCGATGCGGTCGGCCAGCGTCAGTGCCTCGATCTGGTCATGGGTCACGTAGATCATCGTGTTCTTGAGCTGCTGATGCAGCCGCTTGATCTCGACACGCAGCTCGGATCTGAGCTTTGCGTCCAGGTTGGAAAGCGGTTCGTCGAACAGGAACACGTCGACATCGCGCACCAGGGCACGGCCGATTGCGACACGCTGCCGCTGGCCGCCGGAAAGAGCTGCCGGCTTTCGCTGCAGAAGCGGTTCAATCTGCAGGATCGCCGAAGCACGCGCGACGCGTTTGGCGATGTCTTCCTTCGGCAGTCCGGCAACCCGCAGGCCGAAGGACAGGTTCTTTTCGACCGTCATCTGCGGGTAAAGCGCATAGGACTGGAACACCATGCCGATGCCGCGATCCTTGGGTTCCTCCCAGGTGACGTTGCGGCCCTTGATGAAGATCTGGCCATCGGTCGGCTCCAGCAGGCCGGCGATGCAGTTGAGGAGCGTCGATTTCCCGCAGCCGGAGGAGCCGAGCAGAACAAGGAATTCACCATCGTGAATGTCGAGGTTCAGGTCTTCGAGAACCGTGACCGCCCCGAAGGACAGCGACAGGTCGCGGATCGAGACGCTGTGCTCGCCGGATACGGTGGAGGGTTCGGGCAACGAGGTTGCACCTGGGGGAAATGCGTTGGTGTGTGGTGTCTGGACGGAAAGATCGGTCATGGGGTCATCCCTTCACTGCGCCAGCGGCGATGCCGCGGACGAAAAGGCGGCCGGATACGAAATAGACGATGAGAGGAACGGCACCGGTCAGGAGCGTTGCCGCCATATTGACGTTGTATTCCTTCACCCCCTGCACGGAGTTGACGATGTTGTTGAGCTGAACCGTCATCGGGTAGCTGTCGGGCCGCGTAAAGACGACGCCGAACAGGAAGTCGTTCCAGATGCCGGTGACCTGCAGGATCATCGCCACCACGAAGATCGGGAGTGCCATGGGCAACATGATGCGCCCGTAGATCTGCCAGAAACCGGCCCCATCGATGCGCGCCGCCTTAAAAAGTTCTTCCGGCAGCGAGGTGAAATAGTTGCGGAACAGAAGCGTCAGGATCGGCATGCCGAAGATGGTATGGACGATGATGAGCCCGGTCAGGGTTCCGTAGATCCCGATCTCACGCAGGATGATGACGATCGGATAGATCATGACCTGGTAGGGGATGAAGGCTCCGATGATCAGGATGGAGAAGAACAGCTCCGACCCTTTGAAGCGCCAGTTGGCGAGCGAGTAGCCGCTGACCGAGGCGATGAAGATCGAGACCACCACAGATGGCAAAAGGATGCGGACGGAGTTCCAGAAGCCGCGTGACAAGCCGTCGCAATTGAGGCCGGTGCAGGCTTCTGCCCATGCCTTTACCCAGGGCTCGAACGTGATCTCCATGGGCGGCGAGAAGACGTTGCCCATGCGTATCTCGGGCATGCCCTTTAGCGATGTCACGACCATCACGTAAAGCGGCAGAAGGTAGTAAAGCGCCGCAAGGCCGAGCGTGCCGTAGAGAATGATGTTGCGGCGTGAGAGCCTGCGCTTTGGTTTGCGACCGCTCGGGCCCTCTAAGGCGCGTGACGGCGTTGTCGCCAGTACGGTAGCATCTGTGACGACGGTCGATGTGGTGTCGAAAGTGGAAACGTTAGCCACGCTTGCGCCCTCCGAATTCGAGATAAGCCCATGGGACAATGATGATGGCGACGGTCAGCAGCATCATGGTCGATGCGGCAAAGCCCTGGCCAAGGTTCTGCGCCTGAAACATGTAGTCGTAGACGTATTTCGCGGGCACTTCGGACGCGTTGCCGGGTCCGCCTGAGGTCTGCGCCACGACGAGGTCGTAGAGTTTGACGATGCCGCTCGCGATGATGACCAGCGTGGTGATGAAGACCGGACGCATCATCGGGATGACGATGAAGATGTAGGTGCGCCACATGGGGATGCCGTCGACGCGTGATGCCTTCCAGATATCCTCGTCGATGCCGCGAAGCCCTGCCAGCATCAGGCACATGACGAGCCCCGTGCCCTGCCACAGCCCGGCAATCACGATGCCGTAGATGACGATGTCGGGGTCGTAGACCGGATTGAACTCGAATGTTTCCCAGCCGAGCGAACGTACGATGTGCTGGATGCCGAATTCGGGGTTCAAGATCCACTGCCAGACGAGACCGGTGACGATGAACGAGAGCGCGAACGGATAGAGAAAGATCGTCCGGAAAACGTTTTCGAAGCGGATCTTCTGGTCCATCAGCGCGGCGAGCACGAAGCCGACAACGAGGCTGAAGATCAGCGACAGGATGCCGTAGATCGCGAGATTCTGGATCGAGATCAGCCAACGCGCCGAGCCCCACAGGCGCTCGTATTGATCAAGCCCGACGAATGTTGCCCGCGGCAGCAGTCTCGAATTGGTGAATGAGTAAATGACGGTCCATACGGAACCGCCGAGGAAAATCACCAGCGCGACGAAGATCATCGGAAGGGAGGCAATTTTCGAGTTCAGGTTGCGAAAAAGCTGGTTTGGTCTGGCAGATTGATGGGTTTTCGCCATGTGTTGTCCTCGATCGGCTGCAGCGTGAAGGCCGCAGGTTTCCGGGCCGGCCCCGCGGTGATGCGGGGCCGGTCAAGGTCAGCGATTTGAAGCGGTGTCAGTCCGCAGAGCTGATGATATCGACGAAGCGCGCCTGAGCATCCTTCACGGAGATGGAGCTGCTGAAGAACTCCGACATCAGATCTTCCTTCTGTTTCTGCGTATCGGCAGAGACAAGCTGGTCGGTGCTGGTGGCGGTGTTACCCTTGGCGATGATCGCGATACCCTTCTTCATGCAGTCGTTGGCGGCTGCCATGTCGATATCGCCACGGATCGGAACCGATCCCTTTTTCAGGTTAAAAGCGACCTGTAGCTTCGGATCGACGATCGTTTCGGCGAGAACGTTCTGCGCCTCCGATTTTGCCTCGTCCTTCAGCAATGGGAAATAGATCGCATCGCCGTTGGTGGTGAGCACGTCATTGATGCCGAGCCCTGGCAGGCAGGTGTAGTCGGTGCCGGCAGTCTTTCCTGCCAACGAGAACTCACCCTGTGCCCAGTCACCCATGACCTGGCCACCGGCCTTGCCGGTCAGCACCATGTTGGTTGCCTGGTTCCAGTCCTGTACGTTCGAACCCTTGGCGAGTTCGCGTGCCTTGTCGGCGGCTGCAAAGATCTTGGCCATTTCAGGCCCTGCGGCAACCTTTGCGTCCTTGTCCTTGTAGACCTTCTCGTAGAGGTCTTTGCCGCCCAGCGAGATCAGCAAGGTATCGAACAAGCCATTGGCCTGCCACGGCTGACCACCCAGTGCCAAAGGCTGGATACCGGCCTTCTTGAGCGCGGGCGCTGCTGCGACGAACTCGTTCCAGTCCTTCGGAACGGCAACGCCTGCCGTCTTGAAGGCTGCGTTCGAGAGCCACAGCCATTGCCACGAGTGGATGTTGATCGGGGCACAATAGATCTTGCCCTCGAACGTGCAGCTGTCGAGCAGGTTGGCAGGCTTGATAACCTCTTTCCACTTGCCCTTCTCAGCCACATCGCTCAGGTCTCGCATGAGACCTGACTGGACCAGTTCTTCGGCCTGCCGGCCGTGGTTGAACTGCGTGGCGCCCATCGGGTCACCACCGGTGATCCGGCTGATCATGATCGGCCGCGCGGTTCCTCCCGAACCTGCGATGGCACCATCAACCCATTTGTTGCCGGTAGCATTGAAAGCGCTCGCCAGTTCCTTGACAGCTGCAGCCTCTCCCCCCGACGTCCACCAATGGGTGACCTCAAGATCGGCTGCCTGAACAAAGCACGGCAATGCCACGGTGGCAGCCATAGCGGCTGCAAAAGCACGGATGCGCATGAGTCTCCTCCCTCACTGAAACGTTGCAGTAAAAGGCTAGGACAAACATCGATGGAGGGCAACCGAAAATCGCGTGAAAGATTCGGAGCAGGTTCGCAGCGATGTCCGACAGCAGCCCGCGTGCTTCGTGTTGATGCACTTATCTCGTTACATAACAATGCTTTATAGGATTATTGAATTGATCCTTCTTCGCAGACGCAAAAGAATTGTGCGTCTGCGTTGTAACGGGTATATCGACGGCAAGTCGTTGGTTTTCAGCGAAAATAGGACTGTATCGTTGCAGTTTTTTACCGTATGAACGGTGCTTGTGGAGAAGGTCGCAGTCGCCGGTGATCTCCGAGAAAGCTGCAGCCATGGATGAAGACAAACGTAGATCCTTCGGGACGATCGGCAATCAACGCCCGACCCTTAAGACAATTGCCTACATGACGGGGCTGGGTATCACGACGGTGTCGCGGGCCCTCAAGGATGCACCCGACATCGGGGCCGATACGAAGGAACGCGTTCGACTTGTGGCCGGCCAGCTCGGCTATCACCCGAACCGGGCGGGCGTCCGGTTGCGCACAGGCAAGACCAATGTGATCGCGCTCGTGCTCAGCATCGAACAGGAACTGATGGGCTTTTCCAGCCAGATGGTGCAGGGCATTTCCGAGGTT
This sequence comes from Neorhizobium sp. AL 9.2.2, assembly GCF_013317225.1. NCBI lineage: Bacteria > Pseudomonadati > Pseudomonadota > Alphaproteobacteria > Hyphomicrobiales > Rhizobiaceae > Neorhizobium > Neorhizobium sp. AL 9.2.2. Next base: position 1,229,908 of record NZ_JAALXU010000003.1, read on the forward strand.
CTCGGGGGCACGCAATACCACCTCGTGTTGACGCCCCACTCGTTCGAGAAAGACCCGATGGTGCCGGTGCGCTATATCCTCGATACGGGATCGGCAGATGGCGTGATCATCTCGAGGATCGAGCCGGACGATCCGCGTGTGCGGCTGATGACGGAGCGCAACCTGCCTTTCGTCACCCACGGCCGAACCAGTATGGGGATCGAGCACCCCTACCACGACTTCGACAACACGGCGTTTGCCTATCAGGCGGTCGAGCGGCTCGCCAAGCGAGGCAGGCGGCATATCTGTCTGCTCGCCCCACAGAGCAGGTTTGCCTACTATACCCATAGCCGCATCGGCTTCGAACGGGCGCTAGCCGACTTTGGCCTGAGCGAGGTGCCGATGGGACGGATCACGACGGAGACGTCGCTGGAGGATATCAGAGCCTATTCGGAGAAGCTGTCGCGGCTTCCGCAACCGCCTGATGGAATCATTTCGATGAGCGGCTCTGCAACGATCGCGATCGCCTCAGGCCTTGAAGCTTCCGGTCGAAAACTCGGCCGCAATGTCGATATCGTCTCAAAGCAGTCGGCCGAATTTCTCAACTGGATCAGGCCGGAAATCCTTGCCGTAAACGAGGACATCCGTTGGGCGGGACGGGAACTTGCAAAGGCCTTGCTGGCCCGAATCGATGGGGCGGCCCCAGAGCTTTTGCAAAGCGTCAGCCAACCGGAATGGTCGATCAAGTCACCACAGGACTGATCGAATGCAAAAAGCCCGGCGCTTGGCCGGGCTTTCCGTGTTTGCAAGATAGCCTTAGGCGAAGTCGGCGAGCCCGCTGCCCCACGGGCCATGGTGCTTGTCGACGCCATCGAGACGATCGAAACCGTGGGCACCAAAGAAGTCGCGCTGCGCCTGGATGAGGTTCGCTGTCCCGCGACCACGGCGGTAGGCATCGAAGTAGGACAGCGCGGAGGAGAGTGCCGGAACCGGCAGGCCGGACATGACGGCATAGGAGACAACGCGGCGAAGTGCGCCATCGGTGTCTGCGACCATCTGGGCAAATGCCGGTGTCACGATCAGGTTTGCAACATCCGGGTCCTTCGAGAAGGCCGAGGTGATCTCATCGAGGAAGGCCGAACGGATGATGCAGCCATCGCGCCAGATCTTGGCGATCGTCGGCATCGGCAGGTTCCAGCCATACTCCTTGGAGGCGGCAGCTATGACGGCAAAGCCCTGCGCATAGGCGCCGATCTTGGCCGCAAGCAGCGCGTTTTCGAGATCGGCGAGGAACGCCGCGCTGTCTGCCGGCGCATCGATCGCTTTCGGCAGGCCAAACTGCTTTTCTGCGGCGAGGCGCTCGGTGCGCTGAGACGACAGAACACGCCCGGCGACGGCGGCCTCGATCGCGGTTGCCGCGACACCCATGTTCTGGGCTTCGATGACCGACCACTTGCCGGTGCCCTTCTGGCCGGCGGAATCAACGATCACGTCGACCATCGGCTTGCCGGAGATCGGGTCCTTTGCCTTCAGAACCTTCTCCGAAATCTCGATCAGGTACGAATTCAGGCGGCCGGTATTCCACTTGCCGAAGACGTCGCCAATTTCGGTGGCGCCCATGCCGAGACCATCGCGCAGGATGCCGTAGATTTCGGCAATCATCTGCATGTCAGCGTATTCGATGCCGTTATGGATCGTTTTCACGAAATGGCCGGCGCCGTTTTCACCGAGCCAGGCGACGCAGGGTTCATCGTGGAATTTCGCGGAGATCGAGGTCAGCACCTTCTCGACGCGCTTCCAGCTTTCCTCAGCACCGCCGACCATGATCGACGGTCCATGGCGTGCGCCTTCTTCCCCACCGGATACGCCCATGCCGATAAAGGTCAGGCCGGAACCTTCGAGGTTTTCGAAACGGCGCATCGTATCGCGGAAGTTGGCGTTGCCGGCATCGATCATGATGTCGCCCTGCGAAAGATAGGGCTTCAGGAGCTCCATCTGCTGATCGACCGGATCGCCGGCCTTGATCATGATGATGATCGGGCGTGGGGGCCGGATTGCAGCGATGAATTCTTCCAAGGTCTCGCAAGGAACGATCTGGCCTTGCAACGCGCCCGCCTCGGCGTAGAATTTCTTGGTAACTTCCGCTGTCCGGTTGAAGACGGCGATCTTGTTGCCTTTTTCCGCGATGTTGAGCGCGAGGTTTGCACCCATAACGCCAAGACCGATAAGACCGATTTCTGCCTGTTCCACGGATATGCCTCCAGTTTTAATTTGACGCTGTTTTGGCATCCTCGTTTCCAAACGGCAAGGCTAAGACGAAAGCGAGCCCGTTTATTCGCGGATGCGCCGGCTCGTGCGATCAAGAGAATTTCCGAGTGGCATGCCACTCGGCGTAGAAACCAAGGAGGCCTTCATGACGGTCATGCCCGCACGCGTAATCCACCTCTCGATCGAGCGGAACTGGAGGGATGTCTACGCATTTGCAAGGCGTCCGGAAAACATGGCAAGCTGGGCTTCAGGCCTTGCAGCAGACCTGCGCGCCGAAGGTGAAGACTGGATCGGCGATGGCGGTCCGGTTGGAACAATCCGTGTTCGCTTCGCTCCCGACAACGACTTCGGCGTGATCGATCACAGGGTCACGTTGGAAAACGGGATGTCGATGGACAACGCGCTGCGTATCATACCGAACGGTGATGGAGCTGAAGTTCTGTTCACTCTTTTGCGCCAACCCGGTACCGACGATGCGGCGCACGAAGCGGATGCCGCGCATGTCCTCAAGGATCTGCAGTCGCTGAGGGCAATCATGGAACGCTCAGCGTCAGGCCGCAGGCCGCTTCCGCCGATCGGCGGTCTCTTGAATGACCAGAAGAACACCGATCATCGTTGAAGACCGCTGGAACGGCGACATGCGGCAGCGAAGCACAAGCGTCTCGCCTCCGACTTGATCTGCATAGGTGACCGACGTGCTTTCGCCTTCGAAGCAGCGGTCCAGGTTCGGCTTGAACTCGTTTCGAAATCGATGGAGACCGACAAATTCCCCGATGTGCCGGCCGACGAGTTCCTCACGCGGAATGTTCAGCCGCTGCGCGTTCGTCTCGTTGGAATAGAGAATGCGGTAACCGGGAGCGACGACAAGAATGCGGTCCGAAAGCTGGTTCAGGAGGGAATCGTCGAGAATGCCGCTGGAGACGGCTTGGTCGATCGGCGACGATTGGTCCTGCCCCTCACCGGGAGCTCCCGGCGCTTCCGCACAGGTCGTCTGCGGTGCAAGATACCGCTCGACCAGGGTCTGCAGGAGGTGAGCGTTGCGCCGAACGCAGCTGCGATCGTCCGCTTCCTCATTCAGGAGGTCGAGCGCAAAACGGAACTGGGCCTGAATGCTGCCGGCATCGGATTCCGCGCTGCCAAAGATCGCCAGGAGCAAAGGATCAAGTTCGCGGTCGAGACTGGCTGTCAAAGCCTCGTCTTCGCGGTCGATCGCCTGCTGTAGCTCTCCATATTTCGACCAGAAAAGATCGATCAATGCTTGCAAGACAATGCCCTCTCCACACGAGCCTCACGTCAGCCGTGGCCCTCTGAGACGACTGCGTCCAATCTCGTATAATACATCACACGTTAAATGTAGTCTCAAAAACGGCCCCTAAAAATGGCCGGTAAATACCCGTAGACGCTTGCAACCCACGAGAATTGTGGCCGCAGGAAATCAATCCGTGACCGTTTTCTTGATGTGCCAGCGGTCGTGATACCACAGCCACTGTTCAGGGTATTCCCGCACCCAGGATTCGACCTTGTCGTTCAGGACCTGAGACGTGCCCTGGATGTCGAGATTGCCGCGTTCGTCGCGCGGAAGTTCGATGCGAGGCTCTATCTCAAGGCGAAAACGATTGTTCGGGAGACGGATGCAGCGGGCCGGATAGACATCCGCATCAAACTGACGCACGAGCTTGGCAAGAAGCGGGTTCGTTTTAACAGGGCGTCCGAAGAAATTGGTCGACAACCCTTTTCTGAACTTCTGGTCGACAAGGACACCGACCCCCCCGCCCGCGTCCAGGCGCCTCGCCAGCGAGAACGATGACCCCGCATGCGACGGCACGAGCTGCCCCATGCGGGCACTGCGGAACGAGAAGACCTTTTCGGCGATGTAAGGGTTGTTCGGCGGACGGAACAACACCATGACCTCGAGACCAAAGGCCTTGCCGGCGACAGGCAGGAGCTCGAAATTGCCGGTGTGGGCGGTAAAGACGATAAACGGACGTGGGTTGTCGCGCAGGTCCAGGAAGATCGGGGTGCCCGAGACTTCCACCCTGCCTGGCTCTGCCTGTTCGGGGTCGAAATCGAACAGCCGGTCGAGGAAGACATATTCGGCGGCGAGCCTGCCCATGTGTCCCCAACTCGCGACAGCGATCTCCTGCAGCTCCGCCTCACCCTTTTCCGGAAAGGCGTTGCGCAGATTGGTCATCATCAGTTTATGACGCCAGAATTTCGGCCCGATGTAGCGTGCGAAGCGATCGGCAAACCGGATCGCCGGATCCGCCGGAAAGATCTTCAGGAAATTCAGCAGCCCGAACGTGAGCTGCGCCACCAGCCATTGGCGGAAGTGGATAAGCTTCAGAACAATCCGGGTAATGACCATCTTCATCAGTGGTCAGTCCATCCTCAGGACGATCTTGCCGAAGATCTGGCGGCTCTCCATGCGGGCAAGTGCCTTGTGGATTTCATCAAACGTGACTTCTGTGTCGATCACCGGATGAACGATGCCCTGGGCCATCTTCTGCATGGCATCGGCCATGTTCTCCATGCGGCAGCCAAACGAGCCGATGAGCTTCAACTGCTGCTGGAACAGCATCATCAGATTGAGGTCGGTGGAAACACCCGAGGTGGAGCCGCAAGTGACGAGGCGTCCGCCGCGCTTCATGCACAGCATGGAACCCGCCCAGGTATCCTTGCCGACATGTTCGAAGACGACATCAACGCCCTTCTTCTTGGTCAGCTTGCGCACGACGCCTTCAAACCGATCGACGCGGTAGTTGATGACATGATCGGCGCCGAGGGCCTTGGCCTTCTCGATCTTGTCGTCCGAACCGACCGTGGTGATGACCGTGCAGCCCATTTTCTTTGCCAGCTGGATGGCGGCAGATCCGATGCCCGAGCCGCCGGCGTGAATAAGGATCGTCTCGCCGGGCTGGAGCTTGGCGTTATCGAACAGCATATGCTCGACCGTGCCGAACGTGACAGGCGCGAGTGCTGCTGCAACGGCATCGACGCCCGGAGGTGCCGGAACGAGAAGACGGGCCGGAAGATTGGCCTTTTCCTGCGCGAAGCCATCGAGATGGAAGCCATGAACACCCGAGACATTTTCGCAAAGGTTGTCGCGCTTTTCGCGGCACGCCTTGCAGAGACCACAGGTACGGGCGCCGTAAATCGACACAAGCTGGCCGGGCAGAACATTCGAAACGCCCGGGCCGATGGCTTCCACGATGCCGGAAGCTTCGGCACCGATCGTCAGCGGCATCTTGCGCTTGGCGAAGGCCATGCCGCGCCAGCCCCAGACGTCGATATGGTTGAGCGCAACAGCCTTGACGCGCAACGTGACTTCGCCGGGACCCGGCGCTTCCGGCTCGGGAATATCGACGGCTTCGAGCTTGCGGTCATCAATCAGTTGCAGCGCGCGCATAACAGGTCATCCTCCGCCCGTTTGGGCGTTCAAAAGTCTATCAAATCTCTTGGGGGCTCGCCTTACGCCGGTTCAAGCGTCATGACAAGGCTGGCGTTCTGGCCGCCGAAGCCGAAGGAATTGGACAGAACCGCCTTCGGGGCACCGTCCCGCTTCACATTCGGCACCACATCCAGCTCGATCGTCGGATCGGGATTGGTGTAGTTGATCGTCGGCGGCAGAGTGCCGGTCAGCATCGTCTGGATAGAGAACACGGCTTCGACAGCACCAGCCGCCGTCAGCGTGTGACCGATCATCGACTTGTTCGAAGACACCGGAATACCCTTCAAACCTTCGCCAAATACGGCCAGCATGGAGCTATATTCCATCTTGTCGTTTTCCGGGGTCGATGTGCCGTGGGCGTTGATATAGCCGATGCCGCTTTCGTCCATGCCCGCATCTTCAAGCGCCGCCCGGATCGTGGCGATCGCCGGGCCGCCGTCCGGGGACGAGCGGGTGCGGTGGAAGTGATCGGCCTTTTCGCCGAGACCCTTGACGATGCCGAGCACCTTGGCGCCGCGCGCGATAGCCGACTGCAGGGATTCCAGAACGAGCGTTGCCGCACCTTCCGCGATGACAAAGCCGTCGCGATCCTTGCTGAACGGCTTGGACGCCTTTTCCGGCGGATCGTTTTGCGTCGAAAGCGCGGACAGAAGCGAGAAGCGCACGAGTGCCTCGACGCTGACCGATCCGTCGGTCGCAGCGACCAGCGCCTTGTCAGTTCGACCCTGACGGATCGCTTCGACGCCGAGCTGGATCGCGGTTGCACCAGAGGCGCAGGCGGTGGAAAGCGTTACGGGCAGGCCACGGGTACCAAACTTGTCGGCCAGGCGCTCCGAAATCGAACCGAACTGGACGGCTTCGAGAAAGACAGGATCAGGACGCTCGCGCATGGCCGTCAGGAAACGGTCGTAGGCGTCGCCTTCCTGCATCGATGGCGGTGCACGGTCTGCAAGCGCGAAACGGTCGGACCATTCCGGCTCGACTGGCGGAGCGGCCAGAAACAGCGGTCCGTCGAAATCACCGGACAAGCCGGCTTGGGCCAACGCTTCCGCCGTTGTCTCGCGGGCAAAGGCAAACGAGCGCTCGACCGAGTTTTCGGCTGGAACCTTGATGAAGTCCACCGTGCCGCTGATGCGGGTCGAAAGGCCTTCGGTCGGAAAACGGGTGATCTTGTGAATGCCCGACGTGCCAGAGGTCAGCGCTGACCAGTTGTCCTCAAGGCCCTGTCCGAGCGAGGTGATGACGCCCATGCCGGTGACCGCGACGATGGGCCGGCCGAGATGATCCGTGAAGCGGTTGTCACTCATGACTGTCTCCTTCACGCTTCAGCAGAGAGGACAGCAATCCCCTCGCCGCGCGTATATCCAACTGTAGTGACAATCGCCTGCTTTGCCGGGGACGCCATCGGCGTCTCGTTTGCGGCGTCGAAGGCCGGGACCTTGGCAGTCGATTCGAGCGTCAGCGCTGCAAGGGCGATGCCGAGCGGGAACTGCGCTTCCATCGCGTGGCCCGTAACGCCGCCAAAGCCGCGGATCGCGGAACCCGGGAAAGCCTGCTCGAGCGCTGTCTTTTCGCGCTTCGCGAGATCGACCATGCCGCTCGCGCCGGAGAACACGACAGTTTCCGCCCCTGGCGTGCCGTGGGCGGTGAGCCGCGACATGCGCTTCTCGAGCCCGCCATCGTCGCGGTTGCCGCGATCGCCTTCGACGGCATCGATCGTTGCATAGATCCGTGCACCACGCGCCTGCGCGTAGCCGCGGGATTCGAGAACGAGAAAGGCGCCGACCGAACCGGTGATCATTCCGCCGCCATTGTCCGGCGAGCGAGACCACAGCGGCTGCCAGCCGCCTGTCGCGTGGGCACGGATGCCCTCGACCAGCAGAAGAATATCAGCCCGTTCCGCCACGAAGGCGCCACCGACGAGACTGTGGCTCGACTGGCCCGCCTTGATGCGGTGGAAGGCGGTTTCGATGGCCGAGATACCGGCCGATTCTTCGCCCATGAAGGTGCGGGACGAGCCGGTGACCTTGTGGACGATCGAGATATTGCCCGCCATCAGGTTCGAAAGCTGGGCAAGGAACAATGTCGGACGGAGCTCCGTCGTCAGCTTCTCGTTCAAGACCATGTCGCGATCGTTGCGCTTCAGGGCTTCGTCGACAATCAGCGAGTCGACCTTGATGTCGCGCTCACCGCCGCCGGCTGCAACGATCATGTCCATCGAGGCGCAGGCATCCGCATCCGTCTTCAGGCCGGCGTCGTCGAGAGCGAGCCCTGCGGCGAAAACGCCGAGACGCTGCCAGTTCTCCATCTGGCGCTGATCGCCGCGCTTGGCGATCTGGGCCGACCAGTCGATCTCAGGCATGGGATGGACAGGATAGGGTTTGAAACGCTCCGTTTCGACCTTGGGCTCGTCGATGGACGATCCCGTCAGAAACGCGACATGCGGCTCAATGCCGACGCCGAGCGAGGTCACGATGCCGACCCCGGTAATCACCACATCATTGTCAGACTTCATAACTGTCCTCTTTGCGCGGCCATTGACCAGCGACGACATCAGGCACGACGGGACACTTTAGAACCGGTCCGTCCGGGCCGCATTATTCCCGAAGGCTTTGCGTCAGGTGCCGGCTTGCATCGCCGCAATGAGGCCGATCTCTTCGGCGCGCTTGCGCACGATCGGCGCCAGCGGAACTTCACTGAAAGGCATGGTCCGCAGCTTGAGCTGCGCATCGCACACCTTCTTGCCGCCCGACGTAATCTTTGCCTTTGTCACCATGTAGCCGGAACCCTCATGCTCCAGAAACGCCTCGATGTCGAGCACGGCGTTCGGCTCGACAAACGCACGCATCTTGGCACTGTCCACCGACATCAGAAATGGCATCGCGGCGAAATCGGTCGCCGCAAGTACCAGCATTCCGGATGCCTGCGCCATGGTTTCGATCAAAAGCACGCCCGGCACGAGCGGCATTCCCGGAAAGTGCCCTTCGAAAACAGGGCTCTTTTCAGGAACGACCGAGCGTGCAGTCAGCGTCTTTCCCGCGAGATCAAGCGTTTCCACCCGATCAATCATCTGGAAATATTCAAGCAGCATGAACTTGCGTCGGCTTTGGGCTTTAGCCCTTTGCCGCCTTCAGTTCGTCGATCTTGGCGCAGAGGTTCTTCAGAACGAAGTATTCCTCCGTCGAGACCTTGCCCTCGTTCACTTCCTGGGTCCACTGCTCGAGCGGGATCTTGATCCCGAATTCCTTGTCGATCGCGAAAACGATGTCGAGGAAGTCCAGGCTGTCGATGCCAAGATCGTCGATCGTGTGGCTCTCCGGCGTGATCGTCTCGCGGTCGATCTCGCTGGTTTCAGCGATGATGTCGGCAACTTTGTCGAATGTAGCAGTCACGCCCATGTCCTTTTAAAAAGTCTGTATTCGGTGTTCCACATAAGGAAACCAATCGAAAATGCCAATGGGTTCCAACAAGACGGCGCCAATTTGCCGCTACATTGTTGCCTAAACATCGATTGCCGATCGGTCAGAATGCCAAACCGCCCTCAAATTCGAAGAGGGCTAGGCCGGCCGACCTGCCGTCAGCGCGACACGGATAACGTCCAGGACCTTTTCGGGTTGGACACCGACCGCGACCTTCTGGCTTGGCTGACCATCCCAAGGACTATCGACGAACCGTCGGCCTGTGTCAGGCGCCTGGATCGTCTCGCCATCGGCAATGCCGCCGCAGACCACGCGGACAGGGCCGCTGCGGAGTTTGAACAGATCGGGCGCCACCAGATAGACGCAGGCACAGCTGTCGTGGATTGCCATTCCATCGAGACCCGCGCCCTGGCGGTAGAAATCGATATAGAACTGCGAAAGGTCGGACAGGAGTGTTAGCGCCTTATCGCCACCCTTGGCCAACTCAGCCATATCATCTGACGACATCATCGTCTTCATGGTAACGTCGAGGCCGAAAGCAATGACGTTCCACGGCGCGGTAAAGACGATATCGGCGGCATCCGGATCGCCGTGAATATTTGCTTCGGCTGCTGGCGTCACATTGCCATTGACGTCGAAAGCGCCGCCCATGATCACCACCTGCTTGGTCAGGCCTGCGATCTCCGGATCAGCCTGCAGCGCCAAAGCCAGGTTGGTCATGCGACCGACCGCGACAATGGTGATTTCGCCGGGATTGGCCCTGATCGTATCGATGATGAATTGCGATGCCTCGCGCGGATCGAGCGGCCAATCGATTTCGAGAGGCACGCCGATATTGCCGAGGCCGTCCTCGCCATGCACGATCGTCGGCGAGTGCTGCTCGACCCGCGACGGATCAAGCGTCTTGCCCGCCCCTTTGGCGATGGGCGCGTCGATGCCCCACTCCTTGTGCAGGAACTGAGCATTGCGCGTGGTCAGTTCGATCGAGGCATTTCCGAACACCGTTGTCACGCCGAGAAGATCGATATCCGGATGGCGATGCAGAAACAGCAGCGCCATGGCGTCGTCTACGCCGGGGTCAGTATCGAATATGACTTTTTGCATGCGAATACCTTGAAATGCTCGCCGCCAGCCAGCGGCCGTTCATCGCGCAACATAGCGCCGCAACGGTTTACTGCAATGCAGCCGCAATCTGCAACCGCTGCCAGCGCCCCTCCTATTGCCGGATCACCGATTCGGTGCCACAAGCCGGCGCGCATCCCTTCGCCATTTCCCCTCCTCTCCTTCACGCAGAGCGCCAGCCTTGAGCGACATTGCATTTCAGCTGCTTTTTCTTCTTTTCCTCGCAGCCATCTTCGCGGGGTTCGTTGATTCGATTGCGGGTGGCGGCGGGCTGATCACCATCCCCGTCTTGCTCATTGCCGGCATTCCGCCGCTGGAATCGATCGCGACGAACAAGCTGCAATCCCAGTTCGGCTCGGCATCGGCAACAATTGCCTATGCGCGCAAGGGCCATGTGAAGCTGAAAGAGCAGCTGCCAATGGCAGCCATGGCGGCGCTCGGGGGCGCCATCGGTGCGCTGCTTGCCTCCATCGTTCCAGCCGAATTCCTGACGACCGCGATCCCCTTTCTGCTCGTGGCAATCGCAATCTTCTTTGCGATCAAACCCAATCTCGGCGATCTGGAAAGTCACCGACGGGTGACGCCGTTCGTTTTCGGGCTGACCGCCGTGCCGATCGTCGGGCTCTACGATGGCGTCTTCGGGCCAGGCGCCGGATCATTCTACATGCTGGGCTTCGTTCTGCTCGCCGGCTACGGACTGCTCAAGGCGACCGCCCACACGAAGCTCATCAATCTCGGCTCCAACTTCGGGTCGTTTCTGGTGTTTGCAGCGTCGGGATCGGTGCTCTGGAAGATCGGCCTGATGATGGGCGTTGGCCAATTCATCGGTGCGCAGATCGGGTCGCGACTGGCGATGCGGAACGGTGCGAAGATCATCAAGCCGCTGCTGGTGATCTCCTGCATCGCGCTTGCGACGAAATTGATCGCCAATCCGGCTCATCCGGTTCGTATCTGGCTGGGGTTCTAGATTTTCTCTCGACCGGAACCAGTATCGCCCGTCACCCCTTCATCTTCAGCGGTAAGCCGGCGGCCACGAAAAATACGTCGTCTGCCACGGCTGCGATTGCCTGATGCAGGCGGCCGGCATGATCACGGAAGTCTCGCGCCATGCGATTGTCCGGCACGATACCAAGACCGACTTCATTCGACACGAGGATGACGGTCGAAGCAGTATCCCTCAGATAAGACAGAAGTCCTTCCGAGGCTGAGGCAATGTCTGCCTCCGCCATCATCAGGTTCGTCACCCACAGCGTGAGGCAGTCGACGAGGATGACGACATCATCAGAGTCTATGCTGCGAAGGTTGGCTGCGAGGTTCAACGGTGTTTCGTGGGTGATCCAGCCCGTGCCACGGTCGGCTTGATGGCGCAGAATGCGTTCTTCCATCTCGGCGTCATAGGCGCGGCCTGTGGCAATGTAGTGCCTGTTGAGACCGGTTTCGCCGCTAAGTTTTTCAGCGAAGGATGACTTGCCGGATCTGGCGCCGCCAAGGACAAGGACGACGCGCCCGGAGCGGGTCATGGCAGCAGGCCGATCGCAGAGAAAGGGACCGGACGATTCGTAGATGAGGAAGGCGTCCGGCCCTGCTGGTGTTTGCTCTGGATTTGCATTGCAGCGCCATGTTGACTCGTTGAAGGTCGCCCGTCAATCCCATGCGGGTTAGACATTTCGGGGCGCGATCTCACAACTTTCTCAATGGGCATTCTGTTTGCGACATGCGCTGCCGACTTGTTGCGTTGAAACGCGCTGGTTCGCCGCGTATCTGAGCGCATATGAAAACGACATGGCTTCGGTCTACGAAGCCTCTGAGGAAACACCGATGCTTTACATCTTCAAGAACAATGACGGCGTTCAGATTGCCAGGAATTCGAGCCTTCCGCGTCGTGATCGTCAGACCCGCGCCATGGAACTCGACACGCGCTTTTCGCTGCTCGGTTTCATCCGTACGTTCAGCGCTGGCTGATGTGAAATCAGAACCCAAAAGTCGACATGAACGCAACCATAGCGCGATCTTTCATTTCGAGATCGCTTGCGTCACTGCAAAATGGTTATGGCGGCCGGTATGCACTACCTGATCCGGCGCCAAGTCGTTCGAGGACGACCATGGCGGCAACATCTACGCGTACATTCTTACCGTATGGTTATTAGCGCGTTACCAATGCCTGCAGTTTCAATTTTTTCCCCACACTGCGTGAATTTTTCTTTGCGACAGCGAGGGCGCTAATCAGCCACTAAACGTCAAATATCGGTCGTGACAAAGTGCCGACTGCATGAACGGGCTGCTGCTGGTTGCAGAGTTTGCTTAGTTATTGCCGGCGATGGCGCTTTTGTCGTCACAAAAGACGCGAACACGATATCTTACAAGGGCTTGGTGATATGCCCGTTATTGTGCGGTTACTCGCGGACAGTTGATTTCTGCTTCGGAAAACGTAGGCTGATACTGCTGACACATTATTGCGCAACGCCTGTGACATCATTCGCTGGCGTATAAAAGACGCATGAGGCCAGCTGGCCGGTGCAATCACATCTACCGGTTGATCGCACAAAGCCGCAGTCATCGGGTGCCGGCTATCGGCGCCTCCAGAGTTGAACACTGTCACGAATAAGACTGGGAGGTCTTACACATGAAGAAACTCCTCACTTCCGCAGCCTTCGCCGCCGGTCTTTACGCTTTTGCCGGCACTGCCCATGCCGACTGCGGTTCGGTATCCATCGCAGAGATGAACTGGGCATCCGCAGGGGTTGCCGCTCATATCGACAAGATCATTCTCGAAAACGGGTATGGCTGCTCGGTGGAAATGGTGACCGGCGACACGATGCCGACCTTCACATCGATGAACGAAAAAGGTCAGCCTGACCTTGCACCCGAATTCTGGGTCAACGCCGTGCGTACCCCGCTCGACGCAGCTGTCAAGGAAGGACGCCTCGTCATCGCTGCGGAAATCCTTGCCGACGGCGCTGTCGAAGGATGGTGGATCCCGAAATTCCTTGCGGACGCGCACCCGGATATCAAGACCGTTCAGCAGGCGCTTGCTCATCCCGAACTCTTCCCGGCCCCGGAAGACAAATCCAAGGGCGCGGTCACCAACTGCCCGTCCGGCTGGAACTGCCAGACATCGACCGCCAACCTCTACAAGGCTCTCGGTGCAAGCGAAAAAGGCTTTGAACTGGTCGATACCGGCTCTGCTGCCGGGCTCGACGGCTCGATTGCCGGCGCATTCGAGAAGAAGACCGGCTGGCTCGGCTATTACTGGGCTCCGACCGCGATTCTCGGCAAGTACGAGATGGTGAAGCTGTCCTTCGATACGCCGCATGACAAGGCCAACTGGGATGCCTGCACGGCGGTTCCGGATTGCCCGAACCCAAAGGTCAACTCCTATCCGAGTTCGGAAGCCTTCACGGTCGTAACGAAGAAGTTCGCCGACAAGGCCGGCGTCGCGATGGATTACATCAAGGCCCGCAAATGGGGCAACGCCACGATCAACAGCGTTCTCGCCTGGCAGACCGACAACCAGGGCACCAATGAAGACGCAGCCAAGCACTTCCTTACAACCAGCCCGGAAATCTGGAGCAAGTGGGTCAGTGCCGACGTCGCTGAAAAGGTAAAGGCCGCTCTCTGAGCGTAACCTTGCCAATGAGGGAAGCCGATCTGCGGCTTCCCGCTCAAGGCGCGTGAGAAGTCGCGACAAGCCGTCCACCGCTGACGGTCGCGCGAACACGACGCCTTATCCATTGCAGACGTGCATGACGCTGATTTGGTCAGGAAGGCGCTCGGGCAGCCATGCCGGGTTACGCCAAAAATCCAACCTATAAAGGGGAACATCATGGCAACCTGCAACTTTCTGCCGAACGCTCTCTGTAGCTTTCCGGCGATCAGCGACGCTTCCATCCGTGAAGCGCGCAAGGTCATCGATGAGGGGTTCAAGAGCCTTGTTCGCGAATATACCGGCTTTATCGATACGATTGTCCAGCCCCTGCAATGGTTCCTGAACTTCCTGGAAAGGCTGTTCACCAACTCGCCGTGGATCATCGTTCTCGCCGTCATCCTCACCATCGTCTATCTCGGCAGCCGCAGCATCCGCATCACCATCGGTACCGCGCTCGGAATGTCGTTCATCGGCTTTATCGGCCTTTGGAACGATGCGATGATCACGCTCGCGATCACCACGGTCGCAACTCTCATCTCCATCATCGTCGGCATCCCTATCGGCATCCTGATGGCGCGGTCCGACCGGGCGCAGGCAAGCGTCAACCCGGTTCTCGACGTGATGCAGACCCTGCCGAGCTTCGTCTACCTCATTCCCGTGGTGATGATTTTCGGTATAGGCAAAGTTCCGGGACTGATTGCGGTGGTCATCTATGCGGTCCCGCCAATGATCCGCCTGACCAATCTCGGCATCCGGCTTGTCGACAAGGAAGTGCTCGAAGCCGCGGATGCGTTCGGTTCGTCGCCAAGCCAGAAGCTGAAGAACGTGCAGATGCCGCTGGCCCTGCCGACAATCATGGCCGGGATCAACCAGACGATCATGATGTCGCTGGCGATGGTCGTAGTCGCATCGATGGTCGGCGTCGGCGGGCTTGGCCGCAACACGCTGCAGGCGATCAACAACCAGTTCTTTACGTTCGGCATCATGAACGGTTTCGCGCTTGTTGCGATCGCCATCATTTTCGACCGAACAAGCCAGGCATTCGGCAAGCGCCTGCAAAAACATTCGGAGGTGGTCCATGGCTAGTCACGGCATCGAGATCAAAGGTCTCTACAAAATCTTCGGCGCGAACGGTCGCCAGTATATCGACGCCATCAAGGCGGGCATGACGAAGACCGAGCTCAACAAGAACCACGGTCATGTGCTCGGCCTCAAAGACATCAACATATCCATGCCGGCGGGAGGCATCACGGTCGTCATGGGTCTGTCTGGTTCCGGCAAATCGACCCTGATCCGCCATATCAACCGGCTGATCGACCCGACCTACGGCGAAGTCGTCTATGACGGCGTCGACGTGTGCACGATGAGCGAAAACGATCTTCGGGAATTCCGTCGGCACAAGACGGCGATGGTGTTTCAGAAATTCGCGCTTCTGCCGCATCGGACCGTGATCGAGAACACGGTCTATGGACTGGATATCCAGGGCGTGCCTCGCGCGGAAAGCTTCAAGAAAGGTCAGTACTGGATCGAGCGGGTCGGCCTCTCCGGCTTCGAGAACCACTACCCGAACCAGCTTTCCGGCGGCATGCAGCAACGCGTCGGCCTCGCACGGGCGCTGACCAACGATGCCGACATCCTTTTGATGGACGAGGCCTATTCCGCGCTCGATCCGCTGATCCGCGTCGACATGCAGACCGTGCTTCTCGATCTCCAGGCGGAGCTCAAGAAGACCGTCGTATTCATCACCCATGATCTCGACGAGGCCCTGAGGCTGGGCGACAAGATCGCCATTCTGCGCGATGGTGAGGTAGTGCAGCAGGGAACCGGCCAAGATATCGTCCTGTCACCGGCTGATGACTACATCACCGCCTTCGTCAAGGAGGTGAACCGAGGGCGTGTGTTGCAGGCAAAAACCGTGATGAAACCGTTCGACGGTCTGACTGACGGCATCAGGCTTGCGGGCAACACGACGATCGAAGCCGCTGCGAGAGCGATCTGCGAGGCGAGCCTGACACGGGCAACGGTGACAGATCCTACTGGAGCGCCTGTCGGGACGCTCGACCTGCACACCATCATTTCTGCCATGGTCAGCCCTGCATCATCCGAGGAGGCACGGATCGCTGCGGAATGACAGGGCTCGGCGTCGGACCGTTCTGACGCCAACCGGCCATATGCCGACGTCCTTATCGACAAGGTCGACATGTTGGGCGATAAGATCGACAAAGGTCAGGACGGCGCTCCCCACGGTGTGGAGGCGTGGATCTGGCGTGAAACGATCACGGTAAAGGATGAAGACGTGAGCAACATTTCGCCAATTGGCAGCCGCGAGACCGTTGCCGAGAGTTTCGAGAACCGGTCGGCCGAACAGCAGTCCTGGCTTGTTCTGTTGATGGAGAACCCGTCGAGCGATGACCTTCTCCTGTCGGGTCTGCATCTCTACCTGGATCAGGCGAGTGAAGGACGGTTTCTCAACTCTTTGAAACTGGAAAAATCTGGTGGATGGCTCGGCAATGCAGCGCCGGCGCGGCTTCAAATCCGCATTGCGGAAGCGGCGAAATCCAGCCAGCACCCAGCCTATCAGGCGTTCAAGAAGGGTCTTGATCAGTCAGGCGGCTTCGAGCGCGCCTATCCAAAGGCTCGAGTCTGATCAAGTCGAGCAAAGCGCATCGAAACTGGCCGTAGCTTGTACGCCAAGACCGCCCTGCCCCTCGCTGCGGGGCACCTCAGCAGCCTCGCTGCCGGCACGTGATGGCCGACAGCGGAGCTGGGGAGTAACTAATTACTGTGCAGCCTTGCCAACGCGGTGGCCGGCGTCCTGGGTGGCGTTCACGGTGTTCGCCGTGTCCTGGCCTACGCCGCGGATCGTGTTGCCACACGAGCTGAGCGAAGCTGCCGTTACGAAAAGTGCGGCGATAACCGTGACTGTCTTTGCCGTCATGTTAGAAAACTCCCTGGATGAAGATCAAATCGTTCGGAAAATCAATTTCCGGCACAGGAACGTTCCAGCTCGGAAAAAGTTCACGTGATCAAATGTGATGTGTCTCTTAGCTACCGCTGTGATGCTTTTTGGCAACAGCCCAATCGCGCCCGATGACTTCACCGCCGGTTCCAGCACAATGATACAGGACAAATCGGTTGTCGCAGCGCGCGAACCGAGAGGTCGGTGTGAATTTGCCAATCTTTCCCCGTTACTATGAGCGCGCACGCTACGCGATCAATTACGGGGCAGGCCCATGACGGAACATTCATCTTCTCGGGTTTTGATCATGACTGCTGGCGGCATAAACCCGCAGGTGATGATCAATGCCATCCATCGGGAGTTTTCTGATCTCCACGTTATCCAGGAGGAAGCGGAACCGAAATCGGTGCTTCTGAAGCGGCGCGCGAAGCGGTTTGGATGGATGCATGCACTTGGTCAGCTCGCCACGATGATTGCGTCGCGGCTTGGCAAAGGTATAGCAGCGCGACGGTCTGAAGAGATCATTCACGAGCACGGGTTGATAGCGGATCCCAACCCGGCAGTGCCTGTGACATCCGTATCGTCCCTGAATGACGCTTCGTGTCACGCTGCGGTAAGTGCAATCCGACCGGCAGTGGTCTTCACGATATCCTGCCGTATCCTGTCATCCCGAACGCTTGCCGCGATCCCCTGCCCCGTGATCAACTTCCACGCCGGCATCAACCCGATGTATCGTGGCCAGATGGGCGGGTACTGGGCTCTCGTGGAAGGCGATGCGCAGAATTTCGGGGCAACCGTCCATCTCGTTGACAACGGGGTCGATACCGGCGGAACGCTTTACGAAAAACGGATATCTCCGGCCCGTTCCGACACGATGGCAACCTATCCGCTCCTGATGACGGCATCCGCGACGGATATCGCAATCAAAGCAATCCAGGATGCGATCACGGGCAATCTGAAGCCGTATGAACCAGCCGGGCCATCAGCCCTGCGCTTTCCGCCGCCGATCTGGACGTGGCTTTATCACGGCATCACCAAGAAGATCTGGTGATGCTCACGGAAATGACCGAGTTCAGGCCGCCGTTGCCAGCGCGCCGAACGCTTCCCTCATGCTTTCCGCGACAGCCTTGGCCGGGGCCGAGAGATGGGGCGCGGTTAGGAGCCGAATGTCGAAGCTGATGAGTTCTGGCAGCCCTTCCTTGGCGCCCAGAACCTGCATGTCGCTCGTGACATAGGAAAGCGGGAATGGTGCGATCGCAAGGTCGGACACGACTGCTGCGCGCTGCGCCATCGTATGGGAGCTCGCATAGGCGATACGATAGGAGCGTTTGTGGCGATCGAGCTGAGAGATCGCATCCTGCCGCCACACGCACCCATCCTCCCAGACGGAGATCGGTAGCGGATCACGCAAGTAGGCATTGCCGCATTTAGCACCGGCCCAGACGAGCCGTTCGGAATGGATCACTTCACCGGTGGTCGGGAACGGCCTTGTCGCGCAGTTGATCAGGGTGAGATCCAGCCGCTGCTCATCCATCCGCCGGCGTAATTGCAGGCTCTGGTCGACGGTGACATCGACCATGATCCCCGGAAAGCTCTCTCCGAAATCCTTCAGGAGCTTTGGGAGTAACCGCTCGGCGATATCATCGGGAGCGCCCAGCCTCACGACGCCCGCTAGATCGGGCATGACGAATCGCGAGACCGCTTCGTTCGATAGAGCGAGCATCCGGCGCGCATAGGACAAAAGCATTTCGCCATTCTGCGTCAACGACACCGAGCGCGCGTCCCGCAGGAACAGCGTCGTCTTCAACTGTTCTTCGAGCTTCTTGATCTGCATGGACACGGCCGACGGTGTTCGCAGAACCGCTTCTGCGGCAGTCGAAAAGTTGCCCGTCTCGGCAATGGCAACAAAGGTTCTGAGGATGTCGATATCGAGCAATGGAAGAGGCGGTCGAAACGGAACGGTCATCGTCATCACCATCAATTAAATTGAACCTAAGCACCATATCATTTCGTTTGATTGAAAGTCAAACAGGTCGCACCCTTGGAAACACGACACGCCATCTCAAAACAAAACGAATCTTGATGGGATGGATCATTTTAATTCTCTTTTTTGATGACTGACCGCAGTTCACTTTGAATCGGCGTCCAGTGCTCGAACGAGAGCCCCAAGGAGAAAATCGATGAGCATCATGACCTATCGTGAGAGCGTACAGCCACGAACATCGCAGTCGTCGTTTGCGACATACTTCGGGCTTGCCCTGAGCACCGTTTCAAACCTGCGGGACGCATGGCGCCGCCGTCAAAATGAACAGGTCCTTGAGGGCCTGCCACCAGAAATCCGCAAGGATATCGGTTGGCCATCCACCGACAACGACCTCAAGCGCCATTGATGCCCAATACTCATGGCCTGCCTGCGACACGCAGGCAGGTCTTGAGGCTGCGTCTTTTTTGATCGCTTGTTAACGAGATTATAGTGTGTGCGACCTTTGGACGTCGCAAATTTGACATTTCGCCGTCGTCAAATGTCCTTCTCCGTCACCGCCTTCCGTGTCAATGTCGCTTTTAAAGAAACGACCGGATCAACGGCGGCCAGCGAAGGGAACAGCGACATGGATATAACAAACCGTGGGCACGCGAAGAAACGCGCGCTCGTTTTCTTTCTTGTGCCGCATTTTACGATGCTGCCCTTTGCAGCCGCCGTCGAAACCCTGCGGATCGCAAACCGCATGCTTGGCTACGCCGCCTATACCTGGCGCCTCTGTTCCGTCGATGGCGAGAAGGTTTACTCGTCCAGTGGTATCGGTCTCGAAGTCAATTCCTCTCTTGCAGACGAACGCCGTCACCTGAGCGGTGAGCATCGCCCCAGCATGGTGCTGATGTGTTCCGGCATCTATGTGGAGGAGTTCAACAACAAATCTGTCAACGCCTGGCTGCGCGAGACCTATAACCGCGGCACGGCTGTCGGAAGCCTTTGCACCGGCGCGCATATTCTGGCGCAGGCGGGGCTCCTGAACGGCAAGCGCTGCGCGATCCACTGGGAGAACCTCCCGGGTTTTGCAGAAGCGTTTCCACAGGCGGAAGTCTATGCGGATCTCTACGAGGTCGACTCCAACCTCTATACCTGCGCTGGCGGCACCGCGTCACTCGACATGATGCTGAACCTGATCGGCCAGGATTTCGGCGACAATCTCGTCAACCGTGTCTGCGAACAGCAGCTGACAGATCGCGTCCGCAACCCGCATGACCGCCAGCGTCTTCCCTTGCGCGCGAGGCTCGGGGTCCAGAACTCCAAGGTTCTGCAGATCATTGAGCTGATGGAAAACAATCTGGCCGAGCCGCTGTCACTGGTCGAAATCGCCGACGATGTCGGCCTGTCCCGCCGCCAGATTGAGCGGCTGTTCCGGCAGGAGATGGGGCGATCCCCTGCCCGCTACTATCTCGAGATCCGCCTTGACCGCGCCCGGCATCTGCTGGTGCAGTCCTCGATGCCGGTCGTCGAGGTTGCGGTCGCCTGCGGGTTCGTGTCGGCGTCTCATTTTTCCAAGTGTTACCGCGAGGTCTACAACCGCTCACCCCAGCAGGAACGCGCAGAGCGCAAGCTTTCGCTCAACACCGCACGCACCGGGGTCGTGGTGTAAGTTTTTTAAAGAGCGGCACCCCATCGATATGAGGTGCTGCTCGCTTTGCACACTCAGCAGCTCTCAAGAAATCAGGCAACGTTCCTGACGTCGGCTGCTGGAGCCTTCGAGCGCATCGTGCGGATCTGGATCAGCGTATCCAGGTTCTGGTTGACGCGGCAGTAGAACTCCTCGTCGATGAAGGGCCGCAACATGAAGTCATTGCCGCCGGCCTTCAAGAACCGGGCGGAAAGCAGCCGGTCCGACGACGAAGACACGCCGATCACGCGCAGTTCGTGGGAACCGCGAACCGAGCGGATGCGGCGCGTCAGTTCGAAACCATCGATATCGGGCATGTTGTAGTCGGTGACGACGAGACCGATATCGGGGCTCTTCTTCAGGATCTCGAGGGCCTTGGCGCCGTTCTCGGCGACACTGACCCTAAAGTTATAGCGCTTCAGACGACTCGACAGCAATGCGCGGGCGGTCATGCTATCATCGACGATCAGGACGTGATGGCGGTGGTTGGTCAGGAACCGGCAAACCGATTCCGCCAGCATGTCGACCGCAAAGACGTTGTCCTTCAGGATATAATCCACGATATCCTTGGCCAGTAGCCTATCGCGTGTTTCCTGCTGGAAGGTGCCGGTAAAGACGATGGTCGGGATCGACAGATCGATCAGGTATTCCAGCGCCTCTCCGTTTTCAGCACCCGGGAGGTTGATGTTGGAGATCGCAAGCGTGACAGGCTCGGTGGAGCGATCGTAAGCAAGCTGCAGATCTTCGAAGTTACGGCAGATCTCAATCTCGATGCCGAACAGTTCTTTCAGTCGGGTCCCGACCATCGACGTAAATACGTTAGAATCTTCCGCAAGCAATATGCGCGCATTCGCCAAAGATTCGCCGGAATATTGCATGCCGGAAATGCCGAGAAATGTCATGGTACCCTTTTAACCCCGATCCTTGCCCCATTTGTTTAACTCTATGCGAAGCAATTTTCAGAAGCGTTAATTAGGCAGTACTTTCACATCTTGAGCGCAGCGGTCATCGAGTTACCGCTGCCTAAAGTGAATGATGTATTATTCCGGTACCTTACCATTCTCGGCGTGTGGCTTTACGCGCCACCCGCCGTATCTCCCTCATCCGGCAGGACCGGCTTTCCGCGGTGGAAGACGATCTCCTGCTGCGGGAACGGAATCTCGATGCCCTCCGCGCGGAAGCGCTGCAGAATGGCGATCCTGAGGTTGTTCCGGATGCGAAGACCATCGCCCATGTCAGCGAGATGGAAACGAAGCTCGAAATTCAGCGACGACGGCCCAAATGTCAGGAACTCGACGTGAGGCTCCGGATTCCGCAGCACTTCGGGGATCTGGTCAACGAGTTCCAGCAGAATGTCCATCACCCGTTGCGGGTCAGCGTTGTAGCTGACAGCGATCGGAATTTCCGAACGGCCGATCTTGTTGCGATGCGTCCAGTTGCCGACCGCGGCGTTGATCAGGTCGGAGTTCGGCACGATGATAGATTGTTTGCGGAAGGTCTCGATCTCGGTCGCACGTACAGAAATCCGCTTGACGATGCCTTCGTTTGCACCCGTCACCACGTGGTCACCCACCTTGAACGGACGTTCCACCAGCAGAATCAGTCCCGAAACAAAGTTCGATACGATGTTCTGCAGGCCGAAACCGATACCGACCGACAGTGCAGACGCGACAAGAGCAAAGCTTGAAAGGTCAATGCCCGCAGCCGACACGCCGACAATGACGGCAAGCCCGACGCCGAGATAGCCGATGCCCGTCTTCACCGAGTTTCGGACACCGAGATCCACCTGGCTTCGGGCAAGAACGTTGTTGTCGATCCACTTCTGAACCCAGTGGGTGACGACAAAGCCCAATCCGAACAGAAGTATGCCGCCGAAAATGCCGACGATCGAGATTGAGACGTTACCGATCCGGATTTCGGTGAAGAAATTGTAGATCCATGCCTCGATATCCGTGGTCTGGAAGCCCCAGGTCAGAAGGATGAGCGGGATGCCGAGAAACAGGGCGAACGCATAGATGCCGAGGCCGGCAACAAGCCCTGTCTGGTCGAGCGCGACCTCGCCAAAATTGCGGCGCTCCGCCAGCTGCCGACCGGCGCCGGTGTTCTTGAACGCACCCTGCTTGGAGATCGCCTTGCCCGACAGGAAGCCCAGATAGACCAGGACGACAACCGCGCCGGTCAGCACGATCTGCGTCGCGACAAAACGGGCAAGACCAATGTAGCCCGTCAGGACAGCAAGCAGAAGCAGCCCGCCCATGATCTTCAACAGACCGGAGAAAAACCGCGGCCAGGGATGGCCGGTACTGCCGCCACGATCCTCGCCCTCGGCAACGCGCGGCCGAACAAAGGAAATGGCGATCAGGATGAGACCAACGATGACAGCGGCGAACAGGCTCTTGACGATCGTCAGAACCAGCGGCGAGTTCAATGCTTCGCTGATCGCGCCGAGAAGGTAATCCAGTCCGTTGACCACCGCCATAACGAGCACGGCCAATGTCAGCAGCCGCGCGCCCTTGTCGGTGATGCGCACCAGTCGCCATGCCGGCTCTCCCGGCGCCATTACGCCATAGGTGAGCTTCCAGACAAACGAGACGAACCAGATGAAGCCGAACAGCGAAGCAATGATCGGCGCCACATCGGGTCTGAGAACATTGAACCCATCGAGGAAGAGATAGGAGGTCACCAGAAAGGCCGCGATCGAGACCGTCTGGATCACGGTCGACCAGAAGGCGACCGAAAGACGCTTGATGTAGGATGGATCTTCCTGACCGTTGCGACGAATGAAGCGGCCGAAAATGCGGTAGCCGCCCCAGAGGAATAGGGCCGCAGCACCGATGGACAGCGCGATGGCGCTCAGAAGCTGAAGCAGCTTGAAGCGGATGACAAAGCCGATCCAACTGCCAAGCGTCGCGTTGAAGTTGTGCACTTCAGTTACGAAGGCATTGCCCGCCTCGATGAATAGATCGGCGTTCAATTCCGTATGACGAAACAGCGTCTGCGCGAACAGGGCACGGCGCAGGTTGGTGATCGTGTTGGCGAGATTTGTCGCGCTGTTGGCCAGGTTGTTGGCATCATCGACGATGAGGTTCAGCTCGGAACGCTCATTGACCAGCTTGCCGCGCTCCTCGGCGACGGCCGGCGCTTCCTGCGGCTGCCCTTCGGCCGGTGGTTCTCCGAGGCTCGTCAACCTGGACTGGATCTGCGTGACACGTGCCTTCAGCGTGTCAGACGCGCTGCGCATCTGTTCGACGATCTCTTCCGCCTGCAGGCGAAGCTCGGCCAGTCGGCCGTCGTCGGTCGTATCCTGCCTGACCTGATCGTTGAACGTGGTCAGCCGGCCGCGAAGGCTGTCCAATGTCTCCTTCATTTCATGATTGATCGAGTCGACCGTCACCATCGACTGTGGGTTTTGCTGAGCAGATGCCTGCGGTTGCCCGGCCTGCCCGGGGGCTGCCTGGCCCGGCGCGGTCTGGGCTGGTGCCGCTTGGGTCGGTGCAGCCGGGGTTGGCGCAGCCTGCGCCGGCGCAGCCGGGGTCGGTGCAGCCTGGGTTGACGTCGTACCGTTTTGCGGAGCCTGCGCATTGGCCGTAAACGCTGCTGCGGTCACAAGCAGGACGATCATGGATGCGCGGATCGTTCGCGTCATCAGCGACAAGGGATCGAAGGAGTTCACGCGCACCGGTCTCTACTCTTCTCAGGACAATCGGAATCGCAGGCACGAATAGAGGCACTTCAAGGCGAAGAAAAGGACGTCCTGCACAGCTTGAAAATTCCTTGGGAACTTTGGAACATTCTGCTGCGTTACCAATCGCAAATTCAAAACGTGAGGGTAAGACATGGAAGAAGCAGGCATCGGCTGGATCGCAGCCATCATCATCGGCGGCATTGCAGGCTGGCTGGCAGAACAGTTCATGAAGAGCAATATGGGCGTCTTCATGAACATCCTTCTCGGCATCGTCGGCGCGATCATCGCCAACGCCATTCTCGGCTTCTTCGGCGTTGTGCTGGGCGGCTGGATTGGCTACCTCATCGCCGGCTTTATCGGCGCCTGCATACTTATTGCAGTTGCGCGCGCCTTTAGACGCTAAGCGCTGATTAGATCAGGTCTGATCAAAAACCCGACCCCGGCAGAGCAAGATACTCGAGCTCTTCCGGGGTCGAATTGCGTCCGAGCAAAGCATTTCGATGCGGGAAGCGGCCGAACTGACGGATCACCTCCCGGTGCTTGACCGCGTAGTCGTGATATCGTTCGTCGCCGAGGAGAGCAAAAAGCTCGACTGCGCGATCCTGGTCTTCAAGCGCTTCCGAATGCTCGAAGGGCAGATACAGGAAGCACCGCTCATGCAGACCGGCGCCCGTATCGACACCTTCGTCGACTGCCAGCCTCGCCTCCCGCAACGCGATCCAATCTGTTGCGAACGCCAGCGGTGTGCCCCGATAGATATTGCGAGAAAACTGGTCAAGCACGATGATGGCCGCGAGATGCCCCTCGCGTAAACCTCGCCACGTATCCAGATCTCCATGCGCCAGAAACAAGTGAGTCGCCGCGAAATGCTTCGAGATTGCGACGTCCAGCGCAGGGTTCTTTTCGAACCATTTCTCCGGTCCCAGTTCGACGAACCAGAAATTCAGCACGTCTTCAGGGGTACGAACCGCTTCAGAACTCATGAAGCTTGCTCCAGTTGAACACCGTCGGACGACTTGCCCATTATTACCAGCAGAGCCTCCACGACGAGCCTGTGATCGTCTCGCTGCGGGAGACCCGATACGGTGACTGCGCCGATACAGCCTGCCCCGTCCACCTTTATCGGAAAACTGCCGCCATGCGGTGCATAGTCGGCAATAGGAAGCGAGAACTTTGCCTCGAGTGTTGTCTCCTGCCTGGTCATTTTCAGACCCATCCCATAGCTCGACTGAAAGAAGCGCAGGACGACATTGCTCTTGCGCCGAACCCAGTCTTCGTTGTCAGGCATCGACCCCGGCAACGCCGTGTAAAAGAGTGGCATCGAGTGAAGCCGGATACCGATCGCGACTGGCAGCCCCTTCTCGATCGCCATGTCGCGCAGCAAAGAACCGAGCTGCCAGGCTTCGTCCGGACCAAAGCGGTCGAAAATCAGGGCCGCTTCCTGCTCGGCGATCCTGTCGATATCCTGTTCAAGCGTCATGGTATTTCCCCGTTTGTAGCCTCATTGATGACGGTGGAATTGGAGAATGTAAATATCCTGCCCGCCAGCGCCGTTGCTGATCTTCCGGCAGACCATCCGTTCCACGGTTTGCGGAAAGACAATTGTAAATTGCTTGTGCGCAACCGCGAAGAAGCGGATAGAGGAAATTACCTCCAATCCTTCCCATTCAGGCCTCCCTATCATGGATCTATTTACCGCTGCTGGCTTGGCTGCCCTCGTCGAGGTCATTGCCATCAATCTCGTGCTGTCCGGCGACAACGCGATCGTTATCGGTCTTGCCGCTGCCGGCCTTCCGGCGGACATGCGCAAGAAGGCAATCCTGTTCGGCATCGCGGCCGCAACCGTGCTTCGTCTGATCTTTGCAGCGGTCACCTCATACCTTCTCGGCATCGTCGGGCTGCAGCTTGTCGGCGGCCTGTTGCTCGCCTGGGTGTGCTGGAAAATGTGGAGCGAACTGCGTGCCCACGATACGGCAGACGCCGACGCGCTCAACGCTGCGGCCGCCAACCAGCCGCAAAAGACGTTTTTTCAAGCGGCAATGCAGATCGTCGTCGCTGATGTGTCCATGTCACTGGACAACGTCCTTGCCGTTGCCGGAGCTGCTCAGGAGCATTCCGCAGTCCTGATCATCGGTCTCGTCGTGTCGATTGCGATGATGGGTATCGCTGCCAATTTCGTGGCGAACCTGCTCAACCGCTACCGCTGGATCGCCTATCTCGGCCTCGCCGTGATCGTCTATGTCGCTATCACCATGATCTATCACGGCACGATCGAAGTCTTGCCGCTGATCCAGTCTGCCTAGTCGTTTTGGTTCGTTTTGAAACAGCGGTTTAAACGCTTATTACCTTACGATCGAGATTGACCGTTGAATCAGAGCGTTGCCATTGAAGCAGCCCGGCTAGCAACGTTAGGTGGTCGCAGCCGGCAATAACCGGTCAGGGGCTCGCGGACCCCCAGCTCGAAAGTGCTGGTGAGCCCCGTCCAATCGCTGACCGAGGTCAATGGCGGTTCCCGCCTGACGCGAGGCGGGTCAAACTTCGGTTATCCCCTGCCCCGATGCGATTGACCGTACCAGCACTCTCCTTTAGAAGCGGCATTCTTCCGAAGCAGGCTCTTCGGTGTGACGAATATTCCGGAGTTGGAACGGATGGCGGTGTTTCCGGCAGGAACACGAGAGACGGCCCGGTGCGCGCAGGACAAGCTCCCGTCGCAATGGGCAGTCTTTGTCGCGGCACTGCTGATCGCCTTCGTCGCTCTTCTGTCTGGTGGCCTTCGTGACAGCCAGGCAATTTTGCGCATTGCGCATTCCAGCGAGAAGAGCTCGGAGACACCACAAGCCAGCAAACGCGATCCTATTCGCACGCTGGCGACTGCCGACCGCAGGGAGGCTGGTCCCAGCCAGTGGAGCGGCGCAGACGGCGCTTTGGCTTTCACCGCCTCGACACTGACGATTCCGGAATTTGCTCAGGCGATTGCATCCGCGCTCACCGATGCCAATCCTATCGGCACGCATTGGCCGGTTCCGCTGCCGCGCGCACCGCCCGTCGTCTCCTAAGCGCGATAGTCGAACCTCACACGCATACGGCCCCTTGCTGCGAAACGCGCAACCGGGGCGAAGCAGGATCTTAAAACATGAGAAATTCACCCTGGCTGGTGGCGAGCTATATCCTTGTCATCGTGTTCGGCTTCCTGGTGGCGATGCCGAACATTCTGCCGCAATCGGTCCTCGACCGCGTGCCTTCCTTCCTGCCTCACAGCCGTGTGTCGCTCGGTCTCGACCTTCGCGGCGGTTCGCATCTGGTGCTGGAAGTGGACCGCGCTGATCTCATCAACGAGCGTGTCCAGGGCCTGATCCAGGATGCACGCCGCGTTCTGCGCGAAAAGAACCTCGCAACATCGGCTATCCGTCGCTCGGGCGAGGCTGTGCTAGTTACGCTTCGCGATCCAGCGCAGCGCGATCAGGCCGTCACCGAGTTGCAGACGCTCGCGAACCCGATCGGGCTTGGCACGACGGTTGGTGGCAGCGACCTTTCCATCACCAGCCAGGGCGACAACACGATTTCCATCGCTCAGACGGATGCGGGGATCACCTCCCATATCAACGCTGCCGTTGAGCAAAGCCTTGAGATCATCCGCCAGCGCGTTGACCAGGTCGGCGTCGCCGAGCCGACGATCCAGCGTGTGGGTTCGGACCGCGTTCTCGTCCAGCTTCCAGGCGAACAGGACCCTTCGCGCCTGCGCCAGCTTCTCGGCTCGACCGCCAAGATGAGCTTCCACCTTCTCGGTGACCAGGGCCAGCCGGGCGTAACCATGATCGCAGACGAAAGCGGTCAGCAGTATCCGGTGCTCGACCGCGTCGAGCTCTCCGGTGACCGCCTGACCGATGCCCGCGCTGCCTTCGACCAGCAGAGCCGCCAGCCGATCGTCACCTTCCGGTTCGACAGTGCCGGTGCAGCCCGCTTTGCCCAGATCACACAGGCCAATGTGGGCCGTCCGTTTGCGATCGTGCTCGACAACAAGGTGCTCAGTGCACCCGTTATCCAGACGCCGATCACCGGCGGTTCCGGTCAGATTTCGGGCAGCTTCACGCCTGAGGACGCGACCACCCTTTCCGCGCTGCTGCGCGCCGGCTCCCTGCCCGCCAAGCTCACTGTCATCGAAGAACGCACCGTCGGCGCCGACCTTGGCTCCGATGCGATCGAAATGGGCATCTTCACCGGCCTCATCGGCTTCGTCCTCGTCGTCTGCTTTATCTTCTTCCTTTACGGAAGCTGGGGCATTCTGGCCAACGCTGCGCTTCTCATCAACGTCGTCCTGACCTTTGCCGGCCTCACCTTGATCGGGTCGACGCTCACCCTGCCCGGCATCGCCGGCGTGGTGCTCGGCATTGGTCTTGCAGTCGATGCGAACGTTCTGATCAACGAGCGCATCAAGGAAGAAACCCGCAAGGGCAAGAGCGCGTTTGCGGCAATCGACTCGGGCTTTGCCCGCGCCTACTCGACCATCGTCGACAGTAACGTCACGGCGCTGATCGCGACCGTCCTTCTGTTCTGGTTCGGCTCTGGGCCTGTCCGCGGCTTCGCGGTCACCATGGGCCTCGGCATCATGATCTCGATGTTCACCGCCGTGTCGGTCGTTCGCGTCGCGATGATCTACATTGCCGCACAGCGCAAGCTGAAGAAGATCGAGATCAAGCCGCTTCTACCGATCAATCTCGTTCCGGATGGTACGCGTATCCCGTTCATGAAGGGTCGCTTCATCGGTATCGGCGTGTCGGTTCTCCTGTCGATCGCCTCGCTCGTGCTGTTCGTGACGCCTGGCCTCAACTACGGCGTCGACTTCCGCGGCGGTATCCAGATGGAAGTGGTGACCGCCAACGAAGCCGATCTTGCATCCTTCCGTTCGGGCCTCAACGAACTCGGTCTCGGTGAAGTGGCACTGCAGGAATTCGGTGCCCATAACAGGCTCCTGGTCCGTGTCGAGCGCCAGCCAGGCGGCGAGATCGCCCAGACAGAGGCCGTCGAGAAGCTCAAGACGGAAGTACTGAAGATCGACCAGACTGCCAAGGTTGAGCGTACCGAAGTCGTCGGTCCGAAGGTATCGGGCGAACTTGCGACTGCCGGCTTCCTGTCGGTCCTGCTCGCCTCGATTGCCATGATGATCTACATCTGGGTGCGGTTCGAATGGCCCTTCGCCGTCGGTGCCATCGCGACACTCGTGCTCGATGTGACAAAGACGATCGGCTTCTTCGCAATCACCGGTCTCGACTTCAACCTGACAGCGATTGCCGCGCTGCTGACGCTGGTCGGTTACTCTGTCAACGACAAGGTCGTGGTCTATGACCGCATGCGCGAGAATATGCGCCTCTACAAGAAGATGCCGCTGCGCGACGTGATCGATCTGTCGATCAACGAAACGCTGGCTCGAAGCCTCTATACCTCGGCAACGGCGTTCCTCTCGCTTCTGCCAATGGCTATCTGGGGCGGCAGCGCCGTCTCCAGCTTCGCGATCCCGATGGTGTTCGGCATTCTCGTCGCTGCCCTCTCGTCGGTGTTCATCGCAGCGCCGATCCTGCTGTTCCTTGGCGACTGGCGTACCCGCCATCAGGCACAAAAGCCTGTTGCAGACGACACAGCCGTCGATTCCAAGCAGATCGGCAACGTCTGAGACGTTCTACCATCCAGACAAAAGGGCGGGTCGTTTCCCGCCCTTTTTCATTTCCACGTTTTAAACCCGGTTTTCCATGGTCGATCTTGCCGCCTATGCGGGCCTGTTCTTTGCTGCATTCATCGCTGCCACGATCTTTCCGATGCAGTCGGAAGCGGTCCTTGTCGGCCTCATCCTGTCGGATCGCTATGCGCTTGCGGCCCTTGTGCTCACGGCCTCCGTCGGCAATACGCTCGGCTCGGTGGTCAACTGGCTGATGGGAATGGGCGTGGAGCGGTTCCGGGACCGACGCTGGTTCCCCGTCAAGCCTGACAAGCTTGAGAAGGCAAAGACCTGGTATCGGAAATACGGAAAGTGGTCGTTGCTCCTGAGCTGGCTACCGATCGGCGGCGATGCCATCACCGTGGTCGCGGGTGTTCTGAAAGAACCGCTGCCAACGTTTCTTGTTTTGGTCTTCATCGGCAAGACGCTTCGCTATGGCGTCGTCGCGGCTGTGACGCTCGGCGTGATTGGTTAAACCATACGAAACATGGAACAATCGTGTGATGTTCCCATTAGTGTTGCCATGTAGGACCATGTTGGGAGGCAGTCATGGCAGAGGCGTTCGGCGCGAAAGAAGAAACACCTGAACTCAAGCGCGTGATGGGCCCCGGGCTGCTGCTGCTGTTCATCGTTGGCGATATTCTCGGAACGGGGATCTACGCGCTGACCGGACAAGTGGCCGCTGAAGTTGGAGGCGTTGTCTGGCTTCCATTCCTCATCGCTTTTCTTGTCGCCCTTCTCACCGCCTGCTCCTATCTCGAACTCGTCACCAAATATCCGCAGGCAGCTGGTGCTGCGCTCTACACCCATAAAGCCTTCGGCGTCCATTTCGTCACGTTCCTTGTCGCCTTCGCCGTGATGTCCTCAGGCATCACGTCTGCGGCGACCGCATCGCGGGCGTTTGCCGCCAACTTCTCGACGTCGCTCGGCCTGGATCTCGGGGTCTGGGGCGTACCGCTGATCGCCGTCGGCTTCATTGCGCTGGTGGCAGCGGTCAATTTCCGCGGTGTCGGTGAAAGCGTAAAGCTCAACGTCGTGCTGACCGTTGTGGAACTGACCGGCCTTCTCATCATCATCGGCATCGGCCTCTGGGCGATTGCTGGTGGCGAGGGCGATGTGTCGCGTGCCTGGACGTTCGCCACACCGGAAGGCAGCGGAACGTTCTGGCCAGTCGTCGCCGCAACCGGTCTCGCCTTCTTCGCGATGGTCGGGTTCGAGGACTCGGTCAACATGGCCGAAGAGTGCAAGGAGCCAAGCCGTCTCTTCCCGAAAGTGCTGCTGACCGGTCTCGCGATCACCGGCGTGATCTACATTCTCGTGGCAATCTCTGCGATTACTCTGGTGCCGGCGAACGAACTGGGCGAAGGGGAAACACCGCTTCTGAAAGTCATCCAGGCCGGAGCGCCCGCGTTCCCGATCAGCATCTTTGCGATCATCACGATGTTTGCTGTCGCCAATTCGGCGCTGATCAACATGATGATGGCAAGCCGGCTGATTTACGGCATGGCCCGCGAAAATGTGCTGCCCGCCATGCTCGGCAAGGTGCACGCAACGCGCCGCACGCCGTATATCGCAATCGTTTTCACATCGCTTCTCGCCGTCTGTCTGATTCTCTTTGCCGGCGGCGTGCCCGCTCTTGGCGGGACGACTGCACTACTGTTGCTTTGCGTCTTTGCGATCGTCAATGTCGCCGTGCTGGTGCTGCGCAAGGACAAGGTAGATCACAAGCACTTCCGGACACCAACGATCTTGCCGGTTCTTGGTGTGATCTCCTGCGTTTTTCTGGCGGGTCCCTGGGCCGGTCGCGATCCGGTCCAGTATGCCATTGCCGCCGCCCTGCTTGGCCTCGGCGTCATACTGTGGATCGCCACCGTCCAGTTCATGAAAACATCCAGCAGGGCTGCCTGACCGGTACTAGAAGACCGGCGTCAGCCTCTTAGGCTCTGGACTGAAAGGTGATGACGCCGTCGTTGGCGACGCTTACCGAAACACCGGTATAATCCGGGATCCGGAAGTGCCCGCCTTCGACGTCGTGGGTATGGGTGGCGGTGATCACCATGACATCGGCACCCGCCGCCTCGCCTGCCTTGATGCCGGCAGGGACGTCCTCGAACACCATCACGTTGGACGGGTCTGCGCCAAGCCGTTTCGCGCCGAGCCTGTAGCCCTGCGGGTCCGGTTTGCCGATCGTGACGTCCTCGGCAGTGACCAGCATGGACGGTATCGCAAGGCCAGCTGCGGCAAGTCTTGCCTTTGCGAGTTCCAGCGGCGACGACGTCACGACACCCCATTGCCCCGCGGGCAGGCTTGCCAAGAATTCAGCAGCGCCCGGAATCTGAACGATACCCTCGACATCGTCGATCTCGCCGCGCAGAACCTTCTCCGCTTCCACTGCCGGATCAAGACCCGGCAGGTTGAGGCTGGTGATCGTATCGATGCCGCGCTTGCCGTGCATGAAGGGCAGGAATTTCTCCACGTCGAGCCCCTGCTCTGCCGCCCAGCGTCCCCAGACACGTTCGGCAGAAGCAATCGAATTGAGGATCGTTCCGTCCATGTCGAAGAGAAAGCCGCGATAACCTCTGGTCGGCAGGACGATGACGTTTTGGGAGACTGACAATGCGGAATTCCTTTTGGAGAGACTGACGGGATTTGCAGGACCGGATACGCATCCGGACTACAGATAGGAGGGAGCCGGCGCAATTGACGGCGAGGTTCGAAGCGTTAGAACTGAGAATGGGAATGGAGAAAACCCTATGAATGAGGATTTGATGGGGCACGCGGATCTGCGCGACCGCGGCGTGCTGATTACGGGCGGCGGATCCGGCATTGGCGCGGCGCTTGTCGAGGGATTTGCAGCCCATGGCGCGAAGGTCGCGTTTATCGACATTGCCGACGAACCCAGCACAGCACTGGCGGACCGGCTTTCCGCGATCAACGATCATCCAGTCCGATATATAAGGGCGGATTTGCGCGATACCGACGCCATCAAACATGCGGTCGATCATGCGGCAGCGAGCCTTGGGTCACTCTCGGTGCTCGTGAACAATGCCGCCTGGGACGATCGCCGGGATCTCGACGATATCACCGAAGATTACTGGGACCTCAGCCAGGCGATCAATTTGAAGCAGGTGTTCTTCACATCGCAAGCCGCCGTGCCGCATATGCGGTTGGCGGGCGGTGGTGCGATCGTCAATTTCTCATCGATCGCCTGGATGCTCAACATGGGTGGCATGCCATCCTACACAACCGCCAAGGCCGGTATCGTCGGTCTGACCAAAAGCCTCGCCGGCAGGCTTGGGCCGGAAAATATCCGGGTCAATGCCATCCTGCCCGGCATGATCGTCACCGAGCGGCAAAAGGACCTGTGGCTGAAGGATGAGGACATCGCCGCGATGATTGGGCGCCAGTGCCTCAAACGCAGCTTGGTGGCGCAGGATGTCGTGGGCCCTTGTTTGTTTCTCGCATCGAGCGCCGCGGCTGCCATGACTGCGCAGACACTGGTGATCGATGGTGGCGCGATCTAGCGATAAAGAGAGTTGGTGCCCCTGCCGAGGAATTGAACCTGGATCGGCTGCAAACGAAGCAGCTGCTCTGGCTTTGAGCTACGAGGGGCGTGCGAACTGATTGCCACCGATTGGTAAGCAGCGCAATCACAGCCTTTACCAATGGTTACGGGGTAAGGTTAACCCTGGCCCATTATGGCTTGGCACAATTGAAAATGCCCTGCGGATCCTTCCAGAGGAAAAACCCGCAGGGCCTGGAGGCCAGCTACTCCGCTGGAGAGAGAGCGGGCGGCGCCTCCAAACCGTGCTGCCGCAGCGGCCGCATTCCGGTCATCAGGCGCGCCAGCATATAGAACACCGGCGTCATGAAGATGCCGAAGAAGGTCACCCCGATCATGCCGGAGAATACCGCGATGCCCATGGCGACGCGCATTTCCGCACCGGCGCCGGTGGACACGACCAGCGGCACGACGCCCATGATAAAGGCCATCGACGTCATAAGGATCGGGCGAAGGCGAAGCCGGCTGGATTCGACCGCGGCCTCGAACGGCGTTCGACCTTCGAACTCCAGCTCGCGGGCGAATTCCACGATCAGGATCGCGTTCTTCGCTGACAGTCCGACCAGCACCACCAACCCAATCTGGGTGAAGATGTTGTTGTCGCCTCCCGTCAGCCAGACACCCGTCAGTGCCGCCAGCACGCCCATCGGCACGATCATGATTATCGCAATCGGCAGCGTCAGGCTTTCGTACTGGGCCGCCAGCACGAGATAGACCAGCAGCAGGGCGAGCGGAAACACGATGATGCTCGAATTGCCGGCAAGGATCTGCTGGTAGGTGAGATCGGTCCACTCGAAGGCAACGCCTGACGGCAGTGTTTCGTCGAGGATCTTGGTGATCGCCGCTTCCGCCTGACCGGAGGAGAAGCCAGGTGCCGGCGCTCCGTTGATATCCGCGGCGAGGAAGCCGTTGTAGCGCGTCGTGCGTTCCGGACCCGTCTGGGCGTCCACCTTGAGGAGCGCCGAAAGCGGGATCATCTGGCCCGATTGCGAACGAACTTTCAATGCACCGATATCCTCGGGCTTGGCGCGGAACTGCGCATCCGCCTGCACCCTCACGCTGTAGGTACGGCCAAACGCGTTGAAGTCGTTGACGTAGAGTGAGCCGAGATAGATCTGCAGCGTCTCGAACACGTCGGTGACGGATACGCCCAGCTGTTCGGCCTTGGCGCGGTCGAGATCGGCGAACAGCTGCGGGACGTTGATCTGGAAGCTGGAGAAGATGCCTGCCAGTTCCGGCGCCTGCATGGCCTTGGCAATCACGGCCTTGGTTGCATCGTCCAGTGCCTGGTAACCGTAA
This sequence comes from Neorhizobium sp. AL 9.2.2, assembly GCF_013317225.1. Taxonomy (NCBI): domain Bacteria; kingdom Pseudomonadati; phylum Pseudomonadota; class Alphaproteobacteria; order Hyphomicrobiales; family Rhizobiaceae; genus Neorhizobium; species Neorhizobium sp. AL 9.2.2. Next base: position 1,264,661 of record NZ_JAALXU010000003.1, read on the forward strand.
CCGGCGCGGTCTTCGAGTTGCAGCTTGAAGCCGCCCGTGGTGCCGAGACCGTTGACCGGCGGCGGCGGGAACATCGCGATGAACGCATCCTGGATACCGGCGAATTTCTGGTTCAGTGCCATGGCGATGGCGCCGCCCGAAAGCTCCGGCGTCGTGCGGTTCTCGAAGTCGTCAAGCACCGCGAAGACGATGCCGGAATTCGATCCGATCGTGAAACCATTGATCGACAGGCCCGGGAATGCAATCGCATGCTCGACGCCCGGCTGCTTCAGGGCGATGTCGCTCATGCGCTTCACCACATCTTCGGTACGGTCGAGCGTTGCCCCATCCGGCAGCTGTGCAAAGCCGATCAGATACTGCTTGTCCTGCGCCGGTACGAAGCCGCCCGGCACCGCGTTGAACACGCTGTAGGTTGCACCGATTAGGGCGAGATAGATCACCATGACGATACTCTTGCGCGACAAAAGCCCCCCCACCGTGCGGCCATAACCGTTCGAGGCGGAGCCGAAGACCCGGTTGAAGCCGCGGAAGAACCAGCCGAACAGCCAGTCCATGCCACGCGTCAGCCGGTCCTTCGGGGCATGATGCCCCTTGAGCAGAAGAGCTGCCAGTGCCGGCGACAGGGTCAGCGAGTTGATCGCCGAGATCACCGTCGAGATGGCGATGGTGAGCGCGAACTGGCGGTAGAACTGGCCGGACAAGCCCGAGATGAAGGCGAGCGGCACGAACACGGCGACGAGAACGAGCGCGATCGCGATGATCGGTCCGGAGACTTCGCGCATTGCCTTGTAGGTGGCGTCGCGCGGATTGAGACCGTTTTCGATATTGCGCTCGACATTCTCGACGACGACGATCGCGTCATCCACGACAATACCGATCGCCAGCACCAGGCCGAACAGCGTCAGCGCGTTGATCGAGAAGCCGAGTGCATACATCACGGCGAACGTGCCGATGATCGAGACCGGAACCGCGATCAGCGGAATGATCGATGCACGCCAGGTCTGCAGGAAGACGATGACGACGATGACGACCAGCGCAATGGCTTCGAGCAGCGTATCGACGACCTTTTCGATCGACGAGCGGACGAACTGCGTGGTGTCGTAGACGATCTCGTATTTGACACCTTCCGGCATCGCCAGCTGGAGCTGATCCATGGTCGCGCGGACCGTATCGGCGATCTCGATCGCATTCGAGCCAGGAGCCTGCAGGACGGGAATGGCAACGGCCGGGCGTCCGTCGAGAAGCGACCGCAGCGTATAGTCGGCGGCCCCCATCTCGACCCTTGCGACGTCGCGAAGCCTGGTGATCTCGCCGTTGGAGCCGCTCTTGACGATGATGTTGGCGAACTCTTCGGGCGACTGCAAACGTCCCTGGGCATTGACGTTGAGCTGGAGGTCGGTGCCCGGCAGGTTCGGCGAGGCGCCGATAATGCCGGCTGCGGCTTGGACGTTCTGCGCGCGGATCGCGTCCGTCACATCGCTTGCCGCGAGATTGTGCTCGGCAGCCTTTTGCGGATCGATCCAGACGCGCATGGAATAGTCGCCGGCACCGAAAACCTGCACCTGGCCGACGCCTTCGATCCGTGCCAGCCGATCCTTGACGTTCAGCGTCGCGTAGTTGCGAAGGTAGGTGAGGTCATAACGGTCACTATCCGAGACAAGGTTGACGACCATGATGAAGTCGGGCGAACTTTTGATCGTGGTGATGCCGAGCGCCCTCACCTCGGATGGCAAGCGCGGTTCAGCCTGGCTGACGCGGTTTTGCACCAGCTGCTGCGCCTTGTCCGGATCTGTGCCGAGCTTAAAGGTCACCGTCAGCGTCATGACGCCGTCCGATGTGGCCTGGCTCGACATGTAGAGCATGTCTTCGACGCCGTTGATCTGCTCTTCTAGCGGCGTCGCAACCGTCTCGGCAATCACGACCGGATTGGCGCCGGGATAGGTCGCTTTCACCACGACCGAAGGCGGAACCACGTTCGGATATTCGGAAATCGGAAGTGCGCGCATGCCAAGCAGGCCGGCGACCACGATCAGGATCGACAGGACGCCAGCAAAAACCGGTCTGTCGATGAAAAATCTTGAAATATTCATTGTCTAAGCCCTCTCTCCAGGGTCGAACAGAAACAACAGGCTCCCCTCTCGCGGCCTGTGCAGGCCGCGAGTGCTTACCGTGTCTCGCAATTGTAGTTGTGGTTGCGGCCCGCCCCTCCAGTTAGGGAGAAGCAGACCGCATCAAGTCACTTGGTGGCGACTTCGTCCTGCGGCGCCACGATCGCGCCCGGGCGGATGCGCTGTAGCCCGCTGACGACGACACGATCGCCGGCAGAAAGGCCCTTTTCGACGATCCGCTGACCATCGATCACCGATCCGAGCTGAACCTGCCGGTAGCCGACCTTGTCGCCCGCCTCGACAACCAGCACGAACTTCTTGTCCTGATCGGTGCCGATCGCCTTTTCGCTGACGAGAAGGCGATCTTCGGCCTTGGGTTCACCCATGCGGACCCGCACGAACTGACCGGGGATCAAGCGCCCGCCCGGATTGTCGAAGACCGCGCGGACGCGGATCGTGCCGCTTGCCGCGTTGACCTCGTTGTCGATCAGCTGCAGCTTGCCACGGACAGGCGTCGTTGACGCGAGCGTGCTGGCCTCAACCGGAACGTCTCCAATCGCCGGCACGCCGTCCTTGACGTCGACCTGGGCCAGTGTGCGGGCCACCAGTTCTTCGGCTGCATCAAAGCTTGCGTAGATCGGGCTGCTCGACACGAGCGTCGTCAGCACCGCCGAGGCAGAGCCTGCCGCCACGAGATTGCCGACGGTGACTTCAATGCGACCTGCACGCCCGGAGATCGGGGCACGGATCTGGGTATAATCCAGATTGATCTGCGCCGATTTCAGCGTTGCCCTCGCTGCCTGTACATTGGCGATCGCTTCGGCGCGGGCGCTCTGACGCTGCGAAAGATCGCTCTGCGATATGGTGTTGCGCGAGGCGAGCGTCTTGCCCCGTTCGAGCTCGGTCTCGGCATAATCAAGCCTTGCCTGGGCGGATGCCATCTGTCCCTCCGCCTGAGCGACGGCTGCCTTGTAGGGCTCGGGATCGATCGAGACCAGAAGATCGCCTTCCTTTACGAGACCGCCTTCACGGAAATGCACGGACAGGATTGCGCCGGCCACCCTTGGGCGAACCTCGACGCGATCAACAGCTTCCAGACGGCCGGAAAACTCCTGCCAGGTGGTGACGTTCTTCGGCTGCACGGCGGCAACCGTGACCGGCACCGCCGGCTGAGCCGCCGCTTCCGCGGGGGCCGCATGGGCGCCTGTCGGCGTATCGATAGAGAGCGAAGCGCCTGCAATGAGCGCAGCAACACTTATTCCGGCGCCCCACGGGGCCCAGTTTTTGATCTTCAACATAATCATAATCTCCTGACGGTCCTGCCCCAGGGAGGAGGAGAAAACCGTTGTCAAACGCTATAAATCGACGTCTGCTTATTCACTCAACGTTTCGACGAAGCCTTTGAACTCGGCGGATAGACCCGCCATCCAGTTCCCCTGCCCGCCCTTGTAAACACCCGTCCAGCCTGCGCCTTTCGGGAATATTTTCTGCCTGACCGAGACGCCCGAGGCTTCGAGCCGGTCCGCATAGTTGACAACCTCGTCATGCAGCGGATCGTCTTCTGACGTGACGACCAGAGCCGGCGCAAGACCGGATAGCCGCGAACAGAGACAGGGCGCAGCATAGGGATGCTGAAACCCGCAGGCTGCACGCAGGTAATGGCTCCAACCGTCGGACCATTTTTCGCGCATGCCGATATCATCGGCTCGACGAAACGATTTCGAGGCCATCATCGGATCGATCATCGGCGACAGAAGGATCTGTCCCCGAAGCTCGCCCGGCAATTGATCTCGCGCCTTCAAAGCCACGCCCGCCGCGACGTTGCCGCCGGCCTCATCGCCCGCAACGAAAAGCGGGGAACGGGCGGACCCGAAGCGCTTGCGGTTGCTGCTGAGATAGGTCAGCGCCGCGAAGGCGCATTCCATTGCCTGCGGAAACAGGTTGCCCGAGGCGGCACCATAATCCGCCTCGACAACGATCGAACCCGCCTCCGAGAAGACTTTTCCGATCGGCACTTCACGGTCCCGCAGGCCACCTTGCTGGAATGCGGATCCGCGCAGATAGAGTAGAATCGGCGCGACTTTGGCTGCCGGCTGGCCTTCGTAACGGTGTATGGAAACGGGCAGGCCTGCCCATTCGATATCCGCGTTCTTTTTCCAGTCCGTCATCCAGTCCTCCTCGCTATGGAGCCAAAAAGCCACATTGGCGAAAGGCATCTTGCCGAATAACTTGACCCTGATATTATTGTTCCTGACAGAACTCACAAGTCGCTGATATCGGCAACACTGTTCCGGATAGGCGAATAATACAACTTTTCGAACGGGATCAACGATGGACCAGCTTTCCTCTATGCGCGTCTTCGTGCGCGTCGTCGAAACGGGCAATTTCACGCGTGCTGCCGCGACCCTCAATATTCCCAAGACCACGGCCACCAACATGGTCCAGGGTCTAGAGGCGCATCTGCGCACGAAGCTCCTCAACCGCACGACACGTCGGGTCATGGTCACGACCGATGGAGCACTCTACTACGAGCGCGCCGTACAGATCCTGTCGGAACTTGAAGAACTCGACGGCACGATGTCGAAATCGCAGAACCAGCCCACGGGCCGACTGCGTGTCGAGATGGCAGGGGCGTTCGCCGACCTCGTCGTAATCCCCAATTTGTGCGAATTCTACCAGCGCTACCCGCAGATCCAGCTGGATATCGGGGTCGGCGACCGGCTGGTCGATTACATTGCTGAAAATGTCGACTGTGCTCTTCGAGGCGGCACGCCCAAGGACCAGTCGCTGATTGCGCGCAAAGTCGGCGAGCTTCGCATGCGCAATTACCTATCCCCGAACTATCTTGAGCGATTCGGTATGCCGACCCATCCGCGAGATCTGGAGACCGACCATTTCTCTGTCGGTTACCTCAACGCGACGGCCGGCCGGATCATGACCTTCGACTTTTGCAAAGAGGATGAGACGCTGGAGATCATGCCGCGTTACGTCGTCTCGGTGAATGATGCGCGCTCCTACGTCAACGCGGCGGTCGCGGGGCTCGGGATCGCGCAGGCGGCGCGGTTCATGGTCCAGGAGCATGTGCAGAGGGGCGAACTCATCGAGGTCTTCGCCGAATGGGAGTGCGAACCGCTGCCGCTCTACATCGTCTACCCGCAAACCCGGCACCTCTCCAACAAGGTCCGGGTCTTCGTGGATTGGCTCGCCAAACTGGTTCAAGGCTTGAAGGAAGACGAACAGCCGACGGTCACATTGCTGAAAACGGGCTGAACTAGGTCTCAGCCGTAGGGGGACTGACACGTGCGGCGCATGCCGCCGTAGGATGTGTAGCTGTTGTCGTTGGCGCGGTATGAACGGTACCGCGACAGGCACCACTCCTCGTGCGCCGGGTTCCCCATGGATGTTGCGTCGTATGAGGCGTTTTGCGGCGAAGACGAGCGGTCAGTTTCACGGATAAGACGGCCGTCCTGACCACGCCCGATCATCGTGCTCGTGGCGCTGACCTGCTGAACCAGCCCCTGGCCTTCGATGCCGGTGTCTTCGTTGCCAGAAACAATGTTGTCCTGACCATGCGACATTGCGACCGGTGACTGGCAAGCCCGACGCTGGCCACCCCTGTAAGGCTGGTAGGTGTTGTCCTCGAGCCTGTAGGAACGGTAGCGCGCGAAGCACCAGTCGGCATGCGCCTGGTTAACCGATGCATCGGACACAGGATCTACCGACGCCTGGTCTGCCTCATCCAAGGAAGCCGTCTGGACGCCGTCCACCGCATCCGTCGCCTGGTCCTGGGCAGCTACGGGCTGCCCCTGCGCATCCGACGCCGGCAGATCAATCTTTGCGGTCACGGCAGCAATCCGCTCGTAACGCTGATCGCCGCTGCTCACGACCACGGGTGTCGAGGTCCAGAGATCAGGATGGTCAACGTTGGAAAAGCGATGAGGCGCCGGCTCGGCAATGAGATAGGCCGTAGCCGCAACGCCACTCAAGAAGACCGTGACGGCCAAGACAAGCCCGCTCAGAAGTAGAAGGATCGCTTTCACGACGAGGATGCTCCGCAGATTTTCAACATGCGGACAAAATGCATGCGCGCGCAGAGGGTTCCGAACGAATTGCAACCTCGCCCGAGACAAAATGCAAGGTGGTACAAAAAAGCCGACATTTGCTCGGCAGGAAACCCCAGAGTGCACTATTCAGATTGTGATAGACTATCATACGGAAGGAGATTCCGATGAGAACCCTGATCGATGCCTTGGCGCTCACGCTCGCCGCCTTGCCGGCTGAAGCACAGCAGTTTCGCAATACCGAAATCCAGCCAGATGGGACGGGTGGATATTACGGCACCTATGGAAACGAGAATTTCGAGGTAAGGCCACAAGGCGATGGCGTCTCGGGACATATGGGTGGACGCAGACCCGGTGTCATCGAGGAACGGCCCTCACCACGACCCGGAAGCGTCGGCGCGACGCAGCGAAACTGCGTCGTCGACGGCAACGGAAACGCCATTTGCCGGTGAAACCGGCATTTGAACATTTCAATGTAAAGGATTGATTTGGTGGGTGATGTAGGGCTCGAACCTACGACCCGCTGATTAAGAGTCAGCTGCTCTACCAACTGAGCTAATCACCCGTAACCGGTTTGGCGAAGCGTCGTTTCCGCCGGTGTGAGGGCCGTATAAAGAGGAAGTTTAGGCTTGTCCAGCACCTCCCGCGAAATTTGTTGGATCAGCAGCTTCTTTTTTGCGCGAGCGAACAGCCTTTGCGAGGATATCCGGACTTATGGTAACAAAATCAACGGGTTGAAAAATATCGCCTAGATTTCGATAACGCCTTCGGCAAGTCGGATCGCTTGTCCGCCGATCCGGGCTTTTGCAATGGCCCCTTCCTGCACATCGATATAGAGATGGATAAAGGACGGCCGTCCCATCTCGACGCCTTGCTCGATCAGAAGGGGGTGATGGCCATCCGGCAGGCCGTCAAAATGATGGATCGCGCCGGACAATGCCGCTACCGCCCCACCCGTGGCTGGGTCTTCAGCGATGCCCATATCCGGCGAGAACATTCGGGCATGAAATTTCGCCTGATGATGGACGCCGCCGCGGCAGTAGACATAGGCCGAGGCAAGCGCACCCTCCACAAAGGGAGCGACCTTTTCCCAGAGCGGCGCATCGAATTCCATGTCCTGGACAGTTGCGAGATTGTGCAGCGGGATCATCAGGAAGGGCACACCGGCGCTCCAGATCGACGCGACGTGGTTTTCGAACCCGATATCCGTCAGCTCGACGCCGAGCGCGTCCGCGATGCCCTGACGGTTCAAGGCGAGGTCGATCCGCTGCGACTTCTTCGGCAGATCGAACTCGGCGAACCCCACCTCCCCCTGGCGCAGACGCACGGCGCACCGAACCGGACCGACCGCCTCTTCGAGGACACAGACCAGATCGAGATCGCTGTCGCGCCCGTGCGTGCGCTCGGCAAGGGCGATGGCCGTCCCGACCGTCGGATGTCCCGCGAACGGAAGCTCCCGGCCCGGTGTGAAGATTCGCAGCTTCGCCGAATGGGTGGTGTTTGTCGACGTCTGGACGAACACCGTCTCCGAGAGGTTCATTTCCTTGGCAACGGCCTGCATCGCGCCATCGTCGAGACCATCTGCATCGAAGATGACCGCAAGCGGGTTGCCGGAAAGCTTAGCGTCGGTGAAAACGTCATAGATGCTGTAGGGACGCGCCAATGCAAACTCCTCCTCATATACCGGGCGCAAAACTGCCCGACGGCGTCCCGTGGCGCAACCCCTGATCAACGTCACCGGCTAGTGATTTAATTAGCGGCGGTTACGGTCGGGCGCGCTGGGCGCCTCGGGGAAGGCCGCGTTTCCACGAGAGGCGGCGCCCGAGGCCGAGCGTCACCGACAGGTGAACTGGTCGCCAGCAGCCCGTGAGAAAGGCAAGCCATCGCTGGGTCGCCTTTCTCAGTACGCGATATTCAGATGATCGGGAGCGCTTCGTGCTCGCGGGTTTCGGCATTGCCGATCAGTCTTCCGAGCCGCTTGATGCCTTCGTCGATCATCTCGTCGTTGGCGCAGGAGAAGCTGATGCGCAGCGTGTTGGCATTGCTGCCGTCGGCGTAGAACGCCTTGCCGGGCACGAAGGCGACCTTTTCGGTTGCCAGCGATTTCGCCAGAAGCTCCGCACCATCCGTGCCCTCAGGCAGCGTCAGCCATACGAACATGCCGCCTTCGGGCTTTGTCCATGTCGTTCCCTTCGGCATGTATTTCGCAAGTGCCGCCAGCATGGAATCGCGGCGGCCGCTATAGACCCGCTTGATCTTGGCAACCTGTTCATCGAAACCGCGCGAAGCGACATGCTCGACGGCGATCTGGTTGATCGTCGACGAATGCAGGTCGGCCGCCTGTTTCAACAACACCAGTTTGCGGATGACCGGCATCGCTCCGATGACGAAGCCGACGCGCAGGCCTGGTGCCAGCGTCTTGGAAAAGCTGCCGCTGTAGATCGTGCGGGTCTTTTCGATACCGCCGCTGCGGGCAATATCGAGCGCGAGGATCGGCGAAACCGGTTCGCCATCGAAGCGCAGGTTCTGGTATGCGGCATCTTCGAGAATCGCGATATCGAGTTCGTCTGCCAGTGCCAGAAGCTTTTCGCGGCCTGCGAGATCGATCGTCTCGCCGGTCGGATTGGAGAAGTCGGCGGACAGATAGGCAAACTTCACCGAGCCACCGGCTTTCGACGCCGTCTCGCGATAGGCTTCCGGCGTGCGGTTGCCGTTGACCGAGAGCTGATCGTAGGTCGGCTCATAGGCATTGAACGCGGAGAGCGCACCGAGATAGGTCGGCCACGTGACGAGCGCCGTATCGTTCGGCGACAGAAACAGTTTGCCGAGGTAATCGAGCGCCTGCTGGGAGCCTGACGTGATGAAGACGTTGTCGGCGGTACAGTCGATACCGATCTTGGCGACATCGGCCACGATCCAGTCGCGCAACGGCTTGTAGCCTTCGCTGACGGAATACTGCAGCGCGGAGTTCACCTGAGCGCCTGAGAAGATATCCGCATAGGCCTTCTGGAATTCCTCGGCCGGAAACAATGCCGGATCCGGAATGCCGCCGGCGAACGAAATGATATCCGGCTGCTCCAGAAGCTTCAGCAGTTCGCGAATTTCGGAGGCTTTCATGCGGCTGGAGCGTGTCGCGAAAATATGGTCCCAATCAAGCACGGGCGTTTCCTTTTATTTCAATATTCTTGGCTTTGGTTTACATAAGTTTCGACAGGTCAACAATGCTGACCTATCGGTTTTTGGTACGGTGCGATCACGAATTGTAAAACGCAAAAGCCCGCGCAGATGGCGCGGGCTCTCGGATAGTCTGCCTCAGTCGACCGGAATGATCAGGCCTTGAGGATCGAGCGGCCCGCGTAGGCGGCCTGCGGCCCAAGCATTTCCTCGATACGGATCAGCTGGTTGTACTTGGCCAGACGATCAGAGCGCGACAGCGAACCGGTCTTGATCTGTCCGCAGTTGGTGGCGACGGCGAGATCCGCAATCGTCGAGTCTTCCGTCTCACCCGAACGGTGGGACATGACGGCCGTGTAGCTCGCCTTGTGCGCTGTTTCGACAGCATCGAGCGTCTCGGTGAGCGATCCGATCTGGTTGACCTTGACGAGGATCGAGTTGGCTGTGCCCTGGCGGATACCATCGCGCAGACGGGCCGAGTTGGTCACGAACAGGTCGTCGCCGACCAGTTGCACCTTGGAGCCAATCTTGTCAGTCAGATACTTCCAGCCGGTCCAGTCGTCTTCCGACATGCCGTCTTCGATCGAGATGATCGGGTACTTGCCGGCAAGTTCTGCCAGGTAATCGGCCATTGCTTCAGGCTCGAGCGAACGGCCTTCGCCTTCCAGCTCATACTTGCCGTTCTTGAAGAACTCGGTGGCTGCGCAATCAAGCGCCAGGTGAACGTCGTCGCCCGGCCGGTAGCCAGCCTTTTCGACCGACTTCATGATGAAATCGAGCGCTTCCGGAGCGCTCTTCAGGCCCGGTGCGAAACCGCCTTCGTCGCCGACATTGGTGTTGTGACCCTGCGCTGCCAGTTCCTTCTTGAGGACGTGGAAGATTTCCGCGCCCATGCGCACGGCATCCTTCAGCGTCTCGGCGCCGACGGGCATGATCATGAATTCCTGGAAATCGATCGGGTTGTCGGCGTGAGCGCCGCCATTGATGATGTTCATCATCGGGACCGGCAGGAGATGCGCGGAGGCGCCGCCGATATAGCGATAGAGCGGCAGGCCGGACGATTCGGCGGCGGCCTTGGCAACGGCAAGCGAAACGCCGAGAATGGCGTTTGCACCCAGGCGCGATTTGTTCGGGGTGCCGTCGAGCGCGATCAGGGTCTTGTCGATGTGGATCTGGCTTTCGGCATCGAAGCCGCCGATCGCGTCGAAGATCTCGGTGTTGACGGCTTCGACAGCCTTTTCGACGCCCTTGCCACCATAGCGCTTGCCACCATCGCGAAGTTCGACGGCTTCATGCGCGCCCGTGGAGGCGCCCGACGGAACGGCGGCGCGGCCCATCGAGCCGTCTTCCAGATAAACATCCACCTCGACGGTCGGATTGCCACGGCTGTCCAGAATTTCGCGAGCGATGATGTCGGTAATGGCGGTCAAGGGTCTCTCCTCGGTTGATGTGCGAGCCTGAATTCGCAGGCTCAGCGAACAGGCGTGTCATCGACATTGTGCGATCGTCGATGACACGCGGATTACAATCCAGTCAATTCGGCGGTTTTTCGACGCCGTCAGCCTTTTGCGATGGCGTCGAAGGCCAGCAGCTTTTCCAGAAGGCGCGGCATGTCCTTCAGGTGGACCATGTTCGGACCGTCGGACGGTGCGTTGTCAGGATCTTCGTGGGTTTCGATGAAGACGCCGGCAACACCGACTGCGACGGCTGCACGGGCAAGCGTTTCGACAAACTCGCGCTGGCCGCCGGAAGAGCCGCCCTGGCCGCCTGGCTGCTGGACGGAATGGGTTGCGTCAAAAATAACAGGGCTTCCGAGCGACGCCATGATCGGCAGCGAGCGCATGTCGGAGACAAGCGTGTTGTAGCCGAACGAGGCACCGCGCTCGCACAGCATCACATTGGGATTGCCGCTTTCGAGGAACTTCGCCTGAACGTTCTTCATGTCCCAGGGCGCCAGGAACTGGCCCTTCTTCACGTTGATGGCGCAACCCGTCTTTGCGGCCGCGACGAGCAAGTCGGTCTGGCGCGACAGGAAGGCGGGGATCTGCAGGATATCGATCGTATCCGCCACGAGAGCGCATTGCTCTTCAGTGTGAATGTCGGTCAGAACGGGAAAGCCGAATTCCGTCTTCAGATCGGCAAAGATCGCCATCGCGTTGTCCAAGCCGATGCCGCGCTTGCCGGAGATCGACGTGCGGTTGGCCTTGTCGAAGGAGGATTTGTAGACGAGGCCGATGCCGAGTTTCTTGCAGAGTTCGACAAGCGTGCCGGCGATCATGAACGCATGATCACGGCTTTCCATCTGGCAGGGACCGGCAATCAGCGAGAGCTTTGCCGTGTTTGAGAAAACGACTTTCGAACTCCCCTCGCCCACGGACACTTCAGAATTGGCGGAGACTGTCATTTCACTATTCCTCGAAACCGAAAACCACACCTTGCCCCGGGGCTGCCGACACGATCACGCGGCCATCCCTGCGGATGAATGCGACGTCATTAGCAGCAAGGGTGATCTCTGTCACGGCGAGATCGGTGGTCTTGAAGATGATCCCGCGCGCAGCGAGGCGCGACGATAACAAGGGCTTCATCGAAGACCGGAACTCGTCGCTGAACGTGTCGTTGGATTGAATGCGGATGCTGGCATTGGCAGCTTCGATCCGCAGACCGTCTTTCCCTTGCTCGGGTTGCGTCTCGAACACGGTTTCGAAAAGCGGCAGAAACTCCAGCGGGTCATCTGCAGAAAAGACGATCTCTCGAAGGCCTGTAACGGCGTTTGCGTGCTCATCAAGACCACCGCGATCTGCCGGTAATGCGGCCATGCGCTGGCAGGAAAACAGCAAGATGTCATCGACCTCGGGAACTGCCGCGAACGCCAGACGGAATGAGACTTCGCTCTCCCCACCATCGGGCAACTGCATCGGGCGGGAGAATTGAAGCATCTCGCCCGCAGACATGTGCCCGTCCACAAAACGGATATGATCGGCCGCTGCATCCTGCGTCCCGACGACCACCGCCGATAGACCTTCCCTTTTCCGCTGGCCGCGGAAGCGGATGTCGCGATCGGTGAACACGTTGCCTCGTTTTGCCGCAAGCGAGGCTTGCCGACGGTTCACAATGGCCAGCGGCTCGAGATACGAGCCATCCGCGAAGAATATGCAGGCATTGGCTGTGCCGAAAGGGTGAACACCTTCAGGTGCCACAGTAAAGCCGAGAGCGGTCAACCTCCCCCGCGCTGACGCCAGATCTGCAACGGGCAGAACCAAATGATCGACTGACTTGTTACCCACTTACACCCCCAAAGTCTTATTCCGCAGAACATTGGCTATCGCGGGAAACTCGGCAAGTGCTGCGCACGAACTGAATACGTGATCGAACGCTGAAATGAGACTATTCTTGAGCAAAAATTTGGGGCTTGCGGAACACAGATAGAACATATAGCGTCCGTTCTGCATTTGTTTCCAATTCTGAGGGTCCCGTCCATGCTGACACGCAAGCAACAGGAGTTACTTCTGTTCATCCACGAGCGGATGAAAGAATCAGGCGTGCCGCCGTCGTTTGACGAAATGAAGGACGCTCTCGACCTTGCATCGAAGTCCGGCATCCATAGGCTGATCACCGCGCTCGAGGAGCGTGGCTTTATTCGCCGTCTGCCGAACAGAGCACGCGCGCTCGAAGTGATCAAGCTGCCTGACGCCTATGTGGCGAACCTTCATCCGCGACGGGGTTTTTCTCCCAGTGTCATCGAGGGAAGCCTCGGCAAAACGCAACCGGTCGTCGCTCAGAAGCCGGCGCCGGTCATGGCGGACAATCCGTTCTCGACAAACATTCCGGTCATGGGTCGAATCGCTGCCGGCGTGCCGATCTCCGCGATCCAGAACAACACCCATGACATCGCCGTTCCGATCGAGATGCTGGGTTCCGGCGATCATTACGCGCTCGAAGTGAAGGGCGATTCGATGATCGATGCCGGCATCCTCGATGGCGATACCGTCATCATCAAGAATACCAGCACCGCAAGTCCAGGCGATATCATCGTTGCCCTGGTCGATGAGGAAGAAGCGACCCTGAAGCGGTTCCGCCGCAAGGGTGCCTCGATCGCACTGGAAGCGGCAAACCCGGCTTACGAGACCCGCATCTTCCCGCCCGACCGGGTGAAGGTCCAGGGCAAGCTTGTCGGCCTTATTCGCCGCTACCATTGAGAACGCTGTCATCCCGGAGATGCGCAGCAACAGCCTCCGGGATGCCAAAGTCGAATTGTCGCGTTCGCCAGTCATAGAACCGGTGGACGGTCCACGGACGGCTTGAGGTCTGTGCGCTGTCTCGCATCGCCGCCGTAATCTTGATGTCTGGCGCTGTCGCGTTCGGAATAATGGTGATTTCCAGTGCGCCAGTCCGGCGCAACGTCCGCCCGCTGAGAAGCAAGGCGCCGGAGCGGCAAGTATCGAAGCGTGCGCCGGGCGAGACGATGATCCGACCGACATCGCAGGCAAGACCGGTGTATCGGTTGTCTTCGACGGTGACGATCCGGATGTCCTGAGCAGTCTGCGCCGCGCACAGGATTTTCGGCAGACAGGCGAATCGTCCGGGCTTCAATGCTTGAAGAAAACCCCTGACATATTCGATTTCCCGGCGCGTCAAATCCGGTCGCGAATGTGGTCCAGGTGGTCTGTCATCGCTTTTCGCAAGGCTGGCACCTCGCGCTGGTTCCGAAGAGGCAAGAACCGGCAAGGCGAGCGGTTGTTCTCCGGTCTCAAGCACCAGCGCTCGCCGCCATTGATCGTAGATAAATCCCGGCGGTCGGGTTCGATTGAGGGTGATCTTGTCATCCTGGATCACGCCGACCGATGCGCCGTCTTCGGATATGACGATATCAGGCCTCGGCGCCGAGCCTGAGCGGACCGCAAAGAGCAAAGCCACCGCCATGAACAGCGCGCCTGTCAACCTCAGCGGCGTGCGCAGCAGCGTCAGAAGCAGAAAGCCTGCCGTCGCCAGAGGCAGGAAAAGCGGGTTCTGCCGGCCGATGGCAATATCGCCGCCCCATGCGGCGACGATCTCGGCAATGCGAATGACGATCCGCAGCCCCTCGCCCATGATGAACAGAACGGGAGCATCCAGCCCGAACGGCATCAGCAGCATGGCCACGAGACCTGCCGGCATCACCACGAAGGAAATGATCGGCATGGCCGCGAGATTGGCCGCGAGGCCGTAGGTGGTCAGATGGTGGAAATGCTCGATCGAATAGATCGACGTCGACGTACTGCCGATCAGCGACGTCACCACGATCCCGGCAATGAAATGCAACGTCGCCGCAATACCCGTTATCCAACGGTTGCTACCTTTTGTCTCCTCCTTTCCTTTCGCGAAATATCGCGTCCAGAGGGCGAACCCTGCCACCAGTGCCGCGGTTGCCGCAAACGACATCTGGAAACTCGGACCCAGAATCTCCGACGGCGAGATGGCGAGGATGATGATTGCCGAAAGGGCGACGTTGCGAAGGCTGATGGAGGGTCGATCGACGAGCACGGCGACCAGCATCACCGCCATCATGATATAGGCCCGCTCGGCGGAAACCCCGAACCCGGAAATTAGGTAATAGGCGGTCGCCATGACAAGCGCACCGAACGCGGCAAACTTCTTGATCGGATAGGCCTGCGCAAAGCCTGGAAACAGCGACAGGACGGAGCGAACGCCGACGAAGAAGATACCGGCTGCCAGCGCCATGTTGAGGCCTGAGATCGCGACGATATGGGCCAGTCCGGACAGACGAAGCGCCTCGGTCGTCTCACGGGAAATTGCACGGCGCTCGTCGGTCACGATTGCGGCAGCAAAAGCGCCCGCATCCCCCTTGACCGTATCGCGGATGCGATTGCCGATTGCGCTGCGAAGCGCAAAAAGCCCCCGCTGCATGTCCGACCATAACCCGGGTTGGTCATCGATCGCCGGTTGTACGCTAGGCGCGCCGTAAAAGAAGCCAACGGCCCCGATTTGATCGAAGTAGGAGGAGAAGGCGAAATCGTTCAATCCGGGAAGCGCCGGGCCAGAGGGTGGCGACAGACGGGCACGGCCGGAAACGCGCTCTCCGATGTCTGCAGGGTCGTGTTGGCTTCTGGCAAGAACCGAGACGCGCTGTGGCGGTCGTGAAAGCGAGGGCTCAGATGTCTGCTCGATCCTGAGGATATAGCGCCAGCGGCGCTGTGCATCGGCTTCGCGTCGTTCGACAATCCCGCTGATGGTCGTCGTGACGGGCGAATCGAGCACGACCGTCGAACACCGCCAGGTTTCGAGCGCTGCCAGCGCAGAACCGGAGAGAAGCAGGCAGAGTACAAGGTTGGCACGAGACAGTGGATGCGCGCGATACCGTGTCAGCCCTGCGGTCACCATCGAGATCGCAAGCATGGTTGCGAGAATGAATGGCGATGGCGTCCAAGGAAGTGCGAACCAGGTCGCAGCGCCGGCGCCTAGCAAGACAGGCAGGAAGAGGAACACATGACCGTGGGAAAGCTCCTCGCTCAACGACGTGCACAGCCATTTGGAAACGGGCCGGTCTCTGACCACATATCCCAGGAAAACATCCTCGGAATGATGGTCGTTTCGACCATCATTCCGGACTTCCGCGGGCATTGTCTGCGATGCCGATTCGGGCGTCCAGAGTGCGATTGCGTGGGGTGTCGAAGCAAGCATCATCGGCTTGCTGCTGGCTGCCTCAAAAATCGCTCCGCCATTCGCCATGATGGTTTATCCCGCCGGCTCCGCTGCAGAGACGGTGATTGATAAACGCAACCTGCGCGTTTATATTCTCCTCGTCAACACATTCGCCAAGCTGCGGTTTTCCTTCACGTTACGGCCTCTTACACCATGAGGTTGGGCATCTTTTAAACGTGTCCTGCCTAAATTATTTTCGCGCTGCACAAAATGTCGCAGGAGCGCTTGGCATCACCTTTAGGATCATATAGCTAACTTGCGACGCTTAACTCTTATGGCGCTTTCTGGGCGCCATGCCGCCAACAGGTTGGAGGATCAGAATGACGGAACAAAGCGCAAATCTCGTACTTGGTGATAAGACAGTCGACCTCTCGGTGCGATCGGGCACGATTGGGCCGGATGTTATCGATATCGCAGCCCTGTACAAGCAAACCGGTGCCTTCACCTACGACCCCGGCTTCACGTCGACTGCATCCTGTGAATCCAAGATCACCTATATCGACGGCGACAAGGGTGTTCTCCTGCATCGCGGCTACCCGATCGAGCAGCTTGCTGAACAGGGTGACTTTCTGGAAACCTGCTATCTGCTTCTCTATGGAGAACTGCCGACGGCTGCCCAGAAGAAGGACTTCGATCATCGCGTAACCATGCACACCATGGTTCACGAGCAGATGAGCCGCTTCTTCACCGGCTTCCGCCGCGATGCGCATCCTATGGCCGTCATGTGCGGTTGCGTGGGCGCTCTCTCGGCCTTCTATCACGATTCCACCGACATCACCGATCCGCACCAGCGGATGGTTGCGTCGCTGCGCATGATCGCCAAGATGCCGACGCTCGCCGCCATGGCCTACAAGTACCATATCGGCCAGCCCTTCGTGTATCCGCAGAACGACCTGGATTACGCCTCCAACTTCCTGCGCATGTGCTTTGCCGTGCCGTGTGAAGAATACCAGGTGAACCCGGTCCTGTCGCGCGCCATGGATCGCATCTTCATCCTGCATGCGGATCACGAACAGAACGCGTCGACCTCGACGGTTCGCCTTGCAGGTTCCTCGGGTGCAAACCCGTTCGCCTGTATCGCTGCCGGCATTGCCTGCCTCTGGGGCCCCGCTCACGGCGGCGCCAACGAAGCAGCGCTCAACATGCTGACCGAGATCGGGACCGTCGACAAGATCCCGGAATACATCGCCCGTGCCAAGGACAAAAACGATCCGTTCCGTCTGATGGGCTTTGGTCACCGCGTCTACAAGAACTACGATCCGCGCGCCAAGATCATGCAGAAGACCACGCATGAAGTGCTGGCGGAACTCGGTCACAAGGACGATCCGCTTCTGCAGGTCGCCATGGAACTCGAGAAGATTGCTCTGACGGACCCCTACTTCATCGAAAAGAAGCTGTACCCGAACATCGACTTCTATTCGGGCATCACCTTGAAGGCGATGGGCTTCCCCACGACGATGTTCACCGTTCTGTTCGCGCTTGCGCGTACCGTCGGCTGGATCGCCCAGTGGGCCGAAATGATCGAAGATCCGCAGCAGCGTATCGGTCGTCCGCGCCAGCTCTATACCGGCGAAGCGCAGCGTGACTACACGCCCGTTTCGAAGCGCTAAGCGCTGTAATAGGCTTTGCGAATAGAAAAACCCGTTCAGCGATGAACGGGTTTTTTGTTGTCTAACAGTTCGAGTACCGCACCTGCTGCGGCCTCTCCAGGCGGAACAGGGACGTCCAGTCTCTGCCAGGCAAGTGCGAACCCGTCGAGCATCGCACGGCGCTCCGGCGTGTCGGCGGACAGACGTTCCGCCCAGCGGCTGAGGCTTCCGGGTCGCACGACCTCGTTGACATATTCGGGAACGACCGGGTAGTCGGCGATCAGGTTCGGAAGCGCGCCGGTCCAGATCTTGATGCGGCCGGCCAGAAGCTTGATCAGCCAGTCCGTTTTGTAGGCTGAGACAACAGGAACCGTCGCAAGCCCCAGTTCCAGGATAACCGTCCCTGAAGCCGCCAGCGCCACGTCCGCCTCTGCGAAGGCAGCCCATTTTCCGGCTGTATCCGTGGTAATCTCGACATGAACCGGCAGATCTGCGGCCATCTTCCGCACCAGTTCTTCCCGGCGCGGTACCGTCGGAAGCAGGAACCGGGTCTCACCATTGCGATCTGCAAACTCGCGCGCAGCCTCGCCGAACACGGGTAGGAGTGCCTTGATTTCGGCTGAACGGGAGCCCGGAAGCAAGAGGATCGTCTTCTTGTCGGCGGAGGTCTTGACCGGCCTCTCGGCGCGCGCAGCACGGACCCTCAGGAGATCCGCATCATTGGTCAGCCGGTGACCGACGAACACTGTCTGCGGACCCTCCAGCCTCCGCATCGCTTCCGGCTCGAACGGAAGGACGGCAAGAACGAGGTCGACATAGGAGAGCATCGCCTTGGCACGATATTCCTTCCAGGCCCAGACACTGGGGCAGACATAATCAACGATCGGCAGATCCGGCAGGGCCGCCCTCACCTTTCTTGCCACTCGGTGGGTAAAGTCAGGGCTGTCGACGATGACAAGCACATCGGGCTTTGCGGCGACGATCGCAGCCGCCGTCTGGTTGATGCGACGGATCAGGTTGGGAAGACGCGCGAGCACCTGGGTGATGCCCATGATCGACAATTCGGAGAAATCGAACAGCGACTGAAGGCCTTGGGCCGACAGTGCATCACCGCCCACCCCGATCAGTTCGACGGGACCGGCGTAGGACGCCTTCAGTGCTGCGATGAGGTCTGCCCCTAAGAGATCGCCCGACACTTCGCCGGCGATGATCGCAACCTTCAAACCTTGGTTCATCACAATCCTCTCGACGGAAGGGCCTGATCGATGCCGCAGACGAAAATGCCGTGGGCGTCAGCAGCTTTGATCAGCTTTGCTTCTTCCAGCACCAGCGCCCTGCCCGCTTCCACGGCGATCCCCGCCAGCCCGGCCGCGACGGCATGTTCGACGGTGGATGGCCCGATGGTGGGCAGGTCCGCGCGCATATCCTGGTGGAGCTTGCAGAGCTTGACGAGCACGCCCTTGCGACGCGTGGAGATACGTCCCTCGGCGCGCAGTTCGGCAACGCGCTGCATCATCCGGTCAGTTCCCTCGACACCTTCGAGTGCCACAACGCGGCCGCCGACGCTGACAGCGCCCTGGCCAATATCGAGATTGCCGAGCGCACTCGCAGCCTCGACACCGCGTTCGATATCGCGCAGATCGTCACCGCTTGGAGACACTTGGCCAAGCGGACCGACCTTCGCCAGCAGGCCCGGCGCGATGTCGTGGGCACCCAGAACTTCGCAACCCATGGCCTCGATCAACTTGATCACCATCTGCAGCACTGCGTCATCGCCGGCTGATAGCAGTGTGCGCACGACGGAGGGCAATTTGATCAGGGTCTTGAAGGTTGGATGAATGTCGCGCCATTCAGGGCGCCTTGCGACGCCGCCCGACATCACGACGCGACGGATGCCTCTTTCTCGAAAACTCTTCTCGATCCCTGAAAGATCGCCGACGCCGAGCGACACATGGTCGAACCCGTCAAAGCGATGATCCGCCTCATCCTTCAGCTGGATGATGAACGGATCTTCGCCTGCAACACGTGCGGCATCCGCCAGGTAGGCTGGCAAAAAGCCTTTACCGGCGATAATCGCCAGCCGGCCCTCTCGCGCTTGGCCAGGGGCGCCGGCCGCGACCATCAGCCCTTCCTGCGGAAAGGCGATGAGATCGCGCGGTCACTATCGGCTGTGATGAAATCGATGATTTCCATGGCCTCCGGGCAATCGGCAAACTCGTCGCGGATCGCTGCGGCATTGGCGCGAACATTTGCCTCGCCTTCGAAGATCTTCTTGAATGCGCGACGAACGATATGGATCGTTGCGCGATCAATGCCGGCGCGGGTCATGCCGACGACGTTCAGGCCACCCAGAAGACCGGGATTGCCGTTCAGCATGCCGAACGGAATGACGTCGTAGTTGACGGCGGAAAGTCCACCGATGAAGGCTTGCCGACCGATGCGGGTAAACTGGTGAACGGCGCAGCCACCGCCCAGGATCGCACGATCGGCGACCTGCACGTGACCAGCCAGCATCACGTTGTTGGACATGATGATATGGCTGCCGAGCTGGCAATCATGCGCGACGTGCGAATTTGCAAGGAAGAGGCAATTGTCACCAACGACCGTCTTGCCACCACCGCCCGTCGTACCGGTGTTCATCGTCACGCCTTCGCGCATCGTGCAGTTGTCGCCAATGGTCAGGCTCGAATCCTCACCAGCTTCGTGAAGGCTCTGCGACACACCACCGATGACCGCCATCGGGAAGATCCGACATCCCTTGCCGATCTCGGTTTTGCCACCGACTACCGCATGCGAGATGAGCTCGACATTGTCCTTCAGCACCGCGCGCGGGCCGACATGGGAGAACGGTCCAACGACGACGTTCTCGCCAATCACGGCGCCATCCTCGACCACGGCCGAAGGGTGGATGCGCGCGCTGGCCGAGATCATGCTCATTCGCTTTCCTTGCGCATCATGGCGCCGATATCGGCTTCCGCAACCAGCTGACCATCGACCTTGGCGTCACAATGAAACTTCCAGATATTGCCGCGCTGCTTCTGCTTGACGACATGAAATTCCACGCGGTCACCCGGCACGACCGGCTTGCGGAAACGCGCGTTGTCGATCGTCATGAAGTAGACGAGATTGCCAGCCCCACCCTGCTTGCGCGCACAGATCGCGCCGGCAGTCTGTGCCATGCCCTCG
Source organism: Neorhizobium sp. AL 9.2.2 (assembly GCF_013317225.1). Classification (NCBI taxonomy): domain Bacteria; kingdom Pseudomonadati; phylum Pseudomonadota; class Alphaproteobacteria; order Hyphomicrobiales; family Rhizobiaceae; genus Neorhizobium; species Neorhizobium sp. AL 9.2.2. The sequence goes on from NZ_JAALXU010000003.1 coordinate 1,285,478, forward strand.
ACGAGAAGAACGCCCGGCATAATCGGCTGCTCGGGAAAATGACCGGTGAAATGGGGCTCGTTTGCCGTCACGTTCTTGATGCCAACAGCCGAGCTGTCGCCATCGATCTCGATGATCTTGTCGACCAGGAGAAACGGGTAGCGATGCGGCAGAAGGCGCATGATTTCCTGAATGTCGGCCGCGCCGAGCTCCGGCTTGGTCTCATCCGTCATTTTTCTTATCTCCTCGGCGTTTCGCCCGGTCATCGGAACGCGACATGATCTCCGCCATGTCTCTCAAAAAGTCTTTTATCGGCCGCGCCGGAATTCCGCCATAGGTCTGCCCGGCCGGGATATCGGCGACCACGCCGCTCATCGCTGCGATCTGCACGCCATCACCGATCGAGATGTGACCGTTAACGCCGCTCGCACCACCGATCATTACGCCATTGCCGATACGGGTCGATCCGGCAATGCCGACGCCCGACACAATACCGCAATGGCGACCGATGCGGACGTTATGGCCGACCTGAACCTGATTGTCGATCTTGGTGCCCTCGCCGATCACAGTGTCATCCATCGTGCCGCGGTCGATCGTCGTATTGGCGCCAATCTCGACGTGATCCTGGATGATGACACGACCGACCTGCACGATCTTGAGCATGCCTTTCGGGCCGGGCGCATAGCCGAAGCCGTCCTGACCGATCCGGGCGCCATTGTGGATGATGACGTTGTTGCCGATCAATGCCGACAGCACGCTGGCGCCCGAGGCGATCGTGCAGTCGCGGCCGATCTTCACGTCAGCACCGATCACGGCGCCGGCAGCAATCCGTGTGCCGCTGCCGATTTCGACACGTGCACCGATCACCGCCATGGGCTCGATCTCGACACCAGGCTCGAGCCTCGCCGTCGGATCGACAAAGGCCGCCGGAGAAATGCCGGACTGCGATGTTACCGGAGATGGACGAAGCGCGATGGGATGCAGAAGCGCGCCGGCCTCTGCGAAAGCCGTATGCGGCTTCTTCGTCGCAAGCACCGGAATGTGATCTGGAATGATGGATTTCAGGCCCGGATCGCAAAGGATTGCCGACGCTTCGCAGGTCTCGAGATCGGCGCGGCTTTTCCTGGAGAGGATGTAGCAGATATCGCCTTTGCGCGCACGCGCAACGGGCGAGACAGACCGCACCAGTTCGTCACCGGCACGCTCGTCAAGCAGTTCAACCCCAAGATGGGCGGCCAGCTCACGCAGGCTCACGCCATCATGAGGCGGGAAAAATTCGTTATGGTCCATGAACCCTGAGCTCCAGAACAGGTTTCCGGCCGCTTTCGCGGCCGGAGACGATCAGAACTGGTTCGCCATGCTGAAGCGGAACTGCTGCTTCTCGTCGAAGTCTTCCTTGACGACCGGCTCGGCGTAATCGACGCGCAGGTTGCCGAACGGCGAAGCCCACATGACACCGACGCCAACCGAGGCGCGGATCGACATGTCGGTGCCGTTGACCTTGTCACCGAAAGTCTTGGCGTCATTGCCGAACAGCGAACCGGCGTCAGCAAAGACAGCGGCACGGAAACCGACATCTTCCGGGACAAGCGGCATCGGCATCGTCATTTCAGCCGACGCATTGAAGTAGCTCGTGCCACCAAGAGCATCGCCATGGGCGTCCGTGCGCGGACCGATACCGTCGTTCTTGAAGCCACGGATCTGACGACCGCCGATCGTGAACTGATCGAAGACGTTCAGATCGTCGCCGGTCTTGAACACATGACCACCACCGACGGCAATCGAACCAACCAGATCGGCTTCGGTCGAAAGAAGGTGGAAGTAACGGGCGCGGGCTGTGACCTTGTAGAAGTCGGAGTCGCCACCGAGGCCGGCATATTCATGCGTGAAGGATGCAAACAGACCTTCACGTGGAAGCGTCTGGCTGTCCAGCGAGTTGTAGACCAGCGACTGCGAGACCGAGGACTGGGTGTATTCACCCTTATCAATCAGGTGGGCGTAAGTCTTCGAGACTTCGTCGTCAGCATTGTAAGGTATGCCGTCGTCACCAAAGGCGCCGTCTTCTTCGTAGTCGATCGTCTTGTAGGTGTAGCGGAACGTCGTCGCCAGCTCTTCGGTGATCGGCGCCGTCACACGCAGGGTGATGCCCTGTTCGCTATAGTCGTAGTAATCGTTCGAAGAGGTCGTGCTCTTGAAGATGTCGAAGCCGGCAGCAAGACGGTAACCGAGGAAATAAGGCTCGGTGAACGAGATGTTGTAGCTACGAGCGTCGTCCGTACCGGCACCTGCCGCAACGCGGATGTACTGGCCACGACCGAGGAAGTTCTTTTCTTCGATGGATGCTTCGAGAAGGAAGCCGTCACCGCCAGCAGCGTAACCTGCACCGATACCGAACGAACCGGTTGGCTGATCTTCGACGTCCACGATCACGACGACACGGTCGGCAGAGCTGCCCTGCTGCGTCGTCACGTTGACGGTGGTGAAGTAGCCAAGCGCCTCAAGACGCTTCTTAGCGCGGGCAATCATTCCCTGATTGAACGCATCGCCTTCGGAGAAGTCGAACTCGCGGCGAATAACATAGTCGCGGGTGCGGGTGTTGCCGCGAACCTCGATACGCTCGACATAGGCGCGCTCGCCCTGGTCGACCATGTAGGAGACGCCGATCGTGTGGTTTTCAAAGTTGCGATCGCCGCGTGGCGTGACACGCGCGAACGGATAGCCGGCAGACGAGACGCGCTTCGAAATCGCATCCATCGTCTTCTGGATTTCACGGGCATCGTAGGTGCTGCCGGAATTGGTCTCGACGAGACCCTCCAGGTCCTGACCGGAGATGCCTTCTACCGTCGATTCAACGGCAATGTTGCCGTACTGGTAGCGAGCACCTTCCTCAACCGTGAAGGTGATGTTGTACTGGTTAGTCGACTCATCAAGAACCGCCTGCGACGACACGACCCGAAAATCCGGATAGCCGTGATTGTAGTAGAACTGGCGGAGCGTGTCTTCGTCGGCGCGCAGTTTGTCTTCGCTGTAGACATCCTTGCGGGTCAGGAAAGACAGAGGACCGGATTCTTTGGTGATGATCGTCGACTTCAGACGACCGTCGCCATAGGCCTGGTTTCCAACAAAGGTAATGTTGGCAATCTTGGTGCGGTCACCTTCGTTGATGACGAAGGCAAGGTTGACGCGGCCCTGGCCGACATCGGCGGTCTGCGTCGTGACTTCAACGTCGCTACGACCAATCGCGCGGTACGATTCGCGGATGCGCTCGATGTCGGCGTTGATCATGGACTGGTTGTAAGGGCCAAGTGGCTGCGTCTGAACGGCGCCAGCGAGCTTGTCGTCCTTGATCTTGCGGTTGCCGTTGAAGACGACCTGGTTGATCAGCTTGTTTTCGCTGACGGTAACGACAAGCGCGCTACCGGAAACGCTGATGCGGACATCGGAGAAAAATCCGGTCGCATAGAGACGCTTCACAGACTCGTCGATGTCGCTCGCGGCGAATGCAACGCCGGGACGGATTGTAAGGTTCGAACGGACAGCTTCTTCGCCGGCGCGCTGAGCGCCGCGGACCTGTACGCTACGAATGGTAGCTGCCTCGGCAGCGGGAGCAGAGGCAAGCACCAGCACACCGGCGCCCGACGCAACAACACTAGCAGACAGCGCAACCGCCGACACTGCGTTCAAGAACTTTGAACCAGCCTTCATTTTCACTTCTTACCTTTTCCCGTTGTCCCTTGGCGGGTGAACCCGACTCCGGCCACGTGTGTCGTTTTACCTGCTTTTGCCCTACAAGCAAGATATCGCGTTAATTTCTATTTACTTCCTTTCGATGCGTGGCCATATCGCCACGCACCACATGCAAACATGGTAAATAAAGGGTTATTTCAACGATCTCACGGGGTTAACCGATGAGATTACTGATGTCGTTGAATGTCGCAAACACCATCAGGCTGAGCACCATGGCCAGTCCGATCCGGAATGCGATCTCCTGAGCACCAGACCCCAGCGGCTTGCCTCTGATGGCCTCGATTGCACAAAATACCAGATGCCCTCCGTCCAGAACAGGAACCGGCATCAGGTTCAACAATCCAATGGAAACTGACAGTACGGCTGCCAGCTGAACAACGGCGGCAAAGCCGAGGCTCGCCATCTGGCCAGATGCCTGCGCGACCCTGACAGGACCGCCCAGCTGATCAGCCTTCATGCGACCCGTCACGAGGTTGCCGATGTAGCGGAATGTGCCGGTGACGATATTTCCGGTTTCCTTGACCCCTTCCGCCACTGCCTCGAGGGGCGAGAAGGTTTCGGTCCTGAAATTACCCAGCTGTTCGTTGGTGACGATGCCGATCAGGCCAAGCTCGACCTTGTTGCCGAACTGGTCGGTGATCTCACTGCGCTTTGGCACCATAGGCAGGTCGATGTCCTGCCCGTTGCGTTCAACGGTGACGGTGATCGGGGTTTCCGGACGCACGCTGACATAGCGGCGGACGTCGTCGAACGTCTTGATGCGACTGCCATCGAGCGCGACCAGACGGTCCCCCGTCTGCACACCAGCTTCTGCCGCGGCGCTGTCAGGCCTCACTTCGGCGACGACGGGATCGGCGATGACCTTTCCGTAAACGCTGAACAGGACGGCGAAGATTGCGATCGCCAGAATGAAATTGGCAATGGGTCCGGCAGCCACGGTCGCCGCGCGTTTCCACAGCTTGGCCCCGGCCAGCGTGTGCGCCTTGTCCGCCTCGGTCATATGCGAGACGCTTTTGGCATCGGGCATACTGGCGACATCGTCGTCGCCGAAGAACTTCACATACCCACCAAGCGGAATCGCAGAGATCTTCCAGCGCGTGCCGCGTTTGTCCGTAAACCCGATCAGTTCCGGTCCGAAGCCGACGGAAAACGCAGTCGAGCGGATGCCGCACCAGCGGCCGACAAGGTAGTGGCCCATTTCGTGCACGAAGACGAGCAGCGACAGGACGAGGATGAAGGGGATGATGTAACCCGTAACGAAGGTCAGGATGGCCATTTCAGTTTCCGGTTTCCAGCGGTCGCAAGGACCGACATTTATCAGAGGCCGAAAAGATAGGCCGCGACGCTTGCGTCAACATGGCTTGTCCAGGCGGCGTGCGCAAGTGTGAGAAGAAACGCCGCGAAACAGGCAAAAACGAGACCGTCGACGCGATCCATCACACCACCGTGGCCGGGGATGAGATGACTGGAATCCTTCACGCCGAATCGGCGCTTGATGAAGGATTCGAAAAGGTCACCGATCTGGCTCGCGACCGACAGGATGAGCGCCATGAAGGCGGTCCACAGCGAGAAGTCCGAGAACACCACGCCACTCAGCGCAGATCCGGCGATGACGGCGGAAACAGTACCGCCGATCGCTCCGGACCATGTCTTGCCGGGCGAGATCCGTGGCGCGAGTTTCGGCCCCTTCAGTTTGCGGCCGATGAAATAGGCGAGAATGTCCGTGGACCAGACGACGGCGAACAGAAACAGCATCGCCATCAGGCCGATCTGGTTTTCACCCCGGATCGCGGCAATGGCGATCGTACTCAAGCCTGCGTAGAGGATGCCTGATGGCAGCCACCAGCTACGCTTTCGCAGAACGACAAACAGGATGGCTGTTATCACGCCGCCGCCAAGGAGCGGCATCGACATCTGGTCGTCACCGCCGAGAACATTCAACGCCACAAGGACGACGATCAGCCAACCGAAGGCGTTGCCCTGGAAATCGACTTCCTTCAATCGAGTGATCGTGGACCATTCGTAATAGACGAGTACGCCGATCACGGCTGCGACGGCCCGGAACGGGAGACCACCTGCCCAGGTCGCGGCCAGGACCACGATGGCAAGCACGATTGCCGACAGAAGACGCTTCTTCAGTTCACCCGACATCAGCCGACGACCGCGGTGGGAGTGGCCGACACGGCGCCGAACCGGCGGTCGCGAGAGGCGTAGACCTTGAGGGCCTGGAAGAAGAGCTGCTTGTCGAAATCCGGCCAGTATTCGGGAATGAACAGGAACTCGGAATAGGCTGCCTGCCAAAGCAGAAAGTTCGAAAGCCTTTCTTCGCCGCTGGTGCGGATGATCAGGTCCGGGTCTGGAATATCGGCGGTGTCCAGACGCCCGCAAATCATCGCCGCATCGATCGCCTCTGGATCAAGAAGGCCTGCGCGCACGTCCTTTGCGAGGCTCACCGTCGCACGGACGATCTCGTCACGCGAGCCATAATTGAACGCGATCACAAGTGTCAGCGCGGTGTTGTTGCGCGTCGTCTCCTCGGCCTCCAGAAGCAGAGGAAGAAGATCGCCGCGCAGCTTGACGCGGTCGCCGATGATGCGGATGCGAACATTCGAATGATGCAGTTCGGCGAGGTCGCGACGGATGAAGCGGCGCAGAAGCCCCATCAGATCGTTCACCTCGGCTTCCGGACGGCTCCAGTTCTCCGACGAAAAGGCGAACAGGGTGAGATACTCCACACCCGCCTCGCCTGCCGCCTTCACCGTTTCGCGAACGGCTTCCATCCCTTTGCTGTGGCCAACGGTACGGGGAAGCCCACGCTTGTTGGCCCACCGTCCGTTGCCATCCATGATGATGGCGACATGCCGAGGGATGATCGCAAGTTCGGGGGTCGCCATAATCGATGCCGTTCCTTTCGCAGCCGCAACGTTGCGGCGTCGCGGAGCAGGTTATACCTGCATGATTTCCTTTTCCTTGTCGGCAAGCAAGCGGTCGACTTCGGAAATCGTGTCATCCGTCATCTTCTGCACTTTTTCCGACTGGGCGCGACTTTCGTCCTGGCCGATGGAACCGTCCTTCTCAGCCTTCTTGAGCCCGTCCATGCCGTCACGACGGACATGGCGAGCCGCAACCTTGGCTTTTTCGCCGTATTCGTGGGCAAGCTTCACCAGCGACTTGCGGCGCTCTTCGTTGAGCTCCGGCAGAGGAATACGCAGGTTCTGGCCATCGACGATCGGGTTGAGGCCGAGATTCGATTCGCGGATTGCACGATCGACGGCACCCACCATTGACTTGTCCCAGATCGAGACGCCCAGCATGCGCGGCTCGGGAACCGTCACGTTTGCAACCTGGTTGAGCGGCACGCGCGAACCATAGGCTTCGACCGTGACAGGGTCGAGGATGTTTGCGGAAGCACGGCCCGTGCGCAGCGATGAGATGTCGCTCTTGAAGGCCGTGATCGCGCCGTCCATACGGCGCTTGATGTCGTTGAGATCTACTCCACTCATCAGCAGGAACTCCCTATTGTTCTTGGCGGTCGGTTTCTTGGCAACGAACCGCGTGTCAGTTGTCGGATACGATGGTCTTGCGACCGCCGCCGGTCAAGATTTGTGCGAAACCGCCCTTCTCGTGGATCGAGAAGACGACGATCGGAATGGAATTTTCACGCGCCAGCGCAACGGCTGCGACGTCCATGACGGCAAGACCCTTGTCGAGCACTTCACTGTGGGTGAGCGTTTCGAAACGGGTCGCGGTCGGGTCCTTCTTCGGGTCTGCGGAATAGATGCCGTCGACCTGCGTGCCCTTGAATATCGCTTCTGCGCCGATCTCGGCAGCACGCAGCGCCGCGGCAGAATCGGTGGTGAAGAACGGGTTGCCGGTACCGCCGGCAAAGATCACCACACGGCCCTGCGCCATATGATGCAGCGTGCGACGCTGCGAGAAGCTTTCGCAGATCTCCGGCATGGCGACAGCCGACAGGACGACCGTCTCGATGTCGAGCTTGCGCAGCGAGGTTGCGAGCGCCAGTGCGTTGATGACGGTGCCGAGCATGCCCATGTGGTCGCCGGTCACCCGGTCGCCACCCTTGGAAGCTACGGCCACGCCACGAAAAATGTTGCCGCCGCCGACGACGACACCGACTTCGACGCCCATGGCGCAGGCATCCGCAATATCCGATGCGATCCGGTCTGCAACTTCAACGTCGATACCGAAGCCCTGACTTCCCATCAGTGCTTCACCGGAGGCCTTGAGCAGAACACGCTTGTAGATCGGTTGCGACATGGTGGCTCCTTGAAAGCGAAACGGACGGAGTGATCAAACGGGATGCGGATACACGAAGGGCACCGGCTTGTCACCGGTGCCCTTCAGGTTTTCAACGACTACGGCGCCTTGCAATGCGCGTGAAGGCAGCAATCAGCCCTTGGCGACTGCTGCAACTTCTGCTGCGAAATCGCTTTCTTCCTTTTCGACGCCTTCACCGAGGAGAAGACGTGCCATGCCGGTGACTTCGATCGGCGCGCCGACTTCCTTCTCGGCAGCCTTGACGGCGTCACCGACGGTCAGATCGGGATTGATGACGAAAGCCTGCGACAGAAGAGCAACTTCTTCGAAGAACTTGCGCATGCGGCCGTCGACCATCTTTTCGATGATGGCTTCCGGCTTGCCGGATTCGCGGGCCTGTTCGATGAAGACGTTGCGCTCGCGCTCGGCGACAGCGGCATCGACTTCTTCCGAACGGATGGCGAGCGGGTTGGTCGCAGCGATGTGCATGGCAACCTGGCGGCCGATGGCGTTCAGGGCTTCCTTGTTGCCGGTCGACTTCAGGGCAACGAGAACGCCGAGCTTTCCGAGACGGTCAGCCGCTGCGTTGTGGATGTAAGTCGCAACAACGCCGTCCTCGACGGACAGAAGCGCGGAGCGGCGCAGGTTCATGTTCTCGCCGATCGTGGCAATCGTATCCTTGATCGTGTCGGAGACCGTCTTGCCGGTAGCCGGATAGATTGCTGCGCTGACGCCGTCGACGGTACCGTCGGTGGTCAGGGCAACATCGGCAATGCCGCGAACCATGGTCTGGAACGCATCGTTGCGCGCTACGAAGTCGGTTTCGGAGTTCACTTCGACAACGACAGCCGAGGTGCCGTTGGATGCGACGCCGATCAGGCCTTCGGCAGCGGTACGGCCGGACTTCTTGTCAGCCTTGGCGATGCCCTTGGCGCGCAGCCAGTCGATCGCAGCTTCGATGTCGCCGTTGTTTTCGGCAAGCGCGCGCTTGCAATCCATCATGCCCGCGCCGGACTTTTCGCGCAGTTCCTTCACCAGTGCAGCGGTGATTTCAGCCATTTTCGTGCCTCTTGTCGGTTCAAGTTGCGTGTCGCCGGAAAACCGTCGGCGATACCAAATATTGGGACGAATGTACCCGGAAATATGACATCGTGATGAAGCCATCACGGTTGCGACCGTCTCCACGTCCACCTGACGGTAGACGGCGACGTATCGTCTTAAACGACCAAGGCCAGGGATTGATATCTCTGGCCTTGGTCGAATTCGAAAAGACGGAGCGTCTCAGAACGCTCCAGACTCAGACAATTAAGCCTGAGCTTCCGTTTCGGCTGCGCCTTCAGCTTCGAGAGCAGGCTCTTCAGGAGCCTCCATCATCGCGCCGAGGTCACGGCCCGAAGCGCCCTGCTGACGGGCAATGCCGTCGATGGCAGCGCGTGCCATCAGGTCGCAGTAGAGAGCGATGGCGCGCGAAGCGTCGTCGTTGCCGGGGATCGGGAAGTCGATCAGGTCCGGATCGCAGTTCGAGTCGATGATGGCGACGACCGGGATGCCCAGGCGCTTTGCTTCATCGATCGCGATCTTTTCCTTGTTGGTGTCGATGATGAACATCAGGTCCGGAACGCCGCCCATGTCACGGATACCGCCAAGAGCCTTGTCCAGCTTTTCGCGTTCGCGCTCGAGGTTCAGACGCTCTTTCTTGGAGTAGCCGGAAGCTTCCGAGTTCAGGATCTCGTCGAGCTTGCGCAGACGGGCGATCGAGTTCGAAATGGTCTTCCAGTTGGTCATCATGCCGCCGAGCCAGCGGGAGTTGACGTAGTACTGGGCCGAACGCTTGGCGGAGTCAGCGATCAGCTCGGAAGCCTGACGCTTGGTGCCAACGAACAGAACGCGGCCGCCACGAGCGACGGTGTCGGACACGACCTGAAGGGCGCGCGACAGCATCGGAACGGTCTGAGCCAGATCGATGATGTGGATGTTGTTACGATCGCCGAAGATGTACGGCTTCATCTTCGGGTTCCAGCGGTGTGTCTGGTGGCCGAAGTGGGTGCCGGCTTCGAGAAGCTGGCGCATAGAGAAATCGGGCAATGCCATGCCTAGTTATCCTTTTCCGGTTGAACCTCCGCAAGACGAACAGCAACCTCGTCGAGGCTGCCACCGGGCGGAACGGACCGGATTTCTCCCGGACCATCCCATGCCTTGCGTGTGGAATGCCGGTGCCCATACTAGGCATCGGCCACAAAGGCAAGCTCTTTTCGACGCTGCCTGTCTTTGGGAAGAGCGGGACTGGCCGAAGCCCTAGTCCATTTCGCGGTCGCCGCAGGGCCAGCTTTCCGGCAGTGTCAGGCCGGCCGGCAGTTTCGTGCGCCGGTCGCCGCAGGCCACGTTCAGCTGGTGCTGATCGAGCCCGATCGAAGACGACAGGTCCACTCCTTCGATGCGCGTCAGAAAGAAGAAGGCGCTCTGGAAATTGAGCGGACCTTTGAATTCGGCCTTCGTCAGGTCGGCGCGTGCCAGGTTTGCGAAGGCGAAACTTGCGCCGGTTAGGACGGCCCCGTCGAAGTTCGACCTGCCGAGTTCGGCTTTCTCGAAGCGTGCGTTGTTCAACTCCGCTTTCGAGAAATTGGACCTCTCCAATTCCGCGCTCGTGAAATTCGCGTCGTTGGCGCGTACTTTCTGGAAGTCGGACCGATATGCTTCGACCTTTGAAAAATTCGCCCCCTCGGCGTTGCTGCCTGCCATCCAGGTGCGGATAAGCTTCGCCTTGGTGAGATTGGTACCGGCAAAATTCGAATCGCGCAGATCGGTAAAGCTTAAGTCCGCCTCCGCAAGACTACCCTTGGAGAAATCGGATCCGCTCAGCATCAGATTGCGCTTGGCGCAACTCGACCAGTTGATCCCGGGATAGGGATCGGTACGGCACTCCTGCGCCGAGACCGTGGTCGGCGCGAGTGTCAGCGCGGCGGCTCCTGTCAGGAGCGCGACAGAAAGAATGGTACCAATCGAACTCATAGACACCGCTCCTCTCCACGCCTCGGTGGACGTGCATACTCAACTACCGCTTATATAGAGAAGGACGGCAGCAAATTCACCCCGTCGTCACCTGGTCACGGGTCGTTGATCTGCCTGGCAGTCGCTCTTTTGCAAAAGCTCAAGCTTGCTCAGGCTTCCGCTCAGCACGAAGTCGCCGTAGTCCATCGTCAGGTCGCGCGTGATGCCGTTCTCATAGAGCTTGAACGACATGTTGTAGACGGGCGTCGGATCGCCCGCGGCTGCCTCGTTGAAATAGGCAATGGTCACAGGCCAGTAAGCCGCCTTGGAGAACTCGCCGGCTTTGGCTGCATCAAGATCTTCCTTCTGCGGGTCCTGCTGCTTTCCGATGACTGTCGTGGTCAGAAGCGACTTGTCGCCATCCTCGGAACCGTCGAACACGCGTGCCTCGAAAAACCGGTTGCCATCCTTCGCATTTTTGATCACTTCAAGCATGTGATTGGTAGGGAACGCGCTGGCTGGAAGGTCGACTTCGCGCCCCTCGGGACCGGTCAGGTCCACTTTGACGCCGGTTTCGCCGGTCGTCGCGTCACCGGCGACCTCCTTGTCCAACTGTTCGTCGGTAAACGACTTGGTCTCGAAGTGAAACTGCTGCGCCGATACATCCTCGAACGTGTTGGTCTGTTGGTCGCTGACGCGGGTTTGCTCGCCGGTATCTATCTTTGTGACGAGACGGAAGTTGGTCGTGAACCCCGTGCAGGCCGAGCCGGTAAACTCGTAGACCATTCGTCCGACCATCCCTTCGATTCCGGACCGCTCGGACGCATCCTTGAGCTTCAGGTCGTAGACGGCGCGATGCGGAATGAGCAGGCGGGCCGCCGTATCGGCGCTCATCGGGGCAGCGGAGGCCGCTGGCACGCTCATCACGCCGGCAAGGAACATCCCAAGGCTCGTGCGCAGCATTCACATTCTCCTATTGGACTCAATGCATGATGTTGTAAGAACGCCATCAGCCGAGGTTATGACCTTGATGCAGGATTTTTGGGCAATTTACAATAAAACCGGAGACCGAAATGTCGAACCCGATCGAGACGCGCCTGCAGGAACTGGACATCGTTCTGCCTGAGGCAGCAGCGCCCGCCGCCAATTACGTGTCCTACGTGATCAGCGGCAACATGCTCTATATCTCCGGTCAGCTGCCCACCGAAAACGGCAAGATAGCCGTCAGCGGCCTGGTCGGTGCCGATGTCGACGTCCCGGCAGCGCAGCGTGCCGCGGAACTCTGCGCCATCAACATTCTGTCGCAGGCGAAGGCTGCTCTTGGCGGAGATCTCACCAGGATCAAGCGCGTCGTCAAGCTGTCGAGCTTCGTTGCGTCTGCACCGGGCTTCACGGAACAGCATATCGTCACCAATGGCGCTTCGAACCTCATTGCGAACGTGCTCGGGGAAGCCGGCAAGCACGCCCGCGCTGCCGTCGGCATGGCAGCACTTCCACTTAACGCCGCGGTCGAGATCGAGGCTATCATCGAGATCTCCGCATGACATCTGCAGACTGGATCAAGGACGTTCCGGTCGCGCATCGCGGCTATCACGACATGAACAAGACGGTTTGGGAAAATACGCTGTCAGCGTTTTCCCGGGCCATTGATGCGGGTTTCGCGATCGAGTGCGACATACAGCTGTCCGCAGACAGCGTCCCGGTCGTGTTCCACGACAACAAGCTGGAGCGCCTTTGCGGCATCAAGGGCGACGTTCGCGAACGGACCGCGGCAGAACTCGGAATGCTTTCGATTGGTGGCACCGCGGACAAGATACCGACGCTCAAGCAGATGCTCACGCTTGTCGCCGGTCGCGTTCCTCTTGTCATCGAGATCAAGGGTCGCCAAGCGGATGAGGACGACGGCTTCGTTGACGACGTTCTCGACGTATTGGAAGGGTATGAGGGCAAGGTTGCCCTGATGAGCTTCGACTACCACATCCTGCGTGCACTGAAGCAGGCCGAGGCGCCCTACCCGCTGGGCCTCACCGCCGAAGGCTCAAAGCCGGAGGAGTTCTTCAATCACGACGAAGCGATGCAGCTCGGCCTCGATTTCATCTCCTATCACTGGGCGCATCTGCCCAACTCATTCGTCACTGCGCAGGCTGATGCCGGAATTCCGATCATTACCTGGACGGTGAGGGATGCAAAGGCCGTCGAACATACCTATAAATATGCAAAGCAGATGACCTTCGAAGGGTTCGACCCACGGGAGAACCCTGCCGCATAATTGGATCCAATGACCGGCAACCTGACAATCCGCATCGAAAAATCCATTGCCGCGATCAGCCCACAAAGCTGGTCGCGGCTTTCCGGCGCCTCCAAGGAGGCCGATCCCTTAGGGACATCTTCCGTTCCCTACAATCCGTTCCTGTCACATGCCTTCCTGTCCGCACTGGAGGAATCCAGTTCGGCAACGGCAAAAACAGGCTGGCACGGCCAGCATCTCCTGCTGGAAGATGACAAGGGTCAACTGATCGGCGCCGTGCCGGGCTATCTCAAGAGCCATAGCCAGGGCGAATACGTGTTCGACCATGGCTGGGCCGACGCCTTCGAGCGCGCCGGCGGCCGTTACTACCCTAAACTGCAGTGTGCGGTCCCATTTACGCCCGCAACCGGTCCGCGCCTTCTCGTTGCGTCGGGCTATGATCGCGACATGGTGCAAACCACGCTCGCGGAAGGTCTCCAGGAGGTGACACGGCAGCTCGGCATATCGTCCGCGCATGTCACCTTCGTGCCGGATGATGAAGTCATCGCTTTCGAAGACGCTGAATATCTGCACCGAACCGACAAGCAGTTCCACTTCATCAACGACGGTTATGCCGATCACGATGCGTTTCTGGAAACGCTCGCGTCTCGCAAGCGCAAGGCGTTGAAGAAGGAACGGCGAGCCGCGCTCGAGAACGGTATCACGATCGACTGGCTGACAGGCAAGGACCTGACCGAGGACATCTGGGACCAGTTCTACACGTTCTACATGGATACGGGCGGGCGCAAATGGGGCCGGCCGTACCTTACCCGTGCCTTCTATTCGCTGATCGGCGAACGCATGGCGGACGACATTCTTCTGGTCATGGCCAAGCGCGAGGGGCGGTACGTCGCCGGTGCGATCAACTTCATCGGCGGTGACGCGCTTTACGGGCGCCACTGGGGCTGTATCGAAGACCATCCCTTCCTGCATTTCGAGGTGTGCTACCATCAGGCGATCGACTATGCGCTTGCCCATGGGCTAAAGCGGGTCGAGGCGGGCGCACAGGGCGAGCACAAGCTTGCGCGCGGTTACCTGCCCGTCACCACCCACTCGATGCATTACATCGCCCATCCCGGCCTTCGTAGCGCGATTGCTGACTACCTGAAGCGAGAGCGGGAGGATGTGGAATACATGAACGAGTACCTCTCCGAGCACAGCCCTTTCCGCAAGGGTGAACGGCAAGAACAAGACTGAGCAGCAGAAAGGGAGACGCCACCGATGACCGGTCACGACTACGATTCGAACAACATCTTCGCCAAGATCCTCAAAGGCGAAATTCCCTGCCACCGCGTCTACGAGGACGACGACACGCTCGCCTTTATGGATGTGATGCCGCAGACGCCGGGCCATGTTCTGGTGGTTCCGAAAGCGCCCTCACGCAATCTTCTCGATGCGGATGCGGCCGTGCTTTCGAAGATCATTCCGGTGGTGCAGAAGCTTGCACGAGCCGTCAAGGATGCGTTTGACGCCGACGGCATCACCATCACGCAGTTCAACGAGGCGCCGGCCGGCCAGACCGTCTTCCACCTGCACTTCCACGTCATTCCGCGCTACGAGAACCAGCCGTTGAAGCCGCATACGGGCAAGATGGAGGACAATGAAGTCCTCGCAGCCAATGCCGAGAAGATCATCGGCGAGCTTGGCTTCTGATCAGGGCTGAAGCAGGAGCAGTCCTGCGACGAGAATGGCGATCGGTGTCAGAACGCCGATCGCGACCCGTTTGCCGGTGAGGAGAAACACGGCAAAGCCGAAACCGGCCGCCGCAAGCCGCAGCCAGAGCGGCGAAAGGGCCAGCGTTCCCGTCGGGAACACGATCAGCTTGGCCGTCACCGCCATGACGAGAGCGGTGGCAACCGCCCTCACCCAGTAAAGCGTCTCGGAATCCTCCTTCAGACGGTGGCCTGCGATCACGCCAAGCCAGCGCCAGATATCGGTTGCGAGAAAACCTGCGACAGCGATGACGATATAGGTCCAGTAGCCATCGAACATCATGCCGCCCCCCGACCCGACCCGCGCTTGCGGCGATAGCGGTCGATCAGGTAGGCCACCGTGCCACCGCCGATCCCAGCCAGAAGCACGTCGAACTGCGGCGCTACCAGCGCCAGCGCCGGTCCTGAGACGATGCCGATCACGAAGGCAATCCGGACGACCGGCTGCGCTGCACTCGCCCAGATCGAGGAAATGAAATAGACCGGGGTCAGCATGAACAAGGCACCCGCCACAACAGGCGGAAACTGAGACACGACACCAAAGCTGACGCCGACGATCAGCGCATTGGTGCAGGTCAGCGTGATGCCAAAACCTGCAAAGAAGGCAACCCGGCGCTCTCTCGGCACATGGCGGAGATTGAGGCTCGCAAAGACCCAGGACGTGATGGCGATGAAATGCGAGAGAAACAGGAGAACCGGTAGCGGTGTCTTCTTCGTGCGCATCTCCGGCACGATCGACGCCACCATCGGCATCATCCGGATAGACGACAGCGTCACGGCGAGGAAGGACGCGGCGATGTTGGCGCCGCCCAACATCGAACCCACCAGGATCATCTGGGCCGGCAGGGCCCAGATACCGAGCGTCATCGCGACAGCCTGCCCTCGCGTCAGGCCGGCTTCGACCGCAAAGGCGCTGAAACCGACATAGGACGTCATCAGGATCAGAGCCGGCAAGGAGAAGATGCCGCGCATGCCCTTAAGAAACCACGCAAGGCCGCTGCGCTCGGAGCTTTCGGTGGTCATTGGCATGCCCGTAAATGATTGACGTTACGGGACCTACAAAAACGACGATGCCGGGACAAGCCCGGCATCGATTTCTCGGATGGAAAAGAGCGCTACTTGCTCTTTGGGACGCGTGGCACGGTGCTACCCTTGCGGGGCGCGGACTTTGCCGGGGCTTCCTCGGCAATCACGTCGCCATCGTCGACGACATTTGCCTTGGCGGAACCGCCGTCCTTGTCCTTGGCCTTCGGCGCAGACTTCTTCGAAGGCTTTGACTTTGTCGTCTTGGCCTTGATCTCGTCGGCAGCCTCTTCCACTTCCGCTTCAGGCTTCGGCTTTACCCGGGCCGTTTCCGAAATGGACTCCAGAAGAAGACCGTCGGTGCCATCTTCCTTCTTGCCGGCCGTGACGCGGACGATGCCACCCTTGCGAAGCTTGCCAAAAAGGATCTCGTTGGCGAGCGGCTTCTTGATGTATTCCTGGATCACGCGAGACAGAGGTCTTGCGCCCATCTTCTCGTCATAACCCTTTTCCGCCAGCCAGGCGATCGCGTCCTCATGCAGATCGAACGTCACGTTACGCTCCGACAGCTGGCTTTCCAGCTGCATCACGAACTTCTGGACGACCTGGTGGATAACCGTGGTCGGCAGCGGTGCGAACGGAATGATCGCATCGAGACGGTTGCGGAATTCCGGTGTGAACAGGCGATTGATCGCCTCCTCATCTTCGCCGGTGCGTCTTGATGATCCAAAGCCGATCGCAGACTTGGCCATCTCGGATGCACCCGCATTCGTCGTCATGATCAAGATGACGTTGCGGAAGTCGATTTTCTTGCCGTTGTGATCGGTCAGCGATCCATGGTCCATCACCTGCAACAGGATGTTGTAGATATCCGGATGCGCCTTCTCGATTTCGTCGAGCAGAACCACGCTGTGCGGGTGCTGATCAACGCCATCGGTCAGGAGGCCGCCTTGGTCGAAGCCGACATAGCCGGGAGGTGCGCCAAGCAATCGCGAGACCGTGTGGCGTTCCATATATTCCGACATGTCGAAACGCAGCATCTCGACGCCGAGCGAGGCGGCAAGCTGCTTCGCGACTTCGGTCTTGCCGACGCCGGTTGGACCGGAGAAGACATAGGAGCCGATCGGCTTGTTCGGCTCGCGCAGACCTGCACGTGCCAGCTTGATCGCCGTCGACAGCGCGTCGATCGCGACGTCCTGGCCGTACACGACGGAACGCAGTTCCTTCTCGAGGTTGGCGAGAACCATCTCGTCATCCTTGGAAACCGTTTTCGCCGGGATGCGGGCCATCGTGGCGATTGTCGCCTCGATTTCCTTTTCCGTGATCAGCTTGCGACGCTTGGAAGCGGGCAGCAGCATCTGGGCTGCACCGGTCTCGTCGATCACGTCGATCGCCTTGTCCGGCAGCTTGCGGTCGGAGATATACCGTGCTGACAGTTCCACCGCCGACTTGATCGCGTCGTTGGTGTAGCGCAGCTTGTGATACTCTTCGAAATACGGCTTCAAGCCCTTCATGATTTCGATCGCATCATCGATCGACGGCTCATTGACGTCGATTTTCTGGAAGCGTCGAACCAGAGCCCGGTCCTTTTCGAAGAACTGGCGGTATTCCTTGTAGGTCGTCGAACCGATGCAGCGGATCTGGCCAGAGGACAGAGCCGGCTTCAGCAGGTTGGACGCATCCATGGCACCGCCCGACGTTGCACCCGCACCGATGACGGTGTGGATTTCGTCGATGAACAGGACAGCACCTGGAAAATCTTCCAGTTCCTTGACGACCTGCTTCAGACGTTCCTCGAAGTCGCCGCGATAGCGGGTGCCTGCAAGCAGGGTGCCCATATCGAGCGAGAAGATCGTCGCATCGGCCAGCGCTTCGGGCACCTTGCCCTCGACGATGCGCTTTGCCAGTCCCTCGGCGATCGCAGTTTTGCCAACGCCCGGATCGCCCACGTAAAGCGGGTTGTTCTTGGAGCGGCGGCACAGGACCTGGATCGTGCGGTTGACCTCGGAATGACGACCGATCAACGGATCGATACGGCCATTCTTGGCCTTTTCGTTCAGATTGACACAGTATGCCTTGAGGGCATCCTGCTGCTTCTTGCCGGGACCTTCCTCCTCGTTGCGCGAAACAGGCTTGGCGTCCGAATCGGGCTCATCAGCACCACGCGGGGTCCGGGCCTGGGAGGAACCCGGACGCTTGCCGATGCCGTGAGAGATATAGTTGACCGCGTCGTAGCGGGTCATTTCCTGCTCCTGCAGGAAGAAGGCTGCGTGGCTCTCACGTTCTGCGAAGATTGCGACGAGCACGTTTGCTCCGGTCACTTCTTCACGACCGGAGGATTGGACGTGGATCACAGCGCGCTGGATGACGCGTTGAAAGCCGGATGTCGGTTTGGAGTCCTCGTCATAGCCTGTCACCAGGTTTGCGAGTTCATTGTCGACATATTCAGACACGGTTTTGCGGAGCGTATCCAGGTTGACGCTGCATGCTCCCATGACCGCCGCCGCATCGGCGTCGTCGATCAACGCCAGAAGCAGATGTTCGAGTGTGGCATATTCGTGATGCCGCTCGTTCGCGAAGGTCAGTGCCTGGTGCAGAGCCTTTTCAAGACTAGGCGAAAATGTTGGCACGTCGGGTTCCTCACTTCTTTTCCATGACACATTGCAGCGGATGCTGGTGTTGCCGGGCGAAGTCCATGACCTGGGACACCTTGGTTTCCGCTACTTCATAGGTGAAAATTCCGCATTCTCCGACGCCATGGTTATGGACGTGGAGCATGATAATCGTTGCCGCATCGCGGTCCTTCTGGAAAAAACGCTCCAGAATATGGATGACGAACTCCATTGGCGTGTAGTCGTCATTCAGAAGGAGAACGCGGTACAGGTTAGGCCGTTTGGTTTTCGGTTTCGTTCGCGTGATGACGGAGGTTCCGCGGCCCGCGTTGTCTCCGTCGCCGTTCTTTTCATTTTCCATCAAGATCGGCAGTGCGATCATCGTCTTTCATTCCCTAGTCATCCAGCGGCGGTATAGCGAACAACCGGTCGACAGGACTTCAGTCTTGCTAAAGGTAGTTCTTTGGGAAAGGATTTTAAGCCCCCTTTCCCGCTGTGCAATCACTATTCCGCCGAGAGGGGCTCGCGACGAGCCAAAAGTACCACATTCGGCAACTCAAATTCTGCCGCCATACTGACCCAAAAGGCGGGCGGCATCATGGCCACAGCCTCAGACGCTGCAGCTTCATGCGTACGGATCCGACGCGCGAACGGCGATCGCCTGTCGCTCACAATTCCGTCGAAGAGTAGATGCTAATGAAGCTTGCATGCTCGAGGCTTACGTCCAAAACAAAAGAGGCCCACGGAGGGCCTCTCGACAACTTTTCTTGAAAACCAGTCGGATCCTGCGATCAAAGATCGACGTCGAGGATCGCCATGGAGAAATTGTAGGAACGCTCTCCATCTTCGTCATCCAGATAGACGACGCCGAGAAATTCATCACCAAGATAGACTTCGGCAGAATCGTTCTTGCGGGGACGCGCCTTGACGACGATCTGGGGGTTCAGAAGGCGCTTGAAATAGTCGTCGATCTTCTTGATTTCGTCGGGGTTCACGATCTTCTCCGTCAGATTTTGCGATCAAATCGATGCGCTTTTGGCACGGGAGAAAGGCGAAAGTAAAGCCGCCGTTCTCTACACCGCACGACCCTGCCCCGAGTTTTCCTGGAACAAGTAGGTCCGGGCGCGGACTAGTCCTCGGCGCGCAGAAGCTGGTCCATCAGGCGTGCCGGCTCGGAGCAACCCGCGGTCCCGACGACCTTTGCCGGAACACCGGCGACGGTGGATTTCTCCGGAACAGCTTTGAGGACGACGGAGCCCGCCGCCACACGCGAGCAGGCACCAACCTCGATATTGCCGAGGATCTTTGCGCCTGCGCCGATCAGCACGCCGTTGCCGATCTTTGGGTGACGATCTGCGCCCTCCTTACCGGTGCCACCGAGAGTGACCCCATGCAGGATGGAGACATTGTCCCCGATGATCGCGGTTTCGCCGACGACAAGCCCGGTCGCGTGGTCGAGGAAGATCCCCTTACCGATCTGAGCCGCCGGATTGATGTCTGTCTGGAAGACACTTGAGGCGCGGCTTTGCAGATAGAGCGCGAAGTCGCGACGGCCGCGGTAAAACAGCCAGTGCGCCAAGCGATGCGTCTGGATGGCGTGAAATCCCTTGAAGTAGAGGACTGGCTCGACGAAACGCAGGCAGGCAGGGTCGCGGTCATAGACGGCCTGGATATCGACGCGCAGAATAGCACCCCAATCCGGCCATTCGTCCAGCATTTCCATGAATGTCTGCCGCAGCAGGACGGCCTGCAGATCGGGATGATCGAGCCGTTCGCAGATCCGATGAACGACGCATTCTTCCAGCGAACGGTGGTTCAGGACGGTTGAATAGAGGAAGGCGGCCAGCAACGGGTCCTGGTCGATTGCGACGCGTGCTTCCTGCCGCAGCGTGTCCCATATGGGGTCGACGCTAGCGACACTATCGGTCTGGCGAATGTCCTCGGTCTGGCGAACTTCGGTTCTCGCGGCCATGGCCGTCTCCTCTTTGGCGTAAGCCACAATATATAGATTAGATTTACGACAACACCAACGCCGGCGAAATCGCATTTCGTTGATCGTTAATTCAAGGAAACATGAAGTCTTGCCAATCCGTGGCGGAGCCGGGCTCAGGCCTGCGCCGCGTAAAACTCCAGTACCGCTTTCTTGAAAACTCTGTCGCCGACCGCAAGCATGTGGTCACGACCGGGAATATCGAGCGCTGTCGCATTCGGCATCAGATCGGCCAGATCCTGCGGTGAACCCGCGATATCGTCCTTCGTCCCAACGCCGATCAGCGTAGGAACGTCGATCTTGCCCATATCGCTGCGTTCGACCAGATCGCGCGAACCGCGGATACAGGCGGCGAGTGCCTGCTTGTCGCTTTTCGTCTGGTCGGCAAAGGCGCGGAACATACGGCCGCGATCATGGCTGACGCTCTCAAGCGAGGGCGCCAAGAGCGCATCCGCGATCGGATCCCAGTCACCGACCCCGTCCGTCATGCCGATTCCGAGACCGCCGAGCACCAGCGACCGGACCCTGTCCGGATCGTTGAGCGCTGCAAACACCGAGATACGCGCGCCCATCGAATAGCCGAACAGATGCGCTGCCGGGATGCGCAGGTGATCGAGCAGAGCAACACAATCCGCTGCCATCACCCAAGGGCGATAGGCGTCCGGATCGGTCGGCTTGTCACTGCCGCCATGGCCGCGATTGTCCATGGCGATCACCCTGTAACCGGCATCGCCGAGCGTCTTTACCCATCCCGGATGCACCCAGTTCACGGTCGCGCTGGAAGCGAAACCGTGGATGAGCAGGACAGGATCGCCCGCCGGATCCCCCTCATCCAGATAGGAGAGGCTCAGGCCGTCATGGCTGAAGGTGGAAAAGGCCGGGGCATTGAGGTTCATCTGGGATATCCTGTTTTGGCGGCGGACCATAAGATATCGGTGCTTGCGATTGAACCCTGAAAGACACCTCGCATCGCGGTTTTTGCACTACACTTTTGAATGCGGCGGCGGTAATGTCCGCGCCAAATCAGACGTGCCCTATTGTACGCATTGGAGACGACCATGGCCGGCCACAGCATTCCCCATTTCCAGAACGACGGCGGTTTCCCGTCGATCCAGATCGGCGTGAAGGAATTCATGTGCACTGGTGCATCCGTTCCTTACGATCATCCGCACATCTTTATCGACATGGGCGACGAAGTCGAAAAAGTCTGCTCCTACTGTTCCACTCTGTACAAATACAACCCTACCCTGAAGGCCGAACAGACCGACCCTCCGGGCTGCGTCTTCAACGTCAAGGCCGCCTGATCGGCAGCCAGAAATGGCTGTCGAGACAGTAGCGATCGTGGGTGCGGGCATGGCGGGTCTCACCGCTGCGCTCGCGTTTGCGCGCCATGGCATCACCTGCGACATCTTCGAGCAGGCGCCTTCCCTTCAGGAAGTCGGCGCTGGACTCCAGCTGTCGCCGAACGCTTCGCGCGTGCTGAGCAAGCTTGGCGTACTTGGCGATCTGGAACGGTTGTGGACAGAACCTGACGAAGTGCAGCTCGTTTCGGGCCGTTCGCTTCATCGGCTGGCCTATGTGCCATCCGGCCGGTTCGCCCGCGAGCGGTGGGGATCGCCCTATGGCGTCCTCCATAGGGCAACGCTGCAAGACGCGCTTCTCCACGCCGTGAACGCCAACCCGCTCTGCACGCTTCGGCTGGGCTCGAAGATTGGGAGCGCCGTTCGAGACGAACTGGCGGAGATCTCCGGACGCCACCATGACCTGATCGTCGCCGCAGATGGAGTCTGGTCTGGCATTCGCTCCGCAATTCCCAAAAATCCGGAAGCCGTTTTTTCCAACAGTGTCGCCTGGCGCTTCATGGTTTCCAAGAGCGCGGCACCTTCCTGGCTGAAGCCGAATGCTGTCAGTGCATTTCTCGGACCTTCGGCACACATTGTGGCCTATCCGCTGAAGGAGAAGGATAGTTTCAACATCGTCGCCATCGCGTCCGGCATCAACCCCGGACATCGGTGGAATACCGAGGCAAGCTCTGCCCAGAAAGACCTGCTGCTGCGTCATTTCAGAGGATGGCATCCGAGCATAGCCGAAACACTGGCCGCGTCTGACAAGCCGACGTTCTGGCCGCTCTATCAGGTGACCCCGGGCCGTTGGCACAATGGCCGCGATCTTGTTCTGATCGGCGACGCCGCCCATGCGATGCTGCCCTTTGCGGCCCAAGGCGCGGCGATGGCAATCGAAGACGCGTTCATCCTGGCAAACCGCGTGGCCGCCCTGCCCTCGCTCACACAGGCGCTATCAGCCTACGAGACCGAACGGGCCGGTCGCGTCGCCAAGGTGCGAGCACGCGGGGAATTCAACCGCTTTGCCTATCATGCGCGCGGCCCGCTGAAGCTCGGTCGCAACTTTGTTCTCTCAATGCGTCCGCCGCAATCGCTCGCGGCGGATCTGGATTGGCTCTACGGTTTCGACGCCGAGTAGCGACGCGATCAGACCGCGGCCGCCGCGGCAAACCCCGCTTCAAGATCTTTCTTGAGATCAGGCACGTCTTCGAGACCGATCTGAAGCCTGATGACTGCACCCTCGGTGGGCTGCTTGCAGATGGTGCGGTCGGAAAGATTTACGACCAGAGCAAGGCTTTCGTATCCTCCCCAGGAGTAACCGAGGCCGAAAAAGCTCAGGGCATCGAGGAAGGCGTGCGCCTTGGCCTTCGCCCTCTCAGGCTCGGCCTGCAGCACGAAGGAGAAGATCCCGCTCGATCCCTTGAAGTCACGCTTCCAGATCTCGTGGCCAGGAAAGCTTGGCAACGCCGGATGCAGGACGCGCGCAACGCCGTCGCGACCTTCCAGCCACTCGGCGATTTCAAGGGCGCTTTTTTGATGCTGGTCCAGCCGCAGACCCATCGTTCTCAGGCCACGCAGGATCAGGTAGGAATCTTCCGGCGCACCGCAGATGCCCATTGCAACCCGCGCGGCCTCAAGAGCCGGAAAATGCTTCGCATTGGCCGACACCGAACCCATGACGATATCCGAATGCCCGGACGGGTACTTCGTGGTCGCATGGATCGAGACGTCGACGCCGAAGTCGAGCGGACGAAAATAAAGCGGTGTCGCCCAGGTGTTGTCCAGCGTCACCACGACGTCTGCGGAATAGGCGTGCACAGCGTCCGTGATTGCGCGGATGTCCTGCATCTCGAACGTATTCGAGCCGGGCGCTTCCGTATGAACGAGTTTGGTGTTCGGCCTCATCAGCTTGGTGATGTCTGCCCCGATCTCCGGATCATAGTACTCGACGTCGATCCCCAGTCTCGTGAGCATCGTGTCACAGAAAGTCCGGCAGGGCGTGTAGACCGAGTCGACGATCAGCGCGTGATCGCCCGATGACAGGTAAGCCAGGAACGGGATTGAGATCGCAGCCAGTCCCGATGGAACGAGGATCGTACCCGCAGAACCCTCGAGTTGGTCGAACGCAGCGCACAGGGCGTCCGTCGTCGGGGTCGCGCGGGTTCCATAGGTGTATGGCTGGCTGCGCTTTTCCATCGCTTCGGCATTCGGGAAAAGGACCGTGGAACCTTTGACGACAGGCGGGTTGACGAAGCCATGATACGCGCGTGGATCGTTTCCGATATGCGCAAGGCGCGTATTCTGACCCGCTTCTTCGATCAGTTTATCTTTCTGGGACATGTCCGGAATGCACTTTCGTTGACAATGGCGCCAGTTTTGCCGCCGCCCTCCAGGCTGGTCAACCCCGCTGCCCAATTCCCAGTACCGGTGCAATATTAGCATGCTCGTTCGGTATAAAAACCGCCACAACTCGCACACAACTTGAGCATTTGCCCAGCGCGTAGGCGGTAAAGTCTAATACACCGTAATTTGGACGCAATTTGAACGGGTGGCCCTTGACCCTGCCTTCGTTTCCGAATGAGATATAAACACCCGCGCCGGGAGGTCAGCGGGGGACCGGTCGTATTCATAAAATCAGGGGAACGGCCTGTGTCGAGAGATCACACAAAACAACAGATAAGGTTGGGAAAATGAAAAAGACGCTTTTGTCTGCCGCGTTTGGCGCAGCGGTCCTTGGCTTTGCCTCGGCAGCTTCCGCGGCCACGCTTGATGATGTCAAGGCGAAGGGCTTCGTTCAGTGCGGCGTCAACACCGGTCTGGCCGGCTTCGCGCAGCCGGATTCGGCCGGCGCTTGGAAAGGCTTCGACGTCGATTTCTGCAAGGCCGTCGCAGCTGCGGTTTTCGGTGATGCAACGAAGGTGAAGTACACGCCGACCACGGCCCAGAGCCGCTTCACGGCACTGCAGTCGGGTGAAGTCGACGTGCTCGCACGTAACACCACCTGGACCATCAGCCGCGATACCGCGCTCGGTTTCAACTTCCGCTACGTCAACTACTACGACGGCCAGGGCTTCATGGTTCCGAAGAGCCTGAACGTGAAGTCGGCGCTTGAACTGTCCGGCGCTGCCGTCTGCGTTCAGTCGGGCACGACAACCGAACTCAACCTCGCCGACTACTTCAAGTCCAACAACCTCCAGTACAACCCGGTCGTCTTCGAAAAGCTCGAAGAAGTAAACGCCGCCTACCAGGCCGGCCGTTGCGACGTCTACACGACGGACCAGTCGGGCCTTTATGCAACGCGTCTCGCGCTGTCGAACCCTGACGAACACGTCATTCTTCCGGAAATCATCTCCAAGGAGCCGCTTGGCCCAGCCGTTCGCCAGGGCGACGACAAGTGGTTCGATATCGTTTCGTGGACAGGCTACGCCCTGGTTCAGGCCGAAGAATTCGGCATCACCCAGGCCAATATCGACGAGATGAAGAACTCGACCAACCCGGATATCCGCCGCTTCCTCGGCACCGAGAAGGACACCAAGGTCGGTACCGATCTCGGCCTGACCAACGAATGGGCCTACAACATCGTCAAGGGCGTCGGTAACTACGGCGACGTCTTCGAGCGCAATATCGGTTCCGGCAGCCCGCTGAAGATCGCACGTGGCCTGAATGCTCTGTGGAGCAAGGGTGGCCTGCAGTTCGCACCGCCGATCCGTTAATCGACTGATAGACTGACGTCTCGCAGGGTGGCTCCGTCCGCCCTGCGAGACATTCTCCACGATCAATAAGAATCAAAAACAATAAGGGCCCACAACGGGTCACAGGGGATTGGCAAAGCATGACGGACAACTCGATCCGTGCGCCTGCTACTAAGCGCGCGTCCACGTCACTCATTTACGATCCAAAAGCGCGGAGCATCTTCTTCCAGGTGCTGACGCTGGTCATTCTCGTTGCGCTCGTCTGGTCGATCGCACACAATGTCAGTGTCAACCTTGCCCGCAGCAACACCGCCACCGGGTTTGGCTTCCTCGCTGGTCGCTCAGGCTTCGATATCGGGCAATCCCTGATCGCCTACACGAGCGACTCGACCTATGGCAGGGCGATCCTGGTCGGCTTCCTGAACACGATGATGGTCGCTGTCACCGGAATCATCACAGCAACCATCGTCGGCTTCATCATCGGTATCGGTCGCCTGTCGAAAAACTGGCTGATCGCCAAGCTCTGCACCGTCTATGTCGAGGTGTTCAGAAACATTCCGCCGCTGCTGGTCATTTTCTTCTGGTATTCCGGCGTTCTCGCCATTCTGCCGCAGCCGCGTGATGCTATCCAGGGCCCGCTCTCGACCTTCCTCAGCAACCGTGGCCTGACCTTTCCGGCAACGATCTGGGGCGAAGGCGCGTGGATCCTTCCGGTTGCCATTCTCGTCGGCATCGTTGTCGCGTTCGTCTTCCGCACGTGGTCGGTCAAGCGCCAGATGGCAACCGGGCAGCAATTGCCCAACGGCTGGATCTCCGCCGCCATCATCATCGGTCTGCCGCTTCTCGGATTCATCGCCATGGGTTCGCCGCTGACCTTCGACTATCCCGTCGAAGGTCGTTTCAATCTTTCCGGCGGCGCCAATATCCGTCCGGAATTTGTGGCGCTATATCTGGCGCTTTCGCTCTACACGGCAGCGTTTATCGCGGAAATCATCCGAGCCGGCATCAAGGGCGTCGGCAAGGGACAGACGGAAGCCGCCGCTGCACTCGGCGTCCAGCCGGGCAAGATCACCAGACTGGTTGTCGTACCGCAGGCTTTCCGCATCATCATTCCACCGCTGACAAGCCAGTATCTCAACCTGACCAAAAACTCGTCTCTCGGCGTTGCAATCGGTTTTCCCGAACTGTTTTCGACCGGGAGCACCTCGCTCAACCAGACCGGTCAGGCTGTCGAGATGATCACGATCATGCTCACCATCTATCTAAGCATCAGCATCGCGACATCGCTGTTCATGAACTGGTTCAACGCCAAGATGGCTCTGGTGGAGAGATAAGACATGTCTACACACAAGCTCTCTTACGTTCGCAATGACATGATTGCACCGGAACCGCCGCCGGTCAGCGCCAGTTCGGCAAGCGGCTGGATCCGGACCAATCTCCTGGCAACGCCAAAGGATGTGGTGCTGACCATCGTCGCCATCGCATTGCTGGCTTTCGCCCTGCCCGGCATCATCAACTGGCTGTTCATCAATGCGAGTTGGGTCGGTGCCGATCGCTCGGTCTGCGCCACCGTCGTCCAAGGCGGCACCCAGCCGGATGGCTGGAAAGGCGCATGCTGGGCGTTTGTCGGTGACCGGTTCCAGCAGTTCATGTTCGGCCGCTACCCGATCGAGGAGCGCTGGCGCGTCATGCTGGTCGGGTTCATGCTGATCGTGCTGCTCGTGCCTCTCCTCATTCCGAAACTGCCGTACAAGCCGCTGAACGCCGTTCTGCTGTTTCTCGTCTACCCGGTCGTCTCGTTCTTCCTCATGCATGGCAATGTTCTTGGCCTGCAGCGGGTCGAGACCCCGCTCTGGGGCGGCATGATGGTGACGCTGATCCTCTCCTTCGTCGGCATCGCGGTCTCCTTCCCCGTCGGCATCCTTTTGGCGCTCGGACGGCGTTCCAACATGCGCGTATTGAAGACGCTCTGCGTCGTCTTCATTGAGGTGATCCGCGGCGTACCGCTTGTCATGGTTCTCTTCATGGCAAACGTGATGCTGCCTCTGTTCCTGCCCACCGGCTGGAGCATCGACAACTTCCTGCGCGCCGTGATCGGTGTGTCGCTGTTTGCCTCCGCCTATATGGCAGAAGTCATTCGTGGCGGCCTGCAGGCTATTCCGAAAGGTCAGGGCGAAGGTGCCGATTCGCTCGGCCTCAGCTACTGGCAGAAAACCCGCCTGATCGTCCTTCCACAGGCGATCAAGCTCGTGATCCCTGGCATCGTCAACACCTTCATCGGCCTGTTCAAGGATACGTCGCTCGTTGCCATCATCGGCATGTTCGACCTCTTGAACATCATCAGGCTCAACTTTACGGATACGACCTGGATCACGCCCATGACGCCGCTTACCGGCCTCGTGTTCGCTGGTCTTATCTACTGGATTTTCTGCTTCGGCATGTCACGCTATTCCGCCTTTATGGAACGGCATCTCGATACCGGCCACAAGCGATAACAAGGGGAAAAACAATGGCTGACGCCCAACCCAAAAACCTCACCGTCTCCTCCACGGATGTCGCTGTCGAGATCATCGGCATGAACAAGTGGTATGGCGATTTTCACGTGCTGCGCGACATCAATCTCAAGGTGATGAAAGGCGAACGCATCGTCATCGCCGGGCCGTCAGGCTCCGGAAAATCGACGATGATCCGCTGTATCAACCGCCTCGAGGAACATCAGTCGGGCAGCATTGTCGTCGACAATATCGAACTTACCAACGATCTGAAAAAGATCGACGAAGTGCGGCGAGAAGTCGGCATGGTGTTCCAGCACTTCAACCTCTTCCCGCACCTGACGATCCTTGAGAACTGCACGCTTGCACCGATCTGGGTTCGCAAGATGCCGAAGAAGGAAGCCGAGGAAGTGGCGATGCACTACCTCAAGCGTGTCAAGATTCCGGAACAGGCCCATAAGTATCCGGGCCAGCTCTCCGGCGGTCAGCAGCAGCGTGTGGCGATTGCCCGCTCGCTGTGCATGAAGCCGAAGATCATGCTGTTCGACGAACCGACCTCGGCTCTCGATCCTGAAATGGTCAAGGAAGTGCTCGATACGATGGTTGGCCTTGCCGAAGAAGGCATGACCATGATGTGCGTCACCCATGAAATGGGCTTTGCCCGCCAGGTCGCCAACCGGGTGATCTTCATGGACCAGGGACAGATCGTCGAAGAGAATTCACCGGCGGAGTTCTTCGACAATCCGCAGCACGAGCGCACCAGACTGTTCCTTAGCCAGATCCTGCACTAGGCAGACTGCGCCAACGGGAATGACCTGCAAAAGAAAAGGGGCGCCGCGAGCGCCCCTTTTTCGTTTCCCGTCGAAACAATCGTCAGGGCGCCATCACCACTGGAATGAATAGCGGGCATTGACGCTGGTTACTGCTGCGGTCGCGTCTGAATAGCGATCGACGGAGCCGCTGAGTGTCAGGCTGTCTCCCAGTTTCTGCTCGAGTCCCAGGCCCGCGCCGCCGATGCGAAACGTATCGATCGCCGTTGCGCGGACGACGACGGCTGTGCCCGTGTTTGACCGGGACAGCCGCAGGGTCTGGTTGGCGTCGAGGCCGCTCCAGTCCTGATTGAGCCCGTCGTAGCGCATGACATAGCTCGCATTGCGCTCGACATCGATCGTCGACGTGACGATCTGCGTTTGGTGGTAGTTCATGCTGACGGCGGCCGTTTCGGCCAATCCGTCGTAATCGATCCCGATCTTGCGTTCGACCTCGTAAGCGGGCCTCTGGACCGACTTCATCTTCATGCTGCCCCACAGCCGAAGCGGCGTGTTCATCGACCCGTCCTTCTTCGCATCGACACCGACGTTGAAGCCCGCCTCGGGCTCCAGCTCCGTCGGCAACCTGAAGCCGAGCTTGACGGAATAGCTTCTGTCCGAATTCTTGACGGGCTGCCAGATCACGGGCCTGTCCGCCGCATGAGCGCTCAATGCCGAAAACGGGCCAACCGCAAAGATTGCCGCAAACAGCGCGACGCCGCCGGCCAATAGACTTCTGTTCATTTGATCCCCACTCGAAGGCTCAAGACAATGTTGAGGCGCAAGCAACCGCGAGGTCACCCGGAACACCCGTTTCAATGCGATGGAGGCGAGTTTGTCAGACCCAAAGGTCCGTTTTCGCCACGTGCCTTCCCCTGCCGATGCAACGGAACTGACCGCCGCGAATATACGCTCGAATGAGGCAGCTTCGAATCGATTTTGCGGCTGAAATGCGATTGCGGGATCACGATCGGTTTCCCGAAGATGTGAACTTCGGATGTTGCTGCATCGCAACATGACGTGGTGAGGCTGGGTACGCGGTGGAATGAATGGTAGGTCCTACCCCACTGCAACGCTCTGGCACCACGAGTACCGGTGGCAGCATGCTAGGCCCGGTTTGGTCATGAGCACGCGTTATCCTACAATGAAAGGATCCAGTTCGACCGGGTCGCCGGCGGGCGATGAGCACACGTGGGGGGTCACGAAAACCACTTCTTAACCATTCAGAACTCACATTAGCCAATAGGAACATATTAACCGATCCTGTTAACGCAACACTCTTTTGACGTTCGGTAAAAGAACAGCACGTCGGGACGCCTTGTCCCACGGCACGAATCAAGGAGGATTTGCATGTCGGTTTTTGCACGCTTTATGAAGGACGAGTCTGGCGCCACTGCCATCGAATACGGGCTCATCGCCGCTCTTATCTCTGTCGCGCTGATCGCTGGTGCACAGACGCTCGGCGGTGCACTAAGCACGCAATTCACGAACCTCAGCAAGAAGTTGAACTGCGGCGGCGCTGCTACCACTTGCTGATCGCTGGCATTGCGAGATGCAACCAAGTCGGGTCATGAGGTAACGTCGTTGCACGATTGGCCGGCAGGTATTCTCACTCAAGTATTCGCCTGAGGTCTTCACCCCAGGTTAACATCCAGATCGTACCCAAAAGCTCGGACGCCATCTCTTGGTTCCAGCACTCAACTCGCCGAACAATGGGACCTCCATTGTTCGGTTTTTTGTTGCCGTCACGGTTGTTCGACCCGGTCGCGCGACGCAATCGAGCCGTTGACGCAGGTTGAGGATGACGTGCTCGCGAGGACCTACGCGGAAGGCGAAATCCGAGTCGGACGTCTGTTGGCCTCATCGACCCTCGCGAAAGTCATACATTTGCATCATCGCATGTGCACACAACCGCGATGAAAGCCTCACGCGCCTCAATCAGTAGTTCATACCCTCGAACACACAGGCGGGTCGCCAAGCCGATATCCGACCAACACACGACGAGTTAACTCAGGTCGTCGTCGGCTGCGGCCTTTGGAGGGTTGTGCTTTCTCTAGGGTCTGATTTCGAAAATGAAGCAATGGTTAACCGACCTTGCCGGGCGGGGCGAAATACGCCAGAGATTCTTGATCTCTATATCCAGCTCCAAAGCAGCGCTTTGCTCAAGGCGATATCCCTTCGCTCAAGCGGCAGTCGCAATTTTTTGGGAGATAGTTTTGGCGACCCCTGCAGGATTCGAACCTGCGACCACCTGCTTAGAAGGCAGGTGCTCTATCCAGCTGAGCTAAGGGGCCTGCTAAGACGCTTCTAACAGAACGCAGACAGGATGTCAGTGCGTCCAGGGCTGCGAGCGATTGAAGCGGAAATTGTCGGTGTAGGAAGCAGCTTGACGCGCAGGTTCTTTCGGCTGAACGACGCGGTATTCGATGCCTTCGCGCTTTGCGTAGGCTTCGGCAAGTTCCTGACTTTCAAAGGTCAGGCGTACCTGCTGCTTCATGTCTCCGGAAGATGTATAGCCAAGGATCGGATCGATCCGGCGTGGCTCTTCCTGGTCGAATTCGAGGAGCCAGAGATGCGTCTTGGCTTTGCCAGATTGCATTGCAGTTTTTGCGGGACGATAGATCTTGGCCGTCATGAACTGAAACATCCGACTTTTGCTAGCGTGACGCTTCGGCAACTGCTGAGCGCGACGCTCTTTTGAAGGCAATGGTCGGAGTGGAGAGATTCGAACTCCCGACCCTCTGGTCCCAAACCAGATGCGCTACCAGACTGCGCTACACTCCGTTCCTTACAAGAATGCGAGATACACGGTTCCCTACCAGCCCGCAACTGCAAAAAGTGGATTTTCCCAATTGTTCGAACTGTCTAACGAACTAACTGTGGGAAAGCGGCCAAACACCTATCCTGCGTTGCCGATCCGTTTGGAAACCACCTTGTCACCAACCTTGATTCCGAGCGCTTTCGTCCGACCGGCATTCAGTTCGAGGACAAATTTTACCGGTCCCCGCGAATCGATCACGTCACGAGAGTAAGGAACCGCATTTTCGCGGATATGAGAGACCGTCCCGTCGCCTTCGATAAACAGCATATCGAGCGGCAGGATGGTGTTTTCCATCCACATGGAAACACGGCGTGTCTCGCCGAAGTCGAACAGCATGCCGTGATCGTCAGGCATTTCCTTGCGGTACATCAGGCCCTGCGAGCGCTGCTGGTCCGTCAGAGCGAGCTCAATCACAAAGGCATGGGTCTCGCCCGCTGCCGTGCGGATCGACAGCTCGTCCTTTGGAAAGATGACCTGCTGGGCTGCGGCAGCGTAGGCGACAAACAGAAAAAGCGCCGCAAGGGCGCCTTTTGCAAAGGGCGTGATCCGCCCGAATGACTGCATTCTCAACATCAATGTGACCGGCTTACAGGGTTGGGATTGTCGGGATGAATTTCGGCTGCCATCAAGCCCTTGTCGCCAGGTCCGAACCGGACCAGCACGGTCTGGCCGGGACGGAGCTCTGTCAGTCCGTAGCGGCGCAGCGTTTCCATGTGGACGAAGATATCTTCGGTCCCCTCACCGCGGCTCAGGAATCCAAAGCCCTTGGTGCGGTTGAACCATTTCACCAGTGCCCGTTCCAGGCCGCTCGTTGGCGTGACCTGAACATGGGTGCGAACCGGCGGCAACTGCGAGGGATGAACTGCGGTCGACTGATCCATGGAAAGAATGCGGAAGGCCTGATAGCCACGGTCGCGCTTCTGGATCATCGCGACGATACGGGTGCCTTCAAGGATGGTCTGGTATCCATCGCGCCTCAGGCAGGTCACATGCAGAAGCACATCCTGCATACCGTTGTCGGGCACGATGAAGCCGAACCCCTTCGCAACATCGAACCACTTGACCACACCCGTAATTTCGATGAGCTCGACCGGATCGCCCGCGAATTCCTCGTATTCGGCTACGCCTTTCAACGATATCCTGTCTGCCATATCCTATCGGCCCCTCGATTACGCGTTACGACATGACGGTGGAAGTGATTCTTCGCGCCTAGATTAACATCCCGTTAACCCTCCAGTGCAAGTCCCCGTCTGGACTTTATCAGCATCTTTCTACGGCTGACGGCTTGCCCCAGGCTTGCTGACCTCCTGCAATGCACCATATCCGCTCGACAGTTTGCCAACGACATCGCGGAGCTTGCGACACATGCGCTATCTACACACAATGGTTCGGGTCAAGGATCTCGACGCGTCTCTCCATTTCTACAAGACATTGATGGGTTTGGAGGAGATCCGCCGCATCGAAAATGACAAGGGCCGCTTCACGCTGGTCTTTCTGGCTGCACGCGACGACGTTTCGCAGGCTAAGGAAAATATGGCGCCGTGCATCGAGCTTACCTACAACTGGGACAGCGAGGATTACACGGGCGGACGCAATTTCGGCCACCTCGCCTATGAGGTCGACGACGTCTATGCATTCTGCCAGCACCTGCAGGACAATGGCATCGTGATCAACCGTCCGCCTCGCGAAGGTCGGATGGCCTTCGTACTTTCGCCGGACGGCATTTCCTTCGAGATCCTGCAGAAGGGCGACAACCTGCCGGTCGCCGAGCCGTGGGCATCGATGCCGAATACCGGCAGCTGGTAATTGAGGCTTGCGTCGGCCTGACCAAGGCCAACGCCCCTCTCTTGCCGAGCGAAACAGGACACGTGATGCTCATCTCCATGATTCGCGACAGAGTGTCCGCGACGTACATGAAGGGCATCACGTGCCGGTGTCGCCAGCAAGATCGATCTCAAGGCCGAGTTTTCCGCTCCTCGCAGTGGCGATAGCAGTTTTAATGATGAGCAGTTGCTCGATGACCCGCAAGGTTGCCGACGCCGAACCGGTGTCAGCAGAGGCGGTGGCCGCGGAGCAACCAGATGGCGCGGCAAAACCGCTTGCCAAAGGCGGCACGAGCGGCGCCAGCCTCTATGTCGATCCTCTCGTCTCCACACAGGCGCACCAAGCCAAATCCGCGCCAGCTGCGACGTCTGATGCGCCGGGCGCCAACGCTGACCCAGGCGCGTTCCCCCCTGCGCCGGAGCAGCCGTCGAACTCCATCGCCGGTCTCGTGACGCAACCGACCGGCGTGCGCGCAAGCAGCTACAGCATCTTTTCGTCCAACGCCTCCCCATTTCCATCGGCAACGACTGCGCCGACGGTTGCCCCCGATGGGCAGACGGCCGTCGCCGCACCCGCCGGCGGCATCAATGCAGCGCATGGCAGCGTCTTCACGCCCCGCCAGCCGCTGCCGGACCCGTCGCAGCAGGCGCAGCTCTAACCATCAGCCTCGTGCGGGAGCGAAAAGAGCGAGCTGGTCAAATCCGATAAGCTGCTGATTTCGCATGGCTTTACGCTTACTGAAGCCGCATTTTCCGCGCATCTAATTTTTCGCAAAAAACATCGTTTTTGCGCTTGCGGTAACGAAATCACGCCTCTATAAGGGCGCTCACTGTACGCGCCCTTCGTCTATCGGTTAGGACGTCAGATTTTCATTCTGAAAAGAGGGGTTCGACTCCCCTAGGGCGTACCAGTTCCTTCCTTCAAACTGTTGATTATGCACAAGAACCTCTAAGTTCTCTTGGAGCATCCAGCCGCGCAATTTTCTCTGCTTATCTTCCGAAAAATACCGTTTCTTGGCTTGTCTGTTTGAAAAATCGTCCCTATAAGACGCTCCTGTACGCGCCCTTCGTCTATCGGTTAGGACGTCAGATTTTCATTCTGAAAAGAGGGGTTCGACTCCCCTAGGGCGTACCACTTCCCCCTTCTTCCATATCTTCAGGATTGTTCGCTCGCGCGTTTTCCCGCGGCACGCCTTGGCTTGGATTATTTCATTTAAAAACAGAGAAATATCGATTTTTCTACTTGCCGGATCGGGCAAGCCTGACTATACGAGCGCTCACTGTACGCGCCCTTCGTCTATCGGTTAGGACGTCAGATTTTCATTCTGAAAAGAGGGGTTCGACTCCCCTAGGGCGTACCAGTTTCCCCTTCTGCCAATCCCTGATTTTACATTGCGGCTTTCACCGCGACTCGACCGCGTCGAGAAGCCTGAGCTGGATCCGTCGATTTCCCTGCCACTGGTCGGCCGTGAGGCATCCCGCGGCATGGATCTGCTTTCCGCGGGAGTTGAGCAGCATCTGGCCGAGCGGCGTTTCGGCCGCCCTGAACGCAATCCCGTCCAGACGCGTGCCATCGAGTGATTCCAGCGTGATCTTCACATGCGCGGTGCCGACAAGCCGCACGTCTCTCAGACGATGGGCGGGAATGGCAAAGACGGGCTGCGCGTGGCCAGACCCGTAGGGACCCGCAAGTTCCAGCTGGTCGAACAGCGCAATCGTGGCCCCTGATGCCGATAATGCGCCATCGATCTTCAGCACGTGGTTGGCAACAAGCGCCGGAACGCCCTCAGCCGCCACTTCCTCGAAATAGGCGCGCAGCTTGCCGAGATTGGCGCGCTCGACGGTCAGTCCCGCCGCCATGGCGTGACCGCCACCTTTTAGCAGAAGCCCTGATTCGACTGCGCCGCGAACCATCCGGCCCATGTCGAAACCGTTGATCGAACGGCCGGAACCGGTGCCCTTGCCGGACGGGTCAAAAGCGATCGCGAAGGCAGGCCGCCGGAATTTCTCCTTCAGTCTTGCAGCGAGAAGACCGACGATGCCCGGATGCCATTTCTCATGCGCCGTGACGATGACGGACGCGCCCTCGGCGTCACCGTATTCGCCAAGAACTTCGGCTTCGGCTTCCGCCAGCATGGCGGCTTCCATGGCCTGCCGCTCGCGGTTCAGATCGTCCAACCGGCCGGCAATTTCCTCCGCCTTGATATCGTCTTCCAATGTCAGCAAGCGGCTGCCGAGTGCTGCATCGCCGATTCGCCCGCCGGCATTGATACGTGGGCCGATCATGAAGCCGAAATGATAGGGCGTCACCGGTCCGCCAAGACCCGCCTTTCGAAACAACGCCGTGAGTCCCGGATTGACCATGTGACGGGCGGCGATCAGCCCCTTCACCACGTAGGCCCGGTTCAGCCCCTTTAGTGGCACGACATCGCAGACGGTTGCCAGCGCCACCAGATCCAGCAGACCGAGCAGATCGAGAGACTGTGCGCGGCTATCGCCACCTTCGCGCAACTGCTTCAGGGTCGCGACCATGACCAGAAACACGACTCCCGCCGCGCAGAGATGCCCCTGCCCCGAGAGATCGTCCTGGCGGTTGGGATTGACGAGCGCCACACAGGGCGGCAGCACGTGACCGACCTGGTGGTGGTCGATGACAACCACATCGCAGCCCTCGTCCCTGGCCGCTGTCAGCGCGTCCAGGCTCGTCGAGCCGCAGTCGACCGTGACGATCAGCTGCGCGCCGTTCGCCACCAGTTGACGGATCGCATTGGGGTTCGGTCCGTAGCCTTCGAAGATGCGATCCGGAATATAGATCTCGGCCTCGACACCGAAATGCGTCAGGAAACGATAGAGCAACGCGGAAGAGGCCGCGCCATCCACATCGTAATCACCGAAGATCGCAACCCGCTCCCGTCGGTTGATCGCCGCAACCAGTCTTGCTGCAGCCTTGTCGCAATCCGTCAGCGTCAACGGATCGGGCATCAGTGACCGGATGGTCGGATCAAGGAAGGCCGGGGCATCGTCGAGCGTCACGCCGCGGCCGGCAAGCACGCGGGCGACCAGTTCGGGAATGCCATGGATCTGGCTGATGGCAAGCGCGCGGTTCTGCGCCGCCTGGTCGAGCCGCGACACCCAGCGCTGGCCACTCACCGATTGCTCTACGTTCAGGAACGCGCGCGGTACCGGATCGACCGGTGACGTTGTCATGGAGAGGCTGCTGGCGATTGAGGTGGTCGATTGGGTGGTCATTCAGCCGTTTTAGCGCATCGGCGCATCAACAGTAATCTGTTTTCGGCAGCGGACGTGGCCTCGGCGAAAAAACACTGGGGCCAGTCTAGTGCGGCTCAACGGCTGCGTGGGTCACATGTCCTTGGGCCGTTCGATCCGGATGACCTGCGGCTCGCCAACCAGATAGCTTTCGGCCTTGATGGCGTCGACGGCCTTGCGGACCGAGTCCTCCATCGTCGCGTGCGTGACAAGGATGATCGTCTTCGACATCACGGACGAATCGGGCTTCGAGCGCTGGACGATCGATTCCAGCGAGATGGCGTTCTCGGCCATGCGGGCAGCGATCGAGGCGAAGACGCCGGTCCGGTCGGCAACGGTCAGCCGGATGAAATAACCGCCTTCGTGGCTCTGCATCTGGGCGCGCTTGTAAGGTGTGAGCGACGCGGCCGGTGTGCCGAGAACCGGAACCTGTTGCGCACCCGGACGGCTCTTGGCGATGTCGGCGATGTCACCGAGCACCGAGGATGCCGTTGCATTGCCGCCGGCACCGGGGCCGACCATCAGCAATTCGCCAAGGATATCGGATTCGATCGCGACCGCATTGGTGACACCGTCGACCTGCGCGATGACCGAATCGCGGGGTACCATGGTCGGGTGAACGCGCTGCTCGATTCCTGTTTCGGTGCGCTGCGCGACGCCGAGAAGCTTGATGCGGTAGCCGAGATCGGCGGCCGCGTGGATATCGTCGATAGAGATATTGGTGATGCCTTCGAGATAGATCTCGTCGGGCGCGATCTGGGTCCCGAACGCAAGCGTCGTCAGGATTGCCAGCTTGTGTGCCGTGTCGTTGCCCTCGATATCGAAGGCCGGATCGGCTTCGGCATAGCCCAGCCGCTGCGCTTCCTTGAGGCAGTCGGCAAAGGACAGGCCCTCCTTCTCCATCCGGGTCAGGATGTAATTGCAGGTGCCGTTCATGATGCCGTAGACACGCGAAATCGTGTTGCCGGTCAGGGACTCGCGAAGGGCCTTGATGACCGGGATACCACCGGCAACGGCCGCCTCGAAATTGAGGAGTGCGCCGTTTTCTTCGGCGATCCTTGCGAGTTCGACGCCGGATGCGGCGAGCAGCGCCTTGTTGGCTGTCACCACGTGGAGACCGCGCCGCAAGGCTGCGCGCACGGAGTCAGCAGCCGCCCCTTCGGCACCGCCCATCAGTTCCACGAACACGTCGATCTCAGCGTTTGCTGCCAGTTCTTCGGCGCTGTCGAACCAGGTCACGCCTGAGAGATCAATCCCGCGGTCGCGGCTGCGGTCTCTTGCCGTCACGGCGGCAATCTCGATCGGGCGTCCGCAGGTGATGGCCAATTCGTTGGCACGGGTCTGGATGATGCGAACGAGGGAGGCACCGACAGTGCCAAGACCCGCAATGCCGACTCTGAGGGCATCTGCCATGATGATTTTCCTGGTATTTTGGGAGACTGGTATCTGGGAGAATGGGGCGGTCAGAACGGCCGCCCCTCAAATCGTGATCGGCGGCCCGGTTCGCTGTCAGCGACGCGTGTTAAGCGTAATCACGTTGTGCATCGTATCGTCTGCCGTCGACAGAAACTTCTTGATGCTGCGGGCAGCCTGGCGAATGCGATGCTCGTTTTCGACCAGTGCAAGGCGAACGTAGTCGTCGCCCATCTCACCGAAACCGACACCGGGTGCGACGGCAACGTGCGCCTTCTCGACGAGAAGCTTGGAGAATTCCAGACTCCCGAGATGGCGGAACTTTTCCGGAATTTTCGCCCAGGCAAACATGGTCGCCGGTGGTGGCGGTACGTCGAAACCGGCCTTGCCGAAGCTCTCGACCATCACGTCACGGCGACGCTTGTAGACGCTGCGCACTTCCGCGATATCGGCACCGTCACCGTTCAGCGCGTGGGCTGCAGCCACCTGGATCGGCGTGAACGCGCCATAATCAAGGTAGGATTTGACGCGCGTCAGCGCTGCGATCAGCCGCTCGTTGCCGACAGCAAAGCCCATGCGCCAGCCGGGCATGGAGAAGGTTTTCGACATCGAGGTGAACTCGACGGCCACATCCATCGCACCCGGCACTTCGAGAACCGAAGGTGGCGGGTTGTTGTCGTCGAAGTAGATCTCCGAATAGGCAAGATCGGAGAGCACGATGATCTCGTGCTTCTTCGCAAACGCGATCACTTCCCTATAGAAATCCAGCGACGCGATATGCGCGGTCGGGTTGGATGGGTAATTGATGATGAGTGCCAGCGGCTTCGGGATCGAATGCTTCACCGCGCGTTCCAGCGGCGGAAAGAAGCTATCGTCCGGCTCGACAGACATGGAGCGGATCACGCCGCCCGCCATCAGGAAGCCGAAGGCGTGGATAGGGTATGTCGGATTGGGGCAGAGGATGACGTCACCGGGCGCGGTGATCGCCTGCGCCATGTTGGCGAAGCCTTCCTTGGAGCCGAGCGTTGCCACGACCTGCGTATCCGGG
Source organism: Neorhizobium sp. AL 9.2.2 (assembly GCF_013317225.1). NCBI lineage: Bacteria > Pseudomonadati > Pseudomonadota > Alphaproteobacteria > Hyphomicrobiales > Rhizobiaceae > Neorhizobium > Neorhizobium sp. AL 9.2.2. The sequence goes on from NZ_JAALXU010000003.1 coordinate 1,324,802, forward strand.
TTCAGCTTCACACCAAACCGGCGTGCATAGTAAGCAGCCTGCGCGCGGCGAAGGCCCGGAATGCCCTTGGAGGAGGAGTAGCGGTGCGTGCGCGGATCCTGGACCACTTCGCAGAGCTTGTCGACGATCGCCTGCGGAGTGGGTAGATCGGGATTGCCCATGCCGAGATCGATAATGTCCGCGCCACCCGCTCGCGCGCTTGCTTTCAAACGGTTCACCTGTTCGAAAACGTAGGGCGGCAGACGCCGGACTTTATGAAACTCTTCCATGTTGTTCCTCAAGGATGAAATCGAAGCAGAGCTCGTCCCGCTGCTCGCGCCTCACTTTATGCCATTTTTGCTTTGCGGCCAAATGTCCTCAAACGCAATAGCAATATCCGGCCGGATCGGCTCGTCGCCCTACTGGCCGGTAATATCGGCCTGGGCATCCTTGCCGTGATCGGTGGCGAGCTTGCGGTACTCGACCACACGACGCTGATACTCCGCTTCGGAGATGGTGCCGGACTTGCGGGCTCGGGCAAGCGATGCCATGCGCGGCTCGGTCTTCTGGTAATCTGCATCTTCGATCTGCTCGTTGGCAGCGCGAAGCGTATAGTCGAATGTGGGATATGTGCCGGTGTCGCGCTTGACGATCGGACCCGGAGGCGGTGCCGTCCTGGTCTGCGTGATGACGGCCGGTGGCGGCGTGTTGGGAATACCGTCATCCAGCGCAAAGCTGTTGCTGTTGCAGCCGGACACAAGAGGCATGGCGCCGATACCGATGAAAAGCGGTAGCCAGCCGATGCGACGCCTCAGTTTTTCCATGTCCGTACCCATTTTCTGTCGCCGGGGCCATCTACCCGGCAGCCTAGCCGCTGGCACTTGTATTCGGTTTCAGCCACAATGTACAAATGAAATCAGACGACAGCTGACGAGGAGGGCTCGCGTGGCGCAAAACTCCGGGGATAAGGGGACAGGCAGTCCGGAATTTCCAGGCTTCGACCCCAAGGCGGTCGAGGCCTACATCGTCAAGGACCCGCACGAGATGGCGATGAATTTCGCGCGTGCCATGGAAAACCTCGGCAAGGCCGCATCGGAATGGCTCGCGCCAAGGGAGCGCGGCGATATTCCAGACCCCGCGCTCGATCCGCTCAGTGATCTCATCAAGACGCTTTCGCAGGTCACCGAGTACTGGATTTCAGAGCCGCAACGGACGCTGCAAGCACAAACCCTGCTCTTCTCAAGCTATATGGGGATCTGGACGCGATCGCTCTCGCAATTCGGAGGCGCGCCTCAAGAGAGCGAGCCAGCGGCGCCGCCGAGAGACAAGCGATTCGCCGACGAGGACTGGGTGAAGAATCCGTTCTTTGCGTTCATGCGGCAAGTCTTCACGGTTACCGCTACCTGGGCCGAGACGCTGGTTGCTGAGGCGCAGGGGCTGGACGAGCACACGCGGCACAAGGCGGCATTCTACGTGAAGCAGGTGACCGCTGCGTTGTCGCCTGCAAATTTTGCGATCACCAATCCCGAAGTCTATCGCGCGACAGTCGCCTCGCACGGAGCCAATCTCGTCACCGGTATGAAAATGCTGGCCGAGGACATCATGGCCGGCGGCGGCGAGCTGAGACTTCGCCAGACGGATGCCTCCAAGTTTGCGCTCGGCCTCAATATCGCGCTCACGCCCGGCAAGGTCGTCGCCCGCAACGACCTCTGCGAGGTTCTGCAATACGAACCGACGACGGACACGGTCTTCAAGCGGCCGCTGGTGATCGTGCCGCCCTGGATCAACAAGTTCTACATTCTCGACCTGACGCCGCAAAAGAGCTTCATCAAATGGTGCGTCGACCGCGGGCACACCGTGTTCGTGATCTCCTGGGTCAACCCGGACAGGCACCATGCCGCCAAGGGATGGGAAGCCTACATGCACGAGGGCATCGATTTTGCGCTCGAGACGATCGAGACATCGACCGGCGAAAACGAGGTCGATGCGATCGGCTACTGCGTCGGCGGAACCTTGCTGGCCGCCACCCTCGCCTTCCACGCCAAGACAGACGTGAAGAGGATCGCATCGGCGACGTTCCTCGCCACCCAGGTCGACTTTACCCATGCGGGCGACCTCAAGGTCTTCGTCGACGAAGCGCAGGTTTCGACGATCGAGACCTATATGGCCGCGACCGGCTATTTCGACGGGTCGAAGATGGCGGCGGCATTCAACATGCTGCGTGCGTCCGAGCTGATCTGGCCGTATGTGGTCAACAACTATCTCAAGGGCCAGGAACCGCTGCCGTTCGACCTCCTGTATTGGAATTCGGACTCGACCCGGATGACACCTGCCAACCACGCCTATTACCTGCGCAACTGCTACCTCGATAACAAGCTCTCCAAAGGCCTGATGGAGCTTGGCGGGGAGCGCCTGTCGCTGAAGGACATCGTCATTCCCGTTTATAATCTTGCCACAAGCGAAGACCACATCGCGCCTGCGAAATCCGTGTTCCTCGGCTCGTCGCTGTTTGGCGGTTCGGTCGATTTCGTGCTGGCTGGATCCGGCCATATCGCAGGCGTCGTCAATCCGCCGGAAAGACGGAAGTACCGATACTGGACCGATGGCCAATTGAAGGACACGCTGGAGGACTGGGTTGCCGGCTCGCAGGAGCATGAGGGGTCGTGGTGGACGCATTGGCAGGACTGGATCGGACCGAAAGCGGGTAACCAGGTGCCGGCCCGAAAGCCCGGCGGGTCCGCGCTCACCGCGTTGGCCGACGCACCGGGAACCTACGTTCTCGTCCGCGACTGACACTTCCCAGCATTCCAGAAGAACCTCATGCGCTTTGATCCGCCGCTCGTCTCCGCAACGCTTGTCCAGCGCTACAAGCGCTTCCTGTTCGACGCGGTGCGGGAGGATGGCACGCCGTTTACCGGGTCGTGTCCGGATACCGGCTCCATGCGGGGATTGACGGAGCCCGGGTCGAGGATCTGGGTATCGGAGCATGACAGCCCGACCCGCAAATACCGTCACATGTTCGAAATGGTCGAGGCCGGCGGCGAGATGGTCGGCATCAATACCGGACTGCCCAACAGGCTAACCGAAGAAGCGATCCGTGCCGGCCTGATCCCCAGCCTTTCCGGCTACGGCACGATCCTGCGCGAGCAGAGATACGGGCGTAACTCCCGCATCGACTTTCTCCTCAAGCAGGAAAATCTGCCGGATGCCTACGTGGAAGTGAAGAACGTCCATTTCAGCCGTTCAGCGGGGCTCGCCGAATTTCCTGACACCGTGACGAAGCGCGGCGCCAAGCATCTCGAGGAGCTCGGCGATATGGTGGAGGCAGGTCACCGGGCGGTGATGATCTACCTCATTCAGCGTCACGACTGCACGCGGTTTTCGATCTGCAGCGATCTCGACCCGATGTATGCGATCGCATTCGCTCGTGCCAAGGCGCGCGGCGTCGAGGCCTATGCGCTCCGCTGCCGCGTCACTCGCGAGGAAATCATAGCGTCGGGAATGGTTATGATGGACGAACCCCGCCCCTCTGTTTTATGAACTGTGGGAGTTGCGAGAGAAATATCATGGTCAATTACATCGAGGCGGTTTCCGCCCCCTCAAAAAACACGGGTGCTATCCGTCTCTACGATACGGCGCAGGATTTTGACGGCATGCGCAAGGCCTGCCAGCTGACGGCGCGCTGCCTCGACGAACTTGCGGCGATCGTTCAGCCGGGCATCACCACCAATGCGATCGACCGTTTCGTGTTCGAGTTCGGCATGGACAATGGCGCCCTTCCCGCAACGCTTGGCTATCGCGGCTACAAATACTCGGTCTGCACCTCGATCAACCATGTCGTCTGCCACGGGATGCCTGAGGACAAGCCGCTGCGCGAGGGCGATATCGTCAATATCGACGTGACCTATATCCTCGATGGCTGGCACGGCGATTCCAGCCGCATGTATCCGGTCGGACAGATCAAACGCGCTGCCGAACGGTTGATGGACGTGACCTACGAATGCCTTCTGCGCGGCATCGCGGCCGTCAAGCCCGGCGCCCGCACCGGCGCGATCGGCGAAGCGATCCAGTCCTATGCGGAGGCCGAGCGCTGCTCGGTGGTGCGCGATTTCTGCGGCCACGGCGTCGGTCGTCTGTTCCACGACTCTCCGAACATCCTCCATTACGGCCGCGCCGACGAAGGCCCTGAGATCAGGGAAGGCATGATCTTCACGATCGAGCCGATGATCAATCTCGGCAAGCCGCATGTGAAGGTTCTTTCCGATGGCTGGACCGCCGTCACCCGCGACCGGTCGCTGTCGGCACAATACGAGCATGCGGTCGGCGTCACCGCGACGGGATGCGAGGTGTTCACCCTGTCGCCCGGCGGTCTCGACCGGCCCGGCCTGCCTCCATTGCAGGCCTGACCATGACCAACCCGCCCGTCTCCTCGCATGACCCTATGGAAGCAGAAGAGGACGACAGGGCGGCCCTATCTGTCGATGAACGCGGGTTCTTTGCCGAGACGCAGTCCAAGAGGTCGACGGCCAAACTTCCGCAAATCGGATCCCCTGCCGTCACGCAAGAACATTACCACGGCCACCGCGAGCGGCTGCGGGAGAAGTACCGGGACCACGGCGACGCTTCGCTGGCAGACTACGAGATTCTCGAGCTCCTGCTTTTCCGCTCCATCCCGAGGCGCGATACCAAGCCGCTCGCGAAAGCATTGATTGCTCGCTTCGGGAACCTTGCCAGCGTGCTCGGTGCGCCGCTCGGACTGCTGCAGGAGGTTAAGGGTATCGGTGAGGCCGTCGCGCTCGACCTCAAGCTTGTCGCGACGACGGGGCAGCGGATGCTGCGAAGCGAGTTGCGGGGCAAGCAGGTGCTTTCGTCCTGGTCTTCGGTGATTGATTACTGCCATGCCGCCATGGCCTATGAGGCACGAGAACAGTTCCGCGTTCTCTTTCTCGACAAGCGCAACGCATTGATCGCAGACGAAATCCAGGGGCATGGAACGGTCGACCACACGCCGGTCTATCCGCGCGAAGTGGTGCGGCGAGCCCTGGAGCTTTCGGCGACTGCGCTCATCCTCGTCCACAACCACCCGAGCGGCGACCCTACCCCGTCACGCGCAGATATCGACATGACGCGGACGATCGTCGAGACGGCAAAGCCACTCGGCATCACCGTCCACGACCACATCATCATCGGCAAGGACGGTCATGCCAGCCTCAAGGGTCTGAAGCTGATCTGACCTTCAGCGACAGCCGATCACGCGACCTGCACGACATGGCCGTCGGAGACTTCGCGATACTCGCGAACCGGTGGGCGGTAATCCATTCCCCGCACCGGGCTTTTCAGTTCGTCGTTGGAAATGCCGCGTCTGATTCCACGCCTTGCAGGATCCGGCACCGGAACGGCGGCCATGAGCTTCTTCGTATAGGGATGCTGCGGATTGTCGAACACGGCCGCCCGAGGCCCGATCTCGACGATCTCGCCGAGATACATGACGGCCACCCGGTGGCTGACGCGTTCCACGACCGCCATGTCATGGCTGATGAACAGGAAGGAAAGGTTGAGGGTCTGCTGCAGATCAAGCAGGAGGTTGCAGACCTGGGCCTTGATCGACACGTCGAGCGCCGACACGCTTTCATCGGCAACGATCACCTTCGGATCGAGCGCAAGCGCCCGCGCGATCGCGATGCGCTGGCGCTGGCCGCCCGAGAATTCGTGCGGGTAGCGTTTTGCCATGTCGGCGGAAAGACCGACCTTTTCGAGAAGATCGGCGGTCTTTTCCCGCGCCTGTTTCACCGTGCCCAGCCGGTGCTTGATGAAGGGTTCGGATATCGCCGAGCCCACCGTCATGCGCGGATTGAGCGAGGAGAAGGGATCCTGGAAGATCATCTGGACGGATTTGCGCATGTTGCGCAGGCTGACCTGGTCGAGCCGCAGGACATCGTAGCCATCGAGCGAGATATCGCCGCCGGTCGGATCGACCAAGCGCATGATCGACCGGCCAGTGGTCGACTTGCCGCAGCCGGATTCACCGACCAGTGCCAGCGTTTCGCCCTGGAACAGATCGAAGGACACGTTTTCCACCGCATGGACCGCACCTGTCTGGCGCGACAGGAGACCGGACCGGATCGGGAAACGGGTGACCAGGTTCTTGACGCTAAGGACCGGTGTGCGGCCCTTTTCCACGGTGCCGGCCACTTCGATCGGCTCGACGGCCAACCCGGTTTTCATGTCGACCACGGGGAAGCGGGTGGGCCAGGCGTGGTTCTGCATCGAACCGAGCTTCGGCACCGCCGAGAGCAGTGCCCGCGTATAGGGATGCTTGCCGCGGTGGAAGATCTCCTCCGTCGGTCCGGTCTCGACCTCGTCGCCGCGGAACATGACGATGGTACGGTCGGCGATCTCGGCGACGACGCCCATGTCATGGGTGATGAAGAGGACCGACATGCCCTCCTCTTCCTGCAGAACCTTGATGAGGTCGAGGATCTGTCCCTGGATGGTGACGTCAAGCGCCGTGGTCGGCTCGTCCGCGATCAGGAGCTTCGGCTTTGATGCAAGCGCCATGGCAATCATCACGCGCTGACGCATACCGCCGGAAAACTGGTGCGGATATTCGTCGAAACGGGATTGCGCGTTGGGTATCCGCACTTTTTCGAGCAGCCTGACCGTCTCGGCGCGCGCCTCCTTTTTCGACATACCCTTGTGGCGCGTGAGAACCTCGGAGATCTGTCGGCCGATGGTGAAGATCGGATTGAGCGAGGTCATCGGCTCCTGGAAGATCATCGATGCTTCGTTGCCGCGCACCCCGCGCATTTCCTTTTCGGAAATGGACAGAAGGTCGCGTCCGTTCAGCATAACCTCCCCTTCAATGCGGCTCGTGTTGGACGCAAGCAGGCGCATGATCGACAGGGACGTCACGGATTTTCCCGAGCCGGATTCTCCGACGATGGCAACGGTTTCGCCAGGCATCACATCGAAGGAGACATTTCGGACGACGCTCTTCCAATCGCCATCGACGAGGAAGGAGGTGGTGAGGTTCTTCACGGAAAGGACGGGAACAGTCGGCGTGGAGGTCTGGCTCATCGGGTGACCCTTACTTGAGCGTCAAAGGGGTGGCGTAGGAGGCTGACGGACGTTTCTCGGCCAGCCGTTGCGCTTCGATCGCAGCAATCTTTTCGTCGATGATGCTGCGGTCGGTCATGCCGTGCGGGTTTTCCCGGGTCGGCATGGTCTCAGCGACGTGCAGGAAGCGCTCCTGCGCAACGGCATAGAGGCGGCGCAGTTCGAAAAGCGGCTCGGGGTGATCATCGGCATTGATCCGTAGCCAGGGATAATCCTGGTCGCGGTAGATGACGAGCGCTGCCGACTGGCGGCCGCGCTTGTCGCCGCCTGCCGCCTCGCCCGCGTCCATGGCATCGAGCAGGCGTTCGGCAAGCGGTACGCCGCGTGCAGTCGCTTCATTGTAGACACGCATCGTCTCGGCAATCACCTGCGGTCCCGCCAGCATGTTTCCCGCAACCGAGACGTTGCGATCCACGAGATGACCGGCCCAATCGACGCAGTTTTCACCGGTGAAAGCGGCGTTGCGACCATGGGCGTCGATGAGGTGCATCTGCCGCTGGCGGTGGCCGTCGTCGCGCGCAGTTAGGCTTGCAATGACCTCATCCGGTGACCTGCCCTCCTCGAGAAGCTTCAGGCCATCGGTTCCATAAAGCGGGCTGACGAAGGCCTGGGTGGCGATAGCGCCCACCCTGCCCCTGATATGCGGCACGGCGCATCCAACCGCGAAGAAACGGCTGGCGACGGCTATGCCCAGATGTCCCGTGTCTTGATCACGCGCGACAATTGACCAGGTCATGGTTCACCGTCCAATCGCATAGGCTTGCATCAGGCGTGGTGTTGCCGCCGCCCTCAGCAGACCGTCGGCATCGCGACGCGCAGCCGTCAGGCGGCCGACCGTCCATGGATCGGCGACGGTGACCTTGTGGCCGCGACGGCGGAGGTCTTCGAGTGCGGCTTCACCGATATTGCTCTCGACCATGATCTCGCCCGGAGAGCTCGTGCGCGGATAGAACGAACCGGGGAAATGCGAGGTGTGGAACAGCGGCATGTCGATTGAGGCCTGCAGGTTCTTGCCGTGGTGGGCGTAGCGCAGGAAGAACGGCAGCTGCCACTGGTCCTGCTGATCTCCGCCGGGTGTGCCGAACACCATGGAGGGTTTGCCCTGATGAAGAGCAAGCGACGGTGTCAGCGTCGTGCGCGGGCGTTTTCCAGGCGCAAGCGAGGTCGGCAGGCCTTCCTTCAGCCAGAACATCTGGGCACGCGAATTGAGTGCAAAACCGAGACCCGGAACGATCGGCGACGACTGCAGCCAACCGCCCGATGGTGTGGTCGAGACCATGTTGCCCCAGCGGTCGATGACGTCGATATGCACAGTATCGCCGCGCTTTTCGGTGAGGTGCGACATGGTCGGCTCGTAGACCGTGCCGGTGCCACTCATCTCCGCCAGCATCGCCATCGTGGCATCGACCTGACGCTCGTAGCCCGGAACCGTGCCGGGGCGCAGTTCCATCGACGCGGTGCTGCCGATCAGCTTCCGCCGTTCGCTGTTGTACCCTTCAGACAGAAGGTATTCGGTCGGGATCTGGCTGAATTCCGGATCGCCGTAATAGACCTCGCGGTCGGCGAATGCGAGCTTCATTGCCTCGACGACCGTATGAACGAAATCGGGACCGGCCGGATCCATCGCCTCGAGATCGAAGCCTTTTAGAAGCGCCAGCGACTGCAGCAGCACCGGCCCCTGACCCCAGGCCGGGGTCTTGGCGATCGTCCAGTCCTGGTAATCGAGCGTCTGGGGCGCCTCAATCGTGGCGCTCCAGTTGGCCATATCGTCGGCGGTCAGCACGCCCTTGTGCTTGGAACCGCTGGCATCCATGACTTCAGCGGTCTTCAGATAGGTGTCGATCGCTTCGGCCACGAAGCCGCGATAGAATGCGTCGCGTGCTGCCTGGACCTGTTCCTCGCGGCCGGATTTCGCTTCCGATTCGGAGATGATCCGCTTGTAGGTTTCGGCGAGAACGGGGTTCCTGAAATTGGAGAGTGCTTCCGGCGCAACGCCACCCGGCAGCCATGTCTCATAGGATGTCGGCCATTCCTTCCGGAAGAATTCAGCCAGGCCCTTGATCGTGTTCGACACGCGCGGAAGCACCGGATGGCCATGCTCGGCGTAGTAGATCGCCGGCTCCAGAACCTCGCGAACGGTCATCGTTCCATAGTCGCGCAGCATGAGCATCCAGCCGTCGAATGCGCCGGGAATGACGGTCGAGAGAAGGCCGTCGCCCGGAATGAGCTTCAGACCTTCCGACGTATAGTGCTCGATGGTGGCACCGGCCGGCGCCGGCCCTTGAGCGCAGATGACTTCGACCTTGTCGGTCTTCTTCGAGTAGAAGACGGCCGGCATGTCGCCGCCCGGGCCGCACAGATGCGGTTCGACAATCTGCAGAACGAAGCCCGTCGCGACCGCTGCGTCGAAGGCATTGCCGCCCTTTTCGAGGATCGCCATGCCGACGGCGGAGGCAATCCAGTGGGTGGAGGTGACGACACCGAAGGTGCCGAAGATTTTGGGGGCGCGTGGTGAATTCGGTCATTCCAGGTATTCCTTGTATAATTCTCTTGTCCGCCGGGCGTTACGCCTCGCGCGGATCCAGTGCATCGCGCAGGCCGTCGCCAAGAAGGTTGAAGCCGATGACGACGAGGAAGATCGCAATCCCTGGCCACATGGCCATCCACGGTGCCTGGCTCAGAAAGTTCTTGGCCGTGTTCAGCATCGAACCCCAACTCGGAGCCGGTGCCTGCTGGCCAAGGCCGAGGAAGGACAGGCTTGCTTCGGCGATGATGGCGGTCGCAACCGTCAAGGTGGCCTGAACGATGATCGGGGCAAACACGTTCGGCAGGATGTAGCGGGTCATGATGTCGACGTGGTTGAGGCCAATCGACCGTGCCCCTTCGACATAATCCTCCGTCTTCACCGCAAGCACCTGGCCGCGGGTCAGCCGCACGAAGACCGGCATCGCAGAAAGGCCGATGGCGATCATCGCATTGGTGAGGCTCGGCCCGAGGAAGGCGGCAAGCGCGATCGCGGTGATCAGGAACGGCATGGCCAGCAGCGCTTCCGTGACACGCTGGATGACCTGATCGACCCAGCCGCCGAAATATCCTGACAGCAGTCCGAACGGCACGCCAATGGCAACCGCGATGGCAACGGAGACGACGCCTGCCATCAGCGACGCACGGGCGCCCCAGATCATGCGCGAGAGGATATCGCGGCCGAGATCGTCGGTGCCGAGCCAGTGGGCGGCAGAGGGCGCCTTGCGCAGTGCCGACCAGCTGGTCGCGATCGGGTCGGCAATCGGCAGGATCGGCGCGGCAATGGCAAGGATCGCGAAAAAGGCGATGATCACCATGCCGACCATCGATCCGCGGTTGGCGCGCATCTTGCGCCATGCCCTGCTTTTCTGGCGCGGCTTTGCGATCGGTGCAGTCTGTTCGATAGCGGTCATAGCGTTGCCCTCAGGCGGGGGTTGAGGAGAACGTAGAGAATATCGGCAATCAGGTTCATGACGATAAAGCCGATGGCCGTGCACATGACGATGCCCTGGACGACGGCATAGTCGCGGGTAAACACTGCATCGACGGTCAGCTTGCCGAAGCCTGGGATGGTGAAGATCTGCTCCGTGAGGACGGCACCACCGAGCAGCTCGCCGAACAGCAGCGCCGACAGGGTGATGATCGGCAGAAGCGCGTTGCGGAACGTGTGGCTGAGGATGACTTCGCGCGGCGACAGTCCCTTGGCGCGGGCAGTGCGGATATAGTCGGAGCTCAACACGCCGAGCATGGCCGAGCGGGTATGGCGCATCAGCTGCGCTGCGAGCGCCGTCGAGAGGACGAAAGCCGGCATGATCATGGTCTTGAGCGAGCGGACCGGATCGACGAAGATCGATTCGTAACCGGATGCCGGCAGCCATCCGAGATTGACCGACACCAGCAGGATCAGCATGATTCCCAGCCAGAAATTCGGGATCGACAGGCCAGACAGCGCGACGACATTGGCGACGTAATCGAGCGTGCGGTTCTTGTAGACCGCTGCCAGAATGCCGGCCGGAATACCGATCAGCATGGCCAGGATCATGGCCATCACCGCGAGCTGGATCGTGACCGGCAGTTTCTGGCCGATCAGTTCCAGCACCGGCTGGTTGGTGCGCAGCGAGACGCCGAAGTCGCCGACCAGGATGCCGCCAACCCAGGAGAGATACTGGGTGATGATGGGATCGTTGAGATGATATTTTTCGCGCAGGAATTCGATCGTCGCGGGATCCCGCTCTTCACCGGCCATGGCGAGGATGGGATCGCCCGGCAGCAGTTTCTGCAGCGAGAAGACGAAGATCGAGATGATCAGCAGGGTCGGGATCGCGACCAGCAGGCGCTTTCCGATATAGACAGGCATGGCATCGCCCTCGTGATTTCAGGTGACCGCGCGGAATGTCTTCCGCGCGGTATGCGATGGGAAATTACTTCTTGGAGACGCCAAGGAAGCGCATCATGCCATCCGGCGACGGCACGAAACCTTCGACCTTGTTGGAAATGGCATAGGCGTAGGGCTGATGGCCGAGGTAGATGATCGGCATGTCGTCGTTGAGGATGACGCCTGCGGCATCGTACTTTTCCTTGCGGACCGCTTCATCCGGCGATGTGCGGGCTTCATTCAGGAGCTTGTCGACTTCCGGATTGCAGTACTTCACGTCGTTGATGCCGCCCTTGCAGGTGACGAACTGGTGCAGGTTGCCATCGGGATCGATACGGCCCGACCAATCGGAGCGGCTGAGCTGGTAGTTGCCGGCCGTCTGTTCCGACAGAAGCGTCGCAAATTCGGTTGCCTTCAGCGTGACGTTGAAGCCCGCTTCCGCCACCATCGACTGGATGACCTGCATCATCTGGGTCTGGGTGGTGCTGTTGGCGTGCTGCAGCTCGATGTCGAGCGTCTCGTGGCCCGCTTCCTTCATGAGCTGCTTCGCCTTTTCGATATCGCGCGCCGGCACCGGCAGGTTCTTGTTGAACCAGGGGCTGGACGACGGGAACGGCTGGTTACCGGCAAGCGACGTGCCTTCGAAGACGATCTGGCCGATTGCTTCGCGGTCGATCGCCAGCGAGAAGGCCTGGCGAAGGCGCTTGTCCTTGCCGAGCGGGTTGTCCGCACGGGGACCGTTGGCGAGGTTGACATACATCGCCATGTAGCCCGGGCCGATGACGTCGGCATAGGTGAGGTTCGGGTCGCTCTTTACCGATTCGGCATCGGACGCCGAGATGCGCTCGGCGATATCGAGGTCACCCGACCGGAGGTTGGCGAGCTTTACGGTCGTGTCCGGGATTGGCAGATAGGTGATCTTGTCGACGAGGATCCGGTCCTTGTCCCAGTAGTCGGCGAACTTCTCGAGCACGATACGGTCCTGCTGGATGCGCTCGACAAATTTGAAAGGACCGGCGCAGACGGGCTTCGAGCCGAAATTGGCACCGAGTTCCTTGGCGGCCTTCGGCGCAACGATCATGCCGGCACGGTCGGAAAGCTGGGCAAGAAGCGTCACGTCCGGAGACTTCAGCGTGAACTTGACTTCAAGCGGACCGCTGGCCTCGACCTTGGCGACCGAGGAAAGCTCGCTCTTGCGGCGCGACTCCGGCAGCGTCATGTTGCGCTCGATCGTTGCGACGACGGCTGCGGCATCCAGCGTTTCGCCGTCGTGGAACTTGACGCCGTCGCGGATCTTCATGGTGAGCACCGTGCCGCCTTCAGACCAGTTCCATTCGGTCGCAAGCTGCGGAATGATCTTCATATCCTGCGAGATGTCGACCAGCTTATCGCACATCGCGGTATAGACGATGCGGCCGACGAAGGTGCGCGACTGCGCCGGATCGAGAACGTCGGCATCGTCATTGAGACCGATGCGCAATTCGCTCGCCATGGCAGGCAGAGACATGATCGCGCTGGCGAGCAGTGCGGCAGTGAGCGTGGAAAATTTCTTCATCATTGTTCCTCTGGTCCATTCAGGTTTGTCGGTCATTGTTCTTGTTGGCCGGCCTTTGTGGCCGGCAGTCTGGGATGGCTAGGACGCAACGCTGAGCGTGTCGTCGTCGCGGATACCGATCTGCTCGCCTTCCGGCGAATGGTCATCGAGGGCCTCGAGCGAGGTGGCCCGGATCAGCCGCTCCTGGTGCATCAGAAGATGCTCGCGCATCGCCTCGCCTGCCCGGCCCGGATCGCGGGCGGCGATGGCGTCGACGATTGCGATATGCTGCTGGTACGACGTGCGGCCATTGGTTCCGGTCTTGCGCGCACGCTCACGAATGGATTGCCACGCGGCATCCTGACGGATGCGGTTGACCACGTCGAAGATCGACAGGAACAGCTTGTTGCCGGCGCTTTGCGCGATCTGGCGGTGCAGCGATCCATCCCAGAGTTCCTTGGAATCCGCATCCGAACTCTGGCCGGTCTTGTCTGCCAGGTAGCGCATGCGCTCGATTTCGGCGGGCTTTGCACGCATCGCTGCAAGCTGGGCGAGCTGTGGCTCCAGGCGAAGGCGAACCTCCATGATTTCCATGATGTCGGTACCGGCAACCAGCGCGTCGACGTGGTCGCTCCAGCCGTCAGGCTTTTCGCCGACAAAGGTTCCGGCACCCTGGCGGCGCCAGATCAGCCCCTCCGACTCGAGCACCTCAAGCGCCCGTCGAACAGCACGGCGCCCGACATTGAGCGTTTCAGCAAGCGCCCGCTCCGTCGGCAGCCGCCCTTCCGCTCCGAATTTCTCCGAGTGAATCAGATCGCGGAGCTTCTCCAACGCGTAGTAGGAATTGTCTTGGGGTTCGGTCTGCATTGAACGTACCATTGTCCGGACCAATTCATGATTGGTTCGAATGAAAGACATTTCCCGGCGAGGGTCAAGACGTTTTTTGTGCATCCTATTTTTCTGCACAAAACATACGCAACCCGAGACAGCCGTTCTACGCTTGCGGCCTTTCCTGCAATCAAACATTCAGAATAGATTGGTAGGAGACGACGCAGGTAGGCTATTGCAGCGTAACAGCGGGATTCGAGAAGCGGAGCAGTCCATGAACCAGTACGACCTCATTGTTGTCGGCAGCGGCCCTGCCGGTCGCCGCGCAGCCATTCAAGCCGCCAAGCTCGACCGGAAAGTGCTCGTCATCGAGCAGGGCCGACGGGTAGGCGGCGTTTCCGTGCATACCGGCACCATCCCGTCGAAGACGCTGCGCGAAACCGCGTTGAACCTCTCCGGCTGGCGCGAGCGCGGTTTCTACGGCCGATCCTACAGGGTCAAGGAAGAGATCAGTGCCGAGGACCTTCGGCGCCGGTTGCTGATCACGCTCGACCATGAAGTCGAGGTGCTCGAACACCAGTTCGCCCGCAACCGCGTCCAGCACCTTCGTGGCAAGGCGAGCTTTCTGTCGACCGATACGATGGAAGTGCTGAAGGACGACGGAGAAGCGGTTCAGGTCAAAGCCAAGAGCATCCTGCTTGCTGTCGGCACGCGCCCGTTCCGCCCCGACTACATGCCCTTCGACGGCAAGACGGTCATCGACAGCGACGAACTGCTCGAAATCGAAAAACTGCCGCGCTCGATGGTCGTCATCGGTGCCGGCGTTATCGGTATCGAATATGCGACTATCTTTTCCGCGCTCGACACCGCCGTCACGGTGATCGACCCGAAGGCGACGATGCTCGACTTCATCGACAAGGAGATCATCGAGGATTTCACCTACCAGCTGCGCGACCGCAACATGAAGCTGTTGCTGGGCCAGAAGGTCGAGAAGGTGGAGCACCTTCCCGACGGCAAGGTCTCGGTCACGATCGATACCGGCCGTAAGATCATCACCGACATGGTGCTGTTTGCCGCCGGCCGCATGGGCGCGACCGACAGCCTCAACCTGGCAGCAGCCGGCCTCGACGCCGATAACCGCGGCCGTCTGAAGGTCAATCCGGAAACCTTCGAGACCTCCGTCCCCGGCATCTATGCCGCGGGCGATGTCATCGGCTTTCCGAGCCTTGCCTCGACATCGATGGAACAGGGCCGAATTGCCGCTCGCGTCGCCGTCGGCGCAATTGCCAAGGAGCCACCGAAGTATTTTCCTTACGGGATCTACGCCGTGCCGGAGATTTCGACCTGCGGCCTGACGGAAGAGGAAATGAAGGAGCGCGGCATTCCCTACGAATGCGGCATCGCCCGTTTCCGCGAGACTTCGCGCGGCCACATCATGGGCCTCGACCACGGCATGTTGAAGCTGATCTTCTCATTGAAGACGCGCCGCCTTCTCGGCGTGCACATCATCGGCGAAAACGCCACCGAACTCGTGCATATCGGCCAGGCGGTTCTCAACCTGAAGGGTACCGTCGAATATTTCGTCGAGAACACCTTCAACTACCCGACGCTTGCAGAAGCCTACAAGATCGCCGGGCTTGATGCGTGGAACCGGATGGGCGAGCTGCCGAAGGGCGATGCACACCACGAGACGGTCCAGCTGACGGACACCAACACGTCGACTACTGTCGAGACGTCTGTTACGTCGGAAAAGAAGAAAACCTCTTCCAGGTAAGAATGACCGTAAGAGACAATCAAAAAGCCGCCCCGAAAGGAGCGGCTTTTTTTGTGGGTTCGACATGACACCAGATACAAAAATGGCCCCTCTCGGGGCCATTTGTCTGAAATGGTGTCGCTGTTAACGCGAGTAGAATTCGACGACCAGCGACGGTTCCATGATGACCGCGTAGGGTACATCGGCCAGGCTCGGGATGCGAGCGAAGGTGGCAACCATCTTGTTGTGATCGACTTCGATGTAGTCAGGAACGTCGCGTTCTGCGAGCGAAACGGCTTCCAGTACGGTGACCATCTGCTTCGACTTCTGGCGAACTTCGACAACGTCGCCAGCCTTGCAGCGGTACGAACCGATGTTGACCTTGACGCCATTGACCGTGACGTGGCCGTGGTTGACGAACTGACGAGCAGCGAACACGGTCGGAACGAACTTTGCGCGGTAGACGATGGCGTCCAGACGCGATTCCAGCAGGCCGATCAAGTTTTCACCGGTGTCGCCCTTGCGGCGGTTGGCTTCTTCATAGATCGCGCGGAACTGCTTCTCGCGGATGTCGCCGTAGTAGCCCTTCAGCTTCTGCTTGGCGCGCAGCTGCACACCGAAGTCGGAAAGCTTGCCCTTGCGGCGCTGACCGTGCTGGCCAGGACCGTATTCGCGGCGGTTAACCGGCGACTTCGGGCGGCCCCAGATGTTTTCGCCCATACGGCGATCGATTTTGTACTTAGACGATTCGCGCTTGCTCATCGTATTTCCTTTCAGAAAGTTACACCGGTTCGTTGCCGAACCGGATGAAGGAAACACGCCCTCCTCTGAACCTCGATTTAGAGGTTCTGACAGGCTTCTCACGAAAAGCGTTCGGAGAGTGCCACGGGACATGTCGTTGAAACACCCGGTGTTGCCACCCGGCGTTGGCGGGTCTTTAGGCGGCTGTCATCAAAATGTCAACAGCAGCCGGGTCGCTGTGGGCTTATTCCGCAGCAATCTTGAGATCGCCCTCGTCAGGCGCTTCGGCACTGCCGGGCGCCGTTTCCGCCTGCAGCTCCGGAAACGCGACGATGCGCTTGCCGGTGAAGTCGGAATGGACCACGACCAGCCCCTGCTCTTCGAAATAGCCCAGCAGACGGCGTGCGCGGCGCGCGGAGTGCGTGCCGTAGGCGCGGGCAATGCGTGCATCGGACGGGCATGGTTCGCCGCCGAGTGCCGCCTTTGCCATCATCAGAAACACGCCCTGAAGATCATCCGAAACACTGTTCGACATGGACAGCACCGTCGTCCAGGCTTCGCTCGATGCCATCGCAGCATCGACGCCGGAACGGGCAATCGCCGTGCGGCGACGGAAATCGCTGAGTGACAGCGGCGGGCCCGGCAGACGACGCATGCGGGCGCGAACGAGGAAGTCCTGATAGAGAACCGCATCCGTTCGATAGGCAGATTGCGGATCATCGAGGATCTCCGCCATGACCGCCATCAGCCGATCCTCACGCTCCTCGACCGAAAGCACGGGCAGCGGCGTCCGCGGCTCGGCGGCAGCCGGCTGAAGGGAAGCAGGCGTCGAGCGCGAGAGTTCCGCCAGAATATCGGTGGTCGGCCGTGGCGCCGGCGCCTGGCGGCGGTTCGCCGTCAAAGGCCGGGTGAATTCTTCTGGATCCGGCGTGAAGATGAGACCTTCGACATCCAGATGCGCATCCGGCAGCGGCATCAGCTTCGGGCTGGACGAACGGGCCGATGTCTCGACATTGCCGATGATGATCGGCAGCGGCCGACGCGACAGAGCCGGGCCGAGCGCGACGAAGTTGCCGCGCTTGAGATCACGGAACATTTCCGCCTGACGCCGATCCATGCCGAGCAGATCCGCGGCGCGGGCCATGTCGATATCGAGAAACGTGCGGCCCATGAGGAAGTTGGAGGCTTCGGCCGCGACGTTCTTCGCAAGCTTTGCCAGGCGCTGCGTGGCGATGACGCCGGCCAGACCGCGCTTACGGCCGCGGCACATCAGGTTGGTCATGGCCCCGAGCGACATCTTGCGGGCATCTTCGGAGACGTCGCCACCAACCGATGGCGCAAACATCTGGGCTTCGTCGACCACGACCAGAACCGGATACCAGTAGTCGCGATCGGCATCGAACAAGCCGTTCAAAAAGGCGGCGGCGGCGCGCATCTGCTCTTCGAGATCAAGGCCTTCGAGGGTCAGGACGCAGGACACGCGGTTCTTGCGGATACGGTTGGCAATGCCCGCGAGTTCGGCTTCGGTGCGCTCGCCATCGACGACGACATGACCGTACTTGTCGGCCAGCGTGACGAAATCACCTTCCGGATCGATCACGACCTGCTGGACCCACGGTGCGGACTGTTCCAGCAGCCGCCGCAGAAGATGCGACTTGCCCGAGCCCGAGTTGCCCTGGACGAGGAGACGCGTTGCCAGAAGCTCCTCGATATCGAGCTTGGCCGGATCACCCCCGGTCAGAGTTCCCATATCGATGCCGACCTGCAATGCCTTACCTCGTATGCCGTCTACACGCGGTCAAAGACCGCCCAAACATTCTCACTAACAGAGAAAGGGATTCGTTTCGCCGTGCAAGAGAGGAAATGCACAGGCTTTGCGGTCAGGCCGCTGCCCGCTTGAAGCCGAGCGACAGAAGCCCTGCCCCGATCATCAGCGAACCACCGGTCCGGTTGACTATTTTCTGCACCCGTGGCTGGCGGATCTGGTTGCGGGCCAGTGAGGCAAGAAGCCCGTAGAGCGTTGCGTTGATCGTCGCCAGAACCAGAAACGTCATCTCGAAGACAGCCATCTGGAAGAAAAGCGGTTTCGACAGGTCGAGAAACTGCGGCAGGAAGGCGACGAAGAACACGATGCCTTTCGGATTAAGCGCCGTGACCACGTAGGTGTGCAGCAGGATGCGCAACGGCTTTACCTGCGGCAGCTCCCCCTCGCCGGCTGCGACCTCTGGATCCATCACGGGTGCGCGCCACAGTTTGATGCCGAGATAGATCAGATAGGCGGCGCCGACCCATTTGAGGATCGTGAACAGCATCGCAGACGTGGCGAGCAAGGCGCCCAGCCCCAGCATTGAGGCAGTCATTGCCGTGAAGTCCCCGAGTGCCACGCCAGCGACTGTAGCAGTCGCCACCTTTCGCCCGTGCGTCATCGCATAGGAGATGACGAGCAGGATCGTCGGTCCGGGAATGGCCAGAAGAATGGCGGATGCGGCGACGAAGGCCAGCCAGTTTTCAATCGACATCGTGTCTGCTCCTGATCCGGTAGGCCGAGCAAGCCATCGAATTCAGCCGATGACAAGAGGGCTAGACCCGCAAACCAAACCCTTGCATCAGACGCTGCGTGGCAAAATCCGGATTGCCAGAGGTAAACACCGCAAAGTCGAATTCGCCGGGGTGTTGCGCACCCTCCAGAAGCGGCACCTTGCGCCGGGCCTGTCGGGCGATCGCCTCGGCCGGATCGAGCCAGTCGACCGGCCAGGGCGCCAGGCGGCGGAACAGGTTCGCCATGAAGGGATAATGCGTACAGGCGAGAACGACGATATCGGTCTTGCGGCCGTCCTTCTCGACGAAGCAGGGCATGATTTCGGCTAGGACCGCGTCGTCCGACAGGGTCTCACCACGGATATAGGCTTCCGCCATGCGGGCGAGGTTTTCCGATCCGACAAGCCGGACGTGGCACTGCGTGGCAAAGGACTGGATGAGATCACGCGTATAGGCGCGCTTGACGGTGCCGGGCGTTGCGAGGACGGACACGAGGCCGGATCTGGTTCGCTCGGCTGCAGGCTTTATCGCCGGCACGGTGCCGACGAAGGTCATCTCGGGAAAGCGCTCACGAAGCGCCGCTCCCGCCAGGGTGAAGGCGGTATTGCAGGCAATGATGGAGATTTCCGGCTGGTAGTCGTTCAGCAGGCGCTCGAACTGGGACAGGATCCGCGCCGTCAGCGCCTCCTCCTCCCAGCCGCCGTAAGGGAAACCGGCGTCGTCGGCGACATAGATGAAGCCGCGCTCTGGCATCAGCACGCGCGCCTCACGCAGCACAGTCAGTCCGCCGATGCCCGAATCGAACATCAGCACCGGCTTCAGGTCATTCGTCGTCGCCATTGCCTTCGATCTCCCCGGTCACGTCGGCCTTCTTCTGCCTCGGCGTGGTTTTTCGTGGCCATTGACGTGGAAACGCATCCAGCGATTTGATCACGCCGCGAAACACGCTGACTTCCTGCTCCGAAAAGCTCCGCCGCGAAAGGACCGCGCGCAGATTGTCGATCATCTTCGGCTTCTTCTCAGGCGGATGGAAGTAGCCTCGGGCATCGAGCGCTTCCTCGATCTGCTCGAACATGCCGAACACTTGGTCCTTCGTCGAGGGCCGCTGCTCGATCGGCTGGAAGCGGGTTTCCTCGATATCGTCCATGCCGGATTTCATCCAGTCATAGGACATCAGCAAAACCGCCTGGGCGATATTGAGCGAGGCGAAGGCCGGATTGACCGGGAAGGTGACGATCTCGTCGGCGAGCGCCACCTCTTCGTTGCTCAAACCCCAGCGTTCGCGGCCAAACAGAATGCCGGTCTTTTCACCTGCCTTGAATTTCTCACGCAATGTGGACGCCGCATAGACCGGTGACCGAACGGGCTTGAAGCCGTAGCGTTCGCGCGCCGTCGTGGCATAGACGAAGTTCAGGTCGCGGGTCGCGTCTTCCAGCGTCTCGAAGACGACGGCTCCATCGATGACGTGGTCAGCCTTCGACGCGGCAGACCTCGCCTTCTCGTTTGGCCAACCATCACGAGGACTGACGAGGCGCAGTTCCGCCAAGCCGAAATTGGCCATGGCGCGCGCCACCATGCCGATGTTTTCGCCCAGTTGCGGTTCCACCAGAATGATGGCCGGGCCCTCGGCAATGAGCTCGCGCTCGCTATTCGTACCTGACATCGCTTAATCCCAACAATTTCAGGCTGGGCAGATAGCCGCCGGATGGATGAAGAGCAAGGCTTTCAGAAGGTTTGCTTCCCTCTACTCGCCCTTGGCGATCGATTGCATCTCTTCAACGAGCGAATCGCTTTCATTCTCGACAACGCGGTGGATGTCCTTGATGACCGGCTTGCCGTCTTCCTCGATCACGTCGAAATGCACTTCCGAAACGCTGTCCTTCATTTCCGCATCATCGATGCAGGCCCACTGCTTGAACGTGACCTTCACATCCGACACGCCATTTGCCGCCGGTGCCGGCACGATGGTGACGTCCTTCAGCGGGCAGCCGTCCTGCGAACTCGTGACGACGTCGTAGCCAAACGGATCGCCGGGGGCATTGTTTTCGGTTTCGTAAGCGGGGTGCTTGGACGCTTCCGAGTAGGCAGTCTGGAACGACTTGCTAAAATTCTGCTGGATCGGCTCGGGATCGAACAGCGACTTCCAGTCACTATCAACCGTATTCCAGTTGTCTTCGGTGATCTTCATCACCGCCTTTACCGGATCGGTCACATCCGCCGCCAGAACGCCGGTGGAAATCAGGGTGAAGAGAGAAAGAAGCGGGAGTATCCGCATATCATAGATCCAGTGCTGCGATGAGTTTTGGCGGACATTACGCCGCGCCCGATGTTTGGCAATGCTCAATCTTGAGGACCAATTTCAGGCAGTATGATGATGGCGAGCGCATGTTCCAATTTTCTAACCGAATCGCGCCATATCAGACCGCACCATCTTTGCGTTCTCTTCCCCGCGATGCTATAGCGCCCCCGTTGATCATTTTTGAGGCCTAAACGGCCCATTACGGCAAGAGGAAGTCCATGCAGAAGATCAAGGTAGCGAACCCGGTCGTCGATCTCGACGGCGACGAGATGACCCGTATCATATGGCAGCTCATCAAGGACAAGCTGATCCTTCCCTATCTCGATCTCGACATCGAATATTACGACCTTTCCGTCGAGAACCGTGATGCGACGAACGACCAGGTGACGGTCGATGCGGCCCACGCGATCAAGAAGCACGGCGTCGGCATCAAGTGCGCGACGATCACGCCGGACGAAGACCGCGTGAAGGAATTCAATCTCAAGCAGATGTGGAAGAGCCCGAACGGCACGATCCGTAACATCCTCGGCGGCGTCATCTTCCGCGAGCCGATCATCTGCCAGAACGTGCCGCGCCTCGTTCCCGGCTGGACAAAGCCGATCGTCGTCGGCCGTCATGCCTTCGGCGACCAGTACAAGGCGACCGATTTCAAGTTCCCCGGCAAGGGCAAGCTGACGATCAAGTTCGTCGGTGAAGACGGCCAGGTCATCGAGAAGGACGTGTTCGACGCGCCCGGCGCCGGCGTTGCCATGGCGATGTACAACCTCGACGAATCGATCCGCGAATTCGCGCGCGCGTCGATGATGTACGGCCTGATGCGCAAGTGGCCGGTCTACCTGTCGACCAAGAACACCATCCTCAAGGCCTATGACGGCCGCTTCAAGGATATCTTCGAAGAAGTCTACCAGGCCGAATTCAAGGCGAAGTTCGCCGAAATCGGCATCACCTACGAACACCGCCTGATCGACGACATGGTGGCGTCGGCTCTGAAGTGGTCCGGCGGTTACGTCTGGGCGTGCAAGAACTACGACGGTGACGTCCAGTCCGACACGGTTGCACAGGGCTTCGGCTCGCTCGGCCTGATGACCTCGGTTCTCTTGTCGCCGGATGGCCGCACGGTCGAAGCCGAAGCTGCGCATGGCACCGTGACCCGTCACTACCGCCAGCACCAGAAGGGCCAGGAGACATCGACCAACTCGATCGCCTCGATCTTCGCCTGGACGCGTGGCCTCGCGCACCGTGCGAAGCTGGATGACAACGCCGAACTGGCAACCTTTGCCACCACGCTCGAAACCGTCTGCGTCGACACCGTCGAACAGGGCTACATGACCAAGGATCTGGCGCTTCTGATCGGCCCGGAACAGCCTTGGCTGTCCACGACTGCCTTCCTCGACAAGATCGATGAAAACCTGAAGACGGCCATGGCTGCCTAAGCCTCATCTCTTCAGTAGAATTCGGCAAACGGCGGGGTATAATCCCCGCCGTTTCTGTTTTTTGCTCGAGGAGATGCCCGTGACGACAATCCGCCCGCTTGAGCCAGCCGACCGTGCCGCATGGGAACCCCTGTTCAGAGCCTATCTCGAGTTCTACGAGTCGGAACTGCCGAAAGAACAGTACGACATCACGTGGTCCCGCTTTCACCATGATGAGGAGCCCCTGCAGGCACTTGGCGCTTTCGACGAGAACGGGCAGATGGTCGGCATCGTGCATGTGGTCTTCCACCGCTCGACCTGGTTACCCGACATGACCTGCTATCTGCAGGACCTCTACGTCGACAGCAGCCAGCGTGGACGCGGCGTGGGGGAAGCCCTGATCGAGAAGGTGGCACTGCTCGCGCGCGACCAGAATGCCGGTCGGCTCTACTGGCTGACGCAGGAAGACAACACAGCCGCGAGGCGTCTCTATGACCGGGTCGCTGTGGCGCCAGGGTTTATCCAGTATCGCAAGCCGCTCTGAGCGGCGCTTACAGCACAGCGGCTTAAACCGGACTTTCAGCAGTATTCCTGCCGGGTTTCACAGCGATACCTTGCGCTCCGCCGATGACACCGACAATGCTGCACGGCTTAATTAGTTGCGGTTTATCAATGCTCTACAATTAATGATGAACCAACATGCTAGTTGTCTGCGGTTATGGAAATGATAGATGTTCCCTACCCCAATTCTGGGTTGAGGGACACTACCGTGAGAAAGACTGTACTTATTGCGGCCGCTACACTGGCGGCTCTTTTTGCATGCACCACTACATCCAACGCCTCGGATCTCGTCTTTACCTTGAAGAACAAGACCAGCGGCACGCTTGAGCGTTTCTATACGTCGCCAGTCGGTGTTGACGACTGGGAAGAAGATGTGTTCGGCAAGGATGTTCTGGAGCCCGGCGAAAGCATCGAGATCACCATCGCTGACGGACGCAAGGTCTGCAAATACGATCTGCGATTCGAATTCACCGAGGATTCCGGTCTCGAAGACCTCGAGGACTCGCAGGACCTCTGCAAGATGGGATCCTACACGATCCACGAATGACACCGTGCCTACATCACCACCCGGTGATGTAGGCTGCTCACTTTGACCTGGTCACGATGCGTCGGTCAGTCCAGGATCAGCTTGCGAGACCCGGCGCCTCGTAGCCGGTGCGCTCCACATACTCAGTGTAACCGCCATCGAAACGATGCACGCCGTCGGCGGTCACTTCCAACACCCGGTTGGACAGTTCGGCCAGGAAATGCCGGTCATGGCTGACGAACAGCATCGTGCCGTCATAGTCAGCCAAGGCTTTGATCAGCATCTCCTTGGTATCGAGATCCAGGTGGTTGGTGGGCTCGTCGAGCACCAGGAAATTCGGCGGATCAAACAGCATGGCCGCCATGACGAGACGGGCTTTTTCTCCGCCGGACAGAACCCGGCATCTCTTCTCCACGTCATCGCCTGAAAAGCCGAAGCAACCGGCAAGTGTTCGAAGCGCGCCCTGCCCGGCCCGTGGGAACTCGGATTCCAGCCATTCGAACACGGTCTGCTCGCCATCCAGCACATCCATGGCATGCTGGGCGAAATAGCCCATCTTGACACTGGCGCCGATCGCGACGGATCCGACGTCGGGCGCCGCCGAACCGGCGATCAGCTTCAGAAGCGTCGATTTGCCGGCGCCGTTGATCCCCATGATGCACCAGCGCTCCTTGCGGCGGATCATGAAATCCAGACCATCATAGATGACGCGGCTGCCATAGGCTTTATGGACGCCCTTCAGGTTTGCAACATCCTCACCGGAACGGGGTGCCTGCTGAAATTCGAAGGCGACCGTCTGGCGGCGACGCGGCGGCTCCACCCGCTCAATCTTGTCGAGCTTTTTCACCCGGCTCTGCACCTGCGCTGCGTGCGACGCACGCGCCTTGAAGCGCTCGATGAACTTGATCTCTTTGGCCAGCATCGCCTGCTGCCGCTCGAACTGCGCCAGTTGCTGCTTTTCGTTCTGCGCCCGCTGCTGTTCGTAAAAGCCGTAATCGCCGGCATAGGTGTTGAGCGATCCGGCATCGATCTCGATGATCTTGTTGACGATCCGGTTCATGAACTCACGGTCATGCGAGGTCATCAGCAAGGCGCCGTCGTAGTTCTTGAGGAACTCCTCAAGCCAGATCAGGCTTTCGAGATCCAGGTGGTTGGACGGTTCGTCCAGCAGCATGACGTCCGGGCGCATCAAGAGGATGCGGGCAAGCGCCACGCGCATCTTCCAGCCGCCGGACAGTTTGCCGACGTCGCCGTCCATCATCTCTTCGCTGAAGGAGAGGCCTGCCAGAACCTCGCGAGCGCGGCTTTCCAGCCCATAGCCGTCCAGCTCCTCATAACGCGCCTGTACCTCGCCATAGCGATCGATGATGGCATCCATCTCGTCCATCCGGTCGGGATCGACCATCGCGGCTTCGAGCGAGCGCAGTTCGGCGGCAACGCTGCTGACTGGCCCTGCCCCGTCCATCACCTCGGTGACGGCGCTGACGCCCGACATTTCTCCGACGTCCTGATTGAAATAGCCGATCGTCACATGCTTCTCGACCGTGACCTGTCCCTCATCGGGCAGCTCCTGGCCGGTGATCATCCGGAACAGAGTCGTCTTGCCCGCCCCGTTCGGACCGACCAGACCGATCTTTTCGCCGCGGTTCAGGGCCGCAGAGGTCTCGATGTAGAGAATGCGGGAACTGTTGGACTTGCTGATATTCTCGATGCGGATCATGGCTGCCGGAAAGTGAGGACGCGTTCGGCGAGCCTTATGTCACGGGATGGGCCGGATGTCGCGGGGTTTCATGGTGCCATAACCGCAAGCATCAAGGTGTGTGGCTCAAGCAGCACTCGACAAACTGAAACGCAAAAGGCCGGACAGTTTCCTGCCCGGCCTTTTGTCAATTTGTATCTCAGAAGATTACTCTGCGCTGTCTTCAGCGGCCTTCTTCTTCGGTGCTGCCTTCTTCTTCGGAGCAGCGGCTTCTTCGCCTTCTGCAGCCTCTGAAGCTTCAGCCTTTGCCTTCTTCGGCGAGGCCTTCTTCTTGGCAGGCTTGTCCGCGTCTTCGCCTTCTTCTTCGGCGAGCAGCTCTTCCTTCGTCACGGTCTTGTCAGTGACCTTGACCTCGGACAGGAGATGATCGACGACCTTTTCTTCAAAGATCGGGGCACGCAGCGAAGCGGAAGCGCCTGGGGTGTTGCGGAAGAAATCGAGGATTTCCTTCTGCTGGCCCGGGAACTGCTGCAGCTGTGCGTAGAGTGCACGCTGCATTTCTTCCTCGGTTACTTCGACGCCGGCCTTTTCGCCGATTTCGGAGAGAACCAGGCCGAGACGGACGCGACGTTCGGCAAGCTTGCGATACTCTTCGCGTGCTTCTTCCTCAGTCGTTTCTTCGTCTTCAAACGTCTTGCCCGACTGCTGCAGATCGGTGTTGATCTGGCGCCAGATGTTGTCGAACTCGGCGTCAACGAGGCCCTGCGGCGCGTCGAACTTGTACATCTCGTCGAGCTGGTCGAGGATCTGACGCTTGACCTTCTGACGCGTGACGTTGCCGTACTGGCTTTCGATCTGGCCGCGGACGATTTCCTTCAGACGATCGACCGATTCGATGCCAAGCGTCGAAGCAAGTTCGTCGTTGATCTCGACGGCAGCCGGAGCAGCGATGTCCTTGACGGTGATGTCGAAGGTCGCGTCCTTGCCAGCCAGGTTCGGAGCCGGATATTCGGACGGGAAGGTCACGGTGATCTGCTTTTCGTCGCCCGACTTGACGCCAACCAGCTGGTCTTCGAAGCCCGGGATGAAGCGACCCGAACCGATGACCAATTCTGCGTCTTCAGCAGTGCCGCCATCGAAGGCTTCGCCATCGACCTTGCCGAGGTAGTTCATGGTGACGCGATCGCCTTCAGCGGCAACGCCGTCCTTTGTCTCGAATGTGCGGGCGCTTTCGGCGATCTTGAGGATCTGCTCGTTGACTTCGTCTTCCGACACTTCAACGACTTCGCGCTCGACGGTGATACCGTCAGTCGACTTCAGCTCGATCGGCGGGATCACTTCATAGGTCAGGGTGAATTCAAAATCAGCCTGTGCATTGAGGATCTTTTCGGCTTCCGCCTCGTCTTCGGTCATCGATACCGAAGGCTGCGTTGCCGACTTCTCGCCGCGCTCGGAGAGAATCTTGGTGGGGCGTTCACGGACGATCTCGTTGACGAGATCAGCCATGATCGACTTGCCATAGGTTTTCTTGAGGTGTGAAAGCGGCACCTTGCCCGGACGGAATCCGTTGATGCGAACCTTGTCCTTGGCATCGGCCAGACGAACGTTGAGCTCGGCTTCCATATCCTGCTTAGGGATAACGACCTTGATTTCGCGCTTCAGCCCTTCAGCGAGCGTTTCGGTAACCTGCATTTTTATACCTTCTTATCGTGGCGGCGGCGCCCATACAGCCGTTCGTGTTTTTCGTGAGCACACCACCGGAACTAAAAAGTGACCAGCCGCGGCTTTCATAAGCAGCGCGTCCTGCCGTTACCGGCGAACAGCGCGTCCAGCGATCCTGGTGCGGGTAGAGAGACTTGAACTCCCACGCCTTGCGGCACCAGAACCTAAATCTGGCGTGTCTACCAATTTCACCATACCCGCGCCCCTAGGCATCGAAACTCTAGCGGCCAGAGGCCTTCCGGAGCGCGCGTCTCTATAACACCCGTTTTCCTACACGCAAAGGAAAAATGAAGGTTTGTGACGCCTGTTTGATGATGATCAAAAGGGAGACTGCGTTCGCCTCGGGTCGAGCTGGCAAGCAGGACAGAAACGGCCCTACGCGCCTTCATTGTGGGTGTAATAGACGTAAAATTCAGCGCCTGATCAAATTATGGTCAGATACAGCTAGTTTCCGCACGATCCTTCTGCATGCAATGCAACAGATGCATAGGTGGCATACGAAATGCGCGCTTTTTCCTTCGCAGCGCAGCATTTAAAACGATTAGCAACGCAGCCGGTAGCAATTAGCCGGCATTGACCAACGAAGGAAACGACCATGAAAATCGCAAAGAAGCTGAACGACTGGCGCAAGTACCGCGAAACGGTTTCGGAACTCGGCCGCATGTCGGACCGCGAACTCTCTGACCTCGGTATTGGCCGCTCCGACATCCGTCGCGTTGCACGCACGGCAGTCGGCTTCTAAAATCTAAAGAACGACCAACGGTCTACCGTTTAAAAGCGCCTCCTTCGGGAGGCGTTTTTCGTTTGTGCATAATGCTTCACGCAGCGAAACGGCTGCTGCTGCTTTTTCGTACGAAGCTGCAAAAAGCATCAACTCATTGCACAAACGCATGGCAGTCGCACATTTTTTGCACTGCACCTTTCCGCGCGTCTCACCTATATGAAGCTCATCGCCGGTGACGATAGATCACTGGGAAAAAGATGATTGAGGAAACACCAAATGAACCCGATCCGCATCGCTAAGAACTGGATCAGCTACCGCCGTACGATCAATGAACTCGGCAGCCTTTCCAACCAGGCGCTCAACGACATTGGTCTGACCCGCTACGACATCCGCGGCATCGCCGCTCGTTCCTTCCGTTAATCCATCCATTGTGATGGACCAGCGCGATATGATGTCGCGATGGCGAGAGAACGATAGTCGCAATGATCCGAAAAGATCAAAGAGACACCCAAGGAATGATCAGAGGCACCTTTTTAGGTGCCTTTTTGATTCCGGCCGTTCGAATGCCGTGATAATGAGCCGGACATGAGCACTATATCGAATTCGTCTACCCCTGCCCCAATCCACGTCGTCGGTGGCGGCCTTGCCGGCTCCGAAGCATCCTGGCAGATCGCTGAGGCCGGCATCCCCGTCATTCTCCACGAGATGCGCGGCGTGCGCGGCACCGATGCCCACCGCACGGACGGTCTCGCCGAGCTCGTCTGCTCGAACTCTTTCCGCTCCGATGATGCGACGGCCAATGCCGTCGGCGTCATCCATGCAGAAATGAGGCTGGCCGGCTCTTTGATCATGGCCTGCGCCGACAAAAATCAGGTCCCGGCCGGCGGCGCACTTGCGGTCGACCGCGACGGTTTCTCTCATGCAGTCACGCAGGCGATCGAAAACCATCCGCTGATCACCGTTGTGCGAGAGGAAATCCACGGTCTACCGCCGGCGGAATGGGACTTGGCCGTCGTCGCGACCGGTCCTCTGACGTCGCCCGATCTCGCAAAGTCGATCCAGGCCGAGACCGGAGAGGACCAGCTCGCCTTCTTCGACGCGATCGCGCCGATCGTCCACCGCGAATCGATCGATATGGATATCTGCTGGTACCAGTCGCGCTACGACAAGGTCGGGCCCGGCGGCACAGGCAAGGATTACATCAACTGCCCGCTCGACGAAGCGCAGTACAATGCCTTTCTCGATGCACTGATTGCGGGCGATACGGTCGGCTTCAAGGAATGGGAAGGCACGCCCTATTTCGATGGCTGCCTGCCGATCGAGGTCATGGCGGAGCGTGGGCGCGAAACGCTGCGCCACGGTCCGATGAAGCCGATGGGGCTTACCAATTCACACAATCCGACCGTCAAGGCCTATGCCGTCGTCCAACTGCGGCAGGACAATGCACTTGGCACGCTCTACAATATGGTCGGGTTCCAGACCAAGCTGAAGTATGGCGCGCAGGCCGAGATCTTCCGGATGATCCCGGGGCTGCAGAACGCCGAATTCGCGCGGCTCGGCGGCTTGCATCGCAACACCTATATCCAGTCACCGATGCTGCTCGATCACTCGCTGACCTTGAAGAGCCGGCCGGGCCTGCGATTCGCCGGTCAGATCACCGGCTGCGAGGGCTATGTGGAGAGTTCGGCAATCGGTCTTCTGGCTGGTCGTTTTGCGGCTGCCGAGCGCAAGGGCGAAGAAATCGTCCCGCCGCCGGCGACAACGGCCTTCGGTTCTCTGCTTGGGCATATTACCGGGGGGCATCTGGTCCACGACGAAGAGCCCGGCAAACGGTCCTTCCAGCCGATGAATGTCAATTTCGGCCTGTTCCCGGATCTTGCTCCCGGCTCGATCGTCAAACCCGAAGGCGTCAAACGCTTTCGCGGCAAGGACAAGACGATCATGAAACGGCAGTTGATGTCGGTTCGTGCGCTGAAGGACTGCCGTGAGTGGCTGGGTATCGCCTAAAAGCCTAATCGGAGCGGCCGGTGTTTGAAGCCGGCTGCGGTTCGGCCGGAAGCTGTCGATCGGCAACGCTGACATAATTGTCGAGAAGCCAAAGCGACACTTCTGCCGCCTCGTTTTCATTCTTGAAGACGAAAGTTCCGTTCTGTGTCGGGGAGTCCAGGAATTCGGCCGAAAAGCCTTTCGGTTCGGGCGTCGGCGTGACCCGCACGCGGCCGGGCCGGATTACGTGGCATGCGAAATGATTGCCACGGTTGCGCATGATGCCTGACTTATTGTCGTGCAGTCGCACAAAGATCGTGTTCGCATCGGCTGTGCTGTGCAGGCTCCTGATGGCTTCGGCAGGATAGGCGCGACCGAATTCGAGTATCGCCAGTCCCATATCGTGAAGGCTGTCCTCGTCACTGTGCTTGACCAGGCGGGTAACATAAAAGGCCAAGGCCAGCATCACGCCGATGGCGATCGACCAAACTACCAAAGGGCTCAAGACTGCTTCTCCACTGATGGCAGATGCGCACCTGCCGATAGAGGGCATTTATCCCTCAAGGCTTGCGTGAAGCGTGGCGACTGGTGATTGCTAGAAGCGTTTGAGGACGGCGGCCTTCAGCATCTGCAACTGACGACGCCATTGGGGAGACTGCATGTCTCCGTCGAGAGCATCGGCACCCCGGCGTGAAGCGCGCTTCAGAACCGGCTCGACAAGCGCTACCGGCACGAAGGCCGGCACGAGCGCGGGCGGAACAGGACCGGCACGTCGTGCCTTGTCGAGATGCTCGAGGCCAAGGCCGGCAAAGGCCTGAATTGCTGCGGAAATGCGAGGTTTGTCGCTGCCGGCCAGAAAGCTGTCGCGGTCAAGACCGGTGGCAGCCAGAAGATCGAGCGGGAGGTAAAGCTGGTTGCGGCGCCGATGGATCGGCAAAAGCAGGATGAAACCGGCGATCGCCTGCGCAACACCCGCATGGCCGGCCGCCTGCGCGGACCTTGCGGCGTCTTCGGGCGAAAGGATGAGGCTTGCAAGCTGGATCAAAGCCGAGGCGGTTTCGCCAGCATAGCCTTCCAGCGCGTTGCGGTCAGTGAGCGGATCGTCGTAGAGATCGAAGATTCGCGCTTCCGTCATGCCGACAAGCGTCTGACGCGGCAGCCGATAGGTTTCGATCGCATCCTGCAGTCCCGCAGCGATCGGATTGCCGCCCGTGTCTCCCAGCCCGTCTGCCTGACTTCCACCCTCAAGGAAATCCCGCCACCATTGCAGGCGGATCTCTCCCGGGAGAGGATCGCGGACCATGTCCCGGACGCGCGCAATTTCGGCGTTGAAGGCGTAGAGCGCGGCGAGCGCCGGGCGCTTGTCTTCCGGAGACAGGAGGCATGCGAGATAGCGGTCGCGGTCCGTGTCTCGCAGCGTCGCGAGACAGAGTTCGCCATTCGTTGCACGATCGTCACTCATGGGTCAGACGGCAATCAGCGCGACGGCGACGGCACGGGATTCGGCGAGCATGATATTGTAGGTGCGCACGGCAGCACCGGTGCTCATCGGGTCGGAAGAGATGCCCTTCGCCTTCAATGCGGCTTTCACCTCGGCAGGTATCGGCTTCAGGTTCTGGCCAGTGCCGATCAGCAAGACCTCAATGCCTGAGGCTTCGTCGAGGACCTTGTAGAGGGAGGAAACCGTCAGGGGCTCACCTTCGCCCAGATCCCAGCCGTGTATCCCTGAGGGAAGGCAGAGGATCGACCCGCGATGCGACATGTCGGCAAAGCGGAACCCGCCATTGCCATAGGCGTCGATCTGGGCGCGACCGGGGAAATGGGCTTCGCGTATCTCGATCCCTTTTGCCATCACCGCGTCCTTGATTGATTAAAAATGGAAAGGCCCGCCAGAGCGGGCCTGCCGGATGTCAGGACGCGGTGTCGGCCTTGACCGGCTCGCCCTTGACGCGGACTTCGGCGATGTAGGCGCGCATTGCGCGGACCTTGACGCCGTCGGCGATTTCGACTTCGACTTCGTTGTCATCGACAACCTTCGAAACCCGGCCGACGAGGCCGCCGCCCAGCACAACCTGGTCGCCACGGCGAATGCTCGTCAGGGTCTCCTGGCGTTTCTTGGCCTGGGCGCGCTGCGGACGGATAAGGAAGAAATACCAGACCACCATCAGAGGTGCGAAGAGCAGCACCATCTGCAGAATCGAGTCTGTTGCGGAAGCCGCCGGCGCCGCTCCACCCGCCTGCGCGAATGCCTCAGTAATGAACATCAAGAACTCCTAAACGATAAGCGGAGGCGCCGAGCCCCCTGTCATAAGCCGCCGGAATATAGTTGTGACACCCAGGAATGCAACAGAAAGCGGTCCTCCCGCGTACTGAATCCACGGCTCTACGGCTTTTGATGCAATAACGAGCATGTTACCTGCTGAAAAAAGCGGCCGAGAGGGCGCGACCGATGACAAAAAGTCTTGAGGAATACCAGATGACCGACGAGCTCAACGCCCTGATCCTGTCTGAAGTGCGCCGGCTCGCCGACGCAGTCGAGCGGCTGGCGGGCCCTCCACCAGCGGTCAACGACTGGACTGTCGCGGATTGCTTTGTCTGGGTGCCGACAAACCAGCGCCTGCAGCCCGTGCCACGCCCCAACCGCGTCGCCCTCACCCTGATCCGTGGCGTTGACCACGTGCGCGACATCCTGCAGGAAAACACGTTGCGGTTTGCCGAAGGTTATCCGGCAAACAACGTCCTTCTCTGGGGCGCGCGCGGCATGGGCAAGTCGTCGCTGGTCAAGGCCGTGCAAGAGGATATCCGCGCGTCGACCGGTGTCTCGCTGAAACTGGTCGAAGTCCACCGCGAGGATATCGCCTCGCTGCCGGCGCTACTCGACATCCTCAAGGCATCCGGCCATCGCATCATCGTGTTTTGCGACGATCTGTCCTTCGACCACGACGATACGGCCTACAAGTCTCTGAAGGCAGCGCTCGACGGTGGCATCGAAGGCCGGCCGGACAACGTCCTGTTCTACGCCACATCGAACCGGCGCCACCTTTTGCCGCGGCATATGCTGGAAAACGAGCAGTCGACGGCGATCAACCCGTCCGAAGCGGTCGAGGAGAAGGTTTCGCTCTCGGATCGTTTCGGGCTTTGGCTCGGGTTCCACAAGTGTAGTCAGGACGACTACCTGACCATGATCGACGGCTATGCCGACCATTTCGATCTCGGCCTCAACCGCGAAACCCTGCACCACGAGGCGCTCGCCTGGGCGACGACGCGCGGCGGGCGTTCCGGCCGCGTCGCGTGGCAGTATATCCAGGATCTCGCCGGGCGGATGCGCAAGACACTCACGCCGTGAGTTCTTGAAGCAGCCCCAAAACGAAAAAAGCGCAGCCGAAGCTGCGCTTTTCTCCCGTCCCCTTGAAACGCACTACAATTATTCAAGGAAAGTGATGGGGTTGACCGGTGTCGCATCCTTGCGCACCTCGAAGTGGACCTGCGGACGCTGAGCGTCGCCGCTCATGCCGGACGCCGCAACAGTCTGGCCGCGGGTGACCTTCTGGCCGCGCGTGACGTTGATGTTGCCGGCGTGGCCGTAAACGGTGACCTTGCCATCGTCGTGGCGAACCAGAACGGTGTTTCCGAGCTGCTTCAGGCCGTTGCCGGCATAGATGACGACGCCGTTTTCAGCGGCCTTGATCGGCGTGCCCTCGGGAACCGAGATGTCGATACCGTCATTGCGGCTGCCGTTGACGTTGGCCCCGTAGCCGGCGATGACCGCGCCACTGACTGGCCAGCGATATTTCGAAATGCCGGTCGACTGCGGTGCAGCGGCAGACACATCGGACTTCTTCTCGACGTCCGACAGCGATGCTGTTTCCTGTGGCGCAGGCTTTGCGGGTGCTGCTTCAGCGACAGGCGACGGTGCAGCAGGCTTCGGCTGGGCAGCCGGCTTTTCCGGGATGGATGCGGTTCTGACCGGATCGGTCGCAACCGAGCTACCACCGACCTTCAGGCTCTGGCCGACCCGCACACCGTCCGTCGTCAGACCGTTTGCGGCCTTCAGCTGATCAATCGGTGTGCCGGTTTCGCGAGCGATCTTTGCAAGGCTGTCGCCAGGCTTGACCGTGTAGGTGCCACCGAGAGGCTTGCCGCCCGGAGGTGTGATCTTGCCAGGCTCCGCCATCGCCTTGTCGCGGGTCGGCGTCGGCAGAACGGCAACCTTCTGCTCGGTCTGCTGGGTGGGCGCTGGCGCCTTGTTCTGCAGGTCGATATCGGACGCCGCAGTCTTCGCGGAATTACGGGACGGGCCGAAGGTCGGGATGACAATCGTCTGGCCCGGCTTCACAGCGCCGCCATTGGCCTTCAGGATTTCCTTTTCAGGAACGCCGTAGCGGGAAGACAGGGTCGATGCGGTCTCGCCTGCCCTGAGCGTTACCCGCGGAGCGTTGACCGAAGACCAGCCTGACATCGGCTTCGTCGAAGCCGTTGTCAGGTTGTCGCCTCGAGCGGTCGACGGTGTGGGAGCCGTCAGAGACTGCGAACCACCGCTACGACCCGGGTATGACTGGGCCATCGATTCCTGGCGAGTGCCCTGACCGCGGTCAGCCGCCATCGGTGCACGGGACGCCATGGGAGCGGACGCCTGAGCCGAAGGCATGCCGGGAGCTGCCAACTCGTTGCGCTGGACGGCCATCGGCGCCGAAGCGGCGCGGGCCGGTGATGAATAGCCACCGGACTGGGCCGGATAAGGCTGGTTCATCGCGGTATTTCGCGAACCGTAATCCTGCTGGACCGGTGCCACCGCCTGGCCCGACCGCACATCGTCGCGCGGCATTGGCGCCTGGCCATAGGCCCCGCCGACCGGACGCTGGGGTATTGAAGCCGTTGTCAGCTCATCTTTGGAGAACAGCCCGGAGAAACGGCTCGAATCCGAGCTGCAGCCAGTGGCCGCACTCGCAAGCAAAGCCGCAACTGCGAGCTTAGCTACTGATTTTCCGACTTTTTGTGCACTGTTGACACGCATGGACTCGACCTACACTCACGCAACCATCGTGGGAGTCATTAAAGCGCGTTAGTCTTACTGTGGGGTTAAAGTGTCGGAAGAGATGCGATTTTTTTGATAATTCGCTAACCATGAGTTGGAAGCGCTTGGCAGGAGCGGAACCAAAGCCGAACCAGCTTAAAGCGCTGCCGCCATCTGCGGAATGATCGGCAGGAATGGCACGGTGAACAGGTCTTCCCGTTCGAATCGGCTCCCGGTCTTGGTGAGCCTAACCATCATGCAGGTCTCGTCGTCGCCGATCAGCGGCGCAACCATCGAACCGCCATGGGTCAGCTGCTCCGCATAGAATCGCGGCAGAATCGTAAATGCCGTGGTCACGAATATCCGATCGAACGTGCCCTCACCCGGCATCCCGTTGCTGCCATCCGCCTGTCGTACGATGACGTTGCGCATTCCAAGGGCGTCAACGCGGGCCTGCGCCGCAACGGTGAGCGTCTTATAGCGATCTACGGTCAGCACCCGTTCTGCGATGCGGCCGATGACGGCGGCTGTAAAACCGCTGCCGGTACCG
The DNA here is from genome assembly GCF_013317225.1 of Neorhizobium sp. AL 9.2.2. NCBI lineage: Bacteria > Pseudomonadati > Pseudomonadota > Alphaproteobacteria > Hyphomicrobiales > Rhizobiaceae > Neorhizobium > Neorhizobium sp. AL 9.2.2. Next base: position 1,360,183 of record NZ_JAALXU010000003.1, read on the forward strand.
ATTTCGAGAACGCGATGACCGGGTTTCACCTGCAGAGCGGCCAGAAGGCGAACCGCAAGATCTGCCCCTTCCATAAAGGCACCGCAATCGATCGGGACCGTGCGGCTGGAATAGGCTTCCTGAGAAAGCGTGGGCGGCACGAACTGCGAACGAGGCGTCTGCTCGACGGCAGTCAGAAGGTCGATATTAGAAATGCCTGCGGACCGGAGCCGCAAGACAAGTGCAGCAAACCCTTCCTTCTCGACCATGCCCGATTTCAAGCTGTCACTCCGCCTGCCACGTTATCTGGGTTCAACCCAGCGCCTTCATCAAGCGATCCTGCACCGAATAGTCGGTCAGGTCCAGTTTCAGCGGTGTTACTGAAATGCGATTGGCCTTGATGGCGTTGATGTCGGTGCCCTCCGCCTGGCGGCCGACACGCGAGGCAAAGTACAGCCAATAGTATGGGAAGCCTCGACCATCCTGGCGTTCGTCGATCGCCACATCGAAATCGGTCTTGCCCTGAGACGTGACTTCCGTCCCCTGGACGTCGTCAGGCGCGCAGGCCGGGAAATTGACGTTGAGAAACGTGCCGGCCGGAAGGTCCGTATCCAGCAATTTGCGGATCAGGCCCGGGCCATGCGATTCGGCCGTATCCCAAGGCAGGACGCGGCCGTTCTCCTTGCGGTAGGCCTGGCTGAGCGCGATCGACCGGACGCCCTGCAGGGTGCCCTCGATGGCGCCTGCGACCGTGCCAGAATAGGTCACGTCGTCGGCAAGGTTGGCGCCGACGTTGACACCCGACAGAACGAGATCCGGCTTGCCCCCCATGACGTGGCGCATCGCCATGATGACGCAGTCCGTCGGCGTGCCGCGCACGGCATAGTGCCGGTCGCTGATCTCGCGCAGGCGCAGCGGCTCCGACAGGGTCAGGGAATGCGCATAACCGCTCTGGTCGGTTTCTGGCGCAACAATCCAGACGTCATCGGAAAGCTGGCGGGCAATCCGTTCGAGAACCGCCAGGCCTTCCGCGTGGATACCGTCGTCGTTGGTGAGCAGGATGCGCATTCAGGGCTGCCTTATGCTTTTTTTATTTTGGTCAGTCCGCCCATGTAGGGCAGCAGCGCGTCCGGGATCGTGACGGAGCCGTCTTCATTGAGATAATTTTCGAGGACTGCGATCAGGCAGCGGCCGACAGCGGTGCCCGAGCCGTTCAGCGTGTGAACAAATTTCAAAGCCTTGTCGTCCTTGCCGCGATAGCGCGCGTTCATCCGGCGGCCCTGGAAATCGCCACAGACCGAGCAGGACGAGATTTCGCGGAACGCATCCTGTCCCGGCAACCAGACTTCGATGTCATAGGTCTTGCGGGCGCTGAAGCCCATGTCGCCGGTGCAGAGCGTCATCGTCCGGAAATGCAGGCCGAGACGCTTGAGGACGTTTTCGGCGCATTCGGTCATCCGCTCGTGCTCAGCGATCGATGATTCCTGATCCGTGATCGAGACGAGTTCGCATTTCCAGAACTGGTGCTGGCGCAACATGCCGCGCGTATCGCGACCCGCAGAACCGGCTTCCGAACGGAAGGACGGGGTAAGCGCCGTAAAGCGCAGCGGCAGCTTTTCGGCGTCCAGAACCTCGCCCGACACGAGGTTGGTCAGCGTCACCTCAGCCGTCGGGATGAGGTAGCGGCCATCCGTCGTCTTGAAGAGATCTTCCTCGAACTTCGGCAACTGGCCTGTGCCGTACATTGCCTCGGACTTTACCATCAGCGGCGACGACACTTCCGTGTACCCGTGCTCGCTGGTGTGCATGTCGATCATGAACTGACCGATTGCCCGCTCAAGACGGGCAAGCGGTCCGGTCAGCACCGTAAAGCGCGAGCCCGAGAGTTTTGCGGCGCGCTCGAAATCCATATAGCCGAGCGCTTCGCCGATCTCGAAATGCTCCTTGGCGGGATGATTCCAGCCGGGCTTCGTTCCGATCGTGCGCGTGACGACGTTCCCTGATTCGTCCGAGCCGACGGGGACATCGTCGAGAGGAATGTTTGGAAGGCGCGACAGCGCGTCATCGAGCGCTGCGACAGCTGCCCGTTCTTCCTGCTCGGCGGCCGGCATCGTGTCCTTGATGGTGGCGACTTCCGCCTTCAGCTTCTCGGCGAGTTCGGTATTCTTCTGCGCCATCGCATTGCCGATCTCCTTGGAGGCGGCGTTACGGCGCGACTGCATATCCTGAAGCGTCTGGATGACGCTGCGGCGGGTATCGTCCATCGCAAGCAGGGTGGCAGCCATTGGCTCGGCGCCGCGCTTGTTCAGCGCTGCGTCGAAAGCTTCCGGATTATCGCGGATCCACTTGATATCGAGCATGATTCTTGGCCTTCAAAGCATGAGGCCGCTGCGATATCGATCGAGAGAAAAACCTCAGGCCTTCTCCGTCTCTGCGACGTCAGACGAGGCCTCATCACTCGAAGCGTCCTCATCGCGTCTGCGCTCGACGAGTCGCGCGGCGTAGATGGAAATCTCGTAGAGAAGGATGGTCGGTATAGCAAGACCGATCTGGGACATCGGATCCGGCGGCGTCAGGACGGCGGCAACGACGAAGGCGATGACGATCGCGAACTTGCGCTTCTCGCGCAGCCACTTGCTGGACAGGATGCCCACGCGAGCAAGCAGCGTCGTGACAACGGGAAGCTGGAAAACCAGTCCAAAGGACAGAACCAGCGTCATGATGAGGCTGAGATATTCCGAAACACGCGGAAGAAGTGAGATCCCCACTTCACCCTCGGTCGGCGCCTGCTGCATGGCCAGGAAGAACCACATCACCATCGGCGTGAAGAAGAAGTAGACCAGTGCCCCTCCAAGCAGGAACAGCACAGGCGAGGCAATCAGGAACGGCAGGAAGGCTGCCCGCTCGTTCTTGTAGAGGCCGGGAGCCACGAACTTGTAGATCTGCGAGGCAATCACCGGAAAGGCAATGACCAGCGCGCCAAACATCGCAACCTTCACCTGGGTGAAGAAGAATTCCTGCGGCGCGGTGTAGATCAGTTCGGATTTCGCGATATCGAGCTTTGCCCAGATGACCGCCCATTTGTAGGGAATGACGAGAAGGTTGAAGAGCTGCTTTGCGAAGAAGAAGCACACGACAAAGGCCAGGAAGAAAGCGCCGATCGACCAGATGAGCCTTGTCCGCAACTCCATCAGATGCTCGATAAGCGGCTGCGGCTTATCTTCGTAATCACCGCTCATCAGGCATCGTCCTTCGGGGTATCGACAGGCTTCTTCGGGGTACGCTTGCGGGCGGCTGCAAGCTTGACGGCCGTCTCAGTCGTTTCAGGTGCGGACACCGGGACCTTGGCCACGCGAACACGTTTCGGCTGTTCGGCAGACGTCGCCACTGGGGCAGGCTTCTCCGCCCTCGTGGATCTGCGTGTCGTTGCAGGCTTATCCACAGCTGCCGGTTCACCCGTGGCCGCCAATTTCGGTGCGCGAGGTTTTCTAACGCTTCCGGGTTCGGCAGGCGTTGTCGCCTCCGCTGGTGCCGGCGTCGCAGCAGAGGACGTCGGCGCAGCAACAGGAGATGCCGTGACGGGCGTAACCGGCACAGCCGCAACAACAGGCGCCGTATCGGCGACCGGAGCACCTTCGACAGCATGCTGCGCTTCGACATCCGTGCTGACCGGCGTCGGCGTCGACGGCATATGCGTCGCCTTCTGCAGATCGTTTCGGATGTCCTGCCCCATCTGGCGAAGCGGATTTATCGCGTCGCGCAGGCTGTTGGCGGGATTGAGGCTCTTGGCGTCCGAAATCGTCTTCCGGACGTCATCCATGTCTGCCTCGCGAAGCGCCTCGTCGAACTGCGTCCGAAAGTCACCCGCCATCTTGCGCAGGTTTGATGTCATCTTCCCGAAAGCGCGCAGCATGGGCGGCAAGTCCTTGGGACCTACGACCACGATAAGCACAATGGCAATGACAAGTAGCTCGGTCCAACCGATATCCAACATTCAGCGAGGCTCCTGAAACCCTCCCGACCAATTAAGACCGGGTGGTTTCCTTGATCTCGTCGGGCTTGTGATCGACCGTCCTGCCGCCGTTCACAGTATCGGTAGGCTTTGCCTCAGGGGCATCCTCGTCCGCCATGCCTTTTTTGAAGCTCTTGATGCCTTTGGCAAAGTCGCCCATCAGCTCAGGAATCTTGCCGCGTCCGAACAGGACAAGCACGATGACTAGAACGATCAGCCAGTGCCACACACTAAAAGAACCCATAGTCTAACTCCATTGGAACGTGACCCCGATGTAAGCTTTTTAAGTTTGTTTTTCAAACACCAAATACGTTGCACGAAAAGCTATGAACGGATGACTTTCGCGATGTAGCGACGCTGCTGTCGGCAACGGACGATCACGCACGGTCCATATTCGGGAACACAGAAATAATAAGGGGAAAGCTCGCTGAAAGCCCTGCTAGCCATCACCGTCGCCGGTTGGCGGCAGCAAGCCAAGCTCCTCCAGATCAAGCTGGGTGATGGGGTCTTCCTCGTCCGAAAGCTCGTCCTCACCGCCCGGAACCGGCACCGAAAAGCCGGATGGAATGCGACCGGATAGAAGTCCCGCGCCCTTCAATTCTTCGAGACCAGGAAGATCGCGTAGCTCTTCCAACCCGAAATGATCGAGAAAATCTCCTGTCGTTCCGAGTGTCACCGGTCTGCCCGGCGACCGACGCCGACCGCGGAAACGGACCCAGCCAGCTTCCATCAGCACGTCAAGCGTACCTCTTGAGGTCTGGACGCCGCGAATATCCTCGATCTCGGCGCGGGTCACAGGCTGGTGGTAGGCGATGATGGCAAGCACTTCGAGGGCGGCCCTCGACAGCTTCTTCACGTCGCTGTCGTCTTTGCGAATGACGAAGGAAAGGTCTGCTGCCGTGCGGAAAGCCCAGCGATCGGCCACCTTGACCAGGTTCACTCCGCGTGAGGCATAGATGCCCGCCAGTCTCTGCATCACGGCCTGGATATCTTCTCCCCGTGGAAGACGCTCAGCCAGAAACGCTTCAGAGACAGGCTCGGCCGATGCAAACACGAGGGCTTCGGCGATCCGCTCGATCTCCTCCGACGAGTAGGGCACCGGCACAATAGTATCCACTGCCGCGTCGTCGTCCATCGCGTCCTCGATCTGGCTCATTCGGCTGTCCCTGCCTTTAGAGGCAACGTCTCGGCCTTCGGCCGCCCGGGTCCCTTTCTGAGATAGATTGTCTGGAAAGCGCCATCCTGGCGGATCTCGAGCTGTCCTTCGCGCACCAGTTCCAACGAGGCGGCAAAGGCGCTGGCAGTCGCAGTGACGCGATCCTGCGGCGGCAGATACGGCAGAAGGTACTGCTGCAGGGCCGTCCAATCGCCGATCTCGCCCAGCATGCGGTTGAGAAGGTCCCTCGCCTCGACCAGCGACCAGACCTTGCGGCGTTCGATCGTGACATGGGTGATGGCGTTGCGCTGTCTAAGATTTGCGTAGGCCGACAACAGGTCGTAGAGCGATGCGTCATAGGCCGACGGCCTGTGCTGCGGGATATGCTCCGGTGCCCCACGTGCAAAAATATCGCGACCGAGTCGGTTACGGTTGACGAGCTGGGCGGCTGCATCGCGGATTGCTTCCAGCCGTTTCAACCGGAAGGCAAGCGTTGCCGCCAGTTCCTCGCCCGTCGGGCCGTCGTCGATCTTGATCTGCTTGGGGATCAGCAACCGCGACTTCAGATAGGCGAGCCAAGCTGCCATCACGAGATAGTCGGCCGCCAGTTCGATCCGAACGCGCCGCGCGCTGTCGACGAATGTGAGATACTGCTCGGCGAGTGCCAGGACAGAGATCCGCGACAGATCCACTTTCTGGCTGCGAGCAAGATGCAGCAGAAGATCGAGCGGTCCCTCGAAGCCCGCGACGTCGATCACCAGTGAAGGATCATCGATCGCCCGCTCGGTCACGTCTTGCCACATCTTGTCCATCGGAATGGCATTTTCAGCTTTTGTCATCGCCATTCCGATCCGTCTTCACTGTCGGCGGTCAGGCGACCCCAATCAGTCCGTGGAATTCGTCGCGAAGCGTGTCTTCCTGTGCATCATCAGCAACCGGGAAACCTTGCTCCACCGCTTTGGCACGTCGAAGCGCCTCGCCGCCAAGCGGGATCGCCTCGTTCACAACCGCCTTCATTTCGTCCATCAGGCCGTTGCAATGCAAGACGATATCACAACCGCCCCCAACGATTCTCGCCGCGCGCTCGCCGATCGTGCCCTTTAGGGCGTTCATCGAGCTGTCGTCGGACATCAGCAGGCCATCGAAGCCGATATGACCGCGAATGACATCCTCGATGACTTTCCGAGAAATCGTTGCCGGCTCTTCCGTGTCGATCGCGGTGAAGACGATATGCGCGCTCATCGCCATCAGCTCGTTCTTGAGCGCCACGAAGGGCAGGAAGTCATGCGCTTCGAGTTCCGCCCGCGATGCCGATACGACAGGCAGTTCGTGATGCGAGTCGGCCAAGCCGCGGCCGTGGCCCGGGATGTGCTTCATCACAGGAAGCATGCCGCCGGCCTTGAGGCCATCGGCCGCAGCCTGCCCCATCTCGGACACCGTCTTCGGATCAAAGCCATAGGCCCGGTCGCCGATGACGTTGCTGGCGCCTTCCACCGGTACGTCCAGGACCGGCAGGCAGTCGACGTTGATGCCGAGCTTCATGAGATCGAAGGCGTGCAGCCGCGACATCAGCCATGCGGCGCGCAAGCCCATTTCACGGTCATTCTTGTAGAGAGCCCCCAAGGCGGCGGCTGACGGATAACGCTCGATCATCGGCGGACGGATACGCTGAACGCGGCCACCCTCCTGGTCGATCAGGACAGGCGCATCTGGGCGGCCGACGGCGTCGCGCATGGCTGCAACCAGATCAGTGATCTGGGCCGGCTCGACACAGTTGCGGGCAAAGAGAATGAAACCCCAGGGACGCTCATCCCGGTAGAGCAGGATTTCGTCCTGGGTAAGCTGCGGGCCGCTGGAGCCCAGGATCATCGCTTTCGATTCGGTCATGTTCGATCCTAGAATGCTGGGAGCAGAATAGAAAACGGGGCGCTGTGCGCCCCGTTCGATGGTTTCTCGTCAAAGATCTCAGCGAGCGACGAGGCAGGTGCCGCCGACACCGCGATACTTTTCGCAGAGTGCTACGGCTTCCGTCTTGCTGCCGGCCGGGATGCGAACGCGATAGAAGGTACCCTTGCCGGCGATTTCAGCAGCCTTGATATCGACCCCACGTCCGCCGATCACGTTGCCGAACTTCGACGACAGGTTCTGGTAAGACCTCTGAGCGTCAGCCTGGGATGGCAGCGATGCGATCTGGATGACGTAGCCGCCCTCGCCGACCGACGCGACCTGTGCATTGGCAGCGGCAGGAGTTGCCGAAACCGGCTGAACCTGTGCTGCGGGAGCGCGAACGTTGCCCTGATCGCTGACGGATGCGACGACATTGACCGGCTGCTGCGAAGGACGAACCTTCGGGACCGGCGCCTTCGCGACAGCAGCAGGTGCCGAAGTGTCCAGTGGCGCCATAGTGGCTGCCGTCATCGGCGCAGACGCCGGGATGATTTCGGCAACCGTACTGGCAGCAGGTGCAGATGCGGCGATCGCAGCGGCCGGAGTGACTGGCTGGGCCAGTTCCGGAGACTTCACCGAAGCCGCCGGCATCTTGCCTGTATGCGCCGCAGCAAGCGCCGGAGCCGGCACTTCCTGTTCGACGAGCTTCCCATCCGGACGCACGATCATCGTCTTTACCCGACGCGGCGTAACGGTGAGAGGATCCTGTCCGCCCGTCGAAGCAACCTGCTGGCCCTGATCGGGAAGCAGACGTGCATCCTGGGTCTCGCCGGTATCGGTCGGATCGATATCGTTTTCGCCTTCGAGCGGAAGGCTTTCCGGCATCAGCGTCTTTTGAACGACATCGACCGGCTGCTCTTCGCTGGAGATCAGCGCTTCCTGCTTCGGCGTTTCGGATGCAGCGCCGGCAACGCGGTCGTAAACAGCCTTGTCCTGATTCGGAACGGTCTTGCCACCCGGATTTTCCGGGACAACCTTTACCGGATCGGTATCGGCTGCGATGACGACCGGCTCGCCGCCCATCATCCGCGAAGGTCCGCTACCCAGCATCGTGTAGGCACCTGCGCCGGCAACGACCAGGACGCCGACAACGGCGATGGGAAGAAGCCACGTCCGGGACGCCGACCGGGGCGAACGCTGGTCGAGGTCGTTTTCGTATCCGTTGAGATCGCTGTCATGGTCGTTGGCCGGAAGCGGCGCGACAAGGCTGCGACGGAAGTCTTCTTCCAGGGCCCGCTCGAAATCGTCGAGGTCGGGGTAAGCGCTGCCCGATGTCTGCCGAGGCTGCTCTGGGAAATTGCCGGCAGCGACGGAAGCCGGGGCAGCCGCCTCCTGATGCCGCGGTGCCGGAGCAGTCTGCGACGTCGGGTTTACCAAGAGCGCCGCGAGTTCTGCATCGATATCGATATCGTACTCGGACGCGTAGGCAGGCTCTTCTTCCGGCTGCTCGACTGGCAGGTCCGGCACGTTGAGATCGGCGATCGCCTCGACATGCTCTTCCGATTCGGAAATCATCGCCGCATCGAACGGCATTTCCGCTTCGACGACGGCGACTTCTTCTTCCGGCTCAGGCGCTGCTGCAACGATGGGTGCTGCTGCAGCCGCGGGCGTCGAGACGGCGGCAGGGATTGCCGCGGCAGGTGCCACCGGCTGAACGGAGTTTTCCGCCACCACGATGTCGGCTAGATCGAGTTCGAGATCGTCAAGCGCCAGTTCAAAGTCTTCGTCGGCGAAAGGATCGAAGTCATCTGCCAGGTCGGCGACGGGTGCCGCCTGCTGAACAGTCGGCGTTGGAACCGGCGTCGGGATCACGGGCGCCGCCACAGCGGCAACGGTCGGAGCGACGGCGATTGGCTGCGGCTTGGAGGCCGGAGCCTGCGGCAGTTCGAGTTTCGGCTCGGCGCGAACAGTCGCAGGCGCTTCCTGGCTGACCGGGAAACGGGCAACGTCATAAACCAGCTCGTTAAGCGGCGAAAATTTCTGCGCCTCCAAAGAGGGCTGGACGACCTCTTTCACAGCGACCGGTTCAGCAGCGCGAGGCTGTTCGACCGGGGCAGCAACGGCCTTGGGCTGGACAACCGGCGGCTTTTCGACGGGGCGTTCCAGCGACGTGACACCGGCGTTCAAACCGAAATTCGCAAGCGGCATGCGGAAGCCCGGCGTGTAACCGGTGCTCTTGCGGGGTTCAGCCCGAACAGGCTCCGGCGCCGAAACCATGGGAGCTGCAGCGACTGGCTCGGCTGCAACGGCGAACGAGCTCTCCAGCTCTGCGGCCAGATCGAAAGCGTCAACCGACGGTTCCTGCCTGGACTGAGTCGCAGGCTGGTAGTCATCGGCGCTCTCTACCTCCGCACTGAGTGTCGGAAGCCCATGGAAATTTGACGGGTCGAAATTCGGCTCGGCCGGTGCACGGTGAGCATCGACGGCAGGGGAAACAGCTTCCGCCTCCGCAGGTGCTGCACCAAACGGATCGACGGAAAATTCCGGAGCATCGAAAGGGTTGAGATCTTCCTGCTTCTGCGACACCACCGGCTGGACCGGCTGTTCGAAAACCGGCTCGCGTTCGATGGGAGGCTCATAGGCAATAGAAGGCGCAGCCTGATAGCCGTGATCGACCGGCAAAGGCGCCTCCACGCGGGAAGGCTTGGCGTCGAGCGGGATATCGTTGACCGGATCGATCCGCGGAGTATCGTATTGCTCGAATTCCCGCAGCAACTCGTCTTCGAGATTGAAGGCCGGCTCGCGGCGGGCAGATGCCGCCATTGGCGCAGAACCCACGGAAGGGGCAGCCGGATTAGCGACTGTCCGTTCCTCGTAGCCTACGATGCGAGCGAGCTCTGCCAGAGGATCGCCGTCAGCAAAAAATTCCGGGGCGTCATTCCGGCTACGCGCTAGGTTGTTGTCCGCCATTCGCTCGTCCACTCACCACCATTACAACTCATCTGCCAGTGCAATGTGGGGAAATGAGGGCGTTTCTACCGCATTTCCTCAGGTGCCGCTGTACCTGTGATTGCAAGTCCCGACTTCAGGACACAGGCGACTGCGTGCACCAGTCCAAGCCTGGCAATGCTCAATTGTCGGTTTTTATCGTTAACAAACCGTAATTCCGGTTGGTCCTTGCCCTTATTCCAGTGAGCATGGAAGAAACTGGCCAGATCATAGAGGTAAAATGCGAGCCTGTGCGGCTCCTGGGCCAGAGCTGCAGCTTCGACGATTCGCGGATATTCCGCAAGCTTCGCGACCAGCTGAAGCTCGCTCTTGTCGGTGATTTCGCCAATGTTTTCAGCGAAATCGAGCGCCTCTGTATCCAGACCCGGAAACGCCTCCCTTGCCTGGCGGAAGATCGACATGCAGCGGGCGTGGGCATACTGGACATAAAAGACAGGGTTGTCTTTCGACTGCTCGGTCACCTTGGCAAAATCGAAATCGAGCGGCTCCGAGCTCTTCCGGTAGAGCATCATGAAGCGAACTGAGTCGCGACCGACCTCGTCCACGACGTCACGCAGGGTCACGAAGTCGCCGGAGCGCTTCGACATCTTGACCGGCTCGCCGTTGCGGTAAAGCTTGACGAGCTGGCAGAGAAGAACAGTGAGCTTTGCCTTGCCTTCGGAGACGGCGCGCGCCACGGCCTCGAGCCGCTTGACGTAGCCACCGTGGTCGGCACCGAGCACGTAGATCATCTCGTCGTAGCCGCGGTCGAACTTGTCCTTGAAATAGGCAACGTCGGCGGCGAAATAGGTGTAGCTGCCGTCCGACTTGATCAGCGGACGATCGATATCGTCGCCGACTTCGGTCGAGCGGAACAGCGTCTGGTCGCGGTCTTCCCAGTCTTCGGGAAGCTGACCCTTCGGCGGCGGCAGCTTGCCCTTGTAGACATGGCCCTTGAACGTCAGATCGTTGATCGCCGCACGGATGCGCTGCGCGCCGTCCGCATGCAGCGTGCGCTCGGAATAGAACACGTCGTGATGCACGTTGAGGGCTTCGAGATCTTCGCGGATCATGGCCATCATCGCGTCGATGGCCTTCTCCTTGACGATCGGCATCCACTCGTCTTCGGGCATGGCATGCAGCCGGGGACCGTATTCAGCGGCCAGAGCCTGCCCGACCGGGACGAGGTAGTCGCCCGGATAGAGGCCAGCCGGAATCTCGCCGACTGCTTCGCCCAACGCCTCGCGGTACCGGATGAAGACCGAGCGGGCCAAAACGTCGATCTGGCTCCCAGCGTCGTTGATGTAGTATTCCTTGGTGACGTCATAGCCGGCAAAGGCCATCAGGTTGGCGAGCGCATCGCCCACGACAGCGCCGCGGCAATGACCGACATGCATCGGCCCCGTCGGATTGGCCGAGACATACTCGACGTTTGCCTTGCGACCGGCGCCGACATCCGAGCGGCCGTAGTCCGTCCCTTGCGCAATCATCTTGGCGAGCATCTGCTGCCAGTATCCGGTGGAAAGCCTGATATTGATGAAGCCGGGACCGGCAACGGAGACTTCCGAAATATCCGCGTCGCCACGCAACGCTTCGGCGATGATCTCGGCGAGCGCGCGCGGGTTGGTGCCGAGAGGCTTGGCAAGCACCATCGCTGCATTGGTCGCGACGTCGCCATGGCTCTGATCGCGCGGAGGCTCGACCGTGAGGCGTCCGAAATCAACCGCACTTCGATTTTCTCGAATGATTTCGAGAGTTTCTAGCGCGTTCTTAATTCTATTGTCGAATTCGGCAAAAAGATTCATATGTTTACATCCGCTCAAAGTGTTTTGGGCGGGCCCCTCGAAGCCATTGGTGTCGGGCAGGCCCTAGCGCAAATCAGGAGTCTGGTCAAACAACTCGGCATGGACGCGGGTTGCGTAGGTGTCGGTCATACCGGCAAGATAATCTGCAACGTGGCGCGCACGGGCCGCCTCCGGGACGCCGTTCATCTGCTTGACCCAGTAGTGGCCTTTCATCAGCGCCGGGTCGTCCATGTAGCGATGGAACAGGTCGACGACGATCTGCGAGGCGCCGGCCCGGATGCGCATGATTTCGGGGTGCCGGTAGATCCGGGAGAACAGCACTCGTTTGATCTGCTTGTCCGTTTCCGCCATCTCGTTGGAGAAGGTCGAGATCACCCTTCCCGCCATGCGCACATCTTGTGCGCTCTCGGGTGCAAGCTCTCTAAGGTTCTTCTGGGAGACCGCGATAACGTCCTCGACCATGTGGGTGATCTGGCGGCGCGTCACTTCGTAGGCAAAGCGGGTCGGGTCCAGATTGGGGTATTTCGTCCTCACTTCCTGCATCAGTCCGGCGAGGAACGGCACCTCCTCCAGCATATCGAAAGTGAGCAGGCCAGAGCGAAGCCCATCGTCGATATCGTGGGTGTTGTAGGCAATGTCGTCGGAAATCGCCGCGACCTGCGCCTCCAGGCTGGCATAGCTCGAAAGCTCGAGATCGTGCAGGAGGCAGTAGTCGCGGATCGGCTGCGGCAAAGGACCGTGGGAACCCTCGCTGCCGTCGGCCATCATCAAAGGGCCATTGTGCTTGACGAGACCCTCAAGCGTTTCCCATGTCAGGTTGAGACCGTCGAACTCCGCGTATCGCCGCTCAAGCTTGGTGACGATCCGCAGCGACTGTGCATTGTGGTCGAACCCGCCATAGGCCTTCATCAGCTCATCGAGCGCATCCTCACCCGTATGTCCGAAGGGGGTGTGGCCAAAATCGTGAACGAGCGCGACGCCCTCCGCCAGATCTTCATCCAGCTTCAGGGCACGGGCCAACGCGCGGGCCACCTGCGCCACTTCGATCGTATGGGTCAGCCGCGTTCTGTAATGGTCGCCGTCAGGACTAATAAACACCTGCGTTTTGTGCTTGAGCCTGCGAAACGCCGTCGTATGGACGATACGGTCACGATCGCGCTGAAACTCCGAGCGCGTCAGGCTGCTCGCTTCGGGAAACAGGCGGCCCCGCGAGGCCCAGGGATTGGATGCATATAACGCACGCTCGCCCCCACCGAAACCAAGTACCCCCGTATCGATCGCCATAACCGTCCTCAATGCCTCAAGCGTGCCTGCGTGTTGTCGTGTATGGGTACGCCCCATTGACGCGCCGTTCAGGTCTTCATACCTATAGTGTTGCCGTGTGCAACGGCAGTGACATCCATCTTCGAGTTATCAGGGTGCCTTTACCCAAGACTCACCGGGCCTTTACCCCGGCAGGAGACCATTGAAATGACGATGAACGTAACTCTCTCCGATGCTGCAGCCAAGCGGATCGCCCAAATCGTTGCGGCAGAATCCGAAAAGCAGTCTCTGCGTGTTTCTGTTGAAGGCGGCGGCTGCTCCGGTTTCTCCTACAAGTTCGACCTCGCGGGCGCGCCGGAAGCAGATGACGTGGTGATCGCCAACGGCGATGCCAAGGTGCTGATCGACAGCCTGTCCATCGTCTACATGGAAGGTTCAGAGATTGACTTCGTCGATAATCTGCTTGGCCAGTCATTCCAGATCAAGAATCCGAACGCGGTCGCAAGCTGCGGCTGCGGTACCAGCTTCTCCATCTAAGATCTTCCGGTCGTCCTGATCAGATTGCCACTCGACCCTTCCCATCAGCTTGTCTTTCGCTAAAAGGATAGGCTGAAGACGGAAGGACGACTGCAATGAAGATTGCCACCTGGAACATCAACGGCATCAAGGCGCGGATTGATAATCTGCGTCAGTGGCTTGCCGACTCGTCGCCTGACATCGCCTGCCTCCAGGAGATCAAATCCGTCGACGAAGGCTTTCCGCGGCTCGAGATCGAATCGCTTGGCTATCATGTCGAGACACACGGCCAGAAGGGCTTTAACGGGGTGGCGATCCTGTCGAAGATAAAACCCGACGAAGTGATGCGCCGTCTACCCGGTGCCGTCGGTCCCGACGGACAAATTGACGAGCAATCGCGCTACATCGAATGCGTCTTTTCCGTTCAGGGCGGCGTGATCCGCGTTGCGTCGATCTACCTGCCCAACGGCAACCCGTCCGATGACCCGGTCAAGTACCCGTACAAGCTTGCCTGGATGGAACGGCTGCGGCTGCATGCCCAGCAATGCTTGGCACTCGAGGAGCCACTGATACTTGCCGGCGACTACAACGTCATTCCCGAGCCGCACGATTGTTTCGATCCGGCCGCATGGGCGACAGATGCGCTCTTCCTGCCGAAAACGAGGGCGGCATTCCGTGCGCTCGAAAATCTCGGCCTGACGGACGCCGTTCGCGCAACCACGGATGCCACCAAGCTCTATACGTTCTGGGATTATCAGGCGGGCGCCTGGCAGAAGAACAACGGCATCCGCATCGATCATCTGTTGCTGTCGCCGGAAGCTGCCGACCGGTTGAAGGCGACGGTCATCGAGAAGCATGTGCGCGGATGGGAAAAGCCGTCCGACCATGTCCCGGTCGCAGGAATTTTCGATTTCGCGCCGGTTTGACCGGGGCTCGTCTTCCCTGATAGCTCGGAATTGAAGGAAGCGGCTGATGCCGCTTCTTTAGTCCATGCCCTTGGCAAACTCGTGGGATAGAGCGATCGCCCCGCGCCGGTCTTCCTCGCTTGCCATGGAAAACGCCTGCTCCTGCAGGGGCTCCATCCACATACAGTCCTTCGTGCTACACTTGTCGAGTGCAGCCGTCAGGAATGCCAGGCCACGCACCGTCTGCCCCTCCTCGAACAGGATATCGCCGAAGACGGCCATGGCGCCTGGATGGCCGCTCTTGCGGGCTTGGTTCAGCCACTTCTTCGCCTGCTGGATATTGGGCGATCCGCCCTCGCCTGCAAGAATCATCTTGGCAAGCTGGAACTGCGCTTCTGCTACCCCGAAGGTCGAAGCAACCTGGAAATAGATCTGCCGCGCCTGGGCAAGATCGGGCTTCACCGGTGTATCGGGGATGCCGCGGCGATAGTAGCTCGCGAGCGACAGGAGTGCGTTGACGAAGAAGCCGGTGTCTTCGGAGCCGGGTTCAACGCCCTGGGTGGCAATCTCGTTATAGATCTTGAACGCTTCGAGATCGTTCTTCGTGACGCCGTCGCCAAAGGCATACATGTTGGCCAGTGCCCAGCGGGAGCCGGTATGGCCCTTCTCGGCAGCATAGCGATAGGCTTCGACCGCGTCTTCCTTCTGACCGTTCTTGTAGGCCTTGAAGCCGAACTTGAAGAGATCGAAGGGACCGGATTCCTTGGTGACGCCGGATTGGATGTCGAACGCCGCTGCCGAACCCACCATTGCAGAGGTGAGCGACACGCCAAGAAGCAATACTTTCATGGACACAATGCCAAACTTCGACATGGTTCAGTTTCTTCCCATACACCCGGGAGTCATAAAGCTTGCCATCTCCGCCCGATTGCTCGGCAAAACCTGCGAACCGGTAATGAGGTAGAGGCCAGCTATCGCTGCCGTTCTAGGTTGGAAACTGTACATCCCGTTTTCGGCAAGAGTAGGACCTGCCTGCAAAACGCGCCGAAGTTGTGCACGGCGATCCGATCCGCCTGCAACAACGCGGCCAAAGCCCCGTATCTTATTGAAAAACCCGCCCATGGTACTCCAATTCACACGCGCCGCCCCCGCGGTCCGCGTCCGTTATTCCTTTACCGCTGCTCCCTGTTTGTGGCGGGAAATGGACAAAACCGCCCTTGTTCGCCAACCCCTTCATCGTGACAAAAGAGTGTTGCCAAATCGTCACAAATTTAGTGACCTCGGAGCCCGGCAGCCACAAACGAAAAAGCCCGGCGCGAGCCGGGCCTTTACCAATTCATAACAGATTTCAGAACTTTACCTTCAGCGACGTAGAAAGTGCTGCAACCAGGTCGCTATCGTATTCATAGCTAGCTTCGTCGCCGGCTTCCTTGCCGTCAATAGTCATTTCACTAGAATCGCCGCCAGTAAGAATGCCAAGTACGCCGCCAAGGCGGATTTCAACATTTGTCGTCGGCGAGTAAGCAACGCCGGCGTTAAACAGCCACGTATCGCTGAGGCTGCCATATTCCTTCGAGGTACCGCGGTCCCAAGTGACGCTTACGGCACCACTCCACTGTTCATTGAATTTATGGCCAACACCACCAGTCAACGTCCAGCCATCACGATAACCTAAATCAAGCGACGTAACCTCTAAACCAGCACTGTTATAGAAGGGGATACGCTGTAACTGGCTCCAATCAGTCCACTTAACCGAACCAAATGCAAGCCAGTCAGGCGCGATACCGGATTGTAGCTTGAGCTCAAGGGCGTCCGGCATCGCCGTTGAGCCATGGACTGGAATTACGGTGCCAGCGCCGGGAATGAGAGGACCGCCATCGGGCCCGGGGATTGCGCCCAGCAAAGCCGGAATGTTAGTCAAATCAACGGATCCTGTGATGTCGTCAAGTTTGACTTGGCTGTAGTACATAAGGCTGGCACGGAAAGCATATTCCGGAATTTCATACGCCAACCCGGCTCTCCAACCCCATCCATCACCCTCCAAATCAAGACGGCCGACACCGCTCCCGGAAAGTCCAAAGACGTCCAACGGCGCAGTGTCGAACAGCCCTGGTGCAATGACTAGCCGTTCCTTGAAGCCATCCATCTTGAGATAGCTGCCGCCACCAATAATACGTAGCTGACCTGGACCGGCGTCAAACCGGTAGGAACAGGTGAGAGCGTAATTATCGCTGTTTATTTTGGTTTCGATATTTTGCTGCGCACCAGCCCAATTCTCGCCTGGGTTAGTGTGCGCGCCGTACGGCTGAGAATAGTCGAACATGCAGTCGGCGTTCTCATAGCCTGCCTTTATCCCGATACGCGGCGACCAAAAGTTTTCCGTCTCATCCGCAGACGAGGAATAGCCGAACGCATTGAGTGGACCGTCGGTTGGCTCGCTATCAACAACGTTCTTCAACTTACGACCCGGCATTACAAACGTAGCTGTGGATTCGGCTGCAATTCGGGATTGGTCGAAAAGCAGATCTATATTGTAACCGCCCCGTTCGATCCCGCCCGCTAACGCTGGCGAATAAACGCTCCATCCAGCCATCAGAACAAAGGCGCCCTTGGCGATGTAATTGCTTTGCATCTCGTCTCCCACTCCCAGGCAAGTCATTGAGACAATTCTAAATACTCTGCCCAAAATAACAACTTTCGGCTGTCCCCGATCTTGCGCTGCAAAACGGTCGCTAATTTACGTAAGCGGAGGAACAATCGCCACCGAATCGGTGGTTGGGAACAAAATTACCTAATCTGGGGCCGTACCGTAGCTGGAATTAGAACACCATCCCGCATGGGCGCGGCGATGTGACAATGCGGCAACATTGCGGCTTTCTCCCGTTGTGCATGTGCACGCAAACGGAACTTCTGGATCGAAGCGCAGCAAAAAGCCGCGGTCACAGGACCGCGGCTTTCAGAGATTCGTTCGTTGGCGCCGGCCTAGAGCACGGCGGAGACCTTGGTCATCAGCCGGCTTCGATGACCCGCTGCAGAGCGATCTTGAGGCTTTCGAGCTGAACTTCCAGTTCGGCATGGCGCTCCCGGTCAGCCGCAACCACGTCCGGATCGGCATTGGCAATGAACTTCTCGTTGGAGAGCTTCTTGCCGAGACGGTCCTTTTCCTGCTCGTTCTTGACGATCGCCTTCTCGATTCGGGCCTTCTCCGTGCCGAGATCGATCAGGTTGCCGAGCGGCAGGCAGGCCGTCGCCTCGCCGACGATGATCTGTGCCGCACCCTTCGGGGCGACGTCAGCTGTCGAGATGCTCTCGACACGCGCGAGCCGGCAGATTGCCGCCTCGTGACGCGCGAGCCGCGACGAGGTGACCGCATTGGCACCAACCATGATGAGCGGTGCTGTCGCCGATGGCGGGACGTTCATTTCGGACCGTGCAGAGCGGAGACCGGATACCAGATCGACAAGCCAGTTGATCTCGTCGGCAGCGTCAGCGTCCGCAAAACCGGAGACCGGCCACTCGCCATGGGCGAGCAATCCGTCACGGGCTGCCGTGTGAGCCCAGAGCTCCTCGGTCATGAACGGCATGAACGGGTGGAGAAGCGCGTAGCTCTGCTCCAGGACATAGGCCATGCAGGCCTGCGCCTCGGCCTTGGCGGCTTCATCCTCGCCCATGAAGATCGGCTTCAACAGCTCGACATACCAATCGCAAACCTGGTTCCAGACGAAGCGGTAGAGCGAAGCGGCAGCCTCGTTGAAGCGCTGCGTCTCGATCGCGGTGGTAACGTCAGAAACGGTCTTCGACAGTTCCGTGAGGATCCAGCGATTGACGGTCAGCTTCGCATTCTCAGGATCAAAGCCCGCATCACGCTTGACGCCGTTCATCTCCCCGAAGCGCGTTGCGTTCCAGACCTTCGTGCCGAAGTTGCGGTAGCCGGCGATACGGGCCGGATCGAGTTTCACATCGCGACCCTGTGCCGCCATGATGGCCAGCGTGAACCGCAGCGCATCGGCGCCGTATTCGTCGATCAGGTCGAGCGGATCGATGACGTTGCCCTTCGACTTCGACATCTTCTGGCCGTTCTTGTCGCGAACCAGCGCATGAACGTAGATCGTGTGGAACGGCTCGACAGGCTCGCCTTCCGCATCCTTCATGAAATGCATGCCCATCATCATCATCCGGGCAACCCAGAAGAAGATGATGTCGAAGCCGGTGACGAGAACGCTGGTCGGGTAATAGCGCTCCAGTTCCGGCGTCTTGTCCGGCCAGCCCAGCGTCGAGAAGGGCCAGAGTGCCGACGAGAACCAGGTGTCGAGCACGTCCTCGTCGCGGATCAGGATCTCGCCAGGCTTGAAGTTCTCGAGCTTCTCCTGAACCCAGGCCTTCCATGGGCCTTCGTGTGCCAGATAATGCTGGATGGCCGCGTCGAGTGCTTCTTCCTCGGACTTTTCGACGAAGCACTGACCATCAGGACCGTACCAGGCCGGAATCTGATGTCCCCACCAGAGCTGGCGCGAAATGCACCAGGGCTCGATATTTTCCATCCAGTCGAAATAGGTCTTTTCCCAGTTCTTCGGGACGAAGTTGGTGCGGCCTTCGCGAACCGAAGCAATCGCCGGTTCTGCCAGCGTCTTGGCGTCGGCGAACCACTGATCCGTCAGCATCGGCTCGATGACGACGCCGGAGCGGTCGCCGAACGGCTGCATGATCTTCTTTGCCTCGACATACGGAATGTCGTTGCCCTCGCTGTCCTTGACGGTAACGGCAAGGCCTTCGGCATTGATCGTCTCGATGATCTTCTTGCGGGCGACCATGCGGTCGAGGCCGCGATACTCTTCCGGAACCAGATTGATCTCGTCGATATCGGCTTCGCCCGGCAGTTCGCCGGACTTGGCTATCTCCAGCGCCTTGGCCGCATAGACAGAATAAGCGTCGCCATCGTCGCGCATCGAGGCGGTGGTATCCATCAGGCGATAGAGCGGGATCTTGTTGCGCTTGGCGACCTGGTAGTCGTTGAAGTCATGCGCGCCGGTGATCTTGACCGCGCCCGAGCCGAAATCCGGTTCCGGATATTCGTCAGCGATGATCGGGATCAGGCGGCGATGCTCCTTCGGGCCGACAGGGATTTCGCACAGCTTGCCGATGATCGGCGCATAGCGCTCGTCCGACGGATGGACGGCAACCGCACCATCACCCAGCATGGTTTCGGGACGCGTCGTGGCGATCGAGATATAATTGCGCTCTTCGGAAAGCACGATATTCCCGTCCGCATCCTTCTCGACATAGGTATAGGTCTCGCCGCCGGCCAGCGGGTATTTGAAGTGCCACATGTGGCCTTCGACTTCCCTGGACTCGACTTCAAGATCGGAGATCGCCGTTTCGAACTTCGGATCCCAGTTGACCAGCCGCTTGCCGCGGTAGATCAGGCCTTCCTTATAGAGCGTGACGAAGACTTCGAGAACGGCCTTGGACAGACCCTCGTCCATGGTGAAGCGTTCGCGCGACCAGTCGCAGGATGCGCCGAGGCGCTTCAACTGGTTGAAGATCAGGCCGCCCGACTCTTCCTTCCATTCCCAGACGCGCTCGACAAAGGCCTCGCGGCCCATCTCGCGACGGCCGGGAAGCTTTCGCTCGGCCAGCTGGCGCTCGACGACCATCTGCGTGGCAATGCCCGCATGGTCCATGCCCGGCTGCCACAGCACGTCCTTGCCGCGCATGCGCTCGAAGCGGACCATGATATCCTGCAGCGTGTTGTTGAGCGCGTGCCCCATGTGCAGCGACCCGGTCACATTCGGCGGCGGGATGACGATGGTGAAGCTTTCCGCACCAGCCTTTGCGTTGGCACCGGCACGGAAGGCGTCCGCATCGTCCCAGGCTTTGGCGATCTTCGGTTCGACGGCGGCGGAATCGTAGGTCTTTTCGAGCATTTCCTGACCCGTTTTTCTTTTTGAATGAGATGGTGCGGTGTTAAAGACGTGGAGGCCGTGAAGTCAATAAAAAAGCCGCCCCGTGTGGAGCGGCCCTTGATGACAGGCATTGGAGGCGATTTAGCGACGCGGGCCGCGGGCAACGCGCTCGATTTCCTCGCGCACGAGACGCTCCACCAGTGTCGGCAGGTTGTCGTCCAGCCATTCCTGCAGCATCGGACGCAGCATTTCCTGCGCCATATCCTCGACAGAGCGACGCTCGAGACCATCGAAGACGGCTGCAAGTTCGTTGAACGATTTTGTCACCTGCGCGCCCGCTTCGACCGAAAGGAGCGTTGCAGCGGCCTCCTCGATCATCGCAGGAAGATTTTCCTGTTGAGCCGGTTGCGCCTTCGGTGCCGGCTGTTCGACCGGCTCGGACATCTCCGGCTGCTGCGCGACTGCCGGTTGCGGCTTCAGCGCTGGAATGGGCGATGGTCCTGCAGGCTCGACGTCTTTCGCCATAGGGGTCTCGATCGGCTTGGATACCATTGCCGCAGGCCTTGTTTCGAGAGGGGCGATGGTGTCACGCAGCGCGACGTCGGCAAAGGCCGAGATTGCAGCGGATGCCTTCTCGGCTGCGGGCATCGACAGGCGCGGCGCCGGTGCCGGGCGGCTCATCGCATTTTCCTGCTGGCGGGCCGAAGCGGCGCGGACGCGGGCCGCAACGTCGGCAAGCGAGAGCGAGCGCTCACCCGATGATGAAATCTCAGGGTCGACTGTCGATGCGGAAACAGGCTTGGGTGCGTCGTTTGCGGATGCGGGGGCGTAGGGTTCCGACTGGAACGGCATCGGGGCCGGTGAATGGGGATGAAGAGGGAGGCCCGGGTCGTTTGCAGCGATGCCAGCAGCAAGATCGGACGCAAAGTCCGTATCGTCGATATCGTCGATCAGATCGTCATCCGCATAGGGCGAACGCGATGCCTGATCTGGTGAACCCTCGCCGACCGGCTCGTTGCTTTCGATGATCCGGCGGATCGAAGCCAGGATCTCTTCCATTGACGGTTCACGCGCTACACTTGGCTGAGCCATTTTCATCCCCGTTCTCGCCGACTGGGTGCCAGGTCGGCAGACGACCTCTTTTCAAAGGTCTGATTCGTTTTCACTTTACGAACCTCGTCTCGCGATACAACGACGGGCGCATCAACGACTCTAGCGATACACAGATTTGTTGCCGACGTGAATCCCCGCTGCCGATTTGTATCGCGCTGGAAAAACAAAAAGGAGGCCAAGGCCCCCTTTCTAAACTTCGCAAACCGTCAGCAAGCCGATTTTAGAATACGAAATCCTTCGCTCGGCGGAATCCCGGCAACGGTTTGATCGAAGCGTTGAAGTGGGCGCTTTTCGAAAGTGCACCCTGCTCTTTGACGAAGAGCGTCGCCTGCGCGGCATTGCCGTATCCGAGAACGGCGACCAGACGCCCGCCATCCTTGAGCTGCGCACTAAGTTCAGCCGGCACGTCTTCGATCGAGCCGGCAATGAAGATGACATCGTAAGGGCCCTGGTTCGCAACGCCTTTTTCCATGTCGCCCGTGACGACAGTCACGTTGTGGGCGCCCGCGAGGTTGGCGATTGCCTGCTCGGCGAGCGCTTCATCGGATTCGATCGACACGACCGATTTCGCGAGAAGCGACAAAAGCGCAGAAATGTATCCGCTGCCTGTGCCGACCTCGAGCACCGTATCCGACTTGGTAATCGCAGCCAACTGCAAAAGCTTGGCCAGCGGCGAGGCTTCCATCAGGAAGCGACCGGGACAGATTTCAACATCTTTGTCGATATAGGCCAGTGACTTCGACTTGGCCGGAACAAAGTTTTCGCGCTGTACCGTGAGAAACGCCTGAAGCACGGAATGTGCCGTCACGTCTGTCGTGCGGATCTGGTTCTCGACCATCTTTACACGGGCTGCTTCGAAATCAATCATGTCATCTGCCTCACAGCGCCGGCGTACCGGCCAATCCTTCAGCCGTGTTACTTGCCTCTCGCTGCGCTTTCAAGATAGCGCGCGCATCGATTGGAAAA
Source organism: Neorhizobium sp. AL 9.2.2 (assembly GCF_013317225.1). Lineage (NCBI taxonomy): Bacteria > Pseudomonadati > Pseudomonadota > Alphaproteobacteria > Hyphomicrobiales > Rhizobiaceae > Neorhizobium > Neorhizobium sp. AL 9.2.2. The sequence continues at coordinate 1,382,676 of NZ_JAALXU010000003.1, forward strand.
AACACGGTGATGCAGGCGCTCGTGCAACTCTTGCTTAGTGCAGGATAAGGGTCGGAAGCTCGCGCTTCTTGGCGAGGACGACATCGTGTCCGTAGGATTTGCGCAGGCTATGGCTGCGATCGAATGCCAACTGCTCGGCAGCACTCAGATGAAAGGCTCCATCTGCAAACGTGCCAGTCGCATCATCTTCGGTGACGGGTCTGTAGAGTGCGGTGATCAATCGGTTCAGCATTTTTCACTCCCTGGGCTTCGCTCACTAAAGTCGGAAGAGCTCGGTTCCGTTCCCCTGACCGCGAGGAATATTCGTGAAATATTTACCATAGGATCAACACAGCCAGATGACGCGAACACGCTGCATACAGCCTCCCCCGCAGGGGTATCTTCCGAGGACGCCGCGTTTTGCAGGCGCCCTTCATCACCGGTACAGACAGGCGCCGCTGACGAAGTGGATAAAAACGTCGAGGATTGAACAGAAGGGTATTGCACCCATCGGAGATTCGTTCTAATTCGGCGCCACCACTCGCTTTTTTAGCATCGGATGGCCTCGTGGCGGAGTGGTGACGCAGAGGACTGCAAATCCTCGTACCCCGGTTCAATTCCGGGCGAGGCCTCCATCCCTTTCTTGATATATCGCAATGGGTTAGCATCGGCGTCAGCCGATCGACACGATCTGTCCGATCGCAACCGGTCGCGCACATTCCTCGATGTTATTTAGGTATTGCGACTGGTGCACGAGAACGCCAGCGGATCTTCTTTCACGCCCGCCAGCCTTCCGCCAATTCGCGACTGAAGCTGTCGCCTGCCCGGATCAGCCCACCGGCCGCACCAGTTCTTCAACCAAGCCACGATACGCCTCTGCGGCCAGTTCCAACTCCGCGATGAGGGTCTCGTTCGACGTCGTCTGCGTCCTGAACCCGCTCGTGGTCAGCCACTCGATGTCCGCACGAAGGATTTGGATAGTGTCTTTATAGCGTTGGACGCGATTTTCCGGCTGCATGTTCGGCTCCTGTGAACCGGAACAACTACCGCGCTTTGCGTTCGAGGCAATAAGCGGGATGCCAGAGACCGGACGTTTATCGGCACCGGTCGCTGGTTTGTGTCAAGAATTCAAGGATTGGGCGCGAAGCGTGATAATGTCAGAGAGCAGACGCCGCGGCCGGCTTGCGTCCCCTGGCTGCCGCGGAAAGATCGATGGAGCTTATGGTCGCCACCAGGAACATGACCGGAATGCCGAATTCCAGCACTTCTTCGACGATACCCAACAGAAGATTGGTGTGATCGCTGACAATGACGCCAAAAGGCGCAAGCTTGCGATCCAGCCCATCGATCGACTTGGAGACAATGGCAAGACCGATCGCCGCGATGATGTTCCAAGCCCAGGACGCGCGATACCTGACGCCGGAGAGAAGCTCAGGGCCGTTGCGAACGATCAGCCGGAACGCGACGGTTGCCACGAACAGGATCACCAGAACGCCAAAGACGCGCTCGACAGGTTGCGCCATGTTCGTCAGGTAGAGGTTGCTCTTGAGCATGCCGACACTGGTCAGACGCTTGTCGAGGTCGAGTTCTCGCCCCATCATCAACAGCATGATGGCCGCAACCTGCCAGTCCCGCCGCCATATGTCGCCGGTGCGCGTCCACAGCCACACCATTGCGGTATAGGCGTAGAGCAAGGCCGTCGAAATCTCGAGCGCGCCGGTTTCCTTCGTCAGTGCTGTCGTAAAACCGTTACTCGCAAGGTCTATAGCGAACAGAACGGCAGCCCCGACCAATGCCAGTGTCAAAAGATACCAAGGACGGGAAGTAACAGCGTAGGCGTGGTGTGGGAGCATTTCGATTCTCAAAATTCATGTCGACGAGTGTGGATTGAGGGCGTGGACCGCTTAGCGGCCCGCTGACCGGTGCCGTGCGCGCCGATTCTGGATGAAAACGGTCTACTACTGGAGAAGCCGGTAGTCCATGTCTTTGACGGCGGACAGATTCTGCTCTGCCCCTGTTTCCAAAGAAACCGGCAAACCCGAAAAACTGTAGAGCAGTCCTTTACGCCGTTGATTTATTGCTTCTATTAGCAAATTTCCTTTACATTTCTGCAGGCGCGACTATTTCCGGCCCCTCACGGAATGATCGCAGCGAGGCCGATTTGAAGGATGATCCCGCCACACAACTCGCAGATATTGCGCGGCAACTCGCACTGCTTGCGGAGGCAGCCAAGGCATTGTCGCAGACGCCGCTGGTGGAACTGTCCGGTCAGCTTCTGCCGGCCGGCCGCGAGAAGCCGGACGAGCCCAAAACCCCTCTCCCAAACAGCGTCAATTAGATTTGAACGGCTCGTATCGGACAAGCTTGCCGTGATCACGTGGTCGCGCAGCGATATGGGGTCTGCGGGGGTGCCCTGCCCATATCAGCGACACGAGCCGCAACATTTCACGATCGGTTCGTAACCAGATATTAACGTTCCTCCATAGGGCTGCGTTAAACTATTTGTCCTAGAAATAGGCAGACGGCGATGTTGCCGCCATACCCTTGTCAGAGGATCGCCATGACGGCGATGGTTCGATATGAAGCTCTCATCTTCCGACGCCGTCATGGCGTTCACGACTATTATATCCCTCGTCAGCATCATTTATGTGGGGCATCTTTTCGTTGCCCTGTTTTGACGGTCTCACCGAGACACGCTGACTGACGGCCTCTTCTCGTCCCCCACAAGCCGCACGCTCGCCATGATCAACATTCTCGCTCACGGATCAAAATCGTGTTAGAGTGTCTGAAGTCAGGTGTGGGAGACATCTGGCGGCTTGGCTAACGGGAAGAGGAGACCGTTATGCAGTATCTCGATTTTGTAGCCGCATTGAATCCATTCGTCTTGTGCACTCTTGGTGTCGTGGTGGCCTGCGGCCTCTATGATCGCTGGGCGCAACCGAAATAGTGGATTGCATGCGCAGCCGGGAAACCGCGAGGCGTTGCTCGTGTTCGAAAACCGGTACATCTGGAGGCGGCTTGATGGTCGACTGACGCGCCGCGCGTCGCGCGAGTTCGTTTTGTTGCCTTTGAGTTGCTTGTTTCTGCTGTTATTCAGACTGCATTTCTTATGATAGAGGTGCAGCTTTGCAGGATAACGCGGAATTCGAAGATACATCGGCAGGTCTCAGCGAAACGCTGAGGAAATTGATCGGTCGGATTGACGGCGGCACCGTGACGCTGCGTCAGTTGATGGATGGCGTCGGTGAACAGGGTCTTCTGCTGATCTGCGCGGTCACATCCCTCCCCTTTCTGCTGCCCGTTTCGATCCCGGGTGTTAGCACCGTGTTCGGCGCGGCCATCATAATGATCAGCATTGCTGTGGTGCTGAACCGGATGCCTTGGCTTCCTCGTGCGATTCTCGATCGGGAACTCGACAGCGCAAAGCTGGTGCCGACCCTTGAGAAAGGTGTGAAAATCGTCTCCAGGCTCGACAAATATCTGAAGCACCGCATGGCCGGCATCACGACCGGGCCCATTGCCAACAGGGTCAATGGCCTCGCAATCACGTTCGCCGGTGTGCTGCTGATGTTTCCGCTCGGCCTCATCCCCCTGTCCAACACGCTGCCCGGCATTGCTATTCTGCTTCTGTCGACAGGCATGGTTCAGCGGGATGGTCTCGTCGTTCTCGGCGGTTATTTCTTCAACCTTGCAACGATCGTCTATTTCGGGGCGCTTGCTTATGGCGCGTTCGCCGCCGGCCAGGGCCTGGCGTCACTCGCCGGATAAGACTCATCCCGGGAGACGCTCTCGCACAAGACGATAGCTTCTCCCGGTCTGGTTGACGTCATGTCATTTCCGAAGCGAAGCTGCTTGTTTCTCGCGGCGCCTGCGACCCCACCAGACTTCCAGACGACGACGTCGTCGTCTGACGAAAGCGAGATCCTGCGACAGGATCAAGATACCCAGCGGCACCATCCAGAAGCCCAGAATCGGCAGGAAGCCCAGAATGCCGCCGACGATAAGAACGGTTCCGATGCAGAGCCGCGCCACGCGCGAGCGAGGCATCGGAATGGACCGCCCTGCGATGAAGAGACGACCCTGCCCCGGATCCATTCCAAACCGCCTGACTTGAGGTTTTTCCACCACGTATACGGCTCCAACTAAACGCTTTTTTGTAGGGGCGAGATGGGGATGCATGGGGATAAAACAAGCCGGACCTAATTTTTTTGAAAAAACCGCTTGGCAAATGCGTGAAGCATTTGTATTACCCCGCTCACACCGCAAGCGCGGTTGTTCCCTGGTAGCTCAGCGGTAGAGCATTCGACTGTTAATCGACAGGTCGCCGGTTCGAATCCGGCCCGGGGAGCCAAATTCTGCGATAAGCGCCTGTTTTTGTTGATCCGTATCCGAAGACAGGCGCTTTTCCACTTCCCCTATTTTGACAAAGCGAAAAAGCAACTTGATATCGCGAGCGGTTTCGCGTTCGGGGATGTGTAACGCTGTTGCGTTCAGTTCCACTGCTAAAGAAGCAAGCCGGTCGCGATCAGCCAAGTTGCAACGTGAGTCTTCTGTTTGCTCGCGCTCATCTCAAAGTCGTCTTCACTTCTGATCCGAGGGTGCGGGCGTGCCGGGAAGCGCGTTTTCGCGGGATGGGGCAGCCGGCGTATCGTAATGCGTGCCCTGCGGATCGGGCGGCACACTGTTGGCGGTCGGAGCCTGCGTGACGCCGATGCTAACCGCGACGCCGACGGCGATCGCAACGGCCAAGCCGGCCAACGGGATCAGAGAGCGATGTCGGCTTTCCTTATACGAGCCGTACGCAAGTGCGAGCCCAAGCATTGCTGCTCCGCCTGCGACGACGATAAACCACATGTAATTAGCCATTATTTTTCCTCCTGAAACCAGAACATGCGTATCTGGCCGAAGTTCCGCGTCCAGCGGAGACGCCTCACCGACGCGACTGTTGCAGGCTGGTGCCGCGCGACGTCGCGAGTGACGACAGTTGTTCTCGTGCCTTGAAGTGAGCAGACAGGCTAATTCGATCGCGTTCGTTGGGGCGGTGTCACGACGCCCCGTCCCTGGGCACAGTGCCCGGCGATGCCGCCCCTTAAATGCTCCCAACACACATCCGAACCCGGAAAATCCGCTTGTCCTAATGGAACATTGCGCTAGGCTGGAGGTAGAGGACAGTTGACTTAGGGAGGAGACAACTATGCCGCAGCCGAACTGGCAAAAACCGGTCAAAGTCGCGTTTGGGAATCTTGGGACCGAGGTAATCAATGGGCCATCCGAGGCCCTCATCCTGCTACTGGACCACTGGCCGGATCTTCGGGGTCCGCATTTCGTGCGGGCGCGCAGTGCCTGCCGGGCTGCCCTCGACGGCCGTCGTTCGCCGGAGGACGCACGACAGTTTTTCGAGCAGGCCGTGAGCGAAGCGCAAATGCACGTAAACTGATTGGTCTGACTGCTGCGTTTTCAGTTCTGGCCGATTGACGAATGGTTGACCGCGAACCAACCATTCGATGACAGTGTTCGGCTTTAAAGTCCGATCATATCGCCCATGAGCTGGATCGGCGATCCGCTGAGAGCGATCGGTGCAAACAGGACGGAAAAGCAGACGCACGGCCCCGAATCACCAACGATCGGCCGGTGATCGAGCGTCTCGTCAGCGACCGATATGTCGCCCTGCGTGAAGTTTCCGCGGTGATCGTGGAATTCGCCTTCGATCACCAGCGTGAGTTCGAGACCGTTGTGGCCATGGTTTGGAAGTGCCCTCCCAGGACGGGCCCAGAGAAGACTTGCTTCCACGTCGGGCGACCGCTCGATAATATGCTCGCGCAGTCCCGGCAGCTTGCGCCGCCACGGAATAGAGGTCAGGTCTTTCCCCGTATAATCCCGCAACAGGGCCGGCAACTGGGAACCTTGCTCCGGTGGCAACACGCTCCATGCCGGCGGGTCCGATCTGACAATATCGCTGATGGCCCTGTCTCGAAATTCACGGGACAACGTCTCATCGCAGGTCATGTCTTCCAACCCATCGCCGGCCAGTCGTTGAAGGGCATCGACAAGCTGGGCATTGGGTTTCTGCATCTGCAGATGGGAACCTAACAAGACGTGGGCTGCCTTTGGCAGAGAGCCGGCTACGTATTGCGAGATCAGAAAATCGACTCTCTCAATATTCAGATGCATAAACTAAGCCGCAATCGTTGGCGTGAACGAAATTCAGTTCTCAAAATCAATGCCATCAGGTCGAATCGTCTGAAACCAAAACCGAGCGCTCCACTCTGCGTAGTGCAGGGCGAAGGATGTATTATACAGTTGCATCCGAGCCATGTCGATAAACCTGCCGGTATTGTCCGGTAGATGACAGTCCTCGGTATGCGGGGGCGATCCCACCGCGCGCGATACGCGGAAAGGATTTTCTTGGCGCGGATGCCTTGCCCGCCGAATGCAGCCTGATTACATGATCCTTGAAAAAGAAGGCATTTCCCATGGCAATACAATCTTCTGTTCTCGACCTCATCGGCAATACGCCGCTCATCAGGCTGGCGGCTGCATCCGATGCAACCGGATGCGAAATCCTCGGCAAGGCCGAATTTCTCAATCCCGGTCAGTCGGTCAAGGATCGCGCAGCGTTCTATATCATTAGAGATGCCGAGAAGAAGGGGCTTCTGAAGCCGGGCGGAGTGATCGTCGAAGGGACCGCCGGCAACACCGGTATCGGTCTGACCCTGGTCGCAAAGGCACTGGGGTATCGAACCGTCATCGTCATTCCGGAGACCCAGAGCCAGGAGAAGAAGGACGCGCTGAGACTGATGGGCGCCGAGCTCGTGGAAGTACCAGCCGTTCCCTACAAGAACCCGAACAACTATGTGAAGGTTTCCGGTCGCCTTGCCGAGCAGCTTGCCAAGACGGAGCCTGCGGGCGCGATCTGGGCAAACCAGTTCGACAATGTTGCCAACCGGCAGGCCCATATCGAGATGACGGGCCCGGAGATCTTTGAACAGACGGGCGGCAAGGTGGACGGCTTCGTGTGCGCAGTTGGCTCCGGCGGTACGCTGGTCGGTACAGCCATGGCGTTGCGGGCGCTTAAGCCCGGCGTCAAGATCGGCATCGCGGATCCGGAAGGCGCGGCACTCTACGAATTTTATGCGCACGGCGAGATGAAATCCGAGGGAAGTTCGATCACCGAGGGCATCGGTCAGGGACGTATCACCGCCAATCTCGAAGGGTTTGCGCCTGACTTTTCCTATCGCATCTCGGATGCTGAAGCGCTGCCGATCGTGTTCGATCTGATCGAGAACGAGGGGCTTTGCCTTGGCGGCTCTTCCGGCATCAACATCGCTGGCGCGATGCGACTCGCGAAGGATCTCGGTCCCGGCCATACGATCGTGACGATCCTTTGCGACTACGGCAACCGCTATCAGTCCAAACTCTTCAACCCGGATTTCCTGCAGTCCAAGGGCCTGCCGGTTCCGGGCTGGCTCACGAAGAAGACCAAGATCGATATTCCGTTCGAAACCGTCTGAAACCGACCGCAGAGAACAGAACCGATGGCAACCGAACTCCTCTATCGCGACGACTTCTATCTCTCGACACTGGAGGCGGTTGTTACCGCGATCCATGAGGATGGCGGCATCGAATTCGACCGCACCTGCTTCTATGCGACATCTGGGGGGCAACCTGGTGATACCGGCAGTCTGGAACGCGCCGACGGAACCAGGATCAAGCTTGGCCAGACACGGCACGGCGAGACGAAGGACATCGTCGTCCACGTTCCGCTGGAAGGCGAACCGCGGCCGACGGTCGGCGAAACTGTTGTCATGCATGTCGACTGGGACAGACGGCACAAGCTGATGCGGATGCATACGGCCTGCCACCTGCTGTCGGTCGTCTGCTCCTACCCGATCACCGGTGCCGCCGTGGGCGAAGACGAATCGCGTGTCGATTTCGACATGACCGCCGTCATCGACAAGGATGAGGTGACCGCCGGCTTGATGGATCTCGTCACGCAGAACCATCCGGTCTACCTGCAATGGATCACCGACGCGGAACTGGCGGCCAACCCTGGCATCGTCAAATCGAAGAACGTCCGGCCGCCGGTCGGGCTCGGGCGCGTCAGCCTTGTCTGCATCGGCGAGGATTCGAGCGTTGACAGCCAGCCGTGCGGCGGCACACATGTTGCAAACACCGGGGAAGTGGGCGCTATCCACATTTCCAAAATCGAGAAAAAGGGCAAGGAAAACCGTCGCTTCCGGATCCGGTTCGGCGATATCGCCACGGATGCCTGAAGACACTCGTTTGTCCGAACCGGTTTCTCACCGAATACCGCGTTTTATCAAGGTAGGAGTTTTGACATGAGCGACACCAGCCGTTTCGTCGTTTCGTCCAAGTGGCTCGAAAACGAGCTCGGAAGCCCGGATTTGAGAATCGTCGACGCCTCCTTCTACCTGCCTGCCCACAACCGCGATGCAGATGCCGAATATGCGGCAGGGCATATTCCCGGTGCCGTGCGTTTCGATCACGACAAAGTCGCGGATCATTCCACCGGTCTCCCGCATATGGTGCCCTCGCCCGATGTGTTTGCCGATGCTGTCGGCAAGCTCGGCATCAGCGAGAATGACCGCATCGTCATCTATGACGGCCCGGGCATCTTTTCTTCGCCGCGCGGCTGGTGGCTGTTCCGAATCATGGGGGCGAAACAGGTGTTTATCCTGGACGGTGGCCTCGATGGCTGGGAGGCGGAAGGGCGCGCGCTCGAAACCGAGATCCCCTCGCCGGTTGCGTCCAATTTCGATGCGGAGCTTCGCCTGGACAAGGTCATCGACTACCATCAGATGATGTCGATCGTCAGCGATCGTACAAGCCAGATCGCCGATGCACGGCCGGCCGGACGCTTTACCGGCACAGAGCCGGAACCCCGCGCTGGCATGCGCTCCGGTCACATGCCGGGTGCCGTCAACGCTCCCTCCAGCAGCTTTTCGACAAACGGCAAGCTGAAGACGATACCCGAACTGCGCCAGGCTATTGAAGCCGCGGGAATCGATTTGGGGCGCCCGGTCGTGACGAGCTGCGGTTCGGGCATTACCGCTGCGATCATCACGCTTGCGCTGGAATCGCTCGGGCATGAGGACAACGCGCTTTATGACGGGTCTTGGACGGAATGGGGCGGACGCTCGGACACGCCGATCGAGACAGGACCGGCTAAGCCTACCCCTGCAATCTCGTCGCAGGCGTAACGATGGCGAAAAAGCCCGTACCGCTGAAGGCGCGCGTCACCGTTCTGGAAATGACGGCCGCGCCCAAGACCAGCATGCCGATTCCGGCCAACATTCAAACCGCCATCATACGCGCCACCGAAGTGCCGTTGCATTTCTACCGGTACCTATACCGGCAAGTCGGCAAACGCTGGCACTGGTACGATAGGCTGCGGCTGTCCGACGCCGAGCTTGCGGCCGCGATACACAACCCGCGCTGTTCGATCACGATCCTTCTGGTCGACGGATCGCCAGCCGGCTTCTACGAGCTGAACTCTACTGACGACAACGTCGTAGAGCTGTCCTATTTCGGCCTGTTCGAGCGGGCCCTCGGGCTCGGCATCGGCAAGTGGTTCCTGACGCAGGCTCTTTATTCTGCGTGGCAGAACAACCCGGAGAAGGTCACCGTCACCACCAATTCGCTCGACCATCCCCGAGCGCTGCAGCTCTACCAGATGATGGGTTTTTCGCCCGTCTCGACATACGAGGCCGAGATCGTGCCGATGACCAGCGCGGAACTGGTAAAGGTGCTGGACAGCTAGCTCGCGCAAGGATCGGGTGGCGCTTCGAAGCCCGACGGGTCATCTCCTATACATAGAAAAGGAGACGACCATGCCAATCTTCAACGCGATCCCGGGTGACCACGCAGAGCATCTATGGAACGGAGGCAGCGATTCCTACGGACACCAGCCGGAGACCATGATCTCGGATGGTCCCGGATATCCCTGCCGCCATTGCCTCAGGAATATCGACGCGGGCGAAAGCCTGTTCGTTCTTGCCTATCGACCGTTTCCGACAACGCAGCCCTATGCCGAAACCGGTCCCATCTTCCTGCATAAGACGCCCTGCCCACGGTTTATCGCGGAAGAGGTTCTACCGCCAATTCTTGTCAGTCCCGATTACATCGTCCGGGGTTATGGAGAGGATGACAGGATCGTCTATGGCACGGGTGCGGTGACCCCCACGTCCGAAATCATGCGGCGCGCCGAAGACCTGCTTCAACGCGCCGATATCGCCTATGTCCACGTTCGCTCGGCCCGCAACAACTGTTTCCAGTGCCGGATTGACGCGGCTTAGCAGGAGCCCCTTATGCCTGCGGGTCTCCGCCGTCCCGCTCCAGCTTTTCGGCAAAATCGAGGAGCTGCCGCACGAGATCGCCCGCAGCCTTGTCGTTTTGTTCGATCCTGCGAGCCGACACTTCTCTCAGGTTGAGAAGCGCCGCTTCCACACTGCGCGGCAGAGCCGGGCCGCGGTCATGATGTGGCCCCTTGTCGTGATCGCGGTGGTGTTCGTGCCGTTCCTGCTTCTGCTTGATCTTTTCAGCCAGCTCGGACAAGCGCTCGAGGATGGTCGTTGCGAAACTGCGGTTCTCATCGAGGTGCGCACGGCCCTCGTCAGTGATGGTGTAACGCTTCTTGTTGCCATCCGCTTCAGCCGTCACGTAGCCGGCTTCCTCAAGATAGGTCAGCGTCGGATAGATGACACCAGGGCTGGGTGCGTAAAAACCATACGTCATATCTTCGATATGTTTTATGATCTCGTAGCCGTGGCGGGCTTCCTTCTCGATCAAGGCCAGGACGACCAGTCTGAGATCGCCCTGCATCAGAAAGCGACCGATACGACCCTCGCCATCATCGCCGAAGCCACGGCCACCGCCCGGCCCGCCTTTTCCGCCAAAACCCCTACCCGCAAAGCCTTTGCTGAACGGACCGCCCCGCATGGTAAATAGTCCCTCGAAGCCCGAGCGATCGGCGTTGCAGCTTTTGTTGGTTTCAAATCGTTGAAACATCTTACTCTCCTTTAGAGTATCTTTCGATATATCTAAAGCTAGCACATTTGCGCAATGCTGCAAGCTGCCAGATATATCTAAGTCATATCCATTTGATTTTTGTGGCGGATTTTTTTCGAGCTATCTTCGGCGCGCGGTGCGGCCGATCCGGATTGACCGTCGCGTCATTACCCGGCAGTCACCGAACTTTCGCCGACCGTCATTTTAGGGATGCGTCCGTGGGCGATTGTGCCTAAGCTCGCCTCCATCAGTGATCCGAAGGGAGATATTAGATGTCGCTTTTTACCAAAGACCTTTTCGAAAATCATGCGGTCTCGCGCCGATCCCTTCTCGGTGGCATTGCGGCCACATCGGCGCTGGTCATGCTCCACCCGTTTGCGGCACGCGCGGCCGCCAACCAGGCGCATCTGCGGCTGATGGAGACGACAGACATCCACGTGCATGTCTTCCCTTATGATTATTATGCCGACAAGCCGAACGACACACTTGGACTGGCCCGTACCGCCTCGCTCATCGATTCGATTCGAGCCGAAGCCGGAAATTCGATGCTGATCGACAACGGCGACTTCCTGCAGGGCAATCCGCTCGGGGACTACATCGCCTATGAGCGTGGCATGAAGGAGGGCGACAAGCATCCCGTGCTCACTGCGATGAACGTGCTGGGATATGACGTCGGCACGCTTGGAAACCACGAATTCAACTACGGCCTCGATTTCCTGTTCAAGGTTCTTGCAGGATCCGGCTTCCCGCATGTCTGCGCCAACCTGACCAAGGGCCAGCTTGCCTCCAGTGCCAAGGACGACGATCTCTTCTTCAAACCCTACGTGATCATCGAAAAGCAGATCCGCGACGGTTCCGGCCAGTCGACCCCGATCAAGGTCGGCTTCATCGGCTTCGTGCCGCCACAGATCATGACCTGGGATAGCAAGAATCTTGAGGGCAAGGCGCAGACGCGCGATATCGTCGATGCTGCCAAGGCCTGGGTGCCTGTCATGAAGGAGGAAGGCGCCGACATCGTCATCGCCCTATCCCATTCCGGCATCGATGGTTCCGGCCAGAGCGATCGGATGGAAAACGCGTCTCTTTATCTCGCAGGGATCGAGGGTATCGATGCGATCTTCACCGGTCACCAGCATCTGGTTTTCCCGGGTCCAAAGGATTTCGAGGGCATTGCCGGCGCTGATGCCAAGAAAGGCACGCTGATGGGCAAGCCCGCCGTCATGGCCGGGTTCTGGGGCTCCCATATGGGTCTGATCGACCTGTTGATCGAAAAGGATGGCAGCGGCTGGAAGATCGTCGATTCCACCTCGGAAGTCAGACCGATCTATCACCGCGACGAAAATCGCAAGGTCGTTGCCGACGTCAAAGACAAGCCTGAGGTCACCGCGGCCATCAAGCCGGAACACGAGGCGACGCTTGCCTATATCCGCCGCCCGGTCGGCAAGACATCTGCGCCGCTCTATTCCTACTTCGCGCTGGTCGCGGATGATCCGTCGGTGCAGATCGTCTCAAATGCGCAGACCTGGTACATCAAGGACATGCTGAAGGATGGCGAGTACAAGGACCTCCCGGTGCTATCCGCCGCCGCTCCCTTCAAGGCCGGCGGTCGCGGCGGTGCGGATTACTTCACCGACGTCCCGACCGGCGACATCGCCATCAAGAATGTCGCGGATCTCTATCTCTATCCCAACACGGTTCAGGCCGTGCTGATATCGGGCGCGCAGGTCAAGAACTGGCTGGAAATGTCGGCTGGCATGTTCAACCAGGTCAAGCCGGGATCAAAGGATGTTCCGCTGCTCAACGCCGGTTTCCCGTCCTACAATTTCGACGTGATCGATGGCGTGACCTACCAGATCGACCTGTCCCAGCCGTCGCGCTTCGACAAGGATGGAAAGGTACTGGACGAGAATGCTCACCGTATCGTCGACCTGATGTTTGACGGCAAGCCGATCGATCCGGCGCAGAAGTTTGTCGTCGTCACCAATAACTACCGTGCCGGCGGTGGCGGCAAGTTCCCGGAGATCGCCAGCGACAAGGTCATTTTCGTCGCACCCGACACCAACCGCGACGTCGTTGTTCGCTACATCATCGATCAAGGTACGATCAATCCTTCGGCCGACGACAACTGGTCGTTCAAGGCGCAGCCCGGATCCACGGCCCTGTTCGAGACCGGACCCAAGGCGCGCCAGTTTGCCGGCAGTCTGAAGGGGACGAAGATCGAGGATGCCGGCGACGGCGAGAACGGTTTCGCGAAGTTCAGACTGGTTCTTTGAGGCGCCACATCCAGTCGTCCGGCCGAGGACCCGTGTTATTCGGCAGCCTGCCAATACGTCCTTCCCGGCTCCTGCTTCAGGAGTTCGGGAAGGTCATCATGGTTTGGACATGAGGACAGCTTGGCTGCAAACGATTCGATCAACCACTGTCCCGCGGGTCCGGGCGGATTGGATGCCTTTCGCAAGGCGTAGATCGGATATTGCCCCTGCTCGTACGCGTCGATATCCAACGCGACCAGATCGCCGTTGCGGATGTCATCGAGCACCAGGGACGCCGGAAGCCCGCCCCAACCAAGTCCACCCTCGATCAGCTGATACTTGGTGGCGATGTCACTGATGCGCCAGATCTTGTAGGACAAGACATTGAAGTTACGCCCTGCGGTAAGGCCTGACGCGTCGGTCACGACCAGTTGCGTCTCGTCGCGCACATCGGCGAGGGTGAGTGTGCGGTTGAGCTGCACCAGTGGATGATCCGGCGCTGCGACCGGCAAGAGGTAGGAATGACCGATCCTTTCGGCAATCAGCGAATCGTCCTGCTTCAGGAGAGCGCCACCGATGCCGATGCCGGCCCGCCCACTGATGACCTGGCCCATCACCATGCCGAGTTCCCCGACGCTGAGGTTGAGGGCGACACTTGGAAATTTCTCTCGGAATTCGCGTAGCTGGCTGACCACCGCGTCGGCCGGCACCATCACGCTGACGGCCAGCGTGATCTCGGCTTCCAATCCCTGAGTGATGCTCTTTGCCCGAGACCGCATGATCTGCAGGTCGGCAACAATTCGCCGCGCATCCATCAGCATCGCCCGCCCGGCCTCGGTCAGTTTTGGCTGACGCGCCCCGGCCCGGTCGAACAACTGAATCTCGAGCTGCGTCTCGAGGTTGGCAATCGTGTAGCTGACAACCGACTGAGCCCGGTTCAGCAGGCGTGAGGCTGCCGAAAAACTGCCGCTTTCGGCAACTGCGATGAAGACCTGCAGCTGATCGAGGGTGGGATTCGCGTCCATGTGACCTATCCAGATTTTAGATCGAAAGCTTCGACATTATCCCCATTCCATCGATTGCCGTCTACTCCTATTTGTCTTCTCAGACAGGCGACCTCCAGTCTCCCACCGTCGAGAAATTCATAGGAAACAAAGCAATGCCATCCATCCTTCTCGTGACATCCAGCCCTCGCGGCAACGAATCACTGTCGACAAAGATTGCGACGGAATTTGTCGACAAGCTGAAGGTCCAGCATCCGGGCGCGACCGTTGTGACCCGGGATTTGGGTCAGAACCCGATCGCCCATCTCGACACCGTGACCACATCTGCGATCCGCAAGCCCGCAGATGCTCGCAATTCCGAGGAAGCGGCAGCAGCGAAACTGTCCGACGAACTCGTCGCCGAGTTGCTCGCCGCCGATACGGTCGTGCTTGCCACGGGCCTGATCAATTTCAATATCTATTCGACGCTGAAAAGCTGGATCGACAACGTTGCCCGCGCCGGCATGACGTTCCGCTACACAGCCGAAGGTCCGCAGGGACTTGCGACCGGCAAGAAGGTCTATGTCGTTCTGTCGGCTGCCGGCATCTATTCGGAAGGCCCGGCCATGGCGATGAACCACGCCGTTCCTTATCTCAAGACGGTTCTTGGCTTCATGGGCATGACGGATGTCGAAGTGATCTACATTGAAGGTACCGCATTCGGTCCGGAAGCGTATGAGAAGGCGATTGCCGCCGCACAGGATCGCACGCAGCAGCTTGCACTGGCGGCCTGATCCTAGACGTCCACACCGGTTGGTGAGACGAGACGCCCCTGACGGCCGTGGACATTGTCCCGGCCGTCTTTCTTTGCGTGATAGAGGCGTTGGTCCGCAACGCCGAACAGCGTGGCGAATGTGTCGCCATCGTCAGACGTGGTCGCCACTCCGATCGATACGGTGATGCACTTGCCATCCGGCCTGATGACAGACGCGCAGATATCCTGGCGAAGCCGCTCGGAGAGCGCCAAGGCTCCTTCGTGGTTCGTGTTCGGCAGGATCAGCACAAACTCCTCGCCGCCGAACCGCGAGAGATGATCGCGCGGCCGCGTTCGGGCCTTGAGCTGCGCTGCCACGTCCTTGAGCACCTCGTCCCCCTTCATGTGACCGAAGAGATCGTTCACGTCCTTGAACCGGTCTGCGTCGATGATCACGAGACTGAGCTGCTGCCGCATGTCGATACTTTGCTTGATCATCGCCGGCGCATCGGCTTCCAGCCGGTTGCGATCGAAAACGCCAGTCAACCGATCGACGCCGCTTGTGGCAAGCAGCGCCTGATACCGCTCGCGAAACGTCAGATCGTGAAAAATGTCGGCAATTTCGCGCCGCGACAAGGCAAGCCTCGGGATCTGTTCGACCTTGAGATAGGCGAGCAGCAGCACGGAATAGATGATCACCGCGAGCATTTTGGCGTACCAACCGCCGAACAGGACCGACAGCGGCGCGTCGAACAGCAATCGCAGTCCGGAATAGAAGGCAAGCTGGTCAAAGCTTAGAACGATCGCACCGCTGACGGCAAAGCGCAGGATGATATGGCGCCTGAAGATCCGGCCGAAACGCTCATAGAGAAGAATGATGGCGATGGCGTCGATATAGAGTAGCGCCGTGCCCCATACCATGAGTGAGCCCATCTCGTTGAGAAAGACCATGTCGGCAGGCCGTCCCGCAGGAAGGGTGACGACCGGATGCGCCTGCAGGATCTGCGCGATGAGAACCGTCAGGAGATTGCCGAGAAACAGTCCGTAGATGGGCTGGCGCACCGTCGAGGCATCCTCTTTCAAGTACAAGAGGAGGATCATCATCAGCTTGCCCGCGAAGAAGACGGACGATCCGGGCGATACCAGCCCGAACGGCAGTTCGACATAGAAGACCGCCGCGAGGTAGGTCTCCATGAAGTGCATCACACCGAGCGCAGCCAAGAACACGCCAAGGCCAAGCTGGCGCCTGAAATGCAGGAAGGCGGCCATGATCGTGAAATAGACGATCGCTTCTGCAACGAACAGAAAGAGGTTTAAAACCTGCATCATCACGCCTTTTAAGCCTGGCGGACCTCGCGTTCACATCCCAAAGCCATGACTTTGTTAGATAATCGCAACACCAGTTATGCCGGTAAATTGCTGCGGCGCAATAGAGGATCTCGCGGGACCCACGAACAATCAGGCAGAGCGCGAAACGGCGCCATCCGAGAACAGCGAGGCGCCGTTCTGATCAATGATCTGCTGTGCCTTGCGAACGGCATATTCGGATGCGTCCTCCGCAGAGGTGAACATGTCTGCCCGCACGAAAGTGCGGACGAGTGTTTCGCCAGCGACATCTTTTTCGATGCGGCCGGCAAGCCGGAACTGGCTGCCTTCCTTGATCGGTGCAGGATAGATGCGGCATTCGGCATGCATCTGCGGCTCGGCTTCCCGTGCGGGCGCGGTTTCGGATTTCGGGCCGGAAAACATCGAAAGAAGAGAGGAAAGAAACGAAGCCATGGATGAGTGCTACCCTTTGCTCGGCACCGGCGGAATCCGAAGACCATTCCGGTGCGATTTCGACAAAATCAGATGATCAGGTTGGCAAGGATCTCGTTTTCGGTGATGTCCTCGTAACCAAGCCCCGCCGCCTCGAAGCGCTCGTGCAGACCGGCAAAGTTTCCGGACGCGGTCGTTTCAATACCGATGAGGATCGAGCCAAAGTTGCGGGCCGACTTCTTCAGGTATTCGAAACGCGCGATATCGTCTTCCGGACCGAGCAGGTTAAGAAAGTCTCGCAGGGCGCCCGGACGCTGCGGAAGGCGCAGGATGAAGTATTTCTTCAACCCCGCATAGCGCATCGCCCGTTCCTTGACGTCCGGAAGGCGTTCGAAATCGAAGTTGCCGCCGGAAACGATGCAGACTACCCGCTTTCCGGCCAGCTTCTCGCGGCCGAGCATCTCGAGCGCGGTGATCGACAGAGCACCGGCGGGCTCCAGCACAAAGCCTTCAAGGTTGAGCATCTCCGTGAGCGTCACGCAGATCGCGTTTTCCGGAACGAGCAGGACCTGATCGGGAGAAAATCCCTTCAGCATCTCGAAATTCAGTTCGCCGATCCGCGCAACCGCAGCGCCATCCACGAAGTTGTCGACCTTCGGAAGTGTGACGAGCGACCCGGTCTGGAGGCTGGTCTTCAGGCTTGGAGCACCTGTCGGCTCGGTGAAAATAAAGTTTTCCTTCGCCACCACGTCGGAAAGATAGCCGCTCAGTCCTGACGCAAGCCCACCACCGCCGACCGGCATGATGACGAGATCAGGCGTTGCGCCTTCCGGCAGTTGCTCGAGGATTTCGGCAGCGACTGTCGCCTGCCCCTCGATGATATGAGCCGCATCGAACGGTGGCACCATCATGCCACCGGTCTCCTCCACATGGGCGCGTGCCGCGGCATAGCACTGGTCAAAGATGTCGCCGACGAGCTTGATGGTGATGTACTGGCCGCCGAAGATCCGCGTCTTGTCGATCTTCTGCTGCGGCGTCGTTACCGGCATGAAGACGACGCCCGGCACTTCGAAATGCCGGCACACGAAGGCAAATCCCTGCGCGTGATTGCCGGCCGAGGCACAGACGAAGGTGCGATCCTTTGCCCCGTCGGCGATCGCCTTGCGAAGAAAGTTGAAGGCGCCGCGGATTTTGTAGGAGCGGACCGGAGACAGGTCCTCGCGCTTCAGCCAGATCTCTGCGCCGTATTTACGGCTCAAATGTTCGTTGAGCTGAAGCGGCGTCTCCGGAAAGATCGTCCGCATTGCGGCTTTTGCTTCGTCGACACCGAGCTTCGTCACGCTAAACATCCCAATTCTTCACGATTTCATCCGCTATGCCACACGTGCCGTAACAAGACCAAGGCCGTTTTGCAGACTTTCCGTTCTGTGCGCGTTTTTGGGAACAAAAACATCGATGCCCCAGAATCTTCGGGCAATGGCGACGCGCTCTGCGCGGCACTATCGATGCAGGAGTTTGCCGATGAACCGGGTCGCTTCCGGCAGACCCGAGCGCCAATAGGTCCAGTCGTGGCCACCTTCACGCGCCATGAAGCGGTGCGGCACGCCGAGCTTCTGCAGCTTGACCGTCAGTTCCGCATTGCCCACGAAAAAGCTGTCGGACGATCCGCAATCGATGAAGAGTTCGGTTTTGCGGATTGCGTCTGGAGGCGTCTTGTCGACGAGATCGAGAACGCTGTTGGCGTAGTAAGGCTGGTTCAGCCGATCCGTGCCACTCAACCCCTCACCCCAAGCCTTGCCGTACCGACGGTCATAGCCTGCCTGATCCATCGCTACAATCTGCTGATCGGTTCTGAACGCAGCACTCAGCGCTGCAGCACCGGCAAACAGATCCGGATATTTCAGCGCGTAGGCCATGGCTGCATAACCACCCATGGAAAGGCCCAGAATGCCGCGCGACTTCTTGCCTGCGATCACCGGGAACGAGCCCTCAACGTGCGGAATGAATTCCTTCACGAACATATCCTGCCACAGATATTTTCCGTCGGCATCGTTCATATAATAGGTGTTGAACTTGTTTTCCTCGTCCCGCCGACCCTCAGGCGTCACGGCGATGAAGGGCGGTACTTCGCCGCTTTCGATCAGTTTGTCGAAGATCAGGTTGGCGTTCCCATACCGGTACCAGTCCTGATTCTTTCCATCGCCACCACCGTGCATCAGATAGATGACCGGGTATCGCCGTTCGTCGGATCCGTAGCCTGGAGGAAGATAGAGCGTAAACTCGACATTCTTGCCAAGGATCCGGCTCGCCATCACCTGGCCTTCCTTTACGACGCCAGCCGCGAATGCATTCGCGCTGACGAATAGACCGGCCACAACGATCAAAATTGCCCTGAGCATACGTTTTTCTCCTACCGCTCCTGATGGAAGTAGAGGGCAAGGAGATCAATTCAATTTGGAAAGGTTAAGAATGATGGTGCGGACGACGGGGGTCGAACCCGTAAGACCTGAGGTCGGCAGATTTTAAGTCTGCTGCGTCTACCAATTTCGCCACGTCCGCCTGGGTTCCTGTTTCGTGAAGTTCGCCTTCGACGTCAAGGACGGAAATTGCAGGCGGCGGCAGGCGCGCAACAAAAAAGCGCGGAGCCGAGGCCCCGCGCTTTTCACTTGAAGTGGGCAGATCAGGCGCAGAGCTTGGCTGCAGTCTTTGCAACATGGGCGCCCTGGAAGCGTGCGCCTTCGAGTTCGATCTCGGAAGGCTGGCGCGAGCCGTCGCCGTTGGTGATGGTCGTGGCGCCGTAAGGCGAGCCACCCATCACTTCTTCCGTGCCCATCTGGCCCTGGAAGGAGTAAGGCAAACCAACCACGGCCATGCCCTGGTGAAGGAAGGTCGGGATGAAGCCGAGAATCGTCGATTCCTGGCCGCCATGCTGGGTGGCCGACGAGGTGAACACGGAGCCGACCTTGCCGATCAGCTTGCCGGCGAACCACAGGCCACCGGTCTGATCCCAGAAATTGCGCATCTGCGAGGCAACCGAACCGTAGCGGGTCCCGGCACCGACGATGATCGCATCGTATTCAGCGAGCTCGTCCGGTGTGGCGATCGGAGCCTTCTGATCAAGCTTGAAGTGCGATGCCTTGGCTACCTCTTCAGGAACCAGTTCCGGAACGCGCTTGACGGTCACTTCGGCACCGGCCGAGCGAGCGCCTTCGGCGACAGCATACGCCATCGTCTCGATATGGCCGTACGAGGAATAGTAGAGAACCAGTACTTTTGTCATTGTTTTCAATTCCTTTGCAGGTGCTGGAATGATGATCGCAAGGCGGCAACGGACCACGTCACGATCATGGCAAGCAGGACGCTTTCCGATAACAGGCCTTGAGGCTTAGCTAGCGCAGTGTCACAGCACCGGCCAGAGGGCGATCTCTGCACGGACTGTCCACAATTGCTGAACGCGATCGAATGTTTGTCGTTTCATTCGCACGTCAGTTTTTGGATTGAACGATTGCAATCGTTTCCCGGCGCGCGCTAACGTTCCCGTGCAATGAGAAAGCGAGCGCCTCCATGTCCGATACCCTGTCATCCTCACCTACCCTCGTCAGCGCGGCGATGCTCGCCATCGGCGACGAGCTTCTTTCCGGCCGGACCAAGGACAAGAATATCGGCCACCTCGCCGACCTGCTGACGCTTTCAGGCATCGACCTGAAGGAAGTGCGCATCGTTGCCGACGAAGAAGACGCGATCGTTGAGGCTCTGAACGCTTTGCGTGCCCGCTACGATTACGTCTTCACATCCGGCGGCATCGGCCCGACCCATGACGACATCACAGCGGATGCAGTCTCAAAAGCATTCGAAGTGCCCTGCATTCACGACCCGGAAGCGATGCGGTTGCTCGCCGAGATGTACGAGCGCCGCGAAATGGAATTCACCGAGGCCCGCCAGCGTATGGCGCGGATGCCGCAGGGTGCCACGCATATCGCCAATCCGGTTTCAACGGCACCCGGCTTCGTCATCGGCAATGTCCACGTGATGGCCGGTGTACCGCAGGTGTTCCAGGCGATGATGGACAATGTTCTGCCGACGCTCAAATCGGGCTCGAAAGTGCTGTCGCGGGCAATTGCCTGCCCTTATGGCGAGGGCGATATCGGAACCCCGCTTGCGGCTGTGCAGAAGGCGCATCCGGAGACCAGCATCGGCTCTTATCCAAAATACGACGGCAAGCGCTTTTCAACCGAGCTGGTGGTCCGCGCCCGCGATCCGCAGGTTCTGGACGCGGCCGCGCAGGCTGTCGCGGACATGATTGCCAATATCGACGGCACCCGGATTGCCGACAACCCGACGGCGGACGCCTGAGAGAGACCTGCGCGAGCTGGCCTTCCCCAAGTCGATCGACCAAGCCCGATCTGGGCATCACGTAACAATTAGAGACCGGATTTCGGCTCCCCGGCGCCGGTCAACAAGGGAGATGACGCCATGGCTTACAAAACCATTCTTGCTGTCCTCGACATTCCGCAGAACGCCCGGCAAATGGCGAATTTTGGCGCGGCCCTGGCTGAAACGTTCTCCGCCCACCTGATTGGCGTGCATGCCGAGACGCTTGCCGCCGTGCCGTTGATCGCGCCAATGGAGATCCCCGATCCCGCAGCGGTCCAGGTCCTGCAGGAGGTTGCCCAGAAGGAAACGGCCATGGTCGCCGACATCTTCAACACGGTGTCCACGCGTGAGGGACTGTCGCGCGAATGGCGCAGTTTCGTCTCCTCTGCCGGATATGGCGCGAGTTCGGTGATGGAGACTGCCCGGACCGCGGACCTCATCATTGCAAGCCAGAGCGACCCTTCGCATTCGGATCACCGGGCCGATCTCGAAACATTCCTGTTCGAGAGCGGTCGCCCGATGTTGCTCGTTCCCCACCGGATGACCGCCTTCAAGCCGATCGAGCGTGTTCTGATCGGTTGGAACGGTTCCAAGGAAGCGGCCCGCGCGACCTTCGACGCCCTGCCCTTCCTCAAGACCGCCGCAAGTGTGGAAGTGCTCGTCGTCGACCCGCCGGAGCGCGGCGACCAGACGGCCGAGTTTGCGGGAACCGAGATTGCCACAAGTCTTGCGCGACATGGCGTCAACGTCACTGTCACCACGCGGATCGGTAGCCGCGAGACGCCAGCCAAGGCCATCGAAAACCGGCTTTTGGACGACAGTATCGATCTGCTGGTCATGGGTGGCTACGGCCATTCCCGCTGGTGGGAAATGCTGTTCGGAGGGACGACACGCAGCGTTCTGGATTCAATGACCGCGCTGACGCTTCTGTCGCGATGAAGGGTCGGACCGAAGTCGTCCTACCCACCTTGCCAGAAACATCCGTTTCCCGCTATTAGCGAGAGCCAAAGCAGATCTAAGCCAAGGCTCTCCAATGTCTCTTCCCGAAAAAGCTTTCCCCGTCTCCTGGGACCAGTTCCACCGTGATGCGCGCGCGCTGGCGTGGCGTCTCGCCGGTTTGGGTCAGGATTTCAGAGCCATCGTCTGCATCACGCGCGGCGGCCTTGTGCCGGCGGCGATTATTTCGCGCGAGCTGAACATCCGCCTGATCGAGACCGTCTGCATCGCGTCCTACCACGACTACGTCAACCAGGGTGAGATGAACCTTCTGAAAGGGATTTCGCCCGAGCTCTGCGAAGACGGTGGGCTTGGCATCCTCGTGATCGACGACCTGACCGACACCGGCAAGACAGCCTCCGAGGTGCGTGCCATGCTGCCAAAGGCGCATTTCGGCTGCGTCTATGCAAAGCCGTCGGGCGTGCCGATGATCGATACGTTCGTGACCGAGGTCAGCCAGGATACCTGGATCTATTTCCCGTGGGATATGGGCTTCACCTACCAGGAGCCGATCGCCAAGGGCCACAAGGGCTGAACTGCCACACGACATCCAGACCGGCTCACCCGTGCCGGTCTGTCTTCGCGCAACCGGTTTCAGACGATCAGGAAATCCTGATAGCTCAGCGCCAGGCTCTTATCGAGATGCGCGATCATCACCGAGCCGCCGGACTTGCTGCCGTTGGCATCGTAGAACAGATTTCCGGTATCGGTTTCGTAGACCAGAAAATCGTTGCTGTCCTTGGCCGTTGGCGACGTGCTTTTCAGGAAATTGCCGCTGGAAATCGCTCCGTTCTTGGTGAAGGCGGTGAAGATCGCGTTCTCCAGATGGATCAGATCGTCCACGACCGAGAAGTCGGTGATCGTATCGACATTCGTTGAGCTGTTCAGCGCCGAACTGAAGACGAACGTGTCCTTGCCGCTGCCACCGGTCAGGGTATCGTTTCCGGTACCACCGATCAGCTTGTCGTTGCCGCCGTTGCCGATCAGCTTGTCTTGTCCAGCCCGACCTTCGAGGATGTTGGCGACCGCGTTGCCGACGATGACGTCCACGCCCTTGCCGCCGATCGCGTTCTCGATCACCGTGCCCCGCGACAGCGAGAGATTGTTGATCCCGCCCGAGACGCTCGAGAATTTTTCGGCATTGAGGTCGATCCGCTGGTTTCCCGACGCCCAGCTGAAATTCAGCGTATCGCTGCCGCCGGTATCGACCAGGTTCATCGCGACATCCTTGCCGAGGAAGTCGGACTTGAGGTCGTAGGTCGTGTTGCCCGAACTGATCGCCGTGGTCCCGTAGAGGTTGCGGATGGCAAGGACGTCCACCATCATCGGCGTGATGGAGGTGGTGCCGGAGCCACCGGCCCAGACACTGACCTGATCGTCGAAATAGGACATCACCGTCAGTTGTGAGGAATCGTTTTCGAACCGGTTGTCTATGCCCCAGGTGGCGTTGCCGTCATAGTTGCCCGCATGGCCGAGCCCCAGCGCATGACCGATCTCGTGCACATAGGTGGACATCGTGTAGCTGTCTGCGCCCGCGCCGTAGTCGGTGATCCAGCTTGCCGCCACATTGACGAAAGACGCCGTGGTGAAACCGCCGATGATCGACGTCGATCCGCCGTAAGCGCCGCCCTCCTTGTCGTCGAAGGAGATCTGTGCCGAACCGGACACGAACTTGAACTTGATGCCGGAGGCTTCCGTCCAGGCAGTGAGAGCCCACTTGGCCAGCTGCTGGCCCTGGGTGGTCAGCGCACCGATGTTGACGGTCAACGTGCCGCCGGCCGCGATATTGAACTTGAAGGGCGTGCCGCCGTCGCTGGTCCAGAAATCCGTGGTCAACTGCTTGGCGATCGTATCGTAGCTTGCGAATTTCGGGGCGGTAACAACCGTCGTCTTCAGCGCATAGTCGCCTGACCATTCGTCGTCGTGACTGCCGACGCGGATATAGTAGGTGCCACTCTTTTCGGCAAAGACGCTGAGCGTCGACTTCTCGAAGTCCGTGTCGAGACTGTTCTCGTCGATATCAATCGCGATGCCGTCCGCGTCCATGACCTGCAGACCGGCCCAGCCGACCGTCCCCGACATGTCGAACTGATAGGCTTTGCCTGCCGTAAGCGAGACCTTGATCCAATCGGCATCTCCGGTCGCCAGCGCGCCGGTGAACGTGTCGCCGGCAGCGATCTTGTAGGCCGTGGAACGGCTAGCCGCTGCCTCAGTCTCTTCCGTGTAAGTCGCCATTCAAGTCTCCCCCGGCCTTCCTGTGGCCATTCAAAATCCTGATGCCTCGACAAGCTGCCGGGCAAATGCCTTCAGAATATCGTCATTCAAAGCCGCGTCCGAGACGACGGTCGTCACGACCGGTCCGGAACGCCAGCCAGCAGCTCCGTCTGCCTTCCAGCGCAATCTCGCAGACACGCTGTTTGTGCGAGCGCGCGTTACCTCGAAGACGAACTGTCCATAACCAGGTCCTCGACCCGTCATCTGCTCGACTGTGGAGCGGACAGCATTACAGGCGGATCTCGAAACTGCAGTATCCATGGTATGCGCAAATTCGCAACGATACGAAGGTCGTTGCGTCGCATCGGCAAACGCGGCGAGCGAGCCGGAGGTACAGATCAGCGCGAGCCCGAGTGTGCGAAAGATTGCCTGACGACTATGCCGCGCAACGACGTCGCCGAACATCACGGGCTCCCTCTTTTGAACTCGCTTTTTGCGAAACCTACTTGCATCCCGGTTAGATATACGAAAACCGTTTACGGTACATTTGCGGAATACGAGGGATGAGAAATCGGAGCGATGGACTTACCCCTGCAAGACGTGCCGTTTGGAAACATTTCCGGCTGTCAACAGAGCGAACCGCATTTTCCCAACCTCGAAAATAATCCGAAATTGTCGCCAGTGTCACACAGATGCTTCAGAGCATAGGCAAAGTCCCTGCTTTACAGGCGTCGCACTGTCGAAGCAGTCCTGATCGCGAACGCCGTCCAATTGCGTGAACTTCGCGCAGTCCGGTACTTGACGTCGTAAATCACTGAGATTCCTCAACGTTTTTTCTTCCCCGTTATCCACAGCCAAACCTACAATATCTTGTGGTTACGAAACCACTAACAACTACGGCTTGACGAATCTCCCCTGGAGGTCGACATTGCCATCAGGTTGCGGCGGCGACTGGACCGGGAGTAACGAGGCCGGTTCTTTTTCGAGTCAAAATGGGTTTCCTGCAGGTCGTGGCGGTTCTTGAGGATCGCCTGGTGACGGATTTCCATGGCCGCTCGATGGTCTGCTGAAACGGTGCTGGCGCTGGCGGAAAGAAACTGTTAATACTATATTTAGTGTTTGCAGCCACCATCCATCACAAGATACAGACATGCCATCCATGATGTTTCACTGGGTGATAAAATTTTGACCGGCTGCCCATGATGGCGAGCAGCCGGCATGAACACGTGCGCCCCATCGAGTGGCGCCTCACTGACGAGGGATTAGGCAATGCGCATCGAACGTCGTTTCACCAAGCCGGAAACGGGCGCCTACGGAGAGATCGAATTCCGCAAGGCAACCAGCGAGATCCGTAATCCGGATGGCTCGATCGTCTTCCGGCTTGCGGATATCGACGTGCCCACGCAGTTCTCGCAGGTTGCGACGGACGTTCTGGCGCAGAAGTATTTCCGCAAGGCCGGCGTGCCTGCGCGCCTGAAGAAAGTCGAAGAAAACGACGTTCCGTCGTTCCTCTGGCGTTCGGTTGCCGATGAAAAGGCGCTGCGCGATCTTCCCGAAGGCGAGCGTTACGGTTCGGAAATCGATGCGCGCCAGGTATTTTCGCGTCTTGCCGGTACCTGGACCTACTGGGGCTGGAAGGGCGGCTATTTCACGTCGGAAGACGACGCGTCCGCGTTTATGGACGAGCTTGCCTATATGCTTGCCACCCAGCGCGTTGCGCCGAACAGCCCGCAGTGGTTCAACACCGGCCTGCATTGGGCCTATGGTATCGACGGTCCCGGCCAGGGCCATTTCTATATCGACCCGTTCACCGGCAAGCTGACCAAGTCGAAGTCGTCTTACGAGCATCCGCAGCCGCATGCCTGCTTCATCCAGTCGGTCGGCGATGACCTCGTCAACGAAGGCGGCATCATGGACCTGTGGGTTCGCGAAGCCCGCCTGTTCAAGTACGGCTCCGGCACCGGCTCCAACTTCAGCCATCTGCGCGGCGAAGGCGAAAAGCTTTCGGGCGGCGGTCGCTCCAGCGGCCTGATGAGCTTCCTCAAGATCGGTGACCGTGCAGCCGGCGCCATCAAGTCGGGCGGCACGACGCGTCGCGCGGCGAAGATGGTCGTGGTCGATATCGACCATCCGGATATCGAGGAATACATCAACTGGAAGGTCAAGGAAGAGCAGAAGGTTGCCGCCCTCGTCACCGGTTCCAAAATCGTCAGCCGTCATCTGAAGGCAATCATGAAGGCTTGCGTCAACTGCGAGGCCGATGGCGACGAGTGCTATGACCCGCTGAAGAACCCTGCCCTGAAGCGCGAGATCAAGGCCGCCAAGAAGGACCAGGTTCCGGAAAACTACGTCAAGCGCGTCATCCAGTTCGCCCGTCAGGGCTACAAGGATCTCGAGTTCAAGACCTACGACACCGACTGGGATTCGGAAGCATACCTCACGGTCTCCGGCCAGAACTCCAACAATTCCGTTTCGCTGAAGGACGACTTCCTCAAGGCGGTCGAGAATGACGGCGACTGGAACCTGACCGCACGCAAGGACGGCAAGGTCATGAAGACGCTGAAGGCCAAGGACCTGTGGGAACAGATTTCCTATGCCGCATGGGCGTCTGCCGATCCGGGCATCCACTTCAACACGACGATGAACGACTGGCACACGTCGCCGGCCGGTGGACCGATCCGCGGCTCGAACCCGTGCTCGGAATACATGTTCCTCGACGACACGGCCTGCAACCTTGCCTCGCTGAACCTTCTGCAGTTCAAGAACCCGGCGACGAAGAACATCAACATTGCCGATTACGAGCATTCGGTCCGCCTGTGGACCGTCGTTCTCGAAGTCTCGGTCATGATGGCGCAGTTCCCGTCCAAGGAAATTGCCGAGCTCTCCTACCAGTACCGCACGCTCGGCCTCGGCTATGCCAACATTGGTGGCTTCCTGATGTCGTCGGGCATTCCGTATGACTCGAAGGAAGGCCGCGCCATTGCCGGCTCGCTGACCGCGATCATGACCGGCGTTGCCTATGCGACGTCTGCCGAAATGGCCGGCGAACTCGGACCGTTCGCGAATTTCGCGCCGAACCGCGAAAGCATGCTGCGGGTCATCCGCAACCACCGCCGCGCAGCTTACGGCGAAACCTCCGGCTACGAGCAGCTGTCGGTCGATCCGGTTGCGCTGATCCACTCGGAAAACCCGGACCAGGATCTCGTCGTCCATGCAAAGGCTGCCTGGGACAAGGCGCTGCAGCTGGGTGAAAAGCACGGCTATCGCAACGCCCAGACAACAGTGATTGCGCCGACAGGCACAATCGGTCTCGTGATGGACTGCGATACGACCGGCATCGAGCCTGACTTTGCTCTCGTGAAGTTCAAGAAGCTCGCCGGTGGCGGCTACTTCAAGATCATCAACGGTGCCGTTCCGGAAGCGCTTCGCAGCCTCGGCTATACCGAGAGCCAGCTTGCGGAAATCGAGGCCTATGCGGTCGGTCACGGCAACATCAACCAGGCTCCCGGCGTCAATCCCGGTTCGCTGAAGGCGAAGGGCTTCTCCGACGAGAAGATCGCTGCCATCAACGGCGCAACCAAGGCTGCCTTCGACATCAAGTTCGTGTTCAACCAGTGGACGCTCGGCACCGACTTCCTCAAGGAGACCCTGAAAGTTGCCGACGAGCAGCTGGCCGACATGAGCTTCAACCTGCTCGAGCATATCGGTTTCTCAAAGAAGGACATCGAAGCCGCCAACATCCACGTCTGCGGTGCGATGACGCTGGAAGGCGCTCCGTTCCTCAAGGACGAGCATCTGCCGGTGTTCGATTGCGCCAACCCGTGCGGCAAGATCGGCAAGCGCTACCTGTCGGTTGAAAGCCACATCCGCATGATGGCGGCGGCCCAGCCGTTCATCTCCGGCGCGATCTCCAAGACGATCAACATGCCGAACGAGGCAACCGTCGAAGATTGCGGCGCAGCTTACATGCTGTCCTGGAAGCTGGCTCTGAAGGCGAACGCCCTCTACCGCGATGGTTCGAAGCTGTCGCAGCCGCTCAACGCCTCGCTGATCGACGAAGACGATGCAGAGGACGCGATCGAGGACCTGATTGCAGCACCAACTGCCGCGCAGGCCGTGACGATCACCGAAAAGATCGTCGAGCGGATTGTCGAACGCGTCACCCGGGAACGGGAAAAGCTGCCGAACCGCCGTCAGGGTTACACCCAGAAGGCCAATGTCGGCGGACACAAGGTGTATCTGCGCACCGGTGAATTCGGTGACGGCCGCATCGGCGAAATCTTCATCGACATGCACAAGGAAGGCGCCGCCTTCCGCGCGATGATGAACAACTTCGCCATCGCCATCTCGCTCGGTCTCCAGTACGGCGTGCCGCTCGAGGAATATGTGGAGGCCTTCACCTTTACCAAGTTCGAGCCGGCCGGCATCGTGACGGGCAATGACGCGATCAAGAACGCCACGTCGATCCTCGACTACGTGTTCCGCGAACTGGCCG
Source organism: Neorhizobium sp. AL 9.2.2 (assembly GCF_013317225.1). NCBI lineage: Bacteria > Pseudomonadati > Pseudomonadota > Alphaproteobacteria > Hyphomicrobiales > Rhizobiaceae > Neorhizobium > Neorhizobium sp. AL 9.2.2. Next base: position 1,411,509 of record NZ_JAALXU010000003.1, read on the forward strand.
TGTCCTATCTCGGCCGTCACGATCTGGCGCATGTCGATACGTCGGACTTCTCGCAGACGGCACTTGGCAAGGGTATCGAGGAAGGCAAGACCAACCTTCTCTCCACCGGCTGGACGCGCGGCTACAAGCCGACCCTCGTCTCGGGTGGTTCCGACCGGTTGGCTGGCAACGAGCCGAAGGGTTCGGCAGGGGGCTCCGCGGCAAAGGCCTCGGTCGGCAGCGGCGGCGGCAACGTCACATCGTTTGCCGGCTCGGCTGCCCGCAAGCTCGAAACCACGCTTGCGATCTCCACATCGGAAGTCGTGTCCTTCAAGCGCGACTACGAAGAGCGGCCTCGCGAAGTGGCAGATGACATCGCCGACGAGCAGCTTGCCGACGAAGGCCAGCAGGTCGCAACCGCCCTCTTCTCGGACAAGGCCGAGGCAGACGCTGCCGCTGCCAAGGCGGAAGCCAAGAAGAAGGAAGCCGATCGCCGCATGAAGTCGATCATGCAGGGCTACACCGGCAACATGTGCACCGAGTGCCAGAACTTCACCATGGTCCGCAACGGAACATGCGAAAAGTGCGACACCTGCGGCGCAACGAGCGGCTGCAGCTGAGTTGAGACGGGATTGGTGAGCGGCTAGCCCTCACCTGAGCCAAATTAGTGTAACCTGATCCCCGCACTGATGATGTTCAGTGCGGGGATTTTTCTTGCGGCCTTTTCCTCAAACACTGAATAAACGCTGTTCGTAGCTGTTCCCTCGAAACAGTCTTTCCCGTGTATGCCAAAAGCGAGGAACCGAGCTTAGAGCGCTGGGGACCCACGGCCAGCAACGGCATGACCTGCAATCCGGTTTGACGCTCGCGTGGCCCACCCCACTTCACAAAGCCGTGTCACCGCACTTCGCCTTGCGGGCATCAACCTCCCGTTAGCTTTTCGTTGACCATAATGGTCCCGTATTCGCCGGGCTGCGGTTTTCGCATCCCGCTGTCACAGTTTGCGTAAAGCGGGTTTGTCGTGTCCCAGTCTCTGTCGATTAAGTCTGTACCCGGTGCTGCACGCGCACTTGTGAACCTCGCCTCGCAAGCGGCCGGCAAGGCTGCACGGTCTGCGGGCGCAGCCGGGCTTGCGGTAGCGGCTCTGTTGGGATCGGCGTCGTTTGCCTTTGCCGAGGATCGGTCTCTCAAGCTCTATTTTACCCATACGGGCGAAAAGGCGACGATTACCTACAAGCGGGACGGCAGGCTGGATCAGAAGGGTCTTGCCCAGATGAACCGGTTCCTGCGCGACTGGCGCCGCAACGAGACGGCGCGAATGGATCCGAACCTGCTCGATCTCGTCTGGGAGATCTACGAGCGTTCCGGCACCAACAATTACATCCACGTCGTATCGGCCTATCGTTCGCCTGCGACCAACAACATGCTGCGCGGTCGCTCACGCTCCACCGGGGTTGCGCGCAAGAGCCAGCATATGCTTGGCAAGGCGATCGATCTCTACATTCCCGGCGTCAAGCTTTCGACGCTGCGGGCCATCGCTGTTCAGATACAGGGCGGCGGCGTCGGTTATTACCCGACATCCGGCTCGCCCTTCCTGCATGTGGATGTCGGCAATGTCCGAGCCTGGCCACGTCTGTCGCGGCAGGAGCTGGCGCGTATCTTCCCGAACGGCAGAACCATCCATGTTCCCGCCGACGGAAGACCGCTCCAGGGCTATAGCGTCGCGATGGCCGATCTCAAACGCCGTGGCAGCGGCAAGTCGATCGCTATTGCGCGTGCGACCATAGATATCGAGGCCGACGATGATGCAGGTGCCGGAAAACGGGTCGGCAGCGGCCTGATCACCGCGATGCTGCCAACACCACGCAGCCGCGCGCTTGCAGCACTCGACGAGCAGACGACGCCACGGCCATCGGCGCGTGCGACGGTTGCCGTGGCGCCGGTACCCGCCTTTGCCGATCTGGCATCTCTCGCAATCCCGGCCCCGGGCCTGCGTCCGGCGGCTGAAACCGCGTCATCGGCTCCTGCCGCCGTCATCGAAACCGCCTCGCTTGGTCCGGCACCGACGGCCGCATCGGCGTCCGCGCTCGGAAACAGCATGCCGATGCTGCCTCGCCCTGCACCGGGCTTCGTACCCGCCCTCGCCCTTGCTGCGCCGGCGAAAGGACTTCCAGAACCAAGACACTCGCTGGCATCGCTGCCGATCACCGGGCCGCGAATCGATCCGGAAGACGAGTTCGATGGCGAAGACGTTTTGATCTCCTGGGCGATTTCGCCCCCCGGCGCATCGACCGGAATGACCGCGCCGCTCGTCGTCGGCCGCACGCTGACGGATCTGACTGCCAAGCCGGACAGTGCCGAGCCTCTGCCGCTCGGTATTGCCGAAGAGTTCGATCACAGCCGGTTCTGGTCGGACGGCTGATCGGCCACCGGTTCAGACCCATCGTTTTCATAGCGATTATGAAAAAGGCCCGCGATTGCGGGCCTTTTGAGTTTATGTAATGAGCGATGGGGCAGAAGCTGTGGCTCGCAGCGTTTCCCGACAGACATCGATAGGCAAACCGTTGAGGCGGCTAAGCCCAGATCCCCAACGAAAAAAAGGCCCGCGTGAGCGAGCCTTTTCCGTTCCGGGTGTGACCGGATTAATCAGAACCTGTAGTTCACGCCAGCGGTAACCGAGTGGTCGTGAACGTCCTTACGGGTTTCGACGCCCTGGTAGGAGCTCTTGACGTTGTCGGTCATGACATAGTTGTACTCGACGCGGGCCGAGATGTTGCCGGTCAGCTTCTGCTCGATGCCGGCACCCAGCAGGAGGCCAGGCTTCCAGCCGTCTGGGCCGGTAACATTGTCACCATCGCGATACTTCGTCATGGCAAGACCGGTCGTGCCGTAAAGCAGCGTCTGGTCGAGCGGAACACCAGCCTTGACCTTGGCGGCCATGCGATGACGCTCGGACAGCTTGCCGCCGCGGGCCTTCACGTCGGCATCGCCGAGATAGGAGTAATCGAGTTCGCCACCAACGATAGCGCCGCCCAGGTCGTGGTTGTAGCCGCCGTGAACGCCGAGGTTGAGGCCCTTGCCGCTGGCAAACGGGTTGATCCTCGGCGACGTTACACCGCCGTGTCCACCGACATAAGCACCTGACCAACCGGCCGGTTCGCTCGCAGGTTCGCTGTAGGCGGGCGCCTCATAGGCGCTGGTGAGATCCGCAGCCATAACGGGGCTGGCGGCAAAGGCGGCGACGAGCGCCAGGGCAAGTGTCTTCTGGGTCATTGCGTTTACTCCATACAAAGCCTGCAAGTGGCGGATGCGCAGGCGATACAACCGGCTGAAAGCCGCGGGACGATCCAGGCAACCCAGCCCAGATAGCGAGGACAATCCCGCACCGTATTGCGATTTATTTTCACGAATTCATAAACGCATCGTTAACTGCGACCGTCCGGAACGACCTTTGTGCGATATCTTCAGATCACGATATTGGGATGCCAGAAAGCCCGCAAAATCGACGTTTTTTGGGAACCTTTTCGGGCGTCGTTAAATTGGATAGATTCGACCATCACAGAGGAGAACCGCACATGCTGACGAATACCGCACGGCAGTCCGTCCCGTCGCCGGAGGAGAATGTCCTGACCGTCCAGGAAGCGCTCGAGCCGCTGTTTCTTGCGCTTGAGGAAGAGGCGGAAGTAAGGATGATTGCAGCGGCCCTGAAGGCCGGCTGGACCGCGGAAGAGGCTGTCACAGCAATCGACGAACTGCGAATGAACGAACTGCTGCCGAACAACCCCTCGCACTAGGACCGGCCGAAATTATCGGTCGCCTCGCTTCTACCGCTCCCCTACACTGCTTCCGACTTACGTCGGAATGCAGCGAGGACAGATGTCGTTCAGAAGAATTTGCGTATATGGCGCGGGCGCGCTCGGAAGTGCATTTGCCGCAAAGATTGCGGCTGGATCAGGAGCCGACACGGAGCTGTCGGTTGTGGCGCGAGGCGCACAGCTTAAGGCAATCCGAGAGAACGGGTTAAACGTCGTTTATGAAGACATAGGCATCGATCCGGTCCGCGTACGGGTTGCCGCGACGGATGATCCGTTCAGTCTGCCTCCACAGGATATTATCATTACCGGTTTGAAGGGCCATCAGCTCGCAGCCGCAACAGATGGTCTGGCGGCACTGCTTGGCGAAAGCACGCGCGTCGTGATGATCCTGAACGGAATTCCCTGGTGGTATTTCCATGGGGACGTGGAAAGCGGGTTTGGAGGCCGGCAGATCCCCGAGCTCGACGCAGACAGCTGCATCTGGAACGCCATCGGTCCGGAACGCGTGATCGGTTGCGTCGCGTATCAAGGTGCGGAAATCATCGAGCCCGGCAAGACACGCCTGAACGGCAAAGGCCATTTCTTTCTCGGCGAACCCAGCGGCGAGATGTCCAGCGACCTGTCGGCGATCGTCGAGCTTTTCCAGCGCTGCGATCTCGATGCCAAGGCAACGCCGCGGATCAGAGACGAGATCTGGGCGAAGCTTCGTGGCAACGCCGCCTTCAATCCCATCAGCGCCCTCACCCGCGCCTTGATGATCGACATGATGTCAAACCCGGATATCGCCGAAATCGTTCGGAAAATCATCAACGAGGTTCAGGCCGTCGGCACCGCCTTTGGTGCGAGGTTCACCCAGACGGCCGATGAAATGTTTGCGAGAGCGCAAGGTTTCGGGCCAGTAAAAACCTCGATGCTTCAGGATCTACTTGCGGGCAAGGCGCTGGAGATCATGCCGTTGACGGGCATGGTCGTGTCGCTCGGAAAACTGGCCGGCGTGCCAACGCCTGTGTGCGAAACCATCTTTGCGCTGACCGCTCAACTGGACCGCCAGCACCTCACAAACTGAATCAAATCGCTCTCGACCTGAGTCCGGAAATCGCTTCAAGTCTCTGTAGAGAAAGCTTTTTACGAAACCAGAAAAAGAAAAGTCCCGCTGCGGGGAGCAGCGGGACCAGGTAGATTGGAGGTCAAATATTTTGTCGTTTTTGGGCGACGCGGGGGGAAACATCGCCTTGCTTTATCTGTCTTGCCAGCGGGCTGGTGGCTCAGCGCGTCGGCATCATGCTTAAATAACACCCGGGAACGCAGTAGGTTCCATAGATCTTTAACCGGGTGTCTGTAGGATTGTTGTACCCATATACTGGCATGAATGAGGCAAGCATGGCAGGTCCGAATTTTCGCTACACGCATTATGATCTCAAACCGCAGCGCGCCGGCACGATCATTGAAGTCACGCTCAATGGGGTGAACAACGTCCGCCTGATGACTGCTGCGAACTACCAGCGGTTTACGGAACAACTCGATTTCAAGTTCGTCGGCGGCGTTGCGAAGAAATCGCCGCTGCGGATCGCCGTTCCGGAAAACGGCCACTGGCATCTGGTGGTGGATATGGAAGGGCATCACGCTCTGGCCGAGTCTTCGGTGAGGCTCGTCGCGGCACCGGGTCAGGCGCAGAAACCAGGCATCGCCAGGGCTTCCTGAGGCTTAGCTGCCGCCGCGCTCCTTGCGCAGCTTCGACCACCAGTCGAGACGCTTTCTGATGTCACGCTCGAAGCCACGCTCCGGGGGATCGTAATAGGTCTGGCGGCCCATTTTTTCCGGGAAGTAGTTCTGGCCTGAAAATGCGTCGGGCTCGTCGTGATCGTAGCGATACCCGTCATTATAGCCCTCTGCCTTCATCAGCTTGGTCGGGGCATTGAGGATATGCTTGGGTGGCAGAAGCGAGCCGTTTTCCTTGGCAGCCCGGGTGGCCGCCTTGAAGGCCATGTAGACCGCATTCGATTTCGGGGCTGTCGCCAGATAGACGCAGGCCTGGGCGAGCGCCAGCTCCCCTTCAGGCGAGCCTAGATAGTCGTAGGCATCCTTGGCGGCATTGCACACGACAAGCGCCTGCGGGTCGGCAAGGCCGATATCCTCCACGGCCATCCGGACCAGACGTCGGCCGAGATAGAGCGGGTCCTCGCCGGCATCGAACATCCTCGCGAGGTAATAAAGTGCGGCATCGGGATCCGAGCCCCGCACCGACTTGTGGAGCGCGGAGATGAGATTGTAGTGGCCGTCCTGTGCCTTGTCGTAGACAGGGGCGCGGCGCTGGACGATCTCGGTGAGACCGACGGTGTCGAACACCTCACCCGTCCTTGCCGCACGCCAGATTTCCTCGGCGAGCGTCAGAACCGCACGGCCGTCTCCGTCCGCCATCCGGATCAGGCTTGCACGCGCGCCGTCATCGAGCGGCAGCGGCTTTGCCTCCACTTGCTCAGCGCGTTCCAAAAGTTCGCTGAGGCTCTCCTCGTCGTGACTGCGGAAGGTCAGAACGCGCGCGCGAGAGAGAAGAGCGGCGTTGAGTTCGAAACTCGGGTTCTCGGTGGTAGCGCCCACGAGGATCACCGTGCCGTCTTCCATGACGGGCAGGAAACTGTCCTGCTGGGCGCGGTTGAAGCGGTGGATCTCGTCGACGAAGAGAAGCGTCTGGCGGCCCTGCATGCGTCTCAGCCGGGCCGATTCGAACACCTTCTTCAGATCCGCGACGCCGGAAAAGATCGCCGAAATCTGCTCAAAAGCGAGGCCCGCCTCACCCGACAGCAGCCGGGCGACTGTTGTCTTTCCTGTGCCGGGAGGGCCCCAGAAGATCATCGATCCGAGCGAGCCGGAATCGATCATGCGACGAAGCACGCCATCGTCACCCGTCAGATGAGCCTGACCTGTCACCTCCGAAAGCGTCTTCGGCCGCAACCGGTCGGCAAGCGGCCGCCGGCTGGCGACCTCTTCTGGGACTTTCGGTGCAAACAGGTCGTCGCTCATCAGCCCTTACCGTTCATCGGAAGAACTGCCGGATACGCTGGCCCTTGCGTTCGATCTCGACCCGCCAGAACCCCGGATCGGTGCGGAGCATCTTTTCCATGACAGTCGTCGAAGCGACCGCCTCGCCGTTCAGCGAGACGACGATGTCCTGTGGCTGGAAGCCGAGACGACCGGCAGGCGAGCCGCGCGAAACGTCGGTGACGACGACCCCGCTCTTGTCCGTGGGCATGCGCAGTTCCGTGGCGAGTTTCGGTGACAGGTTGGCAATCCGAAGGCCCGCGAAGGGATTACGGCCTTCCAGCACCCGCTCGTCGCGCGGCGTGCTTTCCGGCGCGGAATTGAGCGCAAGCTGGAGGTCGCGCATGCCGTCGGGCGTCTGGACGCTCAATTTCGCTCCCTTGCCGAGGCCCGCCGTCGTCAGTCTGTAGCCGAGCGCATCGGGATGTTCGACTGGAATGCCATTGACGGCCGTGACAACCTCGCCGGGCTTCAATCCTGCCTTGTCGGCCGGACCGCCTTCGACGACACGCGAGACCAGCGCGCCGCGGGCGGCCTTCAAGCCGAGCGCCTCGGCGACATCAGAGGTCACGGCATCGAAGGTCGCGCCGACATAGGGACGGTCGAAGACCGACTTGCCTTCGGAGGCAGCCGCCAGGAAGACCTTGACAAGATTTGCCGGAATGGCGAAGCCGATTCCGTTCGATCCGCCGCCGCGCGAGAAGATCGCGGTGTTGATGCCGATCAGTTCGCCATTCATGTTCATCAGCGCGCCGCCGGAGTTACCGGGATTGATCGACGCGTCGGTCTGGATGAAGAAGCCGAAATCACCCGACGACACCTGGTTGCGGGCAAGCGCCGACACGATGCCGCTTGTGACGGTCTGGCCGACACCAAACGGATTGCCGATCGCGAGCACCAGATCACCGACCTCTGTGCGGTCCGAATCGGCCAGCGGCAGGACCGGGAAATTTTCCTTTGCCTTGATGCGCAACACAGCCAGATCCACGCTCTCGTCCTTCAGGACGAGTTCGCAGGGAAACTCCCGGCCGTCGGCCAAGGCGATCTTGATATCATCAGCGCCTTCGATGACGTGATTGTTGGTAACGACAAGACCGTCGCCGGAGAGAATGACACCGGAACCGAGCGAAGACTGCTTTTCCGAACGGTTCGGCATGCGCTGGCCGAAGAACTGCTCGAAGAAGGGGTCGCCGGAAAACAGGTTCGGGCGCTGCACGACGCGCTCGGCATAGACGTTGACGACGGCACCGGAGGTTTGCTTGACCAGCGGCGAGAACGAGAGCTGCATTTCCTGCCGGCTTTGCGGCACCGTCTTCTGGTCCTGCGCAAAGGCGCCAGCGGGGGCCAATGCCGCGAGCAGGACGACGCTGAGCGAGAGCTGCCTGAGATGCCGTTCGAACGGTCGCTTGAGCTTGCTGGACATGTGATTCCTCTTACAAATTGCTGGATGACGTTGTAGCGCCGCAAGCGGCAAAAGAAAGGTGCCCGGAACCCGATGACGCGTCCTTGCGACCGCGTATATGGGTATCTGGCACAGGCAGGGAAAGACGGTGCCCGACAAAGCCCGCGGGCGGGTGTTGCTGCTTCCAGCTGATCCGGAAAAAGCATCGGCTTTTCAGCACGATCCTAGCCTCCATCATCCTTGCCATCTGGCGCATGTGCATCATCTTTGTCCATGGGAGTTTACGATGCCTTCCAAGGGTCGGCTCCGGAGACTGCACAGAGGAGCGTTCCAGCATGAAAACCATATTCGCGGCCACCGGCGTGGCTGCCCTTGTCCTGAGCGCCGGCCTTTCCCTTGTCCCTCACCCGGCAGCGGCGGCGAGCTTCGATTGCGAGAAGACCGATCTGGTCGCCGACGAGAAGGTGATCTGCGACACGCGCACGCTGAACGATGCCGATGTGAAGATGGTCACGACATTCGACATCCTGACCAGCCTGCTCGCCATGGGCAATCGCGACCAGCTGCGCCAGGAACAAAGCGACTGGTTGAAGAAGCGTCGGGCTTGCGAGGCAGACGTCCAATGCCTGACGACGGCCTATGCGGAGCGGATGAAGCAGTTGCAGGAAGCGTTTAGCGGACTGAGCAAAGAGCCGCTTTAGTCCTTAATCGACGTTCACTGGAAACGATCAAAGACAAAGGCCTCGGTGTTGTGCACCGAGGCCTTCGAAGCTTTGAGATCTCTGTCTGCGGAGTTGGTTCGACCCGAGACTTACTCAGGCAGGATCCGGACCGCGCCCTTGTCCGCACTCGACGCAAATGCCGCATAAGCTTTGAGGGCCGTCGTGACGTTGCGCTTGCGGGGCGCTGACGGCTTCCAGCCGAGTGCATCCTGCTCGTGGCGACGCGCCGAGAGTTCAGCATCCGACACCGCCAGATGGATTGTCCGGTTCGGAATATCGATCTCGATCATGTCACCCTGGCGGACAAGTCCGATCGCGCCACCCTGGGCTGCTTCCGGGGAAGCGTGACCGATCGACAGGCCGGATGTGCCGCCGGAGAAGCGACCGTCGGTGATCAGCGCGCAGGCCTTGCCGAGGCCCTTCGACTTCAGATAGCTGGTCGGGTAGAGCATTTCCTGCATGCCCGGGCCGCCCTTTGGACCTTCGTAGCGGATAACAACGACATCGCCGGCCTTGACCTCGTTGCTGAGGATCGCCTTGACGGACGCATCCTGGCTTTCGAAGACGACAGCGGGACCGCTGAACTTCAGGATCGACTCATCGACGCCTGCGGTCTTCACGATGCAGCCGTCGGCCGCGATGTTGCCGTAGAGAACCGCCAGGCCACCGTCCTTGGAGAAGGGATTTTCAACCGAGCGGATGATGCCCGTGTCGCTATCCGTATCGAGCTCGTCCCAACGCGAAGACTGGCTGAACGCGACCTGAGTGGGAACGCCGCCGGGTGCTGCCTTGAAGAAATCGCGGACGCTCTCGGAATTGGTGCGAGTGATGTCCCAGCGGTCGATCGCATCGCCGAGCGTTGCTTCGTGAACCGTGTAGCAGTCCCGGTTGATCAGGCCGCCGCGCTCCAACTCGCCCAGGATACGCATGATGCCGCCGGCGCGGTGAACGTCTTCCATGTGGACATCGCTCTTGGCAGGCGCGACCTTGGACAGGCACGGCACCTTGCGCGACAGCTTATCGATATCCTCCATGCCGAAATCGACGCCGCCCTCATAGGCAGCCGCCAGGATGTGGAGAACCGTATTGGTCGAGCCGCCCATCGCGATATCGAGCGACATGGCGTTTTCGAACGCCTCCTTGGTGGCGATATTGCGCGGCAGGACCCGTTCGTCATCCTGCTCGTAGTAACGGCGCGCGATATCGACGATCAGGTGACCGGCTTCGACGAACAGGCGACGGCGATCCGAATGGGTGGCGAGCGTCGAGCCATTGCCGGGCAGCGACAGGCCGAGCGCCTCGGTCAGGCAGTTCATCGAGTTTGCGGTGAACATGCCGGAGCACGAGCCGCAGGTTGGACAGGCGGCCTTTTCGATGGCGGTGACGTCTTCGTCCGACATCTTGTCGTCAGCGGCTGCCACCATGGCATCGACGAGGTCGAGCGCAACGGTCTTGCCGTGCAGGACGACCTTGCCGGCCTCCATGGGGCCACCTGAGACGAAGACGGCCGGGATGTTCAGGCGCATGGCGGCATTCAGCATGCCGGGGGTGATCTTGTCGCAGTTGGAGATGCAGACCATGGCGTCGGCGCAGTGGGCGTTGACCATGTACTCGACGGAGTCGGCGATGATCTCGCGCGATGGCAGCGAGTACAGCATGCCGTCGTGGCCCATGGCGATGCCGTCATCGACGGCGATCGTGTTGAACTCCTTGGCGACGCCGCCGGCGGCCTCGATTTCGCGGGCAACCAGCTGGCCGAGATCCTTGAGGTGGACATGGCCCGGCACGAACTGGGTGAAGGAATTGACCACCGCGATGATCGGCTTGCCGAAATCGCCGTCCTTCATGCCGGTGGCGCGCCAGAGGCCGCGCGCGCCAGCCATGTTGCGGCCGTGGGTCGTGGTTCTTGAACGATAGACAGGCATGGTGTTTCCTCGATCGCGTTCAGCAATTGCTATTTACCGCGTTGGATGACGCGGCGCAAAGGACCTTGTTTTCTCCGTCCTACTGCAGGCTAAAGCCAGTGTCACTAGCAATGGGGCGAAAAACAGTACGGTACGGTACGGTTCTCACCAGCGCGGTAAAAATCTGCCCAGCGATGTAGGCGAGGTCGAAGTTTCATAGCGGTTCTGCTTCGGCGTGGCGCTTGAGGAGTGAGGCAACGTCACCGTCCCTCACCCTCTTCTCGTGTCCGCTATCGCTTCGCGCGGAGGTCGTCCGCCGTCACACCGAAATGGTCGAGAACGATGTTGAGGTTGCGGCGGTGCGACTTGAAGAAGACGTCGAACAGATCACCGGCCAGCGGCACGCTGCCGACGACAGAATCGACCGCAAGGTTGCCGATCATCTTTGCAAGCTTGTCGTTCGGCACACCCATGCGGCGGGCCTCGTTGACGATATAGAGGCCAATCAATGCGCCCCCGGCATCGCCCACGAGCGGAACAAGGCCCATGATGGAATCGGCACCAAACCGAAACCGGGTGCCGGGAATACCGATCGCCGTATCCATCATACGGGCGACGCCGTGGATACGCCGCAAACGCCGCAGTCGATCGATCCGGCCCGCATCGGTTTCCGTGAAGCGTTCGCTGGCAGCATCCCAGGTTTTCGTCGCCATACTCACTATCCTTGATTAATGTCAAAGCTGAAATGAGCATGCGATTTCCCGGTTCAAGGCTTAGCGTATGTTTCAACGCTAATTCTTTCACGCAAACGTGGTTTAATGCCTTTCCTCCGCCTCTGTGAAACCAAACCTGTCGGCGGTACGTATAAGCACAGGATAGGCTTTTGCCTGAAGGAGATCCGCCATGCCCGCATTTCGCCCACCCCACATTTCGCCGACTGAGATCACGCCGCGCGACATCTATCTGTCGCGCCGGAATTTCGTGGGCACCGTCGCCGCGGGCGCCGGCCTTTCAGTCCTTGGAGGCTCAAGCGCATTCGCTGCGGCTCTCAGCGCATCGCCCGGCCCCTACAAGCTGGACGAAAAGCTGACGCCTAAAGAAGCCGTCACCACCTACAACAATTTCTACGAGTTCGGCGTCGGCAAGGAAGATCCCTCGCAGAATTCCGGTGCGTTCAAACCGACACCCTGGACCGTCAAGGTCGAGGGCATGGTGGGCAAGCCGAAGGAATTCGGTCTCGACGAGATCCTCAAGATGAAGCTCGAGGAGCGGACATACCGCATGCGCTGTGTCGAGGGATGGTCGATGGTGATCCCGTGGATCGGTTTCCCCCTGGCGGCGATCCTCGACCAGGTCGAGCCGCTTGGCAGCGCGAAATACGTGGCGTTCGAGACGGTCGTGCGTCCCGAGGAAATGCCCGGCCAAGGCGGTCTCTTCCAGGCTCTACCCTGGCCTTATGTCGAAGGCCTGCGCCTTGACGAAGCGCGCCATCCGCTGACCATTCTCGCTGTCGGTCTCTACGGCGAAACGCTGCCCAACCAGAACGGTGCGCCGATCCGGCTCGTGGTGCCGTGGAAGTATGGGTTCAAGGGGATCAAGTCGATCGTCAAGATCAAGCTGGTCGAAGAGCAGCCACAGACCACCTGGAAGAATTCGAACGCCCGGGAATACGGTTTCTATTCCAACGTCAATCCGGCTGTCGACCATCCGCGCTGGAGTCAGGCGACCGAACAGCGAATCGGCGAAGGCGGCTTCTTCGGAACCAAGCGCGTCGATACCCTGCCCTTCAACGGCTATGCGAACGAAGTAGCGAGCCTCTATACCGGAATGGACCTGAAAGCGAACTACTGACCATGCTCTCGATCCCAGCCCTGCCCCGCCGATACCATGCCGCCAGCATCTGGGCACTTTACGTCGTGGGGCTTTGTCCCGCGGCCTGGTACTTCTATCAGGCCGCGACGGGCGGGCTGGGTTTCAATCCGGTCAAGACGTTTGAGCACCTGATCGGCATCTGGGCGTTGCGTTTCATCATCCTGACGCTCGCCGTCACGCCCCTTCGCGATATTCTCGGGATCAACTGGATCCGCTATCGCCGTGCGCTAGGGCTGCTCGCCTTCTATTACGTCGTGTTCCATTTCAGCGTCTATCTCCTGCTCGATCTGCAGCTGAACTTTGGCGCTGTTGGCAGCGATATCGTGCGGCGCCCCTATATCACGATCGGCTTTGCCTGCCTGCTTCTGCTGATCCCGCTCGCGGTGACATCCAACAACTGGTCGATCCGCAAGCTCGGACAGACCTGGGTGAAAATGCACAAGCTGATCTATCTCGTGGCACTGGGCGGCGCGCTCCACTATGTGCTCGCGGTGAAGTCGGTGACGCTCGTTCCGTTTATCCATATCGCAGCGATCGGGCTGCTCCTCGCCTACCGGCCGCTGAGGAAGCCGTTCCTCAACTGGAAACGCGGCAAGGGCCGTCCGGCACGTCCCGCCCCCACGACATAGTGGGCGGCGTCAACGTATGGCAGGTATCGCGCAGGCCTCACCGCCGCCGAATAGTCGCGACCGGGTGAGGAAGCGCTTTTCACGCCCATTGTCGAGCGAGAACATGCCGCCCCTACCGGGCACGACATCGATAATCAGCTGTGTGTGCTTCCAGGCCTCGAACTGGCTCCCGCTGATATAGACCGGCACGCCGCCGATTTCGCCCAGCTTCACGTCGTGGTCGGCAAGCATGAAATCGCCCTTCGGATAGCACATGGGTGACGACCCGTCGCAGCAGCCGCCTGATTGGTGGAACAGGATGTCCGGGTGGTCCGCCTGGATCTCGGCAATGAAGTTCAGCGCGGAATCCGTGGCCGTGACGCGCGGTTCGCCGTTGATTGTCGCATCCATCATGTCATTCCTGTTCGCATCGAGACATTGAAAAGGCTCCCGACCCTGCAGCCGGGAGCCCATGCTTGGGTTGAGATCGATCAGAAGAACCCGAGCTTCTTCGGGCTGTAGCTCACCAGCATGTTCTTGGTCTGCTGGTAGTGGTCGAGCATCATCTTGTGGTTTTCGCGACCAATCCCGGACTGTTTGTACCCGCCAAATGCCGCATGCGCGGGATAGGCGTGATAGCAATTTGTCCAGACGCGGCCGGCCTGGATCTCCCGGCCGAAGCGGTAGGCGCGGTTGCCGTCGCGCGTCCACACGCCGGCGCCGAGCCCGTACAGCGTATCGTTGGCGATCTCGAGCGCCTCTTTTTCATCCTTGAAGGTCGTCACCGACACTACCGGTCCGAAGATCTCCTCCTGGAAGATTCGCATCTTGTTGTGGCCCTTGAAGATCGTCGGCTTGATGTAGTAGCCGTTCGCCAACTCGCCGCCGAGATCGTTCTTGACGCCGCCGGTCAGGACTTCCGCGCCCTCCTGCTTGCCGATGTCGAGATAGGACAGAATCTTTTCCATCTGCTCCGAGGATGCCTGCGCGCCAATCATGGTCGAGCTATCGAGCGGGTTGCCCTGCGTGATGGCTTCGACGCGTTTGACCGCCCGTTCCATGAAACGATCGTAAACCGATTCCTGGATTAGTGCGCGGCTGGGGCATGTGCAGACTTCGCCCTGGTTCAGCGCGAACATCGCAAAGCCTTCCAGCGCCTTGTCGAGGAAATCGTCGTCTTCACTCATCACATCGGCGAAGAAGATGTTCGGCGACTTGCCGCCAAGTTCGAGCGTGACAGGGATAAGGTTTTGGCTGGCATATTGCATGATCAGCCGGCCTGTCGTGGTCTCTCCTGTAAAGGCGATCTTGGCAATCCGGTTGCTGGTCGCAAGAGGTTTTCCGGCTTCGAGGCCGAAACCATTGACGATATTCAGCACGCCGGGTGGCAGGAGGTCACCGACGAGTTCCGCCCAGACCAGAAGCGAGGCCGGCGTCTGCTCGGCCGGTTTGATGACGACGCAGTTGCCGGCGGCAAGCGCCGGTGCAAGCTTCCAGGCGGCCATCAGAATCGGGAAATTCCACGGAATGATCTGGCCGACGACGCCAAGCGGTTCGTGGAAATGATAGGCGACCGTATCGTGGTCGATTTCACTGATCGAACCTTCCTGGGCACGGATGCAGGATGCGAAATAGCGGAAGTGATCGATGGCAAGCGGGATGTCGGCTGCCATTGTCTCACGGATCGGCTTGCCGTTGTCCCAGGTTTCGGCCTGCGCCAGAACTTCCAGCTTGTCTTCCATCCGCTGGGCGATCTTCATCAGGATGTTCGAGCGGTCAGCCGGCGCCATGCGGCCCCATTTTTCCTTGGCGGCGTGGGCAGCGTCGAGCGCCGCATTGACATCCTTTTCGTCAGACCGCGGGATCTCGCAGATCTTGCCGCCGGTGATCGGCGTGACGTTGTCGAAATACTTGCCGCTGATCGGTTCTTTCCACTCACCGCCGATATAGTTGCCGTATTTGAGCTTGAACGGTGACTCAACGATTTTCTGGTGCAGCATGTCATCCTCCCATGATGAACAGGTTCAAAGCGAACCCGATGGAACAGAATCTGCGCTTCTGGCGTGGTGAAAACAGGCCTCACCCGCGATACCGCGATGCACTCTGTCGCAAGTCTGCGACAAAACTCCCCGTCATTGAATGCCAAATCGCTTCATCTTGCGATGCAGGGTGGAACGGCTGACGCCGAGCACCTGGGCTGCCAGCGAGACGTTGCCGTGGACACGAGACAACGCCCGAAGAAGCGCCGAGCGCTCGGCATCGCCCAGGAGTTCGCGCGCATCCCTGCTCGATTCGTTAAGCAGATCGGAGGCCGGGATCCCTTCCGCAATCCGATCGTCGTCCAGACGCAGCGCCGATCGCGCAGCCCGCGTGGCACCGATCACAAGGTCGTCGCGATCTACAGCCAGGAGCGCCATTGGAGATCCCGTCTCACTCGGCACCATCACGAAGCGGGCACCTTGAAACGCGTTTCGGAACATGTTCAGCTCGATCCGGGATGCCGCCTCACGCACCGTCTGCGACAGGATGGCGATCGTGCCTTCGTTTGCGTCACTTCGGCACGTCGAGACATCGAGCGCGCCGGCCAGAACTCCACGGTGATCACGAATAGGCGCAGTCGTGCAGCTCAGATCGATATTGGATGCAAAGAAGTGCTGGTCGCGGATGATCGATGTCGGCCGGTCGTCGGCGATTGCGGTGCCGATCCCGTTGGTGCCGATACTCTCCTCGGTCCAGACCGAGCCGGTCCAGAGGCCGAGCGCACGAAAATCCTTGTCGTCGCCCGCTGCGCCGCGACGGTCAAGCGCGATACCTTTGCTGTCGGTCATCAGGATGCAGCAGCCGGCGCGACCGACGACCATGAACAGCCGATCGAGCTCGTCCCTCGCCTGCCCGATAAGACGCTCCGACTGTTTTCGGGCGACGTCCAGTTCCTGCTCTGTCACCCGCTCCGGCATCCGCCGGTCCTCTGGCGCCAAGTGATGCATGGTCATGCAGCGGCGCCAGGACGCGACTACAGCCGAACTCGCGACAGGGGAATTGGCCGACGCGTAGACTTGGTCGGCATGGGAAACAGGGTCATGCATCGGGCTCCTCCCACCAAATGCGTCACGGCTCGATTGTCGCTAAAAAAACGGGATGTGGCAACAGCGATATAGGGAGCTTCAGTCATTCGGCGGGCCGGTCAGCCAGCCATCCCCCGGACTTGACAGTCACAGTCACCGCAGGCTTCAGTCCGTGCAGCGGAGATGTTTTGATGACACCAGAATCGACTGTGGACGGCGGACGACTATCCCTGCTGGATGTCTATCTTTGCAACCAGCGGCCGTTTGGAGAAATCCACGGTATCACGCGTTTCGTCATCGAGTTTCTCTACTTCGGCATCAAAGAAGCGCGGTCCTGCCTGTTCGCCGGCCTGTTTTTTGTGTCGATCTTCATCGTTCCGCGAACGGGCGTATTCGGCATCCCGCGCTACGACGTTCTGCTGATCATCGCGCTCGCCATCCAGTCCCTGATGATCTGGAGCAAGCTGGAAACCTGGGATGAGGCGAAAGCGATCGGTCTTTTCCACGTGGTTGGCTTTGCGCTCGAAGTGTTCAAGACCTCCGGCAGCATCCAGTCATGGTCATACCCTGACTTCGCCTATACGAAAGTGCTGGGCGTACCGCTGTTTTCCGGCTTCATGTATGCCGCCGTGGGGAGCTACATCATCCAGGCCTGGCGGCTTTTCGATCTGCGGATCCACCACCATCCCAGCTACTGGATGGCTGGCCTGATCGCGATTGCGATCTACGCGAATTTCTTCACCCACCATTTCATCGGTGACTACCGCTGGTATATCGCTGCCTGCGCGCTCGGCCTTTACGCCCGCACGACCGTCACCTACCGACCCTATGATCGTGACAGACGGATGCCGCTTCTGGTCGCCTTCGTGCTGATCGGCTTCTTCATCTGGCTGGCGGAGAACATCTCGACCTTTTTCGGGATCTGGCAATATCCGAACCAGATCGGGGCGTGGTCGGTGGTGCATCTTGGTAAATGGAGTTCGTGGTCCCTGCTGGTGGTGATGACATTCACGATCGTCGCCAATCTCAAGCATATCAAACAGAAGATCTACGTCCCCGTTTGAGGACCCACGCCTCGACAAATGCGGCAGTCCCGATACCGAAAGCGTAAGCTGCGATATTCCACAGGGAAAACACCCGTCCGAGCAACAGTTTGCCGGCCGTCGTCAGTCGAAACGCATCCAACTCGGGCGGGTGATAGAGCCTTGAGAATTCGACGATAAGGGCGATGAGGAATGCCGCAAAGGCGAGCCTGCCGATGTTCACCGATGCGGTCAGCGTGGCCAACGCAAGAAACACCATCGCACACCAGAGAACTGACCCACCGTATTTCACGACAAAGAAGGAAAGACCGAGATCGTAACCGAAGCGGCGCAGCAGAAGCCCCGCGGAGATCACAAGCAGCGTGGCGAGGCAGCGCTGAACGCGTATGGATCGTGGTGCAGTCATGCTCGAGCCCGCCCCCTCATTTCCCAAAAGAAAAGGCCGGGCGTTTCCACCCGGCCTTTTCGAAAAGTGCGATCCTGGGATCGAATTATGCGGCTTCGGCAGTTTCTGCTTCAGCAGCAACGCGAGCCTTGTCGGCTGCGCCCTTGGCATCGACGTCGCGCTCGACGAATTCGATGACAGCCATCGGAGCGTTGTCGCCCTGACGATAGCCGGCCTTCATGATGCGCAGGTAGCCGCCGTTGCGGGTTGCGTAACGCGAAGCGATGGCATCGAACAGCTTGCGAACAGCGTCCTGATCCTGGATCTGCGAGATCGCCTGACGACGAGCGTGCAGGTCGCCGCGCTTGCCGAGGGTGACAAGCTTTTCGACGATCGGGCGAATTTCCTTCGCCTTCGGCAGGGTTGTTACAATCTGCTCATGGGTGATGAGCGAAGCCGCCATGTTGGCAAACATGGCCTTGCGGTGGCTTGCGGTGCGGTTGAGCTTACGGCCCGAATTTCCGTGACGCATGGTGTGTCTCCTTCACTTGCAGGCATTCGCCTGCAGTCTGATCCTGTTAGTATTGGTCTTCGTAACGCTTGGCGAGATCTTCGATGTTTTCCGGCGGCCATGCAGGAACTTCCATACCAAGATGGAGGCCCATGGATGCCAGAACTTCCTTGATCTCGTTCAGCGACTTGCGACCGAAATTCGGAGTGCGGAGCATCTCGGCTTCGGTCTTCTGGATGAGGTCGCCGATATAGACGATGTTGTCGTTCTTCAGGCAGTTGGCCGAACGGACGGAAAGTTCCAGTTCGTCGACCTTCTTGAGGAGTGCCGGGTTGAACGCGAGTTCAGTGACGGCTTCCTCTTCTGCTTCCTTCTGCGGCTCGTCGAAATTGACGAAGACCGACAGCTGATCCTGAAGGATACGAGCGGCGAAGGCTACGGCGTCTTCACCCGAGACCGAACCATCGGTTTCGATGGTCATGGTCAGCTTGTCATAGTCGAGAACCTGGCCTTCACGGGTGTTTTCCACCTTGTAGGACACTTTCTTGACCGGGGAATACAGGCTGTCGACCGGGATGAGACCGATCGGAGCGTCTTCCGCACGGTTACGATCAGCAGGAACATAGCCCTTGCCGTTGTTGACCGTGAATTCCATACGGATCTCAGCACCCTCGTCGAGCGTGCAGATCACGTGGTCGGGGTTGAGGATCTCGATATCGCCAACCGTCTGGATGTCACCAGCGGTAACCGAACCCGGACCCTGCTTGCGCACGACCATGCGCTTGGAATCGTCACCATCCATCTTGATGGCGATTTCCTTGATGTTCAGCACGATGTCCGTCACATCTTCCCGAACGCCGGGGATGGAGGAGAATTCGTGCAAAACGCCGTCGATCTGCACTGCGGTAACAGCAGCACCGCGCAGCGACGACAAAAGTACGCGACGAAGCGCGTTGCCGAGCGTCAGGCCGAAGCCGCGCTCGAGAGGCTCAGCAACAAGCGTTGCCTTTGTACGGCCGGAAGAGGAAAACTCCACCTTGTTCGGCTTAATCAGTTCCTGCCAGTTCTTCTGGATCATGACCTACTACCTTCCGTTCGTTACCACCATCCAATCGTGGTAACCGAGCACGAGGAACACCGGAAATACCCTTCCGGCTATACGGTGAAAGCCGCCTCGACTCTTTCAGGAGACGGAGCGGCTATTACCGGGTTCAGATGAAGATCGCTGCGAAGCGAACTCCAAAAACGTCCATTAGACGCGGCGCTTCTTGCGCGGGCGGCAACCGTTGTGCGGGATCGGGGTCACGTCGCGGATCGAAGTGATCATGAAGCCGGCAGCCTGCAGAGCGCGCAGAGCCGATTCGCGACCGGAACCCGGACCGCAGACTTCGACTTCGAGCGACTTCATGCCGTGCTCCTGAGCCTTCTTGGCGCAGTCTTCGGCAGCGATCTGAGCTGCGAACGGGGTCGACTTGCGCGAACCCTTGAAGCCCTTGGCACCAGCAGACGACCAGGCAATTGCATTGCCCTGTGCGTCGGTGATGGTGATCATCGTGTTGTTGAACGTCGAGTTGACGTGGGCAACGCCCGACGTAATATTTTTGCGTTCGCGGCGGCGTACGCGTGTGGCTTCCTTGGCCATGGTATTCCTTTCGTTGATCTCTGCACCGCCGTAATGCCAGCGGCTCCACCTCAGATCAAACAGTCACGAAAAAGCGGACAGGAGCCCTGCCCGCTTTGCGACTATCGATCCAAAATTACTTCTTCTTACCAGCAATCGCCTTTGCCGGACCCTTGCGGGTGCGGGCATTGGTGTGCGTGCGCTGACCGCGGACCGGAAGGCCACGACGGTGACGCAGGCCGCGATAGCAGCCGAGGTCCATGAGGCGCTTGATGTTCATCGCGGTTTCGCGACGAAGATCACCTTCGACGCGATAATCGCGGTCGATGGTTTCGCGGATCTGCAGGACTTCAGAGTCGGTCAGCTGATGGACGCGCTTTTCAGCGGCAAGACCAACCTTCTCCATAATTTCCTGTGCGAATTTCGGGCCGATCCCGTGAATGTAGGTCAGCGCGATGACAACGCGCTTCGCAGTCGGGATGTTGACGCCAGCGATACGTGCCACGTCTATTCTCCTTGCGTTCCGGTTGCCATCCGGCAAGCGGTACTTCTTCCATGAAAGCGACCTTTGGATACGGTCGCCAGTTCAAACTTCATACGAGACAGGCAAAATGATCGCCCCGGATGTCCTTGCGGGAATCCGCGCCGATCGCTGTAAAACTGTCGCGAGTTGGCGCGGTGTGTAGCGGAATCAGTGCTTGAATGCAACTGCTCCACCCCAAGATTCTTTAACCCATCCAAGACAGTCTCAGAGACTGGCGAGGATCTTTTCGATATCGGCCGTGACAGTATCCATCTCGGCCATGCCATCGACAACCTTGAGCTTGCCTTTGGCATAGTAGTAACCAATGAGCGGCGAGGTTTCCTTGTAGTAAACCTCGAGACGCTTGGTCATGGTCTCGGCGTTGTCGTCCGGCCGACGCTTGAAGTGGGTCGAGCCACACTTGTCGCACGTGCCCTCCGACGAAGGCTTCTTATCCGAGTCGTGGTAGACCGTCCCGCACTGGGCGCAGGAATAGCGACCGGAGACGCGACGGACAAGCTCCTTATCGTCGACGCGAAGTTCAATCACGACGGAAAGATCGAGCCCCTTGGCAGACAGCATCGCCTCAGTGGCGTCCGCCTGCACGAGCGTGCGGGGAAAACCGTCAAGGATGAAACCGTTCGCGCAGTCGGGCGCGTCTATGCGCTCGGAGACGATCGCGTTGACGATCTCGTCAGAGACGAGGTTGCCCGCATCCATGACTGCCTTGGCGCGCTTGCCGACTTCGGTCTCAGCTGCCACGGCTGCCCGCAGCATATCACCAGTGGAGAGCTGCGGAATGCCATGCTTCTCCACGATCCGCTGGGCTTGGGTCCCCTTGCCCGCGCCCGGCGGTCCTAAAAGAATCAGTCTCATCGTCCCCTCTTTCCACCGCGTAGTTTCGACTTCTTGATCAATCCCTCATACTGCTGCGCGATGAGGTGTCCCTGGATCTGCGCAACCGTATCAAGGGTTACACTGACCACGATCAAAAGCGAAGTACCACCAAGGGCTAACGGAACGCCCGTTCTGGCCACCAGGAATTCCGGAAGAATGCAGACCACGACGAGATAGATAGCGCCGACGACCGTGATTCGGGTCAGGACGTAATCGATATATTCCGCGGTACGCTCGCCGGGACGGATGCCGGGAATGAAGCCGCCGTGCTTCTTCAGGTTATCAGCCGTATCCTTCGGGTTGAAGACGATGGCCGTGTAGAAGAAGGCGAAGAACGCGATCAGCATGGCGTAGAACAGCATAAACAGCGGCTGGCCGTGGCCAAGAGCTGCAATGATCCCCGTCGCCCAGTCTGGCAGCTGTGAATTGCCGGCAAAGCCTGCAGCCGTTGCCGGCAGAAGCAGAAGCGAGGATGCAAAGATTGCCGGAATAACGCCCGCTGTATTGAGCTTCAGCGGAAGGTGCGAGGTATCGCCCTGGAACATGCGGTTGCCGACCTGACGCTTCGGATACTGGATCAGGAGCCGGCGCTGGGCGCGTTCAACAAACACGATCAGCGCAATGACGGCGATCGCGACGATGATAACGGTGAGAATCAGAGCCGTCGGCAGAGCGCCGGTACGACCGAGTTCCATTGTGTTGGCGAGCGCGCCAGGAAGGCCTGCGGCAATACCGGCAAAGATGATCAGCGAAATACCGTTGCCGATACCGCGCGAGGTGATCTGCTCACCAAGCCACATCAGGAACATCGTGCCGCCAAGCAGGGTGACGACCGTTGAGAGCGTGAAGAACCAGCCCGGGTTGGACACGATGCCCTGACCGCTCGAAAGGCCGGCAGCGATGCCGTAGGCCTGAAGCGCGCCGAGAATCACGGTGCCGTAGCGAGTGTACTGGTTGATGATTTTGCGACCCGCCTCGCCTTCCTTCTTCAGGTTCTCGAGCGACGGGACGACCGAAGTCATCAGCTGCACGATAATCGAAGCGGAAATGTAAGGCATGATGCCGAGGGCGAAGATCGCCATGCGCTCGACAGCACCACCGGAGAACATGTTGAAGAGGCCGAGAATGCCACCCGACTGACCGCTAAAGGCCTGCGCATAGGCTTCAGGGTTGAGGCCTGGCAGCGGGATATGCGTGCCCAAGCGATAAACAAGAAGCGCTGCCAGCGTGAACCACAGGCGTTTCTTGAGATCTTCCGCCTTGGCGAAAGTTTTGAAATTCAGATTTGAGGCCAGTTGTTCAGCTGCAGAAGCCATGCAATTCTCCGCCCGACCCATCCCCCGGCGGCATGTGCCTTCCGGAACGCAGTCTTGATTCTGTTTTCAGAAAGCTGGGGGCGCGAGATGCTGTCGCAATCGCCTGCCTCACCCATTTTTCCGTCTGATCCCGGTAGCTGACCGGCCGGACTGCCTTGGGGATCGTGAGGCTCACATATGGACATAAAATCACCCGGTGTGAAGCTCACACCGGGTGATTTTCAAACGATTTATTCAGCGGCTGTTTCAGCAACCACGAGCAGCTTGATCGAGCCGCCCGACTTTTCGATCTTTTCGACGGCAGCCTTGGAGGCACCGGCGACTTCGATCGAAACCTTGGTTGTCAGTTCGCCGCCGGACAGGACGCGAACGCCGTCCTTGAGGCGACGGATGACGCCGGCAGCCTTGAGAGCTGCTGCGTCGACAGTCGCGTTTGCGTCGAGTTTGCCAGCATCGATCGCAGTCTGGATACGGCCGAGCGATACGGTTGCGTATTCAGATGCGAAGATGTTGTTGAAGCCGCGCTTCGGAAGACGACGGTAGATTGGCATCTGACCGCCTTCGAAGCCGTTGATCGAGACGCCTGAACGGGCCTTCTGACCCTTGACGCCACGTCCACCGGTCTTGCCCTTGCCGGAACCGATACCGCGACCAACGCGGATACGGTCCTTCGAAGAGCCTTCGTTGTCCTTGATCTCATTCAGTTTCATGGTCAATTCCTCCGTCTCACTTCTCTTCGACGACGCGAACGAGATGCTGGACAGCACGGATCATGCCACGAACGGAAGGAGTATCTTCCAGAGTGCTGGTCCGATGCATCTTGTTGAGGCCAAGACCGATCAGCGTCGCACGCTGTTCGGCCGGGCGGCGGATTGGGCTGCCGATCTGCTGAACGGTAACCGTCTTTGCTTCAGTCTTCTGCGTAGCCTTAGCCATGGTTCAGACTCCTCTTATTCTTCCGACGCATTGCCGGAAGCGGCGCGGCGCGACTGCAGGGTGGCATACTTGAGGCCACGCTGAGCTGCTACGTCCTTCGGATGCACCTGGTGCTTCAGAGCGTCGAACGTTGCGCGAACCATGTTGTATGGGTTCGACGAACCAGTCGACTTCGCAACAACGTCATGGACGCCGAGCGTTTCGAATACAGCGCGCATCGGGCCGCCGGCGATGATACCGGTACCAGCCTTGGCCGAGCGCAGCAGAACCTTGCCGGCGCCGTGACGACCATTGACGTCGTGATGCAGCGTACGGCCGTCACGCAGCGGTACGAAGATCAGATCGCGCTTTGCAGATTCGGTTGCCTTGCGGATGGCTTCCGGCACTTCGCGTGCCTTGCCATGACCGAAGCCAACGCGACCCTTCTGGTCGCCGACGACGACGAGAGCAGCAAAACCGAAACGACGGCCGCCCTTGACGACCTTGGCGACGCGGTTGATCGCGACCAGCTTGTCGACGAATTCGCTATCGCGTTCTTCGCGGTTCTGGCGATCGTTGCCCGAACCTCTTCTTTCCTGTGCCATTGTCCTTTTCCTTTTTCTTTTGCGGGTGGAACGGCAGGTTGAGATTGTCCGGCGTACCGGACGTGATGCGGTAAAACCGCAAATCGCCCGGCCTCCCCTTCTTCAGGCAGACCGGGCGAAATTTCTTAGAAGCTCAGGCCGCCTTCGCGGGCAGCTTCAGCAAGAGCCTTGATGCGGCCGTGGTAGATGAAGGCGCCGCGGTCGAACACGACTTCCGTCACGCCAGCCTTGGCAGCGCGCTCTGCAACCAAGTTGCCAACGGCAGCAGCTGCTGCAACGTCCGCACCGGTCTTCAGCGACTTGCGCAGATCGACGTCGAGCGTGGAAGCGGCTGCAAGCGTGCGGCCGGCCACGTCGTCGATGACCTGAACGTAGATGTTTTTCGAGGAGCGGTGAACCGACAGACGCGGACGGCCATTTGCGACCTTCTTGATCTGACGGCGAACACGGCTCGCACGCTTTGTGAGTGCTTCTTTTCTGGTAGCCATGATCCCGCGTCCTTACTTCTTCTTGCCTTCCTTGCGGACGATCCGTTCCTCAGCGTACTTGACGCCTTTGCCCTTGTAGGGCTCTGGACCGCGGTATTCGCGGATTTCCGCTGCTACCTGACCGACCTGCTGTTTATTAATGCCGGAGACGATGATTTCCGTCGGCTTCGGCACGGCAATGGTGATGCCTTCCGGGGTCTGATAGACCACGTCGTGGCTGAAACCGAGAGCCAGCTGCAGGTTCTTGCCCTGCAGCGACGCGCGGTAACCAACGCCGTTGATTTCAAGCTTGCGCTCGAAACCGTCCTTCACACCCTTCAGGATGTTTTCGATCATCGTGCGGGACATGCCCCACTTCGAACGAGCATCCTTGGAATCGTTGACCGGAGTCACCGAAATGGCATTGTCTTTAATTTCAAGCTTGATTTCGTCGTTAGCGACGAAGAAAAGCTCGCCCTTCGGGCCCTTGGCAGTGACTTTCTGGCCATCAACCGAGGCCGTGATCCCTGCAGGAACCTGAACGGGCTTTTTACCGATACGAGACATTATTCAATCCTGTCTGTTCGCTAGGGAGATCCTTGCGCAGTCTTAGAAGACCGAGCAAAGAACCTCGCCGCCTACGTTCTGTTCGCGAGCCTGGTGATCGGCCATCACGCCCTTCGGAGTCGAAAGGATGGTGATGCCGAGGCCGTTCGCGACCTGAGGGATGGACTTGACCGAGACATAAACTCGGCGGCCCGGCTTGGACACGCGGCCGATCTCACGGATCACCGACGCGCCTTCGTAGTACTTCAGCTCGATTTCGATCTCGGCCTTGCCGTTGCCAAAATCGGTTTCAGTGTAACCGCGGATGTAGCCTTCAGCCTGCAGCACGTCGAGAACGCGAACGCGCAGCCTGGAGGCTGGCGTCGAAACGGTCGACTTGCGGCGGGAAGCGCCGTTGCGGATACGTGTGAGCATATCGCCCAAGGGATCAGTCATGGTCATCTAACGATCTCCTTACCAGCTCGACTTGACGATGCCCGGCACTTTGCCGAGGCTGCCGAGTTCGCGAAGTGCAATACGCGACATCTTAAGCTTGCGATAGAAAGCGCGTGGGCGACCGGTGACTTCGCAACGGTTGCGGATACGCGTCTTCGAGCCATCGCGCGGCAGAGAAGCGAGCTTGATAGTTGCCTTGAACCGCTCTTCGATCGGAAGTTCCTGGTTCATGATGGTCGCCTTCAATACAGCACGCTTGGCTGCATGGTCCGCGACGGTCTTGCGGCGGCGCTTGTTCTTTTCAACTGCGCTGGTTTTCGCCATATCGGAGTTCCTTTTAAACGCTCGTCGTTACGGTTACTGGCGGAACGGGAAGTTGAACTCTTTCAGGAGAGCCCGTGCTTCGTCGTCGTTGGTAGCCGTCGTGCAAACGATGATGTCCATGCCCCACATCTGATCAACCTTGTCGTAGTTGATCTCCGGGAACACAATGTGTTCCTTGATGCCCATGGCGAAGTTGCCACGGCCGTCAAAGGACTTCGGGTTCAGGCCGCGAAAGTCGCGAACGCGCGGAAGCGCGATGTTGACCAGTCGATCCATGAATTCGTACATGCGGGCGCCGCGAAGCGTAACCTTGGCACCGATCGGCATGAATTCGCGAACCTTGAAGCCCGCGATGGAATTCCGTGCCTTGGTGATGACCGGCTTCTGGCCGGCGATCGCTGCGAGGTCGGCTGCTGCAACCGTTGGCTTCTTGCTGTCGGCAGTTGCTTCGCCCACACCCATGTTGATGACGATCTTGTCCAGCTTGGGGATCATCATGTCGTTGGAGTAGGAAAACTGCTCCTTCAGCGCGGCGCGGATGCGGGAAACGTATTCCGCCTTGAGCCGCGGCTCATACTTGGACTCAGCCATCGATCACATCTCCCGTACGCTTGGCGACACGCACCTTCTTACCGTCGACGACCGAGAAACCAACGCGAGTTGGCTTACCGTCTTTCGCGGCAACCGCGATGTTCGACAGATGGATGGACGCTTCCTTGTTGATGATGCCAGCTTCCTGCGTCTGCGACTGACGCTGGTGGCGCTTCACCATGTTGATGCCGCGAACGACCGCACGGTCTTCCTTCGGCATAACCTGGATTACTTCACCGGTGCGGCCCTTGTCCTTGCCGGTCAGTACGACGACGTTGTCGCCCTTCTTGATCTTCTGCATATCTCTCGCTCCTTACAGAACTTCAGGAGCCAGCGAGATGATCTTCATGTGGTTCTTAGCACGAAGTTCGCGCGGAACCGGTCCGAAGATACGGGTGCCGATCGGCTCTTTCTTGTTGTCGATGAGGACCGCTGCGTTGTTGTCGAAGCGGATGACGCTGCCGTCGGCGCGACGGATGTCCTTGGCGGTACGCACAACCACCGCCTTCATCACGTCACCCTTCTTCACGCGGCCGCGCGGAATAGCTTCCTTGATCGAAACGACGATAACGTCGCCGATCGAAGCGTACTTGCGCTTGGAGCCGCCCAGCACCTTGATGCACATGACACGACGTGCGCCGGAATTATCCGCCACGTCGAGGTTTGTTTGCATCTGAATCATGTCAGGTCGCCTTTTTCTAATGACCAACTATCCGCGCGCATGAATACGAACGGAGCTGGCTATGAACACATTTTCAGTATGCGCGGGATCGGTCTTGCCAAGGTGGTTTCCCTAAGTGGGACCTTCCGTGCGCTGAAAGCAAAAGAACGCTCGTTTCCGAGCGTTCTACGCCAGTGGCGTGCTTCTTACAGGATTCTGTGTCCGACGCAAGGGCCTGACGCAAAATCCTGAAGTCTTTAAGCCTGGGCGTTGATAACCGTCCAGGTCTTGTCTTTGGAGATCGGGGCGCATTCCTGAATGGAAACTACGTCACCAACCTTGAACTGGTTGTTTTCGTCATGGGCCTTATACTTCTTGGACCGGCGAACGGTCTTCTGAAGCAAAGGGTGAGCGAAGCGGCGCTCGACGCGGACAACAACGGTCTTCTCGTTCTTGTCGGAAACGACTACGCCCTGCAGAATGCGTTTCGGCATATTATTCTTCCTTTAGGCCTTGGCTTCTGCCGCCTTCTGGCGGGCAATGGTTTTCACGCGAGCGATATCCTTGCGGACCTCGGTGATGCGCGAGGATTTCTCGAGCTGGCCGGTGGCCTTCTGGAAGCGCAGGTTAAACTGCTCCTTCTTCAGGTCAGCAAGCTTGTCCTTGAGCTGGTCGGCGGTCAGGCCGCGTACGTCTTCGGCTTTCATCGTGCCTTCTCCTTAATCTGCGATGCGCTGTACGAAGCGCGTCGTGACCGAGAGCTTGGCAGACCCGAGGCGAAGTGCCTCGCGCGCGATCTCTTCCGAAACGCCGTCGATCTCGAACATGATACGACCAGGCTTGACCTTGCAAGCCCAGTATTCGACAGAACCCTTACCCTTACCCATGCGCACTTCGGTCGGCTTTGCCGTGACCGGTACGTCTGGGAATACGCGGATCCATACACGACCCGCACGCTTCATATAACGTGTGATCGCGCGGCGAGCCGCTTCGATCTCACGTGCGTTGACGCGGTTAGGTTCCTGAGCCTTCAGACCGAATTCGCCGAATGCGAGGTCGAAGCCACCCTTGGCAACGCCCTTGATGCGGCCCTTGAACTGCTTGCGGAACTTGGTACGCTTTGGCTGCAACATTTTATTACTTCTCCGAGCTTATCTTTCGCCAGCGCTAATCAAGCGTTTTCACGTTCGCGGCGACGGTCGCCACGATCGCCACGCTCACGGCTTGCCGGACCCTGCGCATCGCCTTCCAGCGCGCGACGTTCCGACGCCATCGGATCGTGCTCAAGGATTTCGCCCTTGAAGATCCAGACCTTGATGCCGCAGATACCGAATGCGGTTTCGGCTTCAGCCGTACCGTAGTCGATGTCGGCGCGCAGTGTGTGCAACGGCACGCGGCCTTCGCGGTACCATTCGGTACGAGCGATTTCCGCGCCACCGAGACGGCCGGCGCAAGTGATCTTGATGCCTTCGGCGCCAAGACGCATGGCGGACTGAACAGCACGCTTCATCGCACGGCGGAAAGCCACGCGGCGTTCGAGCTGCTGGGCGATCGACTGGGCAACGAGCGTTGCGTCGACTTCCGGCTTGCGCACTTCAACGATGTTGAGGTGCGTTTCGGAGTTGGTCATCGTCGAGATCTTCTTGCGAAGCTTCTCGATGTCCGCGCCCTTTTTGCCGATGATCAGACCTGGACGAGCCGAGTGGATCGTGACGCGGCACTTCTTGTGCGGACGCTCGATAACCACCTTGGCGATGCCGGCCTGCTTCAGCTCGGACATCAGGTATGCGCGGATCTTCAGGTCTTCATGAAGCAGCTGGCCGTATTCGGCGTTGTCGGCGAACCAACGGCTGTCCCATGTACGGTTGATGCCGAGGCGAAAACCGATAGGATTGATTTTCTGACCCATTATGCGGCCTCCCCTTTTTCCTCGACTTCGCGAACGACGATCGTCAGATGCGCGAACGGCTTTTCGATCCGCGATGCACGGCCACGGCCGCGAGCGTGGAAACGCTTCATCGTGATCGACTTGCCGACGTAGGCTTCCGCTACGATCAGCGTGTCGACGTCGAGGTCATGGTTGTTTTCGGCGTTGGCGATAGCGGACTCGAGAGTCTTCTTCACCGTGCCTGCGATGCGCTTGCGGGAGAACTCGAGTTCTGCCAGAGCGCGTTCAACCTTCTTGCCGCGGATCATGGCGGCAACCAGGTTTAGCTTCTGCGGGCTGACGCGAAGCGTACGGGCGACTGCCTGTGCTTCGTTGTCCTTCAGCCGGCGTTCGGTCTTTGCCTTCGCCATGATTACTTCCTCTTCGCCTTCTTGTCCGCGCCGTGACCGTAATAGGTCCGGGTGGGAGCGAATTCACCAAACTTGTGTCCGACCATGTCTTCGTTGACGCTGACCGGCACGTGCTTGTTGCCGTTGTAGACGCCGAACGTCAGACCGACAAACTGCGGCAAGATCGTGGACCGACGGGTCCACATCTTGATTACTTCACTGCGTCCGCCTTCGCGCACCTTCTCAGCCTTCTTGAGAAGATAGCCGTCAACAAACGGACCTTTCCAAACTGAACGAGCCATTTAACGACTTCCTCTCTTACTTCTTGACGTGGCGCGAGCGCATGATGAACTTGTCCGTGGACTTGTTCGAACGCGTGCGCTTGCCCTTGGTGGGCTTGCCCCACGGGGACACCGGATGGCGTCCACCAGAGGTACGGCCTTCACCACCGCCGTGCGGGTGGTCGACCGGGTTCATGACAACGCCGCGGTTATGCGGACGCTTGCCACGCCATACGGTACGACCGGCCTTGCCGTCGTTGATGTTGCCGTGATCGGGGTTGGAGACAGCACCGATTGACGCCAGGCAGGAGCCCGGAACGAGACGCTGTTCACCAGAGTTGAGGCGCAGGATCGCCATGCCGGCATCGCGGCCGACGAGCTGCACATAGGTGCCGGCGGAGCGAGCAATCTGACCGCCCTTGCCTGGCTTCATTTCGACGTTGTGAACGATCGAACCAACCGGGATGAACTGCAGCGGCATGGTGTTGCCGGGCTTCACGTCGACAGCCTTCGAGGAAGCGATGACCTTGTCGCCTGCAGCAAGACGCTGCGGAGCGATGATGTAGGCCTGTTCGCCGTCCGTGTAGGTGACGAGCGCGATGAACGCGGTACGGTTAGGGTCGTATTCCAGACGCTCGACCGTCCCTTCAATGTCGAACTTGCGACGCTTGAAGTCGACCAGGCGATAGGTACGCTTGTGACCACCGCCGATGAAGCGGGCAGTGATACGACCGTTGTTGTTGCGACCACCGCTCTTGGACAGACCTTCAGTCAGCGACTTGAGGGGCTTGCCCTTCCAGAGGCCCGAACGGTCGACGATAACCAGCTGACGCTGGCTCGGGGTCGTCGGATTATAGCTTTTCAGTGCCATTTTTCTTTACCTCAGAGACCGGTGGAGATGTCGATCGTCTGACCTTCGGCCAGGGTTACGACAGCCTTCTTGACGTCCTTCTGCTTGCCGATGAAGCCCTTGAAGCGCTTCACCTTGCCCTTGCGGACCAGCGTATTGACGGCAGTGACCTTCACACCGAAGAGAGCTTCCACGGCAGCCTTGATTTCCGGCTTCGAAGCAGTCTTGGCAACGTTGAAGACGATCTGGTTATACTCGGAAACCAGTGTCGACTTTTCGGTGATCGAAGGAGATACGATCACATCATAGTGGCGAATGTCGGTCACTTGAAACGCTCCTCGAGGGCTTCAACCGCAGCCTTGGAAAGCACGAGCTTACCGCGACGCAGGATGTCGTAAACATTGATGCCCTGGACCGGCAGAACGTCCACATTCGGGATGTTCTGGGCTGCGAGCTTGAAGTTGCTGTCGAGCTCAGCACCGCCGATGAACAGCACGTTGGTGAGGCCGAGCGATGCGAACGTACCGACGAGAGCCTTGGTCTTTGCTTCAGAAGCAACCAGGTTGTCGATGACGATCAGATCTTCAGACTTCAGCTTTGCAGACAGAGCGTGACGCAGAGCAAGAGCGCGAACCTTCTTAGGAAGATCATGCTCGTGGCTGCGAACGACCGGGCCGTGTGCACGACCACCGCCGCGGAACTGCGGAGCGCGAGCCGAATGGTGACGAGCGCGGCCCGTACCCTTCTGCTTGAACATCTTCGCACCGGTGCGAGCAATCTCGGAACGGCTCTTGGTCTTGTGCGTGCCCTGCTGCTTCTTAGCGAGCTGGTAACGCACCATACGTGCGAGGATATCCTCGCGTGGGTCGAGGCCGAAAATCGCGTCCGACAGGGAAACCTGGCCGGCGTCTTTTCCCTCGAGGGTCTTGACGTTGAATTCCATAATAGCTGGCTCCCTTACTTCGCGGCCGACTTGACGGCGTCGCGAACTTCAATCCAGGCGCCCTTGGAGCCGGGAACGGCACCCTTGACGAGGATCAGTCCGCGGTCTTCATCCGTCGAGACGATTTCGAGGTTTTGCGTGGTGATACGCGTCTGGCCCATGTGACCAGCCATGCGCTTGCCCTTCCAGACCTTGCCCGGATCCTGGTTGTTACCAGTCGAACCGTGCGAACGGTGCGACACGGAAACACCGTGGGTCGCCCGCAGACCACCGAAGTTATGGCGCTTCATAGCACCGGCAAAACCCTTACCGATCGAAGTGCCGGTGACATCCACCAGCTGACCAGCAGCAAAATGACCAGCCTTCAGCTCAGTGCCGACGTCGATCAAATTTTCTTCGGAAACGCGAAACTCAACGAGCTTCGACTTCGGCTCGACATTAGCGATGGCGAAGTTGCCACGCATAGCCTTGGAGGTGTTCTTTACCTTGGCGACGCCAGCACCGAGCTGAACGGCAACATAGCCATTCTTCTCAACAGTGCGCTGTGCGACAACCTGGCAGCTCTCCAGCCGCAAAACGGTAACCGGGATGTGCTCACCAGCGTCGTTATAGACGCGGGTCATTCCCACTTTCTGTGCAATTACACCCGAACGCATCGGTTCAATCCTTCTCACTCAGCTCGAGACATAAGCCTCAGAGCTTGATCTCAACATCGACACCTGCGGCGAGGTCGAGCTTCATCAGCGCGTCCACGGTCTGTGGTGTCGGGTCTACGATATCGAGAAGGCGCTTGTGTGTGCGCATCTCGAACTGCTCGCGGCTTTTCTTGTCGATGTGGGGGGACCGGTTAACCGTAAACTTCTCGATGCGAGTCGGAAGCGGAACGGGGCCCCGGACGCTTGCGCCGGTGCGCTTCGCCGTCGACACGATCTCACGCGTCGAAGCGTCGAGAATGCGGTGATCGAACGCCTTCAGGCGAATGCGGATATTTTGGCCGTTCATTCGACGTTATCCTTGTTTCTTGTTTCCACGTGCCAACGTTACAGCACGAGTTGTTCGTTATCCTAAGGCGGGACCACCAGTGTCAAAGATCGAACGGGTGCGCCAACAGCGGCAGTCCGTTCTCGTCTCCAGGCCGAAGGCCCACCTTAATGTCTCTGGCAATTGCCTGCCTCGATAAAACGAAGCAAGGCGCAAATAGCGCTCGCGCGCCATTTGCTACATTTTCATGTCATAAGCAAGTCAGCAGGGCCAACTTGCTTAAAAAAAGTGAACCGGGCGGGACCCGAAGAACCCGCCCTGCCCTCTGATTTGTTACTCGATGATCGAGGCAACGATGCCGGCGCCGACGGTACGACCGCCTTCGCGGATCGCGAAGCGGAGCTTTTCTTCCATCGCGATTGGAACGATCAGCTCGACTTCAACGGTGACGTTGTCGCCTGGCATAACCATTTCCGTGCCTTCAGGAAGCGAAACGATACCGGTCACGTCCGTTGTACGG